>JADCGL010000030.1 GCA_020248985.1 Telmatospirillum sp. | reverse complement strand
GATCAGCGAGCCGACCATCACGAGGCCTGCGACCATCATCACGTCGCCCTGGCCGCGCATCCCAAGGAAGCGCGGCAGACCCACAGCGCCGCCCGCACCGGGCACGTTGTCGAACTGGAAATTCGTCATGATGCCGGCGGCGCGCATGACCTGTTCGATCGAGCGACCGGTCTGGTCCCAGCCGCCGCCCGGGGCTGCCGGGATATACATGCGCAGACGGTCGAGCGTCTGGGCCTGGGCAAGGCCGGGCAGGGACGAAGCGGCTGCAGCGGCGGCAAGACCGTATTTCAGCGCATCGCGACGGGTGAGGTCGAAATTCGACATTGGCGGGTACCTCCCAAGAGTATTGTTGACCGGATTTGAACCGTTTCTGTAGCCGACCCAGCACCTGCGAAGCAAGACCGGCTTGGCGCCGATTATGCGCAGGCAACCCTGGTATCTACAATCGATTGTGCCTAAATTGAGCCAATGCGTCGCGTCGGCCCTGCTGATCCTCTCCATGTCCCCGGTGTCCAGGCGGCCGGCGAATCCCGCGCGCTTTTGCGGCTTTTGCCGTATCTGTGGCCCAAGGGCCGTCCCGAAATCCGCATACGCGTTCTGTCGGCGGTGGTGCTGCTCGTCGGCGCCAAGCTCGCGACGATCGTGATTCCGCTGTTCTACAAACAGGCTGTCGATGCGCTGTCGAGTGCGGGTGGGGCCGAGATCGCCTTGTCGGTCGCGGTCGGATTCGTGCTCGCGTACGGGGGTGCGCGCGTGGTGAGCCAGGTCTTCACCGAACTGCGCGAAATTGTGTTCGCGCGCGTCGCGCACCAGGCAATGCACCAGGTAGCCCTCGAGACCTTCCAGCATCTGCATCGACTCTCCTTGCGCTTCCATCTCGACCGGCAGACGGGCGGGCTCAACCGCGCCATCGAACGCGGGACGGCCGGCATCGAGAATCTGCTGCATTTCATGCTGTTCCAGATCGTGCCGACGATCCTCGAGATCGCGATGGTCTGCGGCATGCTCTGGTATCTCTACGACTGGCGCTTTGCCGCGATCACCTTCACGACGATCGTGCTCTACGTCGCCTACACCTTCGCGATCACGGCGTGGCGCCTGCGCTATCGGCGCGCGATGCTCGAAGCCGAGGGCGAAGCTTCGACCAAAGCGGTCGACAGTTTGCTCAACTACGAAACCGTCAAATATTTCGGCAACGAGCGCCACGAAGCCCAGCGCTTCGACAAATCGCTCGACGCCTACGAAAAAGCCGCCGTGCTTTCGAAGACGTCGCTGTCGCTGCTCAATGTCGGGCAAGGCTTCGTGATCGCGGTCGGGCTCACGGGTGTCATGTGGCTCGCAGCCCAGATGGTGGCGGCAGGCAGCATGACCGTGGGCGGCTTCGTGCTCGTGAACGCCTATCTCATCCAGCTTTATTTGCCGCTCAATTTCCTCGGCATGGTCTATCGCGAAGTGCGCCAGGCCCTGATCGATATGCAGTCGATGTTCCGCCTGCTGCATGCGCAAGCCGAGATTCTCGACAAGCCGGGAGCACCCGATCTTGCCGTCGCCGGCGGCCATGTGCGCTTCGAGAATGTCGGCTTCGGCTACGATGCGCGCCGGCAGATCCTGCACGGGCTCGACATCGACGTGCCGGCCGGCAAGACGCTCGCGATCGTCGGCTCGAGCGGAGCCGGCAAATCGACGATCTCGCGCCTGCTGTTCCGCTTCTACGACATCGACAGCGGGGCGATCCGCATCGACAGCCAGGACATCCGCGACGTGACGCAAAGCTCGGTGCGCGCCGCGATCGGCATCGTGCCGCAGGACACCGTGCTGTTCAACGACACGATCTACTACAACATCGCCTATGGGCGCCCGTCGGCCACGCGCGCGGAAGTGGAAGAGGCGGCCAAGCTCGCGCGCATCCACGATTTCGTGATGGCGCTGCCTGACGGCTACAAATCGCGTGTCGGCGAACGCGGCCTCAAGCTTTCGGGCGGCGAGCGCCAGCGCGTGTCGATCGCGCGCACGATCTTGAAGCGCCCGAAAGTGCTCGTGTTCGACGAAGCGACCAGCGCGCTCGACACGCGCACCGAAAAAGAGATCCAGGATTCGCTGCGCCAAATTTCGGCGGGGGTTACCACGCTCGTTATCGCGCACCGCCTGTCGACTGTGGTCGATGCCGACCAGATCGTGGTGCTCGACAAGGGCCAGGTCGTCGAGCGCGGGACCCATGCCGATCTGCTGGCGGCCGACGGCGTCTACGCGCAGATGTGGCGCCGCCAGCTCGAAACGCGCGAAGCCCAAGCGCGCATCGAAGCGGCCGACGCGCCCGTGTCGCCGGTTCCGGCCGAGCGCTAAAGCGCGACCGCGATTTTGTCGAGCGGCGGGACCGCCGCAATCAAACCGTTTTTGGCCATGAAATCGGCGAACGCCATTTCGCGCGCGGTATCGAGGGCGGCCGGATTGCGCGCGAACAGCGGTACCGTTGCTTTCCACGCGCGCCGATTGAGCTCGTTGTCGAGATTGGCGCGGCCTTTGATGAAGAGGCTCCACGCCGCATCGGGATTGGCGACCGCATCGGCGGCCCCGCGCGCGACGGCGTCGAGGAAGGCGCGCAGCTTGGGATCGCGGCCGCGCGCGCGGTCGCGCCGGGCCGCGAAGATCAGCGCATCGTGCATCGGGACGCCGTGCTCTTCGAGCAGGAAGGCGCGGCCCTTTGAGCCCTCGATTTCGAGTTGGAAAAGTTCGAAATTGCGGAACGCGCCGATGACACCATCCACGCGCTTGGTGAGCAAAGCCGGGCTCAAGGCGAAATTGACGTTGACGGTTTCGTACGCTCCGGCGGGCACACCCGCCGAGGCCAGCATCGTGCGCAGCAGCGCAAGTTCGACGCCCGAGATCGAATAGCCGATCTTGCGGCCGCGGAAATCGGCGAGCGTTTTGATCGGCCCGTCGGCAAGCACAGTTACGGTGGACAGAGGACTGTCGATCAAAGCGCCGATGCGCACCGCCGGAATGTCCTGTGCGGCCTGGAAGATCTGCGTGTGCGGATAGCTCACGGCAACGTCGCCGCGCCCCGCTGCGATCAGGCGCGGCGGGTCGTTGGGGTCGCTCGGCGGCACGATGCGCAGATTGAGCCCGGCGTTGCGGAAATGGCCGAGCTCTTGCGCGACGATGATCGGCCCGTGGTTCGGATTGACGAACCAATCGAGCAGCAGCGTGAACTCGGCCGCTTGCGCGCGCGCCGTGCCGCCAAGGAAGGGGGCGGCGGCGAAGCCTGCAAGCATATTGCGGCGGCGGATCATGGTCGGTCTCCTGGTCAGACGGTGGATTGGGTCGGCGGCTGCCACGGTGCAAGACGCAACGCGAGGCGATCGACGAGGCGGTAGAAAAGAACGGCGAAGGTCGCGAGCACCAAGAGGGCCGCGAACATGAGGTCGGTCTGCATTTGCGCGTTGGCCTGCAGCATCACGAAGCCGAGGCCTGCGGCGGCTCCCACCCATTCGCCGATGATGGCGCCGATGGGGGCGACGGCCGCCGCCATGCGCAGGCCCGAGGCGAGGGCGGGCAGGGCGGCGGGCAGGCGAATGCGCCACAGGATCGCGGCGGGTTTGGCGTTCATCACTTGGGCGAGGTCGAGCCAGCCGCGCTCGGTGCGTGCGAGCCCGTCATAGAAGACCGAGGCGACGGGGAAGAAGATGACCAAGGCTGCCGCCGCGACCTTCGAGGCAAGGCCGAAGCCGAGCCACAGCACGAGCAAGGGTGCGATCGCAAAAATCGGGATCGCCTGGCTCGCCACGACAAGCGGCAGCAGCCATGCGCGGGCACCGCGCGACGCGCTCAAAGCGAGGGCCGCAAGGCAGCCGAGGCTGACGCCGACGAGCATGCCCAACACAATTTCAACAAGTGTGACGAGCGCATTCTCGGCAAGGAACGATGCATTGTTGGCCAAGGCGGCGACAACGCGCAGCGGCCCCGGCAGGATGAAGGCCGGGACGCCCGAGGCGCGCACGAGCGCTTCCCAGACGAGGCAGAACGCGGAAAACAGCAGCAGCGGGCGCATCAGGCTGCCGTCGCGGCAAGTTCGTCGAGCAGGCGATGCTCGGCGGCGAGCAGTTCGTTTGGTGATAGCCCGCGCGGATGCAAGGGGGCGCCCAGCGTGGCTGGGCGGCCTGCGAGGACCCGCACCGCATCGCCCATGCGCAGCGCCTCGCGCGGATCGTGCGTGACGAGCAGCACGGTGCGGCCCTTGAGCAATTGCAGGGCAAGTTCCTGCAAGCGCCAACGCGTGATGGCGTCGAGCGCACCGAACGGCTCGTCCATCAGCACGAGCGGCCGGTCTTCCATCAAAGTGCGCGCAAGCGCCGCACGCTGGCGCTGCCCGCCGGACAACGTATTTGGCATGGCGCGCATTTTGTCGCCAAGTCCGACGGCTTCGAGCAGGGCGGTTACGTGCGCGGGCGCGTACGCCGTGCCGCGCAGCCGCGCGCCCAACGCGACATTGCCCGCGACATCGAGCCACGGGCACAGGAGATCGGTCTGCGCCATCCAGGCGACGCGTCCGGCCAGCGGGCCGCCGTCGCCGGCGCGGATCTGTCCGCGCGCATCCTCAGGCGCGAGGCCGGCGATCAGTCGCAGAAGCGTGCTTTTGCCGATCCCCGACGGGCCCAGCAGGCACGTGAAGCTTCCGGGTTCGAGATCGAACGACAGATCGTCGAACAGCACGGCACCGCCGAACGCGACGCGCGCCTGGCGCACATGCAGGCCGAAGCCTGCGACGGCCGATGAGGTTTGGTCCATCTACCGCAATCCCTACGCCGGCATGACCCGGATCAGGTTCTCGGGTGTGATCTCAGCCGAAAAAACTCGGCACCCCGTGCGAACGCGCTGTTTATAGCGCCCGATTGACGGCGTTTGCAAGCCGCCCTATTTCCATCGACGCATGACAGCGCGCCCTCTCTTCATCGGCTCGGAGATCTATCGGCGCTCGCGCTACGGCTCGAACCATCCGCTGGCGATCCCGCGCGTGTCGACCTGCATCGATCTTGCCCGCCTGCTGGGCTGGCTGCCCGACGAGATCTATATCGACAGCCCGACCGCCACACCGGCCGAACTCGCGCGTTTCCACGCGCCCGACTATATCGCTGCCCTGCAGGCCGCCGAAGCGGCCCAAGCCGTGTCTGCCGAGGATTCCCAGCGCTACAATATCGGGCGCGGCGGCAATCCGGTGTTCGGCGAAATCTTCCGCCGCCCTGCGACCGCGTGCGGGGCTTCGCTTGCCGCCGCCGACATGCTCGCAAAAGGCCAAGCACGCACGATCTATTCGCCGGCCGGCGGCACGCATCATGGGCAGAAGGCGGCGGCCAGCGGCTTTTGCTATCTGAACGATCCTGTCCTCGCCATTTTGCGCCTGCTCGACCATGGGGTGGCGCGCGTCGCCTATGTCGATCTCGATGCGCACCATTGCGACGGCGTGGAGGCCGCCTTGGGCGACGATCCGCGCGTGCTGCTGGCCTCGATCCACGAGGCCGGGCGCTGGCCGCAGACCGGGGCCGTGGATGCGGGGCATGCCGTCAATATCCCGGCGCCTGCGGGCCTCAACGATGCCGAATTCGCGTTGCTGTTCGATACGGCCTTGCTGCCGCATGTCGAAGCGTTCGGACCGCAGGTGCTGGTCGTGCAGGGTGGAGCCGATGCGCTGGCCGACGATCCGCTGTCGAACCTGGCGCTGTCGAACAATGCGCTGTGGCGGGCTGGAGCCGCGCTGCAACGCCTCGGGCCGCCGATGCTGATGACCGGGGGCGGAGGCTACAATCCTTGGAGCGTGGCGCGCGCCTGGGTCGGAATGTGGGGGACGCTGAACGGCTTCGAAATCCCCAAGGCGCTGCCGCCCGCGGCCGATAGCCTGCTGCGCAGCCTCAATTGGCACCGGCGCAAAGACCAGCCGCGCCCCGAAGCGTGGTTTTCGACCCTGCAGGACGAACCCGCCGACGGCCCGATCCGCGCCGAGATTTTCGCCCTTGCCGATGCCGTCAACCGCCATGCCGAGGCGGTTTCGCAAGCCCACAGGCGCGTGCTATAGCTTCCCGCATGATCCTGCAGCGACGCGCACTCCTCGCATTCTGGCTTGCCGCCCTGGCGAGCGCACCGGCCGGGGCGCAAGCCCCCAATGTGCGTTTCGAAACCTCGAGCCTCACGATCGAAAGCGACGGCAAGGTCCATCGCTTCACGGTCGAGATGGCCGACAACGACGAACGCCGCACGGTCGGCCTCATGTATCGCCGCCAGATGGCGGCCGACGCGGGCATGCTGTTCGATTTCCAGCGCGACGCGCCCGTGTCGATGTGGATGCGCAACACGCTGATCCCGCTCGACATGCTGTTCGTCGATGCGCGCGGCATTGTGCGCAAGGTGCACGCGCGCGCCGTTCCCTTGTCCGAAGCCATCATCGCCTCGGACGAGCCGGTGCGCGCCGTGCTCGAACTCAACGGCGGGACGGCGGCAAGGCTTGGCCTCAAGCCCGGCGACCGCCTCGTGCATCCGATGTTTCGGTAGGCGATGTTCCGCTAGCCCTGGGCCAGGGCCATCGTGTACATAGACGGTCCGGTCGCGGAGCGTAGCTCAGCCTGGTAGAGCGCCAGCTTTGGGAGCTGGATGTCGCGAGTTCGAATCCCGCCGCTCCGACCGGACCTTTTTGCAATGGCATGACGTGGATTCCTCGGGCGGGGGCTGAGCTGCCGCTCAATCCCGGTAGATGCTCTGCCAGAAAAATTCGGAAAACTGTTCGAACAAACCGACCCAGCTCTTTATTTCTCCGTAGCCACATGTACGCCGTCCCAGTCACTTGGCGGTGGATCTGCCGCATAGGCTGAAATTCGAGCTTCAAGAATCGAATAGTATCCATCAAGAATTCCGTGGCCGCGGCCTCGAACTCTGGCAATCGCGTCGCGTGCCGTTTGCCAATCCTGTTTGCGATAGGCTGCGAGTGCTGCGTCGTGGCCAATCTTCCAGTCCGCAAAGGCATCGTCCGCCGCGTTCGGCACGGCTGTGTAGATGCGGGCAGGGCGCGTTTTTCCTTTGACGCGCAGGAGATCGACTTCGAGCAATGCGAACGCGTCTGCGCATGCCTCTGCCGTCGCTTCGGCGACCAGCAGCGTCAGTCCGTAGGCTTTGCTTTGGCCTTCCAGCCGCGAACAGAGATTCACGTCGTCGCCGATCGCCGAATAGTCGAAACGCTGCTCTGCCCCCATATTGCCGACGCAGCAAATTCCGGTATTGACCCCGATGCCGATTTTGACGGGCACGTGCGCCAACCCGTCGCGCGCGCGCTCGGCGCGCCATTCGGCATCGAAGGCCTTTGCGTCGGCGAGCATCGACAGGGCTGCCGCAAGCGCCTTTTTCGGATGGTCGGCGACGTCCATTGGCGCGTTCCAGAACGCCATGATCGCATCGCCCATGTATTTGTCCACCGTACCGCCGCTGGCAAGCACATGCCCGGTCATGCGCGTGAGGAAGCGATTGAGAAAGCGCGTGAGGCCGTGTGCGTCGAATTGCTCGGAGATCGGCGTAAAGCCGCGAATGTCCATGAACATGAGCGTGATAGGCTTCATCTCGCCGCCGAGCTGAAGGCGGTCCGGATCGCGGGCGAGCTGTTCGACGAGGGCCGGTGCCAGATAGCGGCCGAAAGCGCCGCGTACCTGGCGCCGCTCAGCTTCACTTCGAAGAAAACTAGCCAGAGATTGCAGCATGTAGATCGCAAGTGCCGTCAATGCGGGATAGACCGGATCGAAGAGCAGGCGATGCGCTTGGAACGCGTACCACGATGCTGTGAACGCGGCCCCGATGCCGACGACGAGCACGGCCGCGCCGAACAGCGCGCGATTGATCGACAAGAGTGCGATCAGCAAAAGACCGAGGACGAGCAGTGCGACGAACTCGGCACCGTCGGCCCAGTCAGGCCGTTCCAGAAAGACCGCTCCGACGATCTGCTCGGCAATCTGCGCATGGATTTCGACGCCTGCCGCGACGGGATTGAGCGGCGTTGCGCGCAGATCTTTTAGTCCGACGGCCGACGTGCCGACGAACAGGACTAGCCCATCGAGCGCATCCTCGGGCAATTCGCCCGCCAGAATGCGCCATGCCGGCACGACGCGGGCCGGAACCGGTCCTGTGTCGTAGAGTTTGACGCGGCCGGCAGCATCCGTTTTGACGGTGAAGGCCCCGACCTTCACATCGACGATGCCAGTCTCGGTACCGAGGCCCGTTTGCCCTGAGGCGCCGACCGAGCGCACGACATAGGTCGAGGCGTCCTGTGCCACGCGCAGCGCTTCAGCGGCAAGCGAGGGATAGATCTCTCCCAGGCCGCCATCCTTGGTCCCGGCCAGGCGCAACAGGAAGGGAATGTCGCGCACGATGCCGCCAATGTCGAAACCCGTCGTGAAGCTGCCGAGCCCTTTGGCGGCGGCTTCGAGTGCTGCGAGATTGGACGTCGTACCGCGATAGGTGGGAAGAAAGGGCCGAGGATCAGCACCGGCAGTCGCAAGGCCCCATTTGGGTTCGATCGTTCGCGGCGCTCCTGCTTGGCCCGACAGCACGAAGCCGAGCACGCTTGGCGTTTCGCGCAAAGCGGCGGCGAACACGTCGTCGTGGTCAGGGATCGTGCGCGCGAGCGCCAGCGCTTCCGGATTGTCGACAAGCTCGGCCCAGATCGGCACGATCGCCGCTGGACTGGTGCGGTCGGGTTCGGCAAACACGATGTCGAAGGCGATCGCGGCGGCTCCCATCTCGGCCATTTTCT
Organism: Telmatospirillum sp.; assembly: GCA_020248985.1. GTDB lineage: Bacteria > Pseudomonadota > Alphaproteobacteria > CACIAM-22H2 > CACIAM-22H2 > Tagaea. The sequence continues at coordinate 155,817 of JADCGL010000030.1, read as the reverse complement.
GGGTGAGCTTGGCCACCACCGTTCGCGGCCACGGCCATTGACCGTGGCGCGCAAGGCTCTCTTCGTCGATATCGACGATGCGGATGCCGACATCTTCCCACGCGCGCGGCGACAGGCGCTGGTATTCGTCGAAAACCAAGGCGCGCAGCCCGCGCAGAAGATCCGGATCTGCCGCCCGCAAGCCGAGAAGACTGGCGAGCAGCAGCAGGGCCGGCGCCAACGCGGAAAGACGTTTGCGGATTGCCATCTGCCGCGCGGCTAGCGCTGACCGGCGACGATGCCGCCAGCTTGGTAGTTGGTGCCGCTGATGTTGAAATTGCCGCCGACGTTTTTGACCGGGTCGGTGCTGCCGCGGAAGAACGATCCCGCCAGGTTGCCGGTTATGCCCGTGCCTGCAAGCGAGCCGGTAAATTCGCGCTTGTTCGCCGAGGAGAGCGTCGCGGTGATGTTGCCGAGCCCGTCGAAGTTCGAGATCGTCGCGGTGCCGCTGTCGGAGGCGAAGTTCCAGGTCTGGCTGTAGCTCCCCCCGGTCGTGTAGCGCGCGCCGTTGTTGTTGACCGTGCCGATGACGTGTCCGTTGTAGGTTGCGGTCCCAGTGGTCGGGATGTCGCCCAAGGCCGGCAAAACCCCCGCGATCCATGTGGCGAGCTGGTAGCGGTCGGTGCGCCCGCCCGTGACGAGCGGATCGGGGAACTGAACCTGACTGGCCCAAAAACCCCATTGCATGCTTTCAAAATTTCCGATGCTCGAATTTGGGAATGCAGCGCTGAGCACGTTCGAGGCGATCGTCGTCGAAGGAACGAGAACTTGGCGCGCGGACAGCGTCTGGTCCGTGACGGAAGCCGGGGTGTTCGTCAGGTTCGACGTGACGAGGGCGGAGAACGAATTGGGCGAGCCGTCCGAAGCGAAGCCTGCGCCGGGATTGATCATCTCGCGCGCGACCCAGGTCTTTGCGTCGACGAGGCTCGACCGCGCACCGTCGTTGGCGAACGTCGTGTAGCTCGAGTTGCGGATGTCGGCGAGCGTCGTCGACGAGGCCAGCGACGTCGCGGCACCGGTGAAGGAATCCGGACGCGCACCGAACCCGAGCTGGAAACTTTCCGCCGCGCCGACACGCTCGATCGCCAACAGCGCCGTGGCCGAATTGTTCGCCGCATTGAGGCGGATCACCGTCTGGGTCGGGTCGTTGGAAATCTGCCGGACGACGTTTGTGCCGCCGTTGCGTTCCGTGAGGCCCGCAGCATAGCCATTGAAGAAGCTTGTCGTGGGTGCGGTCGAGCTGCCGACGGTTTGGCTGTAGGTCGCGACGGTTGAGGAGCGATAGTACTGCTCGGTTTGCGTGCCGTTGAGGGCGAGATTGAGATAGCCGCCGTCGGTTACGCGCTGGTTGCTGTTGTTCGTGGAATTCTGGCCGAACACAAAATTGCTCGGCGCGCCGTCAGCGCCAAGCGATCCGAAAAACGAATTGCCTGAGCCGTCGGTTTCTGTGGTCGCCGCGAACGAGCCGCGCCCCGGCCGCTGGTTGCCCGAATAGTCGAAGAATGCGCGGCCAGCGCCGCTGATCGTAAGATTGCCGTTCGAATCGTTGAAGACGTTTGCCGTCATCACGGAAAAGACGCTCCGCTGCGAGCTGCCACTGCCGTCCAGCGCAAAATTGACTTGCAGGCCGCGGCCGGACTGGCCGGCCGCTGCCGGCGTCACCATCGTGAATTTTCCGATTGACGGATTTGTAAAGCTGCCGCCGGTTTCGACCGGCGCAAGGAACGGAAACTGCGCGCCGAGGGCAGGGTCGGCGCGCAGCGTGTATTCGCGCACATAGCGCGTGGTCGAATTCGAAAGTGCGCTGCCCGAGACGGCCGTACCGCCGAAAACCGCAACACGCTCGCCGTTAGGTGTCGAGTAGTCACCGAAGAAGAAACGACCGTCTGACGACAGGAACGAGTTGCCTGACAGAGCGCCGCCGGGCGACGTGGCGCCGGAGGACGAGGTCGAAAAAAAGCGCCCAGCAGCATCGACCGGGAAACCGATTGAGAAAATCTCGCCGTTGTTCAGCGTCCCGCGAAGACGCCCGTTGACGAACTGGCCGTTGAAACTGCGCGATTTATCCGTTGCGTCGAAGACCGGCGTGGATGCGAGGTTGCCAAACGTATCGGGCCCGACCCGCCAGGTACCGAAGCGCGCGCGGCCGGTGAAAGAAAGGTTCGACGTGTAGCCTTGCGAGAGTGCTGAAGTGGAACTCGCCTGCGCCGCGTTAGCCGTATTCGCCAACTGCCCACCCGTCTGCACGCTCTGGGCTGCCTGTTGGGCGGGCGGCGGCGGCGGTGGGCCGACGGAAACGGTCGCGATCTGGGCGGGCGCCTGGGCGGAGTTCTGCGCCGTCATGCCGGAGCCGCCGAGTGCGCCTTCGATGGCCCCGCCGCCGGTGCCGCCCGGCGGCCCGCTCGTCTGGCCGCCGCCCGATTGCGCACCCGCCGATTGAGTTGGACCGCCCGACGCCGGGCTGCCACCCTGTTGATTGCCGCCTTGCAGTGCACCGGCACCCGGCGCGCCGCCGGGTGCCGGTGCGCCCGCCACTTGCTGCTGGCCGCCGCCGGGTGCGCTCGGCGCTTGGGCCGCGCGCGCCTGCTGCTGGGCTGGCCCCGATTCGAGCTGGCTTTTTGTTGCGGATATTTCCGCATCGCTGGCGCGACGGACCGAAATGCCGCCGCCGCTCGCCGCACTGGCAGGCGCAGGTGCTGTCGCAGTACTGGTCGGTGCCGCACCGCTCTGGGCCGCCCCGGGGGCAGGAGCTGCAGCTTGAGTGCTGCCGGACGCGGGCGGCGGTGCAGGGGCTGCCACTTCGGCGACAAAGCCGGGGCGCGTCAGCGTTGCCGACTGCCCGTCCGGTGTGCGCACGGTCGTCGCACCGAACACATGCACCACGCGCGTCGAACCGTCGTCGCCAACAGTCGGCATCGTCACGCCGCCGCGAATACCGATCGTGGCCGACGGCGTGGTGATGGCAACTTCGTTCTGCTTAGAGATTTTTCCGCCGACGAAGCGCATCGTGCCGCGCGCGAGCGAAACGGCCATTTGGCCCGATCCCGTCGCCGGATTGTAGACGAATTGGTCGATGACCACGCGCGCGTTCGGGCCGATGGAAATAGCGGACTGATCGTTGAACAGTAACTGAACCTGCCCGGACGGACCGGTTTCGATGCGCTCCTTGAAGATCACGTTGGTGCCGATCAGCAGCGTGGTCTGTGCGCCGTCGGGGCGCACGCCGCGCGCATCCGGATTGACCGCCGATGTCACACCGACGGCGTCGCCCGCTGGCTGCGCTGCCGCGGTGCTGAGCAATGGCCCCATGGCGGCAAGCCAGCTCCCGACCGCCATCGCAACCAAAGACTTGCCTTTCAGAGCATCCATGACAGCCCCAGCGTAATCGAGTCATTCCGGTATTTGTTGATAAGATAGCTAGAAGCGACAGTTTGGCGTTGAACCACCGTTACGAACGAGAGCGTGTCGGTGAGCGGGACGCCCCAGAGCGCGCTGTAGCGCCATTCGAAGTCTCCGCGGCGTGTGTCAGCGTCGATCGTGTCGTCGGGCGAACGATAGCCGGTCAAATGGCGACCGACCGTCGTGCCGAGCGTCCAGGGTTCACTGCCGAAAAAGGCGGGCACGGCCTGTTTGCGCGTGTAGCCGCCGGTCACGAAATGCTTGTCGTTGCGCTTCGACCCGGCGCGCGCCAGCGTGCGCGACACGCCCGTGCTTAGCGTCAGCGAATCGTTTGGTGTGACGACGTAGGTGAAGCCGGTCGTGAAACCGTGCTCGGATCCGTTCTGCTGGCGCACGGTCCGGCGCGAGGCGTCCGTCCTGTAGTTCTTCGTGCGCAGTTCGTATCCGAGCGTCCAAAGCAGGTTCGACAGGATTGGTTGCTGGAACTGCAGGCCGCCGCCGAAGGAATGCAAATATCGATTGTCTTTTAGCGTTACGAGGCTCCCGATCGCGTATGGCCGGAACGCGGCGTTTTCCAGTCCCAGATCGCCCAGCGAAAAGCGCGGGCCGGTGTTGATTTCGAGGAGTGCGGTATTGAGGGTCTTCACGTGGTTCTGGCGCGTTCCGTAGAACGTAATGGACGTGTCGAACGTGTCCTTCGCCTGCGTTTCGAGATCATAGACGTGGTTGACCGTCGCTGCATTGAACAGATTCCAGTCGTCGCGCTTGCCTGTGCCGATATCGACCGGGCTCGTGCCCGCGATCGCGGGGATCGGCACCAGCGTATTGCCGTAGCCCGAGGTCGCGTTCGTTTGGTAGCGCGCACCGACAAGGACCGAGCCTGAGAGGCGATGGCGGGATTGGCGCTTCTCGATTTCGGCGAGGAAACGATCGACGCGTGTTCGTACTTCCGGCGGCACATTGGCGCCTGCAACAGCCGAGTTGAAGTAGCTGCGCGCAAGATCAAAGGATTCGAGCCGGTAGTAGAGAACGCCTAACTCCAGACGAACGCGCGGAAGATCCGGGTCGATGAGCAGCATGCGCTCGAGTGCGGCGATAGAACCTTCGTAATTCCCGGCGCGTGCGGCGATCTCGGCGTATGCAAAGGTCAATTGTAGATTCGCCGGATCGCGGACCATCTGCGTGAAAGCGGTGTCCATTTGCTGGGCGAATTCGGAGTTTGCGACTTGTGCCGACGCCGGTAGTTTCATTGCAAATAGAAGAATCAACGCAGCAAACGTCACAAATGCTCGGCGCCAAATGTGCCGTCGAGAATTAGAAAGCCGATGCAATTCCATCCCGAACATCGCAAATGACCACTGCTACTAAAGACATGCCCTTTATCAGAGCTCTGGTTGATTAATGCCGATCGAAATAAAAATTTAATCGCGTCCACATTTAGAGAGCTAAACAACTAAAAACAACACTAAGACCTTGATATATCACAAGAGAGCACAATTCAAAAAGATAATCGGGATGGCGAGAGCTGGCTCGGCAAATCTATACAGCGGGATAAGTGGCGTATCCGTCTGACCGTGGCTAGTTTGGGCGTCCCAATACCCCGGATTCCTAGCACCATTAAGTTCTAGACGCGAAAACGGTGGTGCCCGTAAAACGCCGATAACACCTGAAATGCCTCCAAGTCTGCCCCAGAACATTCATAAATCTTAGAACTGGCATTGATATCATTACAATTCGACCCGCTTTGGGAGCTGTATGTCGCGAGTTCGAATCCCGCCGCTCCGACCGGAGTTTTCGCAAAGATCCGACACGCTGGGCTGCGCGCCGCTTATGCGACGACGCGTGCGTCGGGCATGACAAGGCGCGCGGTTGTGCCTTTGCCGAGCGCGCTTTCGAGCGTCAGCCGGCCGCCATGGAGTTTGGCAAACAGGCGGGCGAGCGGCAAACCGAGGCCGGTGCTTTCGCGTTTGCGCGCGCGGTCGTCGCCGACGGTCTCGAACGGGTTCAGCACCCGCGCCGCGTCTTCGGGCGCCATGCCCGCCCCATTGTCGGCGACAGAAAGAATTGCGCCGCCGTCGCTCGCGCGCGTCGCATGCAGCGTGATGCGCCGGTCCTCGCCGGCATGTTTGACGGCGTTGACGGCAAGGTTCAGCAGCACTTGGCGCAGCGTCCGTTCGTCGCCCTTCAAAGTTATCGAAGCGTCGACGTCGCTCGCGTCGATCGCGACGTTTGCGGCCGCCGCACGCGACGCGACAAGGCGCACCGTCGCCTCGACGAGGTCGGCGGCTGTAAACGTCGTTTCGTCGAGTTCCCATTTTCCGGCCTCGACTTTGGCCATGTCGAGGAGCTGGTTGATGACCGCCAAAAGATGCTGGGCGCTGAAGTTGATGTCGTTTGCGTAGTCGCGATATTTGTCGGCGACGCCGCGTTTGAGCTCGTCGCCAGAGATCATTTCGGAGAAGCCGAGGATCGCGTTCAGCGGCGTGCGGATTTCGTGGCTCATCTGGGCCAGAAACGCCGATTTGTTGCGGCTTACGTCCTCGGCGGCAGCTTTCGCAGCGTTCGCTGCCGCAAGTATCTGCGCGTCCGCGACGCGCGCGACAAGCATCGCGTTTTCGCGCCGACGGATGAGGACGCCGAATCCGATCAGTAGCAGCGTGGCGACGACGGCGCGCGTTGCGGGCACGGTTGCGCGGCTTCGCCATTCGGCGGCGACTTCTTCGGCGTCCACGCCAATTCGGATCAGCAAATCGGACTTCGGGACCTCAATCACTTTCATCAGATAGCTCCGGCCGTCGATCGGCGATCGCAGATAGGCCGGCGGTCTCGACGGGGCGCCATCCGCACGCGGCAGGCGCTGCGCATCGATCAGGTCCACTTCTGGATAGCGGGCGAGGAGAAGCCCGTCGCGCGTTGCGATAGATGCCAACGAGGCATCGGTCAGCTTCAGGAACGCCTCGAAATACTGCGGATCGATGCGCGCCGCGACCATGCCTGCAAATCTGCCGTCGGCCGTTTCGATGCGGCGCGTGAACGGGATGCTGACTTCAAGGCCCGGCCGCGAGACGATCGGCGCATCGAAACGCAAGGCCGGATCCGGACTATCGCGGTGGGCCGCGAAGTAGGGCCGGTCGGAGAGATCGATCGGCGGCGGATCCGGATCGCTGTCGAGCGCGCGGACGCGGCCGCGGGCATCGATCACGCCGAGAATCTGGATGGCGTCGGATGCTTTTTTCAAACGCACGAGTTGGGCGTGAAGCCGGCCGCGCGCACCGGCGCTTGGCCGTTCGTCCGAGATCGCGCTGGCGTCGATGCTTTCGAGGCTCGTCGCGATCGCATGAATTACTTGGGCTACGTGCAAGGCGGCGACATGGGCCTGCGACGAAATTCGCCGTTCGGTCTCGGCTCGCACGTCGTGGTACATTGTGGCGACGACGATGGCTGTCGTCGCCCAAACGCAGAGAATCAGCGCCAAAAGCAGAAGATTCGGACCTGTGGCAAGGCGGGCCGGCAACACCACAGGACTGTGCACCGAAAGCGGATCAACCGTCGCCGGGTTGTGCGGTCCGAGGCGTGATGTTTGATCCATGGGTAAGACAATGGGATTTATTCGTTAAAGTGCCGTTAATAGAATTCGTGCGCGGCGGCTTATCGCGCCCTTTTTGGTAACGAAATGTTAAGCGCGTCGCCGTAGCTTGACTGTCATATCACGCAGCTTTTGTGTGGTTTTTTGGGTCGATGGGTCGGTCAATCCGCGACGGGCGGCGGCAAGGTTCCAGTTGCATGCCGCAACGTCTCGGTTCCGTTCCGACAACGAGGTGTTCGATGAACGACGTTCTTCTTCAGCAGACAGCACCCAAAGCCGAGGCGCTCGACCAGCCCGATTCGTTTCTTCGCGAATTGCTCGCGATCCACAACCAGATCGTCGAAGCCCTCGGCGCCGACCTGCCCCTCCGGCTCGCGATCGCGCTCTACGATACCGACAGCGATATGCTGCACACGTACCAGCTCGCCGGATCGGCCGATGCGGGCCTCGACCATTACGCCGCCCGGCTCACCGACGTGCCGTCGCTCGCATTCGCCCAAAAAGGCCAAGCCTTGCGCGTCGTCGACGATCTTGCCGCATTCGCCTCGGCCGACTCGGCCCACAATGCGGCGATATTGGCGATGGGCTACCGCGCCAGCTACGCCTGCGCCGTCGAGGACGACGACCAGCTGATCGGCATCGTTTTCGTGAATTCCACGGAACCCGGCTATTTCACGCCCGAGCGGCAGCGCAAGATCGCCCCATACGTCCACATGGTGTCGCTGCTCGTGAAGCTAAAAACGAGCCAGCAGCGCGCCGTGCTTGCGGCCCTCGTGGCGGCACAGGAGGTCGGCGCCTACCACGACACCGACACGGCGAACCACCTGCGGCGCATGGCGCACATAACGCGCCTGATTGCCGACGGTGTGGCGGCAAAACACAGTCTTACCGACGCGTTCGTCGATCGGCTGTACCGTTTTGCCCCGATGCACGATATCGGCAAGGTCGGCATTGCCGATGCGATTCTGCTGAAGCCCGGCAAGTTGACGGTGGACGAATTCGCCACGATCAAGACCCATTCCAAGATCGGTGCGGATATCGTCGCAAAGATCGTCGCGTGTCTGGGCCTCGGCAACATGCCGGGCCGCGCAATCCTCGAAAACGTCGTGCATCTGCACCACGAGCGGCTCGACGGCAGCGGCTATCCGCTGGGGCTCGTCGGCGACGCGATTCCGATCGAAGCGCAGATCGTGGCGGTTGCCGACGTATTCGACGCGCTGACCTCGCGCCGCCCCTACAAGGAGCCGTGGCCGGTCGAAAAGGCGATCGACGAGCTGCAGCGCATGGCGCCGCTGAAGCTCAATGCCGACTGCGTGGCCGCTCTTATTGCGGCCCTGCCGAAGGCGCGCGCGATCGTCGAAAATTTCGCGGACCATTGAGGGCCGCACGCAGCTCGCCTCAGATCGACATGCGGCGGCGGATTTCGGTTTCGTCCATCGTTTCGCGCGTGCCCGACAGCGACACCTCGCCGCGTTCCATCACGTACCAGCGGTCGGCGAGTTCCTTGGCGAAATCGAAATACTGCTCGACCAGCAGGATGGCCATATCGCCGCGGCCGCGCAAATACGAGATCGTGCGGCCGATATCCTTGATGATCGAAGGCTGGATGCCTTCCGTCGGTTCGTCGAGCACCAGCAGGCGCGGGCGGGTGACGAGGGCGCGGGCGATCGCGAGCTGCTGCTGTTGGCCGCCCGACAGGTCGCCGCCGCGGCGCGACAGCATGGTCTTGAGGATGGGGAACAGATCGAACAGCTCGGACGGGATGCTGCGCTCCTTGCGCGGCAGCGGCGCGAAACCCGTTTCGAGATTTTCCTGCACCGTCAGCATCGCAAAAATCTCGCGGCCCTGCGGCACGTAGGCGATGCCCGCGCGCGCGCGCGCGGCGGGCGCCATCGCGTCGATCCGCTTGCCGTCGAAAACGATCGCCCCGCCCGAGATCGGCTGCTGGCCGACGACGGCGCGCAGCAGCGAGCTTTTGCCCACGCCGTTGCGCCCCAGCACGCACGAGACCTGGCCGAAATGCGCTTCGATCGACACGCCGCGCAAGGCCTGGGCCGCCCCATAATGCAGATCGATTTTTTCGACGTTCAGCATCTAGCGCCCCAGATAGACTTCGACGACGCGCTCGTTGGCGGCGACGGCGTCGATTGTGCCCTCGGCCAGCACCGAGCCTTCGTGCAGGCACGTCACGCGGCAATCGAGCGCGCGCACGAAATGCATGTCGTGTTCGACTACGACGACCGTGTGGTCGCGGTTGATCTCGCGCAGCAACTCGGCCGTGGTTTCGGTTTCCGCGTCGGTCATGCCGGCGACCGGTTCGTCGACGAGCAGGAGCTTCGGATTCTGCGCCAGCAGCATCGCGATTTCGAGCCACTGCTTCTGGCCGTGCGAGAGCTCGCCCGCGAGCCGCTCGGCTTTGTCGGCCAGGCGCACCTTGTCGAGCACCTCGCGGATGCGCTGCGGCGAGATGCGCGCGCGCGTGCCGAACAGCGCGCTGAACGGATCGCGCCGTCCGGCGAGAGCGAGCAGGATATTGTCGACGAGCGTGTGGCTTTCGAACACGGTCGGTTTCTGGAATTTGCGGCCGATGCCGAGTTCGGCGATCTCGGCCTCGTCGTGGCGCGTGAGATCGACCGAACCGTCGGCGAACAGCACGTCGCCGCTGTCGGGCTTCGTCTTGCCGGTGATGACGTCCATCATCGTGGTCTTGCCGGCCCCGTTGGGCCCGATGATGGCGCGCATGTCGCCCGCCGCCAGGATGAGCGTCAGCGAACGCAGCGCCTTGAAGCCGTCGAACGACACGTTGACGCCGTCGAGATAGAGAAGCGCGTTGGTGCGTTTTTCCATGGCGCCTCAGCTCCGCGTGCCGCGCTTGGCAGCGAGCTTTTCGAGTGCCCCCAGAATGCCCTTGGGCAGCGCGATCGTCACCAGCACGAACAGCCCGCCCAATACGAACAGCCAATAGGCCGCAAGGCTGCCGGTCGTGAAAAAGGATTTGAGCACGTTGACGACGAAGGCGCCGAGAGCCGCCCCCACGAGCGTGCCGCGCCCGCCGATCGCGACCCACACGACGGCTTCGATCGAGTTGGTCGGCGAAAACTCCGACGGGTTGATGATGCCGACCTGCGGCACGTAGAGGGCCCCCGCGATTCCCGCCAGCACAGCCGACACGACAAAGACGGCAAGCTTGTAGTGCTCGACCCGGTAGCCCAGGAAGCGCACGCGGCTTTCGGCGTCGCGGATGGCGATCAGCACCTTGCCGAAGCTCGACGTGACCATGAAGCGCGCGAAGATGTAGGCGGCGGCCAGCGTGAGCAGCGTCGCGAGGAACAGCACCACGCGGGTACTCTGCGCCTGCACGTTGAAGCCCAGGATGTCTTTGAAGTCGGTGAGGCCGTTGTTGCCGCCGAAGCCCATGTCGTTGCGGAAGAAGGCCAGCAGCAGCGCGAAGGTGAGGGCCTGCGTGATGATCGAGAGATACACGCCCGTCACGCGGCTGCGGAAGGCAAGCCAGCCGAACACGAAGGCAAGCAAGCCCGGCGCCAGCACCACCATCAGCATCGCATAGAGGAAATTGTCGAAGCCCCACCAGGTGACCGGCAGTTCGGTGAAATTCAGGAACACCATGAAGTCGGGCAGAATCGGATGGCCGTAGACGCCGCGCGGGCCGATCTGGCGCATCAGATACATGCCCATCGCGTAGCCGCCCAGCGCAAAGAAGGCGCCGTGCCCGAGCGACAGAATCCCGCAATAGCCCCAGACGAGATCGAGGGCGAGGGCCAGGATCGCGTAAGTGAGGTATTTGCCGAGCAGCACCACCGTGCCGGTGCCGATATGGAGAAACGAATCCGGCGGCACCAGCAGATTGGCGATCGGCACAAGCACGGCGAGGGCCGCCAGCAGGGCGAGGAAAATGCGGCCGCGATAGTCCGCCATTTCGAGAAGGCGCGCGAGGATCATTGCCCGACACTCATTGCTCGACGGCCCGGCCTTTCAAGGCGAACAGACCGCGCGGGCGCTTCTGGATGAACAAGATCAGCAGAACGAGGATCAGGATCTTGCCGAGCACGGCCCCTACAAACGGCTCGAGCACTTTGTTGGCGATACCGAGCGTGAAGGCGGCGACAAGCGTGCCCCACAGATTGCCCACGCCGCCGAACACCACGACCATGAAGCTGTCGATGATGTAGCTCTGGCCGAGATTGGGGCTCACATTGTCGATCTGGCTCAGCGCCACGCCCGCAAGTCCCGCAATGCCCGAGCCGAGGCCGAAGGTCATCGCATCGACGAAGCCGGTGCGAATGCCCATCGAGGCCGCCATGCGCCGGTTCTGCGTGACTGCACGCATGTGCAAACCCAGGGCCGTGGCTTTGAGCACCGCCAGCAGCAGGAAGAAGACGGCGAAGGTGAAAACGAGGATCCAAAGGCGCCCGTAGGTGATTTGCATGCCGATGAAATCGAACGAGCCGGACATGTAGGAGGGCGCACCCACCTCGCGGTTCGTGGGGCCGAAAGCCGTGCGCACGGCCTGCTGTAGCACGAGGCTCACGCCGAACGTCGCCAGCAGCGTCTCGAGCGGACGGCCGTAGAGGAAGCGGATGATGCCGCGTTCGATAACAATGCCGATGAGGCCCGTAATGACGAAAGCGAGCGGCAGGGCGATCGGCAAGGACCAGTCGAACAGATGCGGCGCATTCGCGCGGATTAGATCCTGCACGACGAACGTGACGTAGGCGCCGATCATGACCATCTCGCCATGCGCCATGTTGATGACGCCCATCACGCCGAACGTGATCGCAAGGCCGATGGCGGCCAGCAGCAGCACCGAGCCGAGCGACAGGCCGAACCAGAAAGTTTGGCCCGCACGGCGCAGCTGCTGCGTGAATTCCGCACGTTTGATCGCGGCTTCGACGGCTTCGCGCAGCTGACCTTGCGCGTTGGTCAGCGTTTGGCGCAGGAGGCCGATGCCGTCCTGATCGCCGATCTCGCCGATGAAGGCGGCGGCCGCAATACGCTCGGCCATCGGCGCTTGCGCATCGGCCAGCAAGATCGCGGCGCGCGCTTCGCGCAAAGCGGCGCGCACGCGCGGCACGGATTCGGTTTCGAGCGTCTTGTCGATGGCGGGAAGGGCACTCGCATCGCGCGAGCGGAACACGGCTTCGGCCGCAAGCCGCCGCCGCTCGGGATCCGGCGACAGCAAGGTCATCGCGCCGAGGGCCGCTTGGGCGAGTCCGCGCAGTCGGTTGTTGAGCCGGACCATCACGGCGCCGGCTGGCGCCTCGGCAACGGTTTGGCCGGTGCGCGCATCGTTGGTCTGGCCCGCGCGGTCGCGCACCAGCACGGTGCGGCTCGCCGCAACCACGAACAGGCGCCGGTCGAGCAGCGCGTCGAGCACGGCAACGCCGCGCGCATCGCCCGCGGCTTGAAGGGCGGAAATGCCGGCTTCGGTATCGGGGAAACTGTCCGAGAGGAAACGGTCGATCGCGGCGTCGTAGCTCTGCGCGCGCGCCGGTATCGAGAGCAAGGCCGCAAAAAGCACAAGCATGGCGAGGAACCCCGCCATGCTTGCTTTTTTCATGAGGCTCTGGTGCATGCCGACCGAGGCTGCCATGGATCGCTGCATCGGGCGACGTGCTCCAGTATCAACGCCGATTAGGCGCCGCAGCGGTTCGTGACCGTGTTCCAGTTGCCGCACTTGCGGCCGACCCAGTCGCCGATCAGGTCTTTCGAACCTTCGAGATGCTTCGACCAAGCGTCGCCCGGCACGAGGCCGGCCGTCTGCCACACCACGTCGAACTGCCCGTCTTCGCGCACTTCGCCGATCATCACGGGCTTGGTGATGTGGTGGTTGGGCAGCATTTCGGAGATGCCGCCGGTCAGGTTCGCCTGCTTGATGCCGGGGAGCGCGTCGATGACGGCGTCGACGTCGACGGTCTTGGCTTTCTCGACGGCCTTAACCCACATGTTGAAGCCGATATAGTGGGCTTCCATCGGGTCGTTGGTCACGCGCTTCGGGTTGCGCGTGAAAGCCTGCCAGGCTTTGATGAAGGCTTCGTTGTCCGGGTTCTTGACCGACTGGAAGTAGTTCCAAGCGGCCAAGTGGCCGAGGAGCGGCTTCGTGTCGATGCCGGCAAGTTCTTCTTCGCCGACCGAGAAGGCGACGACCGGAATGTCCGTCGCCTTGACGCCCTGGTTGCCCAGTTCCTTGTAGAACGGCACGTTGGCGTCGCCGTTGATCGTGGAGACCACGGCCGTCTTCTTGCCGGCAGCGCCGAAGGTCTTGATGCTGGCGACGATCGTCTGCCAGTCGGAATGGCCGAACGGCGTGTAGTTGATCATGATGTCCGACGCCGCGACGCCCTTCGAGCGCAGATAGGCTTCGAGGATGCGGTTGGTCGTGCGCGGATACACGTAGTCCGTGCCCGCGAGCACCCAGCGTTTCACTTCGCCGCCGTCCTTCGACATCAGATAGTCGACGGCCGGGATCGCCTGCTGGTTCGGTGCGGCACCCGTGTAGAACACGTTGCGCTCGCTCTCTTCGCCCTCATACTGGACGGGGTAGAAGAGGATGTTGTTGAGCTCCTTGAACACCGGAAGAACCGACTTGCGGCTCACCGACGTCCAGCAGCCGAACGTCGCCGACACGCGGTCGCGCGTGATGAGTTCGCGCGCCTTCTCGGCGAATAGCGGCCAGTTCGAGGCGGGGTCGGTGACGACCGCTTCGAGACGGCGGCCGAGAATGCCGCCCTTCTTGTTCTGCTCTTCGATCAGCATCAGCATGACGTCTTTCAACGTCGTTTCCGAGATCGCCATCGTGCCCGACAGCGAGTGCAGAATGCCGACCTTGATCGGCGCACCCTGCGCGTGCGAGCCCATGGCCCCGAATTTCAGAATCGCAGCGCTGCCTGCAGCGCTTGCCAACAATGTCCGACGCGAAACGCGCATATTTTTGGCCTCCCCGATTTTGTGGACAAAGATACCCGCGCATGGCGGCTGCAAGCGACATGCCAGCTAAATTCGCGTCGCTTATGCCCGCAGAAAGGGAAGTCTTGACTGTGCTGCCTAAAATCTAGGCGACACGCCGCTAATCGCTGCGGATGATTTGGCTCAGCGTCCGGGCACGTAACCGAACAGCTTTGGGATTGCCAGCACGGTATCGGGTACTAGGATCATCAACAGCAGCGAGGCGACCAAGACCGCGATCCAGGGCCAGATATACTGGATGAGAAGCTTCATCGGCACGCCCGTAATCGCGTTGATCACGAAGAGAAGCACGCCGTAAGGCGGCGTGATCAGCCCGATCATGCAGTTCACAACCGCGACGACGCCGAAATGCACGAGGTCGATCCCCAGCGCGTTCACCGTCGGGATGAAGACGGGGATGATGACGAGGATGATCGTCGACGCGTCGAGAAGGCAGCCCAGAATCAGGAACAGCACGTTCAGCAGCAGCAGGAAGACAAGGGGCGATATCTCGACGCCCTTCATCATTTGCTGCACCTGTGCAGGGATGTTCTCGGTCGCGACGATATAGTTGAAGATCAGCGCCGATCCGATGATCAGGCCGACCGAGGCGGAGGATTTCACGCTGTCGTGCATGACAGTGCGGATGTTGCTGAAACTCAATGCACGATAGAAGAAGACGGCCACGAGGAAGGCATAGGCGGCGGCGATGGCGGCGGCTTCGGTCGGCGTTGTGGCGCCGCCATAGATGCCGGCGAGCAGGATGATCGGCATCAAGAGTGCCGGGAATGCCCTCGCCGTGACCGCGGGAATGTCCCGAAGCGGAATCGGCTCTTCCAACGGCACGTCCATCCGATGCGCCATGTACGTGTTCAGCAGCATCATCGCCGCGCACATGATGAGGCCCGGCAACACCCCGCCGAGGAACAAGTAGCCGATCGAGGCGTCTGACACGATCGAGTACAGCACCATCGGGATCGAGGGCGGGATGATCGGGCCAACCACGGCCGTTGCCGCCGTGATGGCCGCCGCGTAGCCCAAAGGATAGCGGTTGTTCTTGACCATCATGTCGATCGACATCTTGCCCATGCCGACGACGTCGGCGACGGCCGAGCCCGACATGCCGGCGAAGACGAGGCTGTTGAGCACGTTCACATGGCCCATGCCGCCCTTGAGCCGGCCGACGATGGCAAGGCAGAATATGTTGAGCCGGTCCGAAATCGTGCCGGCATTCATGAAGTTCGCTGCCACGATGAAAAGCGGGATCGCGAGAATTACGAAACTGTCGTAGAGGCCCTGGATGATCTGCTCGGCGGCAAGCCCCATATCCTGGCCCTTCACCGCCAGATAGACGACGGCCGAGACGATCATCGACAAAGGGATCGAAGCGCCGATCGTCGCGAGGACGATCATGACCGCGAGGCACGAGAAAAGCGCGAGACTCATTGCACGTGATATCCGTCTTGTATCTCGCGCCTGTCGAGTTTTTCGGGATCGGCCCCGCGCGCGATGAGGATTGCGCGCCAGAAATAGCGGATCACCAGCATGGCCGCGAAGATGCCGTAGATGCAGAATACGATGTCGAGCCGGATCCCCAGCACGGCACTCCGCTTGATCTGGTAGAAGGTGATATAGCTCCATGTGGCCGGCAATGCCGCCAGCATACCGCCACCAATGGCGACGGCCGAAACCATCGCGAAGACGCGCCGTAGATTGCGGCCCACCGCGAGATAGAGCACGTCGAAGCGGACATGGTCCTTCTCCTGCAGCACGAAGGCACCACCCCAGAAGACCACCCAGAGCCAGAGGGTCAGGCAGGCTTCGAGCGTCCAGAGTGCCGGCGCGTTGAGAACGTAGCGCGACAGGATCTGGATCAGGAACACGACGAAGAGTGCGCCCAGCATCAGTGCTGCAATGTCGAGTGCAAGCACCCGCGCGCGTTGGACTAGCCGTTGCATCTCAACTCCGGCGAACCGGGCGGCGGCACCGTCGGAGCCGCCGCCCGCTTTTGCCTACTGGCCCATGCCTATTGAATCGCGTTGATCTGTTCGAGCAGGCCCTTCGGCCAGTCGTTCGCGAATTTGGAGCTGAGATAGGCCTGCTGGACGCGCGTGCGGAACGCTGCGACGTCGGGCGTGTACACCCTGAGTCCGCGTTCCTTGAAGAAGTCCTCGAGTTCGGCCTCGAGCTTCAGCTGGTTCTGGCGGCCGAATTCGGCCGCGTCGTCGGCGGCTTTCTGCACGGTCTGCTGCTGTGCCGGTGTCAGCCTGTCCCACACGCGCTTCGAGAAGGCGATGTAGTTCTGGTCGACGAGGTGGCTCGTCAGCACGATCTGCTTGGTCACTTCGAAGAATTTCGAATCGCGGTTGGTCGGCAGCGGATTGTCCTGGCCGTCGATGGCCCCTGTCTGCAGCGCCGTGTAGATTTCCGTGAACGCGACGGGCAGGGGATTGGCGCCCAAGGCCTGGCCAAGGAACAGCCACGCTTCCGTGCCTGGCATGCGCAGCTTGAGACCGGCAAGGTCGGCCGGCGTGCGGATTTCTTTTTCCGTGCGCAGATTGAGCTGGCGGCGGCCGAGATACATGACCGACAGAAGCTTGACGTTGAGCCTGTCTTCCACCGTTTTCTTCATGCCGTCCATGAAGGGGGCCGCGAACACTTTCTTCTGGTGCTCGGCATCGCGCAGCAGATAGCCCGCCGTGAAGATCGACCATTCGGGCAGCAGCGTCGCGAGCTCCTGCGGCGAGGTGATCGACATTTCGAGATTGTTGCGCGCGATCGCTTCAAGCTCCGTGCCTTGCCGGAAAAGCGTTGCATTGTAGTGCGGCTGATAGGTCGCAAACCCGCGAACTGCGGGCGCGAAAATCTGTTCGAGCGCTACTGCGCGCTGGTCGGTCGGCGTCATGGGGCCGGACATGCGCAGCGTGACCCCTTGTGCGCGCGACGGCGTCGGTGCGAGGGCTGCAAAAGCTGCGGTCCCGGCCAAGCCTGCGAGGGCGGCGCGGCGGTCGATGTTTTTTGTCATGTCGGTTCCTCCGTTTGTCTTTTTTTGGATGCTTTTTGTTGGGGCGATGATCTATTTCTTCGCAGGCGACGTCAATATCGAGTTCGCAGGGTATTTGCAACGCATCCGAAGGGCTTGGCAGGATGATCAGCGGCACAACGCGCCTCATCGCCCATCTGGGCGTGCCGACGGCGAGCTTCAAATCGCCGATGATCTACAATCCTTATTTCGAGAATGCGGGCATCGACGCGATCGTGGTGCCGATGGGTTGCGGGCCTGCCGACTATCCGCAGTTTTTGCGCATGTTGTTTCGCCTGTCGAACATCCACGGGGCGCTCGTCACCATGCCCCACAAGGTAACGACATTGGGGCTCGTCGATTCGGCGAGCGATACGGCGCGGATTGCAGGTGCCTGCAATGCCGTGCGGCTCGACGCCGAATGCGGTCTGCGCGGCGACATGTTCGACGGCGAAGGCTTCGTGCGCGGCGTGCGGCGCAAGGGGCTCGAGCTTTCAGGCATTCGCGCGCTCGTGGTGGGCTGCGGCGGCGTCGGCTCGGCGATCGCGGCTTCGCTCGCCGCTGCCGGTGTGGGCCAACTTGCGATCTGCGACGCCAATCCGCAGTTGGCCGAGCAGCTCGCGGCACGGCTGCAGCGCCACGCGCCGAAGGTCGCACTGCGCGTCGGCCACAACGATCCAGCCGATGTCGATCTCGCGGTCAACGCAACGCCGCTCGGCATGAAGCCAGGCGATGCGCTGCCTTTCGATGTGACGCGCCTCGATCCGCAGACCTTTGTGGGCGAGGTGGTGTTGCTGCCCGAGACGACACCGCTGCTGGCGGCCGCACGCGCGCGCGGCTGCCGCACGCAAGTGGGGCTCGACATGCTGTTCGAACAGATCCCGGCCTATCTCGAATTCTTCGGCTTTCCGGTCGCGAGCCCGGAGACGCTGCGCAAACTCGCGATGGTCTGACGCCTATTCCGGCCGCACCCAGGCGGCCCAAGTCTGGTCGTCGGCGCGTGGGCCGTAGGCAAGCGGCTTGCGCATTGCCCAGACGCTGTATTGGTAGAGCAGCGGCACGATGCCTTGCGCGTCCATTGCCAGGCGCGTGGCGGCGCGCAAAGCCAGTTCGCGTTTGCCGTCGTCCATCTCGCCGAGCGCTTCGGCGAGTTTGGCGTCGAAACCGGCATCGGAGAAACGCCCGCGATTGGACGAGCCCATCCCGGTCTCGCGGTTGAACGTCGCCAGGAGCGAGCGCAATGTCGAGGAAGCTTCGCCGGTCGCCGACAGCCAGCCGATATAGATCAAGCTGAAATCCGGCCGGTTGGAGCGGCTTGCGAACGTCGCCCACGGCATCGTCTCGACTTTGGCCTGGATGCCGATGCGCGCCAGCATCTGGGCGATCGCCTGCACGACCTGGTCGTCGTTGACGTAGCGGTCGTTGGGCCCGTGAATCGTGATCGCAAAGCCGTCCGGATAGCCCGCTTCCGTGAGCAGGCGCTTGGCAAGGTCGGGATCGAAGGCAGGTGCTTTGAGGTCCGGATCGCCGCCGAAGAAGCCGTCGGGCACCACGCCGCCAGCCGGCACGGCTTGGCCCGAGAACAGACGTTCGGCGATCGCCGCACGGTTGATCGCAAGTGAGATCGCGCGGCGCACGCGCACGTCCTGCAACGGGTTGCGCGGCAGCGCGTTCCCCGCCTTGTCGGTCGCAAAGGGTGTTACGTCGCGGAACTGGTCGGGATGCAGGAAGAAAAAGCGCGTGGTGAGGCTGCGGCTTACCCGGAAAGCGGGATCGCGCTCAAGGCGCGCAATGTCCGCCGGCGGCACAGCCTCGATCATCTGCACGTCGCCTGCGAGCAAGGCTGCAACGCGCGCCGTGTCATTGACGATCAGCCGGAACGTCACGCGTGCCCACGGCACCGTCCCGCCCCACCAATAGGGATTGCGCTCGACGACGAGACGGTCGCCGGGCGTCCACGACACGACCTTGAAGGGCCCGGTGCCGATCGCCGATCGCCCGGAATTGAAATCGGCCGTGCTCGCGGTTTCGGCCGCGCGCGAGACGATGTTCACGGCCGAAAGATCGTAGGGCAGCAGCGGATAGGGCTCGCGCGTGCGGATCACGACGCGGTTGGGGGCGGGGGCCTCGGCCGCGGCAATGGCGCGCGTATAGATGCCGAAACTCGACGGGCTGTTGGGCACAAGCGGCGCACGGCGCAAACTTGCCAGCACGTCTTGTGCGTCGAACGGCGTGCCGTCGGAGAATTTCACGCCGTCGCGCAGCACGAATTCCCAGGTCGTGGGATCGAGCGTGCGCCACGAGATGGCCAAACCTGGTACCGGCCGCTGCTGCGCGTCGGTATGCACGAGGCGGTCGAAAATCTGGGCGGCGACGTTGAGATTGGGCGTGGTGTTGTGGAAATGCGGGTCGATCGAAGTCACGTTGAGACCGAGGCCGACCGCAAGTTCCTGGGCAGCGAGAGATGTGTTCCAGCCGAGGACCAAACAGGCCGCGAATGCGAGCTTGCGCAAGGTGCTCTCCCCTCTCATCTCGTTGTATTTTTTCGGACTTTAGCGGGTTTCGCCGCGGCCGGGAATGTCGAATCGACAATTACGCGGTTCGCGCATAAGCTTGTTCCATAAATGAGTCGTTTGACCCGCTTGGCCTTGTTTGCCGCTCTGACGCTCGGGTTGCCCGCGGTCGCTGCAGACCGCGCGGTCGTGCACACGCCTGTCGTGCCGGCGATGACGGGCGACGTCGAAAAATTCGCAATGCGCTGCGACGTGCCTGCCGAATTCAGCCGCCTGCAGCATCCGATGCCGCTGGTGTCCCAGCGCCTTGCGGAAGGCAAGCAGCTGACCATCGTTGCACTTGGCGCGTCGTCGACCGAAGGCGTTGGCGCCAGCACGCGCGCCAACGCCTATCCCGAAAGGCTCGAAGCCGAGTTGCACGCGCTGTTCCCGAACATTGCCATCACGGTGCACAACAAGGGGATCGGCGGCGAGGATGCGGGGCAGATGCTCGCGCGCTTCGAGCGCGACGTGTTGGCGATCGAGCCCGATCTGCTGATCTGGCAGGCGGGCGTTAATGCCGCGATCAAAGGCTGGCCGCTCGAACAGTTCGTCGAAAACATGTCGGTGGGCATCGACATCGCGCGCAAACACGGCATCGACGTGATGATGATGGGCCCGCAGAATGCGCCGCGCTACGTCAACGCGCCGCATCGCCGCCAGTTTTCCGACCACATGATGCTGATCTCACGCGTCAAGGACGTGCCGATTTTTCCGCGCTTCCGCATCATGACGCATTGGATGCAGAGCGGCGCTTTCAGGCCCGACGAATTGATCGGCAGCGACGGTCTGCACATGACCGATACGAGCTATTATTGTCTGTCGCGCGTTCTGGCGCAGGCGATCGCCGCTTATGCGCCCAAGGCCGATGCGCCAAAGCCAGAGGCCGCGCGCACAGCAGGTTTTGCGTCTAGGCGCTAGGGCTCTGAAGCCGCTCGCGGGCGGAAATTTCCTCGACGATGAAATTCTCGATCGCGCGCACGGGCGACAAATCGCCGAACAATTTGTCGGCATTGAGCGCGATTTCGCCCGCATAGGCTTTGCGCAAGGCCGCATCGCCCGCGAGCTTTGCGGCAAAAACCACATAGGCGTCCTGCGAGGGGGTGACATAGTGGCCGAGACCCATGAATTGCAGGATCGCGGCCGTGTGGCGCGCGCGCATCGGGCCGCCGGGCGTCGTGACGATGGGCAAGCCCACGCTGGCCGCCTCGAGCGAGGTGTTGCCGCCGGACCAGCCGAGACTGTCGAGATAGATGTCGCCCGCGCGCAGGAAAGCGCCGAAGCGCTCGAAGGCGACCGGTGGCACGATCACCACGCGTCCGGCATAGGATAGGCCGGACGCCGTGAATTTGGCGCCGAGGCGGGCAGAGAATATTTCGGTGAGGGGGGCCGTCGGCACGCCCAGAAACGCGAATTGCGCGTTGGGCACTTCGCGCGCGATGCGCACGATCACGTCGTCGTCGTCGGGCCGGTATTTGAACAAGGATTGGCAGCAGATGAAGACGATTGCTTTCGGATCGAGGCCGAGTTCTTCGCGCTTGAATTCAGGCCCTCCGGCGGGCTGACGCTCGTAGTCGAACGACAGATTCGGCAGGCGCAGCAGCCGCTCGGTGTAGTGCGCCTGGCCGTCCGCGGGTTCCATGAGGTCGCTCGTCAAGAACACGTCGACATTGGGGATGCCGGTGGTCATCGGATGGCCCATGGCGACCATCTGCAGCGGTGCAAGGCGCAGCGCGGAGAGCCGCACGGACTGCGATTCCATGCCGATTTCGGGATAGATCAGCGCGTCGAGCGCGTCGTTGCGGATCGTCGCGGCCCATTTGTCGATGCCGTCGACCTTGCGACGCACGGCGTCGAAATCGGCCAGCAGGCCGCGCCCGTATTCGTCGGGTTCGCTTTCGGCAAGGTCGTAGCCGATGACTTGGAACTTGGCGCGCGACATATGGCGGATCCAGCCCGCAAAAAGCTTCGAAACGCTGTGGCGGCTGAAATAGCCGCTGGCAAAGCCCACGCGCAGCTTGCGCGTTCCGCCGTAGGCAAGCGGTGCGACCGGCACCATCCATTGCGGATGGCGCTTGGCCGACATGCGCGCGACGATCTCGCCATAGAGGCGCTGCAGCTCGACGTCGTTTTCGCCCTGGTAGGCGAGATAGAAGGGCTTTGCGAGGCCGACATGATAGCCCGCGACCGCAAGTTCGCCGTCGCTGGCCCGTTCCACGCGCGCGCGCAGATCGACGAGCGCATCGCGGTAGCGCGCGCGGATCGCCTGCATCTGCGGCGTGGTTTCGTAGGCGACGGGCAGCAGCGTCATGGCGCGCGCGAGCAGATGCCCAAGATTGTTGGGATCGGTCTTGGCAAGCCATTCGAACAGGCGCAACGCGAGCGTTTGTGCGCCCGCCATGCGCAGCAAATGGCCCAGCAGCGGCAAGCGCGGATGCAGTTCGCCCACGGCCAAAATGCGATCGACCGCTTGGCCCGCCACGTTCTGTTTGCCGGCCTTGAGGGCGAGTTCGGCAAGATCGACGAGGATAGCGATGGCGGCCTGTTTTTCGCCCTTGTCGGCCAAGACGCCGGACAGCGAGATATAGGCGGTCGGATAGCTTGGCGTGTCGGCGACGAGTTGGCGAAGCACGGTTTCGGCTTCGGCAAGGCGCCCGGCTTTCGCGAGGACTGTACCAAGATTATTGCGGATATGGGCTTGCCCGTCGAGTGCGGCGGCTGCGGCAACGAAGGCAACGGCGCGTTCGGCGTTGCCCTTGTGCGATTCGACCATGCCGAGCAGATGCAGGTTGTCGGCCTGCACCGGCCCGCCGACGAGGGCGGTAAGGGTCGCCTGCGCCGCATCGAATTTCTGCGCCATGATCGAAGCCACGGCGGCTTTCTGGGCGGCGGCGGGCTCGAGTGGGATTGCAAAGCTGCCCGAGGGATTGAATGCGCAGCTGCGGCACAGGGCCGGCTCGCGGTCGAGATAGGCCGATAGCCATGCGGCCACACCGGGAGCGGTCCAGGCATCGGCAAAACGCAGATCGCGCAGGCTCGTATCGGCATAGTGGCTGGCATCGCTTGTCGCAGGGCAGGGCGCCAGCTTGCCCGCAATATCGACAGACGCCGTCGCGAGCGGTTGACGGCATTTCGTCTGGTTGGGCGCCAGGCCGGGTGCCCAATCGAGCGTGCAAGCACTGCCAAGCCGCGCTTGCAGCGTGCCGAGCTGCGCCAAAACTGCCGCGAGCTCGCCTTTTTCGAGCCTGTCTTCGATTGCAGGTCGGTCGTCGGGCTGGATCGAAATCCGCACCACGCCAAGTGCTGCCAGTGTTTCGATTAGGCTTTCCAACTCGCCCGAATTTCGGCGCGACACGCGCACGACGACGACGAAATTCTTGCTGAAGAGCTTTGCCAAGGCAGCAAGATTGGCGCGCAACGCGGCGACGTCCGTTCCTTTGCGCATTGCGGCAGCTGTGGCATCGGCAAGCGATGCAAGTGCGACGCGAAGGCCGGCAAGACCGTGATTCTGTAGATTCGCGTAGAGTTCAGGGCCGCCTGCAAGCCCGTTGCTGGTCATTGCGACAGCACCGAACCGGCGCGTGGCGACGGCCGCTGCGACGAGGCCTGCTGCCTGCGGATGCAAGGCCGGTTCGCCAATGCCCGCCAGCAGCAGAAGGTCGGCCGGTGGCGCATGGTCGACCAGCTTCCGGAATGTTTCGAGCGCCATGTCCGTATTGCGCCAAGTGCCGGCGGCCATGCCGTCGGTGCGCGGGCAGGCGGCACAGGCAAGGTTGCAGTTGCGTGTGATTTCGATCTGCAGCGTGGCTAGCCGTTGCGGCGGTACAAACGGATTCATTTTCGATTCGGCAAAAGGGCGAGCCACAAGTCACGGTACGCGAACCGCATGCGCGGTTCAATTGGCGTTGCGCGCAGGCGTGGCGGGCAGCGAAGCTAACAGCATTTTGATGAGATCGTCGTTGGTGGGATCGCCTTTGGGGGCCGCGCGCGCCGCGACCGCTTCCGGAGCGGCGGCCGGTTGCGGCGTCGGCTCGGCCGGTTGCGGGACCGCAAGTGCCATCGCAGGTGCGGTCATTGGAACTTCGGCCGTTGCTTCGGGCTCAGGCTCGGGCATTGCGGCAGCGATCGGTGCCGTTTCGGGCGCGCGAGCCGCGAACGCACCACTCTTTGCCGCCGCTTCAAGCTGGGACAAGACGGTTTCGAGCGCTTTGCGCCGTGCACGTTCGTTGCGCATGCGCGCGGCTTGCTGGGC
The DNA here is from genome assembly GCA_020248985.1 of Telmatospirillum sp. Lineage (GTDB taxonomy): Bacteria > Pseudomonadota > Alphaproteobacteria > CACIAM-22H2 > CACIAM-22H2 > Tagaea. Next base: position 132,004 of record JADCGL010000030.1, on the reverse strand, counting down.
GAAAAGCCGCGATGCCGCAAAGGCACCAGCGACAGCAGCAAGCAAAGTTGCGGCCGCAACGATCGAAACGAGCATGTCGTCGCCGGCCGATGCGCGCTGGCTTGCCTGGTAGAGCGACGCCTGGCGCGCCGTCGACGCATCGGCAAGCGCTTCGAAGCGGCTGCTGATGGTCTGGCCGATGGCGAGCACGTCGTTGTCCGCCAGGCTCGCGATCTGCGCGCCGACCTCGATCAGCTCGCGCCAGCCCGCAACAAAGGCTGCCAGACGGGCCTCGACGCGCCGCACGATTGCGGCCGCGTCGGGCTCGGCAATCTCGACAGTTGCGGCCAAAGCAAGGGGGCGGGCGACGGCGGCAGCGAGATCCTCCGGGCGATAGGTCGCGCGCAGCCGCGGATCGGCGATTGCGGCACGTGCATTGGCGAGGGAGGCCGCGACCGCGTTGAGGCCGCCGCGCTGCCAGCGCGACGCATATTCGGCAAGATCGCCGTCGATCTGGTTCGCAAGCGTGCGCAGGCGTTGATCGACGAGGACGCGCCGCCTTCCGACGAGATCGAACATCGATTGCGAGATTTGATCGTAGCGCGCCAACTGCGCGTCGAGCGCTGTCAGCATGGCGTCGTTCGGTTCGTTACCGCCGGTGCTGCGCGCTGCTGCAATTTTCTGGCGGCTGCCTTCGATCAAGCTGCGCATCGCTTCGCGATCGACCGGGTCGCCAATGCGCAGATAAGCTTGAGACGCACGCCGTGCGAGCGAAAAATCGACTTCTGCGTCTTGAATTGCCTGCAATTGCGTCGCGACCGACGAGTAGGCGGCAAAGCGCTCGCGCTCCGACAAAATGCCGAGATAAAGCAGCCCGACCGTCAGCAACGGCAGAAACACGAGTGCCGCAAGGCAGCCCCACAACAGATAAGTCGATTTGAACGCGGCATTCTTCATGTCGGCTCGCGCGGTAGATTCGTATTCTGAATCAACAAGTTCAGATTTTATATCAATCTTGAATATCCGGCAACTCGTCGCCGATTGACATAGACTGGGCGGCGTGTTGCGGTTGGCGCCGACGCATGCAAACGAGGCAAAGATGATTGATCTCTATTATTGGACGACGCCGAACGGCCATAAGGTGACGATGTTCTTGGAAGAGGCGGAACTTGCCTATCGCATTATCCCGATCAATATCGGGGCGGGCGAGCAGTTCCAGCCCGATTTTCTGAAGATCGCACCGAACAACCGGATACCGGCAATCGTCGATCAGGCGCCGACCGGCGGCGTTGCTCCGATTTCGATTTTCGAGTCCGGCGCCATACTTCTTTATTTGGCTGAAAAAACAGGAAAATTCCTGTCTTCAGACTTGGCGACGCGGACCGATACGTTGCAATGGCTCTTTTGGCAGATGGGCGGCCTTGGCCCAATGGCCGGGCAGAACCATCATTTCGCCGTCTATGCGACCGAAAAAATCCCTTACGCGATTTCGAGATATGTTAATGAAACAAACCGCTTGTATGGTGTTCTTAATAAGAGACTTGCAGATCGCCCGTTTATTGCCGGCGACTACTCGATCGCCGACATGGCGTGTTATCCGTGGATCGTACCGTATGAGCGCCAAGGGCAGAAACTAGAGGATTTTCCAAACCTAAAGCGTTGGTTCGAGACGATCCAGGCGAGGCCGGCAACACAGCGCGCCTATGCCAAAGCCGCAGCCATAAATGCCAAGCCCACCATGGACGAGGCTGCCAAGAAGATCCTGTTTGGCCAGACATCGGCGATCGTTAAGGCGAATTGACAGGGACGCTGGTGCGGCAAAAGATTTGCGAGTTTCGCAGAAAATTCACTCGGCTCCTGCAATATTAATAGAATTTTAGTAAAAATTTGTTACATTGCTCTCGATCTGACCGGGGCGCCTTGCCTTAGCATTAGAAAATCTGCTATAAGTCTTGGCGACAAAAGGTCAAAGAGTAGGACTCCAGAAGGAGCGGCATTCATATGTCGTCTACAGTAGCCACGACGACGGCAGCGCGGGCAGTTACCTACTCGAGCTTGACGACCCAAACCGGCACGGCAAGCGCCGATACGGTCGTTTTCAGCGCGTCGATCGGCGGCGGGCGCTTCGATGCGTTGGCCGGCCTCGATTCCGTGCGCCTCGCGACGGCCAACAACTCCTTCACGATTTCCAATGCCGAAACGATTCTGGGCGGCGGCGGTGCGGATACCGTCACGCTCGGCGTCGCGCAAACGCTCGGCTATATCGATCTGGGGCTCGGCAATGACCGATTGATCCTTGCGAACAGTGCTTCGAGCGGCACAGGCGGAACCGGTTCGACGGTTGCGACCGGCGGCAATGTGCTGACCGTCGTCAATGTCGAGACGATCATCGGCGGCACCGGTGCCGATACGGTTACGCTGGCCGGAGCGCAGCTTGGCGGCCTCATCGATCTCGGCGCCGGCAACGACCGGCTGGTGCTCGGCACGTTCACCAATACCGTCACCGTCACGAACGTCGAAACGCTGATCGGCAATTCCGGCAACGACAACATCACGCTTGGCACCGTCATTACGACAGGCAATATCGATTTGTTGGGCGGGACGGACCGACTGGTGCTTGCCAACAACGGCAACACCATCACTGTCTCCAACATCGAAACGGTGATTGGCGGCACAGGCATCGACAATGTGACGCTTGCGGCGGCTCAATCGGTGGGGCTCGTCGATCTCGGCGGTGGTGCCGATACGCTGACGCTTTCGGCGCTCGGAACAAGCATCACGATCCTCAACGTTGAAACGCTTGTCGCGAGTTCCGGTGCGGACACGATCACTTTGGCCCAGTCGGTCACGAACACCGAAATGGATCTGGCGGGCGGCAACGATCGGCTCATTCTGGGTAACTTCACGAATACGGCCACGCTCTACAATATCGAGACGATCCTCGGCGGCACGGGCAACGACAGCATTACGCTTGGTTCGGCCGCGACCTCGGGCGGCGTTTTGATCGATCTCGGTGTGGGCAACGACCGCCTGCGCCTGGCCGATGGCGTCAATATCATCTCGGTCGTTAATGTCGAGACGATCACAGGCGGCCTGCTGTCGGACACGGTCACGCTGGGCTCTGCCTTCACGACCGGCACCATCGATCTGGGCGGCGACAACGACCGGCTCGTGCTTGGCAATTTCACAAACAGCTTTTCGTCCGTCAACGTCGAGACGCTGATCGGCGGCACGGGCTCCGACATCGTGACGCTGGGCGGCAATCAGACGCAAGGCGAGCTTTACGACCTTGGCGGCGGCAATGATCGCATCGTTTTCGCGGCGTCGGGCCCCAACACGCTCAGCATCGTCAACGCTGAAACCATCACGGGCCGCGCCGGCAACGACACGGTGACGCTGGGCAACGGCCAGACCAAGGGCGTCATCGATCTCGGCTCGGGCAACGACACGCTCGTTCTGGGGAGCGGCTTCAATACGCTCACGCTGTTCAATGTCGAGACGCTGGTCGCGACGTCAGGTACGGATACAATCACCTACGGTGCCGCGCTCACCGGCGGGACCGTCGATCTGTCGGACGGCAACGACCGTCTCATTCTCGGCAATTTCGCGAACACGGTTACGGTGCTCAACATCGAAACCGTGGTCGGCGGTACCGCCAACGACACGGTCGCACTGGGGGCGGCCTTTACCAACGGCGAGAATTTCAATCTCGGCCTCGGCAACGACCGCCTTGTGCTGGGCAATCTTGGCAACACGATTTCGGTCTCGGGCGTCGAGACTGTCGTCGGCGGCACGGCCGACGATACGGTCACGCTGGGTACGGCTATCACGGCCGGCTCCATCGACCTCGGCGTCGGCAACGACAACCTGATCCTGGGCGATTCCGCCAACACGGTGACGGTCCTCAATATCGAGACGATCACCGGCGGAACCGGCAACGACAACGTGACGCTCGGCGAGTCCTACATCGGCGGCGAATCTTTCGACCTCGCGGGCGGCAACGACAAGCTCACGCTCGCCAACACGAACAATTCGATCACGGTAACCAGCATCGAATCGGTGATCGGCCAGGCCGGCGACGATACCGTCACGCTCGGCGGCTCTCAGACCGGCGGCGTCGTCGATCTGGGGGCGGGCACCGATACGCTGAATCTCGCTTTGGGCGACAACACGGTCACGATCATCGGCGTTGAATCGCTGGTTGCGGCCGATGGTGCGGACACCGTCACGCTCGGCGACGCGATCGCTTCGGGCACGATCGACTTGCTGGCCGGCTACGATCGCCTGATTCTCGGCAATTTCTCGAACACGGCAACGGTCTACAACATCGAGACGGTGATCGGCGGGACAGGGGCGGATACGATTACGCTCGGCCAGGCCTACGTGGCGGGCGAGTTGTTCAATCTCGGCGCCGGCAGCGACCGTCTGCAACTCGGCGACAGCAGCAACACGATCACGGTCGGCAACGTCGAATCGCTGGTCGGCGGCACGGGCGACGACACCGTTTCGCTCGCCTCGGTCGTCACCTCGGGCTCGATCGATCTCGGCGACGGCAACGACCAGCTCATTCTCGGCGATTCCGCAAACACGGTCACGATCGTCAATGTCGAGACGATTACCGGCGGCGTCGGCAACGACAACGTCACGCTCGGCACCGCGTTCGCCAATGGCGAACTCTTCGATCTCGGCGCCGGCAACGACCGTCTCACGCTTGCAGCGGGCGGCAACACGGTTTCGGTCTTGAACATCGAGACCGTCATCGGCGGCAGCGGCGACGACACGGTCACGCTGGGTTCTGTCGTCACGACCGGATCGATCGATTTGGGCGCCGGCAACGACCAGCTGATTCTGTCCGAGGGCAACAATTCGATCGCCATCAGCAACGTCGAAACGCTGATCGCGTCCGCGAGCAACGACACGATTTCGTTCTCTTCGGCGGTCGTCAATGGCGTGGTCGATTTGCTCGACGGCAACGACAAACTCATTCTCGGCAATTTCTCGAACACGCTGACCATCTACAACATCGAGACCCTCGTCGGCGGCACAGGCGCCGACAACGTGACCCTTGGCGCTGCGTATACGGGCGGCGAGACTTTCAATCTTGGCCTCGGCAACGACCGTATTGTGCTCGACAATGCCGGAAATCGCGTGACGCTGATCAATATTGAAACCGTCGTCGGCGGTTCGGGCGACGACACGGTCACGCTCGGAACGGCGGTCGTCTCGGGCACCTACGATCTTGGCGGCGGCAACGACCAGCTCATTCTCGGGAACTTCGCCAACACGTTCACGGCCACGAACATCGAAGGTATCGTCGGCGGTACGGCTGCCGACAACATCACGCTCGGCAACAGCTACAGCAGCGGCGAAACGTTCGATCTGGGCGGCGGCAACGACCGACTGACCCTGGCCGCCGGCGGCAACGCGATCACGGCTACGAATATTGAAACCGTCGTCGGCGGTACGGGCGACGACAGCGTCACGCTCGCCGTGGCGCGCACGGCGGGCTTGATCGACCTTGCCGGCGGCAACGACCAGGTTACGCTCGGATCGGGCAACAACACGTTGACGATCGCCAACGCAGAAACCGTAATCGGCAATAGCGGCAACGATACCGTCACGCTCTCGAGTTCGGTGACAGCGGGCTCCTACGATCTCGGCAGCGGCGCCGACCGGCTCGTGCTCGGCAATTTCGCGAACACGCTCACGATCCAGAATATCGAGAGCCTGATCGGCGGTTCGGGCAACGACACCGTCACGCTGGCGGCAGCCTATACGGGCGGCGAGACCTTCAATCTGGGCGGCGGCACCGATCGCCTGATCCTGTCCGATCTCGGCAACAACATCACGATCGTAAATATCGAAGCGATCGTCGGCGGCAACGGCGACGACACGATCACGCTCGGCACCACGATCACCTCGGGCACCATCGATCTCGGCAACGGCAACGACCAGCTCATTCTCGGCGCCTTCTCGAACGGCCTTACGATCCTCAACGTCGAAACTTTGACCGGTGGGGCGGGTGCCGACACGGTGACGCTCGGCTCGTCCTACAATTCGGGCGAGGTCATCGACCTTGCGGGCGGAGCCGACCGTCTCACGCTCGCGACGGGCGGCAACTCGATCACAGCGACGAACATTGAAACGGTCGTCGGCGGCTCGGGCGACGACACCGTGACGCTTGGCAGCGCGCGCACGAGCGGCCTCGTCGATCTGGTTGCGGGCAACGACACGCTGATCCTCGCCAACGCCAACAATACGCTCACGATCGCCAACGTCGAGACGATCACGGCCAATGCCGGCAACGACACGATCACGCTGTCGACGGGCATCACGAACGGCACGATCGACCTTGCAGGGGGCAACGACCGGCTGACGCTGGGCAATTTCACGAACACGCTCACCGTCATCAACATCGAAACGCTGGTCGGCGGTACCGGCACCGACGACGTCACGTTGGGCGCCTCCTATAACGCGGGCGAAACTTTCAATCTCGGTGCAGGCAACGACCGTCTGGCGCTGGCCGACACCGGCAATAGCGTGACGCTCGTCAATATCGAGACGATCGTCGGCGGGCTTGCGGCAGATACGGTGACGCTTGGCAACGCGATCACAAGCGGTACCATCGATCTGGGCGGCGGTACCGACACGCTGGTTCTGGGCAATTTCTCGAACACGCTGACGATCATCAATGTCGAAGTTCTGACCGGTGGGACGAGCGGCGACAATGTGACCCTCGGCACGGCCTACACGGCCGGCGAGACCATCGATCTCGGCAACGGCGCGGACCGCCTGACACTCGCGGCCGGCGGCAACACGATCACGATCGTCAATATCGAAACCATCATCGGCGGTTCGGGCGACGACACCGTCACGCTTGGAACGGTGCGCACGACCGGCACCGTCGATCTCGCGGCAGGCAACGACAATCTCATCCTGTTCAACGGCAACAACACGATCACGCTCGCCAATATCGAGACTGTCACCGCTGCTGCGGGCAACGACACGATCGCTTTCGCCACGCAGCTCACCGACGGTACGATCGATCTTGCGGCGGGAACCGACCGTCTTGCCTTGGGCAACTTCGCCAACACCGTCACGGTGCTGAACATCGAAACAGTCGTCGGCGGAACGGCTGCCGACACGGTTACGCTGGGCGCCGCCTTTGCTGGCGGAGAAAGTTTCAATCTGGGAACCGGCAACGACCGCCTGATCCTCGGCGACTACGCCAACACGATCACTGTTGCGAACATTGAGACCATCGTTGGTGGGATCTCAACCGATACGGTGACGCTCGGCACCGGCGTGTCGAGCGGCACCATCGATCTGGGCGATGGTGCAGACCGCCTAATCTTGAGCAATTTTGTCAACAATCTCACGATCGTGAACGTCGAAGTGATCGTCGGCGGCGCTAATTCCGACACGATCGCGCTGGGCAGCGCATTGACGGCCGGCGAAACGGTCGATCTCGGCGCGGGCTCGGACCGACTGACGCTTGCGGCTGGCGGCAACACGCTCACGGTCACCAATATCGAGACGATCATCGGCGGTTCGGGTGACGACACGGTCACGATGGGGACGGCGCGTAGCAGCGGCACCATCGATCTGGGTGCGGGCAACGACAACCTCGTGCTGTTCAATGGCAACAACACGCTGACCATCGTCAACGTCGAGACAATTACGGCCGCAGCCGGCAACGACACGATCGTGCTGGGGGCCGGCATCACCAACGGCACCATCGATTTGGCCGGCGGCAGCGACCGCTTGGTGCTCGGCAATTTCACGAATACCGTCACGGTCATCAACGTCGAAACGGTCATCGGCGGCACGGGTGCCGACGATGTGACGTTCGGCGCGTCGTTCACGGGCGGCGAGACATTCAACCTCGGAACCGGCAGCGACCGGCTCACGCTCGCCGACACCGGCAACACGGTGACGCTCACCAACATCGAGACGATCATTGGCGGCCTCGGCGCTGATACGGTCACACTCGGTTCGACGATCACCTCGGGCACCATCGATCTCGGGGCAGGGACCGACCGGCTGATCCTGGGAAATTTCGCCAATACGCTGACGCTCATTAACGTCGAAGTGCTGATCGGTGGCACCAACGCCGACAACATCACGCTTGGAACCACCTACACGGCGGGCGAGACGATCGACCTTGCAGCGGGCAACGATCGCCTCACCCTGGCGGACGGCGGCAACTCGATCACCGTGATCAACATCGAGACCGTCATCGGCGGCACGGGCGACGATACGGTGTCGCTCGGCAGTGCGCGCACGAGCGGGCTCGTTGATCTCGGCGCCGGCAACGACCAACTCATCCTTTTCAACGGCGCCAACACGATCTCGATTTCGAACGTCGAAACGCTGACCGGCTTGGCCGGAAACGACTCGATTGTGCTGTCGACGGCGATCACGGCGGGTCTTGTGGATCTGGGAGCCGGCAGCGATCGCCTGGCGCTCGGCAATTTCACCAATACGCTGACCGTCACGAACGTCGAAACGCTGGTCGGCGGCACCGGCAGCGACAACGTGACGCTGGGGGCGGCCTTCACCGGCGGCCAGACCTTCAATCTGGGCACCGGCAACGACAGCCTGACGCTGTTCAACGGCAACAACACGGTCACGCTCACCAACATCGAAACCATCGTCGGCGATTCCGGCAACGACACGGTTACGCGGGGCAGCTCTCTCACCAGCGGTACGGTCGATCTTGGCGACGGCAACGCCCGGCTCACGCTTGCAAGCTCGGCCAATACCGTGACCGTTTCGAACGTCGAAACGATCGTCTCGGGTGCCGGCAACGACACGATCGCCGTGACCGGCAGCGTCGGCGTGCGCATCAGCAGCGGGGCCGGCAACGACACCATCACGGGCGGCGACGGCAACGATGTGCTGAACGGCGAGGGCGGCAGCGACCGCATGACCGGGGGTGCGGGCAACGACACATTCTTGTTGTCCGCGGGGGCCGACACGATCGTGGACTACGCGTCCGGCGACAAGATCAACTTGCTGATCTATCCGAGCTTCGCAACGATCACCGATGTGACGAATGCCGCGAGCGACGTCGGCGGAAATCTGGTGATCAATCTGGGCAGCGGCAACTCGGTTACGATTTTGGGTCAATCGGTCGCAGGTCTTTCGACCATGGACTCGGACGGCGCCTTTATCTACTTCTGAGGCGCTTCGGCTCTGTCTTGACTCGGCGGCTTTCTGGTATAGAAGGGCGTGGACGGTGCGGTGCACCGTCGCTTCGAGGCCGCATCCGAGGATCCGAGATGGACAAGCCTGCGCGCGTCTACAAGCCCGCCAAAACCGCCATGCAATCCGGGCGCGCCAAGACCCATGCCTGGGTGCTCGAGTTCGAGCCGGGTGCCGCCAAGCGCCCCGACGCGCTGATGGGCTGGGCCGGCTCAACCGATACGTCGGGCCAAGTGCAGCTGCGTTTCGCGACCCAGGAAGAAGCGCTCGCCTACGCCCAACATCACGGCATTGCGGTCGAACTCGGCGTGCCGCAAGCGTCGCGCATTCGTCCCAAAGCCTACGCCGACAATTTCAAATACGATCGCGTTCGCTGATTGCCAAGATGCGGGCCCATAGCTCAGCTGGATAGAGCAACAGCCTTCTAAGCTGTAGGTCGCTGGTTCGAATCCAGCTGGGCTCGCCAACAGCGGCTTCGGCCCTTCACTTCGGAAACAGATCGTCGAGACTGGTCTGCTCGAGCGAAGCGCTCATTGTGGCAGCCAGGCGCTCGAACGGGCTTTGCACAATCTCCTGTGCTCTGGCGATCGCGTTGCCGCGGATCGTCTTGCGCAGTTCGATCGACAGCGTATTGAAATGCGTTTCGCATTGGCGCTGCAGTTTGCGTCGTTCGGCACCCTCGGCCGCCATGAGATCGAAATAGCAGGCCGGCGCGTCGGGGACGGCCGCGCGAACGGCCGCTACGAAAACACCGAGCGCCTTTTCAGGGCCGACGGCGTCCAGACTGTTGAGGGTATCGCCAAACTCGTTCATCGCGGCTTCGATTTAACGACTGATCACGCTGCACGTTAATCGAAAAGCAACGCCGATGTCTTGCGAAGAAATCGCAAAAACTGCCGTTACGCCACGATATCGACAGGCTCTTCTTTCGGTTTCGGCGGCGGCGGCGTTCCAAACACGCGTGCGACACGCTTGCCGGAATCGCCAGAAAGCACGATATCAACAAAAACGCGCGTCGAATTGTCGTAAAGCCCGACATTCTGAGAATATGGCGGGGTCGGCAAAGCTGCCGGCGGGCGCCCGTTGCCTGCCGACGGTTCGCCGCCGGCGGCGAGCGCACGGCTGCTGTTGATAAGCTCGGACCGGACCTGGTCGGCAATGGCCGACGACGCTGCGCCGCCGCCAATCGAAATCGAAACCGCCGGCGAGGCTGCAGGCGCAACCGAGGCATTCCCCGTCGCGGTATTCGACGGTGCCTGACTTCCTTGCGCTTGCACGGTCGCTGTCGGCCGGACAAATCCCGGCGCAGGCGACCCAGCGGTGAGTGGCGCGATTGCCACCATGGATGACGGTCCTTCTGACTGCCAAATTCGGACGGTCTTCGACCGATCCGTAGTTACTATGAAATATAGCTCTCGAGTTCCACGGATGCAAGCATTTTCATAGAATGCACGGCGAGATGCCCATGGGGGCGCAAACAACTGTCAGCTATATGTTTTTCCATGAAGAAGGGTGCCGAATGCCCGGATATCCTCGGCAACGCTTGCCGCGGCTCGCTCTTCCATCGCACGGTAGCGCTGTAAGATCTCCTGGCCAAGGGCCGTCAAAACCGCGCCGCCGCCGCGGCGGCCGCCAGTCTCGCTGACGACGACCGGACCCACAAAAACGCGATTGAGTTCGTCCACCAGTAGCCACGCGCGGCGATAGCTCATGCCCATCGTGCGTGCGGCTGCGGAAATCGATCCTTCGGCTGCGATCGCGGCGAGCAGATCCGCTTTGCCCGGGCCGACTGCGATCGCCTCGCCCATGAGGATACGCAAGCGCGGCGCGCTTTTGGGCGGCTTTTGTGCGGTTGCGCGTGGTTTAGCCGCCATAGAGTTTGTCCGGATCGACGAGAACCGGTTTGTCGACGACCCACTTGCCGTCGCGCAAGACACGGAAAAAGCAGTCGCGGCGCCCCGTGTGGCACGCAACGCCGGTCTGGTCGACGCGCACGAGCAGCGCGTCGCCGTCGCAATCCACGCGCAGTTCGACCAGGCGCTGGCTCTGGCCCGAGCTTTCGCCTTTGCGCCACAGTCGCATGCGGCTGCGCGACCAATAGCAGGCCGTGCCGGTCGCAAGCGTCTCGCGCACGGCCTCCCGGTTCATGTAGGCGACCATCAGGATTTCGCCGGTGTCGTGCTGTTGGGCGATGGCAACGACGAGGCCTTGCCCGTCGAAAGCGATCTCGGCCAGCAGCGATTCGATGGCGGCGTCCATTGCCCGCTGCTAGCCCGCGGCCACGGCCTTGCGCAGGCGCGCAAAGCCGCGTTCGAGATCGGCGATCAAATCTTCGGGTGCTTCGAGGCCGGCATGGATGCGCACGATCTGGCCAGGGTCCGTCCACGGCGCTGCGGTGCGGCCGGCGCGAATATCCTGCGGCAGGATGAGGCTCTCGAAACCGCCCCAAGAAGCGCCGAGGCCGAACAACTCGAGATCGTCGATGAGGGCGGCAAGCGCCTTGCGTGCCACGGGCTTCATGACGAAGCCGAAGAGGCCGCTCGCCCCCGAAAAGTCGCGCTGCCAGAGCGAATGCGAAGGATCTCCGGGCAGGGCCGGGTGCATCACGCGCGTGACTTCCGGTTGCGCCTGGAACCAGCGCGCGAGGGTAAGGCCGGTCTGGTGGTGCTGCTTGAGGCGCAGCGCCATCGTGCGCAAGCCGCGCATGGCGAGATACTGGTCGTCCGGGCCGCTCGGGGCGGCAAGCGTGTCGACCGTCGGGCGCACGGCATCGTAGATCGCCTGCGTGCGCACGCTGATCACGCCCATCATCACGTCCGAGTGGCCGACGATGTATTTGGTCGCCGCCATGATCGACACGTCCACGCCGTGTTCGAGCGGACGGAAATAGAGCGGTGTCGCCCAGGTATTGTCGATGGCAGTCGCAACGCCGCGTGCCTGGCACGCGGCGGCGATCGCCGGCACGTCTTGCACCTCGAACGTCACCGAACCCGGCGATTCCATCATGCACAAGGTCGTGTTGGGCCGAATGAGATCGGCGATCCCAGCACCGATCGCGGGATCGTAGTAGGTGGTCTCGACGCCGTAGCGCTTCAGTATCGTGTTGCAGGCTTGGCGCGTGGGGCCGTAGGCGCTGTCCACGCACAGCACATGGTCGCCCGCTTTCGTGAAAGCCATTAAGACCGACAGTACGGCGGCAGCCCCCGAACCCACGGCAAAACACGCATAGCCGCCCTCAAGCTCGGCGATCGCATCTTGCAGCGCAAAGGTTGTAGGCGTGCCGTAGCGGCCATACCGCATCTGGTTCTTGGTTTTGATTTTTTGCGCGGCGTCGTACGCCTCGAGGCTCGGGAACAGAATGGTCGAGGCGTGGTAGACGGGCGGGTTGACGACGCCGAAATTGGCCTCGGGATCGCGTCCAAGGGTCGTCACTTTCGTGTCGGATTTCATGATTCTCACGCTTGCTGTGGAAGATGGAGACAGACGCTGTTCACCTCCGACTATAGCCATCGTATCGGCGCAGGGCCATAACCCCCGGTGTCTCCATACAAAACGATTGAGGCGCATCCGGACACCATGTTAGCGTCGCGCGATTGAGGGAGGGGGGCCGTCGGCGTCCGTTCGACCGACCGCTTTTCTCGTTTTCAAGCTCGACCGAATCCTGACCCCATAGGGAGTGCCTCTCGAATGAAAACCAAAGCTCTTCTTTTCGCTTCGGCGTTCGTCGCCGTCGCCGCGTCGCTGCCCGCCATGGCGCAGCAGACGGCCACCTCGCCCACGCTCGACGCCATCAAGGCACGTGGCTTCCTGCAGTGCGGTGCGAACGGCAACGTGGCCGGCTTCGGCCTGCCCAACGCCCAGGGCGTGTGGGCCGGTCTCGACGTCGATGTTTGCCGCGCCGTTGCCGCCGCCATCTTCGGCGACGCGACCAAGGTGCGCTACACGGCGTTGACGGCACAGCAGCGCTTCACCGCACTGCAGTCGGGCGAAGTCGACCTGCTCGTGCGCAACACGACCTGGACGCTGTCACGCGACACCTCGCTCGGCCTCGAATTCACGGGCGTCAATTTCTACGACGGCCAGGGCTTCATGGTGAAGAAGTCGCTGAACGTGAAGAGCGCCAAGGAGCTCAACGGCGCCACGATCTGCGTGCAGCCGGGCACGACGACCGAACTCAACCTCGCCGACTATTTCCGCGCCAACAACATCCGCTTCACGCCCGTCGTCATCGAGCGCGAAGAAGAGAACGTTGCCGCGTATCTCGCCGGCCGCTGCGACGCCTACACGACCGACATTTCGGGTCTCGCTTCGGTGCGCGCTTCGCGCACGCCCGTGCCGGCCGACCATGTGATCCTGCCGGAAGTGATCTCGAAGGAGCCGTTGGGCCCGTCGGTTCGCCACGGCGACGCGCGCTGGGGCGACATCGTGCGCTGGGTGCACTACGCGATGCTCGAAGCCGAAGAATCCGGCATCACTTCGGCCAACGTCGACTCGTTGATGACCTCGACCAATCCGAACACGCAGCGCGTGCTGGGTGTCACGGGCGGTATGGGTGCGATGCTCGGCCTCGACAACAAATGGGCCTACAACATCATCAAGCAAGTCGGCAACTACGCTGAAAGCTTCGAACGCAACATCACGCCGCTCGGTATCGAGCGCGGCGTGAACAACCTGTGGACCAAGGGCGGCCTGATGTACAGCCCGCCGATCCGCTAAGGTTGGGACCGGCTGTCGGCGCTCGGGAGTCCAACGCTCCCGGGCGCCGAATTGCCGAAACCCGTGGCCGATCCGAAGTTTGGCCCGGTTCTTGAATGTTAAAAAAGCGGTCGTTAGAGCCGCAAAGTCAGTAACCAGTCGCAATCCTTTTCCGGGCTGCGGCGAACAGAGGGGTGGAGCGATGGCCGGTCAATCGGCAGGCTCCGGTGGACGCAACGACGACAACGCAATGCGTTTTTCGTTGAGCGATCCAACGTTCCGGGCAATTTTCTGGCAGGTCGTGGTTGTCGGAATCGTCGGCTTTTGCGGCTGGTGGCTGATCTCCAACACGCTGACCAACCTTGCCACGCGCGGCTTCACGACGGGCTGGGCGTTCCTGTCGCGCGAGGCGGGTTTCGCGATCGGCGAGACGATGATCGAGTACGGCCCGCAAGACACCTATGGGCGCGCCGTCCTCGTCGGCATTCTCAACACGCTGCGCGTGGCCGTGATCGGCATCGTGCTGGCGACGATATTGGGCACGCTGATCGGCATCGGGCGCTTGTCCAAGAACGTTCTCGTGGCCGGCGTGTGTTCGACCTACGTCGAATTTATCCGCAATCTGCCGCTGCTGGTGCAGCTGTTTTTCTGGTGGGCGATGTTCCAGGACAGTCTGCCGGGGCCCCGTCAGGCGATCGAGGCGTTGCCTGGCGTGTTCCTGTCGAACCGCGGCGTCAAGATCCCGGTGCCTGCCGATCATTGGATTCATGCATGGATGGGCGTTGCCTTCCTCGCCGCCATCGTCGCTTCGTATTTCATGGCGCGCTGGGCGCGCGTGCGCCAGGCGGCGACGGGCGAGCAGTTTCCGGTTCTGCTGGCCACGATCGGCCTGCTCGCGGGCGGACCGCTCGTCGTATGGCTGATCGGCGGTGCTCCGGTGACGATGGATTGGCCGGTGCTGCGCGGTTTCAATTTCCAGGGCGGCCTTACGATGACGCCCGAGTTTGCGGCGTTGCTGGTCGGGCTTGTCACCTACACGGCCGGCTTCATTGCCGAGATCGTGCGGGCGGGCATTCTCGCCGTGCCGAACGGCCAGACCGAAGCGGCCTCGGCGCTGGGCTTGCGCCGCGGGCCCATGCTGCAGCTTGTCATTCTGCCGCAGGCTTTGCGCGTGATCATTCCGCCGATGACGAGCCAGTTCCTCAATCTCACGAAAAACTCGTCGCTGGCGGTAGCGATCGGCTATCCCGACCTCGTGTCGATCGTCAACACGACCCTCAATCAGACCGGCCAGGCGATCGAAGGCATTGCGATGATCATGGCGGCTTACTTGACCGTGAGCCTGTCGATCTCCGTGCTGATGAACTGGTACAACAAACGCATCGCATTCAAGGAGCGCTAGGTCATGGCCAACGCAAATGCGGCTGCGATGGACGCTGCGGGCGGTATCGGCGAGTCCAAGCTCATGGCTTGGGTGCGCGCCAACCTGTTTTCGAGCTGGGCCAACACGGCGCTCACACTGGTCGTGTTCTACGTCGTCGCCAAAGCCGTGTTCTTCTTCGGCTCGTGGGGCATCTTCAACGCCGTCTGGATCGGCACCTCGGCTGAATGCCGCGCCGCCAAGGGCGTTGGCGCTTGCTGGGCGCTGTTTCCGGAGAAATGGCGCTTCATCCTGTTCGCCACATATCCGTTCGACGAGCAATGGCGTCCGGCCCTGTCGTCGGCGATCTTCATCGGCCTCTATTTCTTCAGCGCGATGCGCGCGAACTGGAACTTGCGGCTGCCGATCGCGTGGATCGCGGGCCTCGGAACCATTTCCGTGCTGATGTGGGGCGGGGTGCTGGGCTTGAGCTTCGTGCCGCAGGAGCGCTGGGGCGGCCTCGTGTTGACCCTGATCCTGTCGACCTTCGGGCTCGCCTTGGCCTTTCCGCTCGCCATTCTGCTCGCACTCGGGCGGCGCTCGCACATGCCCGTGATCAAGTCGATGTGCGTCGTCTACATCGAACTCATCCGCGGCGTGCCGCTGATCAGCCTCTTGTTCATGGCCTCGGTCATGTTCCCGCTGTTCCTGCCCGAAGGCGTTTCGATCGACAAGCTGCTGCGCGCGCAGATCGCGATCATCATGTTCGCGGGCGCTTATCTCGCGGAGGTCGTTCGCGGTGGCCTGCAGGCCTTGCCCAAGGGCCAATACGAAGCGGCCGACGCGCTCGGCTTGTCCTACTGGCAGGCGACGATGATGATCGTGCTGCCGCAGGCCCTGCGCCTGGTGATCCCGCCGATGGTCAACACCTTCATCGGCCTCTTCAAGGACACGTCGCTGGTGCTGATCATCGGCCTGCTCGACATCCTCAACGCCGCCAAGGTCGCGGTTGCCGATCCGCAATGGCGCGGCTTCGGGCCCGAGGCCTATTTCGGCGTCTCGCTCATCTATTTCGTGTTCTGCTTCGCGATGTCGAAATACAGCCAGCGCATCGAAGTCGAACTCAACCGCAACAAACACCGCTAATCCCACCGCCACTCAGCGACGGAGAAATCCCCTCATGACCGCTTCCCCAGCCGCCGCCAAACAAGGGCCGATGATCGAGCTCAAGGCCCTCAACAAATGGTACGGCGAGTTCCATGTGCTCAAGAACATCGATTTCATCTGCGAGCGCGGCCAGAAAATCGTCGTGTGCGGCCCCTCGGGCTCGGGCAAATCGACGATGATCCGCTGCATCAACCGTCTGGAAGAACACCAGAAGGGCACGCTGATGGTGGACGGCATCGAGCTCACCAACGACCTCAAGAACATCGAGGCGATTCGCCGCGAAGTCGGCATGGTGTTCCAGCATTTCAACCTGTTCCCGCATCTGACCGTGCTCGAGAACCTGACCTTGGCGCCGATCTGGGTGCGCAAAGTGCCCAAGAAGGAAGCCGAAGAAACGGCGATGCATTTCCTCAAGCGCGTCCGCATCCCCGAGCAGGCCAACAAATATCCGGGCCAACTGTCGGGCGGCCAGCAGCAGCGCGTGGCGATCGCGCGCTCGCTCTGCATGAAGCCCAAGATCATGCTGTTCGACGAGCCGACCTCGGCCCTCGACCCCGAAATGGTCAAGGAGGTGCTCGACACGATGGTCGAGCTTGCGCGCGAAGGCATGACGATGATCTGCGTCACGCACGAGATGGGCTTCGCCAAGGCCGTCGCCGACCGCGTCGTGTTCATGGACAAGGGCGAAATCGTCGAAGCCAACGAGCCGGAAGCGTTCTTCGGCAACCCGCAGAACGAGCGCACCAAGCTGTTCTTGTCGCAGATCCTAAACCACTAGGCTCAAGCGCGCGTCGCCACCGGCGGGCCGTCGGGCAGGCCCCATTCGGACCATGAGCCGTCGTAGACGGGCGTGTCCGTGCGGCCGAGCGTGTAGAGCCCGAGGGCCAGCACGCAGGCCGTGACGCCCGATCCGCACGAGGCGACGATGGGTTTCCCTGTGTCGATCCCGGCTTCGGCGAAGCGTTTGGCGATGGCCTCGGGCGGCAGCAAGGTCTGCGTCGCGGGGTCGAGCAGAGCCGTGTATGGCAGGCTGGCCGAGCCTGGAATATGGCCGCCGCGCAGGCCTGCGCGCGGCTCCGGTGCCTGCGCCAAAAAGCGCGCGTTCGAGCGCGCATCCGCCACTTGGAATGCGGGTGCCGCAAGATTGGCGACAAGATCGCCTTTGGCGCGCACGAGCTCGGGCCGAAACGTCGCCGCAAAGCGCCGCGGCGCATTGCGCGCGGGCCCCGCTTCGACCGGATGGCCGTCTTTGCGCCATTTCGGGAAACCGCCGTCGAGCACCGAAACGCGGTCGTGGCCGAACACGCGCAGCATCCACCACACGCGTGCCGCACTCATGAGGCCGTACGCGTCGTAGACCACCACATGCGTGTCGGCATCTATGCCGAGTGCACCCGCGGCCGCCGCAAACGCCTCGGGTGCGGGCAGCATGTGCGGCAGATCGCTCGTGTGGTCGCTGATCGCTTCGATGTCGAAAAACACCGCCCCCGGAATATGCGCCGCCAGAAACTCGGCGGCCGCATCGCGTTTGGCGGTCGGCAGATGGTAGGAGCCGTCGACGACGCGCACGCTGGCATCGTCGAGATGGCCAGCGAGCCAGTCGCTCGAAACGAGGGCCGGGAAGCTCATGGCTGCACCGTCTGCAAAGGGGTTGGAATTGGGATCGCCGTCGGGCTGTCGAGCCACGCGGGCACGGGCAGGTTCTTGCTGCGCAGGAAGGTGGGGTCGAACAGCTTGGAGGCGTAGCGCGCGCCGCCGTCACACAGGATCGTCACGATCGTGTGGCCTGGACCCAGCGTCTTGGCCATTTGGATTGCACCTGCCACGTTGACGCCCGAGGACGCGCCCAAGAACAGCCCTTCTTCGCGCAGCAGTTCGAACACGATGCGCACCGCGTCGTCGTCGGCAATGCGGAAGGCGTGGTCGACCGTAAGCCCCTCGAGATTCTTCGTAATGCGGCCCTGGCCGATCCCTTCGGTGATCGAACTGCCTTCCGATTTGAGCACGCCCGTCGTGAAGTAGCTGTAGAGCGCAGCCCCGAACGGATCGGCGATGCCGATTTTCACGCTGGGCTTGAGGCGGCGCAGGGCGATGGCCGTGCCCGCAAGCGTGCCGCCCGAGCCGACGGCGCAGATGAACGCATCGACCTTGCCGTCGGTCTGCTTGAAGATCTCAGGCCCCGTCGTGCGGATATGCGCCTCGCGGTTGGCGATATTGTCGAACTGGTTGGCCCACAACGCACCGGCCGGATGTGTCTTGCCGATTTCCTCGGCGAGGCGCCCCGAGACTTTGATGTAGTTGTTGGGATTGGCGTAAGGGGCGGCCGGTACCAAGCGCAGTTCCGCACCAACGAGGCGCAGGAAATCCTTTTTCTCCTGGCTTTGCGTGTCGGGCATCACGATGACGCTGCGATAGCCGCGCGCATTGCCGACGAGGGCAAGGCCAATGCCGGTATTGCCGGCGGTGCCCTCGACGATGATGCCGCCCGGGCGCAGCAGGCCCTTTTCTTCGGCATCCACGATCATCTGCAGAGCCGCACGATCTTTGACCGAGCCACCGGGATTCAGGAATTCGGCCTTGCCGAGAATTTCGCAGCCCGTCGCTTCGCTTGCCTTGCGCAGGCGGATCAGCGGCGTATTGCCGATCGTGCCAACAAAGCCGTCGCGGATATCGCTCATTCTAATCTCTCCATTGCGTGCGCAGCCGCTCGCGGTTGAGGGCAAGCCATTGCAGGCACATGATCGTAAAGCCGCTTCCGAGGCGGTGTCCGTCGAAGAACGACGCAAATGCAGTCGCGAAATCCTCGGCGAAGACGCGGATATCTTCGCCCTCGTGCGCAAGCCCGTGGAAGCCTGCGGCTTTGCTTGCATCTACTTTGGCCGCGTACATCTCCACGCATTCGCTTGTACCGCCGGGCGACGCCATGGCGCGGCCGATGCGCTCGATCGCGGTTGCCTCGAGCCCGGTTTCTTCGGCGATCTCGTGGCGCAAGACGGGGATCGGATCGGCGTCTTTGGCCAGCATGCCGGCGACCCCCTCGACCATCCAGGGCGTCTGTCCAGCCGTAAAGGCGCCGATGCGGAACTGTTCGATCAGCACGACCTGGTCGCGGGCGGGATCGTAGAGGGCGGCCGCAACGGCGTTGCCGCGCTCCATCACTTCGCGTGACAGAACGGGACTCCAGCCGCCTGCAAACAGGCGGTGGCGCAGCTTGTATTCGTCGACCCGCAGGAAGCCGCGATAGCTTTGGGTGCGCGCCAGAATCTCGACATCGGATTTGTCCATGCGCCATTGTCTCTTGGGGGAAGCGACGGTTTCAAGCATCTTGGGCTGGCGGTAGCCCGAGGTCGGCCAAAAGGGAGACGAGCGAAGATGGCGCACACACCCGATATTGTTGTCACCGAAACGGGGCCAAAATACGCCAGCGAAGCGGTCGGCGACGGCCATCGCCTGACGGCTGACATGCCGGCGGCCGAGGGCGGGAGCGGGGCGGGCTTGCCGCCGTTCGGCTTCGTGCTGACCGGGCTTGGCGCCTGCACGAACATGACCGTGCGCCTCTATGCCGACCGCAAAGGCTGGCCGCTCGAGCGCATCGCTACGCACGTGAGCATGGCGGCGGACCGTACGATCCTGCGTGAGATCGAATTGGTCGGCACGCTCGATGCCGAGCAGCGCCAGCGCCTGTTGGCGATCGCCGAGCATTGCCCCGTGCACAAGTTCCTGGCGGCCGGCATCAAGATCGCGACTACGTTCCGATCCTGAGCGGGCTCGCGAGCCGCTGCAGGGTCGCCAGCACCGACAGCGGCACGATGGCGCTGGTCTTCGGGTTGTCGGGGCTCGGCAGGCCCTCGGTGCGCACCGAGAACGACACGCTGTCCGACACGAGATCGAACTCGTGCACATTGCGTGTCAGCGTCGGATCGGCCCAGATTTCGACCATCGTTTGGTCAGGACCCGCACCGGCCAGACTCAAGGCGGCCGCGACATTGACGTTGGCTGGAAAGCCTTTGGCGGCTTCACGCGCCGTGCCGCGAAACACGCAGATTGGTGCTGTGATTGCGGCGAGGTCGATGCCGTTTTCGACGATGTAGGGTGCACCCGCCAAACCCTTCGGCGGTTTGCGGTTGCGCATCGTAACGCTTTCGATGCGGCCGAGGGTGGCGGCGGCAACGGCATCGAGCGCAAGCAAAGCGCCCGTGGCAACGACGATGCGCCCACCTTTGGCTGCGGCAAGTTCGACAAGATCGAGATGATCGAGCAGGGCTGCGGCATTGACCGTGACGAGGATGCGCCCGGCCGCGAGGCCTGCCTCGGCGACCGTACGAAAGCTTGCGGCGACGGCACAATCGACGACCACGTCGCTGGCCGCGACGAGGGCCGCAAGGTCGGTCGTTGGCGCGCGAAGCCCAAGTGCTGCGCATTTGGCGGCCGCCGCCTGCGACTCGCGGCCTGCGACGGCGACGAGTTCGAGCGGCGGTGCGAGCCGCGTTGCGACCGCAGCCCCGATCGAGCCGAGTCCGACAATCCCGATTTTCAATGCGACCTCCGCGACTTAGTGCTGCGTCAAAAAAGCTGGTCGGAAGCGCCCCGATGTTCGTATATAACGCGTATTCAGCCCGTTGCGGCAGGAGAGAATTGTGCGATTGAGCCGAACCCTAAGCACCGCCGTCGTCGCGCTGAGCCTTGGTTCGGGCTTGGCCTTTGCCCAGCAGCAGCAATGCCTGACGCGCGAGGAGGCGGTCGCCGTAAAGGCCCGCGTGCTGCAGACCGAATTGATGGTCGCCACATTGTCTTGCACGCGTGCGATCGACCAAAGCGGCCACTACAACGCCTTCATGGATCGGCACAGCGCCGAGCTGCAGCGTTACAATCGCGTGCTGCAGCAGCATTTTACGCGCCTTGGTACAGGCAATCCGCAGCGCCGCTACGATACGTTCACGACGGCTCTTGCCAACGACGCGTCCAACCGCTCGATGGCAAGCCAAAGCTTCTGCGAAGAGACGGTCAAGCAATTCTCGGACGTCGCCGACATTCCGCGGGGCAAGCTCGGCGAACATGTCGAAGCCAAGGTCAAAGGCGGCATGATGCGCGTGGGCGAAGTTTGCGGCCGCGATCCGGCCATGCAGTACGCGCTGGCGCCGTAACGATCGGCGGCTGCGGCGCTGGGGGCTCGCTTCGAGCGTCGTCCTTCCAAACAAAAAGGGCCGGTCTTGCGACCGGCCCTTTTGCCGTTTGAAGGTACGAAACCGTTACTGGAGAACGATTTCCACGCGGCGGTTCTGCGGCTCGCGCACGCCGTCGGCGGTGCGCACGCGCAGTTCACTTTCGCCGCGACCGATCGTGACGATCTGGTTGGCTGGGATGCCCTGGCGTACCAGGTCGGCGCGAACCGCGTCGGCACGACGCTCGGAGAGGCGCTGGTTGTACTGCGGCGAGCCCGACGTGTCGGTGTGGCCCGTCGCCGTGATGCGCGTTACGTTGCCCTGGCGGGCGGTCGTGGCGGCCTGCTGGATGATGCGCGAGGCTTCCGGCGTCAGCGTCGATTCGTTGAAATCGAAGAAGACGAGGAAGTTGCGCTGGATCTGTGCGGCCGGTGCAGCGGCCGGGGCTGGGGCGGGTGCCGGAGCGGCAACAGGGGCCGGAGCCGGGGCCGGAGCCGGCGCCGGCGCTTGGACGGGCGTTGCGGCAGGGGCCGGACGCGCCGGGGCGCCGAACTCGTAGCGCAAGCCCAAGAACACGTTGTGGATCATCGGACGGTCGGCTTCGAACGTGCGCAGATTGGCGTTGAGGCCGCGCGCTTCGGCCGACGTGTCGAATTTCGGCTTGTTGAAGCTCGACTTGAAGCGATAGTCGAGCGTCGCCTTGAGATTGTCGACAATCGGCAGCGACATGCCGGCGATCAGCTGATAACCCACCGTATCGGCCGAATCGTCGATCAGCTTGATGTTGCCGGAGTTCGAATTGACTTTGGTTTCGGCGGCGAGACGCAGCCAGCCGAGGCCGACGCCCAGATACGGCGTGACCGGCAGACCGAGATTGAAGTCGTACAGCGCGTTGCCGAACAGCGAAAAGGCGTTGGCATTGCCGCCGGTCGAGGCCGTGATGCCGCTGCCCAGCGCATAGCTCGAGTTCTTCGTCTTGGCTTCGGAGTAGGCGGCTTCGACTTCCGACCGGAAGCCGTTGCTGTAGCCGTAGCCGAGCGCACCCAACAGACCGTAGCCGGTCTTGTAGTCCTGGGACGCTTTGGTGCCGGCCGGCTTGTAGGTGCCATCGACTTTTTCGATGATCGATACGCCAGCTGCACCGCCGATATAGAAGCCGGTGGTGTTCTGGGCCGAGGCGGTACCGATCAGCGCAACGGATGCGGCAGCGGCGAGAAGAGCAGTGCGCAATTTCATTGGGTATCCTTTTTTCGAAGCATCGATAGCCAGGGTGGCTGGCGAATCATGTCTGAGTTTTAGCACAGAATTCCCGTTTTGCACCACGTTTGGCGTAGGTAATTGTACTCTGTGGCGCAACTGCAACGGTTCAGGACCACCGCAAACCGAGAAGCTAACCCCCTATTCAATAACGATTTCAACCCGGCGATTACGCGGCTCGTTGATATTGTCGGGGGTCGGGACAAGCAGCTGGGTCTCGCCGCGGCCGACGACGACGATCTGTGTGGCCGGAATACCCTCGCGGACCAGCACATCGCGCACGGCATTGGCGCGGCGGATGGACAGGGCCATGTTGTAGCGCGCCGTGCCGACCGTGTCGGTGTGGCCGGTTGCCCGAATTCGGGTAAACACGCCCGATTTTGCTGTCTCGGCCGCCTGGACCAGAACGCGGTCGGCGTCGCCCGAAATAGCCGCCTTGTCGAACTCGAAAAACACCGTGAAGGCGCGCGGACCCGTGCCGGCCGCGGCTGCGGGCGCGACGGCGGCGACTTGCGGCTGGTTGCTGAAAGCAGGGCTTGCCAATTGTGGCGTGCCTGCCGTCATCGACTGCTGCTGAGGCTGGGCTGCGGACGGAACCACGGCCACATTGGCCATCGCATTCGGCGCACTTGTGGTCGGTGCGTTGAAGGCCCAAGTCAAACCGGCCATTACGGAGTGGTCGCGGATGGTGAACTTCGTTGGCGTACCTGCATCCGAGGCAATCGAAACCTTGTCGGTCGCGAAGTAACGATACGTCACACCGACCGAAACATTGTCGGTTACGCCGACATTGACGCCTGCAAGGGCCTGATAAGCGGGAACGATCTTCGATCCGGATGTCGTTGCACTGCGTTCTGCGACGCGCGCGTCGGGACCGAAATTGTTCATTTCGACGCGCGCACCGCCAACACCAACGCCGGCAAAAGGCGTCACGCCAACAGAGGTCGGCACATCGTAAATCACGTTGCCCATCACGCTCAGTGTACGAACGCGCCCACCGGGGCCAGGGTTGACGGTCGACAGGACGCCTGTACCGTCGTCGACGACGTAACTGTTCTGGAGTGAATTCACCGTCGATTGGCGCAACGCGCCTTCGAGTTCGCCGCGAAGGCCGTTGCCCAGGCCATAACCCACGGCAACGCTACCCGTGGCACCTTTTGCAAATCCGGCTTTTGTCGTAACACCGTCGCGGCTTGTTCCGCTCTCCTCGGTCTTGTTGAGGCCGGCTTGACCGCTGACATAGAGCCCGTCCAGGTATTGCGGGCGCTTTTGCGCGTGCGCCGAGGTGGCTGCCAAGAGCAAAACCATCGCTGTGGAAAAGACTCGGAACTGCATGTGCTGATGCCTCGATTCGGGATATCCACAGCAACCTTTTCATATCGCGTCCGAGTCGGCCAAGCGCGACTCGACATAAGTTGCGAAAAAATTTTAAAGAGGCATTATGCGACTGTCTGAAATTCCCTTTGCGACCGTCGATTGGGCAACGGTCGAAAGCACCGAACATCCGGGCGAAACCGGGTCGGCGACGTGGCGCACGCGGCATTTCGGCGACATCCGGGTGCGCATGGTCGAATACAGTGCGGGTTATCTTGCCGACCATTGGTGCCAGAAGGGGCATGTGCTTCTCGTGCTGGCGGGCGAACTTGAAACGGAGCTTGCCGATGGGCGCGTGTTCAAAATGGGCCCCGGCGTGAGCTATCAGGTCGCCGACGGGGCCGAGGCGCATCGCTCGCGCACCCGCGATGGCGCCACACTTTTTATTGTGGATTGAGTGGCCGTCGCGGTCCGTTAGCGGAAATCGCGCGACGGGTAGTGGACGGGCGCACTGCCGACAAGCGTGGCCAGCAGGGCCGAGCGGTCGAAAAGTTTGCGCACGATCACATGCACCACGCTTGCCTCGCGCTGCACTTGCCCTTCGACCTGCAGCAGCCGTGCCCCAAGCACCACCGGCCGATACGCTTCGAACACGTGCGGCCAGACGATCAGATTGGCAATGCCGGTTTCGTCTTCGAGAGTCACGAAGATCGTGCCTTTGGCTGTACCGGGGCGCTGGCGCAGCAGCACCAAGCCCGCCAATGTCGTTCGTGCACCGTTCTTGCTGCACGCCAGCTGCGCGCATGTCTGCATTTTTGCAATCAAAAGATATGTGCGCAGCAAGGTAAGCGGATGGGCTTTCAGCGACAGGCGCAGATGTGCGTAGTCTTCGGCCACCTGTTCGCCCAACGCCATTTCCGGTAGTATGATCGGCGCATCGTTGGACGGTAGCCCGTCGAATAGCGGCAAAGGCCGCGGAGCGCGCAGGCCCGCTTGCCAGAGCGCTTGGCGCCGCGGCAATCCGCTGGTCCCGGCGGCGGAAAATGCATCGCCGCGCGCCAGCGCTTCCAGATCGTCACGGTCGAGCTTGGCGCGCCGTGCAGCATCGGCAGGGCCCGCATAGCCACCTTCGGGGCGAGCCGCGACCAAGGCTTCGGCCGCCGCTTGGCCGAGGCCTTTTATCTGGCGTAGGCCCAAGCGCAGCGTATCCGCGCCTTCGAGTGTTGCGTCCCACAGGCTGCGGTCGGCGCAAGGCGGGGCTACGCGCACGCCGTGTTCTTGGGCGTCGCGCACGATCTGGGCAGGCGCGTAGAAACCCATCGGCTGGCTGTTGAGCAACGCCGCCGCAAACGCCGCTGGATGGCGGCATTTGAGCCAAGCCGAGACATAGACGAGCAGCGCAAAAGATGCGGCGTGGCTTTCGGGAAAACCGTAGGTGCCGAAACCTTCGATCTGGCGAAAACAGCGTTCGGCAAAATCGCGCGCGTAGCCGCGCGCGACCATGCCTTCGACGAGCTTTGCGCCGAAGCCGCCGATGAGACCTGCGCGTTTGAACGTGGCCATCGCGCGGCGTAGTGCATCGGCCTCGGCCGGCGTGAAGCCAGCTGCGACGATGGCGATTTTCATGGCCTGCTCCTGGAACAGCGGCACGCCCAGGGTTTTGCTCAGTACCTGTTCGAGCGCTTGGGATGGGAACGAGACCGTCTCCTGGCCGCTGCGGCGGCGCAAATAGGGATGTACCATGTCGCCCTGGATCGGGCCCGGGCGCACGATCGCGACTTGGATCACAAGATCGTAGAAGCAGCGCGGCTTCAGGCGCGGCAGCATGCTCATCTGCGCGCGGCTTTCGACCTGGAACACGCCGATCGAGTCAGCGCGGCACAGCATGTCGTAGACGGCCGGATCTTCGGCCGGCACGTCGGCAAGTTCGAGGCGCGGGCCGCCGGCATCAGCAATCAGATCGAACGCTTTGCGGATGCAGGTCAGCATGCCCAGCGCCAGCACGTCGATCTTGAGGATGCCGAGCGCTTCGAGATCGTCCTTGTCCCATTCGAGGATCGTGCGCGCTTCCATAGCCGCATCGACGACCGGGCAGATTTCGTCGAGCCGTCCGCGCGCAATCACGAAACCGCCCGAATGCTGCGATAGATGGCGCGGAAACCCAACGAGCGTGCGCGCCAGCGTCAACGCCAAGCGCAGGCGCGGCGCTTCCGGATCGAGCCCGGCGGCCTTGATGTGCGTGTCGTCGATGGCGGCCTCGCTGCGCCCCCATACGCTGCCCGACAATGCCGCGATCGCATCGGCGGTGAGGCCCAGCGCTTTGCCCACGTCGCGCAAGGCCGAGCGCGCGCGATAGGCGGCGATAGCGCCGGCAAGGCCCGCCCGCTCGCGCCCGTAATGCGCGTAGATATACTGGATCACTTCTTCCCGCCGTTCGTGCTCGAAGTCGACGTCGATGTCGGGCGGCTCGTTGCGCGCGGCCGACACGAAACGCTCGAACAGCAGATCCATGCGTGTCGGATCGACAGCCGTAATGCCGATGCAATAGCACACGGCCGAATTGGCGGCCGAGCCGCGCCCCTGGCAGAGAATGCCGCGATTGCGTGCGAACATGACGATGTCGTGTACGGTGAGGAAATACGGCGCGTAGCCGAGCTCAGCGACGATCTCGAGTTCGTAGGAAATCTGGGTTGCCACACTCGGCGGAATGCCTGCGGGATAGCGTTCTTTCGCTCCGTCCCAGGCAAGCCTTGTGAGCGTGGCCTGCGCACTGCCAGGCTCGGCCCCCGGCAGATCGGGATAGTCGTAGCGTACCTGGTCGAGCGAGAAGTCGCATGCTGAGGCGATCGCGGCGGTGGCGGCGATCGCGTCAGGCCAAGCGGCAAACAACCGCGCCATCTCTACGGGCAGCTTCAGATGGCGCTCGGCATTGGCGGCCAGCAGATAGCCGGCCGTGTCGATCGTCTGCAGATTGCGGATGCAGGCGAGCACGTCGTGCAGGGCCCGGCGCTCGGGCGCATGTGCCTGCACGTCGTTGGTGGCAACCAACCGCAGCTTGTGCCGGCGGGCAAGATTGGCTTGCGCTGAGATCGCGGCCGCATCGTCGCCGGCATAGCGGAACGTCGCGGCAAGATAGGCGTCGCGGCCAAACGCGGCGGCCACCGCGTCGAGTTCGATGGGGTCAAGGGCAATCGCGACCACGCTGCCCTTCAGAGCCAAACATTCGGCGAGCGACACTTGGCAGCCATTGCCATGGCCCGCCCGTCGCCGCCCGGCCGAAATCAGACGGCATAGGCCCGCATAGCCCGTGCGGTCCTTGGCATAGAGCAGCAAAGGCGGGCCGTTGGTCGGATCGACGCGCACGCCCGTCAGCAGCTTGAGGCCCGCTTCTTTGGCCGCGACATGCGCACGCACGATTCCGGCAAAGCTGCCATGGTCGGCAATGCCGATGGCGCAATGGCCCAGCGCTTTTGCCGTCGCCACGAATTCGTGCGGATGCGAGGCCCCGCGCAGAAACGAAAAATTCGTCGTGACCTGCAGCTCGGCATAGGCGGCGCCTGCGGTTGTACGCCCGGTCACGCGAACAGCCCGTGTAGAAACCAGCGTGGTGGCCGCGCGGCACCGTCGCCCCACAGACCTTCGCGATAGACCCAGAAGCGGCGCCCTTGGCGGTCCTCGAGGCGGTAATAGTCGCGAATGTCGCCGGCCTTTAGCCACCATTCGCCGGCGATGCGTTCGGGTCCGTTGGCGGCGGCAACATGGTGCAATTGGCTGCGCCAGCGGAACAGCAGCGGCGGGGCGTCGGGCAATTCGGCCGTCACGTCGATGGATTCGGGATAGCCCAGCAGGCGCAACGGGCGTGGCTGGGACGGAGCTTGTGCCGTGCGCAGATGGCGCGGCACGGCGCCGAGAGCTGCCATAAAAACCTGGGCGCGTTCGGGCACATGGCTTTCGGCATGCGCAAGGCGGCCGATATTGGCCGGCCCCAATCGATTGGCCAGCCGATCGACGAGCGGGGCGAGATCGGCCGCCGTAAAGCCCGGATCGCCGTCGGGCAGCATGTCGCGTTGGCTCGGCATCAGGCTTTGCGCAAGTTCCGCGTCGAGTGTGGCGAGCTCGATGCCAAAACCGGGATCGAGCGAGCCGAGCTTTTCGACGAACAGCCGCGCGATGTCGCTGGGCGCACGCGTGGGCCTGCTGGTGCCGAGGGCAAGGCGTAGCGGCAAACCGTCGACGCGATGGAAAACGAGTGCGAGCCGTCGCGCCCCCAGCTGTGCGGCAGCCAATTGCGCGCACAGATCGTCGGCCAGTTTGGCGACGATACGCGCCAATGCGTCGGGCGCCGTCACGGGTTCGGCAAAGGCCAGGCGCGCGCGTAAGGCCGGGGCTGCGGCATCGGGGACAAGCGGCTCGGCCTCCGCACCCAGCGCTTGGAAGAGACGCTGGGTCACAACCGGGCCGAAGCGGCGCGCAAGGCCTGCGCGCCCGCTGGCCGCATCGGCAATCGGATAGAGATCGCCGATGCGCCGCAAGCCCAAGCGCTGCAGCTGTGCGAGATCCTCGGCCGCCAAGCGCAAGGCTGCGACCGGCAAAGGGGCGAGATCGGCGCGCGTCTGGCCGGGGGCAAACACCGTGCAGGCGGTCGGTCCGAATTGCGCGCCGGCCCAAGCCGCGCCCAACGTATCGGCAATGCAGGCGCGCGCGGTCAGCCCCTGGCGCCAGAAATGCCGCACGATGTCGGCCAGTAGCGCCGATTCGCTGCCGAACAGATGCGCAATGCCGCTGGCATCCAAGCGCAGCCCGTCTTCGTCGCAAGCAACCGACGGCGACCAGCGCAACGCTTGGTCGGCCAAGCGGCGGCGCAAAGCGGCGTCTGCCTCGACGCGCTGCGGCCACACGGCCAGTTCAGGCAGGCGCGCGCGCGCTTCGGCCAAAGGCAGGCCGATGCGCAAGCCCGCTTGGGCCGCGCGCGCGCAGACCGACGTCAGGCGCAGTGCGCCTTGCCGATTGGCAAAGACCGCACAGGGGCCGTTTCCGACATCCGCCCCGGTTTTAGACGACGCTGCGCAGCGCTCGACCGGCAGATAGGGCAGGGAGATCGCCAGCAGCCGCCGGTACGACATCTTCATCGGCAAGATTCCAAGTATGACGCTGGCAGGCGAGCGACCAGGCAGCCGGCTTGCCGCCTTGCGTACGCGCCAGGGCCACGCGCCAGCGCAGTTCGCCGCTGCCTTTGGCGGGCTCGGCCGCGACCTGCCAGCGCGTGCGGGCCGCACTGGCGGTGGTGATTTCATCTGCCGGGCGCAGCAGCAGGGCGGTGGTGCCGCCCGCTTCGGCCGCTAATTGCAGACGGCGCGACTGGGTGAGATCGACCGCATCGATCTCGCCCACTACGGCCGCCAAAGCGGGGTTGCGCAGCGCTTCTTCGAAGGCCCACAGCGCATCGTTGCGACGGGCGGCATGCACGAGCAGTAGGCGCGCCGGCTCCAGGCCCAGAGCGGCCAAGCCGGCCGCACTCAAATCCGGGCGGCGCGCGATCCACAAGACCGGCCCGTCAGCCGCCAGCCGCGCCAGCAGGGCAGCTGCAAAGCCTGCCGAAGCGCCGTCGTTGCCTGCACCCACGATTTCGTGCAAGGCAGCCCGTGCCAAGCCGCCGCCGGGCAGGGCGCTGTCGATCGCGCTGATGCCGAATGACAGCGCTGCTTTGGCTTTGTGCCCAGGGCGGGTTTCGAAGGCAGCAAGCCTGGCCTTGAGTTCTTGCACGCTGGTCGAGGCTGGGCGGCGAAAACGCGGTTCGTGCAGCATGGCGGACTTGCCAATCAGAGGGTTGCGGAGCATTCCGAAGGTCGTTTGCTGGCGGCTCGGGAAGCGGTCCCGATTTGCGTGCATGAAATGTTCTTGACTGCAATCGCGCATATCGAAAGCGAGGGCGGCCTTCTCGGGATGAAACGAAGGGGGATAAGGGCTGGAAAGCATCGCGACATCTCCGTTCGTGTTTTGTTTAATTCTTTGTTTGTTCTATCTTGTGTTTTGGGAGCTGTCAAGCGCTTCCGGGCATCAAGCATTACCTAAAATCTAAATGGACCGCAAATTTTGCGGAAAAATTCATTTGCATTTTGCAAATAGACGCGCATGATAAGAATATGAATTTGGCAATCATGCCAAACGTGAACCTGAGACGACCGCAATGACCCGCGTGTCCCCCAAGATCGCGCATTTGAAACCGAAGGCGCCCAAAGACGTGCAGGAGGACCTGCCGGACCTTTCGGTGATCCTGGCAGATCTCAAAAAGATCCTGCGCGAAGACGGGCTGCTGCCCAAATACAAGCACTAAGGCCCGCGACGGCGACGGACTGTTCGTCGCTCAGTTGGCGACCTTGCCGAGCCCGTGGCGGCTGGTGAGATAGCCGCCCAACGCGGCTTGGTCGTTCAAGCCGATATGCAGCCCCAATTTCGAACGCCGATAGAGAATGTCGCCCGATGTACGCGCCCATTCTTCGGCCACCATCAGATCGACCTCGGCCCCGTAGAGCCCCGCCCCGAAATGGGGACCAAGATCGTCGAGCGACTTGGCCCCATCCAGAAATTTGAGCGCCCGCCCGCCCTGACGGCGGGCCATGCCGTGAAGATGTTCCGGCGGCACGAAAGCAAAGCGTTTCTGCAGCCGCAGCACAAAGCCCTCGAAATCGCCGCTCGCACCGTCGAGTTCGCCGCCTGGTAGCGTGGTCTTCGCGGTCCAAGCCGGCTTCATCCCGGGAAAGAAGGGAGCCAGTTTTTCGAGCGCGTGCTCGGCCAAGCGGCGAAATGTCGTGATCTTGCCGCCGAAAATCGAGAGCACGGGCGCACCGTCGGCGGCCGCATCGATCTCGAGCACGTAGTCGCGCGTCGTCTCGCTCGCATTCTCGGCACCGTCGTCGTAGAGCGGGCGCACGCCCGCATAGCTCCACACCACGTCGGCCGGTGCGATCGGCGTATCGAGATAGCGATTGACCGCGCGGCACAGATACTCGATTTCGTCTTGGTTGATCGCAACCCGGCCTGGATCGCCGTCATAGACAACGTCGGTCGTGCCGATCAGCGTGAAGCGCTGCTCGTAGGGAATCGCGAACACGATGCGGCGGTCGTCGTTCTGGAAGATGTAGGCGTGCTCGCCTACGTAATGGCGCGGCACAACGATATGACTGCCCTTGACGAGCTTCAGCGTCGCCGGCGCGTTCGAGCCCAACACGCTGGACAAAGTCTGCATGACCCACGGACCGGCCGCATTGACAATTGCGCGCGCCGAAATCTCGCTTTGCTGGCCGCCGATACGGTCCGACAAGGTTGCACGCCAGCGGTCGCCGTCGCGCCGGGCTGCGCTCACGTGCGTGCGCACGCGAATATCCGCCCCGAGATCGGCCGCTTGGCGTGCGCACAATGTAACGAGGCGCGCATCGTCTACCCAGCCGTCGGAATAGACGAAGCCTGCAAACAGCCCCTTGCGCAAACCAGCCCCGAAGGGGCTCGCCGCGAGATCGACCTTGCGCGACCCGGGCAGGCGCGATTTGCGGCCCGGCATGTAGCCGAGCCAATCGTAGAGAAACAGGCCCGCCCGGATCAGCCACGCCGGGCGCAAGCCCGAATCGTGCGGCAGCACGAAGCGCAGCGGCCACATGATATGCGGCGCTCCGTCGAGCAGCACGTCGCGTTCGGCCAAGGCTTCGCGAACGAGGCGGAACTCGTAGTGCTCGAGATAGCGCAAGCCACCATGGATGAGTTTGGTCGAGGCCGAGGACGTGCCGGAGGCCAGATCGTTCTGCTCGGCCAGCACCACTTTGAGACCGCGCCCGGCGGCATCGCGGGCAATGCCGCACCCATTGACCCCGCCGCCAATGACCAGCAGATCGCAATTCGTTGTCGATTCCATGAGGCTCACAATACAGTTCTTGGCGTTCAGCGAAAACCTTGGGCGCGCAGGCACGCCGCGATTGCGCGCTCGCGCCGCACGGCCGCCAGCAAAGCCGCATCGCCGTCCGCGCGGCAGCGTTCGAGTGCAAGCCGGTCGCCGCCGATATCGGGGCAGCGCGGCAGCGTTGTGTCCGCCGCCGGGAACGACGCTTCGCATTCCTGGCGGATCGCCGCTTGCCGCTCCGACGACAGCGTGGGATGCACGAGGACCGGCTCGCCGCCGCAGCCGGCCAGCGTGATCGCGAGAAGCAGAAGCCAGGCGTTACGCTTCATTTTTCGAGCTCGGCCGGAACGAGATAGTCGTTGAGGGTCGCAACGCGCGCGTCGATCGCTTCCCAAGTTTCGCAGGCGAAAGCGAGATCGACGAAAGCGCAGGTCGGAAATTTTGCAGCGATGCGGCGGCGGATCTCCTGCCGTTCGCGCGGGATCAAGCGCAAGGCCAAGTCGCCAAGGCCCGGATTGTGGCCGATCAATATGGCGCTGCCGGGCGGCTGCGCCAAATCGTCGAGTTCGACGAGCCGTGCGAAGAGCTGGTCTTCTTCGGCGAGATACAGGCGCTGTTCGATCGAGACTTCGGCCGTCGGGCCTAAGGCTGGGCGAACGGCGGCAAGCGTCTCGCGCGTGCGCCGCGCGGCCGAACACAAGATCAGATCGGGTGCAAGATTGCGGGCGGCAAGCCACTCGGCCATGGCGAGGGCGGCCTTGCGGCCGCGCGCATTGAGCGGGCGCTCGAAATCGGCGCGGCCAGGGTCGGCCCACGACGATTTGGCATGGCGCAATAGGAAAAGTCGCTTGAGTTTCAAATTTTTGACATGAACTGCGTCTAAGGTCGGACCGTGATAACATAAAACCTGGGGCGCCGAAATCTCGGCGTCGCCCCCAATGCCGGGACCCAACGCCCATGACCCTCGAAAGCAAGCTTCGCGATCCTGCCGCAGCGGCCAGCGCGGCAAACGACACCGCCGACGGCCGCTACATCAACCGCGAATTGTCCTGGCTCGCCTTTAACGAGCGCGTGATCGAAGAATGCGGCAACAAGGCCCATCCGCTGCTCGAGCGTTTGCGCTTCCTGTCGATTTCGGCGAGCAACCTCGACGAGTTTTACATGGTGCGTGTGGCGGGTCTGAAGGGCCAGGTCGAAGCGGGCATCACGCAGACCTCGGCCGACGGTTTGCTGCCGGCCCAGCAATTGGCGGCCGTGCACCGGCGCGCGGGCCAGCTCATGCATACCCAGCAATTGGTGTGGCACGAGCTGTTCGGTGAATTGCGCGCGGCAGGCGTCGCGGTTGTTACCCAAGCCGAGATCACGGACGAGGACCGCGCGTGGCTTGCCGTGCGCTTTACCGAACAGATTTTTCCGGTGCTGACACCGCTTGCGGTCGATCCGGCGCATCCGTTTCCGTTCATCGCCAACAAAGGATTGGCGCTGGTCATGAAGCTTACGGCGCGCAAGGACAAGCGCATCCTGCAGGCTTTGATCCCGGTGCCGCACCAGGTCGAACGATTCGTGCGCCTGCCGGGCGAAACGGTACGCTTCATCCCGGTCGAAGACGTGATCGTGATGAATCTCGACCGGCTGTTTCCGGGCTACGATATGCTGCAGTCCGGCCGCTTTCGGTTGCTGCGCGACAGCGAAATGGAAGTCGACGAAGAAGCCGAAGATCTCGTGCGCGTGTTCGAAAGCGCCTTGAAGCGCCGCCGCTTGGGCGAGGTCATCCGCCTTGCGATCGACGACGGCATGCCCGAGGATCTGCAGCAATTCGTGCTCGACCAGCTGCAGGTCAAGCCCGAAGATTGTTTCCGGCTGGGCGGCATGCTCGGCATGGCCGATCTCAAGCAGATCGTTTCGTGCGACAGGCCGGATCTGCTGTTCCCGCCCTACAATCCGCGCTTTCCCGAGCGTATTCGCGATTTCGGCGGCGACTGTTTCGCGGCGATCCGCCACAAAGACATCGTCGTCCACCATCCGTACGAAAGCTTCGACGTGGTGGTGCAGTTCCTGCGCCAGGCGGCGCGCGATCCGGCCGTGGTGGCGATCAAACAAACGCTCTACCGCACGTCGGACAATTCGCCGATCGTGCGCGCCCTTGTCGAAGCGGCCGAGTCCGGCAAGTCCGTGACTGCGATGGTCGAACTCAAGGCGCGTTTCGACGAAGAGGCCAATATTCGCTGGGCGCGCGATCTCGAGCGGGCGGGCGCGCAGGTCGTCTACGGCTTCATCGATCTCAAGACGCACGCCAAAATGTCGTATGTCGTGCGCCGCGAGGCGGGCGGCATGCGCTCCTACGTGCATTTTGGCACCGGCAACTACCATCCGATTACGGCGCGCATCTATACAGACTTTTCGTTCTTCAGCTGCGACCCGGCGCTGTGTCTGGATGCGGCGCGCCTGTTCAACTACATGACCGGCTACGCAACGCCCGAGGCGATGGACAAGCTGGCTTTCGCGCCGCTCACGCTGCGCCGCACGCTCGTGCGCCTGATCGACGAGGAGATAGCACACGCGCAGGCCGGCCGCCCGGCCGCAATCTGGGCCAAGATGAATTCGCTCGTCTGCCCGCGCATCATCGACAAGCTCTACGAGGCCAGCGAAGCGGGCGTGAAGATCGATCTTGTCATTCGCGGCATTTGCTGCCTGCGCCCAGGCGTCAAGGGCATGTCGTCGAACATCCGCGTGCGCAGCCTCATCGGGCGTTTCCTCGAGCACGGGCGCGTGGTGTGTTTCGGCGCCGGCCACGGTCTGCCGAGCCCCGATTCGAAGGTTTTCATTTCATCGGCCGATTGGATGCCGCGCAATCTCGACGGTCGCGTCGAATCCTTCGTGCCGATCGAAAACCCGACCGTGCACGAGCAGATCCAGGACCAGATCATGGTGGCGAATCTGCGCGACGTAGCGCAGAGTTGGTTGCTCGATTCGAACGGGGTCTACAACCGTTTGCCGGCGGGCAAGGATGCGTTCAGTGCGCACCATTTCTTCATGACCAATCCTAGCCTGTCGGGGCGCGGCAAAGCGCTCAACAAGGCCGGAAAAAGCAAAGTCAAGATCGTCAGTCCCTAGGTTTCCGACCAGACAGCAAGAATGACCGAACGCCGGACGCGCCCACCGCAACATGTCGATCGCCGCCCGGTGGCCGTCGTCGATATCGGCTCCAACTCGATCCGCCTCGTGGTGTTCGACGGGACCAGCCGGGTGCCCTTGCCGCTCTTCAACGAAAAGGTCCTGTGCGGCTTGGGGCGCGGGCTCGAACGCACAGGTGCCCTTGATCCCGAGGGCATGGACCTTGCTTTTTCCAATTTGAAGCGCTTTGCCGTACTCACGCGTGCGATGGGCGTGCGCAAGACGTTTGCGATGGCGACGGCGGCAGCGCGCGACGCTTCGAACGGTGCCTCTTTTATCGCCCAGCTGCGTGCTGCCACGGGCCTGCCCGTGCGCGTGCTGTCGGGTGCGGACGAGGCGCGGCTTTCTGCACTCGGCGTGATTGCGGGCATGCCAGACGCGCGCGGGGCGATGGGCGACCTTGGCGGCGGCAGTCTCGAGCTTGTGGCATTGGGGCGCGGCAAGACCAAAGACTACGCAACCTTGCCGCTCGGCCCGCTGCGCTTGCGCGAAATGGCCGACCGGTCGCGCTTACAACAGCGCGATCTGATCGACGGATACTTGCGCGAGCTGCGCTTCTTGCCCCAGGCGGCGGCGAACGGCGACTTCTACGCGGTCGGCGGCGCTTGGCGGGCCCTTGCCAAACTGCATATGGCGCATGTCGGCTACGGGCTCGACGTTATCCACCATTACGCGATTGCGCGCGAGCCGGCGATTGAGTTTCTCAATCTGCTGGCGACGCAAAGCCGCGCCTCTCTCGAAGGTTTCATGGGCATTTCGCGCAAGCGCATCGATACGCTGCCGCTTGCGGCTCTCGTTCTCGAGCGCACCTTGCGGCGTGCCAAGCCAAAGCGCCTCGTGTTTTCGGCGTACGGTCTGCGCGAGGGGGCCCTTTACGACTCGTTGCCGACCAAGCTCAAAACGGTCGACCCACTCCTGTCGGGAGCGGCGGCCATGCTGGCGGGCAACCGGCGCTATCGCGTGGCGCCTGAGCAGTTGGCGGACTGGATCGAGCCTCTTTTCAAAGACAAGTCGCGCGCACGCCTGCGCTTGGCGAGCTGCTATCTGGCCGACATTGCCTGGAGCGAGCATCCCGACCATCGCGGCGAGATCGCTTATCGGCGTGCCTTGTCGATGCCGGTCGCGGGCATCGACCATCCGGGCCGCGCCTATGTCGCGATCGCACTCTATTCGCGCTACGAAGGCGAGCCGGACATGTCGGTCACCAAAGGGGCGTGGTCGCTGCTCGACGAGACGGCCCTCAGCGAAGCCTATCTGATGGGGCTCGCACTGCGGGTTGCTTACCGGCTGTCGGGCGGGGCGTCGTCGGTGCTCGACGCCACGAAGCTGCGCACGACGCCAAAGGATCTCGTGCTCGAATTGCCGCGCAAAATGGCCGCAATGGTCGGCGACGTGGTCGGCCGCAGGCTCGATGCATTGGCACGCGCGCTCGACCGGCGCGTTTCGATCAAGCTGCGCTGAGCGTGATGCTGAAATCCAGAAGCTGCGGCCTGCGGCACATGGCCGCCATCGTGTTCTTGACCGTGGCACTTGGCGCCTGCGCGCGGACGGGCGAAATGCCGCCGAACCTGCTGCCGCTCGGCGATTTCGTCGCCGTGCTGCATCCAGGCGGCACTGCGCCGCGCGCGACTGCGGTGCTCGTACCCGGCTGCGAGGGCGTCGGCAGCCACATCGACGACGCCGCGCGCCGCTTGGCCGAAGCGGGCGTGATCGCCATTGTTTTCGACTATCCACGCCGCCAGTCGCTGGACCCGGCGTGTCGAATGCTCGATCTTGCCGCCCTGCGGCGCGACCTGGTTGCGGTGGTGGCGTTGACGCTGCGCGAAGTGAACGTGGTGCCTGATCGGCTGCATTTGATCGGCTGGGGACAGGGCGGGTCAGCCGTGATGGCCGTGCTGGCGGATGTGGCGCCGCGCATCCGTTCGGCGGCTGCGTTCTATCCCGATTGCACGCGGCTCGAACGCTGGCAAGTGCCGGTGCCGATGCTGCTGCTGCTCGGCGACGCCGATCGCATTGCCCCGCCCGAGATTTGCGCGCGCCTTGCCGAGGCGGCAACGGGGGGCGAGAACGTGTTGGCGATCCGCTATGGCGGGGCTGGCCACGGGTTCGATGCGCCGACCGAAATGGCCGCGCCGGCCGCGACTGCATTCTGGCGCAGCCCGCGGGCCGCACCGCGTGCGGCCTATGCGCCGCATGTGCGCGACGCTGCCTGGGCGGATCTGCGCGCCTTCTTCGATTTGCCGCAAGACGCGTCGGGCCTGTAGCTTTACCGCCATGTCGACTCAAAGATCGCCCGCTGAGGCTGCTTTCGACCGCGGCATGACGCTGAGTGGGCAGGGTGCGCTCGAAGCGGCCGCCGCGGCGTTTGCCGAGGCGGCAAGGCTGCAGCCGAGCTATGCCGAGGCGCACAACAATCTCGGCATCGTTTCGGCCCAGCTCGGGCGCCATGCCGCCGCCGCCGCCGCATTCCGCACTGTCGCCGCCTTGCGGCCGGAGATCGCGGCGGTCCATGGCAGTCTCGGCAACGCGCTTGCTCAGATCGACCGGCCCGAGGAAGCGCTTGCCGCCTTCGAACGCGCGGCCGCGCTCGATCCGCGCTTGGCGGCAGCGCATACGAATATCGGCGCCATGCGCGATCGGCTCGGTCAGCCGGTGGCGGCTCTTGCAGCGTTCGCGAAAGCCTTGGCGCTTGCCCCCGACGACGCGCAGACGCATCTCAATCGCGGCCTTGCCTTGCGCAACTTGGGCAATCCTGCGGCGGCCTGCGCCGCTTTCGAACGGGCGATCGCTTTGGCGCCTGCGTTGGTTGAAGCGCAGGTCGCCTTGGGCTACGCCCTGCTTGCGCAAGGGCTGGGGGAGCAGGCTTTGGCGCAAGCGCAGGTGGCTTTGAAAACCAAGGAGACCGCCAGCGCGAAGCGCCTGTTTTGCGAAGCTCTGGCGGCGAGTACGCCGAGTGCAGCGACGCCCGAACTGGTGCACACGCTCGAACGCGCCTTGCGCGAGGCCTGGACCCGCCCCAGCGATCTGGCGCGGCCCGCACGCGCGCTGATTGGCGATCGACCCGATCCGCAAATGAAGCTGCTGGCCGCGTTGCTGCGCGCCGCGATTTTCAGCGACGCCAAGATCGAAGCTTGGTTGACGCAAATGCGCCGCCGTCTGTTGGCCGAGCCCGACTTGCGGATCGAAACGCATCTCGATTTTGCCTGCGCGCTTGCCGAACATTGTTTCAACAACGAGTACGTTTTCGCAACCGACGCCGAGGAAGATGTGCGGGCCGCCGCACATGCCGCGCGGCTCGTCGGCAAACGTGCACCGGATTTGTGGGATCTCGTCGTCGCCGCTTGCTATGCGCCGCTTGGCGATATCGCCGATGCGCCAAAATGGCAGGCGCTGCCATGGCCGGTACCGGTCGCCGCATTGCTCGCAGTGCAAGTCGCTGCACCTTTACGCGAAAAGGCGATCCGCTTGGGCTTGCCGAAGATCGGCACGGTCGTCGCACCGGTGTCGCGCGCCGTGCAAGCGCAGTACGAAGCCAATCCCTATCCCCGCTGGACGCGGCTGCCACCGGAGAAATCGACCTTATCGGCGGCCCAAACCTTGCGCGCGCGTTTCGGCCATCTGCCGTTCGATCTACGAGATCGCATAGCCCCGGACATTCTGATTGCCGGATGCGGCACCGGTCAGCATGCGGTCGAGCGCGCCCTCGAATATCCAGCCGCGCGTATCCTGGCCATTGACCTTAGCCTTGCGAGTCTCGGCTATGCCGCGCGCAAGGCCGAGGAGATGGGCCTCGGGAATCTCGACTTTGCGCAAGCCGATTTGCTGCAGTTGGGGACCCTCGATCGCCAATTCGACATCGTGGAATCCGTCGGCGTGCTGCACCACCTGGCCGATCCGCAGGCGGGCTTTGCCGTCCTGTCCGGGCGCTTGCGTCCCGGCGGGCTGTTTCGCATCGGGCTCTATTCTGCGCATGCGCGCGCGACGGTCGTGGCCGTGCGCGACTACATCGCCGAACGCGGTTTCGTGCCGACGGCCGCCGATATCCGCCGCTGCCGCCAGGAACTGCGTGCGCTCCCACCCGGCGAGCCGCGTACGCTCGCGCTCGAAACGTTCGATTTCGGCTCGACGGGCGGCTGTCGCGATCTGTTTTTCCATGTCCAGGAGCACCGCCACACGCTGCCCGAGATCGCGGGTTGGCTGCAGCGCTTTGGCTTCGCGTTCTTGGGCTTCGATATAGCGGCGGATGTAGCGCTTGCGTTTGCGCACGCCTTTCCCAACCCGACCGCCAAAACCGATCTTGCCTGTTGGGACGAATTCGAGCGTCGCCATCCGCTCGTATTCAGCGGTATGTATCAGTTCTGGGTTCAGAAAGTTGCAGCGCTGTAGATCCTGGATTTTTTCTAAACTAGGACGGTAGAAAAGACATATAAGCATCTGAAATAAAATTATAGTTTCAATAGAACGATCTTTTTTCCCTTCAGCGTGAAGGCGAGTTTGCTTGCCTTGAGGTCGAGGGCGGCACTGCCGAAGACCTCGCGCCGCCAGCCTTGCAGGGCCGGGATGCCGGTATCGTCGTCGCTAGCTGCAATACGCTCAAGTTCAGCCGTAGTGGCAACAAGTTTCTGAGCGACACCATGCTCTTCGCACTTCATCTTCAACAAAACTTTGAGCAGTTCGACGATCGGCCCAAGGCCCGATGGCAGGTCCGGGCTGTCCGGCAAGGTCGGGATTTCGGCTTGCGGCATGGCCAAACCCCGCTTTACGGCATCGAGCAATTCCTGGCCGAGACGGCCATCGGCGAAGTTCTTCGAGAGGCCACGCATGCGTGCAAGCTCGTCGAGCGTGGTTGGCGCATGGGCGCAGAGGTCCAGGATGGTCTCGTCGCGGACCACGCGGTTGCGCGGCGTATCGCGGCGCTGGGCCTCGCGTTCGCGCCACGCCGTGACCTCTTTCATGATCGCCAGGAACTTAGGCTTCGCCCCACGC
This sequence comes from Telmatospirillum sp., assembly GCA_020248985.1. Taxonomy (GTDB): domain Bacteria; phylum Pseudomonadota; class Alphaproteobacteria; order CACIAM-22H2; family CACIAM-22H2; genus Tagaea. The sequence goes on along the minus strand of JADCGL010000030.1, from coordinate 91,812 downwards.
GGGCGCATGCGTCGCCAAACCTCCTCGGGATCGAGCCGGTAGGTCGCTGGGTCCAGCAGGGTGGCCATTTCCTCCTGCAGCCAGCCGGCTCGGCCGTTGGCGGCCAGTTTGCGCGCCAAAGCCTCGTAGGCGGGGCGCAGATGCGTGACGTCGGACAGGGCGTAGGTGACCTGGCGCTCGGAGAGCGGGCGCTGCGCCCAGTCCGTAAACCGCACGGATTTGTCGATGCGCGCGCGCGACAATTGGGCGGCCAGGGTCTCGTAGCTGACCTGGTCGCCGAAGCCGCACACCATGGCCGCGACCTGGGTATCGAACAGCGGGGTAGGCACGCGGCCGGTCAGATTGTAGAAAATCTCAAGATCTTGGCGCGCGGCGTGGAAAACCTTCAGAATCGCCGGATTGTCCATCAGGGCCAGCAGCGGCGACAGGTCGATGCCGGGCGCGAGCGCGTCGATGGCGGCCGCATCGTCGGGCCCCGCCACCTGGACGAGGCAGAGCTGCGGATAATAGGTCCGGTCGCGCATGAACTCCGTGTCGACCGTTACGTAGCTCGACGTGGAGACTTTGGCGCAAAATGCCGCGAGAGCTGCAGACTCGGTGATCAACGTCATTGTTTCTGTTACACCGCTTGTCCGGCCCCCTCAAGGCCCAGCACCCCCCGGCCTTGAAATAGTTGACAATCCGGGCGCCAAGATATCCTGTTGCGGCCCGTTTTGAACCTAAGGAATCGTCTCGCCATGCATGCCTATCGTTCGCATACCTGCGGCCAATTGCGTCTGGGCGATGTCGGCAAGACCGTCCGCCTGTCGGGCTGGGTCCACCGCAAGCGCGACCATGGCAATCTGCTGTTCGTCGACCTGCGCGACCATTACGGCATTACCCAATGCGTGCTCGACACTTCGAGCCCGCTTTTTGCCGGTGTGGAATCCTATCGCCCCGAAAGCGTGGTGACAGTCACGGGTCGCGTGGTGGCGCGCGAGGCCGGGACCGTCAATTCCAAGCTCGCGACCGGCGATATCGAAGTGCGCCTCGACGAGGCAAAACTGCAATCGGCTTCCGAGATTCTGCCGTTCCAGGTCGCCCAGGAAGAAGACTATCCGGAGGAAATGCGGCTCAAATACCGCTTCCTCGATCTGCGGACCGAACGCCTGCACGCCAACATCATGCTGCGCTCGAACGTGATCGCGTCGATCCGCCGGCGCATGATCGAGCAAGGCTTCACCGAGTTCCAGACTCCGATCCTGACGTCGTCGAGCCCCGAGGGGGCACGCGACTATCTGGTGCCGTCGCGCCTGCATCCGGGCAAGTTCTACGCACTGCCGCAGGCCCCGCAGCAATTCAAGCAGCTGCTGATGGTCTCGGGCTTCGATCGCTATTTCCAAATCGCCCCGTGCTTCCGCGACGAAGACGCGCGCGCCGACCGCAGCCCGGGCGAATTCTACCAGCTCGATTTCGAGATGAGCTTCGTGACCCAGGAAGACGTGTTCGACGCGATCGAGCCCGTGCTGGCGGGCGTGTTCCGCGAATTCGCCAAGGGCCGAAAGGTCGACGACAACCGCTTCCCGCGCATCCCCTACGACACCGCGATGCTCAAATACGGCTCCGACAAGCCGGATTTGCGCAATCCGTTGGTGATCGCCGATGTGGGCGAGGTTTTTGCGGGCTCGGACTTCAAAGTATTCGCAGGAATCGTGGCAGGCGGCGGCATCGTGCGCGCCATTCCGGCGCCGAAGACCGCCGACCGGCCGCGCAGCTTTTTCGACAAAATGAATGCCTGGGCGCAAGGCGAAGGCGCCCCGGGCCTCGGCTACATCGTTTTCGAGGGCGACCAGGCCAAGGGTCCGATCGCCAAGTTCCTCAATGCCGAGCGCCTTGCCAAGCTGCAGGCTTTGGCTGGGGTCGGGGCAGGGGACGCTGTTTTCTTCGTCGCCGACAAAAAGCCGCTGGCGGCTGCCAAGCTCGCGGGCGCGGCCCGTCGCAAACTCGGGGAAGAGCTCGAACTAATCGAGCCCAACGCGTTCCGTTTTTGCTGGATCGTCGATTTCCCCATGTACGAGCGCGACGAGGACACCGGCAAGATCGACTTCAGCCACAACCCGTTCTCGATGCCGCAAGGCGGGCTCGAGGCGCTGAATACAATGGACCCTCTGGCGATCAAGGCTTTTCAGTACGACATCGTGTGCAACGGTGTGGAATTGTCGTCGGGGGCCATCCGCAACCACCTGCCGGAAATCATGTATCGCGCGTTCGAGATCGCGGGCTATACGCCGCAGGACGTGGAGACGCGTTTCGGCGGCATGTTGAACGCGTTCAAGTTCGGCGCCCCGCCGCATGGCGGATCTGCGCCGGGCATCGACCGCATCGTGATGCTGCTGGCCGACGAGCCGAATATCCGCGAGGTTGTGGCCTTCCCGATGACGCAAGGGGCGGTCGATTTGCTGATGCAGGCGCCCAATACTGTCGATGCGGCGCGCTATAAAGAGCTGCACATCAAGGCGGATATGCCTCTCGTCAAAAAGAAAGACTGAAGCGCCCTCGCCAACAAGCCGTGAAAACGCCATATTGTTCGGCAACCCTGCGGTTGATCGGAGTTGCGATGAAACGCGTTTTCTTGTTGGCTTTTGTCCTTTTGTCGGCCCTCCCAGCGTCGGCTCAGACGATCGCCCCGCATCGGGCGGCTTACTCGCTGAGCCTGGGTGCCGCGCGTGGCGACGTCGTCGGCATCGAAGGCGTGCTCGCCATGGATTGGGCGGAGGTCTGCGAAGGGTGGACGATCGCCCAGCGTCTGCGGTTCCGCATGTCCGAGAGCGACGGCAATTCGGTCGATACCGAAATCGTGTTTTCGAGCTTCGAAACGCATGACGGGAAGGGTTACCGTTTTTCGCTGCGCACGACGCGCGATGGCGAACTGATTGAGGAACTGCGTGGGCGCGCGTCCCTCGACCCCGACAAAGGCGGTTCGGCCGAGTTTTCGGTGCCTGAAACGACGATGGATCTGCCGCCGGGCACGCTGTTCCCGACAGCACACGCGCTGTTGCTGCTGAACCTTGCGGCGGGCGGCGAGAAGCAGATTTCGCGTGCCGTTTTCGACGGCGCCACGCTCGAAGGCGCGCTCGACGTCTCGGCCCTCATCGGCAATTTGCTGCCGCCGCAGGAAAGTGCCGCCAACATCGCACCTTCCTTGGGCAGCCGCCCAAGCTGGCGCGTGCGCATGGCCTATTTCAACACGGACGACCAGTCCGGCACGCCGACCTACGAAACCTCGATGCGCATGCTCGATAACGGCGTTGCGGCCGACTATACGTTCGAATATCCCGAATTCACGATGAAGGCCAAGCTCGAGCGGCTCGAGCCATTGCCGCGCCCGCGCTGCTAGGCGCCTTCGGCCGGATTGAGCCAGGCCGCACCACGCACGCCGCTCGAATCGCCGTGCTTGTTTTTCACGAGCCGCGTGGCGACGTGGTCCGAGAAAATGTAGCGCTGCCAGATCTGCGGCACTTGTTCGTATAGCTTCGTCACGTTCGAAAGTCCGCCGCCGAGCACGACCACCTCAGGGTCGAACAGGTTGATAATCGTGCCGAGCCCGCGCGCGAGCCGGTCGACATAGCGCGCCAGCGTGGCTTTGGCGGCCGCGTCGCCCTGGGAGGCGGCGGCGGCGATGGCTTCGGCGCTGGCGGCCGCCCCGCCATGGCGCACATGGTCGGCGGCAAGGCCCGGCCCGGACAGGTAGGTCTCCATGCAGCCGCGGCGGCCGCAATAGCATTGCGGGCCCGGTCGCTCGTCGAGCCCGTCCTGGATCTGGGGGTCCGGCAGCGGATTGTGCCCCCATTCGCCCGCGATGGCATTGATCCCATGGATCGGCCGGCCGCCATAGACCAAGCCGCCGCCCATGCCGGTCCCGAGAATGACCCCGAAAGCGCTGCGCGCACCGGCGGCCGCACCGTCCGAGGCCTCCGAGAGCACAAAACAATCGGCATCGTTGGCAATCCGCACAGGGCGCCCAAGCCGCTCGGCCAGATCGCGGTCGAGCGGATGGCCGATTAACCAGACCGAGTTTGCATTCTTGATAAGGCCAGTCGCCGGCGAGATTGTGCCCGGAATCCCGACCCCGACGGGCGGGCGCGCGCCTAATTCGGCGTCCGCCGCTTCGACCAGGGCCGCGATCGCTTCGACCGTTGCGCGATAGTCGCCCTTGGGGCTTGCGGCCCGCCGGCGCAGGCGAATTCTGCCGTCATTCGCCAATGCGGCGATTTCGATTTTTGTTCCGCCGAGATCTATTCCGTAACGCATTGCCCGCAGTTCTTTGCATATTTTGCCGCCGATTTGCAGACTAGTATGCGTCGCTTATCGCGTGCTAGATAAGAATACCGAATTCGTGGGCGGATCATACGCAGGCAAGGCGATGGCAAAAACAGTTCTGATCGTCGAAGACAACGAGCTGAACATCAAGCTGTTCAACGATCTTCTCGAAGCGCACGGCTATGCAACCTTGCAAACCAAGGACGGCATCGAGGCCATGAAAATGGCGCGCCTGCACCGCCCCGATTTGATCCTAATGGACATCCAGCTTCCGGAAGTATCGGGCCTCGAAGTCACAAAATGGCTCAAGGAAGATCCCGATCTGCGCGCAATCCCGGTCGTCGCGGTCACGGCCTTTGCGATGAAGGGCGATGAAGACAAGATCCGCCAGGGCGGCTGCGAGGCCTATATCGCCAAGCCCATTTCGGTCGCCAAATTCCTCGAGACCGTCCAGCGGTTCCTGGCCTAGCGTGTCGCACGGGCCCTTAGGGGGACGCTGACCGATGTCCGCTCGCGTGTTGGTCGTCGACGACCTTCTGCCCAACGTGAAGCTCCTCGAAGCGCGGTTGAGCTCCGAGTATTTCCATGTCACGACCGCGTTCTCGGGGCGCGACGCGCTCGACAAGGCCTTCGAGAATCCGCCCGACATCGTCCTGCTCGACGTGATGATGCCCCAGATGGACGGTTTCGAAGTCTGTCGGCGGCTCAAGGCCGATCCGCGCACCTGCCATGTGCCGGTCGTGATGGTCACGGCCCTTTCGGCCAGCGAAGACCGCGTGCGCGGCCTCGAGGCCGGCGCCGACGATTTCCTGACCAAGCCCGTGCGCGACATCGCCCTCTATTCGCGCATCCGTTCGCTCGTGCGCCTTAAAATGCTGGCCGACGAATGGCGCTTGCGCAACGTCACAAGCGAGCGTTTCGGCATCGGCGACGAGGCGCAGACGATACAGCAGGAGATTCCGACGCACGGGGCAAGCCTGCTCGTAGTCGACGAGATGCCGACATTGCAACGCCTGCTGACGCAGCACATGAAGGACGAGGCGGTGTCGCTCGTCGTCGCGAACGACCAGGCGAGCGCGCTTGCAGCCGTTCGCGACAAGGATTTCGATGCGATTATCGTCAACACGTTGATGCGCAAATCCGACGCGCTGCGGCTGTGCGCGGATTTGCGCTCGGGCGAGCGCACGCGCCAGACGCCGCTGATGGCCGTGCTCGACGACGGCGACGATGCGCGGCTCACGCGCGCGATCGACATCGGCGTCACCGACTATCTGATGACGCCGGTCGAGCCCAACGAACTCATCGCGCGCGTGCGCACGCAGATCCGCCGCCGCCGCTACATGGAGGCGCTGCGCCACAATTACGAGCGCAACATGGCGCTGGCGCTGACCGATTCGCTGACCGGTCTCTACAACCGGCGCTACATGGAAGCGCATCTGGCGAACCTGTCGCGCCGCACGATCCAGTCGGAGCGGTCGCTGGCACTGCTGATGGTCGATATCGACCATTTCAAAGCCGTCAACGACACGCACGGCCATCCGATCGGCGACCGTGTGCTGCGGGCCGTGGCCGAGCGGCTGCAGAACAACGTGCGCCCGTTCGACACGGTGGCACGCTGGGGCGGCGAAGAATTCATGGTCGTGATGCCGGAATCCGACATCAAGGTCGGCTGCATGGTCGGCGAACGCCTGCGCGGCAAGGTCGAGCAGACGGCCGTGAAGGTGCCGACCCCAGACGGTTCGATCTCGGTCACGATCAGCGTCGGCGTGGCATCCACGCCGCTCGACGGGTTCGATCCGGCCCGCTTGATCGAGCGGGCTGACGAAGCGCTCTATCGGGCCAAGCAGCAGGGCCGCAATCGCGTCGTATCGACCGACGACTGAGTTCCTGCGCGGCCATTAAAAAACCGGGCGCCGATGGGCGGCTGCCCGGTTTGATCTCTCAATACCAAAAAGCGAAGGCTACTTGATCTTGCCTTCTTTGAACACGACGTGCTTGCGCGCGACGGGATCGTACTTCTTGAGTTCGAGCTTTTCCGTCGTCTTGCGCGGATTCTTCTTGGTCACGTAGAAGAAGCCGGTGTCGGCGGTGCTGTTGAGCTTGATCAGCATAGGTTTGGACTTGGCCATTGGGCCCTCGAAATCTGGGGAAAACGCAAACGGGCCGCGACAATAGCGCCCAAACCGGGCTTGTCAAGGGCGGCCCTTTGGCGGGCCGGGCCTAGCGCGCCTGGGCCGTCTGCTGGACCGATTGGAGAACGCGGGCGAATACGGCCGAATCGCGCAGCAGCGCTTCGGCAATCTCGAGATCGCCGTCGCGGGTGAGGTTGTCGGGCGGGCAGATTTCGCGCAGGCGCTTGAGCAGGCCCGTGTCCGCGTGGTCGGCCGCCCGCCAGCGCGCCATCGTCCGCGCATCGGTGATCTGGCCGCGGCGTACGGCGGCAAGAGCCTCCGCCACGCTGTCGACGCGGCCCGATGTGCAGAAAGCCGGCATCACACCGAGATCGGCGAGCGGATAGCCCGAGGGCGCGTGGAAGCGCGCCCAGGTGATCACCAACTCGCCGTCGTTGGGCATCTCGACCAGCGTTTGCACCGAGCCTTTGCCGAAGCTCGTGGTGCCGACGACGATGGCGCGGCCATTGTCTTGGAGGGCAGCAGCGACGATCTCGGAGGCAGAGGCCGACTGGCCGTTGATCAGCACGACCAACGGCAGATCCTCGCCGACATCGCCCGAGGATGCGGCCATGCTCTGCTGGCTTGCACGATGGCGGCCGCGCGTGGATACGATGGTGCCGCGGGCCAAAAACAGGTCGGAGACGCCGACCGCCTGGTCGAGCAGGCCGCCGAGATTGCCGCGCAGATCGATCACGGCACCGCGGATCGACGGGCCGATTTCAGCCTTGGCCTGGCGCACCGTCTCGTTGAGCGAGTCGGTCGTGCGCTGATTGAAGCCCGAGACGCGGATATAGGCGACATCGCCGTCGCGCCGATAGGTGACGGTTGTCGGCACGATGTGGCTGCGGGACAGCCGCATCTCCAAGCGCTGTTCGGTCGGCGGGCGGCGGATTTCCATGCGCACTTCCGTGCCGACCGGTCCGCGCAGACGCGCAATCACGTCGCGCTCGCCGACACCGACGATCGAGCGGCCATCGACCGAGAGGATGCGGTCGCCAACGCGCAAGCCTGCACGACCTGCCGGCGAACCGCCGATCACATTGTCGATGCGCGTCTCGCCGTTTTCGAAGCCGACCGTCACGCCGATGCCGCCGAACCCGTCGCGCGCCGCCCGCGATTCGCGCGCGCGGTCGGGGTCGTCGTAGCGCGTGTACGTGTCGAGCCGCGACAACGCGCCGTCGAGAACGGTGCGGTAGAGGCGGTCGTTCGCGGTTTCGCGCAAAGTCGACGAGAAGCCCCGCGCCGTTTCGATCGCCTGTGCCGTCAGGCTTGCCCAGCGTTGCGTGTCTTCGCGCCGCGGCGCTTCGAAGCTTGCGACCGGCGCTTCGCCGTCGAGGATCAGCAGGCGCTGATCTACTTGGCGGATGCTCACGCGCGTGTCGAGTTTGGAAAGATTGGCAAGTCCCGTTGCGGCGAGTGTCGGTACGTCGAGGGTGCTGATGTAGCGTGCCGTCAATTCGTCGTAGGCGCGCTGGTAGAAATAGGCCGGGGCCGGCGCATGGCGCGCTTCGCGCGGTGCGATCGGCCGTGCGGTTTCACGCGGACCCGCACATGCGGTCGCGAACAATACCAAGGCGCCGATCAATGCGCCGATGCGCGACGTCTGCCGGTAGGAAAGTCCCGCAATTCTCACGGTGTTGCTTTCGTGTCGGTATCGGTTGCCCACATCACGCCCAACACGGCCCCTTTGATCGGCCGCAGCAAGGCGAGCGACAGCACAAGGGTTGCGGGCAGCCACACGGCCATATGGATCCACATGGCCGGAGCTTGGCTCTTTTCGAGAAGCAGCATCAACGGCACGATGATGTGGCCAACTGCGAAAATCGTGAAATAGGGCGGGGCGTCGTCGGCGCGATAAGCACCAAGCTCGTGTCCGCACGAAGCGCAGTTTGCGACAACCCGCAGATAGCCAGCGAAAGCCGGTGCAGCGCCGCAATTCGGGCAGTGGCCGGTCGCACCGCGCCGCATACCTAGGAGCCACGACCGCGGCGGCGGCTGTGTCGTTTCGTGTGGCTGTTCGATCAGCATGGTCAGCGGTTCTCCAGACACCGATACTATACGCCTGTATGTCGGAAGGTAGTGCTGGAACCGGTGCGACAAAAAACCAACGCGGGCTGCGGCATTCTTGCCACATCTCGTGGCCGCCGCTGCGGCCATTCTAGCGCCGGCGTTTATGCTTGGGTTTGCCGCCGCTCGGCCGCTGCGGGCGGCGAGCGGCACCTTGCTCCAGCAGTTCGAAAACAAGGCTTCCGGTGAGATTGTCGGCTTCGCGCAGACGCACTTCGACGGCTTGGCCAAGCTGGTAGACCCGACCGTTGCGGTTTCCCGTAAGTGTATGGCGTCGTTCATCAAAATTGTAGAAATCGGACGGCAGCGAGCGCACCGGCACCAGCCCGTCGGCACCGGTCTCGTCGAGGGTAACAAAAAGACCGAATTTTTGCACACCCGAGACGCGCCCCGTGAATTGCGCGTCGCGCCGCTCCATCAGATAGGCGGCGACATAGCGCGCCATCGCGTCGCGTTCGGCTGCCACTGCGCGCCGCTCGGTCGCCGAGATATGGTCGCCCGCGACGACGAAGTCCGGCGGCGGCCGGTTCCCGCGCAGACTGCCTTCGCCGAGATTCCCGGCGGCGATCAGCGCCCGGTGCACAAGCAGGTCGGCATAGCGGCGAATGGGCGAGGTGAAATGTGCATAGCGCGCAAGGGCCAAACCGAAATGCCCCTGGTTTTTTGGCGCATAGACGGCAAGCGACTGGCAGCGCAGCACCATCTGATTGACGAGCGGTCGCGCCACCTGGTCGGAAGCCCAGGCCAGCACCTTGCCGAAATCCTGCGGCTTGATGGCGGCCCCGCGCGCGAGGCGAAAGCCAAGCCCGTCGAGCACGTCGCGCAGACCGTCGACGCGGTCGGGGGCGGGCGGCTCGTGTACGCGATACATGCACGGCAAGCCCGCGCGCTCGAGCGTTTCGGCCGCACAGACATTGGCGAGGATCATGAATTCCTCGATCAGCTTGTGGCTGTCGAGGCGCACGCGCGGGCGGATCGCGGCGATCTTGCCGTCCTCGCCGATCTCGACTTTGCGCTCGGCCACTTCAAGATCGAGTGCACCGCGTTCGCGCTTGGCGGCATCGAGCAGGCGATAGGCGGCGTAGAGCGGGGCGACGATCTTGTCGACGATCCAGGGCGGCGCCTTCGTATGGCCGTCGGCGATCTCCTGGATGGCTTCGTAGGTGAAGCGTTTGGCCGAGCGGATCGTAGCGCGCGAAAAGCGATGGCTGCGCTTTTTGCCCGCCGCATCGATGACGATATGCGCGACGAGCACCGGGCGATCTTCGTCGGGGCGCAGCGAGCACAGATCGTTCGACAGGCGCTCGGGCAGCATCGGCACGACGCGGTCGGGGAAATAGCACGAATTGCCGCGCCGGTAAGCTTCGCGGTCGAGCGCATCGTCGGGCCGCACATACCAAGCAACGTCGGCGATCGCGACGATGAGCTTGAAGCCGCCCGGATTGTCGGGATCGCTGTCGGGTTCGGCCAAAACGGCGTCGTCGAAATCGCGCGCATCCGCACCGTCGATCGTGCAGATCGGCAAGGCGCGCAGATCTTCGCGCTCGGCCGTGTCGGCCGGTTTGGCGGCAGCGGCAAGTTTCAGCGTTTCGGGCGGGAACTCGGTCGGAATGCCTTGCGAGAAAATCGCGATCAGACTCGCCGAACGCGGATCGCCGAGCTGGCCGATGCGCTCGATGACCTTGGCCTTCGGCAGTCCCAATCGACGGGTCGGCAGCACTTCGGCCAACACGAGATCGCCCGCGATCGCACCGGCGAGCGCATCGGTGTCGACCGTGAATTCGGTGCGGATGCGCCGGTCGGTCGGCAATAGTCGAAAATGCGAACCGCTGGCGGCGATCTGCCCCACGAGCCGCTCGACCGTGGGCTCGACCAACCGCACCAACGTCGCCTGCCAAACGCCGTCCGTCTGGCCGAGTTCGACAAGGCCGTGCGCACCGATCGCCGGTGCAGTATGGCCGACCGGGACGGTCAGGCGCACGAGCGGGGCTTCGCCGGTCCATTCAGTCGGGCGCACGAGCGGCGTGCCGTCTTCGATGTCGATCGCTTCGATCGCGACCATGGTCATTCCCGGAGGCGGGGCTTTGCGCGCAACCGCGACGCGCCCTTCGCCGGCCGCAATGAGCTGGCCGTCGCGCAGCATGTCGCGCAGCAAGGCTTTCAGCGTGTCGCGGGCCGGGCCTTTGAGGCCGAGGAGTTTGGCGATGCGGCGCTTTTCGACGGGCACGGGGCTGCGCGCCACCGTGCTGAGCACCGTCTTGGCGTCGAGGCGGGCAGGGGGACGACTCGTTCGCGACATCGAAGCCGAGGGTGAACCGCTTTGCGCCGAGGCGCAATGCGGCTCCCGTTAAGATTACTGCTCGGCGGCAGCAGGCTTCTTGGCGCGTTTGGGCTTCGGCGCTGCTTTTTCGGCCTTGGGCTTTTCGGCCTTCGGCTTCTCGGCTTTCGGCTTCGCGGCCTTCTTGGCGACGGCCTTTTTGCGCGTGGGTGTATTGCCCGCGCGTGCACGCCGCTCGGCGATGAGGCGCACGGCGTCTTCGAGCGTGACTTCTTCGGGCGTGATGTCTTTGGGCAGGTTCGCGTAGGTGCTGCCGTGTTTGACGTACGGCCCGTAGCTGCCGACGGCGGCCGTGATCGGCGCGTTGTCGTCCGGATGGTTGCCGACCACGCGCCCGGCGGGGGCGGCGGCACGGCCGAAGCGCCGCCCGGTCGAAGGTTGGGCCAGCACGTCGACCGCGCGATTGAGGCCGATCTCGAGCGCGTCTTGCGTCGTCGGAATCGATTTGTATTTCTCGCCGTGTTTCAGATACGGCCCGAAGCGGCCGAGCCCGGCGAGGATCGTTTCGCCCGTTTCGGGGTGCGTGCCGACCAAGCGCGGCAGCGACAAAAGCTTCAGCGCGACTTCGAGGGTTACGTCTTCGGGCTTCATATCTTTGGGCACCGATTGGCGCTTCGGTTTGACCTTTTCGCCGCCAGTGCCGAGCTGCACATACGGCCCAAACGGCCCGTTGCGCAGATGGATTTCTTCTTTGGTCTCGGGATCGACGCCGATGACCTTGTTGGCGACACCCCCCGTCTGCTCGCCGTCGCCGCCATCGACCGTCAAAGGCCGCGTGAAGCTGCATGTCGGATAGTTCGAGCAGCCGATGAACGCACCGCGCTTGCCAAGACGCAGGCCCAAGCGACCGCCCGAGCAGGCGGGGCAGCCGCGCGCATCCGCACCGCCCAGTTTGTCGGGGAAGAAATGCGGGCCGAGCGCTTCGTCGAGCGCGTCGATCACGTCCCGGATTTTGAGGTCTTTGGTGTCGGCGATCGATTTCGAGAAGGCGTTCCAGAAATCGGCCAGCACCTTGCGCCAGTCCGCACGGCCGCCCGAAATCTCATCGAGCTGGTCTTCGAGCTTGGCCGTGAAATCGTATTCGACATAGCGCTTGAAATAGTTTTCGAGGAACGTCGTCACAACCCGGCCGCGGTCTTCGGGCGTGAAGCGGCGCTTGTCGAGCTTCACATAGCCGCGCTCCTGCAGCGTCTCGAGGATCGAGGCGTAGGTCGAGGGGCGACCGATGCCGAGTTCTTCGAGGCGCTTGACGAGGCTCGCCTCGGAAAAACGCGGCGGCGGCTGCGTGAAATGCTGCTCGGGCTTGATCGCCCCACGTGGCGTCGCGTCGCCTTCGGCAAGGGCCGGCAGCAGGCGGTTTTCGTCGTCTTCGCCTTCGGTCGGGTCGTCGCGATCTTCGCGATAGAGGGCGAGGAAACCTTCGAAAACCAGCGTGGAGCCGGTCGCGCGCAACACCGTGCGGCCGTCGGGCGAGGCGAGATCGACCGCGACCTGATCGAGTTGCGCGCTCTCCATTTCCGAGGCGATCGTGCGCTTCCAGATCAGCTCATAAAGTTTGAGCTGGTCGTCCGCAAGAGCGTGCGCGACCTGATCAGGGCGCCGCAGAAGGTCGGTCGGGCGGATGGCTTCGTGGGCTTCCTGCGCGTTTTTTGCCTGGGTCTTCCAGATGCGTGGCTGCTCGGGCAGAAACTTCTTGCCGAAGCGTTCGGCGATCAGCGCGCGGGCAGCACGCACCGCTTCGCCCGACAGCGTCACGCTGTCGGTACGCATGTAGGTGATGAGGCCCACGGTCTCGCCGCCAATGTCGAAGCCCTCGTAGAGCTGCTGGGCAAGGCGCATCGTGCGCGAGGCGCCGAAGCCCAGTTTGCGCGAGGCTTCCTGCTGCAGCGTCGAGGTCGTGAACGGCGCCATCGGATTGCGCCGCACGCGCTTGCGCTCCACGCTCGCGACCGTAAAGGGATCGCCGTCTTCGATTTTGGCGACCGCGGCTTGGGCGGCGGCTTCGTTGGCAATGTCGAACTTGTCGAGGCGGGCACCGTCGAGCTGGGTTAAACGCGCTTCGAACTTCTCGCCGCCCTTGGCGGTGAACTGCGCACCGATCGTCCAATATTCGCGCGCGCGGAACCGCTCGATTTCGTTCTCGCGTTCGCAGATCAGCCGCAATGCGACCGACTGCACGCGGCCAGCCGACCGGCTGCCCGGCAGCTTGCGCCACAGCACCGGCGACAGGTTGAAGCCCACGAGGAAATCGAGAGCGCGGCGGGCGAGATACGCATCGACCAGATCGCGGTCGAGGTCGCGCGGATGGCGCATCGCCTCGAGGATCGCGGTCTTGGTGATCTCGTTGAACACGACGCGGCGCACATCGACGTCTTTAAGCTTGTTGGCGGCGGCCAGCACTTCTTTAAGGTGCCAGGAAATCGCCTCGCCCTCGCGGTCGGGGTCGGTCGCCAGGATCAGCGTCTTGACGCCCTTGAGGGCCCGCGTGATTTCGGAAACGGGCTTTTTGGCACGTTCGCCGATTTCCCAATGCATTTCGAAGTCGCGGTCGGGCTCGACCGCGCCGTCTTTTTCGCGCAAATCGCGCACATGCCCGTACGAGGCGAGGACGCGATATTCGTCGCCGAGATATTTGTTGATGGTTTTCGCCTTCGACGGCGATTCCACAATAACGAGCTTCATCCGCCTGCCTGTCGGCGCGATCGCGCCTTCTGCCGTACCGACCGGCTGATTTTCGCTAAACCCGACGCGAAACCCGGCCGCCCGGATGTCTGTCGACGAGGCCGGCAAGCTCCAATTCGAGCAAGGCGGCCAGGACGACGGGGGCGGACAATTGGCACTCGCGCACGATTTCGTCAACTAACGTCGGCGACGGGGCCAGGGCTTGGTAGATGGAATCGCGCGCTGACCATATTTCTTTTTCTGATATTTTATAGACACTTGATGAATATTTTTCAGGTAAAAACTTAGGTGATTCGAGGTGCATTCCCCGCAGCACCTCGAGCACGTCTTGGGCGGTCTCCACGAGCGTTGCGCCTTGGCGCAGCAGCGCGTTGGCGCCGCGTGCGCGCGGATCGAGCGGCGAGCCGGGCACGGCAAAAACCTCGCGGCCCTGCTCGCCCGCGAGGCGTGCCGTAATCAGCGAGCCCGAGCGCAACGCCGCCTCGATGACCAAGGTGCCGCGGCAGATGCCCGAGACGATCCGGTTGCGACGCGGGAAATGATGGGCTTGCGGAACTTCGCCGAGGCGGATCTCCGACACGACCGCCCCTTGGGCGGCGATCCGCCCATAGAGCTCTTTGTTCTCGACCGGGTAGATATGGTCGATGCCGCCGGCCATCACGGCGACGGTGCCGGTCGCAAGGGCACCCGCATGGGCGGCCGCATCGATGCCGCGCGCGAGCCCGGAAACGACCGTAAGACCGGCTTCGCCGAGTTCTTGCGCCAATTCGCGCGCAAAGCGCTGGCCGTTCAGCGACGCGTTGCGCGCCCCCACAATGGCAAGGCACGGGCGCTTCCACACATGCGCAAAGCCGCGTACGGCCAGCAGCGGCGGGGCATCTTCGATTTCGGCCAGCAGCGGCGGATAGTCTGGTTCGCCAATTGCGACGAAACGCCCATCGAGCTTGGCCAGCGCGGCGATTTCAGCTTGCGCTTCGGCAAGCGAGGCTACGCGGATACTGCGTTTGCCGGCGCGGCTTGCGAGGTCGGGGATGGCGGCAAGGGCCGCGGCAGCGCTGCCGTAGCGGCCCAGCAACTGGCCGAATGCGATGGGGCCGACATTCTCGGTGCGGATCAAGCGCAGCCATTGGCAGCGCTCGTCGTCGGTGAGATTGCTTGGCGACATCGGCCGATTTTGGCCGCGTCTGCAATCTTGCGTCAACCCTCGGTCGACAGTGCTTTCTTCTGGCCGATTTTCGGTTCGGTGCCGGCCAAGAGCCGCGCAATGTTGGTCTTGTGCTTGATCCAGATGAGCACCGCCATCGCGGCGGCAAAGCCGGCCAGCTGCAGGTCGCCGCCCAGTTCCTGGCCCGGCGCCCACAGGATCGGCAGATACCACGCAAACGCGGGCGTCGCGGCGACGGCGATCAGGGCTGCAAGCGAGGAATAGCGAAACACCGCCGCGACGAGCGCCCAGGTGGCACAGGCCGCAAGCCCGATCGGCCATGACAAGGCGATCAAGGTCCCGAGGGCGGTTGCGACACCTTTGCCGCCTTTGAAGCCGAGCCACACCGGAAACAGATGCCCGAGCAGCGCGCCGAAACCGGCGATCAGGGCCGCATCGGGGCCCCAGACTGCGCGCAAGATCAGAACCGCGATGGCGCCCTTGCCGGAATCGAGCACCAGGGTTGCGAGGGCCAGCACCTTGTTGCCGGTGCGCAGCACGTTGGTCGCCCCGATATTGCCCGACCCGATCTTGCGGATGTCGCCAAGGCCGGCGGCGCGCGTCAGTACGAGGCCAAAAGGTACGGAGCCCAGCAGATATCCAGCAAGTAAGGCCGTCGCCAAATAGGGCCAAGCCAGCGCCAGCGTGTCGGGATCGAACAAGGCGATGCCCTAGCTTGCGATATGGATGGGGATGCCGGCCGCGACCGTGCGCAGCACGCGTCCCTGCACGAGCCGGTCGTCGAAGGCGGAGTTCTTGGATTTGGACTGCAGGCTCTTGGCTTCGATTTTCCAGGGGGCTGCCGGGTCGAAGACCACGAAGTCGGCCGCAAGGCCCTTGGCCAAGCGTCCTTCCTTTAGGCCGAGCAGCGATGCCGGCGCGCTCGTGACTTTGGCAAGTGCCGCGAGCAGCCCAAGCTGCTTGTTGTGCACAAGCTCGAGTACGATCGGCAGCAGCGTTTCGAGTCCAACCGTGCCGAAAGCCGCTTGGGCAAGCGGCAGGCGTTTGGAATCCTGGTCGTGCGGCGAATGGTCGGAGGCGATCGCGTCGATGGTACCGTCTTTGAGCGCTTCGATCACCGCACGGCGGTCGTCCTCGCTGCGCAAAGGCGGCGAGACTTTCGCGAAGGTGCGGTAGTCGCTGAGCGCCATCTCGTTCAGCGCAAAATAATGCGGGGCGGTGTCGCAGGTGATGTGCAAACCGCGCGCCTTGGCGTTGCGGATCGCGGCAAGACCTTGCGCGGTCGTGACGTTCGAGAAATGCAGGCGTCCGCCGGTGAGTTCGGCAATGCGGATGTCGCGTTCGATCTGGATGATCTCGGCCATAGCGGGCGAGCCCGGAATGCCGAGGCGCGTGGACAATTCACCCTCGTTCATTGCACCGCGCGATAGGATCGGTTCTTCGGGATGCTGGATGATCGCCTTGCCGAAGGTGCGCGCGTAGGAAAGGGCGCGGCGCAGCAACTGCGGATCGGCAACGGCATGCGTTGCGTCGGTGAAGCCCAACGCGCCGGCCGCCGCGAGCAGACCGAACTCGGTCATTTCCTTGCCGTTGAGGCCGCGCGTGACGGCCGCATAAGTGTGCACGCGCACAAGGCTCG
This sequence comes from Telmatospirillum sp., assembly GCA_020248985.1. Classification (GTDB taxonomy): domain Bacteria; phylum Pseudomonadota; class Alphaproteobacteria; order CACIAM-22H2; family CACIAM-22H2; genus Tagaea. The sequence goes on along the minus strand of JADCGL010000030.1, from coordinate 75,448 downwards.
TCTCACGCGCGAGGCGCGCAACCGATTCGACCAGGGCCGCATCGTCGATCGCCGGCCGCGTATTCGGCAAGGCGACCATGGTGGTGACACCGCCCACGGCCGCCGCTTCGCTCGCGGTCGAGATGGTTTCCTTGTGCTCTTCGCCGGGCTCGCGCAGCTGGACGCGCATGTCGACGAGCCCAGGGGCAAGGCACATGCCGGCGCAATCGATCGTCTCGATGCCGGCGGGGCCTGCGGCGGCCAATGCGCCGGCGGCCGCCAGATGTGCACCGATTTCCGCAACCTGCCCGCTGCGAACGACCATTCCGCCGAGCGTGTCGAGATTCGAGGCTGGGTCGAGCAATCGCGCGTTCACGTAAGCGACCGGCGGACCGCCGCGTCCGCCCGGCGTTTTTGCGGGCACAACGCCGTCGGGATATCTCACGTCGCACCGCCGGTGTTGGAGACGAGATTGCGCGTGAGCAGATCGAGGCACGCCATGCGCACGGCGACACCCATCTCGACCTGTTCGCGGATGAGCGAGCGGTCGACGTCGTCGGCGACTTCGCTGTCGATTTCCACGCCGCGATTCATCGGGCCCGGATGCATGATCAGCGCGTCGGGTTTGGCCACGCTTAGCTTCTCATAGTCGAGACCGTAATGGCGGAAATATTCGCGCACCGAAGGCACGAAATTGCCCTGCATGCGCTCGGTCTGCAGGCGCAGCATCATGACGATGTCCACGCCTTCGAGACCTTTGCGCATGTCGTGGAATACTTCCACGCCCATGCGCGCGATTGCGGTCGGCATCAAAGTGGGCGGGCCCACGACGCGCACCCGCGCCCCCATCGTAGCCAAAAGATGGATGTTCGAGCGCGCCACGCGGCTGTGCAGAATGTCGCCGCAGATCGCCACGAGCAGACCCTGCAGGCGCTTTTTGTGGCGCCTTATGGCGAGCGCGTCGAGAAGCGCTTGGGTCGGGTGTTCGTGCGTGCCGTCGCCCGCGTTGATGACGGCGCAGTCGACTTTTTCGGACAGGAGCTTGACGGCCCCGGAGTCCGGGTGGCGCACAATCAGCACGTCGGGCAGCATCGCGTTCATTGTTACGGCCGTATCCATCAGCGTCTCGCCCTTCTTGATGGACGAAACTTCGGCCGACATGTTCACGACGTCGCCGCCCAGGCGCTTGCCCGCAAGTTCGAACGAGGTGCGCGTACGCGTCGAGTTTTCGAAGAACAGATTGATGATCGTGCGTCCGCGCAGCAGGCTGCTCTTGCCGCCGCGCGCGCGATTCTGTTCGACGTAGGATTCGGAGAGGTCGAGGAGGAGCGTGATCTCCTCGGCCGATAGCCCCTCGATGCCCAAAAGATGGCGCAGACGCAGGCGGCCGACGGGAAAGACGTTTTGAGACATTAAAGCGGCGTTATATCGACCGACCCGGGGTGCCGCAAGCAGCGCGTTGCGCATCGGGAATTTGGCAACGAAACCAATTGTTAACCTTTTGGTGCCAGCTTGGTTTCATGGTCAACGCAAATCCTCCCGATCAAGCGACTCGCACCGTGCTTTCAGCGCCGGAAATCGATGCGGTCGCGGCAAAATGCGCAGCGGCGATGGACAAGCTGCTGGCTTTGACACATGGCGGTCCGTCGGGCGAACTCGGGCCCAAGGCCGCGGCTTCACTCGCCGCCGACATTGCGCGCACGCTCGAAGCCGAGCACGCGCGTCTAGCGGGACGCTGACCCGAGCTCGATCTCGGTTTCGAACACGATCTTCTTGAAATCCGTCACGAGCGCTTCGATGCGCAGTTGCCATCGGCCGCGCGCAGCAATGCCGCTCGCGTTTGCCCGGTAATGGCCCGGCTCGAGACGCTGCAGCGGCAGCTTCAAGGCTTCGATGCCAAGTGCGGGCTGCGAAATCTCCAGCACCGTCTCGAGCGGGTCGAACGCGGCAAGGTCGGGTCTCGCGAGATAAAGATCGAAATTTGGTCCGTCGATCGCGAGGGTCAGTTGATGCCCTTCGCGCATGAGGGCAACCGAGATGCCTGCCGCCGGCCCATGCGCGTGCAGGGCGCCATGGCTTGGCGGCGGCGTGTGGCTCAATTGAGCCGTAACGGCGAGCAGTGCCGCCGCAAGCACGATGTCGATGCGCATGTTTCGCACGAAGTGCGTGCGCGCGGCTGCGTCGGCGGCAAGCTTCGGCACCAGTCGCCAGCGGTTCTGGGCCGCGATCGCGAGCAAGCCGCCCAGTAGCACGGTCTTCGCCAACGCCAGCACACCGTATGCCGATCCGGCCAGTTCGAGCGGCACACGGGCAACGACGAGCACGATCGAACCGGCAAGGGCGACCGGTACGAGGGCGAGCGCCAGTGCCGAAAAACGACGGGCGGCGATTTCCGCTGCGCTCGCGGGGCCGGTTTGCGCAAGGTACAGCAAAGGTATTAGGGCGCCGAGCCACGCGAAGGCGGCAAGACTGTGCGCGGTCTGCGCAAGTCTGGCGTCCAGGCCGCCGGTTGCCGCGTGGCCGGTCAGCGCGGTGCCGAGGGCAGCCAGGACAAGGCCTACGACCGCCAGGGGTTTCGACGCTTTGCGCAAGCCCATCCACGAAGTGAGGATGCCGAGCAATATCGCAGCGGCGGCCGCGGCGGCCGACAGGCTCAATGTCGTTTGCCAGAAGGACAGCGAAAGGAGCGATGTGGGTGCTGTCAGGCGCGCACCGGCGACAATCGCACCCGCGAGGCTTGCCAATGCCGCTGCAGCGAGGGCCAATCGGATCGGCGCTAGGGCCGTCGAAGCCGGGGCGACCAACAGAACAAAAAATGCGCCGCCGATGCCCACGCAAAGGCCCGCATCGCGCACGAACCGTACGATCACTGAGAGCGCTGTCCAGCGTTCCGCGTTGTCGACGTTCTCGACGGTCGCTGAAATGTCAGGTGCCGTCTCGCCGACCGAAAAGCGAATGGCGCCTGCGATCGGATGTGTGTCGGCCGAGGCAACGCGATAGGCCGCGACATATTGGCCGGGCGGCAAAGGGCTTGCGAGTGTCAGCGTTACGGTGCCGTCTTTGACTTCGGCACCGGTTGGCCCTGCATGCAAAGTACCGTTGGCATCGACGATGCGCACGTCGGCGGGCACGACCGTCTCGTTGAACGCAAACACGATGCGCGGCGGACTCTGCGCAAGTGCGGTTCCGTCGGCAGGCGATGTGCCGAGCAGGACAGCGTGCGCCAGGGCCGCCGACGCCCAGAACCATGCCGCGATCGCGAGGATCGCGGCATGGCCGAGGCAACGTTTGCTTCTGCCGCTCAATTGCGCGGCGTCAGGCGCAAGGACGGAGCCGGGTAGCGATAGTCGCCGGGCGATTTGCCGGCAGCCGGGATCTCGATCCATCGATCCACGCCGCGCTCGCACTCCGAGACGGCGGGGAAATAGATCGTCTCGCCCGGCTTGTTGGGCAGTGCGCCGCGCAGCACGAACTCGTCGTAATGCTCGTCGAGCAGACGCCCGCCGCTCCAGATCACTTCGCGCACGCCTTCGGTGATCTGAGCACCATGATCGCCCGCTACCGGCGTAGCAAGCTTGCCGCGCACGGTCGAGAGCTCCCAACCTGCTTTGGGCATCGGCTTGACGTTGGTCATGCCGTCGGGGATCTGCACGCGCAGGCGGATCGTGGGCGAGCCCTCGCAGCCGTGCGGCACGCGGATCACCGCTTTGTACGTGCTGCCCGCAACCGCTTGCGGCTGTTCGAGCGTGACATGGGCGTAGGCGTGGCCGGCAACAAGCACGCAGCCAAGTGCTGCGGCCGCAAGGGCCGCCGCATGAACGGTCTTCAACATTGTCGTATCTCCAGGTGAATCGAACGCGAGAAATTTCGAACTAGGCTTTCTCGGTCGGTCCTGGGGGTGCGCGCGGCTGTCCGGGGTGCAGACGCAGCGTCTGCGGCTCGATCGTCGATGCGACTGCGAATTCGATCGCGCAGCCGTCGAAGGTGACCGGCAATGCGCCCGCTGCGTTCGGCGGCGGCAGACCGCCCGCCTGTGGCAGCTGGCAGATTGGGCAGGCCATCTTTGCGGGCGTTGCCCCATCGTCGGGCAGGGCATCGCCCGAGCACAGAACGCCATGCGGCAGGCTGGCCGTTGCGTGCGCAAAATGCGCCGACAGCGTCGTCGCCTGGACGAAGACGGCAAGGGCCGCGAGCCAGAACGCGATCTCGCGCCAGATCGAGGAATTGGAAACGCGTTTCACCGCGTTACCTCGCGGAAAATGCCAAGGATTGTCAAGCTTATGCCGCCGAGCAACGCAGCCGCGCCGATCCGCACGAGCCACCGGCTGCGCACGGCGTCGGCGGCGCTGCGGCGGCTTGCCACAAGCAGACCCGTAACGAGGAAGGCAACGCCGATCAGCAGCAACAGGCCGCTCCACAGATCGGCCGAAAACGCCATCAGACGATACCGTCCTTGCGCAAGGCGGCGATTTTGGCAGGCGACATTTCGAGAAGTTCCTCGAGAACCGCGTCCGTGTGCTGGCCGCAAACAGGCGGCGCATGGCGATAGGCGGGCGGGGTCTTCGACATCTTGATCGGGCTCGCGATCAGCGGCACGTCCTGGCCCGACGCGTGCGGCATGGCGATCTGCATGTTGCGTCCCTTAACCTGCGGGTCTTGGAAGACTTGCGCGATGTCGTTCACGGGCGAGCAGGGCACGCCGGCTTTGGCGAGCCCTTCGACCCAATGGCTTTGCGGCTTGGCACCCGTGATGCCGTTCACGATCGCGACGAGCTCCGCACGGTTTGCAACACGCGCGGGGTTGGTTGCGTAGCGCGGATCGGCGGCAAGCTCGGCGCGGCCCGCAAACGCACAAAATTTGGCGAACTGACCGTCATTGCCGATCGCGAGAATGACGAAGCCGTCGGCGCAGGCAAAGACCTCGTAGGGCACGATGTTGGGGTGTGCGTTGCCCTGGCGCACGGGCGTCTTGCCGGAGACGAGATAGTTTAAGCCCTCGTTTGCGAGCCAGGCGACCTGCGTGTCGAGCAGCGCCATGTCGATATGCTGGCCTTCGCCGGTGCGGTCGCGATGGCGCAAGGCGGCGAGGATCGCCACGGCCGCATACATGCCCGTCATGAGGTCGGCGATGCCCACGCCCACTTTATGGGGCTGGCTGCCCGGTGCGGTGTGCGCAGGCCCCGTGATCGACATGATGCCGCCGAGCGCTTGGGCCAGCATGTCGTAGCCCGCGCGCGGTGCGTAAGGCCCCGTCTGGCCGAAGCCGGTGATCGAGCAATAGACAAGCCGCGGAAACTCTTGCGACAGCGTTTTGTAGTCGAGCCCGAATTTGGCGAGATCGCCGACCTTGAAATTCTCGATCATGATGTCGGACTTGGCGATCAACCGGCGCGCCAGCTTCTGGCCTTCGGGCTTCGACAGATCGAGCGTCAGCGAACGCTTGTTGCGGTTCGCCGAAAGAAAATAGGCGCTCTCCGACGTGTCGTTGCCGGAAGCGTCTTTGACGTAAGGGGGGCCCCATTTACGCGTGTCGTCGCCCGCGCCGGCGCGTTCGATCTTGATCACGTCGGCACCGAGATCGCCCAGCAGCTGCGTGCAGCTGGGGCCGGCGAGGATGCGCGTGAGGTCGAACACGCGAAGACCGGACAGCGGCAGATCGGGCATAGACGGAACCTTGCAAGCGACGAGGACGGGAAAGCGGCGGAATTTGCCGCCTTGCCCGCGCGCGCGCAAGCTTTATGCGCTGGCCCTATGCGCTGGCGAGCTTGAGGAACCGCGCCATCGACGGTGCGAAGCTCTGGATCGCGAGCTGTGCGGTGCGGCCCGCGGCCGTCGGCCAATTGCGCGTCTGGTCGAGCCGCGTGAACAAAGCGAGCCGGTCCGACTGGTCGTCGATCGCGTCGGCGACGAGCTGGCCTGCGAGTGTGGCGAGTGCGATGCCGTGGCCGCAGAAGCCCAATAGCCGGATGAGCCCGTCCGCGCGCGCAAAGCGCGGCAAGCCGTCGGTCGTGACGTCCACGAGGCCGCTCCACTCGCGTGCGACCGGCAGATGGGCGAGTTGCGGAAACACGCGCGCCATTTCGCGGCGCAGATACAGGCCGGCGAGCGGCGGGGCAATGCGGCCCGGCCATCCGCCGCCGCCGAACTGCAAGCGCCCGTCGGCCGTGCGCCGATAGTAATGCAGGCTCGCGGTCGTGTCGTAGCCCGCGGCAACATCCGCGAGCGCCTGGCCGACCAGCGGCGAGGGCGATGTTTCGAGCATGAAGGTGCGCACCGGGGCGGCGAGGCGATCGGTGTCGCTTGCAAGGCCTGCATTGTCGACATTGGCGGCCAGCACGACATGGGCGGCGCGCACGCAGCCCGTGGCCGTTTCGACCGTCCACACGCCGTTGGCGCGCGCAAGCCGAAGGGCAGGGCTGTCTTCGTGGATCGCGGCACCGGCATCGCGCGCCAGCTGTACGAGGGTGCGCACATATTTGCGCGGATCGAGCGCGAAGGCGCGCGCATCGATCGCACCGCCCTGTTGGGTTGCGACGCCAACAGCGCGACCGAGACTATCCGCGTCGTGCAAGGCAATCTGGCGGTCGCCGAACACGTCGCGCCGCACGGCGACCGCGCGCGCGATTTCGGCACTGCCCGTCTGGTCGGCGGCCACGATCGCGACCTTCGGGTCGATGTCGCATGTGGTGCCGGCAAGCGCGCGGGTTTTGGCGACGGCCTCGACCGACAAGCCCCATAGGGCAGTGGCTTTGCGCACGCCAAGTTGATCCTGCAAGGCATGCGGGTCTGCGGCAAAGCCGGGCATCACTTGGCCGCCATTGCGCCCGGAGGCGCCTGCGCCCACTTTGTGCGCCTCGAGCACAACCGTGTCGTAGCCGGCTTGCGCCAAATGGAGGGCGGTGGAGAGGCCCGCATACCCGGCCCCGACCACGCACACTTCGGCATTGCGCAGGCCGACAAAGCCGCCTTGCGACGCACGCGGTTGCGACGGCGCCGACGCGCCGCGCGAACGCAGATCGATCGTATCGAAATACATGACATCGTCCCGACGCCTTTGCGGGCGCGGGCCTTTCGAACTCTTAATTGCAGCAAAAAAGATGCAGGCCGAACGTACGAAAACCGACGCTAACGGTCCGGTTCGGACGACAGGTAAAGCCAGCTGAACTGGCGACCGCAAAGGGCGGTGATGACCGATTTGATCGACGACATGGAAACCGTCTTTCGTTGACGCGATCTTGAGTTAGACGCTTCGGTGGGTCGGGTCAAGCGCAGCACGGCAAGCCTTTGAAGCCATTGGGAAGCCGCCAAATCGCCGATATTGCAGACCTGTTAAAGTCTCTTAAGTATCTAAAACAAATACATGATTCGTGCCGCAAAGGTTTGCCTTGCGGACCTGGTGCCGGCAAATCACTGTAACGCCATGGGTTTGCCGACCGATCCGACGTTTTATCTCGTTGCCACGACGACGCTCTTTGTCATCTCGTTTCTCAAAGGCGGCTTCGGCGGCGGTTTTGCCACGCTTGGGATTCCGTTTCTGTCGTTGGTGATGGATCCGCTCGATGCCGCGATCGTGATTGCGCCTCTGGTTGCATTGCAGGACGTCTTCGCGCTGAACGCCTATCCGCCGCGCACCTGGAGCAAGCCCAATCTCGTGCGGCTCGCACCCGCCCTGCTCGTCGGGCTCGGGTTCGGCTTTTTGGCTTTCGTCTATGTCGACCAGCGCTATGTCGTGCTGGCCATCGCACTGATTACGCTGGTTTTCACCTTGCGCTGGTTTGCAAACCGGCTGTTCCGCAGCACGGCCCCATTGCCGCCGGCCACGCAGCCGAATTTTCCAAGTGCGATGCTGTGGGGCAGCATGGCGGGGTTCACGACGTTCGTGGCGCATTCGGGCGGGCCGCCCTTGCAGATCTATCTGCTGCGCCAGCGCCTCGACAAAACGGTGTTCGCGGGTACGGCCGCCGCGTTCTTCGCGATGGGCAACACGATCAAGATCGGCCCCTATATGTGGCTCGGGTCGCTCGAGCCGCATCTTCTGTGGATTGCGCTGGTGCTCGCCCCCACCGTGCCGCTCGGCGTGTGGATGGGGCGCAAATGGCACGACCGTATCGCCGAGCCCACGCTTTATTTGATCTGCTATTCGCTGCTTCTGCTGGGCGGGCTCAAGCTGCTCTACGACGCGATTAGCGGATTCTTGCGCTAATCCTGGCTGCGGCTCGATAGCCGCATCTCTTCGAGATCGACTTCGCGCATCAGTTTGTGCAGCACGTCGTCGCCGATTTCGCGTTCGCGCCGCAGCTTGAGCAGGCGCCGACGCTCGGCCGCGACGACGGCAAGACGCACGCGGCGCGCTTGGCGGCGGGCGGCGTCGAGTTCGCGGTCATGCTGGGTCGGCGCTTCGGCGCGCATGCGCGCTTCGTAGACGCGGCGCAGATTGGGGGCGACTTCCATCGCCACCATGTCTTCGGCCGCAAGCCGGTCGAGTTCGACCAAGGCGGCGTGGGCAAGTTTGCGCCGCGCGGACTCTTCCTCGCGCTCGAAATTGCGGTCGCCGCCGACGCCGAGCCAGCGGATCAGCGGCCCGAGCGTGGTTCCCTGCACCACGAGCGTCGAGAAGATCACCGCGAAGGACAGAAAAACCACGAGGTCGCGCGCCGGAAAGGCCGAGCCGTCGGCCATGGTTTGCGGGATCGCCAAGGCGGCGGCAAGGCTCACCACGCCGCGCATGCCCGTCCAGCCGACGATCGTGACCCAGGCGACGGGTGGGGCACCGCCTTCTTGCTGCCGGATGGATGCCGACAGCATCGGCAGATAGGCGTTGGGAAAGACCCAGATCATCCGGATCGCGATCGCCGCCGCCGACACGCACGTGGCAAGCCACAGCAAATGCGTGCCCGAATAGGCGGCCAAACGCTCGGCAATACCGTCGAGCTGCAGGCCGATCAGGATGAAGACGAGCGCGTTCAGCACAAATACGACGGAGGCCCACACGGTCTGCCCCTGGATGCGCGCCTCAGCCGAGAAGAATTCCGGCGCGTGCCAGCCGACGACGAGGCCCGCCACGACGACTGCGAGCACGCCGGACACATGCACGTTTTCGCCGGCAAGGTAGGCCACGAACGGCACGATGAAGGTGAAGGCGATCTGCAGCTGCGTCTCGTGCAGGCGTTTGAGCGTCCACACGGCGAGGAGGCCGACCGCATAGCCGATGCCGCAGCCGCCGACGGCGTAGACGACGAAAGTACCCGCCGCCTCGACCGCCGAAAACATGCCCGACAGGGCTGCGGCAAGAGCGAATTTGTAGAGAACGAGGCCGGTCGCGTCGTTGACGAGGCTTTCGCCTTCGAGGATGGCGACGATGCGCTTAGGAAGGCGCAGCTTTTCCATGATTGCGGCGGCCGCGACCGCATCGGGCGGGGACACGATGGCGCCGAGCAAGAACGCGACCGCCCACGGCACTTCCGGCAACAGCAGTTTCAGCGTGATGCCCACGCCGAGCGTGGTTGCCAGCACAAGTCCGATCGCCAAACTCAAGATCGGCCGCAGATAGAGTTTGAAGTCGCGCCACGAGGTGAAATAGGCCGACGAAAACAGCAGCGGCGGCAAGAACAGCGCCATGATCAGCTGCGGGTCGAAATCGACCGAGGGCAAGCCGGGCACGAAGGCAAGCGCCATGCCCGCGACGACGAGCAGCACGGCGTAGGGCACGCGCAGCGTCTCGGAGAAGCGCGCCAGAACCACCGCCACCACGAGCATGCCCAAGACGACTTCCAGCAGTTCCATGTGGCGCTTCGATCCTTGCGGGGTGGGGCGTGCCTTTACATCAGATACGCGACCGCAAGCGGCAGGGTCAATGCCGCAAGCAGCGTCTGCAACGCAATGATCGCGGCCATGAGTTCGCCGTTGCCGCCCAAGCGCCGCGCCAGGATGTAGGCCGTGGTCGCCGTCGGTTGGGCCGCAAACAGTACAAGAATGCCCGCCGACATAGGAGCAAGATCGAAAAACCGTGCCGCTGCGAAAGCCGCCAGCGGTGCTAGCGCAAGCTTGGCGAGCGACGCGATCGCAACACCGCGCAGCTGCCGGCCGATACTGCCGACGACGAGGCCAGCACCGACCGTGAGCAGTCCCAACGCCAGCGAACCGCGCCCGAGAATATCCAGCATGGCGCTCGCAAAAGCCGGAATCGGCACATCCGCAACCGCCAGCAGCAAGCCCACGGCCGAACTGACGATCAGCGGATTGCGCGCAACCTCGATCCACGGATTGACGGCTACGGCAGCATCCTCGTCGCGTGCACCGTAGGCACTCAGCGCATAGATGCTGATGGCATTCACGAACGGGATCGCGGCCGCCAGCACGATCGCGATTTCGGCCAATCCGCGCGTGCCGTAGAGGCCTGCGGCGCCTGCAAGGGCAATATAGGTGTTGAAGCGGATGCTGCCTTGCAGGACGGAGGTAAAGGCGGGCCCGTCGAGCCCGAGTGCGCGCCGCAGCAAAAACAGCAGGGCCGCGATCGCGGCGATGACGCCGAGGGCGGCCGCGATCAAGCGCAGCGTGGCGGATCCTTCCAGCCGCGCCGTGGCGATCGAGGCGATCAGCAAGGCGGGAAACAATACGGAGTAGGTCAGTTTTTCGACCGGCACCCAGAAATCGGGGCTTGGAAACAAAGTGCGTTTGAGCAGCCAGCCAAGGGCGATCAAGCCGAAGATCGGCGCGATGGCGGCCAGAACGGCGCTCATCGCCCGATCCGGATCCAGTCGAGGAAACCTTGCAGGATGAAGGCGGCGGCCATTTTGTCGACGACGGCGGCACGCTTGGCCCGGCTCATATCGGCCTCGATCAGCGTGCGCGTTACGGCTTGGGTCGACATGCGCTCGTCCCAGAACACGAGTGGTAGATCGATCCGCGCCACAAGATTGCGCGCAAAAGCGCGGGCAGACTGGGCGCGGGGGCCGAGCGAGCCGTCCATGTTGGTCGGCATGCCGACGATAAAGCCGCCGACTTTGCGTGCACTTGCGACCTCGGCGATGCGGGCATAATCGGCGCTGGCTTTGCGCGCGCGCTCGATCGTTTCGAGCGGCGAGGCGATCGTCAGATTCGGGTCGGAGACGGCAAGGCCGATGGTTTTTTCGCCGGGATCGAGGCCCAAAAGACAGGTCTTTTCCGGCAGTTCGGCCAACAGGTCGCTGGGGTTGCGGATCGGCATGTCGAATGTTAGCTTCCCGGCCCGTTTTCCCCGGCCATTTTACACCGTCTTTTCAAGGCACAAAGCGAGACATACAGCATGTCGCTCGATCCGGCTACCGTTGCCCGCATTGCCACATTGGCGCGCATCAAGATCGCACCCGACGAACAGGTGCGCATCGCAGGCGAGCTCAACACCATTCTCGACTGGGTCGAGCAACTCAAAACGCTCGATACCTCGGCGGTCGAGCCGATGACGTCGACCGTCGAGATGGTCATGCCGCAACGCGCCGACCAAGTCACCGACGGCGGCTATCCCAACAAGATCCTCGCCAATGCAACCGAGCCCGTGCGCGTTTCCACGACCGAGGAAATGGGCGGCTTTTTCACCGTGCCGAAGGTGGTCGAATAATGAGTGCGCTCAACGATCTGACGATTGCCCAGCTGCGCGACGGCCTCACGGCGCGCAAATTCTCGGCGCGCGAGGTTGCCGACGCCTATTTGGCGGCAATGGAAAAGCAGCGCGGACTGAACGCCTTCATCCTCGAGACGCCGGATGTTGCGCGCGCACAAGCTGCGGCCTCCGATGCGAAGCTTGCCAAGGGCGAGGCGGGCGCGCTCGAAGGCGTGCCGCTCGGTATCAAGGATCTGTTCTGCACCAAGGACGTGCAGACCACTGCCGGCAGCCACATTCTCGAAGGCTTCAAGCCGCCCTACGAATCGACTGTGTCGCAGAATCTGTTCGATGCGGGTGCTGTGATGCTCGGCAAGCTCAATCTCGACGAGTTCGCGATGGGCTCGGCCAATATCACGAGCTATTTCGGGCCTGTGAAGAATCCGTGGAAGCGCAAAGACGGCAAGGATCTTGTCCCCGGCGGTTCGTCGGGCGGTTCGGCCGCGTCGGTCGCCGCCCACATTGTGGCGGGTGCAACGGGAACGGACACCGGCGGCTCGATCCGCCAGCCCGCGAGCTTTACCGGCATTGTCGGCATCAAGCCAACCTACGGGCGATGCTCGCGCTGGGGCATCGTCGCGTTCGCGTCGTCGCTCGATCAGGCTGGGCCAATGACGCGCGACGTGCGCGATGCCGCGATCATGCTGGGCGCCATGGCCGGGCACGACGTCAAGGATTCGACCTCGGTGCCGCTTCCGGTTCCGAACTACGAAGCCGCTATGACCGGCGATATTCGCGGCCTGCGCTTCGGCATCCCGAAGGAATATCGCGTCGACGGCATGCCGGCCGAGATCGAGAAGCTCTGGCAGCAGGGTATCGATTGGATGAAGGCGGCAGGGGCCGAGCCCGTTGAGATTTCGCTGCCGCACACCAAATACGCGCTGCCGACCTACTACATCATCGCACCCGCCGAGGCGTCGTCGAACCTTGCGCGCTACGACGGCGTGCGCTACGGGCTGCGTGTGCCCGGCAACACGCTTGACGAAATGTACGAGAATACGCGCGCGGCCGGGTTCGGTGCCGAGGTGCGGCGCCGCATTCTGATCGGCACTTATGTGCTGTCGGCGGGCTATTACGACGCTTATTATCTGAAGGCGCAGAAGGTGCGCACGCTGATCTTCCAGGACTTCCAGGAAGCCTGGAAGAAATGCGACGTGATCCTGACGCCGACCGCACCGTCGGCTGCTTTCGGCATCGGCGACAAGGCCGACGATCCGATCGCGATGTATCTGAACGACGTGTTCACCGTACCTGTCAATCTTGCGGGCCTGCCGGGCATGTCGGTTCCGGCCGGCTTGTCGGGCGATGGGCTGCCGCTGGGCTTGCAGCTGATCGGCAAACCGTTCGACGAGCCGACCTTGTTCCGCGTGGGCGGCGTGCTTGAGACGGCCGCGAATTTCAAAGCGCGGCCGGGAGCGTAAGGCGATGATCATCGAAGGCAAAACGGGTACTTGGGAAATCGTCGTGGGCCTTGAGGTCCACGCGCAGGTCGTCTCGCAGTCTAAGCTGTTCTCGGGTGCATCGGCCACCTATGGCGGCGAGCCGAACGCGCAGGTGAGCCTCGTGGACGCGGCGTTTCCGGGCATGCTGCCGGTCATCAACGGCTACGTCGTCGAGCAGGCGATCAAGACCGGCCTCGGTATCGAGGCGACGGTCAACGAAGTGTCGGTGTTCGACCGCAAAAACTACTTCTACGCCGACCTGCCGCAGGGCTACCAGATTAGCCAGTACACGCGCCCCATCGTGTCGGGCGGGCGTCTCGTGATCGACCTGCCGGGCGACCGCACCAAAACGATCGGCGTCACGCGTCTGCATCTCGAGCAGGATGCCGGCAAATCGATGCACGATCAGAGCCCGACCAAGAGCTATATCGATCTCAACCGCTCGGGTGTGGCGTTGATGGAGATCGTGTCCGAGCCGGATATCCGCTCGCCCGAAGAGGCAGGGGCCTATCTCAAGAAGCTGCGCGCGATCCTGCGCTATCTCGGGACTTGCGACGGCAACATGGAAGAAGGCTCCATGCGGTGCGACGCCAACGTTTCGGTGCGCAAAGTGGGTGTGACCGAATTCGGCACGCGCAACGAAATCAAAAACGTCAACTCGATCCGCCATGTGATGCAGGCGATCGAATATGAAGCCAACCGCCAGGTCGAAGCGTTGGAAGCGGGCGAAACCATCCGACAGGAAACGCGGCTGTGGGACGTCGCCCGCGGCGTCACGCGCTCTATGCGCTCGAAGGAGCATGCGCACGACTATCGCTATTTCCCGGATCCCGATCTGCTGCCGCTGATCCTCGATCCCAAGGCGATCGCGCGCATCAAGGCGGCGATGCCGGAACTGCCCGACGCCAAAAAGGCGCGTTTCGTAGAGGCCTACAAGCTCAGCCCCTACGATGCCGGCGTACTGGTGGCCGAGCAGGAACAGGCCGATTTCTTCGAAACCGTCGCCAAGGGCCGCAAGGACCCCAAGCTCGCGGCCAATTGGGTCATCGTAGAGCTTTTCGGCGCCCTCAACAAAAAGGGCGTGGACGTAACCAATTCGCCCGTCAGCGCGAAGAACCTCGCAGGGCTCCTCGATCTCATCGAAAACGAGACGATTTCGGGGCGCATCGCCAAGGACGTGTTCCAGTTCATGGTCGAAACCGGCAAGGATGCGGCCAGCATCGTCGCCGAAAAAGGCCTTGTGCAGGTGACGGACACCGGCGCCATCGATGCCGCGATCGCCAAAGTGATGGCGGAAAACGCGGCCAAGGTGGAGGAATATCGGGCGGGCAAGACGACCTTGTTCGGCTGGTTCGTGGGCCAAGTCATGAAGGGCACCGGCGGCAAGGCCAACCCGGCCAAGGTCAACGAGATCCTCAAGGCCAAGCTTTCGGGCTGATCCGTCGGTACAAATCGGGCGTAGCTCAGGCGTATCTTCAACCGCAACCCTGGGGGCACCACATGAAGATCGCAGCAATCGTTCTGGCGGGAACGTTGGCACTTGGCGCCGGGCGCGTCGAAGCGCTTGATATCGTGGCGCTGACCGACCGCAACGAGCTTGTCCTGTTCGATTCCGCCAATCCGGGCACCACGTCGATGGTGGCGGTGCAGGGAACGGCCGCACGGCTGCTGGGCATCGATCTGCGCCCGGCCGATCTCAAGCTCTACGGCGTGGATGCGGCGGGTGGCATCTATCGCATCGAGCCGCGCACGGGCATGACCGAGAAAGTTTCGACCATGTCGGTCGCCCTCGAGATTCCGGACTCCGCGGTCGTGGATTTCAACCCGCAGGCCAATCGCCTGCGCGTGATCGGACCGTCGGGCCAGAGCCTGCGCGTCAATGTCGAAACCGGCGAAGCGGCCGTCGACGGGCGCATCGCTTACGCGGCGGGCGACGCCAACGCTGGCAAAATGCCGCTCGTGACGGCGGCGGCCTATCTCAATTCGGTCGCCGGTACGACGCAGACCCAATTGTTCGATTTCGAATCCGGGCACGGCTTCTACACGATCCAGGATCCGCCCAATGCCGGCACGCTCAATTCGATCGCCCCTTTGGGCCTGCCGCCCGAGGGCCGCATCGACGCCGCCGACATCCACACCGACAAGAGCATGACGACCTATTCGTCGTTCGCCGTCGTCGCCAATCGGCTCTATTCGTTCGCCGTCGCGAGCGGCCGCATGACCGAGATCGGTCTTATTGCGGCGGGCTCGCGCAAGATCGTCGATATCGCCGTCGTCTCGCCGCCCTGATCCTCAACGCATCGGAGTCTCGAACATGATCGATTTCTACACCTGGAGTACGCCCAACGGCCGCAAGGTCGCGATCATGCTCGAGGAATGCGGGCTCGCCTATACGACCCACAAAATCGACATCGGCAAGGGCGAGCAATTCACGCCGGCCTTTCTGGCGGTCAATCCCAACGGGAAGATCCCGGCGATCGTCGATCACGCGGCCGCCGACGGCAAGCCGCTCGCCGTGTTCGAATCGGGTGCGATCTTGATCTATCTCGCCGAGAAGACCGGCAAGTTCCTGCCCACGGCGCCGCGCGCACGCGCGGAAGTCTTGCAGTGGCTCATGTTCCAGATGGGCGGGGTGGGGCCGATGTTCGGCCAGGCCCACCATTTCATCCGCTTTGCGCCCGAAAAAGTGCCCTACGGCATCGAGCGCTACTCGAAGGAAACGCGCCGCCTCTATGGCGTCATGGACAAGCGCCTTGGACAAAGCGCGCATTTGGCCGGGGCCGAGTACAGCATCGCCGACATGGCGACGTTCCCGTGGGTGGCGCGCCACACCTACCACGAGGTCGATTTGGCCGATTTCCCGAACGTGAAGCGCTGGCACGACGCGCTCGCCGCACGCCCGGCGGTCGTCAAAGGGACGGCGTTCTAGCGCCTAGCGCTTGAACTGTTTGGCCAGCGTCAGGCCTTGGCGCTGGTAGTTCGAGCCGATATCCACGCCGTAGATACGGTCGGGCGTTTGCGTGAGCGGTTCGAACGCGAAGCGCCCGACGATCTGGCCGTGTTCGAGCAGGAACGGCACGTCGTGCGAACGCACTTCGAGAACGGCGCGCGTGCCCTGGATGTCGTTGGCTCCGTAGCCGAAGCCGGGATCGAAAAAGCCTGCATAGTGGATGCGGAACTCGCCGACCGAGGTGTCGTAGGGCACCATTTCGGCGGCGTATTCGTGCGGCACGCGGATTTTCTCGCGGCTCACGAGAATGTAGAAATCGTCGGGATTGAGGATCAGCGAGCGCGTCTTGGTGCGCGGCAGCGCTTCCCAGAAATCGGCCGGATCGTAGTGGCCGATGCGCGAAAGATCGATCAAGGGCGCGTTGTGCCGCGCGCGATAGCCGATCGTGCGGCTACCGTCGGTGCCTTCGAGATCGATCGAAATCCACAATCCCTGGCCGATCTGCGCGCGCTCGCGATTCGAATCGGGCGCGTAGACGAGGCCCAGCCGCTTGTCGAGGGCGGCAAGGGCGGTATCGGTCATCGTCGGGTTGCCGCGGCGCAGGCGCAGCTGGTTCAGCGTCTGGCCGCTGCGCACCAGGATCGAAAAGGTGCGGGGGCTCACTTCGAGATAGAGCGGTCCTTTGTAGCCGGCCGGTACTTTTTCGAATTCGCGGCCGCGGTCGCACATCAGGCGCGTGAAGATGTCGAGCCGCCCGGTGGTGCTCTTGGGATTGGCGCTGCCGGCGACGTCTTTGGGCAGGTCGAGCGATTCCTGGAGCGGGATGATGTAGAGGCATCCGCGCTCGAGAACCGCACCGCCCGAAAGATCGAGCTCGTGCATGGTGAGCAGCTTGAGTTTGTCGGCAACAAGCGCTTCCGTGCCGGGCATGAAGCCAGCGGCCACGCGGTAGGCCTTGGCCCCCAAGCGCAGATCGATGCTGGCGGGTTGGATTTGCGAATCTTCGATCGCGGACTGGGCGGAAATCCGGCCGTCTGCAACGAAGCGGCGATAATCCTGGAACGGCAGAATGCCGACAGGCGAAACGCGTTTCTTGCTCAAACCCTGACCTCGGCCCCGGTTCGGCCGAATTGCCGATACGACGGGGCCGACAACCTAAATCAACGCCAAGGCGGCGTCGAGAATAAGGCGTATGCGAATGCGGCAAAAGCGGGGGCTTGCACCCCCGCTCCGAACCGACGGTAAGTTAGGCCGCGACCGAGTTCTCGATGATCGCTGAGCCCGGACGGATGCTGTTGCGCGGGCGCAGCGTGCGGCGCGGCAGAGCGGGACCGCGGGCGACCAGCAATTCGCGCTTGGCGTTTTCGAGCACCGAGTGGATGCGCGCATCTTCGCGATCGATCACGTCCATCGCCGTGAGCTTGTTGTCGATGAGGTCGAGCAGCGTGTCGATGACGGGGCGGGAAAGCGACGACATGGGTTCTGGCTCCTTTGATCCTGATTTGGCGGTTATTGAGGTCGTAAACTGGTTTCTCGTCCTGATCCTGCGGTGACCTTTCTCAGGTCGCCTGCGGATAGATTGAGCCCCCACTGGTTAATTTTCTCTAAAACTTGCCAGATATTTTGATTCAACTGATTTTGAATTTTAGCAGTGTTGCGGATATACCACGGCCTATGGCCGTATCTGCCCCCTTTCTGTGGGCAGAATCCCAAATATGACAAGTGTTTGACCTGTCTTTGCGTTGACAGAAACGGCAACCGCGCTTAGAACCGGGAACAGCATATGCCGTGTAAAAACCCACTCCCGGCGGAGGGGTGGCCGAGTGGCTGAAGGCGGCAGTTTGCTAAACTGTTATACTGGGAAACCGGTATCGTGGGTTCGAATCCCATCCCCTCCGCCACTTCTTCGCTTCGGTCCCGGGACACCGCGCACCGCGTGTTTTCGCTGCATTTGCCATGCGTCCGCTGTGCTTGAGTGGACGGTGACAAGCGCCGATAATGGCCTATGACTGAAGCCGTTCCGCCGATGGCGCGCTACGTGCCGCTCATCGCCGCCAGTGCCCTGTTCGTCGAAAATATCGATGCGACCGTGCTGTCGACGGCCCTTGCGAGCATCGCCAACGATTTCGGCGTCGATGCGGTCGATCTCAAGCTCGTTTTGACCTGCTATCTCGTGTCGCTCGCTGTGTTCATTCCAGCATCGGGCTGGATCGCCGAGCGCTACGGCACGCGCACAGTCTTCTGCTGGGCAATGGCGGTTTTTGCGGCGGGTTCGGTTGCCTGCGCGCTCTCGACGGGTCTGTGGAGCCTCGTCTTTGCGCGCATTCTGCAGGGGGCGGGCGGGGCGATGATGATCCCGACAGCGCGCCTCGTCGTGGTGCGCAGCGTGCCCAAAGATCAATTGATCGGCGCCATGGCCGTGCTGACCACGCCGGCTCTGATCGGGCCGATTTTGGGGCCGCCGATCGGCGGGTTTTTCACCACGTATATGTCGTGGCCGTGGATTTTCTGGATCAACGTGCCGCTGGCTTTGCTGGGTATCGCCGTCGCCGCGCGTTTTCTGCCGCAAATCCGCGCCGAGACCCAGGCCGCTTTCGACCTGCGCGGTTTCCTCACGATCGGGCCGGGGCTTGCTTTGACGCTGGTCGGCGCGACCGCCATCGGGCTCGACGTGATCGCACCCGTCTATGCCGCGGCGATGGCGACGACGGGGCTGCTGCTGATCGGCTTCTATTGCCGCTATGCGTGGCGCCATCCAAGCCCGGTGCTCGATTTGCGATTGCTGAAAATCCGGACATTCCGCATCGGCGTGATGGGCGGTTTTCTGTTTCGGGTCGGGGCAGGGGCCACGCCGTTTCTGCTGCCTTTGCTGCTGCAACTCGGATTTGCGCGCTCGGCCTTCGAGAGCGGCATCGTCACCTTCGCGACCGGTATCGGCGCGCTTGCGATGAAAATCTGCGCGCCCAAAATCCTGCGCGCCGTCGGCTTCCGGCGCGTGCTTATCTTCAACGCGTTCGTCGCGGCAATCTTCATCGCGATTCCGATCACCTTCACGGCTGCAATGGCGGGCACCACATTGTCGGCGATCCTGCTGCTGGGCGGTTTCTCGCGATCGCTGCAATTCACAAGCACCAACGCCGTGCTCTATGCCGACGTTTCGGCCGAGCAAACGGCGCGTGCTTCGACCTTCGCGGCCGTGCTGCAGGAATTGTCCGGCTCGATCGGCATTTCGGTCGCAGCCTTGGCGCTTGCGGCCGCAAGCGGCGGGGCGGCCACGGGCAGTTTGGGAGCCGTGCAGTTCGTGCCGGCCTTCGTTGCCGTGGGTGCAATCGCTGCAGTCTCGGGCTTCGTGTTTTTGGCAATGCCCAAAACGGCGGGGGCGTCGCTCGTGGGTAA
Source organism: Telmatospirillum sp. (assembly GCA_020248985.1). GTDB lineage: Bacteria > Pseudomonadota > Alphaproteobacteria > CACIAM-22H2 > CACIAM-22H2 > Tagaea. The sequence goes on along the minus strand of JADCGL010000030.1, from coordinate 56,043 downwards.
GCGCAGCGAACCGGCGGCGGCCGACGATTAGCTGCGCGCCTGCGCGTCGAGTGCCGCGTACAGCATCACGCCGGCTGCGACCGACAGATTGAGACTGTCCGCCCGCCCGATCATCGGCAGCTTGGCAAGCGTGCTGCATGCCGCACGCACTTCGTTGCTGAGTCCGCTTTGTTCAGCACCGTTGACGATGAGGCAAGGCCGCTTGTAGGCGACGTCGCGATAATCTATCGCGGTCTGCAGCGCTGTGCCGATGCTTGTCCCGGGCCAATTTCCGAGCAGCGCAATCGCCTCTTCTTGGGTCGCTGCATAGAGCGGGACCGCAAAGATCGAGCCCATCGTTGCGCGCACGGCCTCGAGCCCGAATGGATCGCAGGTCGTGCCGATCAGCACCACGCCGCCTGCACCGATCGCGTCGGCCGTGCGGATACAGGTTCCGAGATTGCCGGGATCTTTGACACCTTCGAGGGCGAGCCACAATGAAGCGCGCGTCGGGTCGAGTTCCGACAGCGGGCGTAGATTCTGCGCGAACACGCCGATCACGCTTTGCGGATTGTCGCGCGCCGAAATCTTCTCAAGCACGTTGGGCGAAACTTCGAGCAGCGTGGCCCCGCCCTTGGCGGCCGCTTGGCGCACCTGCAGAACACTCGGCTGGTCGCGCTGGTCGGCGCGGTAGGCCAGCATCTTTGGCACAATGCCGTGGTCGAGCGCTTCGCGCACGGTGCGCGCGCCCTCGGCCACAAACAGCCCGGTTTCGGCGCGTGCCTTGCGCATATGCAAAGCGCGGATGTCCTTGATCAGCGGATTGCTCGGGCTCGAAATGGCGCGGATCTGGTTTTCTCCGAAGGTGCCGCTCATGGGGCACTTCCGGGGCCGGTCCAGCGCACATAGAGCGACGTCGACAGGTACCGCCCGCCCGCGCGCTGTGCGACGGCCAGTTCGCCTGCTTCGAGAGTGCCGCCGAGAGCACCCAGCGGATCGCGCGCAGCTTCAAGCAGCGACAGAGCCGAAAGCCGAATCGCGTACGCGGTCAGCATCAGGAAAGACGGGCCGGGGGCGAGCAGCGTGGCGCAGTCGGCCAGCATCGGCATCAAGCCTTCTTCGATGCGCCAGGTTTCGTTGGCTGGCCCGCGGCCGAATTTGGGCGGATCGAGGAGGATGCCGTGATAGCGGTTGCCGCGTCGGACCTCGCGCGCGACGAACTTGGTGGCGTCTTCGCAGATCCAGCGGATCGGCGCTTGCGTCAGGCCCGAGGCGGCTTGGTTTTCTTTGGCCCAGGCGATCGCTTTTTTGGAAGCGTCCACATGTGTGACTTCGTAGCCAGCCGCCGCCGCGACGAGGCTTGCGGCCCCCGTATAGGCAAAAAGATTGAGGAGTTTCGGCCGCGCACCGTCGGCGACCGCGGGCTTGCGATCGGCAACCCAATCCCAATGCGGCGCCTGTTCGGGGAACAGCCCGACATGGCGGAATGCCGTAAAGCGGCACGCCACGCGAATGTCGCGATAGGCGACGGACCATTCGGGCGGCAGATCGCGCGCAAAGCGCCACCGGCCCCAATTGTCGTCCTCGTCGCCGGCCTTGCCGTCGCCGGGTTTGGCGTCGAAGAACGCATCGGCCGCGTCCCACGCGGCCGCGGCACCCGAAGGCTGCCAAATCGCCTGGGGCTCCGGGCGCACAATGGTGTTCGCGCCGAACCGTTCGAGCTTTTTGCCCGCACCGCTGTCGAGCAATGCGTAATCGTCCCAGCCCGGGGTCGTCAGAATGGCAAGATGTGGCGGCACGCGGATGAACCTGTCTGCTGAAGGGGCACGCTATCAGGGCGGCATCAGATCCCCAAGCCGGAACGCGAACCGAAGCAGTTTCGGTGCCGTCAGCGGCGGGGCGTCGGGCTGGCGCGTGAAAGGCTGGGCCTGGCGCATTGCGCCGAGGAAGCTTTCCATCACCGTGCGCTGCTCGCGCATATCCGGGCGTGCGAGCAGCGTGTCGTAGTCGGCGATCATCCGATCGGGGCGCCACGGATCGTAGGCGCCGAACGGTGCGGCGAGCGTGCCGTCGGGTTTGAGTTCGAAAGCGCCCACGATCGTGAGGTCGCGAAAGCGCGGATTGCGGAAATCGAAAATCCACACAGCAAAGACCTGGGCCAGCAGATGGTCGATTTCGCTTTGGGTCAGGCTTTCGCCGGGTGGGCCGCCCGAAGGCGGCTGTACCGGGCCACGAATGGCCGCCAGCCCGCGCGGCTCGTCGCGCGGGCGTGGCGGAGCCGGTGCGAGCAACCCGTCGCGGCTCGCAGGTGCCGGCGCAGGGGCGGCTTGGCTTGGCGGCGGCGTGGGGGTGCCGCCGGTCGGCGGCCGGACGGGCGCTTGGTTCGGCGACGACGAGCGTTCGGCACTGCGCGCGGTCTCGCGCTGCACGACCAATGGCGGCGGCAAGGGCGGGGCCGCAGCCGCCGGCGGCGGTGGCGGCGGCGGTGACGCCGGTGGAGGTGGAGGTGGAGGAGGTGGCGGAGGTGGTTCTGGGGTTGGCGGGGGCGCGGGTGGGGGCGGTAGGGCCGGCGGTGCTGGGGTCGGGGGCTCGTTTACAAGTTCGATCGCGACCAAATTGTTGCCGGAGTCGACGAGACTCATCGGGATGAGATCGAGCCAAAGCAGTGCGAGCAGCGCATGAAGCAGCAGCGACAACAGCACGCCGATGGCGAACCCGCGGCGCGTATCGCGCATCGACGGGGCCATCACAAACGGGCTGTCGCGATCGGTGTCGGCGGCGAGCATCAGCGGCTGGGCATCAGCAGGTGGGCATCAGGCCGCGGGTACATGTGCTTCGCGCGGACCGTCCTTCCAGCCGCAGCTGCGCATTGCCGTGTGCATATGGGGCGGAACGTCGGCCACGGCCTTTATCGGTGCGCGCCGAGGGTAAAGCGGTACGCGGATTTCGCGCGCATGCAGATGCAGTGGGAATTCCGACGCTCTCGTTGCATCGCCGCCATAGACCGGGTCGCCGAGGATCGGGCAGCCGATCGCCGCCAAATGCACGCGCAGCTGATGCGTACGGCCAGTTTTGGGAGCGAGCGAAAGCCATGTGAAAGCGCCGTTGCTTCCGATCGTGCTGTATTCGGTCTGCGAGGCTTGGCCCTTGGCATCGACCTTCATGCGCCAGCCGGATTTGCGGTTCTCTTTCAGCAGCGGCAATTCGATGAGGCCTTCGGCTTGCGGCGGCTTTCCGACGACGATCGCCCAATAGGTTTTGCGGACCTGGCCTTCGGCGAAAAGCTTGCCAAGTTTGGCGAGCGCTTTGCGATGGCGGCCCAGCACAAGGCAGCCGCTGGTGTCGCGGTCGAGGCGATGCGCAAGCTCGGGCGCTTGCGGCAGGCCGAAGCGCAGCATATCGAGATCGTCGCGCAGACTCGCACCGCCGCGCGGGCCCGCATGTACGGCCAGACCCGGCGGTTTGTCCAGAATCAGCATCATGCCGTCGCGGTACAGCAGGCGTGCTTCGAGTTCGCTGGGGCCCATGGATCGCGAACCTACACAATTTTCGCGCCGGGTCCAGCGGTGGCTCTGCAACCGCTTCCGACGGCTTATTTCCAGGCGACTTCGCGGGCGAGTTTTTTGGCCGGCGCTTTGGCCTCCGGCAGGGGCGGCTTTTCGCTCGGTTTGGCGCGCGGCTTCGGCTGTTCGTTGCTGAGGCGGTTCAGAATTGCCGCCATCGACGAACTGCTCTTCTGCTTGTGCGCGGTCCCTTCTGCGGTCTCGGCCACACGCTTGCGCTGATAGACCGGAAGGGCGTCGAAAGTGCGGCGCGCGCGGTCCATATTGATGCTGGAAGGGCGTTCGGCTGCCAGTTTGACGAATTGGTGGATTTTCGATTGTTCGCCCAAAATGGTCCCGACCGACGAAGCCAGGATTTGCAACGCCGTTTTGTCGAGCAGTGCGGAAGCTTCGATGGAATCCATTTTTTTATTTTAGCGCGATTTCTATCGCCGCGCAAAAATTTGGCCGACCTGCGGAACCGCGACGAACCGCAGGTCGGCCGACCAGGCCAAGGGACCAGCTTAGCCAAGGTATTGGGCGCTGGAGGTGGAGAAGCCTCCGGCAGAACCCGTTTGAGCGTTGTTCGCTCAAGCAAGGACATTTATATCAAATTTTTAAAAAAGGTCAAATGATTTTTAATCGAAATCACTTTATGAGATTAACTATTTGAATTTATTAAAAAATTTCTGTATTTGCCAACGCGCAGCCAACCACAGTAGGCTATTCTATGCGTTTCGTTTTCGCCATCGCCCTCGCCGGATTTGTCGCAACGGGAACGCCCAGCGTTGCCCAGAATCGCGAGCCGACCAGTTACGCGGACTGCGATGCGCTTTATGCACGCGAACTCAAGCGCTATGCGGTTGAAACCAACCGCGATCTGCGCGAAAGCCAGAGCAAAGCAAGTCTGCAGCGCTTGCGCTGCGAGCGGGCCGTCGAGCGCAAAATCATCCAGGCGCGCGCCAAAAAGAAATAGGTGCGGTTGGGCCGGGCGGGCGGCGTCTATTCGTCGAAATTGAGCAGCTTGGGCGCGCGCTCGATCACGACTTCGAGTATCTGTTCGGCGGCCGCCAGATCGCTCTTGGTGCGGTCGGTCAAAAGATGCGCGTAGCGCTCGGTTTCGATGCGCTCCTTGGCATGGTAGAGGCTGCGGAGCTCCGACATGAACACGTCGCGGGCACCCAGCGGCAATTCGCGCTTCTCGGCCAGTATGCGCAGAAAATGCAGGCTTGCCGTCACGATTGCCGACAACATGAAGCCGGTCAGCTCGACGAATTTTTCGGATAGTTTTTCGGCCTTGCCGTCGCGCAAGCGCTTGATCTTGTATTCGATGACGATGGCCAACGTATCGAAATCATCGACATATTCGCGGAAGGCCACGTAGGCCTTGAATTTGTCTTCGTTGGCGTCGTTGGCGGCCTGCTGGGCGGCCGTCACGACGCGGGTTGCGCCGCGTTCGAGGGCCGAAAGCATTTCGCGCACCTTGTCGGCGATTTGCTCGTTTTCGCGGTCGAGCTTGGCGGAGATGGAGATCATGCCGCTTCGCCGGTCTCGAGCTGCAGCAGGCTGGGCGCGCGTTCGATGATGACGCTCAGAATTTCCTCGGCGGTTTCGATGTCTTTGACGGCGCGCGACGACACTTTTTTGCGGTAGCGGTCCTGCTCGAGCATCTGTTTAACGCGGTAGAGATTGCGCAATTCGCCCAGGAAAATGTCTTTCGAGCCGAGTGGCAGTTCGTTGCGCGTCGAAAGGATCTTGAGGAAGTGCAGGCTGGTCTGCAGCGTGGCCGTAAGCATGAAGATTCCGAGCTCTTCGAATTGTTTCTCGAGCGCCATGTCGCGCCCCGTACGCAGGTTCTTGAGGCGATACTCGATGACGATCGCGAGCGTGTCGAAATCGTCGCAGTGGCCGCGGAATCGCGAATAGATCCCGAACTCCTCTTCCGCAAGCGCCTGCGAGGCTTCCTTCGCGGCGGCGATGACCTTGTCGGCGTGCGTCTCCAAGGCTGCAAGCAGCGTCTGAACGTCTTTGCGCGTATGGAGCAGGCCCGACGAACGCGCCACGGATCGCCTCCTTTTCGCACGGTTGCAGAACGTCGCCAGCATGCCGTGCGACGCCGAACTGCGCAAGCGCAGGCGCCAAAGAAAAACGGCCGACCGGGCAGGCCCGATCGGCCGTCATTCGCGGCTTTTGGCGGTTGATCAGACGTTCGGCGGCAGGCGACGCAGATCGGCCGCCGGGAGGAACGCGTTCGTGTAGATCATGTCGTTGCTCGGCACAGGCGTGATGTTGAAGGTTTCGCACAGCGCCTTGATGTTGCGCTCGAGGCGAGCCGCATCGACCACGCCGATGCCGCCGGCGCGCGTTGCGGGCGTCACGATCGACTGCTCGAGCACCATCTGGTAGCGCGGCAGTTCGACCTCCATGGTGTTGAGCGGCTGGCGGCGGATGGCCGCCTGGATCGAGGCGCGCGGATCGGCGATCATGGCCTGCATCGAGCGGGCCGTGGCGCGTGCGAAGCCGCGGGCTGCATCCGGGTTGCGCTCCAGCCAATCTTTGCGCGCGAAGATCGTCGAGCCGAACAGGTCGATGCCGGCGCTGGCATAGCTGAACCAGCCGATCTGGTCGAGCGGTACGCCGGCGCGCACCATGTTGAGGGCGACCGACGAGACGAAGCCGGTCGCACCCTGCGCCTCGCCGCGCACGACGAGCGTTTCGCGCAGCGGAAAATCGATATGGCGCAGTGTGACCTTCGAGATGTCGATGCCGGCCGCACGCGCGAACAGCGGGAACATCTGGCGTCCCGCGTCGGGCTCGGGGGCTGCGAGGACCTTGCCTTCGATGTCCTTCGGCGACGCGAATGCGCCCTTGCGGAACACGATGCCGTGCTGAAGCAGATCCCACAGCACGAAGAACGACGTCACCGGCGTGGTCGGATTTGAGGCAGTGAAACGCGCCATCGTGCCGAAATCGCCGAAGCCGATTTCGTAAGTCCCTTGCGCCACGCGCGTGACGGCCTGGCCAGAACCCGCACCGCCGTCGATCGTAACGTCGAGGCCTTCTTCGGCGTAGAAATTGCGCTCGAGCCCGTAAAGGAAGTTCGATTGCGGGCCCCAGAAATCGACGTCGAGGGTGAATCGGATACGCGTGCGCGTCTGTGCCAGAGCCGGGGCCGCGAGCGACGCGGCAGCGACCGCACCAGCGGCGCCGAGGCCGAATTTGCGCCGGGAAATCGATTTGGTCATTGGCGGAAAACCTTTCATCGGAATTGGGCGCAGATCGCCTGCGCCAGGGGCTCTTTCGAGGCCCCAGCGGCTTGCAAGGCTAGGGCCATTCCCGCAATGGCGATGGTGCAGGGCGCCGTGCACGGATCTGCCGTCAATTTCGGCATCAGCTGCCGATAATCTGGGCAAACATCGCGGGATCGACATTTCCGCCCGAGGCGACGGCTACGATTGATTTGCCATTTGTCGGCAGTTTTCCCGACAGCACGCTGGCAATTGCAACGGCACCGCCAGGTTCGACAACAAGTTTGAGTTCGACGAACACGGTGCGCATGGCGGCGCGCACCTCGTCGTCTGTCACCGACAGGCCGCCTGCCAGCAAAGTGCGGTTGAGCGCGAAGGTCAGTTCGCCCGGGGTGGGGGCCAACAATGCATCGCAAATCGAGCGCGCGTCGGGCGAATTGCTCTCGCGCTTGCCCGACACGAGGCTGCGCTTGGTCTCGTCGAAATCGGCGGGTTCGACCGAATAAACCGGCACACCCGGGGCGGCACCGGACAAGGCGAGGGCGGTACCCGAAACAAGTCCGCCGCCGCCGCAGCACACCACAACCGCATCGGGCTCTACGCCGAGTTCACGGCATTGTTCGACTATTTCGAGGCCGAGCGTGCCTTGGCCGCACAGAATGTCCGCATCGTCGTAGGGGCGCACCAATGTGGCACCGTATTTGGCCTGCAGTTCAAGTCCCATTGCCTCGCGATCGTCCTTGTAGCGATCGTATGCGACGACTGAGGCGCCGAATTCGCGCGTGCGCGCAATTTTGATCGCCGGCGCGTCGGCGGGCATGATGATCCAAGACGGCAGCCCGAGCAGCGTCGCTGCAGCCGCAACACCTTGCGCGTGATTGCCGGACGAGAACGCAACGACGCCCTTGGCGCGGTCGGCGGCCGGAATCTGCGAGATTTTGTTGTAGGCGCCGCGGAACTTGAACGAGCCCGTGCGCTGCAGGGGCTCGGCTTTCACATAGAGCCGGCAGCCGAGTTTTTCGTTCAGCGACGGCGAGGTCAGCAGCGGCGTGCGCACGGCCTGGCCTTTGATGCGGCCGGCGGCTTTCAGAACGTCTTCGTAAACTGGCAAAGCGGTCATTTTGCTGCGGCTCCCGTCAGAATTTTTCTTCGTGTTTGGCCCGGTTCCACAGCGCATCCATTTCGGCCAGATTGGATTGCGTCGGCGTCTTGCCTTGTTCGGTCAGCAACGCTTCGATGCGCCGGAAGCGCCGCTCGAATTTGGCGTTGGCGTTGCGCAAGGCCGTTTCGGCATCCACGCCGGCCAAGCGGCCGACATTCACGACCGAGAACAGCAGATCGCCCAATTCTTCTTCGATCGCGGCTTGCGTTCCGCCGGCAAGTTCGGCGCCGAGTTCTTCGACCTCTTCGCCGACTTTTTCAAGGGCGAGCGACGCTTCGCCCCAATCGAAACCCACGCGGCTTGCGCGCTTCTGCAGTTTCTGTGCGCGCATCAGGGCAGGGAAGCCGACCGGCACGCCGCTCAAGGCGCCCGCAGCGGCGTCCTTGGCTTTGCGCTCGTGCGCTTTTTGCGTTTCCCAAGCTTCCGTTTGGGCGTCTGCACTGCGAATATCGGCCGCGCCGAACACGTGCGGATGGCGGCGCACCATCTTGTCCGAAAGCGCTTCGGCAATCGCGTTGAAATCGAACTGCCCTTGTTCTTCCGCCAAGCGCGCATGGAAAACGACTTGGAACAGGAGATCGCCGAGTTCCTCCTTGAGGGCCGGCAGATCGTTCTGCGCGATTGCGTCGGCAACCTCGTAGGCTTCCTCGATCGTATAGGGGGCGATCGTCGCAAAGGATTGTTCGCGGTCCCAGGGGCAGCCTTCGGTCGGGTGGCGCAGCTTGGCCATGATGGCGAGAAGCCGCGAAATCGGCGCCGGTATGTCGGTCGTGTCGGTCATGTCGGAGAGGAGCCTAAGGGCCGATCGCGCGTCTGTCGAGCGAGGCTTGGGGAACTGCTTTGGCGCCGTCGAGGGCGGCCCCGGCAAGATCGGCGCGCTGCAAGGTGGCCCCCGTAAAATCGGCGTCGCGCAGGTCGCTTTCGACGAAACGCGCACCCGTGAGATCGCAATGGGCAAAACGCGTCTGGCCGCAATAGGCGGCCGAGAACGAAGCTTCCTGGGCCTTGGCATTGTAGAAATCGGCGTTCTCAAGCATCGCCAATTGAAAATCGCCGCGCACGATTTTCGCACCGGCAAAGTTCGTGGCGCACAGATACGCACCCCGGAAACTGGTACCGGTGAAATCGCCGTCGGACAAATCGTAGCCGGACAGATTCACGCAAGCGAGCGACAGCTTCGTATTCGGCGGATCGTTCGCGCGCTCGCGGCGGCCCAGCACCGTGACGGCCGCTTGGATGTCGGTTGCGGGCGGTACGTAGATTGCCTCGGGGCTCGGGTTCTGGTAGCTGCCGCCAACGAGCTTGGGCACCGGGGCGGGGCAGCGTTCGCGCACGAAGGCTGCGAGCGTCTGCACGATCGGACCCTGGTCGGTCGGCCGGTCGCGGGCGTGGCGCTCGAGTGTGTAGATCGCCCCAACGCGCGTGTGGATCTCCGACCCGCCGAGCCCGGCAAAGGCCGCCGCCATGATTTCGGCCGACTTGCCAAGCTCGGTCGCCTCGGCCGTGCGCTGCCTCGCTGCGACTAGGCGGCGCGCCACATAGGCTCGGTACGCCAAATACGGGCCGACACAGGCCGCCGCGAGCGCGATCAGCAGGTCGCGCACTTCGCCCGCATTTGCGAGCAGCCAGAACCACGCATAGTCGAACGCGCTTGCCATGCCGTGCCTTTGGTGGCGGAAGACGAGTCGTCAGACCGGATCGTAACATCGGGGGCGAGTCGTTGACGGGTTGCCGCACGCGGTCAAATCGCGACATCCAATAATGTCATAATGTATATTATCAAAAATAAACTATATATCGTTAGAACAGATGTTTATCTGGCTTATCTCACCAACATTCGAGGTCTAACCCGCGATCTCCAGCACCATCCCATCAAACGCGGGTTCGACACCTGGCGGCAATTCGCGGCGCCATGTCGGATAGTCCACACGATGGCTCATATGCGTGAGGATCGCCCGCTTGGGCGCCACACGCGTGATCCATTCGAGCGTCTGGGCCAGATGGCTATGGGCCCAGTTCGGCATTTCCTGCAGGCAATCGACCAGCCAGACCTCGACCCCGGCCAGGCTCTCGAATGCGGCCTCGGGCAGCGTTTTGACGTCCGTCGAATACGCAAAGGCGCCAAAGCGCAAGCCCAGGGTCGGGTCGCGTTCGCCGCCGTGCAGCTGCTCGAACGGCAGCACGTCGATATCCCCGATCCGGAACCCCTCGCCCGGCCTGACCTCGATCGGCGCCAAAACCGGTACGACGAAGTGTCGCCCGTCGGGCAAGTCCGCCATCGTGCCGAACGCATAGCCGAAACGGCGCTTGGCATCCGCCAAGGTGGCCGCGTCGCCGTAGCACGGCAGCGGGGCTTTGATCGCATGGTTCACGCCGCGCAGCTCGTCGATGCCGTGCATGTGGTCGGCATGCGCATGGGTGAAAATCACGGCATCGAATTTCGGCGGCCCACCCAGGCGCAGCAATTGCTGGCGCAGATCGGGACTCGCATCGACGAGGATGCGCGTCGTCGCGGTCTCGACGACGATCGAGACGCGCAGCCGCTTGTTGGCGGGATCGTCCGAGCGGCAGACCGCACAGTCGCAGCCGACGACCGGCACGCCGCCCGAGGCACCGCTGCCCAGTACGGTGACCTTTAGTTTCATGCCGCCGGGCGCTTGGCGCGCGAAAACAGCCGGTAGAAATTGTCGCTGGTGGCCTTGGCAAGTTCCGGCAGGCCCACACCCTTGAGCTCGGCCACATACGTGGCCGTGTGCAGCACGTAGCTCGGCTCGCACGGTTTGCCGCGCTTAGGGACCGGTGCCAAATACGGCGAGTCCGTTTCGACCAGCAACCGCTCGAGCGGCAACGCGCGCACCGTTGCGCGCAGATCTTCGGCGTTTTTGAAGGTCACGATGCCGGAGATCGAGATGTAGTAGCCGAGCCCGATCGCCTTCTGCGCAAGCTCAAGCGACGAGGTGAAGCAATGCAGCACGCCGATTGTGCCCGGCAATTCGCGGTGCGCCCAATCGAGCAAATCGGCCGTGTCGGCGTCGGCGTCGCGCGTATGCACCACAAGCGGCAGACCGCTCGCATGGGCCGCGCGCATATGGGCGCGGAAATTCTCGGCCTGCGCTTCGCGCGGGCTCTTTTCGTAGAAATAATCGAGCCCGGTTTCGCCGATCCCGACGATCTTGGGATGGTCGGCCAGTGCCACCAAGGCTGCGGCGGCCGTCTGCTCGTTGGCCGCCTCGTGCGGATGGATGCCGACCGTGCAGAACACATTGTCGTTGGCTTCGGCGATCGCGCGCACGCCGTCGAAATCGCGCAGCTTGGTGCCGATCGCGAGCATCGTTTCCACGCCCGCCGATTTGGCGCGCGCCATCACGCCCGAAAAATCCTTCTGCAGGTCCGGATAGTCGAGATGGCAATGGCTGTCGACGAGCATCGGGCTTAGACCTTGAGCTCTTCGACGTAACGCGGGAACAAGCCGCTCGGCGCCGGCAAGGCAGTACCCGGCACAAGGCTTTTGTCCCAGGCTGCGAAGCTGCGCGCATCCGCCGGGATCGCCAACTGGTCGAGCAGTTTTGCCATCGTCGCCGGCATGAAAGGCTGCAGCACGAGACCTGCACGCCGCAGCGTTTCGACGAGTACGTAAAGTACGGTCGCCATGCGCGCCGGATCGGTCTTGCGCAGGCTCCACGGCGCTTGGCCATCGACATAGCGGTTGGCGTCCGCAATGGTCGCGAAAATCGCTTCGAGCGCTTTGTGGAAATTCTGCTGCTCAAGCTCGTTGCGCGTCGTCTCCAGCAGCCCTGCGGTTGCCGCCAGCATCGTACGGTCGGCATCCGCATAGTCGCCCGGTGTGGGCACGGCCGCACCGGCATTCTTGGCGATGAAAGACAGCACGCGCTGGCTCAGATTGCCGAGATCGTTGGCAAGGTCGGTATTCGTGCGCCGGATCATCGCGGCCCGGCTGAAATCGCCGTCCTGGCCAAACGGCACTTCGCGCATCAGGAAATAGCGGACCTGATCGAGGCCGTATTGCTCGACGAGTTTCAAGGGCTCGACCGCGTTGCCGAGAGATTTCGACATTTTCTGGCCTTCGATCGTCCACCAACCATGCGCAAACACGCGCTTGGGCGTGGGCAGACCGGCGGCCGCCAGAAACGCGGGCCAATAGACCGTGTGGAAGCGCACGATATCTTTGCCGACCATGTGCAGGTCGGCGGGCCAGAACGTCTTGAATTTTTCGCCATCCACGTCGGGATAGCCTGCCGCCGTGATGTAGTTCGTGAGCGCATCGAGCCACACATACATCACGTGCTTGTCGTCGCCCGGCACCTTGATGCCCCAGCCGAACGTGGTGCGCGAGATCGACAGATCGTGCAGCCCTTGGCTCACGAAACTGCGCACCTCGTTGAGGCGTGTTTGCGGCCCCACGGCGGCCGGATTGTCGCGGTAGAAATCGAGCAGCCATTGCGTCCAGTCGGACAGGCGGAAGAAATAGGACGGCTCTTCAACCCACTCCACTTCCGCCCCCGACGGTGCGCGCTTCTTGCCGTCCGGCCCCGTGGTGAGCTCGCTTTCGTCGTAATAGGCTTCGTCGCGCACCGCATACCAGCCGCGATAGGCGTCGAGATAGATGTTGTCTTTGCCAAGCGGCGTCTTGCGCGCCGCCATGGCCTGCCAGATCGCCTGGCTTGCGGCCACATGGCGCGGCTCTGTCGTGCGGATGAAATCGTCGTTCGAAAAATCGAGGGCCGGGCCAAGGGCGCGGAAATTCGCCGAGACCTTGTCCGTGAATTGCTGCGGCGTCATGCCCGCGGCCAATGCGGATTTTTCGACCTTCTGCCCGTGCTCGTCCGTCCCGGTCAGGAAAAACACCTTGGCCCCATCCAGGCGCATGAAACGCGCCAGCACGTCGCAGGCAAGCGTCGTGTAGGCGTGCCCGATATGCGGCACGTCGTTGACATAATAGATGGGGGTCGTGATGTAGTAGGAACGCATCGGGTTTTCCTGTCGCAAAGTGCGCTGTTTATGGAGGATTCCGGGCACGCTGGCAACCGGCGGGCGCTTGGCATCCGATGTGCATGTTTCCGCTTTCTTCAAAGGCTTACGGGAGTTTGGTTTTGGACAAGGACGCCGTCGAGAAATATGTGGACCATGCGGCCGCCGCACTGGGCCTGACATTGGATGCCGAATACCGGCCCGGCGTGGTCGCGAATTTCGAGCGCACGGCGGCGATCGCCGAACTCGTCATGTCGTTCGAACTGCCCGACACGGTCGAAGCGGCCCCGGTCTTCCGGCCATGACCCCGATCGAGATGCCGGCGCGCGAGATCGCGCGCCAAGTTCAGTCCGGTGCTTTGAGTGCCGTCGCGGTTGCCGAAACGCATCTGGCGCGCATTGCAGCATCCAATCCCACGCTCAACGCCTATACGGATGTGACGGCCGCACGCGCGCTCGCCAAGGCACGCGACATCGATGCGCGGCGCATGCGCGGCGAAAAGCTTGGCGCACTCGCGGGTGTGCCGTTTGCGGTCAAGAACCTGTTCGACGTTGCGGGGTTGCCGACGCGCGCCGGGTCCAAAATCAATCGCGACTTGGCCCCGGCCATGGCCGACGGCGCCCTTGTGGCACGCATGGATGCGGCCGATGCGGTGCTGCTGGGTGCCCTCAATATGGGCGAATACGCCTACGACTTCACGGGCGAAAATGTGCATGACGGCGCGTCGCGCAATCCGCACGACCCTTCGCGCATGACCGGCGGTTCGTCCGGCGGTTCGGGCGGAGCGGTTGCAGGCGGGATGGCGACGATCGCGCTCGGCTCCGATACCAACGGCTCGATCCGCGTGCCGGCCTCCTTCTGCGGCCTGTTCGGGCTCAAGCCCACCTTCGGACGCCTCACGCGCCACGGCTCGTTTCCGTTTGTCGGCGCCTTCGACCATCTAGGTCCGCTCGCACGCTCGGCGGGCGACTTGGCTTTGGCCTACGACGCCATGCAAGGCCCCGATGCCAATGACCGCGCCTGCGCGCAGCGTGCGCCCGAGCCGACTTTGCCCACGCTTGAAAGCGGCATTGGCGGTTTGCGTGTGGCGTCGCTCGGCGGCTATTTCGGGGCCGGCGGCGAAGCGATCGTGTACGAGGCCGTGCGGCGCTGCGCCGAGGCGATGGGCACCAAAGAAACGGTCGAAATGCCGCAAGTGCATCGCGCGCGCGCGGCCGCGTTCGTTATCACCAATGTCGAAGGCGGCCAGCTGCATCTCGAGCGTCTGCGCAAGCGTGCGGCCGATTTCGATCCGGCCACGCGCGACCGTTTGATTGCGGGCAATCTTCTGCCCGGCGCCTGGTACATGCAGGCCCAACGTGTGCGCAGCTGGTTCCAAGGCGAAGTCGCCAAGCTGTTCGAAAAATTCGATCTGCTGCTGGCCCCTGCGACGCCGTGCGCGGCCCCGGCGATCGGCCAGCAGACCTTCACGCTCAACGGCCAAGAAATGCTGCTGCGGCCCAATATCGGCGTCTATACGCAGCCGATTTCGTTCGTGGGCTTGCCGGTCGTTGCAGTTCCCTTTCATGGGCTCGGCCCCCTGCCCGTCGCCGTGCAGATTATCGCGGCCCCGTGGCGCGAAGATCTTGCTTTGCGTGCCGCCCACTTCCTCGAAACGGCCGGTGTCGCGCGCGCGCCGGTCGCCCTTTAGCTCCCTTTTCGGAAAGACCCCAATGCCCGAGATCGATCTGCCCGACGTGCTCGCCGAGGTGAAGGCGGCGTTCGAACGCTATGAAGTGGCGCTCACCACCAACGATGTCGAAACGCTCGACGAATTGTTCGCACAGAAGCCGACGACCGTGCGCCTCGGCATTGCCGAAAACCTGTTCGGCTACGAGGCGATCAAGGCGTTCCGCGCGGCACGCTCGCCGCAGGGTCTGCAGCGCACGCTCGAGAACACCGTCATCACGACCTACGGGCGCGACTTCGCCGTGGCCTCGACCTTGTTCCGGCGCACGGGCAGCAGCAAGCTCGGTCGCCAGCAGCAAAGCTGGGTGCGCTTCCCCGAGGGCTGGCGCGTGGTCGCCGCCCACGTCTCGCTGATCGATCCGCCGACCGCGTAAGGCTCAAATCGAACGGATCAGATCCAGCGACGCGCGCAGGCGCGCGATTGCGGATTGTGCGTCCGCCTTGCGCTCTTTGTTTTCGGCGATGACTTCCGGATCGGCTTTGGCGACGAAATCCGCATTCGCGAATTTCTTGTCGATCTTGGCGATCTCGCCGTCGAGGCGGGCGAGTTCCTTTTCGAGCCGCTTGGTTTCAGCCGCCGTATCGACGATGCCGGCAAGCGGCAGCACGAAGGTTGCATCCGGCACCACGATGGGTGCGCCACCCTTGGTCGGTCCGCCGGCCTCCGGGCCGATCGCCTCGATGCGCGCGAGCGTGCGGATGAGCCCGCCATGGCGCTCGATGCGCATCTGCGCCGTCGCATTCGCGTCGCGCACATGCAAGGCCAAGCGGGCGGCGGGCGGCACGTTCATTTCGGCGCGCAGCGTGCGGATCGCCGAGATCGTTTCGACGACCCAGTTCATCTCTTCTTGCGCGGCCGCATCGCCCGGCATGGGCTTGAGATCGGGCCAACTCTCGACCATCAATTGCGGCCCTGCCGCGCGATAGCCCATCGTCTCCCAAAGCTCTTCGGTCACGTACGGGGCAAGCGGATGCAGGAGCTTCAGGCATTGGCCGATCACGAAGCTGGTGGTGCCGCGCACTTCGGCCTGGTCGGCAGCGCTGCCGCTCTGCAGCAAGGGCTTGCTGAATTCGAGATACCAGTCGCAGAACGTGCCCCATACGAAGCGATAGAGCGCATCGGCCGCTTCGTTGAAGCGATAGGCTTCGAGGGCGGCCGTTACGGAAGCTGCCGTCTTGCCCAGTTCGCCCAAGAGCCAGCGATCGACGGTTAGCGTGGCCGACGCCGGATCGAATGTCGGATCGGGTGCCACGCCGTTCATGCCGGCATAGCGCGCGGCGTTCCACAGCTTGGTGATGAAGTTGCGATAGCCTTCGACGCGCGCGGGTGCGAGCTTGATGTCGCGCCCTTGCGCTGCGAGCGCGCACAATGTGAAACGCAGCGCGTCGGTGCCGTATTTGTCGATGAGATCGAGCGGGTCGATGATGTTGCCCTTCGATTTCGACATTTTTTGGCCGCGCTCGTCGCGCACCAGCGCGTGGATATACACGTGCTTGAACGGCACGCGCTCGGCGAGTTTTTTGCCCGGATTGCCGAAATGGATGCCCATCATCATCATGCGGGCGACCCAGAAGAAGATGATGTCGAAGCCCGTGACGAGCACGTCGCCCGGATAGTAGCGCTTGAGCTCCGGCGTTTCTTCGGGCCAGCCGAGTGTGGAGAACGGCCACAGTGCGGACGAGAACCACGTGTCGAGCACGTCGCTGTCTTGTTTGAGTTCGATGTCGCGCCCGAATTTCGCGCGTGCGGCGGCCTGTGCTGCCGTTTCGTCGGCTTCGA
Source organism: Telmatospirillum sp. (assembly GCA_020248985.1). GTDB lineage: Bacteria > Pseudomonadota > Alphaproteobacteria > CACIAM-22H2 > CACIAM-22H2 > Tagaea. Next base: position 39,615 of record JADCGL010000030.1, on the reverse strand, counting down.
CGAACACGCTGCCGTCGGGCGCGTACCAGGCCGGAATGCGATGGCCCCACCAGAGCTGGCGGCTCACGCACCAGGGCTGGATGTTGCGCATCCATTCGTAATAGGTGTTCTCCCAATGCTTGGGCACGAAGCGCGTATGCCCCTGCTCGACCGCTTCGATGGCCGGTTTGGCCAGCGTGGCCGCATCGCAGAACCATTGGTCGGTCAGCCACGGCTCAAGGGCCACCCCCGAGCGGTCGCCGTGCGGCACGGTGTGCGTATGCGGTTCGATCTTCTCGACCAGGCCCAGCGCTTCGAGATCGGCCACGATGGCCTTGCGCGCGGCATAGCGGTCGAGCCCGCGATAGGCGTCGGGCACGTCGCCCAAGATGCGCGCGTCCTTGTCGAGCACGTTGATGAAGGCAAGGCCGTGGCGCTTGGCGACGTCGAAATCGTTGAAATCGTGCGCGGGCGTCATCTTGACGGCGCCCGTCCCTTTTTCGGGATCCGAATACTCGTCGGCGACGATCGGCAGCAAGCGGCCGACGAGCGGCAGCACGGCCTGCTTGCCCTGCAGATCTTTGAAACGCGGATCGTCCGGATGAACGGCAATGCCGGTGTCGCCTAGCATCGTCTCGGGACGCGTGGTTGCGACCACGATGAAGCGCCCCTCTTCGCCGGCGATCGGATATTTGAGATGCCAGAGATGGCCCTTGATCTCGCGCTGTTCGACCTCGAGATCGGAGATCGCCGTGTGCAGCTTCGGGTCCCAGTTCACAAGCCGCTTGTCGCGGTAGATGAGACCCTGCTTGTGCAGATCGACGAAGACTTTGCGCACGGCCTGCGACAGGCCCTCGTCCATCGTGAAGCGTTCGCGCGCCCAATCGGGCGAAGCCCCTAAGCGGCGCAGCTGGCGCGTGATGGTGCCGCCGGACTCGGCCTTCCATTTCCAGGCTTCGTCGAGGAACTCGGCGCGCCCGATCAGAACTTTGTTGCCCTCCGGCACGCCGCCGCGGTCGAGTGCGATGCCGCGCTCGGCCAAACGGCGTTCGACGACCATCTGCGTCGCAATGCCGGCATGGTCTGTGCCCGGCTGCCACAGCACGTCGCGTCCGCGCATGCGCCAGAAGCGGATCAGCGCATCCTGCAAAGTGAAGGTCAGCGCGTGCCCCATATGCAGCGAGCCCGTCACGTTGGGCGGCGGCATCATGATCGTGTAGGGCGTGCGATCCGAGGCGGGATTGCAGGCGAAGCTGCCGGCCTTTTCCCAAGCGGCGTAGTGCTTGGCTTCGATCGCGGCGGGCGCATAGGTTTTTGCGAGGCCGCTCTCGGCGCCCTCGAGCTTGGCTGGTTCGGTCATGAAGCTGTCTTAAGTGCTGCGGCGCCGAAGCTCAATAGTCCTGCGATTCGCGCGTAATGCGGCGAATTTCGCGTTGGACCATGCGCTCGACGAGATCGGGCAGATACTGGTCGAGCCACGCTTTGAGGATCGGGCGCAGTTCGGCCCGGACCAGATCCTCGATCGTCAGATCGGAATTGCCGAGCAGCAGATTGCGCGGCACGCGCGCCTGCAATCCCTGAAGCGCGTCGGAGGCTTGGCGCGCCGTGCCATCGGACATAAGCCGACGCGGCTCCTCCGCCATGACCGGCGGAGGTTTATCGACGACGTTCGTAAGCTCCATCACGTCGTCTTGCTCAGGCTCCGGCATCGGGGCCCGCGGACGCGGCGGCGGAGGGGGCGGCGGCGGAGGGGGTGGCGGCGGCGCAGCCTCCATCTCTTCCATCATCGGCTCCGGCTCGGGCTCCATCATTGGAGGCGGCGGCGGAGGGGGCGGCGGAGGGGGCGGTGGCGGAGGGGGGGGTGGCGGCGGCGGGGGTGGTGGGGCTTCAGCCGCAGGCGGCGGGGCAGCCGGAGGCGCTTTTCCTGCGTCGCCATCCTCCGAAATAATTCGGCGGATGGAGGCGAGGATTTCCTCCATCGACGGTTCTTGTTGGTTCTTTGGATCCGTCATCGTCGTGCTTTAGCCATTCCTAACATTAACTTTAGGCGACAAAACCTTTAGGCGCCAGAGATATCCATCAGACCCCGGAGAACAAACCGGGGGCTACTTCTTGGTTTCTTCGCCCGGTATGTCGGTACCGATCCACCGCGACCGGGCCGCTTCCGTGTAGATCGACGGATCGTAGATTTCGACCGGCAGCGCCAGTTCTCTGGCCGACAAGCGCCCGGTCGCACTCAGCAGCTGGAACGCCGCCAGGACTTGGTCGCGCTGCGACTGGACAAGGCTCACGCGGCTTGTGAGCAGTTCCTGCTCGGCGTTTAGCACGTCGAGCACAGTGCGCGAACCCACGCGCGCTTCCTGCGTGACGCCTTCAAGCGCAATTTCGTTCGACCGGATCTGCTCCTGGAACGACAGGATCTGGGCCCCCGCCGTCTTGAATTGCTGCCAGGCCCGCGTTGCGTCGTCGGAAACCTGGCGCGTCGAAACATCGACCTGCGTGCGGCGCTGGCCCTCGACCTGCTTGGCTTCGCGCGCGCGCGCATCGGGCTGGCCAGCCTGATAAATCGGCACTGTCACCGTAAGCAGAACGTCCACCGTGTCGCGCCGGAAACCGCGCGAACCTGCCGGCTCCACCGAGCGGATCGCATCGGCTTGCAACGCCACGGTCGGCAGTTTTTCGCCTTCGACCAGTGCCACGTCGTGCTTCGAAGATTCGTGCGTGAAGCGCGCCTGCACCAGGGTCGGGTTGGTGGCCATGGCGAGTTGGCGGGCTTCCTCTTCCGATCCCGGGAGCAGCGAACTCGGCAAGGGCGGCACGGCGACGCGGCCGGCTTCGCTGCCGATCACGCGCAGATAGGCGGCCCGCGCGGTCGCGACGTTGCCTTCGGAGCCGGTGCGCGTCGCCTGCGCCTGCGCCAGACGCGCTTCGGCCTGGCTCACGTCGGTGCGCGTGATTTCGCCGACTTGGAAACGATCACGCGCGGCTTCGAGCTGGCGCTGCAGAACCTGCACGTTGTTGGTGTTGAGTTCGAGTACGGCCAGTTCGCGCGCAAGATTGATGTAGGCGGTTGCGGAATCGAGCAGGACGCGCTGTTCGATGGCGCTCAACTGGGCGCGGCCGGCCTGGACGTTGGCTTCGGCACGGTTGAGTTCGGCCGTCGAACGGCCGCCGCGATAGAGCGGTTGGGTCGCCTGCAGTGAGGCGAGCGCTTGCGTGCGGCGCCGTTCGGTGAATGTCGTGGTGCGATCCGAAGCGCCGTTGGCGCCGAAAACGGTGGCCGTGGTCGCGTTGCTGTCGCGCGCAGGCCCGGCGTTGCCGCTGGCAGTCACCGTCGGGCGCCATTGCGACAAGGCACGCGGCAACTGTTCGTCGACGGCGCGCAGGCCGGCGCGCTGGGCGAGAATTTCGGGATTGGAGCGATAAGCGTTCGACAGCGCCTCTTCGAGCGTCTGGGCATGGGCGCCGGTGAAGGTGCCGAACCCGATCGCAAGTGCCACCGTCGCAGCGGCAGAAGCATATAATATCTTGTTCATCGTCAAATTGCTCCTCAAACGAAACTCAGTAGCGGCGCATGCCGGGATCGATGCGCGATGCCCACAGCTCGATGCCGCCGCGCAGATTGGTCGCCTTGTCCCAGCCCTGCCCGCGCAACCAGCCGACGACTTGCATCGAGCGCATGCCGTGATGGCACAGCACGACGACGGGACGGTCGTTCGGGACGCGGTCGAGCGATTCTTGGATCTCGCCCATTGGCAAATCGAGGCTGCCGTCGATGCGGCAAAGCTCGGTCTCCCAGGGTTCGCGCACATCGATCAGCGTATGCACGACCGCTTCCGCACGCCATGCGGCCAAGGTTTCGGGCTCGATCTGCAGCGGCGGCGCTTCGACATGAGCGGCCGGAATATTGGCGGCTGCGATCAAAACACAAACCCCGGCTCGCGGGCCATGCCCGGCAACAGCGGCGTTGCGGCATCGAACAAGACTCGCGCGGTCAAGCTGCTGGAGAATTTCTGCCACAACGTGGCTTTGCCCTGGCGTTCGGGCGGCGCTACGACGGCGAGCAGGCGCCCGCCTTCGCCGACTTGGGCGGCGTAGGCCGGCGGCAAATCGCCGATCCCGCCTTCGAAAAGAACCGCATCGTAGGGGACGGCGGCAGGCCACCCGGATTCCAAAGGCCCTTCGACCGTCGTAACCGAAGCAGCGTCGTTCGCTGCACATGCCGCACGCGCTGCAGCGGCAAGTCCGGCGTCGGATTCAAGCGCTGTCACATGCATGCCCATATGCGCCAAAACCGCAGCGCCGTAGCCGCAACCGCTGCCGACCAGCAAAACCCGCGCACCTTGCGCCATTTGGGCGCTTTGCACGAGCCGTGCGAATACCATCGGCTCCATCAGGTAGCGCCCATTGCCGAGCGCAATGTCTTCGTCCACATACGCGATCGCGCGCAGTTGGGACGGCAGAAACGCCTCGCGCGGAACCGCAGCCATCGCCTCGACCAGCCGCGTATCGACGACGCGGTTGGTGCGCAGCTGGCTTTCGACCATATTCAAGCGGGCGGCAGCGAAATCCATGCTTTTGGGCACCTGCAAAAACGAGCGCACTTGTCGGCGAATCCGACAGAACGATTCGCAAGACTATATCTTATAAGTCCTTAACGACGACGTGACAATTGTACCGACCCGCGCAGGGACATCCGTATCCATGTGCTGTTGCACTGCGGCAACGCCCGCCTGTTGACCCTTGCGGCGGTCCTGACTATACGTCCTGTCCGCGACCCGGGGCCGGGTAGCAAAGTGGTAATGCAGGGGACTGCAAATCCCCTATACGGCGGTTCGATTCCGCCCCCGGCCTCCAATCGTATGGGGGGGCTAGCCCGCACCTTCTGCGATTTTTGCTATGGCGCTGGCCGGGCGTTTTGTTATATGCAGGCGTCATCCGTTCCCTGGTAGCTCAGCGGTAGAGCAGCCGACTGTTAATCGGCTGGTCGTTAGTTCGAATCTAACCCAGGGAGCCATTTATTCGCAAAAGGGCGGCGCTGGATCCAGCGCTGCCCTTTCTGCTTTTGGCGCCCTCCGCTACGCTGGCGGCGCGAATCGTTGCTTTCATCGCGCAGCCTCGGGAACCCCTAATGTCGCCCAGCGAACCGGCTTCGGCCAAGATTGCCGCCCAGTACAAAAACTGGGTCTATCCGCAGCCGGTCGAAGATCTCGAACAATTCGTGGCGAGCGGTGCGCGCATCCGGGGCGAACCTTCGGGGCTGTGGCCGAAATACTGGCCACATCGGCGCAAGCGCCAACCGCTCGACATTCTGATTGCCGGCTGCGGCACCGTGCAGGCTGCGTATTTCGCCTACCACAATCGCGACTGCCGCTTCGTCGGCATCGATCTTTCGGCCGAAAGCCTCGAGCGGCAGGCGTTTCTCGTGCGCAAGCACGGTCTCGACAATCTGGTACTGCTCGAGAAAAACATTCTCGACGTCGCCGAACTCGGTCGCGATTTCGACCTCATCGTCTCGACCGGCGTATTGCACCATATGGGCGATCCCGATGCAGGCTTGCGCGCCCTTGCGGGCTGCCTGCGGCCCGAAGGCGTGCTCGATCTGATGGTGTACGGCAAGGGCCTGCGCGTTGGCGTTTACATGCTGCAGGAAGCGTTTCGCCTGTTGGGCCTCGATCAGTCGCCGCAATCGGTCGAGATGGTTAAAGCCGTGATCGGCGCCCTCCCCACCCACCACACGGCCAATACCTACATCAACTCGACCAAAGACATGAAATTCGACGCCGGCATCGTCGACAGTTTTCTCAATCCCGTGGATCGCGCCTACAGCGTGCCCGAGATCTATGCGTTTTGCGAAAACAACGGGCTTGCCTTCATGGCTTGGCAAGAAGGCTTTCGCTACAGTCTCGCCGCGCGCTTTGCCGCCGACCATCCGATCCAGCGCCTCGCTGAAACGCTCGATGCGCGCACTGAGGCGCATGTGTGCGACCTGCTCACGCAAAGCCAGGGAACGCACAGCTTCGTAGCGGCCCGCCCCGACTATGTGGCGCGCATCCGCTTCGATATCGACACGGCCGACTGGACCGCGACGATCCCGGTACGCCATCCGAGCTTTGTCGGACCGACCGCCGAGGGCAATGCCTTGGCATTTGCACGCGAGGGCCATCGGTTTTTCACGCCCGCCGAAATGGGCCGCATTCTGGCGCTGATCGACGGGCAGCGCACGCTGGCCGACATCGAAACGCGCGCGGTCGCCGACGGCATCGTCGGTGCGAACGCCGCGCACAAGATCGTGCATGCGGCGATCGCCCCCATGATCGCCTACGGCCATGTCTTCGCGCTGTTCTAGAATTTCACCGACAGCGAAACGGCCCCGAACCTGTCGGCGTTGCGTTGGGTTTCGAATTCGCGCGTGCGCACAACATACGTGAAGGTTGCGCGCACCGGCGCGTAGATCGCCGCAAAGCCGAACTGCACGTCGCCCACCAGCGGCCGCCGGTCGACCGAATGGCTGCGTGCGAAACTGTTGCCGTCGAGCGTGATGTCGCGGGCGACGGCGCGCCCCTCGATGCCGATGAAGCCGTAGAACGCAAAAGGCCGTTCGCGCGGCGTGTCGAAATGCATCGAGCCCGCAAGGCCCGGGCGGATGCGCGGCGCGCCATAGTCGGTTGAAAGATTATGGCCAATGCGCAGAGTGAGGCCCGTACCGGCATAAGTGAACACGTTGCCGAGCGAAGCGCCGATATGCGGCGAGAAATCGCCCTCGATGCCGGGCAGCAGATCGGAGCGGCCGATATTGCGCCATTTGCGCTCGTAGAACAGCACCGCACCGGGCTCGTTGCGCAGCTGATTCTTCCAGCCCTGCGGCACCTGCGCGCCGATCAGGCGATGGTATTCGCGCTGCGTCTCGCCCGCGTAGCTTTGCGGGCCGACAATGCCGATATTGAGCTCCAGCGTGTCGAGCCGGCCTTGGCCCTCGTCGTCGCGGTCGCTCGTGATTGCGGCACCGAGATAAGTCCAGCCCGAATAAGGCCGGTCGCGCAGCTGCAAATCGCGCGCGACGATGTTTTCGGGCGTATACATGTTCTGCCCGAACGCGTAGCCAACGCGCGTCGTCCCGCCGTCCGGAAACATCGGCACCCATGCCGCCAATTCGCGGCCCCAACGCGGCGTCGCGCGCGGCTCGGATATCCAGTTGAGGCGAATGCCGTTGGTGAAGTTGCGGTCGGTTTGCTTGCTTTGGTTGAACGAACCGAATTTGTCGTTCTCGACCACGACCGACAACGTGCCGGCTTTTGGATCCGGCGGCTCTTGCGCATACGCAAGCCCGGCGATCGCCAGATAAATCGCCGCTGTCGGCAAAAGTCGGAAATTTGGGCGCATGTCGGTCTTGCCGAAAGAACGCGCGGGCCCAGAGGTTTGTTCCCGCACTAGGCTTGCGCCGCGGTTTGGAAGGCCGTGAAGGCCGAAATCAGCACGGCCTTGCGGTCGAGATTGAGCCCCTCGCCCGCACTTCCGAGCCGCCCGAGCCGGTCCCATGCTTCGACCCAAGGCAGCGGCCCACGGCGCGCGCAGCGTGCGGCAAGCTGCGCTTCGGCCGCAAGGCTGCGCCCGTCGCCGGCCGCAATGCGCGCGAGCCGATGTACGATGCCGCCCATGAGATCGAGGGCCGTGCGCAATCCCGTCTGCGCCTCCTCGCCCTTGCGGCCGAGCCCGTCGGCAAAACTTTGCACGGCGCCGTAATCGAGCTGCGGCAGGCCGGCCAAAAGATCGAGAAGTTTCTGGTAGAGGGCCGCTCCGCCGCGATCGGCAAGCTCGATCGCGCGGCCGATCGAGCCTTCGCACAGGCCCATCAGCAACGACCGTTCGTCGGCTGCCAAGCCAGGGCGATAAAGCCGCAGGAGCCGATCGACTTCGTCGGACGCCAAGGGCTGCAGGAACAGCGCCCGGCAGCGCGAGCGGATCGTCGGCAGCAGGCGGCCCGGCGCGTTCGACACCAAAATCAGCAGGCAATTGGGCGACGGTTCTTCGAGTGCTTTGAGGAGCGCATTGGCGGCCGGAAGGTTCATGTCTTCTGCCGTATCGACGACGACGACGCGCCAACCGCCCTCGGCCGCCGTGCGATGCAGGAGATCGACTGCGCGCCGCACCCAATAGACCGTGATGTCTTCGGACGGTTTGTTCTGCCGCTCGGGCTGCGGCATGCCCGAGGTCAGCGTCATCATGTCGGCATGGCCTTCGGCGGCCACGCGCCGGAAAACCGGATGGTCGGCGGCGAGTGCGAGCGACGTGGGCTTGGCAGGCGGGCCGCCGAACAGCCCGCCGTTTTCGGGCACACCCTGCGCCAGCGCAAAACGCGCGAACCGGAAGGCGAGCGTGGCTTTGCCCACGCCGCGCGGGCCCGCAATCAGCCAGGCATGCGGCAGGCGGCCCGAATTCCACGCCGACAGCAGCATCGCTTCGGCCGCTTCATGGCCGCGCAAATCGGGATTGGCCCGTGGATCGGGCGACAAGGATGGATCGTCGGCGTTCACGGCGCGAGCTTAACCCCAAATCGCTTGCCGACCAGCATGGCAATGCGCGCGGCGACCTGATCTTCGCTGCCGTCGGCTTTGACGCGCGCGCAACGCTTGGGTTCGGCCGCTGCGATCGCCCGAAACCCTTGTCGCAGCCGTTTGTGGAAGGCGATGTCCATGCGCTCGTAGCGCGTCTCGGCCCCGGCGCGCGCGAGTGCGCGCTTGAGGCCGATTTCGACCGGCAGATCGAACATCAGAGTGAGGTCCGGCTTCAGGCGGCCTAGGACGAGGTTGTGCAGCTTGCGCACGAAGCCCGGCCCTAGCCGATGCCCATAGCCCTGGTAGGCCATTGTCGAGTCAGCAAAACGGTCGCACAGAACCCATCGGCCGGTTTCGAGGGCCGGGACGATCACGCGGCGCACATGCTCCAAGCGCTGCGCGTAGTTGAGCAGCGCTTCGCTTTCGGGCTGCCAAGTGCCAGGCTCGCCCTCGACCAGCAATTGGCGGATCATGTTTGCTTGCGCCAACAGCCCCGGCGCCGCCCCTGGTTCGCGGGTGACCAAAACATTTATGCCGGCTGCCGCAAGGGCGGCGGCAAGGCGGCGAATCTGGGTCGATTTGCCGACCCCTTCCCCGCCTTCGAATGTAACAAACCTTCCTTTATCGGAAGGCCTTAGAGTCATTTCTTCGCACCGAAGATGAGGTAATTTACGGCCGCCCCCAAGCGCCCTGAATAACCCAAACGATCCACCCCTTCCTGGGCCACCAGCGGCACTTCGACGGTCGGCACACCGGGTGCGCTCAAAGTAATTCGGCCCAATTGCTGGCCCGGCAGAACCGGCGCCGGCACAGGCGAATCGTAGCTGATTTTGGCCTGCAGCTGGTTGCGCAAGCGCCGCGGCATGGTAATCGCGACATCTTGGCCAGCCAGCAGTGGCACGCTCGATTTGAGGCCGAGCCAGATGTCTGCGCGGTCGATTTCCTGCCCGGCCGAAAACACGCGGTAGGTCTGGAACTCGCGGAAGGCCCAATCGATCATGCGTTCGGACTCTTCGGCGCGCAGCCGCATCGACGCCCAGCCGTTGAACACCGCGATCACGCGCCTCCCGTCGCGGGTGGCCGAGGCGGTGAGCCCGTAGCCGGCCGACTCCGTATGGCCGGTCTTGATGCCGTCCGCTCCCATATTGCGGTAGAGCAGCGGATTGCGGTTGCCTTGCGTGATCTCGCGGCCCGTGCGTTCGTCGCGGCCGAAGGTGAAATTGAGCTGTTTGTAGTAGCCGTAATATTCCGGATGGTCGTCGATGACGCGGCGCGCCAGCGCGGCGAGGTCGCGCGCGGTCGTGTAGTGGTCGGGATCGGGCCAGCCCGTCGCGTTGCGGAAATTCGTGTTGGCGAGGCCCATCTTCTTGCCGACCACATTCATGCGTTCGGCAAACGCTTCTTCACTGCCCGCGAGCGCTTCGGCCAGCACGATGCAGGCATCGTTGCCGGACTGGACGATCATCCCCTTGATCAGGTCCTCGACCTTGACGCGCCCGTTGAGCGGCACGAACATTTTCGAGCCCTGCATGCGCCAGGCGCGCTCGGAGACGGGCAGCATGTCGTCGAGGGCGAGCTGTTTGTTTTTGAGCGCTTCGAAGACCATGTAAGCCGTCATGATCTTGCTCATCGACGAGGGCGGCATGCGCTCGTCGGCATTGCGCTCGAACATCACGAAGCCGGTCTGGTAGTCGATCGCGATCGCCTGTTTGGCCGTGATCTCGGGCATCGCGTCTGGATTGACGGGCGCACGCGGCTGTGCCGCCGGTGCTGCCGGGCGCGCGTTCTGGCGCTGCTGGGCCGGATTTTGGGCCAGTGCCGCACTCGAGACAAAAGCGAGGCTGGCCGCAACAACGAGGAGGCGAATCATTTTTTGCTCCGTCAATCGACGACGATGCGCGCTTCGGGCACATCGACGGCCATCTGATCGAGGACCTTATCCGCTTCGCCGACATCGGCAAGTGGCCCCACGCGCACGCGATAGACTTGCGCGCCGTTGACCGTCGCGGGCAAGACCCGCGCCGACCCGTAGCGCGACAGACGCACCGACAGACGATAGGCGTTTTCGTAGTTTCCGAACGCCCCGGCTTGTACCCACAGATTGGTACGCAGCGCCTGGCCTTGCGTCAGCGTCGGTCGGGCCGTCGCCTGCTGTTCGACTGGCAAGGCCGCGACTTCGGGCGATCCGGCGGCATTGCGCGGTGCGACAGGAGTCGGCGGGGCTGCGACGGCTTGATTGTTGCGGCCCATCACCGGCTGGGCCGTGCGTGCGGCCGGTGCCCCACTCGGCGCCGGTGCCGGCACAGGATCGTTGGCCGCTTGGGTCTGGATCGGGGCGGCCTGGCGCGCCAACGGGGCCTGCGTTTCGCGGGGGCGGCCCTGGCGGGTGGTTGGCTGGGCGGCGCGCGCAGGGTCCGTGCGCGCGGTCGGCAAGGTCGCCGAAGGTGGCGGAAGCGCTGCGGCCTGCGTGCGCGTTTCGCGCGCGCCGGGCGGCGGCGGCAGCGCATCGGACGCAACAGCCGTGCGCGGCACGGCCGCAACCGTTTGGTTTTCGTCGCGGCCCGTGAGGGCGGCTTTGAGGCGTTGGCTTTCCTCGGCCTGGATTTCGACGCGGACGCGCGCGGTCCCTTGCCCTTCGAATCCCAGCAACTGTGCGGCCCGGCGCGACACGTCGATAATGCGGCCGCGCGCAAACGGCCCGCGGTCGTTGACGCGCAGCACGATCGAACGGCCGTTTTCGAGGTTGGTCACGCGCACGAGGCTCGGCATCGGCAGCGTGGTGTGTGCCGCCGTCAGCGCGTTCATGTCGTAAAGCTCGCCGTTGGCGGTGAGCTTGCCGTGGAAATCGGTGCCGCTGCGCTCGCCGCCGTAGAACGAGGCAATGCCGGTTTCGGCATAGGACCAGTCTTCGGCCGGATAGTACCAAGCACCCGCGATCTGATAGGGCTCGCCGACTTTGTAGATGCCTTGCGGGCGCACGAGCGGCGCTGCGGACTGCTCGGCCGGGCCCTGCATCTGCTTGACGGCGTTCACGCCGAATTTGAGCTCGGCGCAGGCACCAAGCGTCAGCGTTGCCGCTGACACGGCGAAAATCGCCCGGAGACGCTTGGCTGACGCAGTCACGATGCCGAAAACCCCTGAATTTGCGCCCGAATCGAGAGGGCGCAAGCGACCTTCAACAAAAAGTTAAACCTCGCCAATCGCGTCGGCAAGCAGTCCGACCGAGGCGGCGAAATTGACCGACCGGTTCCAGCGCATGATCACACGGAAATTCGAATAGACGAGGAAGGCGCGCGTGCCCTCGCCGTCGGGCTGGGCGATCGCCGCGCGCAGATCGCGCATCGGTAGATCGCGGCCGTCGGCCAGGCGAACGCCGAGCGCCTGCCACTCGCCGAGCGGCTTCCACACATTGTTGTGGTCGATCAGCGCGCGATCGAAGCCCGCCGGCAACTGAGCCTGGCGGCCCCAGGTTTCGTCCGACTTCCAGCCGACCTTGACGAGATAGTTGGCGATTGAGGCGAACACGTCGGCGCGCGTGTTCCAGATGTCGGCTTTACCGTCGCCGTCGAAATCGACGGCATACGCCAAATAGGACGACGGCATGAACTGGCTCTGCCCCATCGCGCCCGCCCACGAGCCGCGCATTTCCGATGGGTTCATCACGCCCTTGTCGGCAATGCGCAAGGCATTGAGCAGCTCTTCGCGGAAAAAGGCCGAGCGGCGACCGTCATAGGCGAGCGTGGCAAGGGCCGCAAAAACATTGTGTCCGCCGGTCAAGCGCCCGAAATCCGTTTCGACCGCCCACAGCGCGACGATGAAACGCGGCTGCACGGGATAGCGATGTACGACCTGCCCCAACAACGCGCTGTTCTCGGCCAAGCGGCTACGCCCGGTGTCGATGCGCACGCGATTGACCACGCGCGCAAAATACTGCTCGAACGTGAGCCGCACTTCGGGTTGGGCGCGGTCGAGTTCGAGGATGCGCGGCAGCGGTGCGACCCCGGCGAAGGCCTGGTCGAGCGTGGCGCGCTTGAGGCCCTTCTGCAGCGCTTCCTCGCGAAAGCCGCGCAGCCACGCATCGAAGGGCATGTCGTTGGCAATCGCCAATGACGGCAAGGCGGCTGCAGCCGCAGCCCCTGCCAGCACAGCGCGCCGACTCGTTCGCATATCCATGGCTATCAAGTGCCATGCGGCGGGGATGCGATGCAATTGGCGAATTGTTGCGGTTTGCGACATCGCGGCATGTTGCGCAAGCCCCGGAAAAGAGGCAGTTTCCGGTCGGTTCGCGAAACTCGACAAGGTTGGTTCACATGGGTGTTGCCGTCGTCATCCCGGCTCGATTTGCCTCGACGCGCTTTCCGGGCAAGCCATTAGCCCTGGTCGCAGGCGTGCCGATGCTGGCGCGCGTTTGGGCGATTGCCAAGGCGGCAGCCAGCGTGGACCGCGTCGTGGTCGCGACCGACGATGCGCGCATCGCCCATGCGGTGGCGGCTTTCGGCGGCGAAGCGGTCATGACGCCCGCATCCTGCCGCAACGGCACCGAGCGCACCAAGGCCGCCGTCGATGCACTCGATCTCCAGGAAGAGGCGATCGTCAATCTGCAGGGTGATGCCGTCCTCACGCCACCCTGGGCAATCGGCGCCTTGGCCGAGGCGATGCTTGCGAACCCGCAAATCCGCATTGCCACTTTGGCGACGAAAATGTCGGCGGATGCCTATGCGGCCCTCAAGCGCCAGAAAGCCGACGGCCAGGCTGGCGGCACAACTGTGACCTTCGACCGCTTCGGCGACGCGCTCTATTTTTCGAAGAGCCTGATCCCGTTCGTCAAAAAACCCGACGGCGATCCCCCGCTCTATCGCCATATCGGCATCTACGCCTACCGGCGCGACGCACTTGCCGACTATGTCGGGTTCCCGATGGGCCCGTTCGAGCGCGCCGAAGAACTCGAACAATTGCGCGCGCTTGAGAACGGCATGCGCATGCGCGTGGTGCAGTGCGACTATCGCGGGCGCACGCATTGGTCGATCGACAGCCCGACCGATCTCGTCGAGGCCGAAGCGATCATCGCGCGCGAGGGCGAGCTGCTCGCCCGCTTCGACGGTACGCAGAGGCTCCTCTGATGCGCCGTCTGCTGCTCGTGCGCCATGGCAACACGTTCGAAGACGGCACGGTGCCCACGCGCGTCGGCGCGCGTTCGGACCTGCCGCTCACGCAAAAAGGCCTTCAGCAAGCGCAGACATTCGCCGCTGCCGTGCGTGCGGCCGGTCTGCGTCTCGGACCGTTTTTTGCGGGGCCGCTCCAGCGCACGCGCGATTTTGTCGCGAACGGGTTCGGCGTTGCGCCGACGCTCGACACGCGCCTGCGCGAAATCGACTACGGCGATTGGGAGGGTTTGACCGACGCCGAGATCGCAGCTCGCGTCGGCACGGAACTGCTCGAAGATTGGAACCGGCGCTGCGTCTGGCCGCATGGGCAGAACTGGGCGCCCGACGAAGCCACGCTTGCTGCCGGTGCGGCGTCGCTGGTGCATGAGCTTGCGAGCGGGGCGCCGCGTTTCGTGCCGGTGCTGTGCAGTTCGCAAGGCGTGCTGCGCTACTTCGCCAAACTCGATGCGGCGTTTTTCGCGAATGCCCAGCGCGACGCCAAGCTCGGCGTTGCAACCGGGGCTTGCTGCGGCGTGCGCGTGGCGCCAACGGGCGCCCTCGCCGTCGATTTCTGGAACGACAAGCCCGATGCCGAAAGGCTGGCGGCTTGGATGCGCATCTAGCCTTCGTCGGCGGGCGGCGGCGGCGGCACTTCGCCTTCGAGCACTTCCGGATCCGGGTTCGGGAACAGCGCGTCGGTGCGCCCGAGTTTGTAGTAATAGGCAAGGCCGATATACTCGCGGATCGCCTCGGACAGGAAATTGAGATTGTGGCCGAGGCGGAAAGCGCTTTCGAAAGGCTGGTTCGGATCGGTCGCGAAATCGATCGGATATGCCAGAAGATGCGGCCAACCCGCCTTGCGGAACGTGCCGATGGCGCGCGGCATATGGCGCGCCGAGGTGATCAGCAGCCAGGTTTCTTCCGGTTCCGGCTTGATGAGGGCGAGGCTCAGCATCGCGTTTTCGTACGTGTTGCGCGACTGGTTCTCGAAGATGATGCGCGTCGTGTCGAGGCCGATGCGCGCGAAAATGCGCCGCACGACGTCGGCTTCGGTGTCCTTGCCGTCAATGAGTTCGATCGAACCGCCGGTGAAGACGTGCCGGGCGGCCGGATAGCGGCGCGCCAATTCGATGAAGGCGTCGAGCCGCGGGCTGCCGGCGGCGAGCTGCGAGGACGGCACGCCGCGCTTGCCGATCACGTAGTAGTCGATCACGCCGCCCAGCACCAAAATGCCGTCGATGCGCGGCGGCAGCGTGGCGCGCGGCGGAAAACGGTCTTCGATCGGGCGCAGCGCCATTTGCCCGAGCGGGAACATCGCGATCGCCAGGGACAGCAAAGCAGCAAGGCACACCAGCAGCCGCCCGAGCCGCCACCATGGGGTCCACAAAACCAGACAGCCCGCAACCCAGATGGATAGCAGAAGGCTCGCTGGCTCTGCCACGAGCCAGAAGAGTTTCGAGAGATAGAGTTGGAAGTCGCCGCCGCTCATTTTTCGGCGTGCACTCTAGGCCCGTGCCCGCACCGAGCGCAACCGCGCCGACGCGAATCTGGCGGGCTTTTCATCGCCTTCGCGGGGTGCGGGACCGCCCCCTAGTCCGCGGGAACGCCGGCGGCTATAAAGCGGTTCGTCATTTGCGCGTGCCGGCACTGCGGTGCGGATGGGTGGCCGAGTGGTTTAAGGCAGCGGTCTTGAAAACCGCCGTCGGTGCAAGCCGACCGTGAGTTCGAATCTCACCCCATCCGCCAGCCGGGCGATTGGCCTTCGTTTCGGTCGCGTTTCGTGACACCCTCGTATTTCCGTCGCTGGATTCAGCTTCGGCAACGGGAATCGGAAAAAAATGCGGTTGGTTCTTGCAAGTCGGCGCAACGCGACGCTCTATGCCCATTGGGTGACGGCAAGCTTGCGCAAAGCGATGCCGACCAGCCGCGACATCGGGCCCTCGACCCTGTCGCCCGAGCTTGTGCCGGACCTTCCCTACATCTACATCGCGCGTGTGATGCGCGACGAACTCGGTACCTGGTTCAAGTTCCGGCTGATGGGCTCGGACCTCGGCAATCGGCTGCAGCAAGACGGAACCGGCCGCATGCTTCTCGACCTGCAGATCGGCGGCTGGGAAGAGGAATGGCGGCGCAACCTCGTGCAGACCGTGCAGATGAAATTGCCCGTGGTCGACGAAAGCATCATCAAGACCGAGGCCGGCTACGATCTCGACATCGAGCATCTGGCGCTGCCGATCTCCGAGGACGGCACCACCGTCGATCAGGTTTTCGGCTCGATCGATTTCATCGGCCAGACGGAAGCCGATCTCAAAAAGATGATCCCGCAGCTCGACTGGACGAAGATCACATCGGTT
This sequence comes from Telmatospirillum sp., assembly GCA_020248985.1. Classification (GTDB taxonomy): domain Bacteria; phylum Pseudomonadota; class Alphaproteobacteria; order CACIAM-22H2; family CACIAM-22H2; genus Tagaea. The sequence continues at coordinate 23,583 of JADCGL010000030.1, read as the reverse complement.
GAACTTGCAAAACGAATCATCATTTCGAATCTCCGTCTGCAAGTCTGATTTTGCATTAAAGGTACAGTACGGTTGCGCCCACGCTGCCGGGTGGTGCGAGCGGCGGCTTTTTGCTAGTGTTTCAGGGAAATGTCGTTTCGACCGACATATGCGTCGGACACGAATACAGGGAGATGGCAGTGCGACCCGTGCTGACGAGCTCCCGCAACGCCCACATCTATGCGCATTGGCTGCTGGCGCGCGGCGCGAAGAAAATGCCCTGTCGGCGCGAGTTCCAGCCCGACGTGATCCCCTTCGATCTCAGCCAGGAGCTTCCGCAGATCTACATTGCCGAGATCCACGGCAGCGGCGGCGAGGTCGAATTCCGGTTCAGCCTGATGGGAACGCTGCTCGCCGACCGCCTCAAGCAGGATGCAACGGGCAAACTTCTGTCCCAAATGAAACTCGGCGGATTCGAAGAGGAATGGCGCCGAAGCTTGGCCTTTACGCTCGAGACCAAAATGCCGGTCGTGTCCGAGAGTCAGATCGTATCGGCTTCGGGCATGCGGATCGACCTTGAGCATCTGGTCGTGCCGCTGTCGGAAGACGGCGAGCATGTCGACCGGATCCTGGGTTCTATCGACTTCCTGAAAGCGGCCGACGTTGAAGCACTGCGGCGCATCCGGGAAATGGACTGGAGCACCATCGCCTCGCACGAACTTGCCAAGCGCATCGTCGTGGCGAATCTGCGCGTCGAGGACGCGTAGGCTTCCAAGCGGCAGTTACGCAAGCGCCGCCGTCGTCAGGGTTTGTGCTCGCCGCTTTGCGCCTGAAGCTTGGCCAGGATCTTGCGCTGGTTTTCGAGCGTCTGGTTGATCTTGAAATACCAGCAGAACGGCTCGCGGAAAACCAGCAGAGCAACGCCGAACATCGCGACGAGCAAAGTGATGGTGACTGTGTCCACGTGCCTCTCCTTGGTTTGGCCTGATCGTACGAACTCTTGTCGCGGATTATATCGCAGTCGGGACAAAGCGAAGAAGAGCTAGGTGAAGGAGACAACGCGAAAACGCTGAACACGGGCACTTTGCTGCCTCGGGATACCATGCGGATGTCAATTTTCCGAAAATAATAGCGTATACGAAAATTTAATTGTCGGTTGGCATTGTCCGCGTCGGAGAAAAAGGTATTCGATGGCAGACAAAGCATTTTCCGAAAAAATGCGCTTTCGGGTCGCGGCCGGCGTCGAGCGCGACGTGCCTGTCGAGGCTAAGGAGCGGCTCGCGGGCGCCATCTTCTCGATCTCATCAACGACATCCTCAATCTCACGCGCATCCAAAGCGCGACAGGGGCCCTCGCCCTCGAAACCGTGTGCGTGCGAGATGTCGTCGACGAAGCGTTGCGCATGGTGCAAGTTCTCGCCGGTCGGCGGCACCGTCTCGATCGACGCGGCACAGGACGCCCAAGGCGGCTTCAGCATCGTCGTGTCCGACCAAGGAAGCGGCATGGACGAAAAACTGATCGCCGGCATCGGCACGCCGTTTCTGCGCGGCGCGGACTCGTTCGTGGCGAACAGCGAGGGCATCGGCTTGGGCCTCGCGATCACCGTCCAGCTCGTCGTGTTGCTCGGCGGCAGGCTCGACCTTAGCAACCGCCTGCCGCACGGCCTGACGGCACGCGCAGCTTTTCCGTGCCTCGCGGGTGCGAACATGAACGCACCTATCGAGTTATTGTCGAATCGTGCAAACTCGATCGCCAACTAGAGAGGATCGATTTTGGGCGACGACAGCCGATTGGCGACGGGCGGCAAACCGCTCTACGGCGCAAGGCTCGGCATCTTGATGCTGGAAGCGCGTTTTCCGCGCATCCCCGGCGACATGGGCAATGCCACAACGTGGCCGTTTCCGGTCCTCTATCGGCTCGTTAAAGACGCCTCGCCCGAACGCGTGGTGCGCAACCGCGCCGAAGGCCTGCTCGACGCGTTCAAGCACGCCGCCGCCGATCTCGTGGCGCAAGGCGCAGACGGCATCACGACCAATTGCGGGTTCCTGTCGCTTTTCCAGCGCGAGCTTGCTGCCCATGTCGAGGTTCCGGTCGCAACCTCGAGCCTCATGCAGGCCCAGGCCATCCAAGCCTTGCTGCCGCCCGGCAAGCGCGTGGGCATTCTCACGATCGATTCCAGATCGCTGACGCAAGCGCATCTCGCGGCCGCCAACGTGCCCGAAGGCACGCCCGTGATGGGCACCGAGGGCGGGCGCGAATTCACGCGCGCGATTCTCGGCAACGAAGAAAATCTCGATTGCGCCGCAGCCGAGGCCGACATGGTCGAAGCCGGCCATGCGCTTGTCGCGCGCGATCGGTCGGTCGGTGCCGTGCTGCTCGAATGCACGAACATGGCCCCCTATTCGCGCGCCCTTGCGCAGGCGATCCGTCGGCCGGTCTTCGACATCTACGCATTCGCGACCTGGTTTCACGCCGGCCTGGTGCCGCGCGATTTCGGCCCGCCAGGCGCCGCGCCGCGGGCCTGGTCCGAACGCTAGTCGTCGGCCGTCGAAGCCGTTTTGGCTTCGGCCGCGGCGCGCAGCGTGCGTTCGGGCGGAAACACGAGTGTGGCGACAGCCCCCTCGCCGATCCGGCTCGTGAGTTTGAGCTCGGCCCCGTGCAGTTTGGCGAGCGTCTGAACGAGGGCAAGACTGCGCCCGCCGTCGCGCTCGACGTCGCGCCCGGCGGCGTTCTTGGATTTAGCGAGCCCGGCCTGCCGGCGTTTGAGAACCTCGTCGGCCGAGAAGCCGGGGCCGCCGTCGCGCACCGAGATTTCGATCTGCCCGTCGCGCTCGCGGATATGGATCGAGACCAGCGAGTCGGGCGGAGAGAAGCGCACGGCATTGCCGACGAGATTGAGCAGCATCTGGCGCACGAGCCCGGTGTCGCAGCGCAAGCGCGGCAGGTCGCGCGCGATCGCCGCCGACAGGCGGTGCCCGCGCCGGCCTGCGTCGGCTTCTAGCATGCGTACGACCGACCGCGCGATTTCGCCGGGATTGCCGTCGCTTTCGCGCAGCAGGCCGGGACCCGCATCGAGCTGCGAGAGATCGAACATGCGCGCGACGAAGTCGAGCAGATGTTCGGCACTGTCGTGGATGTCGTGGGCGCCGGTCGCAACGCTCGCTCCGCCGGCGCGCTCGAGCGCTTCGGAAATGCCGAGGATCGTGTCGAGCGGCGCGCGCATCTCGCGGCTCGCATCGGCCAGGAAGCGTTCGCGGAACGCGGCTTCGTCGCGCGCTTTGCTTTCCGCCGCCCGCTGGGTGAGTTCGGCGAGCTTGCGGTCGGAAATGTCGATGTGGCTCACCACGGCTGCGCGCGCGCCGTCGAGCCATACGGGCCGGCAGGTGCAGCGGTACCAGCGCTGCTGGTCCGGCGAATGGCACGGATACTCTATGCTGAATTCGGCGAGTTCGCCCGCCAGCACGCGCGACAGGCCGCTCGCCACATCGTGCGCTTCTTCCGCACAGTCGCCAGTCGAGCTGCGGCAGACTTCGATGTAGTTGGCCCCCGCCCCAAAGCTTTGCCCCACAAGGCCGTTGAGGCGCGCGAAATCGTCCCAGGCTTTGTTGGTCGCGACGATGCGGCCGACGGCATCGACAAGCGCCAGATGCGCCGGAACGCCGTCGAGGGCCGCACTCTGCGCGCCCGCAAGCGCACGCAAGGCCGTTTCCTGCTCTTTGAGCACGCGCTGCGAGCGCACGGCTTCGGTGTTTTCGTAGAAAAACAGCAAAGCGCCGATCGTCGCCTCGCTGTCGTCGCGATTGGCGACGATGCTGAGCTGGTAGTCGCGGTCGGCGAGCGCGACTTGGCGCTCGAACGCCCGGCCGCGCTGCAGCACGTTGTCGATGCGGCCGACGAGATCGTCGAAGCCGGTTGCCTGGCGGATGCGCGACACGCCGTCGGCCAGGTTCTCCTGCGTGAGACCGAAGGCGGATGCGGCCGCCGAGTTGAAGCGCCGCACGCGCCCCACGCGGTCCACGACGACGAGCGGGGCCGCAATCGAGTTCTGGATATTCACGAGGTCGGTATTCGCCTCGTGCAGCTCCGAGCTTTTCTGCTCGAGCTCTTCGTTGATCGTCTGCAGTTCTTCGTTGGTGGACTGCAGCTCTTCGTTCGAGGTTTCGAGCTCCTCGTTGGTGGATTGAAGCTCTTCGTTGGCGGATTGCAGCTCCTCGTTGGCCGACTGCAGCTCTTCGTTGGCGGTTTCGAGCTCTTCGGTCACGGTCTGCAGATGCTCGCGCGCGGTCGCAAGCTCGTGGCGGATTTCGACCACAACCTGCTCGGCACCCGGCTCGGGCGCTGCGAGGTTGGCCGCAAGGGCCGATGCCGTGTCGAGGAAACTCACCAGGTAGTACTGCAGATTTTCGCCGGGAACCGGCACGGGCCGTACGGCCACGCGCACGCCTTTGCCGGTTTCCGGATCGATGTCGGTCGCTTCGACCGCGATGTTCTCGCGCCGCGCCTTGTGCACGAGCATGCGGATCATCGTGCCGAGTTGGCGCGTGACGAGTCCCGCGAGCGTGAGGTCGGGTTTGCCCGCGGTGATCTGCAGCACGCGCGCGACGTCGCCGTGCGCTTGCAACAGCGCGAGATTCTCGTCCACAAGAACGGATTTGGGCGCGAATGCCTCGGCGAGCGCGCGTTCGATCAGCGTTTGGGTCGAAATGCGCGGCGGGATCTCCACGCGTGGGCGCGCCGTCGGGTAGGCAGCCCCGATCTGCACGAGATTGCGGATATTGGGTTCGGCGCCGGCCGGCACGTCGCGGCGGCGCGACAATTTGGCCTTGCGGTCGATGGGCTCGAACAGGTCGGAGTGGGCGCCCAGCGTTTCGGATTTGCCGAGCAGCAGCAGTCCGTTCACGCGCAGCGCTCGATGGAACAGCGCAATCAGCTGCGCGTTGACCTCGGCCTTGAAATAGATCAGCAGATTGCGGCACGACACGATGTCGATGCGCAGGAACGGCGGCTGGCGCAGCAGATTGTGCTTGGCGAAGACGAGGCGTTCGCGCACCTCTTTGGCTACCTGGTAGGCCTCGCCCGTATCGACGAAGTATTTCTGCACCAGATGCGGATCGACGGTCGCGAGCGCGTCGTACGGATAGATGCCGCGCCGCCCCACGGCGATCGCTTCCTCGTCGATGTCGGTCGCGAAAATCTGCACTTTGCGCGACGTCTTGGCGCGTTCGAGCGCTTCGACGATCGAGATTGCGATCGAATAGGCCTCCTCGCCGGTCGAACAGCCAGGGATCCAGACGCGCAAAGGGGCTGTGCGGTCGCCGCCGGCCAAAAGCGCGTCGAGGGCAGTCGAAAACGCGTCGAATACTTCGGGATCGCGGAAGAACGACGTGACCGGAATCATGATCGCTTGCGCAAGCCGGTCGAGCTCGTTGGGATTGGCGCGCAGCAGGGCGAGGAACGCCGCCGTGTCGGCCATGCGCGCGGCGGCCATGCGCGATTCCACGCGTCGCTGCACCGTGCCGGGTTTGTAGTTTTTGAGGTCGATGCCGTGCCGTTCGTTGAGCAGCGAGAAAATCTCGTCGATGTCCGACAACTGCACAACCGGCGGGGCTGGCGGCGCGAAATCGCGCGGGGCGTCCGCGATTTTGGAGAGCTGCGCGCCGATCGCATCGGGCGGCAGGATCACGTCGATCACGCCCGTGTCGATCGCCGCCTGCGGCATGCCGTTGTATTTGGCACTCTCTTCGTTCTGGACGATCGCAAGCCCGCCGGCGGCTTTGACGGCGCGAATGCCCGCCGCGCCGTCGGTGCCCGTGCCCGACAGCACGATCGCGATCGCGCGCGGACCGTAGGCTTTGGCGATGCTTTCGAATAGCACGTTGACCGACGGTTTCGGGCCGCGGTCGGCATGCGGGCGCTGCAGCGCGATCGCGTTGCCGCGCACCGAGATGTCGCAATTGGGCGGCGTGATGTAGATGCGATTGGCGGCAAGCCGTACCCCGTCGCGCGCCTCTTCGATCGGCACGCGGCTCTCGCGCGAAAGCAAGGCGGCCAGCATGCTCGCATGCTGGGGCGCCAGATGCTGGGCCACGACGACGGCAAAGCCGGTGTCGCTGGGCAGATTGCCGATCAGGGCGCGCAAAGCTTCCAAACCGCCGGCTGATGCCCCGATCGCCACATAGGCGCGCGGCGTTTCACTCTCAGCTGGCTTGGCGTTGTCGCTCATTGGGGCGGTATTCTAGCGCCCTTTCCTGTGCCGTCCACCCCCTTCCCTTCGCCGCACCCGGCACGGGCTTTGCTTTGCAGCACCGAGATGTTCGTTTCATGCCGTCGCCAGGAATCCAGATGAAGCGCCGACCGCGTATTGCGATTGCAGGGGCCGGCGTTGCAGGCGCGTTGCTGGCCGGCCTGCTGAAGGATTGCCCGGGTCTTGATGTCGCAGTCTACGAGCGTGTCGGCGAAGACGACCATTCGCAATCGGGCACCGGCCTCAATGTCGGGCCGAATGCGCTGAAGGCACTGGCGAAGGCTTGCCCCGATCTCGAGCGTACCATCCGCGCCGAGAGCTTTACGTGGGCGCGCTGGACCGTCGCACTCGTCGACGGGACGAATCTCATGGATCTCGACCTCGCAAGCGTGGCCGACAATCCGGGCATTCGCATTCGCTGGTCGCAACTCTACCGTATTCTGCGCGCCCATGCGGCCGCCACGATCCGCTATCGCCGCAGCATCGCGACGGCCGTGCCGCACGAAGACGGCGTTGCGCTGCGGGTTGTCGACGCGCAGAGCGGCGCCGAAACCGCGCACGACGATGTCGATCTGCTGGTGGTCGCCGAGGGTCGATTTTCGCCGCTGCGCGACGAGCTATTTGGCCCAATGGCCACGACGTACGTGGGGGCGGCGACGTTCCGCGTGCTGATCGACGGCATTGCCGATCCCGCTTCCTGCCCTATCGGCGATTACGGCCAGTGGTTCAACGGACCCAATCGGATTTTGGCGTTCCAAGTGCCAGGCAATGCGGTCTACGGCTCGGGTTCGTTTCCGCTTGGCATCGATGCCAAGCTCACCGACGATCTCAAGCAGCCCGATTTTCTGCGCGCGCTCTATACGCCGCCGAGCGGCACGCTGTGCCCGAGCGTTGCGTTCATGGTCGATCATATCGTGCGCAACACCGACCGCATCCATTGGGCACGCCTGCAGGAAGGCGAGCTTGTCTATGCGCATCCTTCGCGCCGCGTGCTGGCACTCGGCGATGCCGCCCATCCGATGGTGCCGACCTTGGGCCAAGGGGCCACGCAAGCGGTCGAAGATGCCTGCGCAACTGCCCACGCAATTCTCGCAGCCCTGCGCGACGCACGCCCGCTCGTCGAGGTTCCCGAAGAGATCGCGGCTTTGCGCACGGCGCGGGTGCGCAGCTGCATGGCGTTTTCGCGCCAAGCATCCGATACGATGCTGGCCGGGTCCGATCCGGTCGAAGGCACGCGCTGGAAGACGCAACCCGAGTTTCTGGCACGCCTGTCTCAGCTCTATCGCGACGTCGCGTTCCAGTAGCGCGCCTGCACTGCGGCGGCTTCGGCCTCGAGGCATGGACCGTGGATGTCCATCGGGGCGGCGGCATGGGCCAGCACTTCGCGGCACGAAAAGCCGAGCCCGGTCGTCTCCGCGCGCGTCGCCAGCATCTGCCGCAGCTTGGTCTCGCCGAAGCCGTAAACGATACGGCGAATGCCGCTGTAGAAGATCGCGCTGGCACACATCGCACAAGGCTCGGCCGAGGCATAGATCGTCGCCTGCGCCAGAGTGCGCCGGTCGATGCGCGGGCTTGCGTCGCGCACCGCATTCGTCTCGGCATGGCAGGTCCAATCGCCCGTGCTGATCTCGGTGCTTGTCGCACGCGCGAGGATCGTACCGTCGCGTGCCGCGATCACGGCACCGAACGGCAATTCGCCGGATGCTGCCGCAGCGGCCGAGACCGCAATCGCTTGACGCAGCAACGCCAGATCGCGATCGTCGGTCGTGCGGCTCATGCGGTCGCCTCGGACCAATAGCCGTCGTGCAACAAAGCTGCCTCGTCTTCCAGACACGGTCCCACGACCTCGACCTTGCGCGCCGGGCGTGCGAGCACCGCTCGGCAAGACAGGCCGATGCCGGCACCTGCGGCCGTGCGATTGCGCAGCGGACGCAGCTTTTCCTCCGGAAACCCGAACACGATGCGCGCCACGCCGGCATAAAACGCGGCGGCGGCACACATCGCGCAGGGCTCGTTGGAGGCATAGAGCGTTGCACCTTCGAGCCGTGCGCGCGGAACGACGGCCATGGCACGGCGCAGCGCGTTCATTTCGGCATGCGCGGTCGGATCGCCGTTTGCTGTCTGCGTGCTGCCCGCCTCGGCGACGATGCCGGCGGCATCGGCCACGACGGCGCCGAAAGGACGATGCCCCGCCGCCCGCGCGGCGCGCGCAAGGGCGAATGTCTGGCGCAGAAAGTTTTCGTCGTCGGGCTGCATGTGGCCCGCGAGACAAGCAATGTTCGCGCCACGCTTGCAGAAGGATGCGGCGGCGGCGCACAATTTGCCGCTGCGATCTTCTGCGAGGAATCGAACCGGCCATGCCGCCCCTGCACCGACCGCCGCTCCTGATCCGTGGCGCGCGCGTTTACGATCCGAACGGCGACCGCGACCGCCCGCCTGTGCGGGACGTGGCCATCGAGGACGGCTGCATCCTTGCCGTCCTCGATCCGCAAGGGCCGCCGTCGGACGCGGTTGCGGCTCTGCAGAAGCGACCCGACCTTCGTGTCGTCGAGGCGCACGGCAAGCTGATGCTGCCCGGTCTCGTCAACGCGCACTACCATTCCTACGATGTGCTGGCCAAAGGCCGGTTCGAAGACATGCCATTCGACGTATGGGCCTTGCATTCGCAGCCCGCCTATTGGGGCAAGCGCAGCCGGGCCGAGCTGCGCGCACGCACGATCCTGGGTGCTCTCGAATGTCTGCGCCACGGCATCACAGCCGTGCAGGACATGAATTCGCTCGTACCGCAGGACGAAGAAACCCTCGACACGATCCTTGCCGCCTATGCCGATGTCGGCATTCGCGTGGTGTTCTCGATCGCACTGCGCGACGTAGCCGCGCTCGACATCGCGCCCTTCTTGGCAGGCGATCTGCCTGCCGATGTACGTGCGTTGGTCGACGGGGCACCGGGCGACGCAAGGCGCGATCTTGCTTTCGTCGAAGCGCAGATCAAGCGCTTGCGGCCGCTGCCTTCGCGCCTGCATTGGACGCTCAGCGCCTCGGGTCCGCAGCGCTGCACGCGCCCGCTTCTCGAGGGGTTGGGCGATCTCGCAGAGCGCCACGAATTGCCGTTCTTTACGCATGTCTACGAAACCCGCGCACAGCTCGCCAAAGCGCGTGCTTCCTATCCCGAGTTTGGCGGATCGCTCGTGCGCTACATGGTCGAACTCGGTCTCTTGGGCCCGCGCACGGCTTTGGCGCACGGCGTCTATCTTGCGCAAGACGAGATCGAAGCGATTGCGGCTGCGCAGGCAACGCTTGTGCACAACCCGCTTGCCAATCTCAAACTCAAAAACGGCATCGCCCCGCTGCTCGCTTTCAGCCAAGCGGGCGTTCGGCTGGCGCTTGGTTGCGACAATTGCAGCTGCAGCGACACCCAGAACATGTTCCAGGCGATGAAGATGTACGCGCTGCTGGCCGCCGGTGCGGGCGCAGAGCCGAGCGGCATCGGTGCAGCCGAAGCTTTGGCGGCGGCGACCACGGGCGGTGCGCGTGCGGTCGGTCTCGGCGATCGTATCGGCGCCATAAAGCCTGGCATGGCGGCCGATCTGGTGCTCGTCGATCTTGCGGATCTCGCCTACCAGCCTTTCAACAGTGCGGTACGCCAGCTCGTCTATTGCGAGACCGGGCGCGGCGTCGACACGGTTCTGGTCGACGGCGAAATCGTCGTGGCGGGCGGGCACAACTTGCGCATCGACGAGGCGGCGTTCCGCGCCGAACTTGCCGATATCATGCAGGTCGTCGATCGCGACTTTGCGGCGCTTGCCGCACGCCAGCGGCCGGCGATCGGCCCGCTGCTCGATGCGAACCGTCGCCTCGCGACAGAGGCCCCAATCCGCTTCTAGCGGTGGTCCTGCACTGCGTGCGGCCGGTAGGGCGCTTCGAGCGCTGCGATCTCGTCGGCGGTCAGTGCGATTTTGAGGGCGCCCAACGCGTCGTCGAGCTGTTCGAGCTTCGAAGCTCCCACGATCGGTGCGGTGACGCCTGGCTTGGCGAGCAGCCAGGCGAGCGCGATCTGCGCGGGTTTGACGCCGCGCTTGGCCGCGACCGCTTCGACCGCCGCCACGACCGCAAAATCGTCGTCCTGGAAATAGTAGCGATGCGCGATGTCGTCGGTCTTGGCGCGCGGCGTTTCGCCGTAACCCTGCTTGTGGCGATTGCCGGCGAGGAAACCGCGTGCGAGCGGGCTCCACGGGATGACGCCGATGCCCTCTTCCCGGCACAGCGGCAGCATCTCCCGCTCTTCCTCGCGATAGACGAGATTGTACTGGTTCTGCATCGACACGAATTTGGCGTAGCCGTAGCGCTCGCTGACCGCGAGCGCCTTGCCGAACTGCCACGCCCACATCGACGAAGCGCCGATATAGCGCGCTTTGCCCGCGCGCACGACCGCGTCGAGCGCGTCCATCGTTTCTTCGATCGGCGTTTCGGCGTCGAAGCGATGAATCTGGTAGAGATCGACATGGTCGGTCTTGAGGCGGCGCAAAGAGCCGTCGATCGACGCCAGGATGTGTTTGCGCGACAGGCCGTGGTCGTTCGGGCCGGCCCCCATCGCGTTGTAGACCTTGGTCGCAAGCACCATCTGGTCGCGCGGCAGCAGCGGGGCCAAGCACCGGCCGACCACCTCCTCGCTCACGCCCAGCGAATAGACATCTGCCGTGTCGAAGAAATTGACTCCCGCCTCGACCGCCTTGCGGAAGAACGGCACGCTGGCCGCCTCGTCCAGAACCCAGGGCCGCCAGCTTGGCGTCCCGTAGGTCATGGTTCCAAGACAAAGGCGCGAAACTTTGAGGCCACTGCGGCCAAGGCGCACGTACTCCATCCGTTCACTCCCTCTGCGGTACAACTGTTTGGTATTGTAGCGAATTCGGCCCGCTGGCACCGCAAATTCCCATTACAAAACATGATTTGCGTGTTTAGAATCCGATTCGGTAATAGGAAGGCGAATGGACACAGTCAATCAACGCACCGACGAGGAAACGCTCCTTTCCGATCTCGACCGCATCAAGCGGACGGGAAACACCGTGCCGCGCATGGCGGTCGTCATTTCGATGCAGCGCCAAGCATGGTTCAATCGTCGGCGCGAAAACTTCTATGTGATCTTCCATGCGATCCGCGAAATGGTCCAGCGCGCGGAAGGCACGGTCTATTCGCAGGCCAATTTCGACATCGTCTTCGTGTTCCGCGTCGACAATCCGCAGCAATTCGAGAACATCGTCACCGAACTCGACGATCTGCTGCGCCGCCATTCCGTCGCGACCGGCATGCCGGACGAGAACATCGAAGAAGCCTGCACTTGGTTCAGCTTCGAGACGCAGTTCAACGACTTCTACGACTACGCCAAGCGCGCGCTCGAAGACCAGAAGAGCCAGCAGGAGCAGCGCCAGCGCGCGGCCCAGCGTGCGGCCGGCGCGGCTCAGCAGGGCGGTATTGGCCCGAGCTTTCAGGCTTTCACGCCGGCGATCCTGAGCAATTTCGACGAACTCATCGCCAAGACAGACGTGAAGTCGCTCGTGCGCAACCAGCCCGTCGCGATCGCGCTGACGGCCAACCAGCTGCGCCCGATTTTCCGCGAGTACCATTTTTCGGTCAACGATCTGCGCAACATGATCGTGCCGCGTATCAATATGCGTGGCCAGCGCGGCTTGTTTCAGATCCTGACGCGCAGTTTCGACCAGCGCATGCTGCGCGCCCTTGCCGAAGGTTTCTTGACGAAGGCTGCGGGCAACATCTCGATCAATCTCAATGTCGAAACGATCCTGTCGGACCGGTTCCGCGAATTCGACCAGCGCATCGCCAATTTCATTCCCAAAGGCAGCATCATCGTCGAAATTCCGCGCCACGACGTGTTCGCCGATTTCGAGGGCTACAATCGCGCTCTCGACACGCTGCAGAAATCCGGCTTCCGCACGCTGCTCGACGGCCTCACGCCGGACACGCTGACCTTCTTCCGGCGCGCCGAACTGCGCGCCGACCTCGTCAAAATGTTCTTCTACAAGGACCACGCCGAAGACTGGCGCATGAAGGGGCTCGCCGCCATGCTGGCCGAAGCCGACATCAACCGCATCATCATGGGGCGCTGCGAAACGCCGATGGCCTTCGAACTCGGCCAGGCGGTCGGCATTCGCATGTTCCAAGGCTGGCATGTCGATGCCCTTCTGCGCGCGATGACGCCCGCCGCGCCGCCCGGCCGCTGAGCCGGAGCTTCCATGCGCCTTCGCGATCTGCCCACACCCTGCCTCGTGCTCGACCGCGCGCGCTTGTTGCGCAACGTCGCACGCATGCGCGACCGCGCGCGCGAACTTGGCGTCGTGCTGCGCCCGCATCTGAAGACCGCGAAATCCGTCGAGGTCGCCTTGCTCGCGCATGGCGGCGCGCCGGGCCCGATTACGGTCTCGACGCTCGCCGAAGCCGCTTATTTCGCGGCGGCGGGTTTCACCGACATTTTCTACGCCGTGGGCATCGTGCCGGCCAAACTCGCGCGCGTTGTGTCGCTAATGGCGCATGCCCCTGCCCTCAAGATTATCCTCGACGATCTCGAAACCGCGCGCGCGGTGGCGGCCCAGGGGCAAATGCTTGGCTGCCGTTTCAATGTCGTGGTCGAAATCGACACGGGCGGCGGACGCGCCGGGATTGCGCCCGACGATCCCGCCCTCGTCGAGATCGGCGCCGTGCTGGGCACGGTCGGCATGCTGGCGGGCGTGATGGCACATGCGGGCCATTCCTACGGCTGCAAGAGCCTCGACGAGATCGTCGCGGTCGCCGAAGACGAGCGCGCGGGCGTGGTGCAGGCGGCCGGGCGGCTGCGCGCCGCGGGCCATACTGTCGGGCTTGTCAGCGTTGGCTCGACGCCGACGGCGTTGCATGCGCGCCATCTCGAAGGCGTCGGCGAGATGCGGCCCGGCAATTTCGTGTTTTTCGACCTGTTCCAGCACGGGCTCGGCATGTGCGCGGCCGAAGACGTGGCCGTGAGCGTGCTCGCAAGCGTGATCGGCCACCACAAAGGCCGCAACCACGTGCTGCTCGATGCGGGCGCCTTGGCGCTGTCCAAAGACGTCGGCGCCAATGCGGTGACCCCGCAGATCGGCTACGGGCTCGTGCGTTCGCCCGCCGAAGCGGCCCCGCGCGCGGACGTCGCCGTTCTCGACGTGCACCAGGAGCACGGCATCGTAAGCGCGCGCAAAGGACTCGATGCGATCGCCCCTCTGCCTTTCGGCGAATTCGCGATCGGCGACCGGCTGCTCGTGTTGCCGAACCATGTGTGCATGACCGCCGCCATGCACGACCGCTACTACGTCGTCGACGGGCTCGACGACACGGTCGTCGCCGAATGGCCGCGTATCGCGGGCTGGTAGCTCAGAACGGATATTTGGGATTGAACAGAAGCGTGCGCGCCTTGGCGTCGTCGCGCAAAGCGCCGTGCAGGCCGCGATCCGCATCGTGCTTGCCGCTGCGGATGGCGGCCGCAAGGGCGCGATTGCCGTCGCCGTCGTTGCACGGTTCGGCCGCCAGCGTGCGCGCGACGATGCCGAGCGCATTGGCGAGCATCAAGCCTTTGAGGCGCGCGCCCTCGGCCATCTGCGACAGGAGTTCGCCCGCCAGCACGTCGCGCGCAAGTGAAGCGAGCTCGCTTGCGTCCGCACGGTCGCGCGGCAATCCCGGCGGCAACCCGCCCGCTTGCGCGTCCGCATCGATCGCGGCCAGCAATTCGTATTCGAGTTCGGCGATGCGCCGGCCGGTCAAGGCCAGATCGAGCGAGGCCTCGCCGCCGGCGACGAAGCGTTCGTTCTGCTGCAGCGCGATCGTTGCCCAGCGCGCATGGGCCATGATCTCCCAATAGCGCAGCTTTGCCGGATCGACGGCAGCACCGCCGGCAGTCGCGTAGCCGCGCAGAAAATCCGCGCGCGCGCCGACGCCGCCCGCCTCGCGCGCGATTTGCCCGAAGCGCCAGCATTTGGCGCAAAACCAGCCGATATCTTCGTGGCGGTCGCCCCAGCCCGCGAATTCCCAATCGAGAATGCCCGCAAGCCCCGTTTCGTCGGCCATGAAATTGCCGGTGCGGAAATCGCGATGGCACAGCACGACGGCGTCGGTCTCCGGCGCGTTGCGTTCGAGCCAGCGCAAGGCCAATTCAAGTGCCGGGCGTGCGACGCGATAGCCATCCAACCATGTGCGATAGGCTTCGACCGCAGCCAAGGCGGGCGATGCGGGCGCTTCGCCCAGAAAGCCGAGGGCGGCCTGCGGCGGACGGATCTTGTGCAGCTTGGCAAGTTCGCCGCCCAAGCTCGCGACCAACGCCGCGCGGTCGCCGGTCCATTTGGCGTCGTTGACCAGGATATGGCCAAGCGCCGTGCCCTCGAGCCGCCGCATCACATAGAACGGTTTGCCGATCACGCTTGGATCGGCGCACACGGCGAGCGGCTCGGGCACTTTGACGCCGGCTTTGTTGGCGGCATCGAGGATCGTGTATTCGGCAATGCGGCCGTGGCTTGCCGCCACACCGGTCGGTGCGTCGGTGCGCAAGACCGCTTCGAGCGTGCCGGCATTGGGCCCGCCGCGCAGGCGTGCTTGGAACGCCCAGTTTTCCTGGATCGCACCGCCCGACAATTGCCGCCACGCCAGAACTTGTACTTGGGTGGCGCCGAGGGCGCCCACGAGCCAACCTGCCAGCCCCGGCGGGGCCGCGTGCGCGTTCAGCGCCATCCCCAGAACTCCGTGCCTTCGTTCGCAAGGAAGCGCGCCAGCACCATCTTGTGCACTTCCGAGGCACCGTCCACGAGGCGCGCCTGGCGCGCATAGCGGTACATCCACTCGAGCGGCGTATCCTTGGAATAGCCGCGTGCACCCATAAGCTGGATCGCCGTGTCGATCGATTTGTGCAGCACGTCGGCGACCGCGACTTTTGCCATCGACACTTCCTTGCGGGCGAAATCGCCCTGGTCGAGCTTCCAGGCCGCGCGCATCGTGAGCAGGCGGCCGATCTCGATCTGCATGGCGGCCTCGCCCAGCATCCACTGCACGCCCTCGTGGTCGATCAGTTTGTGGCCGAAGCTCGCGCGGTTCTGCACATAGGGCAGCGCGATTTCGAGTGCGCGCCGCGCCATGCCGAGCCAGCGCATGCAATGGGTGAGGCGTGCGGGCCCGAGCCGGATCTGCGTGACCTTGAGCCCGTCGCCCACTTCCATGAGCCGGTCGGAATCGTCGATCTCGAGACCGTCGAATTCGATCTCGCAATGCCCGCCATGCTCCTCGGGACCCATGATCGGGATGCGACGCTTGATGCGCCAGCCCGGCTGGTCCGCATGGAACAGAAAGGCGCTGAGGCCTTTGCGCGCATCCTTCGAGGTGCGCGCGATGAGGATGAAGTGTTTGGCCTCGCCCGCCCCAGTGATGAACCATTTGCGGCCCGAGATGCGCCAAGTATTGCGCCGCTTGGTCGCGGTCGTCAGCATCATGCCGGGATCGGAGCCGGAGCCCGGATCGGGCTCCGTCATCGCAAAGGCCGAGCGCACGTCGCCATTGGCGATGGGGGCGAGCCACTTTTTCTGCTGGGCGGCCGTCGCGACCTTGGCCAGCACCATCATGTTGCCGTCGTCGGGGGCAGCAGAATTGAAGCAGACGGGCCCGAACAGGGCGCGGCCCATCTCCTCGTAGCACGCGGCCATGCCGACCATGTCGAGCCCGCCGCCGCCGTGGGAGGCCGGCAGTTGCAGCGACCAGAGCTTGGCCTTTTTGGCCTTGTTGCGAAGTTTCGCGAGCGTGTCGAGGCGCACATTCTCGCCGTCGCCCCAGCTGGCAAGATCGGCTTCGGCCGGGAACAGTTCGCGCTCGACGAACGCCCGCACCGCAAGGCGCGTGCGCTCCGCCTTCGGCGACAGCGTGAAATCCATGGGTGCAGCCTTCAGGGTTTGAAAAACGGCGCGTTGACGAGCAGCTGCACGTCCATGCGCTGCAACAGCGGCGTGCCGCGCTTGAGATAGTCGCCCCACAACGGATCGGCCGCCATTGCCGCACGCTTGCCCTGGCGCTCGCCCATGTCCTTGTAGCCCCACATATGCAGAACTTGGTTGAGCCCGCCAATGTCCGACTGGTACCAGCCCACGCAATTGCCGAGATATTTGAGCTGCAGCTGCAGCGCCATGTCGCGATAGACGGCGAGGAACTCCGGCAGCTTGCCGTGCTGGGCCGTGTAGACGCGGAAATCCAGCACGCCGTAGCTGCCCGAAGGCTGGCCCGCGATCGGCCAAAACGGCGCGGGTTTCATGATGCGGTTTTCCTGCGAGAGAAATGTGCCCGCCGATTTGCCGAGCCACGCCGCCCAAGCGGGATCCGCCTGCATCGCGTCGCGCTTGGCCTGGCGCTCGGCAATGTCCTTGTAGCCCCAGATATGGATCGCGGTGTTCATGGCGCCGATTTCCACGCCGTAGTAGCCGAGCGGATTGCCGAGATGGCGCTTCTGCACCTCGAACCCTTCGGCCGCATAGCCTGCGAAATAGCCCGGCAGCTTGCCGGGATGGGCCGTGTAGCTGCGCACATCGACGATCATGGAACCCGCTCCGTCTTCTAGAGAAACGCCAAAGTATGGCCGCCATCGACGACGAGCGTGGTCCCCGTCATGAAGCGGCCCGCATCCGATGCCAACAGCAGCAAGGCGCCGTCGAGATCGCCCGCCTGGCCGAAACGGCCGAGGGCAATGCGTTCGACCAACTTAGCACCCGCCGCCGAGCGCAGATAGTCGCGGTTGAGATCGGTTTCGATATAGCCGGGCGCAATCGCGTTCACGCGGATGCGATGCGGCGCATAGGCGAGCGCCAGCGATTGCGTGAGACTCACGATCGCGGCCTTGGCGGCCGAATAGGCCGGCACGCGCACGCTCGGGCGCAAGCCCAGGATCGAGGCGATATTGACGATCGATCCGCCGCCGCCCTGCCCGCGCATCGTGGCGGCGGCGTTGCGCGCGACCATATTCGCACCGTCGAGATTGGTCGCCATCGTGTCGCGCCAGCCCGCATCGTCGGCGACGTCCGGCGTTTCCTTGCGCACGATGCCGGCATTGTTGATGCAGATATCGAGCGGCCCGAGCTCGGTCTGTGCAAGCGCGAACCCTGCAGTCACGCTCGTCGCATCGGTCACGTCCATCGCGACCGCAAGCGCGCGCCCGTCGAAGGCGGCGATCTCGGCGCACAGGCTCTCGAGCCGGTCGACGCGGCGGGCAGCGACGGCGACCTTGGCACCGGCGCGTGCGAGCGTTATCGCCATCGAGCGGCCGAGCCCCGAGGATGCGCCGGTCACAAGTGCTGTTTTGCCGGCAAGATCGAACGGGCCCATCAGGCAATCTCCTGCGCACGTTGGCGCAACATGAATTTCTGGATCTTGCCGGTCGAGGTTTTCGGCAAGGCGCCGAACACGACATAGCGCGGGCATTTGAAGCCCGCAATGCGCCCGCGCAGCCAAGCGATGAGTTCCTGCCCGGATATGCCGACGGCATCCGGTTTGAGGGCCACGAACGCGCACGGCGTTTCGCCCCATTTGGGATCGGGTTTGGCGACGACGGCCGCCTCCATCACCGCCGGATGGCGATAGAGCGCTTCTTCAACCTCGAGCGAGGAAATGTTTTCCCCGCCCGAAATGATGATGTCCTTGCTGCGGTCCTTGACCTCGATATAGCCGTCCTTGTGGCGCACGGCGAGATCGCCCGTGCGAAACCAGCCGTTCTTGAAGGCGCGCTTCGTGGCTTTGGGGTTCTTGAGATAGCCCTTCATCACCGTGTTGCCCTTGAGGGCAATCTCGCCAAGCGTCGCCCCGTCCGATGGCACCGGGTGGCCGGTCGCAACATCGAGCACGGCAAGTGCGCCCAAGGTCGGATAGGCGACCCCCTGGCGCGACATCAAACGTGCGCGCTCTTCGAGCGGCAGGTCGGGCCAGCCCGGCTGCCATTCGCATAAAGTGGCAGGCCCATAGCTTTCGGTGAGGCCGTAGGCGTGCGTCACGCGAAAGCCGAGTTCTTCCATCGCGGCAATGATCGCCGAGGGCGGGGCCGCCCCGCCGGTCATCACCTCCACCCGGTTCTTCAGTTTGCGGCGCAAGTTGGCTGGCGCATGCGCAAGCGTGTTCAGCACAATGGGGGCGCCGCACATATGCGTGACGGCGTTCGCTTCGATCGACGCGAAGATCGCGCCCGGTTCCACTTTGCGCAAGCACACATGCGTGCCGCCGACCGACGTGACGGCCCAGGTATAGGACCAGCCCGAGCAATGGAACATCGGCAAGGTCCACAGATACACGCTGTCGGGCCGGAGCCCGAAGGTCAGCGCATTGCCGAGCGCGTTCAGGAAGGCGCCGCGATGGTGGTAGACGACCCCTTTGGGATCGCCTGTGGTGCCCGACGTGTAGAGCAGGCAGATCGCCTGCCATTCGTCGGAAGGCCAACGGCCGGCATAGTCGGGCGTGCCTTCGGCCAAAAAGGATTCGTAGTCGAGGGCCGACAAACGCGGCCCCTCGCCCGTATAGGCGCGGTCGTCGATGTCGATGACCGTGGGTTTGCTTTTGCACAAGGCGAGGGCCGCCTGGAGTGTGGCCGCAAATTCGCGGTCGGCGAGCACGAATTTGGCCTCGCCGTGGTCGAGGATGAAGGCGATCGTTGCGGCATCGAGCCGGTAGTTCAGCGCATTCAGCACGCCGCCCGCGAGCGGGACGGCATAGTGCGCTTCGAGCATCGCCGGAATGTTGGGGGCAAGGATCGCCACCGTCTGGCCCTGCTTCAGGCCGCGCTTGACGAGCGCATGCGCAAAGCAGCGCACGCGCGCGGCAAAGCGCGCATAGTTGATGCGCGTCTTCCCGTGCACGATCGCGGTCTTGCTCGGATAGACCGCGGCTGCGCGGAACAGGAATCCGAGCGGCGTGAGAGCCGCGAAATTTGCCGCCGTCTGCGGCAGATCGGTTTCGTAGATCGAGCGCTTTGGCGCCATTGACGTTTCCTTCCCTGCCCCATTCTCGGGAACCGCCCCTAGCCGCGTCAATGGCGACGATGCTACACTAGAAGCCATGATCCGCATCGATATCGTCTCCGACGTCATTTGCCCCTGGTGCTTCATCGGCAAGCGCCGCCTCGAACGCGCCTTGGCTGCCGAAGCGCCGGGCAGCATCGTCGTGGGTTGGCGGCCCTTCCAGCTCAATCCCGACATGCCGGTCGAGGGCATGTCGCGCAAAGACTATCTGCGCGCCAAATTCGGCACCGACGACGGCGGCGAGCGCTACAAGCACGTGGTGGCCGCCGGCCTCGAAGAAGGCATTCCGTTTGCGTTCGAGCGCATGCAGCGCACGCCCAACACGGTGCGCGCCCATCGCCTGATCCGCTTTGCCGAACGTTTCGGCGCAGCCGACGCGACGGTCGAAGCCTTGTTCGTGGCCTATTTCGCAAATGCGCGCGATGTGGGCGATCTCGACGTGCTGGCCGAAGTCGCCGGCACGGCTGGCCTCGATGCGAGCGAGGCACGCCGCTATCTCGCCTCGGACGAAGACGACGCGCTGATCCGCGCGGAAGACAAATACGCGCGCGAGCTCGGCATCCAGGGCGTGCCGTGTTTCGTGATCGATCGCAAATACATGGTCTCGGGCGCGCGGCCCGCCGAATTGTTCGCCGACGTGTTCCGCCAGGTGCGCGAAGCGGCCTGACGCCCCCATGGATTGTTCGTGCCTGTCGCGCCGCGTCTTCCTACGCGGCCTGTGCGCCGCCGCCGCCGCACCGGTCGTTTCATCCCCTGCCGCAGCGCAGATGCGCGAATGTTTCGGCACGCCGGCACGCTTTGTCGTGCGCACGAAGCCGCTGGGCGCCGCCATCGACTATTCGCTGCAGGTCGCCGATCTGGCGCGCGTCGCGGGCGCACGCGAGGGGCTGTTCGGCACGCGCACGCAGCATGGCCAGCGTCCCGCCGGCCTCACGCTTGCCGACATCAAGCTCGAATGGAATGTCGGCATCATTTCGCGCGGCCAGGGGCGCCAAGCCTGCATCGAGCCCGAACGCATCGAGGTCACGGTCGCGATGGATCGGCATCGTATCTATGTGGCGCGCGACGCCACGCGCTCGGGCACGTGCCAGCGCGACGTGGTGCTCGAACACGAAAGCCGCCATGTGCGCATCAATCTCGAATTGCTCGAGGACGCCAAGCAGCGCATTGAGCGCAGCTTGGCCGAACTTGTCCCGCAACTCGGCCCCACGGACGGAGGCCGCGACGTGGCCAACGCCGCATTGGCGCGCTACCGCGCCATCCTGCGCAAGCCCATCGAAGGCGGATTCGAGCGCGCCTTTGCGGCCGCGAACGCGCGTCATGCCGAAATGGATACGGCCGCCGCCTATGCGCGTGACTGGGGCCGCTGCGCTTAAGCCAGCGAATCAGCGCGACAGGCGCCAGATCGCGATCGCGGCCGCGATTGCGGGTACTGCAAACACGATCGGCAGGATCGGCAGTTCCTCGCGGACCGAATAGCCCGCTTTGGTAACCCCGACCCACATATTCACGAGCGAAACGACCAGCCAGACCGGAATGAAAATTTTGGCCGCCGCGGCGAAATTCGGTTCGCCCACACCCCAAAGATAGGCGAACAACAAGAACAGAGCGAGCAGGCCGATGCCGCCGCCGACCACCATCACAACATGCATGGTTCCAAGCTCCGTATCGAAGAGTGTGCAAAAGGACCACGACGGCAGGATAAGCCTACGCCGCGATCTTTGCCAACTCGCCGAGCAGGCGCCGGATGCCTTTGACACGGTCGCCCGCATCGTCCCAGGCGCGCAAATACACGAGCCGGTGGTCGGGACGCAGCTTCAGCAACGTCGGCTGCTTGAACACCATCTGGATGAGCTTGTCGGGGTTCGCGAATTTGTTTTTGCGGAAGCCCAGCACGGTGCCCTTGGGGCCGGCATCGACCTTGTCGACGCCCGCGAGCTTGCACAGCCGCTTGAGTTCGATGATGTCGAGCAGGTTCTGCACCTCGCCTGGCAGCGGGCCGAACCGGTCGATGAGTTCGGCCGCAAACGCGTCGATCTCGCTGCGCTCGACAAGGCCCGACAAGCGACGATAAAGGCCCAGGCGCACATTGAGGTCGCGCACATAGTCCTCCGGGATCAGCACCGGCGTGCCGAGCCCGATCTGCGGCGCCCATTCCTCGGCCCCCTGCTTGGGCCCGGCCGTGCGGGCCGCGCGCACCGCGTCTTCGAGCATCTGCTGGTAGAGCTCGACGCCGACTTCGCGGATATGGCCGGACTGTTCCTGGCCCAGGAGATTGCCGGCCCCGCGAATATCGAGATCGTACGAGGCAAGCTGGAAACCCGCCCCGAGGCTGTCGAGCGTTTGCATCACTTCGAGGCGTTTTTGGGCGCCCGCCGTCAGCACGCGGTCGCCGGGCACGGTGAAATACGCGTAGGCGCGCAGCTTGCCGCGCCCGACGCGCCCGCGCAGCTGGTAGAGCTGGGCCAAGCCGAACATGTCGGCGCGATGGATGATCATCGTATTCGCACTCGGAATGTCGAGGCCGCTTTCGATGATGTTGGTGGAAAGGAGGATGTCGAACCGCCCTTCGACGAAGCCCACCATCACGTCTTCGATCTGGGCGGGCGTGAGCTGGCCGTGTGCCACGGCGAGTTTGCATTCAGGCACCAGATGCACGAGCCGTTCGCGCACCGCCCCCAGATCTTCGATGCGGGGTACCACGTAGAAGGTCTGCCCGCCGCGGAATTTCTCGCGCATGATCGCTTCGCGGATCACGACCGGGTCGAACGGCAAGATGAAGCTGCGCACCGCGAGGCGATCGACCGGCGGGCTTGCGATCAGCGACAGGTCGCGCACGCCGGCCAGCGCCATCTGCAAGGTGCGCGGGATCGGCGTTGCCGACAGGGTCAGCACGTGCACGTCGGCGCGCAGTTCCTTGAGGCGTTCTTTCTGCGCCACGCCGAAATGCTGTTCTTCGTCCACGATCACAAGGCCGAGCTGCTTGAACTTGACGGCTTTGGCGAGCAACGCCGTGGTGCCGATCACGATTTCGACGCGGCCTGCTTCCGCATCGAGGCGCGTCTGCGCCTGGTCCTTGGCGGGTACCAAGCGCGAAAGCTGTGCAACGCGCACGGGGAAGCCTTCGAAGCGGGCTTTGAAATTGCGGAAATGCTGGCGTGCCAGCAGCGTCGTGGGGACGACGACCGCAACCTGCACGCCCGCCATGGCGGCCACAAACGCCGCGCGCAAGGCCACTTCGGTTTTGCCGAAGCCGACGTCGCCGCACACGAGCCGGTCCATCGGCTTGCCGGCCGCGAGGTCGTCGAGCGTTTCCGTGATCGCGCGCGCCTGGTCGTCGGTTTCCACATAGGGGAAGCGCGCGCAGAATTCGTCGAACAGACCTTCGGCGGGCGCAAGGCGCTCGCCCTCGCGCAACTGACGTTCGGCCGCGAGCTTGATGAGATGGTCGGCGATTTCGAGCACGCGTTTTTTGACGCGTGCCTTGCGCGCCTGCCAGCCGGCACCGCCGAGCTTGTCGAGCTGCGCACCGGCGTCTTCCGAGCCGTAGCGCGACAGCATCTCGATGTTTTCGACCGGCACGAAGAGTTTGTCGTTGTCGGCATAGACGATGCGCAGGCAATCGTGCGGCGCGCCCGCCACTTCGATCGTCACGAGCCCGTCGTAGCGGCCGATCCCGTGATCGACATGCACGACAAGATCGCCCTCGCCGAGGGCGGCCGCTTCGGTCAGGAAATTGTCGGAGCGCCGCCGCTTGCGCGCCGCGCGCACGAGCCGGTCGCCGAGAATATCCTGCTCGGTGATGGCGGCGAGCTCGGGCGTGGTGAAGCCGTTGTCGAGCCCGAGCACGGTCGTCGCCACGATCTGCGGGTCGAGCTTTTCGATCTCCGCCCAGTCGCGCACGGCTGCGGTCTCGGTGAGGCCGTGTTCTTTGAGAAGGTGCGAAAGCCGTTCGCGCGAGCCCGGCGAATAGGCGCACACGAGCACGCGGCGCCCCGCAGCACGCTCGGCCGCCACGCGCACGCGCACGGCGTCGAACAGATTGGCGTCGGCCTTGGCGCGCTCGGACGTGAAATCGACGCCGGTGCGCCCGCCCGCATCGACGCAGTCGGCCCCCACGGGCCGCACAAACGGCGTGAGTGCGACGACCGCACGCTTGGTCAAGATGCCGCGCCACTCGTTGGGCTTGAGATAGAGGAGTTCGTTCGGCAGCGGATTGTAGCTTGTTGCCGTCTCGCCGAACTGGTCGGCGGCTTTGCCCTTGGCGAAGGCTTGGCGGGCGAGGACACGCGCCTCGTAGAACTCGTCGATCTG
>JADCGL010000003.1 GCA_020248985.1 Telmatospirillum sp. | reverse complement strand
TCGTGAGCTGGTTCGGGTTGGTCTGCGTGATCGTGCCGGCCCCGCCGACCACATTGCCGCCCTGCGGCAGGGTCTGCGCCAAGCCCGGCGCCGAAATGCCGACCACCGCCAGCGCCAGCGGCCACCCCATGCGCGCAGCCGCTTTCCGGCGCTGCGAGCGGCGGGCGTTCACGCTTGAAAGATGTCGGCGATTCAGCGGCATACCACCAAAGCAAATCGCGGACGACTCGCTGCGTCCCCCAAGGCGTTTCGATAACTTACTTTAATCTACAGCACCGATCTTGCCAGCAAAACTTTGCCTGAACTGCGCCGCTTTCAGGTCGCCAGCGGCCTTTGCTGAGCGACGGAACGCGGTATGGCCGCAAGCAGGGCGGCCAGCGCGTTGGCGTCGAGGGGTTTGGGCAGATAGCCGGCCATGCCGGCCGCAATGTAGGTGTCGCGGTCGCCGGGCAACGCATTTGCGGTTACGGCGAAGACCGGCGTGGCGCTGTTGGGGCCGGGGGTGTCGCGAATGCGCGCAAACGCGCTTAAACCGTCGAGACCCGGCATCTGGATATCCATCAGAATCGCGTCGAAAGGCTGGGAAGAGGCTGCGGCGATTGCGGCAAAACCGTCTTCGGCAAATATCGCCGCGTGGCCGAGATTTTCCAGCAGTTTCTCGATGACAAGGCGATTGACCGCATTGTCCTCGGCGACCAGCACGCGCAGAAATTGGCCGCGCGCGGCCAGCAACGGCACGATTTCGGCCGTTTTAGCCGGCAGCGCCGGGGCTGCTTCGCGCGGCTGCGGCAAGGCGGCCAGCGGCAGGCGCAACAGGAAGGTCGAGCCGCGCCCAAAGACCGATTCGACCGTGATGTCGCCGCCCATCAATCGGGCGAGGCGCCGTGCGATCGCAAGCCCGAGGCCGGAACCGCCGAAGCGCCGCGTGGCCGACGAATCGACCTGCGCGAAGTCCTGGAACAGCTCCGGGATGCGCGCCTCCGGGATGCCGATGCCTGTGTCCTGAACCGCCCATTCGAGGGCGCCGCCCGCCGTGCGGTGCAGGCGCAGATCGACCGCCCCGACGAGTGTGAATTTGACTGCATTGCCAATCAGATTGTCGAGGATCTGGCGCACGCGCAGCGCGTCGCCCGACACGAGCGGCGGCACGTCGGCGTCGATCCAGCAGGTCAAGGTCAGATCCTTGGCGGCGGCGCGCGGCTGGAATGCTGCCGCCGTGTCGCGCGTGAGGCGCTGCGGATCGAACGGCGCGGCATCGACCGCGAGCCCGTTGGCATCGAGGCGCGAATAGTCGAGCACGTCGTTGACGATGCCCAAGAGCTGCTCGCCCGAGCCTTGCACGAGCTGCAACAGGCGTCGCTGCTCGGGCTCGAGATTCGTTCCGAGCAGCACGCTCGACAGGCCCAGCACGCCGTTGAGCGGCGTGCGGATCTCGTGGCTCATCGTCGCGAGGAACCGCGCTTTGGCTTCGGCCGCCGCCTCGGCGCGGTCGCGCGCTTGCGCAAGCTCGATTTCGCGCAATCTGGCCTCGTCGAGCATGCGGCGCTGTGCTGCTTCGCTGCCTTCGAGCGCGCGGATGCGGGCGGCGATTTCGCGCGTCATCAGCCGGAAACTCTGCGCCAGGCGGCCAAAATCGTCGCGGTCGGCGGTCTCCAAATCGACGTCGAAATTGCCGTCGCGCACCGCGTCGCTGGCCGCGCGCAGGCGCACGAGCGGGCGCATCAGCAGCGTGTGCAGCCATTCCATCATCATTAGCGCCAGCACGAGGCTGACCGTGCCGATCGCGGCCGCGCGCGACAGCACTTCGGCGCGCGCCGCCTGGATCGGCACGATCGAAACGCCGTAATAGAGCGTGCCGAGCTTTTGGCCCGCATAGTCGATCGCGACAGCAAAAGGCAGGCGCGCCGTTCCGTCGGGCCCCACGATCGGCGTTTTCGACTCGTGCGGGACGCCGTGCTCGGCCGGCTCCCAGCCGATGCACGACACGGTTTCGCCGCGCGCATCGACGAGCGCCAAATGCGCAAATCCGTGCGTCGAAGCGCTTTCCTGCAGAATCGCTTCGATGGTGGCGTAGTCGCGCTCGACCATCAGGTTGGTCAGCACGGCGCGGAACAGCGGCCGTTCGGATTCGGCGCGCAGCTGGGTCTGGCCGATCAGCGCGGTTTCGACGAGCGAGGCCTGCGACAAGGCGAACACGACCGTGAGGGCGGCCATCGCAAGCGCGCCGACGCTGAAGAGCCGGAAGCGAAAGGGAACGCGATCGAGCCACATGGCGGCACACCTTTGGGGTCGCGTTGCGGTGTCAGCGCAAAGCGGCGCGGGTTTCGGCCAGGACGGGGGCGATGGCCGCACGGTCGGCGTCCGGAACGGCGCGGATTCGCTGCACGCCGGTAAGGCTCTGGAACTCGCGGCCGAGATCGGTTTCAGCGAATGCGCCCAGTGCTGCGCGCAATTGCGCGAGTGATGCGGGCGCCATCGGCTTGCCAGCAAGGGCGATGAAATTCGGCACGCGCGCGAATTCGCGGAACTCGAGCGACTGGCGGATCTCGTCGCGCAGGATGCGGAACTCGCCCATGCTCATGGCCGCCATCGGCGTGTCGCCGCCCGACAGAAGCTGGGCAAGGCTGTCTTCGTTGCGCGCCCAGGTCGCGCGATAGTCGGTATCGGCGCGCAAACCTGCATTGGCCAAAGTTGCTTTGGCCGACAGGGCGACCAGCGACTGCGGATTGGCAAGCGCAAGCGCTTTTCCGCGCAGCGCTTCGAGCGAGGCGACGGGCGCGTCTTTGCGCGTCACGAACAGCGCCGGAATGGCGGGCTCGAAACCGCCCAGCACGTCGAGCTTGCCGTCTTCCTCGGCGACGAGCGCGAGATTGGCCGCGGTGAAAACGAGATCGTACGCACCCTCGAGCGTGCGACGCTGGAATTCGCGCAGATCCGTCGCGGTGGCGATTTCGACCGTGCGGCCCATCTTTTCGGCCAGATATTCGCGCATCGGCCGGTAGTTGGTGAGGATGATGCGGGCACTCACATTGGGCATCACGCCGATCTGGAAGGCGGCCGCATTCTGGGCGCGCGCATTTCCAGCACCCGCACAAGCGCCGCCGACCGCCGCCAAGGCACCGAAAATCCGTAGCAGTTCGCGTCGCGATTGCGTCGTCATCCGGCATCCTGAAACGGAAGGTGTCCGATGGAAGTGTCGCGGCATCGCGCGGAATCGTCAACCGCTGCGGCCGTTCCAGACACAAAAAACACACACCGAGCTGCCCATAAATGCGTCGCAAATTGCGAAACTGTTGCCGCAAAGCCGCTTTGCACGCGGCCGGTTTCCGCGCCAAGATCGCAGCCGATCTTCCCTCCAAACAGACGGAGCCCGCCAATGTCGGCCGAAATGCGCCTCAAAGAACGCGGCATCGTGCTGTCGGAACCGCAGTCGCCCAGCGGCAACTATCTGCCGTTTCGGCTGCACGACAACACGCTTTATCTATCGGGCCAGGGGCCGCGGCTGGCCGACGGCAGCCTGCGCACCGGCATCGTCGGCGCGGGCGTGACGCTCGAGGAAGCCAAAGCCGATGCGCGCCTCGTGGGCCTCGGCCTGCTTGCTGCGGCGCGAACGGCGCTTGGCTCGCTCGACCGCGTCGACTACGTCGTCAAGCTGCTCGGCATGGTCAATGCCGCCCCGGGCTTCGGCCACCAGCCGGAAGTGATCAACGGCTGCTCGGACCTGTTCGTCGAAGTGTTCGGCGAGGCCGGGCGGCATGCGCGCTCGGCCGTCGGCATGGGCAGCCTGCCGCGCGGCATCACGGTCGAAATCGAAGCGATCTTCGCGGTGAAAAAGTAGCGACTGGCCCGCAGCCACTGGCCTGTCGCTATTGGCCCGTCGCGATGCGCTCGACGAGCTGCTTCACGCTCGGGATGAAGCCGTTGCGGTAGTAGGGATCCGTCGCGAAGCGATAGGCGTTGTGGCCCGCGAACATGAGCTGCGCTTCGACGTCCGCACCGTGGCTGATGTCCTGCAGCGTCTTCTGGATGCAGAAGCTGCGCGGATCGGCCTTCTTGCCGGTGGTGCCGGCGTCGTTCTGCTGCCAGTTCGAAAAGGCGCAGGCCGAAAGGCAGCCCATGCAATTGACCTGGTCGCGATGGATCTCTTCGGCGCGCGCCGGCGTCACGAAGATCAGCGTGAATTCGGGCGTGCGCAAGGCTTCGGTGAAACCGGCCTTGACCCAGCGCTCGGCCGCCGTCCGGTCCTGCGCCGAGAGATAGACGAGCCGCCCGCGCGCACCCACCGGAAAGGGCTGGTCGTGCTCGCCCACGGGATGCATCTGGTAGGCGACCTGGCGGGCCGAGCGTTCTTCGAGCTCGGCCAGAAACGGGTTGCGCACGGCCGACGAATAGAAGCCGGTCGGCGAGAAGCGATGCAGCAGCACGTCGCCCGATTTGAGCGTGAGAAGGCGCTGCTTCCACGCGTCCGAAATCGGGCTTTCTTTGGTGAGCAACGGCCGCGTGCCGAACTGGAACGCGCACGGGCCCACGTCGGGATTGCCGACGAAATCCTGCCATTCGTCGAGCCGCCACACCCCGCCCGCCATGATGATCGGCGTGCGCGCGAGGCCGAATTCGAGCATCTGCCGGCGCAATTCGATCACGCGCGGCAGCGGCGCTTCGGGCTTCAGCGGATCTTCGGCGTTCGAGAGGCCGTTGTGGCCGCCGGCGAGCCACGGATCTTCGTAGACCACGCCGCCCAGGAGATCGGCGAATTTGTGGTAGGCGCGCTTCCACAAAGCGCGGAAGGCGCGCGCCGACGACACGATCGGATAGTAGTAGGCGCCGTATTTGGCGCAGATCTCGGCGATCTTGTAGGGCATGCCCGCACCGCAGGTCACGCCATGGATGAGGCCCTTGGACTGGTCGAGTACGGCCTCCAGGATCGGCTCCGCCCCGCCCATCTCCCACAGAATATTCATGTGGATGCGGCCTTGCTCGCCCGACATCTCGCGCGCCACGCGGGCCTGGTGCAACGCGCCCTTGACCGCATAGGCGATCAGCTCGTCGTGGCGCTCGCGCCGCGTTTTGCCGCGGTAAATCTGGCGCACCACATTGCCGTTTTCGTCGAGATGGTCGGCGTTGACGCCCGAGAACGTGCCGACCCCGCCCGCCGCCGCCCACGCCCCGGAGCTTTCGCCGTTCGAGACCGAAACGCCCTTGCCGCCTTCGACGACCGGCAGAACCTCGCGGCCCGAAATCATAATCGGTTCAAGTGAAAACAAGATGTCGCTTCCGTTGGTTCGGGGGGAGAGGGGGGCCCGGGGTGAACGATCGCGACAGTGATAAAATTGTAATCGGGCGAACGCAAGCGGCTATTGGGCCGCCGCCTCGGCCCGCTCGCCCCACCCCGCCAACGCGATGCTGGCATGCACCATGTCGAGCTCGTCGGGTACGGCTTTGATTTCGAAGCCCAACACCCGGCAAAGCTCGACCATATTGTGGTTTTCGCGCAGGATTTCGCCGTAAACCTCGCCCACGCCGCGGGCTTTGGCATAGTCGAGAATGCGGACCATCAGCCGCCGCCCGAGCCCCAGACCTTTGAGGTCGGAGCGCAATGCGATCGCATATTCGGCGCGCGCCCGGTCGGGGTCGGCGGCCAAGCGCACCACGCCCAAGAGCCCCTCGGGATCGTCGCGCCGCTCGCAGACAAAGGCCATTTCGCGGTCGTAGTCGATCTGGGTCAGGCGCGCCAATTGCGGCCGCGTGAGGCGCGTAACGGGCGCGAAGAACCGCATGCGGCGATCCTCCGCACTCATATGGTCGATGAGCCCGTCGATCAGCGGCGCATCTTCGGGGCGGACCGGGCGCAGCCGCACCGTGCCGAAACCGTCGAGCTCGAGCGTTTCGACGAGATCGGACGGATACGGCTCGATCGCGAGGCGCGCGGCATGCACCTGGCTGCCGGGTTTGCGCACGCGGATGCGCGCATCGAGCACGATGGCGCCGCTCGCGTCGGCCAGCAGCGGATTGATGTCGAGCTCGGCCACCGAATCGAGATCGCAGATCAGCTGCGACAGGCGCACGAGGGCCAGTTCCACGGCCGCAAGATCGGCCGCCGGCCGGTCGCGATAGCCGCGCAGCAGCCGCGACACGCGCGTGGCCCCGATCAGCTCGCGCGCCAGCTTCACGTTGAGCGGCGGCAGGGCCATCGCCGTGTCGCCGACCACTTCGACCGAAACCCCGCCTTGGCCGAACAGGATCGCGGGCCCGAATTGGCGGTCTTCGCTCACGCCCAGGATCAGCTCGTGCGCATCCGGGCGGCGGATCATCTCCTGCACCAGAAAACCCGTGATGACCGCATCGGGGCGCTTGGCTTTGACGCGCTCGATCATCGCGGCGGCGGCAAGTTCGACCGCGCGCGGCCCATCGAGATTGAGGGCGACCCCGCCGACATCGGATTTGTGCAGGATCTGCGGCGACACGATTTTGAGTGCCACGCGCCCGCCGATGCGCACGGCCGCGAGCACCGCCGAGGTTGCGTCGGCCACAAGTTCGCCGCGCGGCAGCGAAAATCCGTAGCCCGCCAGAACGCCGCGCACCTGCGGGTCCGACAACCATTCCTGGCCCGCGGCCAGTGCGGCGTCGACGACGGCGCGTGCCGCCAGCGGGTCGGGGGCCAGCATTTCAGGAGCGGCGTCCGGCACTTCCATGAGGTTGCGCTGCGCTTGGCGATAGCGCACGAGATGCATGAAGCCGCGCACGGCTTTGTCGGGCGTTTCGTAGGATGGGATGCGCGCATCGGCGAACAGCGCGCGCGCGGCCAACGCGTTTTGCGTGCCGCCGAGCCACGAGGCCAATACCGGAATCTTCGCACCCTTGGCCCCGTCGATGACCGCTTGGGCGGCCTCGACGGACGAGGCGATCGCGGTCGGGCAATTGAGGGCGAGCACGGCATCGACCCCCGGCGCTTGCAGCAGCACGTCGAGGGCGGCGCGATAGCGCGTGCCGTCGGCATCGCCGATGATGTCGATGGGATTGCCGTGCGACCAGGTCGGCGGCAGCACCTTGTCGAGCTTGCTTTGCGTGTCGGCATCGATGGGCGCCAGATGGCCGAGCTGGTCCATCAGCGTGTCGGTTGCGAGCACGCCGAGCCCGCCGCCGTTGGTGAGAATGGCGAGCCGGTCGCCGCCTTCGCCGGGGCCGCCCGGCAAGGCGGGGGCGGCAAGCGTTGCGACCGCGTCGAACAATTCGTCGATGTCGTAGACGCGCAGCATGCCCGCGCGCCGGAACGCCGCGTCGTAGACCGCGTCGGCACCGGCCAAAGCGCCGGTATGCGAAGCCGCCGCCTTGGCGGCTTCGGCATGGCGCCCGGCTTTGATCACGATCACGGGCTTCAAACGCGCGGCGGCACGCGCCGCACTCATGAATTTGCGCGCCTGCGTGACGGCTTCGATATAGAGCAGGATCGCGCGGGTTTTGCCGTCGGTCGCAAGCCAATCGAGCATGTCGCCGAAATCGACGTCGCTCATGTCGCCGAGCGACACGAGATGCGAGAAGCCGATCTTGCGCGGGGCGGCCCAATCGACGATGGCGGTCGCCATCGCACCCGACTGCGTGACGAAGGCAAGATCGCCCGCCATCGGGGCCACGTGCGAGAAAGTTGCGTTGAGGCCGATGGCCGGCACCATGGCGCCGAGGCAGTTCGGGCCGACGATGCGCATCAGATAGGGCCGGGCCGCATCGAGCATTTCCTGCTCGAGCGCTTTGCCGGCATTGTTCGGCAATTCGCCGAATCCCGCCGAGATCACGATCGCCGCGCGGCAACCGCGCGCGCCCAATTGCGCCACGATGCCCGGCACCGTCGCGGGCGGGGTGCAGATCACGGCAAGGTCGGGCACCACCGGCAGGCTCTGCACATCCGGATAGGCGAACACGCCCTCGATCGCTGGATATTTCGGATTGACCGGCAGGATCGGGCCTGCGAAACCGGCATGGAACAGATTGCGTGCCAGCACTGCCCCCACCGACCCTGGTTTGGGTGTCGCGCCAATCAGTGCCACCGATTTGGGCGCCAGAAGCTTGTCGAGATTGCGGATCGACATGACGAACTGATCGCCTTTCCTCGTTTACCAACTTTGCTGCAGTGCAACATAATAGCGCCAAATTGTGACAAAATGACACCCCAAACAATTCTGGTTTATGTCGGGCTCGATTTGGTTGGCGACGGGCTCATGAAACTGCCCTTCGTGCGGGTGCTCAAAGCCAACTGGCCGCAGGCAAAAATCACTTGGTGTGCTGGCAAGGGTGCGAGCGTCTATGCCGGCAGCTTGCGCCAGCTCGTCGCCGGGCTGATCGACGAAACCCTTGAAAACGCAGGCTTTGGCAGCCGCTTGGGCGATATCTTCGCGCGGCCTTTGGGGGGGCGCCGCTTCGATCTGGTGCTCGACACGCAGCGCCGTTTTTCGACGAGCCTGGCGGTGCGCCGCGTGTGTCATCGCCGGTTCGTGTCGGGGGCGGCGAGTTTTCTGCTGTCCGACGGACGGCCCGCCGCGCGCACCAAACCGCGCGCGATGCTGGACCAGATGCTGCAATTGATCGAAGCCGCCGGCGGCGATCCGGCGCTGGCAACCCCGCCTTTGGCGCTGCCCGCGGACGCAACCCAGGCGGCGGCTTCGCTACTGCCCCCGGGGCCGACGTATGTCGGCCTCGCCCCCGGTGCCGGCAATCGCGCGAAATGCTGGCCGTTCGAAAACTACTGCGCCGTCGCGAAGGCGCTTGGCGACGCCGTGCCCGTCTTCATTCTCGGCCCCGACGAGAAGGATTGGATCGCAGCCGCCTCGTCCGTGCCGAAGGCGCGCCTGCCGTTGCAAGAAGCGGCCGCGCGCGGCATCCCCGCCTCGCCGACTTTGACCATCGCCCTCGCCCAGCGCCTATCCGCGTCACTTGCCAACGATTCGGGCGGCGGCCATATGCTGGCCGCCGGCGACCGGCCGCTCGTGTCGCTGTTCGGGCCGACCGATCCCGCAAAGTTCGCGCCGCGCGCACGGCATTTGACGGTGCTGCGCGCGCAAACCTTCGGCGGCATCGACATGGCGGCGATCCCGATCGATGCGGTCGTGGCCGCCCTTCAATCGTCGATGGCGAGTGCTGGTCCGCGCTGAGGCAGATCGCGGCCGGGGAAGCGCCGCATCAGCCACAGCACCATCAACAAGCCCGGCAAGGCCGCGAGCGTGGTGGCGGCGAAAAACCACACCCAATCGAGCTGCTCGGACAGCCACCCGCCCGACGCGGCAAGCGTCGTGCGGCCGACGGCGGCAAGCGACGACAGCAGCGCATATTGCGTGGCCGTAAACGCGATGTTGCACAAGCCCGACAGATACGCGACGAACGCGGCCGAGCCCATGCCGCCCGAAAAATTCTCGATGCCGATCGTGAGCGTGAGCAGTGCTACGTCGTAGCCGACATAGGCCTGCAGAACATACATAAGGTTCGAGATCGCCTGCAGAATGCCGCAATAAAACAGCGACGGATAGAGCCCGAAGCGCGCCACCACCGCACCGCCGGCCGCCACGCCGGCCAGCGTGGAAAACACGCCGTAGATTTTCGAGATATTGGCGACTTCGATGCGGCTGAATCCCATCGCGACGTAGAATGGATTGGCCATCACGCCGGCCAGCGCATCGCCGAATTTGTAGAGTACGACGAAGATCAGGATAGTGGCCCAGGCGGGCCGCGTGGCGAATTCGGCAAACGGCCCGACGACGGCTTGGCTCAGCCACGCCGTGGCTTTTTCAAACGGAGTATTGCCCGCAAGCGGGGCTGCAACCGCATCGGGCACCGGCGGTTCGGCGGTGAGCCATATCGTGACAGCGCCCACCGCCATCAGGCACGCCATGGCCGAAAACGCGAAACTCCAGCCCCCGTATTCGGCCGCATAGAGGGCACCGGCCGATGCCGCCATCAGCCCGAAGCGATAGCCCCATTGCGTGGCCGCAGCCCCCGCCCCCTGTTCGTCGGCTTTCAGGATTTCGATGCGGAACGCGTCGATGACGATGTCTTGGCTCGCCGACAGAAACGCGATGACGACGGCGACCATCGCGGTCGGCCACGGATCGATGCGCGGATCGGTGAAACCGAGTGCGAAGATCGCAGCGGCGAGGCCGGCCTGGATCAGCAGCGCCCACGACCGGCGGCGGCCCAAGCGGCGCGTGAACGCACCCAAGGGCAGCCGGTCGATGATCGGCGCCCACAGGAATTTGAGCGAATAGGCCGTGCCGACAAGGGCGAGAATGCCGATCGTCGTGCGGCTCACACCCGATTCGGCGAGCCAGAACGAAAGCGTGCCGAAGGTGAGCGGCAGCGGCAGGCCCGAGGAGAACCCCATGAACAGCACGGCGAGCAGGCGCGGCCGCGCATAGACGGCCAAGGCCGTCCGCCAGCTCGCACTTGGTGCGGGAGCGTCGGTCATGCGTTTTTGGTTGTGCGAATCGCGCGCATCGCGGCAGTCTATGCGAAGGCAATTCATGCGCGAAGGCTTTGCTGGCCCGGGGCGCAAACAATTCAGGACCGCGCGCGCCATTACCATGCCAGCTTTCCAACCCGATGCGATCCGGCACGAACGCCTGCGGCGTTTCTACGCCTATTGGCGCAGCAAACATCGCGGCGATGCGCTGCCCGGGCGCGCCCAAATCGACCCGCTCGAATTCCCCTGGGCGCTCGGCTACGTGACGCTGCACGACACACTGCCGAACGGCGATTTTCGCGTGCGGCTCGACGCCACCGAAGCGGTCGCATTTTTCGGCGTCGACCTGACCGGCACGGTGCTGAGCACGCATCACGACCGCGAAATGGCCGAGAAGATGATGGAGACTTTGACGCATGTCGCGCGCACGCGTGCGCCGCTTGTCCTTGACCGCGAATTCGCGATCCAGAATCGCTATTGGCGCTACCAGTCGCTGATGCTGCCTTTTGCTACCGACGGCAAAACCGTGGACATGCTCGCCAGCGTGCTGGGTTACGGCGGCGACGATTAGCTTCGGCCGGCGGTGGCCGGCGCAAAGGTCCTTCGCCGTCGCTTCCTTCTACACGGTCTCCGCGGATTTTTCGGCGCGCTTGCGGGCGTTGGGGTCGAGCAGCTTCTTGCGCAGGCGGATCGATTTGGGCGTCACTTCGACGAGTTCGTCGTCGTTGATGTAGGCGATCGCCTGCTCGAGCGTGAGGATCTTCGGCGTCTGCAGCACCACCGCCTCGTCCTTGCCCGACGCGCGCACGTTGGTGAGCTTCTTGGCCTTGAGCGGATTCACTTCGAGATCGTTGTCGCGCGTGTGCTCGCCGATGATCATGCCCTCGTAGACCGGCACGCCCGGATTGATCATCATCGGCCCGCGGTCTTCGAGGTTCCACAGCGCGTATGTCACCGCCACGCCGTCGGCGTTCGAGATCAGCACGCCGGTGTGGCGGCCGTCGATCGGGCCCTTCCACGGCGCGTAGCTGTGGAAGATCTTGTTCATGATGCCGGTGCCGCGCGTGTCGGACAGGAACTGGCCGTGGTAGCCGATGAGGCCGCGCGACGGCACGAGGAACGTCACGCGCACTTTGGCCCCGCCCGAGGGGCGCATGTCGGTCATCTCGCCGCGGCGGCGGCCGAGCGCTTCAACGACCACGCCCGCATAGTTTTCGTCGACGTCGACCTGCACTTCTTCGATGGGCTCGAGCTTGTTGCCGTCTTCGTCGGTCTTCAAGAGCACGCGCGGACGGCCGACCGAAAGTTCGAAGCCCTCGCGACGCATCTGCTCGATCAAAACGCCGAGCTGCAATTCGCCGCGCCCGGCGACTTCGTAGGCTTCGCCCGAATCGCTTTCGCGCACATGGATGGCGACGTTGCCTTCCGACTCGCGGAACAAGCGGTCGCGGATCATGCGGCTGGTGACCTTCGTGCCTTCGCGGCCCGCCAGCGGCGAATCGTTGACCGAGAAGGTCATGCCGAGCGTGGGCGGATCGATGGGCAGCGACGGGATCGGCTCGTTGACGTCGATCTGGCATAGCGTGTCGGCAACGGTCGTCGCCGTAAGGCCCGCGATCGCGACGATGTCGCCCGCTTCCGCCGAATCGACCGGGATGCGGTCGAGGCCGCGGAACGACAAGAGACGCGTCAAGCGGCCTTCTTCAAGCACCTTGCCGTCGCGCGACAAGGACTTGATCGCCATGTTGGTCTTGGCGACACCCGAATAGATGCGGCCCGTGAGGATGCGCCCGACATAGGGGTCGTATTCGAGCGTGGTCGCGAGCATGCGGAACGGGCCCGAGGCGTCGGCCTTCGGCGGCTTCACGTGCTTGACGATGAGATCGAACAGCGGATCGAGATTCTCGCGCGGCGCTTCGAGCGTTTCAGCGGCCCAGCCGTTGCGGCCCGAGGCGAACAGCACGGGGAAATCGAGCTGGTCGTCGTCGGCGCCCAGGGCTGCGAACAGGTCGAACACTTCGTTCAGCACTTCTTGCGCGCGCGCGTCCGACCGGTCGACCTTGTTGACGACGACGATGGGGCGCAAGCCCCGCGCCAGCGCCTTCATGGTCACGAACTTGGTCTGCGGCATCGCTCCTTCGGCGGCGTCCACCAGCACGACCACGCCGTCCACCATCGACATGATGCGCTCGACCTCGCCGCCGAAATCGGCGTGGCCGGGCGTGTCGACGATGTTGAGGCGCACGTCCTTCCAGACGACCGACGTGCATTTGGCGAGAATGGTGATGCCGCGCTCGCGCTCGAGATCGTTCGAGTCCATCGCGCGTTCGGCGACTTTCTCGTTCACGCGGAACGTGCCGGACTGCTTCAGAAGCTGGTCGACGAGCGTGGTCTTGCCGTGGTCGACGTGGGCGATGATGGCGAGGTTGCGCAGATCCATGATTTTCAGGCCGCCAATTGCTTGGCCGCGAGTTCCTTGAGGGAGGTTTCGGGACGCGCACCGTAATGCGAGATGATTTCGGCCGCACAGATCGCACCCAGGCGTGCGGCAAGGCCGAGATCCTTGCCGGTCGTCAGACCGTGCAGGAAGCCGGCAGCGTAGAGATCGCCCGCCCCGGTCGTATCGACGACCTTGACGTTCGGGATGGCGGGCACGGCAT
The DNA here is from genome assembly GCA_020248985.1 of Telmatospirillum sp. Taxonomy (GTDB): domain Bacteria; phylum Pseudomonadota; class Alphaproteobacteria; order CACIAM-22H2; family CACIAM-22H2; genus Tagaea. The sequence goes on along the minus strand of JADCGL010000003.1, from coordinate 201,224 downwards.
GCACTTCGCCGTTGCCGATCACGACCGAGCCTTTTTCCGAGCGCGTCAAAGCCGCGATGCGCGACGCTTTGGCGCGCAGATGCGGCAGCACCTGGTCGAAAGAGTCGACCTCGTAGAGGCTCGTGATTTCGTGCTCGTTGGCGAACAGAATATCGACATGGTTGTCGACGAGATCGCGGAACTCGGCGCGATGGCGACCCACACAGAACGAGTCCGACAAGGTCAGCGACACTTTGCGCCCGGCCTTGTGCGCCACGTCCACCGCCTTGCGGAAGGCTTCTTTGGCGGCCGGCTTGTCCCACAGATAGCCTTCGAGATAGGTCACACGCGATGCGGCAACCGTCGCTTCGTCGATCTGGGCTGGGCCCAAATCGACGCAAGCGCCCAAGTAGGTCTGCATCGTGCGCTGCGCGTCGGGGGTCACGAAAATGAGGCAGCGCGCGGTGGCGGGGCCTTCGGCAGCGGCGGCCGTATCGAAGGCAACGCCCATCGCGCGGATGTCGTGGCGGAAGATGCCGCCCAGCTGGTCGTCGCGCACGCGGCCGATATAGGCGGCTTTGCCGCCGAGATTGGCGAGGCCCGCGATCGTGTTGCCGGCCGAACCGCCCGAGGATTCGCGCCCCGGCCCCATCAGCGCGTAGAGCGCGTCGGCGCGCGCTTCGTCGATCAGCGTCATGGCCCCTTTTTCGAGACCGTTCTTGGCGAGCAGCGCATCGTCGGCACGGGCGATGACATCGACAATGGCGTTGCCGATGCCCAGCACATCGAATTTGGCGTTGGACATTGATTCTCCGGCCGACTCGGGCGGCCCCAACGGGGGCTTGAAACGGCGCGCGGAAAATACCCATCCTTGTTGCGGCGCACAAGCGCGCGTTTCGGGAACAAAAAAGGCGGCGGGGCATGGCGGCGACGGGGTCTCTCTCGATTTTGGGCGCACTTGCGCGCGCGATCGGCCAATTGGGCGATCCGCGTTTGCGCGCACCATTGCTCAAAAGCGTGGCGCTCAGCTTCGCGGCGATCCTCGTTCTGTGGATCGGACTTGGCTACGCCCTCCTGCACACGCAGCTTTTTGCGATTGCCTGGCTCGATACGACAGCGGCCGCGATCGGCGGATTCGGCGTTGTCGTTCTGACGCTTATCCTGTTCCCGACCTTTGTCGCTGCGTTTTTGGGGTTGTTTTTGGAGGCTGTGGCCGTCGCCGTCGAAGCCCGCCACTACCCGCATTTGCCGCCTGCGCGCACGCGCTCGACCCCGGCCGAAATTCTGGCGGGGCTGCGGCTGGTGGGGTTGGCATTGGGCATCAACCTGCTCGTGCTGCCGCTTTATTTCGTGCCCGGCCTCAATCTGGCGGTCTTTTTGGCCGCCAACGGCTTTTTGCTCGCGGCCGAATATGTCGGCCAAGGGCTTGCCCGGCGCGCCGACCCGGCCACCTTGCGCAGCCTGTGGCGTACGCATCGCAGCGAAGCATGGCTCGCGGGCGCGCTCTTTGCGGGGCTGTCGCTCGTGCCCTTCGTGAACCTGGCCGTTCCGGTCTTGGCGGTTGCGACCTGCACGCATCTCGTCGAATCTTGGCTTCGACTCGGGACAGAAACGGCCCATCGGGGTTAGAGTACGCCCGAGCCGACGAGTCGGGGGCTTGCCCCGGTCGCCGCACCCCAAATGCACGTCGCAAAAACGCGGCGTCGCTAACGCCTAGCGTCGCAAAAAGGAACCTGCCCTATGTTCCGCCGCAAAAAGGACGAAACCGAAGAGGTAAAGCCGCCCATGCCCGAACCGACCCCTGCCGCCGCCGCACCCGAACCCGAAACGGCCGAAATGGTGACGCCGCGCCCGTTCCCGCGCGCCACCCCGCCGTCGCCGGGCGCCCTTGCGCGCGCCGCCGCAGCCCCGCTCGCGACACCCGCCCCGCGTCCGCCCGCAACGCCCGCACCCGTCCAGCGCGGCGAAGCGATCGAAGGGCGCAAGCTCATCGTCGGGCGCGAGATCGTGCTGTCGGGCCAGATCACCTCGTGCGAACGCCTGATCGTCGAAGGCCGGGTCGAGGCCTCTTTGTCGGAAAGCCGTTTCGTCGACATCGCCGAAAGCGGCGTGTTCAAGGGCATGGCCGAGATCGAAAACGCCGAGATCGCGGGCACGTTCGAGGGCACCCTCAATGTGCGCCAGAAACTGTGGATCCGCTCGACCGGCAAGGTCTCGGGCACGGTGCGCTACGGGCGCATCGAAATCGAAGAAGGCGGCCAGATCGCCGGCGAAGTGCAGGTCGACACGAGTCGCCTGGGCAAGCCGGAAGGCAACGACGGCGGTTGATCGACAAGGGTTGCGTGCGCGTGCGGACTGAGCAAGGGCATCTCGCCCGGCGGTTTCTCCGCGTGGTGCTGTGTGGCTGTGCGGCAGCCCTGGCGGCTGCCTGCACGGGTGCGCCCGCCGCACCAGCGCCGACATCCGTGGTGGCCGCGACGGTCGATTTGCCGCCGGCCGAGCCCGCCCCTTCGAGCGCACAAGGCGCCACCGCACCGACGGCCGTTGCCGTCGCCCCCGCCGCCAACAGCGCGCGCGCCTTGGTGGGGATCGGTCGCGAGGCGTTGGTGGCGCGACTGGGTCCGGCCAATTTCGTGCGCCGCGACGGCCCGGCCGAAGTGTGGCGCTATCGCACGGCCGAATGTTTTTTCGAAGCCTTCCTCTATCGCGACGACCTGCTGGGCCAGCGCGTGGCGCATGTCGATGCGCGCACGCTGGTCGGCCGCCCGATGCCGGTCGAAGCCTGCTTCGCCCAGCTCGGCCCGGCACCGCGCAGCTAGGCGTTCAGCCGCAAAATTCAGATCGAAAGACCGCCGAGCGATTTGCCGCCATCGACAAACAAGGTCTGGCCGGTGACGAAGCTCGTTGTCGGGCTCGCAAAGAAAGCGATCGCATTGGCGATTTCGGCGGGCGACGCCGCCTTGCCGGAAGGCTCCAGCGCCTCCCAGGCGGCGAACATTTCGGCCGGGGCCGAGCGGGTCATCGGCGTGTCGGTGAAGCCGGGGGCGACGGAATTGACGGCGATGCGCGAAGCGCGCAGCTCCATCGCCATCGCGCGCGTCAAACCGACGACGGCGGCTTTCGACGCGACATAATGCGCAAAGCGCGTACCGCCCAAAGCGCCGCGCGACGAGATCGTGACGATGCGCCCGCCCGGCTGCATGCGCCGTGCCGCTTCTTGCGCCGGAATGAACGTGCCGACGACGTTGACGTCGAGCATCTGGCGAAAACGCGTTTCGTCGAGATCGAGGAAAAGCGCGTCGTTGTAGATGCCGGCGGCCGTCACAAGAACGTCGATGCGCGGTTCGGCGGCAAACGCCGCCGCAACGCTTGCGCGTTCGCACACGTCGCAGATCGCCGCAACGCTTTCGTGCCCGGCATCGCGCAAGGCCGCCGCCTCGCGCTCGAGTGCCGGGCCCGCACGGTCCATCAGCACGACGCGAAACCCGTCATGCGCAAGCCGTTGCGCCGCCGCAAGGCCAATGCCCTGAGCCGCACCCGTCACGATGGCGGTTTCTTTGTTTGCCATCGCCGCTACTGGTAGCCGAACAGGCGCGGCAAAAAGAGCGTAATCGACGGAAACAAGATCAGCACGAACATCGTCGCCGACAGCGGGATCAGGAACGGCCAAATCTCGCGGTTGATCTCGCGCATCGGCACGCGCGTGAGGGCCGACAGCACGAACAGGATGAGGCCGTAGGGCGGCGAGATGATTGCCAGCATGAAATTGACGATCACGACGACGCCGAAATAGACGAGATCGATGCCGAGCGCGTTCACCGTGGGCAGCAGCACCGGAATGAACACAAGCAGCATCACCGCCCCGTCGAGGATCGTGCCCAGGACCAGGAACAGCAGATTGACCACGAGCATGAAGGCGAGTGCGGAAAACTCCATGCGCGCGAACCACGCCGCCATCGCGTCGGCAATGCCTTCGTTGGTGATGGCGTAGTTCACGATGAAAGACGACATGATGAGCATCATCACGATCGCCGATTGGCGCGAGGATTCGCGGAAGACGCCGATCAGCGCCGAAAGGCTCAGATTGCGGTACACAAGCAGCCCGATCGCGATCGCCCAGAACGCGGCGACGGCGGCGGCTTCGGTGGGCGTGAACACGCCGAACCAGATGCCGCCGAGCAGCACGAACGGCAGCGTCATCGGTATGAAAGCCTGCCCGATCACGCGCGGCCAGGCGCGCAGCGGCACGGTCTCGCCGCGCGGCAGATTGCGCTTGCCGGCGATGAAAAAGATCCAGATCGAAATCGACGAGGCGACCAGCAAGCCGGGCAGGATGCCCGCGAGGAAAAGCGCGCCGATCGAAGCGCCCGACAGCAGCGCGTACAGCACCATCGGGATCGACGGCGGAATGAGCGGGCCCAGAAGCGAGGCCGATGCGGCAATGGCGCAGGCAAGGCCACCCGAATAGCCGCCTTGCGTGCGCATCATGCGCACCGCGACCGTGCCCGCCCCGGCGACGTCGGAAACCGCACTGCCGGTCATCGACGACATCACGATATTCATCAGCACGGTCACATGGCCGTGTCCGCCGCGTAAGCGCCCCACCAAGGCGCTGCCGGCATTCCACAGCCGGTCGGAGATCGTGACGGCGTTCATGACGTTCGCCGTGAGGATGAAGAGCGGCACGGCGAGCAGCAGGCTCAGCGAGATCGTGCTGTTGAGCGTCTGGTCGGCAAGCAGGCCGATATCCTGCTTGGTCACAAAAAGATAGGCGATGCCGGACGCGAACATCGACGCGACGACCGACAGGCGCAGGATGGCCGCCACGACGAAGACGGCCAGGAGCGTGGCAAAACCAAGGCTCATCGCGTCAGCCGAGAATGTTGGCGGTCTGCGCGGCGTCGCCGTCGGCCACTTCCTGCCGCCAATTCTTGCCGGCGGCGCGCACGAACTTCGCGGCCAAGCGCACGACGAGGGCGACGAGATAGATCGCGAAGCACGAATAGACGAAATCGAGGCGCCATTCGAGTGCGGACGTGCGCTCGCGCCACAGGAACAGGATGTAGTCGATCACCGTGGGGATCGCGAGCGCGAACAGAACGCAGAACAAGCCGCCTTGCAGCAGCAGGATCGCGCGCCGGACCGGCGCGGAGGCGACGTCCCAGGCAAGATCGAAAGCGATATGGTCGGAATCTTTGGTCACGAACGCGTCGGCGATGAAGACCGCCCACAGCAGCATGACCATGCCGAGTTCGTCGCTCCACGACAAAGGCTGGTTGAACACGTACCGCATCGCCACGCCGGACAGCGAGACGACGAACATTGCGAACAGCAGAAGGACGGAGATCCATTCCGCCGTTTTGCGCACAGCACCGACGATTTTGCCGACCATCGTTGCCTCTTTGCTCGTTGCGTGGCGATGCGGGAACGCGTTTGGAGGCGGGCTTAGCGGACGGCTTCGATGCGCGCCTGCAGGCCCGGCTTCCATTTCTCGGCGAGGTTCCCAAGCCGGTACTGCTCCTGCACGGCGGCACGGAAGGCCGCGACGTCCGGCTCGACGATCTTGATGCCGGCGGCACGGAACGTCTCGGTCGCATCGGCTTCGTCCTTCAGCGTGCGGGCGATCTGGATGTCGGCCGCTTCGCGCGCGGCCGACCGCAATTCCGCCTGCTGGTCGGGCGTGAGCTTGTCGAAAAAGGGCTTGGCGATGGCGATGAAGACCGGCTGCACCAGATGCTTGGTCAAGATTACCTGGGCCGTGACTTCCTGGAACTTCCAGTCGCGCGTCATGTTGATCGGATTGTCCTGCGCGTCGATCGAGCCGGTCTTCAAGCCGAGATAGACTTCCGTGATCGGCATCGAAACGGCCGTGGCGCCGAGCGCGCGGGCGAGCGCCTGGAAGGCGGGGCCGGGCGGCATGCGCATCTTCACGCCCGAAAGATCGGCCGGCTTCAGGATCGGCTTGTCGCTGCGGATATTGACGGTGCGCGTGCCGAGATAGGCCGTGTCGAGAATGACGATGCCCATCTTGGAAGCGACGTCGTCGGCGAACTCCTTGCCGATGTCGCTGCGGAACGTCTTGATGAGATGGTCGGCGTCGCGGAACAGATAGGCCGCACCGAACGCGCCGTATTCCGGCAGCTGCGCTTCGATCTCGAACGTGACGGGGCTCGACATTTCGAGATTGCCGCGCTGCATGGCGGGCAGTTCGGTGCCCTGGCGGAACAGCGAACTCGCACCGTGCACCGTCACCCGGACGGCGCCCGGGAATTTCGCTTCCATGCGCGTCTTGATCAGCGTGAACGCGTCGTGCAGCGACGAATTCAGCGGCGCGGCGTGCGAGATGCGGATTTCGGTCTGCGCTGCGGCCGGTTTGGCCAGAATCGGGGCCGTCAGCAGGGCGGCTGCAGCGGCCAGTGCCGTGAAGTATTTCATGCCGTCTCTCCTTTTTGTCCGAACGTTTTCGATAAGCGATGGAGCCGGGCGGTCTAACGCGACGGCTGGATGGTCACGGAAAGTCTGCCGACATTCTCGATCTCGGCATCGACGCGGTCGCCGGGTTTCAAGAAAGTCTGCTTGGGCACGCCCACGCCGGCGGGCGTGCCCGTCAGCAAGACGTCGCCCGGATCGAGCGTCATGATGCGCGACGCGGTCGCGATCTGCTCGGCGACGGTGAAGATCATGTCGGTCGAGCGGCCATTCTGTTTGAGCTCGTCGTTCAGCCAGAGCTTCAGGCCGATATTCTGCGGATCGGGAATCGCCGCGGCGGGCACGAGGCGCGGCCCCAGCGGACAGCACGTGTCGTTCGCCTTCCCGGCGACCCAATCGAGCTTGTAGAAAGTTTCGGGCGCGCGGTTGTGGTCGCGCGCCGAGAAATCGACGGAGACGGTATAGGCCGCGACATGGCTCAGCGCGTTTTCGACCGACACGTTGCGCGCCGTCTTGCCGATCACCAGCGCAAGCTCGACCTCCCAGTCGAACGCCTTGGTACCGATCGGCACATGCACGGTCGGGCCCTCGCCGACCACGGCATTGCGCGGCGGCTTCATGAAGAAAAACAGGCGCTGGTCTTCTTTCTTGGCACCCGGCATGCCCATCTCGGCGAGATGGTCGAAATAATTGGCACCCGCGCACAGAATCTTGCCCGGATAAAGCAGCGGCGCGAGGCGCCGCGTGCCGACGATCTTGTCGGCCGGGTCGAGCTTTTGGAACGCGGCGTCGAGTGCGGTTCTGGCGCGCGCCCAGTCGCCGAACAGGGCGGCGACAGTATCGATCCCGGCCAGCCCGACGCGCGCGAGCGACGGTGCGAGCCGATAGAATGCGCCGTCGCGTTCGATGCAGGCCACAGGCTTGCCGTCGACTTCAAGCGTTACAAGCGACCAAAGATTGTTGCTCATCGTATCCCCGCCCCATCATTCTTCTTGCAATAAACCGAGCATGATTTTATAAAATCTGACTGTCAACATAAATTTGGTCGTCCCTCATGGCTGAAATCGACGATATTTCGCAGGCGGAGCGGGCTTATCGGCGATTGCGCGCCGAGATCCTGCAGGGCGAGCTGATGCCGGGCGAACGTCTGCGCGCCGCCGAATTGCAGGACAGGTTCCAGCTCGGCCTCACGCCGATCCGCGAAGCCTTGATGCGGCTTTCCTCCGAGAGTCTGGTCGAGGCGGAAGCCAATCGCGGCTCGCGCGTTCCCGATGCGTCGGCAGCCGAACTCGTCGATCTGATGTCGACGCGGCGCGTGATCGAGCGCGCGTGTCTCGCGGCGGCCATCGGGCGCGGCGACGCCTCCTGGGAAGCGGAGATCGTCGCCTCCATGCATTTGCTGTCGCGTACGCCGCTTCCGGCGGATCCCGACGACCGGGCAGCGGCCACGCAATGGGAGATGCAGCATCGCCGCTTCCACCATGCGCTGGTGGCCGCGTGCGGCTCGGAATGGCTGCTGCGTTTCTGGAACACGCTCGCCGACCATTCCGAGCGCTACCGCAAGGTGCGCCTACTGCATCGCCGCGAGACGAAAGCCGAGGTGCGCGACGTGGCGGCCGAGCATCAGGAAATCATGGCCGCGGTGCTGGCGCGCGACGTGGCGCGTGCGGCCGATCTGATGGATGCCCATCTGATCGCCACGGAAAACTCGGTCGTCCGCTTGCTGGAGAAACCCCAATGATCATCCGCTCTGCCGTTCTCGAAGGCACCGTTGCCGAAGCCGACCGCGCTGCGTTCGACGGGCACATGGCAACGACCGTGCTCGCGGCCATTGCGCGCTATCCCGGCATTCGCGAGGTGCGCTTGCGCCGCCCCGTCGAAACGGAAGCGGGCGCCCCGCCGGTCTATATGGTGTTCGACCTTGCTTTCGATACGCTGGCCGACATGCACGCCGCCCTTGCAAGCCCGATCCGGCAAGAGGTGCGCGGCCGCATCGCCGAGGTCATGAAACTCTTCGCGGGCCGCGTCTACCATCTGGTGCTCGAAGAAGGGCCCGCCGCCAAAGGGACCGCATGACCGTTCTGGTCACCGGGGCTGGCGTGATCGGCAGCCTCACGGCCGCACTGCTTGCCGCACGCGGCGTGTCCGTCGCGATGATCGATGTGCGCGCGCCGCAGCATGTGCCCGACGGCGTCGAATTCGAGATCTGCGACGTGGCCGATGCCGACGCGCTGGCGGACACGATAAGCCGCTACAAGGTCGAAAAAATCGTGCATACGGCGGCGATGCTTTCGACCGGGATTCGCCAGGACCCGCTCGCCGGCATTCGCGTCAATGTGATGGGCACGGCGAATCTCTTGGACCTTGCGCGCCGCATGAGCCTCAAGCGCATCGTGTGCGCAAGCTCGACGACGGTTGCCTATACAAGCTTCGGCGCGCACGGGCCCGAACCCATCGCCGAAGACGAGGCGCTGCATCTGATCAGCCAGCGCCCGGCCAGCATCTACGCCGCTGCGAAGCTTGCGGGCGAACATCTGGCGTTGCTCTATCGCGATCTCTACGGCGTCGACGTGGTGTCGCTGCGCTACGGGGCGGTGCTGGGCGGCCCACTCGACCGGCCGACCAGCGTGCCGGGCCGGCTGCTTTCCGTGCTTGTTGCCGGTGCGCGGGCCGGCAAAACAATCGTGCTCGACGATCCGCTTCTGCTGTGGGGCGGGCGCGAGGAATTCGTCGATGCGCGCGATTGCGCGCGCGCCAATCTGTGCGCGCTCGATGCGGCCGCGCCCAAACAAGGTGTTTACAACGTCGCACCCGGCGAATGGCACACGCTGCCCGACTTCATCGCGGCGGTGCGCCGTCGCTATCCGCCTCTGAAGGTCGAGTATCCTGCCGACATCCAAACCGGCTTCGCGGGCTTTCCGCACCGCAGGCCCGCGCCCTCGGCGACCGATTGGGCCAAGCGCGAAATCGGCTTTACGGCCGCCTACAATCTCGATGCGGCCGTTGAGTACTGGGCAGGCAGCACCTAGCCCTTGGGTGCGGGCGACTTCTTTTTGAAGGCGCAGAATTGCGCCACGTTGCAGCGCCAGCATTCGGGCGTGCGGGCTTTGCACACATAACGCCCGTGCAGAATGAGCCAATGGTGCGCATGGCGCTTGAAATCGGCGGGCGTGCGCTTTTCGAGCTTGTCTTCGACCTCGCGCGGGGTTTTGCCGCGTGCCAAACCCGTGCGGTTGCCGACACGGAAAATGTGCGTGTCGACCGCGATCGTCGCCTCGCCGAACGCGACATTGAGCACCACGTTCGCGGTCTTGCGGCCAACGCCGGGCAAAGCTTCGAGCGCCTCGCGGCTTCGCGGAATTTCGCCGCCATGTTCGCGCACGAGGATCTCGGCCGCGGCCATTACGTTCTTGGCTTTGGTGTTGAAGAGGCCGATCGTCTTCACATGGTCGCGCAGCGCATCGTGCCCGAGGGCGAGCATCTCGGCCGGCGTCTTCACTTTCGCAAACAACGCCCGCGTGGCTTTGTTGACGCCCACGTCCGTCGCCTGGGCCGACAAAGCAACCGCGACCAAGAGCTGGTACGGGTTGCCCCATTCGAGCTCGGTCTGGGGCTCGGGATTGCGCGCGGCAAGGGCGGTGTAGAATTCGCGGATGGCGTCCGGCTTCATGGCGCTAGGCGATAGAGGCTTTCGGCCACTTGCGTCAAGCTGGACGAATGCCGCGGACGCGCTATTGTTTTTGCACGATGGAAACGCCCCAGCTCGATCTTGTCCTGAAGCCGCATCGCTCGCTGCCCAAGCGCGGCTTTTTCTGGGTAATGGCGCTGCTGTGTGCTGCGAGCTTTGCCGCCGGGGCCGTGTTCGCCTCGATGGGGGCGTGGCCCGTGCTGCCGTTCCTGGGGCTCGACGTATTGCTCGTGTGGTTTGCGTTCAAAGCGAACTATGCCGGGGGGCGTGCGCGCGAGCACATCACGCTCTATGGCGACCGGCTCGAGATTCTGTCGGTCGATAGTTGGGGCCGCAAGCAGCGCCGCACGCTCGAGCCCTATTGGCTCAATGTCGAAGCGGGCGAAGAGGTGGCGCTGCGCAGCCACGGGCGGCGCACGGTCGTGGGGGCGTTCCTCGACCAGCAAGCGCGCGCCGAGCTTGCGCGCACGCTCGCCGATGCATTGGCGACGTGGCGTCAGAGTCCCAAAACGTCGCGCATCGAATAGAGGCCAGGCGGTTTGCCGGCGGCCCACAGAGCCGCGCGCACAGCACCCTTGGAATAGACTTGGCGCCCCTGCGCCTTGTGCGCGATCTCCACGCGCTCGCCGTCGCCGAAAAACATCACCGTATGTTCGCCGATCTCCGAGCCGCCGCGTGCGACCGAGAAGCCAATGGGGCTGGCCGGTCGCGGGCCGGTATGGCCGTCGCGGCTGCGGATCGTTTGGCTGGCAAAATCGAGCCCGCGCCCGGCGGCGGCGGCACGGCCCAAGGCGAGCGCCGTGCCCGAGGGGGCATCGACCTTGTGCTTGTGGTGCGCCTCGAAAATTTCGATGTCGTAATCGGGACCCAAGCGCTCTGCCGCTTCTTCGACCAACGCCAAAGCGAGATTGACGCCCAACGAGAAATTCGCCGCCTGCACGATCGCGCATTTTTGCGCGGCGGCTGCAAGTACAGCTTGGTCATCGGCCGACAGGCCCGTCGTACCGACGATCAGCGTTTTGCCGAGTTCGGCGGCAAGGCTCGCGTGTGCACGCGTGGCAGCGGGGGCCGAAAAATCGATGACGGCGTCGCTCGCCGCAAACAAAGCGCGCGGATCCGCACCTATTTTGGCCTGGAGTGCCCCAATGCCCGCAACCTCGCCCGCATCGCGGCCGATGAACGGGCCGCTCGGGTTTTCCGTGCCGCCCGCAAACGCCGCACCGCTGGCCGCGACGATCTCGCGCACCAGCATCTGGCCCATGCGCCCGGCCGCACCGACAACGCCGATCTTGATCGCCATAGACGGACTCCGTTCAGATATTCAGTTTCTTGAAGATGCGTTCGGGGATATGCCGGATGATCGTCATGATGCCCCACCAGAAAAACGGCGCATAGATCACATCGCGTTTTTTGGCGATGGCGCTCAAACAGGCCGCTGCGATCGCGTCGGGCGACGCGACGAGGAACATGCCCGGCAAACCCCAGGTCATCGCCGTGTCGACAAAGCCCGGCTTCACCGTGACGACCTGCACGCCCGAACGCACGCCGCGCGCGCGCAGGCCCTGCAGATAGGTGTGCAAGCCCGCTTTGGCGGCCCCGTACACGTAGTTTTTGAGCCGCCCGCGATCGCCCGCAACCGAGCCCAGCGCCACGATGGCCCCGCCCGGTGCGGCTTCAAGCAGCGGCATCAGGCGATGCAGCAAGGCAACGGGGGCGACGAAATTCACGTCGAGCGTTTGCGCCAACGCCACCGGGTCGGCGTCGATCTCGTTCTGCCCGGGCATGCCGCCGAACGCGAGAAATACGTTGGGCACGGCATCTTGGGCGAAATCTTTGAACGCGGCCGCCACATCGCCGTCGAAGCCGATGGCCTGGCACGACGCGGCCCCGCGCAAGACGAGATCGGCCGCCAGCGTGTTTGCATCTTCGCCGTCGCGCGCGACGAGAAGGATCGAAGCGCCGCTTGCCGCCACACGACGCGCAAAAGCGCGCGCGATCGCCGAGCTTGCGCCCAAGATGAGCCACGCATTTTTCATGGCTGCACCCCGGCGATGCCCAAACGTCGCGACAGGTCCGACGCAAACCGCCGCTGCGGGTCCCAACGCTGCAGGCATTCTTCAAACGCCGGGAGGTTCGGATAACTCGCGCGGAAACCGGCCGGCGCTTGCAGCGCGTCTTTGGCCAAATAGATGCGCCCGCCCGCTTCCAATGCGAGGCGCTCGAGCGTGGCCATCAAGGCCGTTGCACCTGGCGCATTCGGCACATCGAGCGCCAAGGTCACACCGCGCAGCGGGAAGGACAGAAGCCCGCGCCCCGGTCCGCCCAAGGTTTTGAGCACGGCCAAAAACGACGCGGTCCCGGCCGCCGAAACGGCCTCGAGCATTTTGCGCGTCGCGTCGAAAGCGGTTGCATCCGGGACCACCGATTGGAACTGGAAGAAACCGCGCTTGCCGTAAAGTCGGTTCCAATCGGCAAGCCGGTCGAGCGGATAGAAAAACGCATCGAGCGGGCGCACCGCGCTTTGCTTGGCTGCGGGTGCGCGGCGCCAATAGATTTCATTGAAGGCACCCACGCTCAAACGCGACAGCGCAAAGGGCGGAAAATCGAGCGGGACCGGTAGGGTTTTGGGGGCCGGTGCCGTGGGTGCCGCCGGTGCGAACTCCGCCGTCTCGAACACGCCGCGCCCGAGCTTGGACCCTTGCGCCAACGCATCGATCCAGCCGACGCTGAAAGTGGCATTGGCGCGCGCGGCCGCGAAGGCCGCAAAAAACGCATCGAGATCGGCGATGCGCTGCGTTTCCACGCGCACATGGCCCGTTCCCGGCAGCAGGCGAAAGGCCAAGCGCCGTACAATGCCGGTCAAACCCATGCCGCCGATTGTGGCCGCAAAAAGATCGGGATGGCTGTCGGGCGACACGCGGCGCGTCTGGCCGTCCGCACACAATAGATCGAACCACAGAACATGGTCGCCGAACGAACCGTTGCGGTCGTGGTTCTTGCCGTGCACGTCGGCGGCAAGCGCCCCGCCCACGGTCGCGAACGCCGTGCCCGGCGACACTGGCGGCACGAAGCCTTTGGGCACGAAAACGTCGAGCAAGGTGCGGAACGTGACGCCCGCCTCGCATTCGAGCACGCCGGTCGCGGGGTCGAAAGCCAGCAGCCGATCCAAGCGCAGCGTGGTGGCAACGTCGGCGCCGTCGTTTTGCGCGGCATCGCCATAGGCTTTGCCGGCCCCACGCGCGATGAGGCTCGCACCCGCGTCGGCCAGCGCGCGGTCGAGCTCGCTTTGGCGTTCGGGGCGCGCCACGCGCGAGGATGCGGCGGCATAACGCCCCCACCCCGCCACTCTCGAATTTTTCCAGCGCACGCTCATGCGTAGATCAAATAGCCGAAGACCGCGACCCAGCCCAGCACGCAAACGATCAAAAAGCGGTCGCTGAGCGCAATGTCCGTCGGCGCGCCCGAGCGTTCTTCGACCAAGGCGATCTGCAGATAGCGCAACATGCCCGCCAGAACGAACGGCGCCGTCAGATAGAGCCGATCCGTGCCGTAGCGACGAATGACGGCCTGGTCGGCCGTGTAGAGCAGGTAGCTGACCGCAAGCGCCCCCAGCACCACCGCGATCGCGGTATCGACGAAGCGCAGATTGTAGCCCGCCAGCGCCTTGCGATGCTCGGCATCGACATCCGACACCAGATCGTCGCGCCGTTTGGCGAGTGCCAAAAACAGCGCGAGCAATCCCGTGCAGACGAGAATCCACACGCTCGGCATCACGCCGATCGCAAACGCCCCGCCTTCGACGCGCAGCACGAAGCCGGCCGCAACGATCAGCACGTCGAGCAGGCTCACATGTTTGAGGCGCCAGGAATAGGCGAGATTCAGCGCCAGATAGACGCCCAGCACCGTGCCGAAGGCCCGCGGCAGCTGCCACGCCAGAGCCGCAGATGCGGCGAGCAGAACGGCCGCAAACACGAGAGCCGCCGCCGGTGCGACCGCCCCGGACGCGATCGGCCGCTTGCATTTGATCGGGTGCAGCCGATCGGCGTCGCGGTCGCAAAAATCGTTGAACACGTATACAGCCGATGCAGCAAGACTGAACGCAGCTACGGCCGTCGCCGCGGCAACCAGCGCGGGCAGGCCCAACGCTTCGGGCGTAAAAAACAGCGGAGCGGCGACAAATGCGTTTTTGATCCAGTGCCGCGGCCGCGCCAATGCAAGAAAATCAGTCAACATGTTGCGGTTAGAGCGCATTTCCAAACAACGCGCCAGATCGAAAAGCCAATGCGCCGAAATTGCGGTTTTTTTGGAGGGAAATTTCGCGCAAGAACACGAAAATTAAACGTTTTAAAACTAACTTCGACTGTTACTGTAGATTCGATTACGGATGTAGGACCCGCGTTTCGTGACCCAGACTTTTGCCGATCGGATTGCGCGCGCGGCACCTGCCTTGGCGGGGATGATTTTCGTTGCCGGATTGGCGCTCGTGGCGACCCTCGCCCTCATGCTGATGCGGTTCAACGATACGCTGCGCCGAACCCAGGCCGAAAACCTAGCCGAGCGCGTGGTCGCTCTGGTCGAAAACGAATTCGCGACGATCGCCCAGGTCCAGATCACGCTCGCGGCGACGCTCGCCAAAGCGCCGTTCGACGACGCGGCATCCTACGGCGCTTGGCTCGATCAGATGGGACTTGTGCAGCGCTATCCGAGCCTGCGCGCGATCGCCCTGGCGCCGCGCATCGATCTTGCCGATTTTGCATCGCTCCAAGCCAAGGCCGCCAGCGACGCCTCGCGCGGCGCGCTGGGCTATCCCGATTTTGCCGTAGAGCCGCCGGGCCCGCGCGACACGATGTTTCCGGCGTTTTTCGTCTATCCGGTCGCCGGCAACGAGCGCATTGTCGGAGTCGATCTGTGGGCCGATGCCGAGCGCCGTGCGGCGGCCGAACGCGCCATGGCGGTTGGCCGCCCCATCGGCTCGGCGCCGATCGTGCTTTCGCAAGACAGTGCGGCCGGCACGCGCAGCATTTTTGCGGTGCAACCAATCGTGGCCGAAGGCAAGACGATCGGCATGCTGCCGATCGGCCTGTCGCCGGGGCCGCTGATTGTGCCGCTGCTCGAAAAGCAGTTTCCGACCGCGCGCATCGCCATTCACGACCGCGGCCCCAGCACAGCCCCTGGCGACGCGCGCACACGGCTGCCGCTGCTGACGGTCGAAGGGTCGGCCCTGTCGGCGCAGGCGGTGCCGGCGGCCCAGGTTTCGCGCGCAGTCGAAATCATGGGCCGGATCTGGGAAATCGAAATCGCGCACGCAAGCGAACTGCCGCCGATGCAGCTCTATGCGCCGACCGCGGCCCTCACGGCCGGGGTCGGGATGCTGATGCTGGGGCTGCTTCTTTACGCAAGCCTCGCGCGCCGCCAGCGCAATCTCGAAGCCGCCGTCGTCGCGCGCACGCACGAGCTCGAAAAGGCGCTGGCCGCCGCCGCCTACCAGGCCGAACTCGCCGTCGATTCGGGTGCCGCCAAAGACCGCTTCTTCGCGAATATGAGCCACGAGCTGCGCACGCCGCTCAACGCCATCGTCGGGTTCGCCGAGGCGATGAAGCTCGGCATTGCGGGCAATCTGCCGCCGCGCGCGCAAAGCTACGTGGGCGCCATCGTGAGTTCGGCCAACTGGCTGAAGCGCGTCGTCGACGACGTGCTCGAGATGTCGCGCCGCACGGCCGAAACCGAGACGCTCGCGCTGAAGCCGGTGGCCCTCATCGATGCGGTGACGGAGGTGGCAAGCGTTCTGCAGGCCTCGGCCGAGCAGCGCCGCGTGCGGCTGGCGTTCGGCGACGGGCTCGCCGCGGCCCCTGCGGTGATGGCCGACATGACGGCGCTTGGCCGCGTCATCACCAATCTCTCGGAAAACGCCTTCAAGTTTTCGCCGGCCGGCGAAACCGTGACGATCGACGCCAGCAGCGACGCCCAGACGGTGACGCTATGCGTGGCCGACCGCGGCCCCGGCATCGCACCCGCCGAACGCCAGAAAGTTTTTCTGCCATTTTACCAGGTCGCCAATCCGGTCGCCGACGCCGGCAACCGCGGCGTCGGTCTCGGGCTGGCGATCTGCCAGAAACTCGTCGCCAGCATGGGCGGGTCGATCGAATTCGCCGACAACGCGCCGCACGGCACGCGCGCCCTCGTCGTTCTGCGGCGCGGCGCGAAAGCGTGAGCCGGGCCGACGGGCGCCTTCCGTTTTGCAAGCCATAACGCGATTGCGTGCCCGGCCTGCCGCGGTGCAAAGTTTATCTGTAGCGGCAGGCGCGATGCGCTGGCGCGCGGCTTCGGCCGCCGTTAAACCTAAGCGCTCGACGGCACAGCGAACGACGGCAGGCAATGGCGGCAGATTCAGGCACGACGGACTCGGCGACCGTGGCACCCAAGGCGGAGTTCGCGGCGCTGCGCGTGCTCGCGATCGAAGACGTCGACATCATGCGCGAGGTCCTGTGCGCGATGCTGCAGGCCGTGGGCATCGGCCATTGCGTGGGCGTTGCGACGGGTGCGCGCGGTCTCGAGCTGCTGGCCGAACGACCGTTCGATCTTGTGTTCTGCGATCTCACGATGGCGCCGATGGACGGGCTCGAATTTCTGCGCCGCTTGCGCTTGCATCCCGATCCGCGGCTTGCCGCCTTGCCGGTCGTGATGCTCACGGGCCGCACCGAACCCTCGTGCCGCACGCAGGCGCTGGGTGCGGGCGCCTCGGCCTTCGCGGTCAAGCCTGTGCCGCTCTTGGCCCTGCAGGATCTCGTGCGGCTCGCGCTGCGTTAGAAGGCGAACGTCAATTCCGTAGATCGTCCCACAGCTCCTTCACCTTGGCGAAGAAGCTGGCGCTCTCGGGGCTGTGGCTTTTGCCGCCGCCGCCGCTGCCCTCGAATTCGCGCAGCAATTCCTGCTGGCGTTTGGTGAGGTTGACCGGCGTTTCGACCATCGCCTCGATGAACATGTCGCCGCGCGCCTGGCTGCGCAGCACGCTCATGCCCTTGCCCTTGAGGCGGAATTGCTGCGCGGTCTGCGCCCCCGCCGGGATCGTGACCTTGGCGCGCGCCCCGTCGACCGTGGGCACTTCGATCGAGCCGCCCAAGGCCGCCGTCGTCATCGGGATCGGCACGCGGCAATAGATGTCCGCCCCTTCGCGATGGAACAGGCGGTGCTGCTTGATCGACAAAAACAGATAGAGGTCGCCCGTGGGCGAACCGCGCAGGCCCGCCTCGCCTTCGCCCGCAAGCCGGATGCGCGTGCCGTCTTCCACGCCCGCCGGGATATTGACCGACAGCGTGCGCTCCTTGCGCACGCGGCCCTGGCCCTGGCAGGTCTTGCAGGGTTTTTCGATGATCTGGCCCGCCCCGCCGCATTGATGGCAGGCGCGCTCAATCGTGAAGAAGCCTTGCTGGGCGCGCACCTTGCCTTGGCCGCGGCAGGTGGGGCAGGTGACGGGCTTGGAGCCTGCTTCCGCCCCGCTGCCGTGGCAGGTTTCGCACGCATGCATGGAGGCCACGCGCACCGTGGCCTGCTTGCCGTGGAACGCGTCTTCGAGGCTGATTTCGAGATTGTAGCGCAGATCGGCGCCGCGCTGCGGCCCGCCGCCGCGCCGTCCGCCGCCCATGAACTCGCCGAACATTTCGTCGAAGATATCGGCAAAGCCGCCGGCCCCGCCGGCCCCGAAACCGCCGGGCTGGCCGCCGCCGCCGCCTTCAAAGGCGGCATGGCCGAAGCGGTCGTAGGCCGCGCGCTTCTGGTCGTCCTTGAGGACGTCGTAGGCTTCGTTGATCTCTTTGAACTTCGCCTCGGCCTTTTTGTCGCCCGGGTTCTTGTCCGGGTGGTACTGCATGGCGAGCTTGCGATAGGCCTTTTTGAGATCGTCTGCCGACGCCCCTTTGGCGACACCCAACAATTCGTAGTAATCCGCTTTCGCCACGCGACGCTTCTCCATCAGGGCGGCCCGGCGGGATCCGACGCGCGCGCTGCGCGCCGGATCCGCCGACCGAACCGAGCTTTAGCCCTTTTTGGTCTTGTCCGAAACTTCCTCGAACGTCGCGTCGACGACTTTTTCGTCTTTCGCCTTCGGGCCTTCGGCCTTCGCGCCGCCCTCGGGGCCGCCGGCCCCCGGCGGCACGTCGCCCGTGGCGGCCTGGGCCTTGTACATGGCCTCGCCGAGCTTCATGGCGGCCTGCATCAGGGCCTCGGTCTTGGCCTTGATGTCTTCGGCGTCGGTGCTGTCCTTGGTCGCCTTCAGATTGTCGATGGCGGTCTGCACGGCGGCTTTTTCGGCCGCGTCGAGCTTGTCGCCGTATTCGGCGACGTTCTTCTCGGTATCGTGCACGAGGCTTTCGGCGCGGTTCTTGGCTTCGACCAGATCGCGGCGCTTCTTGTCTTCGCTCGCGTTGGCCTCCGCGTCCTTGACCATCTTGTTGATCTCGGCGTCGGACAGGCCGCCCGAGGCCTGGATGCGGATCTGCTGCTCCTTGCCGGTCCCCTTGTCCTTGGCAGAGACCTGCACGATGCCGTTGGCGTCGATGTCGAACGTGACTTCGATCTGCGGCACGCCGCGCGGTGCCGGCGGCAGGCCGACGAGGTCGAACTGGCCGAGCATCTTGTTGTCGGCGGCCATTTCGCGTTCGCCCTGGAACACGCGGATCGTCACGGCCGACTGGCTGTCTTCGGCGGTCGAGAAGGTCTGGCTCTTGCGCGTCGGGATCGTGGTGTTGCGGTCGATGAGGCGCGTGAACACGCCGCCCAGCGTTTCGATGCCGAGCGAAAGGGGCGTCACGTCGAGCAGCAGCACGTCCTTGACGTCGCCCTTGAGCACGCCCGCCTGGATGGCCGCACCGATCGCGACCACTTCGTCGGGATTGACGCCGCGATGCGGCTCGCGCCCGAAGAACTGCTTCACGGTCTCGATGACCTTGGGCATGCGCGTCATGCCGCCCACGAGCACCACTTCGTCGATTTCGCTGGCCTTGAGGCCGGCGTCTTTCAGCGCGTTGCGGCACGGCTCGATCGTGCGCTGGATCAGCGTGTCGACGAGGCTTTCGAGCTTCGAACGCGTGATCTTGATGTTGAGATGCTTCGGGCCCGACGCGTCGGCCGTGATGAAGGGCAGGTTCACTTCCGTCTGCACCGCGGACGAAAGCTCGATCTTCGCCTTTTCGGCCGCTTCCTTGAGGCGCTGCAGCGCCAGGCGGTCGCCGCGCAGATCGATGCCGGCCTCTTTCTTGAACTCGGTCGCGAGATAGTCGACGATTTCCTTGTCGAAATCTTCGCCGCCCAGGAACGTGTCGCCGTTGGTCGACTTCACTTCGAACACGCCGTCGCCGATCTCGAGCACCGACACGTCGAACGTGCCGCCGCCGAGGTCGTACACCGCGATGGTGCCGCTCTTCTTCTTTTCGAGCCCGTAGGCGAGTGCCGCCGCCGTCGGCTCGTTGATGATGCGCAGCACTTCGAGGCCGGCGATCTTGCCCGCATCCTTCGTGGCCTGGCGCTGGCTGTCGTTGAAATAGGCGGGAACGGTGATCACGGCCTGCGTGACCGTTTCGCCCAGATACGCCTCGGCCGTTTCCTTCATCTTCATCAGCGTGAAGGCGGAAATCTGCGAGGGCGAATATTTCTTGCCCTTGGAATTGACCCACGCGTCGCCGTTGTCGGCCTTGACGATGTCGTAGGGCACAAGGCCCTTGTCCTTCGACACCATCGGATCTTCGAAGCGGCGGCCGATCAGGCGCTTGATCGCGTAGAACGTGTCGGTCGGGTTGGTGACGGATTGGCGCTTGGCGGGCTGGCCCACCAGACGTTCGCCCGACTCCGCAAACGCGACGATCGAGGGCGTGGTGTTGGCCCCCTCGGCGTTCGGGATGACTTTGGGCGTGCTGCCTTCCATCACGGCAACGCACGAATTCGTGGTGCCAAGATCGATTCCGATGACTTTGCTCATGCGACCCTCGCTTTGCGGCAGCTCGCGCCCGACCCTCGTCTGAGGCATCGCGGCCGAACCCCTCGGTTCAAGTTGGACGGCGCTGCGGGCGTTCCATACAAAAGACCCTGCGCTTGGCAAGGCATATAGGCAGGCAAAGACGGGCGCGCAACCTTGAAACCCGCGCCTGCAGCACGGCCGCGACAGATTCTTTGCAGCACACGCACCGCGCATTCCGCGGCGCGAATTCCCCGGCTTGACAAGTAGAAACGCTCATAGTAAAACAGCCTTGAGGATCGCCCGCTTTGCGCGTCAAACGTTCCGTTGCGAGCAACGGAGGTGCAAACCGGGGATTTTCGCCGATACACGCAGAAGCGCGTATCGACTGCATCGAGAAACGAGGAGTGTCATGTCCAGTATCCCGAGTGTGGGGGCAGCACCCCCCTTGCCGCCGGTCGGATACCCGTCCGGGGGTGAAAACCGTCAGACGCCGCCTGCCCCTGCCGTGCGCGGGGCACGTCGCGATTCCAGCACACCGACCGAGCCTGCGGGCCCTGTCGGTGCCAAACCGCGTGCCAACGCGGTCGATACGGTCGCGCAAGACAAGGTCGATGTCGCCGCCTCTCGCCAATTGGCCGCCAAATCCGGCCTGGTCGAAGGCAGCTTCGAGCCGTTCATCGACATCATCGACCCGCGCTACCAGACGCGCATTGCCCGCGTGTTCGGACCCGATGCCAGCGGTCCGGCTCCGGAAGCGCCGCCGGCGCGCATTGCCAGCAAAGCCTACGAAGCCGCAGACGCGGCCGCGAAGGCGGCGTTCAACAAGAACGCCTGAGACGACGGCGCCGGCTCCCTCGCCAGCGCCGCTGCAACCGACCTGTCCGCCACGCCGCCGGGGCACCTCCCTTGCGGCGTTGCGGGCGTTTTGCGTTCAGGCAACCGTGTCGATTCCGCCGGCGGGGGCACCCTTGGCGACGGTGACCATCGCCTCGCGCAGAATGCGCCCGTGCAGCGTGTAGCCGGGCTGGAACACCTGCACGACCGTGCCGACCGCCTGGCCCGGCGCATCGACCTGCGCCACGGCCTGGGCGATCGAGGGGTCGAACGGCTTGCCGGCAAGCTCGACCTTGACCACGCCGTTGCGCTCGAAAGCCTGCAGCAATTCGCGCTCGGTCAATTC
The DNA here is from genome assembly GCA_020248985.1 of Telmatospirillum sp. Classification (GTDB taxonomy): domain Bacteria; phylum Pseudomonadota; class Alphaproteobacteria; order CACIAM-22H2; family CACIAM-22H2; genus Tagaea. Next base: position 179,999 of record JADCGL010000003.1, on the reverse strand, counting down.
CACGCCCGCGACGAGCTTGGCCAAGCTCGGATCGGCCGCCAGCGCTTCGGCCGACACATTGTCGAGGGCCCGGCGCAGATTGTCGGCAACATCGAGCAGCGACTTGGCGAATTTCGAGACCGCGTATTTCTCGCGCTCGGCGATTTCGCGTTCGGCGCGCTTGCGCATGTTTTCGGCGTCGGCCATCGCGCGCAACGCCGCATCCTTGGTCTTGGCCATCTCGGCCTCGATCGCCGCAACCTTGGCCAAAGCCTCGGCCAGCGGATCGGCCGCAGCGGGCGCCTCGAACAATTCGGGCGGGATCTCGACGCTGGGGGTCGTGGGATTCTCGGGCGGGGGTGTGGCAGGCTCGGTCATGGCAGGTTCCGCTGTTGCGTGGACGGTTTCACGCCCGGATTTGGGCGTGTTTTGCGACAAACGCAAGAGACGTTTTTCAGCCGACCCCCCGCTCAACCAACGAGGCGGCCGATCACGCGCGCCGTGTAGTCCACCATCGGGATGATGCGCGCGTAATTGAGGCGCGTGGGCCCCACCACGCCGATGGCGCCGACGATGCGTTCGCTCGAATCGCGATACGGGGCGACGATCGTGGTGCAGCCCGACAGGCCGAACAATTCGTTCTGCGCGCCGATGAAGATCTGCACGCCGTCGGCCGTCTGCGCCTGTTCGAGGATGCGGGCCATCGATTCGTGCTGCTCCAGCGCTTCGAACAGGCGGCGGATGCGTTCGAGATCGTCGAGCGCATGCACGTCGGCCAACAGCTTCGCCTGGCCGCGCACGATGAGGTAGCCCTCGCGCGCCGGGCTGCCGTCGGGCGTGGACCACACGGCCAAACCCTGCTCGACCACGCGCTGCGACAATTGGTCGAGCTCGGCGCGCGATTCGTCGAGGCGCCGCAGAATGTCTTCGCGCGCCTCGACAAGCGTGCGCCCGGTCAAGTGTGCGGACAGAAAGTTCGACGCCTGGATCAACTGCTGCGGCGTCAACCCCAGCGGCGTTTCGATCACGCGGTTTTCGACCAAGCCCTGCTCGGTTACGAGAACCACGAGCGATCGGCCCGGCCCGAGCGGCACGAATTCGACGTGTTTGAGCGGTGCATCGGTCTTCGGCGCGATCACGAGGCCCGCTCCGCGTCCCAGGCCCGCCAGCAGATTGCTGGCCTGTTCGAGCACTTGCGTGACCGAGCGCCCGCCGGCCGCACATTGCACTTCGATCTTTTCGCGCTCGTCGCTCGACAAGCGCCCGACTTCGAGCAACCCGTCGACGAACAGCCGCAAACCGAGATCGGTCGGCAAGCGGCCCGCCGAGATATGCGGCGAATAGAGCAGCCCCAGATCCTGCAGATCGGCCATCACGTTGCGGATCGTGGCCGGCGACAACGGATCGGCCAATTGGCGCGACAAAGTGCGGCTGCCGACCGGTTCGCCCGTGTCGACATAGGCCTCGACGATGCGCCGGAACACGTCGCGCGAGCGCTCGTCCATGGCCTCGACAGCCGTCTGCAGACGCTCGCGCGCCGCGCTTGGAGCAGCGGACGGGGCTTTGCGTTCGAACGGCACGATGGGGGATCGGCTCATGCGACAAGGCTAGTCACGGCCACGCGCGCGAGTCAAATGGGGGCAAACACGCAAACGCCCTCGTCCGCGCTTGCCCCCAGCCGCCACATCCGCCTAAGGTCCGCCGGTTTTTGCTTACCTGATCCCGCACCCAGAAAAGAGACATCCCATGCGCCCTTCGGGCCGTTCCGCCGACCAGATGCGTGCCGTCAGCCTCGAGCCCGGTTTCGCCAAACATGCCGAGGGTTCGTGCCTGGTGCGCTTCGGCGACACGCATGTGCTGGTCACCGCCTCGCTCGAAGAAAAAGTGCCGCCCTTCCTGCGCAATTCCGGCCAAGGCTGGGTCACGGCCGAATACGGCATGCTGCCGCGCTCGACCCACACGCGCACCGACCGCGAAGCCGCACGCGGCAAACAATCGGGCCGCACGCAGGAAATCCAGCGCCTGATCGGCCGCGCCCTGCGCGCTGTGTGCGACATGGGCGTGCTCGGCGAGCGCCAGATCAAAATCGACGCCGACGTGCTGCAGGCCGATGGCGGGACGCGCACCGCGGCGATCACGGGGGCGTGGGTCGCGTTGCATCAGGCGATCTATCCGCTCGTCAAAGCCAAAGGCCTCAAGAGCCTGCCGATCCGCAGCCATGTCGCCGCCATTTCGTGCGGCATTTCGAACGGCGCCAGCGTGCTCGATCTCGACTATGCCGAAGATTCAGCGTGCGAGGTCGACGCGAATTTCGTGATGACCGGCGACGGCAAACTCATCGAAGTGCAGGGCACGGCCGAGCGCGACCCGTTCGACCAGGACCAATTGCTCGCCATGCTCGCTTTGGCGCGCAAAGGTGTGGGCGAACTCGTCGCCTTGCAGAAACAGGCGATCGCGAAATGGGCGGTCTAGCGCCGCGCAAACTCGGGCGCGAAAAACTCGTCATCGCCACGCACAATGCGGGCAAGCTTGCCGAGATTTCCGCTCTGATGGCGCCCTTCGGGCTCGAATGCGTGTCGGCCGGATCGCTCGGCGTGGCCGAGCCCGACGAGACGGGGACCACATTCGAAGCCAACGCCATCCTCAAAGCACGGCACACCTGTGCGGCCACGGGCCTGCCGTCGCTTGCCGACGATAGCGGCCTGTGCGTCGATGCGCTGCACGGCGATCCCGGCGTCTATACGGCGAACTGGGCCGGCCCCAAGCGCGACTGGATGCGCGCGATGCGCATGGTCGAAGCCGCCCTCGATGGGGCGGCAGATCGGCGCGCGCATTTTGTGGCCGTGCTGGCGCTCGCGTGGCCCGACGGCCATGTCGAGACGTTCCGAGGGCATGTCGAGGGCACGCTCGTGTGGCCGCCGCGCGGGAGCCGCGGCTTCGGCTACGATCCGATGTTTGTGCCCGAGGGCCATGCGATCACGTTCGGCGAAATGGACCCGGACGCCAAACACCGCATCAGCCATCGCGCCGTCGCGTTCGGCAAACTCGTGGCGGCGTGTCTGGTCGCTCCATGAGTTTTGCCGTCTATGTGCATTGGCCGTTCTGCAAATCGAAATGCCCGTATTGCGATTTCAACAGCCATGTGCGCGACAAAATCGACGGGCCGGCCTGGAAAGACGCGTTGCTGCGCGAAATCGACCACTATGCAAGCCTGACGCCGGGCAAGCGCGTGACGTCGGTGTTTTTCGGCGGCGGCACGCCGTCATTGATGGACCCGTCGCTTGCCGGCAGCGTGCTCGAGCGCATCGCCACACGCTGGGCGATCGCCGACGAGCCTGAAATCACGCTCGAAGCAAACCCAAATTCGTCGGAGGCCGCGCACTTTGCCGCGTTCAAGGCGGCGGGCGTCAATCGCCTGTCGATCGGCGTGCAAGCGCTCGACGATGCGGCGCTGAAATTCCTCGGGCGCGGCCACGATGTGCGCGAGGCGCGCCGCGCCATCGACCGCGCGGCGGCGTTGTTCGAGCGCTTCTCGTTCGATCTCATCTATGCGCGGCCCGGCCAGACCGTGGCCGAATGGCAGGAGGAGCTCGCGCGCGCGCTGGCGCTGCAGCCGCCGCATCTGTCGCTCTATCAATTGACGATCGAAGAGGGCACGCAGTTCCAAACGCTTTTCGCGCGCGGCCAATACAAGCTGCCCGACGAAGACGTGCAAGAGCAGCTCTACGACACGACGAACGCGGCACTTGCCGATGCAGGCCTGCCCGCCTACGAGGTTTCGAACTACGCCAGACCGGGCCAGGAATCGCGCCACAATCTCGTCTATTGGCGCTACGAAGATTATGTCGGCGTGGGGCCGGGTGCGCATGGGCGCATCGCGATCGACGGCAAGCGCCACGCCACGCGCCAAGCGAAGGCGCCGGAAACTTGGCTGTCCGATGTCGCCGCGCAGGGCCATGCGACGGCCGAATGCGTGCCGCTCGAAAAGGCGACGCAGATCGACGAGGCCGTGATGATGGGTTTGCGCCTCACCGAAGGTATCGACGCCGCGCGCTTCGAGCGCGTGACGGGTGCCGCCCTCGAAGGCCCCGACGCCCTCGACCCCGCGCGTGTGGCCCGCATGATCGCCGACGGGTTCCTCGCGCGCACGCCAACCGGCCTCGCCGCCACGCCGCAAGGCATGAAACTTTTGAACGCGCTGCTGGCCGCCCTCAGGGGTTAGGCGTCGCCGGTGTCCACGTGCCACCATTTGGGGCGCGGACTTCGGAACGAATGTGCTGTGGGGCGCAAGGCGGCGGCACCCGGCTTGTCGAACACGCCGAGCAGCAAACCCACGGTCGGCGCGTCGTCGATTGCCCCCAGCGAACTGCCGCAGGTCTTGCAGAAGGCGCGGCTTGAAAAGCGCGACGCGCGGTATGTGGCAGGTTTGCCGGCCTTGCCTGTCCACGCGACCGCGTCGCGCGGGAATTCGACCCAGGCGAGCGTGAGGCCGCCCGTGTGGCGCTGGCACATTTTGCACGAGCATGTGTGCGGCTTGGCGGCAGGGGCTTTGGCTTCGAAGCGCACAGCGCCGCACAAACAGCCGCCGCTATAGGTCTTTGCAGGCATGGTTCAGTTGCCGGGGTTTTCGAAAGCCTCGGGGGCCGGACTCAGCACGCGCGGGGTATCGCGCGCGATTTCGAGCACGGCGAAACCGCGCTCGACATAGCCGTTCGGGCGCAGCCGGAAAATGCCTTCCACGCCGGCAAAGCCGCCGGCGGCGGTGAGGGCGGCGGGCGAATAGTCCGCCCCTTCCGGGCCTTTGCCGCGCGCCAGGATCGCGGCGAGGGCCACCGCATCGTAGGCGAGGGTCGCCACGCGCGGCGGAGCGCGGCCGAAAAAATCGCGATAGCGCTGCTCGAAGCGCGCGCGGGCGGCGGGTGCAGGGGCTGCGAACCAAGCGCCCTGCAACGAGGATTCGCGGAAGAGCCGCGCATCCTCCCACAGCGGGATGCCGAGATATTTGATGCGGATCGGATCGATCTCGTGGCCGTGCAATTGCGCCACGACCTGCACGAGCCGGTCGCCGAAATCGGGCAGCAGCACGGCCTCGAAATCGAGTTCGGGCGGCGGCGGAGCTGCTTCGCCGCGCGCAAGTCGCGGCGGCGGGCCGGCCAATTGGCCCAAGCGCCGCACGGCCGGCGCATAGTCGAGTGCCCCCGGCTCGTAGCGTTCGACGCGCACGAGCGTGCCGCCTTGTGCCGCGAGGCTTGCGCGCAGCGCCTGTTCGGCCGCCTGGCCCAGCGCATTGGCCGGCACGAGGGCGGCAAAACGCTCGAGCCCGCGCCCGCGCGCGAACTCGATCGTGCGCGCCACGGCCGCCTGCGGTGCAATGCCGAGCGCGTAAACACCATCGGCCGCAATGCTGCGGTCGTTCGAAAAACTCAAGACGGGCACGCCCGCGGCGCGCATGGTCGGCGCGATCGCCTGCGCCTCCGTGCCCAGCAGCGGGCCCACGACGAGCTGGGCTTGCTGTTCGAGCGCCCATTCGGCGGCAAGCTGGGCGCCTTGCGGCGTGCCGGCCGTGTCGCGCACAAGCAGCACGAAGTCGTCGTCGGCAAGGTCGAACACGGCTTGGGTTGCGGCATCGAGCAGCGCTTGGCCCACGCCGGCATTGGCCCCCGACAGAGGCAGCAGCAGCGCCACACGCGGCGCATTGCGCCCGCGCGCGCGCGCCGGCGCGCCGGCACCGGGTACGGCATCGACGCGCAAGGCGGGTTCGGCCGCTTCGGTCGGCGCCGGAGCGGGTTCGGCCGCCGGAGCCGGGGCAGCGGCGACCGGCGGTGCGGGTGCTGCCGCGGGGGCCGGCGGCACAATGCGCACGCCTGGCTGGCCCTGGCCGAAAAGGCCCGTTACGCTGTCGCGCACGCTTTCGGCCGTTTGGCAGGCCGCCAAAATCGGGACAAGCAAGGCCAGAACGGGAAACAGAATGCGACGCACGGCGGCAACCCCTTCTCCAACAGGCGCCGACACTAGCGAGGCTGCACCCGTTAATCCAGCTTTGGCCACGGCATTTGCGCCGGGGCTTTATCTGGTCGGCACCCCGCTCGGCAATCTCGGCGACATGACGGCGCGCGGGGCCGCAGTGCTGGCCGCCGCAAGCCTCGTGGCCGCCGAAGACACGCGCGTGGCCCGCCGCCTGTTTTCGGCCCTCGGCTTGGCCGCACCCAAAATCGTGCGCTTCGACCGCCAATCCACTGCCGCCACGGCAGCCTATATTGCCGCGCAGGCGCGCGACCAAGTGCTGGCCTTCGTGTCCGACGCGGGCATGCCCGGCATTGCCGATCCGGGTGCCGAACTCGTGAAAGCCGCGCGTGCCGCCGGCATTCCGGTCACGGTCATCCCCGGCCCGTCGGCGATCGCGACGGCCGTCGCCCTTTCGGGCCTGCCGGCCGAGCCGTTTTTGTTTCTGGGTTTTCTGCCGCCCAAAACCGGCCCGCGCGCGCGGCGCTTGGTCGAGTTCCGCGACGTGGCGGCAAGCCTCGTGCTGTTCGAAGCGCCGCACCGGGCGGGCGAAACGCTTGCCGCCCTTGCCGAAATTCTGGGCCCGCGCCCGGCCGCACTCGCGCGCGAGCTCACGAAATTGCACGAAGAATGTCGCATGGGCACGCTTGCCGAACTCGCGGCCCAATGCGAAATCGATCCGCCGCGCGGCGAAATCGTGATCGTCGTCGGCCCGCCGCTGGAAGCGCGCGCAGCGGCACTGGACGAAGCTTCCCTCGACGCGAAGATTGCGGCGGCCCTTGCGACATTGGGCGTGCGCGATGCCGCCGACCGCATCGCCGCCGAGCAGGGCCTGCCGCGCCGGCAGGTCTATGCGCGGGCACTCGCACTTGCAGGCAAACGCAAGGCGTAAAGATGCGCGAACGACCGCCTTCCCGTCGCCATATCGAGGCCCAGCGGCGCGGGCGGCTTGCCGAGACGATCGCGGCGTGGCGCTTGCGCCTCGCAGGCTGGCGCATCGTGGCGCGCGATGTGCGCCTGCCTGCGGGCCAGATCGACCTCATTGCCAAGCGCGGCCGCGTGCTGGCGTTCGTCGAGGTCAAAGCGCGGGCGGCCTTCGACGATGCGGCCGAATCGCTACACCCTGCCCAAGCGATGCGCATCGCGCGCGCGGCCGAACAATTCTGCGCCAAGCGCCCGAATTTCGCCGCATTCGAACGGCGTTTCGACCTTGTGCTGGTTGCGCCGGGACAGTGGCCGCGCCATATCCAAGACGCTTGGCACGACCGGCGCTGAGCCCTAGATTCGGGACGCGCGCCGAGTCGCGAATTTCGACCGACAACAGGAGCGTTTCCGCATGCGCAAAGTTTCGTTTCCCGCCGCCGCAGCGATGCTGGCGCTGGGCCTTTCCTTGCAAGGCTGCGTCGGGGCGGCGATCGGCGGGGCGGCAACCGTCGGCTCGGCCGCGATGCAGGATCGCGGGCTGCGCGGCGCCGTCACCGACAATGCGATCGCGATCGAGATCAACCACTACTGGTTCCAGAAGAGCGAGAAGCTGTTCGCGGCCGTGCAGACGCAGATCTACGAAGGCCGCGTGCTGGTCTCGGGTGCCGTGACCGATCCCGACATGCGTGCGGAGGCCATTCGCCTCGCCTGGCAAGCCAAGGGCGTGCGCGAGATCATCAACGAGATCGAGATCACCGACGAAGGCGGCCTCAAAGCCTACGCCAAGGACACGTGGTCGGCGGGCGAACTGCGCTCGCGCCTCCTGTTCGCGCGCGGCGTCAATTCGTCGAACTATTCGGTCGAGGTCGTGAACGGCACGGTCTATCTGCTCGGCGTGTTCACCGATGCGGCCGAACACGACCGCGTGCTCGCCATCGCGCGCAGCCAATCGAACATCCGCCGCGTCGTGAGCCACGTCATCGCGCGCGACGATCCGCGCCGCTTCCGCAGCCCGCCGGGCGAGGAGACGGGGACGCGCTCTTGAACGCGGCGCAGGCGGCGACGGCTGCGCTGCGCGCGGCCGCCAAGCTTGGCAACGACGAGCTGCCGATCGGCGAAACCGCGCTCGCGCTGGCCGCCGCCGCACGCCCCGATCTCGATCTTGCACCCCATCATGCGCATTTGGCCGAGATTGCGGCCGCCGTCGGCGAAAGCCGCCGCGACCGGCCCGACACAGTGGCGGGGCGCTGCGAAGCGCTGCGCGTGGCGCTCGCCGAAAAGCTCGGCTATCGCGGCGACCGCGACAGCTACGACGATCTGCAGAATGCCGATCTCGCCCGCGTGATCGAGCGGCGCCGCGGCCTGCCTGTGGCGCTTGCGATCCTGTGGATCCACGGGGCGCGCAGCCAGGGCTGGGCGGCGTCGGGCCTCGCCTTCCCGAGCCATTTTCTCATCCGCATCGACGGACCTGAGGGTCGCGCCATCGTCGATCCGTTCAACGGCGGCAATGTGCTCGACACGGCCGAACTGCGCCGCCTGCTCAAAAGCTTCGAAGGCCCCAAGGCCGAACTCGAGAACCGCCATTACGCAAGCGTGAGCGACCGCGCGGTGCTGCTGCGCCTGCAGAACAACATCAAGCAGCGCCAGCTGAAAGCCGAAGCGTTCGAGGCGGCCTTGGCCACGCTCGAGCGCATGCTGATGCTCGCCCCCGAAGATGCGGCTTTGTGGCACGAAACCGGGCTCGTGCATGCGAGCCTCGACAATCTGCGCGCCGGCGTGATGTGCTTGGAGCAGGCTTTGTCGCTGGTCGACGCCAGCGGCGCCAAAGCGCATCTTGCCGCCGAGATCCAGGCGCTCAAAAGCCGCCTGAACTGACCGAACCGAAGGAAGAAGACCGATGGGCCTGCGCGTTGCCGTCCAGATGGACCCCCTCGCCGCGATCAATATCGACGGCGATTCGACCTTCGCGCTGATGCTGGAAGCGCAGAAGCGCGGCCACGCGCTGTTCCACTACCATGTGCGCGACCTCTCGATGCGCGGCAAAGACAACATCACCGCCAAAGCCCATCCGACGACGGTGCGCCGCGAGAAGGGCAACCATTACAGCTTCGCCGCCCGCGAAACGATCGACCTCGCCGCGTGCGACGTGGTGCTGATGCGCCAGGACCCGCCCTTCGACATGGCCTACATCACGGCCACGCACGTGCTCGAGCACATCCATCCGCGCACGCTCGTGGTCAACGACCCCGCCCATGTGCGCAACGCGCCCGAGAAGCTGTTCGTCACGCACTTCCCGCAATTGATGCCGCCGACGCTGATCACGGCCGATGCCGGCGAAATCGCCGCCTTCCGCGCCGAGTTCAAGGACATCATCGTGAAGCCGCTCTACGGCAACGGCGGGGCGGGCGTGTTCCGCATCAAGCCGGACGACGAAAATCTTTCGTCGCTGATCGAGATGTTCACCTCGGCCAGCCGCGAGCCCTTGATGGTGCAGCGCTACGAGCCCGCCGTGCGCCAGGGCGACAAGCGCATCATTCTGATCGACGGCAAAGCCGAAGGGGCCATCAACCGCGTGCCGGCGGCCGGCGAAGCGCGCGCCAACATGCATGTCGGCGGCAAAGCCGCCAAAACCGAGCTCACCAAGCGCGAACACGAAATCTGCGAAACGATCGGGCCCGAGCTCAAGAAGCGCGGCCTCATTTTCGTGGGCATCGACGTGATCGGCGATTGGCTGACCGAGATCAACGTGACGTCGCCGACCGGCATTCAGGAAATCGGCCGCTTCGACGGCACCGACCTCGCCGCCAAAATCTGGGACGCGATCGAAGCCAAGCGCTAGACGAGCCCGCGCGCGGCAAGATACGCACCCAGCGCCAGAAGCCCGATCAGGAACCAGCGCCGGAACGTCGCGGCCGGCATGCGGTGGCGCAGTTTTGTGCCCAGCGCCATGCCGCCAAGGGCCGGCAGCACGGCGAGGTACGAGCCCAGCAGCAGATCGAGATCGTAGACATTGCCCCCTGCAAGGCTGAAACCCAGCGCCACGGTCGCCACCAGGAACGACAGGCCGAGCGCTTGGATCATGTCCTCCTTGTCGAGGCCCAGCGACTGCAGATAGGGCACGGCCGGGATCGTGAAGATGCCCGTCGCCGCCGTCACCAATCCCGTCAAGATGCCGACGATGGGGGCCGCCAGCGCCTCGTGGCGGCCCGGCGACGGCAGGCGGATATTGGCAAGGGCAAGGCCCGCATAGACAACCAAGGCAATACCGAGGGCGACGCGCGCGGCCCCTGCCTGTTCGCCCGCGAGCCAGCCCGAGCCGAGCCATACGCCGACGCACACAGAAGCCAGCATCGGCCACAGGCGCCGCACGAGGCCGCGAAAATCGGGCCCGGCCCAAAGCTGCCAGATATTCGTCACCAGCGACGGCACGATCAGGATTGCCGCGGCCTGGGCGGGCAGCAGCGCCAGGCTCATGAGGCCCATCGCGATCGTCGGCAGGCCGAGCCCGACCACGCCTTTGACGAAACCCGCCAGCACGAAGGCGGCGGCAATGCTTGCAAGGAGGAACGGTTCGATCATGCAGGCGACATTGCCTATCGCGCCTGGATCGGCGCAATCTGGAATGCGGCAAGCCAGCCTTCGGATGGGCCGAAGGCACAAATGCGCGGAGGAAACGCGATGCGCTTCGATTTGGCCGATTTGCGCCTGTTCGTGGCGGTGGCGGCGAGCGGCTCCATCACCAAGGGGGCGGCGAAGGCGCATCTTGCATTGGCCTCGGCCAGTGCGCGGCTGGCCGCGATGGAGCTGGAGGCAGGCGTGGATCTGCTCGTGCGCGGCCGGCGCGGCGTGGCGCCGACGGCGGCGGGCGAAGCCTTGCTGCACCATGCGCAAGCCGTGCTCGACCGCGCGCAGGTTTTGCGCGCGGCCTTGGGCGAGTACGCCGAGGGCTTCAGCGCCACCGTGCGTATCGCCTGCAACACGGCGGCGCTGACCGAGTTTCTGCCGCAGCATCTGGCCAAGTTCCTGGCGGCGAACCCGCGCATCGACGTGGAAATCGCCGAACAGCCGAGCTACGCGATCGCGACGTCGGTTGCGCAAGGTGCGGTCGATCTCGGCATTGCCGCCGATTCCGTGCCGCTCGGAGATCTTGCCGTGCGGCCCTTCGAAACCGACCGGCTGGTCGCGATCCTGCCGCCGGGCGACCGGCTCAAGAACCGCAAATCGATCGCCTATGCCGAGATCGCCGCGCGCCCGTTCGTGGGCCTCAACGACGATGCGGCCTTGAGCCACTATATCGGCCAATACGTGGCGCGCGCCGGGCATCGGCCGCGCTTTCGCGCGCGCGTGCGCGATTTCGACGCCGTGTGCCGGCTTGTCGGCGCGGGCATCGGCGTTGCCGTCGTGCCGATTACGGCGGCCCTGCGCGCGCGGCGGCAGACGCGCGTGGTCCCCGTGGCGCTCGAGGATGCGTGGATGCTGCGCCGCCTCGTTCTGTGCGCGCGGTCCTTCGAAACGCTGCCGGCCGCGGCACGCAAGCTTGCCGAGGCGCTTACGCGTCGCAGCGCCTGAAGCGGCCCATGTCGAGATGCAGATGCGTGGAGTGTGCTGCGTCCGATTTGGGCGTGAGCACCATGTTGAAGTGGCGGCAAGCACCCTGCGCCACCTCGCGCAGGAAGGCGCCGCGCGGACCGCGCTCGCCCCAATGCTGGCGCACCGAGATCGTCACGCGGCCCGGCAATTCGAAACCGCCGACGTCGATCGCCTGGCCGAAAGCGTGTTCGGACAGGCGCGAGGGCCGTCCCGTCTGCGGTTTGCACACGTAAGCGCCGTAATGCACGAGCAGCACGACCGGCCGGCCGAAATGGCGCTGGGCTGCAGGCTGCACCACCTCCTGCTCGAACGCGGCCAAAGCAGCCGCCAGCGGGCAGCTCATCAAGGCCGCGCGATTGAGCGGGATCGTCGCCTGTTCGAGCATCACGGCTTCGGCAACGCTGCAGCCTTCGCGCGTCGGCTGGGTGGCGCGGCGTTCGTATTTGGCTTTGGCCGCATCGAGGGCCGCGAAACAGGCCTGCGGCGTGGGCGCCGCGGCGGCCGGCGGCGGGGTTTCGGGCACGGCAACGGGGGGCGCACCGCGCGGGGCGCACGCCGCCATCCCCAGCAAAGCCAGTGCGACTAGAAATTTGCGAATCGACACGCCGGGATTATAGGGGCGGCGTCTTCTTTCGTGAATCCGCGGCTGCGACGAGGGCGGCCGCCAACAGCGCGAACTCGGCTTCGCGCGACGTGCCCTTGCGCCAAACCAGGCCCAGATCGCGCGCCGGATCGTCTTCGACGCGCAGCGCCACGAGATCGGTGCCCGCCAGCAGGCCCGCATCGAGCGCCATTTGCGGCAGCAGCGTGATGCCGAGCCCGTTGTCGACCATCTGCACGAGCGTGAACAGCGAAGTCGCGGCCAGCGTGTCGGCCTCGGCCGCGTCGCGCAGGCCGCACGCGGCAAGCGCGTGGCGCTTCATGCAGTGCCCGTCGGCCAGCAGCAGCAATTTGCGTTTGCGGATCTCGGCGGTCGGCACGGTCTTGCGCTTGGCCAGCGCATCGTCGCGCCGCACCACGAGGCGAAAGCCGTCGCGCCCGAGCGGAGCGCCCGCATTGGGGCCGCAATCGCACGGCAAGGCGAGCAGGGCCACGTCGATGGCGCCGTTGGCGAGTTTTTCGACCAAACGCTCGGTCAGATCCTCGACCAGAAACAGCTTGAGCTGCGGATAGGCCTTGCGCAACGCGGGCAGCGCCTTGGGCATCCAGAACGGGCTCACCGACGGAATGACGCCAAGCCGCAGCGTGCCCGTCAGCGGTGCGCGCGCCTGGTGCGCTTCGAGCGCGAGTTCCTCGGCATCCGCCAGCAGGCGGCGCGCGCGCGCCAGCACGCGCTGTCCCAGCGGGGTGAGCACGACCGAGCGGCGCGTGCGGTCGACGAGCCCCGCCCCCAGAATCGCTTCGAGCTCCTGCAGGCTCGCGGACAGGGTGGATTGCGTGACGTTCGCCGCCGCCGCTGCGCGCCCGAAATTGAGCGTGTCGGCCAGCGCCGCAAAATGGCGCAGCTGTTTGAGCGTGGGCAGATGGATCATCGTTTTTCTCGATTGAAGTTACAAAATATATCAATTGGACCGATAAGCGGCAAGGCGGCAGATTGCCGCTCGTTCCTCGATCCCGCTTTTCCGGAGAAAAACATGCTGACCATCGGCGACAAGTTCCCCGCTTTCGACCTCAAGGCCGTCGTTTCGACCGATCCCAAAACCGCCTTCGCGCAGATCGACAGCCAGTCGAACGCGGGCAAGTGGAAGATCGTGTTCTTCTGGCCCAAGGATTTCACGTTCGTGTGCCCGACCGAGATTGCCGCGTTCGGCAAGCTCAACGGCGACTTCCAGGACCGCGACGCGGTCGTCTACGGCGTTTCGACCGACAGCGAGTTCGTGCATCTGGCCTGGCGCCAGAACCATGCCGACCTGAAGTCGCTGCCCTTCGCGATGCTGGCCGACATCAAGCGCGAGCTTTCGTCGGCGCTGGGCGTGCTCGACAAGAACGAAGGTGTCGCCCTGCGCGCGACCTTCGTGGTCGACCCCGAAGGCGTCATCCGCTTCGTGTCGGTCAACGATCTGTCGGTGGGCCGCAACCCGGCCGAAGTGCTGCGCGTGCTCGACGCGCTGCAGACCGACGAGCTGTGCCCGTGCAACTGGCAGAAGGGCGACGACGTCCTGAAGGCCGCCTGATCTTTTTCGACACTGGAGAACAGCCATGTCTCTCGAAACGCTGAAAGCCGCGTTGCCGGACTACGCCAAGGACCTCAAGCTCAATCTGGGGTCGCTCGACACGGACGCAGCGCTCAATCCCGAACAGCGCGCGATGCTGTTCGTGGCGAGTGCGCTCGCCGTGCGCCAGCCGGTGCTGCGCGATGCCGTGCTCGCGCACTACGCGCCGGCTTTGAGTGCCGAACAGCTGGGGGCCGCCAAGATCGCGGTCGCGATCATGGGCATGAACAATGTCTATTATCGCTTCACGCATCTGGTGTCGGCCCCCGACTACGCGACGATGCCGGCCCGCTTGCGCATGAACGCGATGGCGAAACCGGGCATTCCGACGGCGGAGTTCGAGCTGCTGAGCCTCGCCGTGTCGGCGATCAACGGCTGCGGCATGTGCATGGACAGCCACGAGAAGCAGCTGCGCCAGCACGGGATCGAACCGGCCGCGATCCAAGCTTCGGTGCGCATCGCCGCGACGATCCACGCGATCGGCGTGGTGCTCGACGCCGAAGCGGCAACCTCGGCGGCGGATATCGCCGAAGCCGCCTGACGACAGCGCCCCCTCCCCGGCACACCGGCCAGGGAGGGGGGTTGCCACGCGCGACGTGCGATTGTAGGAAGGTTCCTCTGCAATTCCACGCTTGGGCCATTCCGCATGGTTGCGCGCGTCGCCACGGTCGCTTTCAGCGGCATCGAGACAATCCCGGTCGACGTGCAGGTCCAGGTGGCGTCGGGTGCGCCCGCCTTCGCCGTCGTCGGCCTGCCCGACAACGCCGTCAAAGAAAGCAAAGAGCGCGTGCGCGCGGCCCTGGCCGCGATCGGCCTGTCGCTGCCCGGGCGGCGCATCACGGTCAATCTCGCACCCGCCGACCTCGCCAAAGAGGGTGCCCATTTCGATCTGCCGATCGCCCTTGGCCTGCTCGTGGCGATGGGCGTGGTGCCGGGCGAGCTCGTCGAGCGCTATGTGGTGCTGGGCGAGCTCACGCTCGATGCGCGCATTTTGGCCGTCCCCGGCGTGCTGCTGGCCGCAATGGCGGCGATCGCGCAGGCGCGCGGCCTCGTGTGCCCCGAAGCGTGCGGCGGCGAGGCGGCATGGGCGGGCGATGCGCGCAGCTTCGAAATCGTCGCGGCCCCCACGCTGCTGGCCCTCCTCAACCATTTCAAGGGTGCGCAGTTGCTCGCCGCCCCGCAGCCGCGCTTGGCGCTGACGCAAACGAGCGGCTACGACCTCAAAGACGTCAAAGGCCAGGAGACGGCCAAGCGCGCGCTCGAAGTGACGGCGGCCGGTGGCCATAATTTGCTGATGGTGGGCCCGCCCGGGGCGGGCAAATCGATGCTGGCGCGCTGCTTGCCGGGTTTGCTGCCGGAGCTGAGCTCGCAAGAAGCGCTCGAAGTGTCGATGGTGCAGTCGGTGGCCGGCCTCCTCGCAGGCGGGCGCATCAGCCGCCAGCGCCCCTATCGCGACCCGCACCATACGGCGAGCCAAGTGGCGCTGATCGGCGGCGGGCCGCGTGCCAAGCCCGGCGAAGTGAGCCTTGCGCATTTGGGCGTGCTGTTTTTGGACGAGCTGCCGGAATTCCAACGCGGCGCACTCGAAGCTTTGCGCCAGCCGCTCGAAACCGGGCGTGCTGTCGTCGCGCGCGCGGCCGCCCATGTGAGCTATCCCGCCCGCGTGCAGCTCGTGGCTGCAATGAACCCGTGCCGCTGCGGCTATCTCGACGATCCGGGCCAGGCCTGCGGGCGCGCGCCCAAATGCGCCGTCGAATACCAAACCAAGATCTCGGGACCGCTCTTCGACCGCATCGACCTCCATGTCGATGTGCCGCCCGTGCGCGCCGGCGATTTGTCGCTCCCCCCGCCGGCCGAAGGCTCGGCCGATGTGGCCAAGCGCGTGGCCGCCGCACGCGCGCGTCAACGCACGCGCTTTGAGTCACTCCCACCGACCAATCGCCCGCGCAGCAATGCCGAGCTCGACGGCCAAGCGCTCGAAGCGCTCGCCGCCCCCGAGCCCGCCGGCCGCAAGCTGCTCGACGAAGCCGCCGAACGCATGAAGCTCTCCGCGCGCGGCTATCACCGCGTGATGCGCGTGGCACGCACGTTGGCCGACCTTGAAGCGATCAACGTGCCGACCCGCGCCCACATCGCCGAGGCGCTCGGCTATCGCCGTGTGCAACTGACGCGGTAGGGGCGGCCGGAATTCGTTCAGCCGCCGAAATTGAATTTGGATGCGTCCAAATATGTGATAATGTCCTATATAGGATTGCTTATGCTCGGGCCATCTGTGCTGTTTGAAAAGTGAATATTGGGGTGCGGCGCGCGACGTGCCGAAAAACTGCGCGAACCGTGCGATGTTTCCAATAAAAACAAATACTTAACGGCAAAAGACGTTGCGCCTATGTCGCGTTCCTGTCGCATAGACAGCGCACAGATGTCGCGTCGATGTCGCGCAGGGTTAACGGCGGCCGCGAACGGTGTGCCAAGACAAAAATCAGCTCGACTTGCCGATCATACGGCCGAGCTTGGCGCCGCCGAAAATGTGGAAATGCAGATGCGGCACGTCCTGGTGGCCGTTGACGCCGCAATTGCTGAGGACGCGATAGCCGTCGGCGGCGATGCCGAGCAGGCGGGCGACGTCGCCGATCGCTTTGAGAAAACCCGCCTGCATGTCGGCCGGGGCATCGGCCGTGAAATCGTCCATCGACACGTAGGGGCCCTTCGGGATCACCAGCACATGCACGGGCGCTTGCGGGGCGATGTCGTGGAAGGCCAGCACGAATTCGTTTTCGTACACTTTCTTGCACGGGATCTCGCCGCGCAGGATACGGGCGAACACGTTGTTGGGATCGTAGGCCATCGCGATATTTCCTGCGTCTCAGGAGTCCGATTTGGCCGGGTCGCGATTGGCTTTTTCGTCGACGCCGGACATGCCTTCGCGGCGCGCCAACTCGGTCCACACTTCGCCCGGAACGACCTTCATGTCGGCCCACAGCACCAGCAGATGGTACATGAGGTCGGCGCTTTCCTCGATCAGCCGTTTGCGGTTGTCGCGCACGGCTTCGATGACCACTTCGACCGCTTCCTCGCCGACCTTCTGGGCGATCTTCTTGGTGCCCTTCTGGAACAGCTTGGCGGTGTGCGAAGTCGTTGGGTCGGCATAGCGCCGCTGTTCGATCGTCTGGAACAGGCGTTCGAGCACGGCGTCGGTCGAGGCGGGTTTGGCTTCGTCGATCATGGCGCCGATTCTGGCAGAGGCTTGCCGGCTTGGAAAGGGCGAACCGCAATGCCCGCCGCCGCCAGATGCGCCTTCACTTGGCCGACGCTGAACGTGCCGAAATGGAACACGGAGGCCGCGAGCACGGCCGCCGCATGGCCGTCGCGAATGCCGGCGGCGAAATGGTCGAGCGTACCCACACCGCCCGACGCGATGACCGGGATCGGAACCGCATCGGCCACGGCGCGCGTGAGTTCGATGTCGAAACCGGCCTTGGTGCCGTCGCGGTCCATCGAGGTGAGAAGAATCTCGCCCGCACCCAATTCGGCCATACGCCTTGCCCAGGCCACGGCTTCGAGGCCCGTCGCGTTGCGCCCGCCATGGGTGAAGACTTCGAACCGATCCGGGCCGACGCGTTTGGCATCGACCGCCACGGTCACGCATTGGCTGCCGAATTTCTCGGCCGCCTCGCGCACGAACTCGGGCCGGTTGACCGCCGCCGTGTTGATCGAGGCCTTGTCCGCACCCGCCAGCAAGAGCTTGCGGATGTCGTCCACCGTGCGCACGCCGCCGCCGACGGTGAGCGGCATGAAGCAGCGGGCTGCCGTTCGCGCCACGACGTCGTAGATCGTCTCGCGGTTTTCGTGGCTCGCGGTGATGTCGAGAAAGCAGAGCTCGTCGGCCCCGGCTGCATCGTAGGCGGCAGCGGCTTCGACCGGGTCGCCCGCGTCGATCAGATCGACGAAATTGACGCCCTTGACCACGCGGCCATCTTTGACGTCGAGACACGGGATGATGCGGACTTTCAGCATCACGCCTCCAAGAGCCGAATGGCTTCGGCCAGATCGATGCGGCCGTCGTAGAGGGCTCGGCCCGAGATCGCGCCGGCAATGCCATCGGCGGCACGGGCCTTCAAGGCCGCAAGGTCGGCAAGCGAAGAAACGCCGCCCGAAGCAATGATCGGGATGGGCACGGCCCTGGCCAACGCAGCCGTGGCGTCCACATTGGGGCCTTGCATGGCGCCGTCGCGGTCGATGTCGGTATAGACGATCGCGGCCACACCGGCGTCGACGAATCGGCGGGCAAGATCGAGCGCCGTCACGTCCGAGGTTTCGGCCCAGCCTTCAACGGCAACCCGGCCGTCGCGCGCATCAATGCCGACCACGATGCGGCCCGGCCAATCCTTGCAGGCTTGTTTGACGAGGGCGGGATCGCGCAGGGCAACCGTGCCGAGGATCACGCGGGCAATGCCGGCTTCGAGCCAGGTGCGGATGTGTTCGGCCGTTCGAATGCCGCCGCCGAGCTGGGCAGGCACTTTCACACGTTTGAGGATCGCTTGGACAGCCGCCCCGTTTTTGGACTGGCCGGCGAACGCCCCGTCGAGATCGACGAGATGCAGCCAGCGGCAGCCGGCCGCTTCGAAGACGGCTGCCTGGGCAGCCGGGTCGGTGTTGAACACGGTCGCGTGTTCCATCGCCCCGCGCAGCAGCCGCACGCAGGCCCCGTCTTTGAGGTCGATGGCCGGGAACAGGATCATGGCCGCCACGCCAGGAAATTCGCGATCAGCTGCAGCCCCACCGCCTGGCTCTTCTCCGGGTGGAATTGCGAACCGGCGATATTGTCCTTCGCCACCAGCGCCACGACGGGTCCGCCGTAATCGGCTGTTGCAACCACGCACGACCGGTCCAGCGGTTCGAAGCAGTAGCTGTTGGCAAAATAGACATGGGGCTCTGCCGGCCAATCCTTGACCAGCGGATGCGGCTTGCAAGCCAACCCATTCCAGCCGAGCTGCGGCAGCTTCAAGGCCGGGTCGGCGGGTGTCATCCGGCGCACATCGCCCGCGATCCAGCCGAGGCCGGCATGGGTCCCGTGTTCAAAGCCTTGCGTCGCGAAGAGCTGCATGCCCACGCAGATGCCGAACAAGGGCACGGCGCGGCGATGCACGGCTTCTTCGAGGGCGTCGACCATACCGGGCACGGCGCGCAAACCTGCAGCGCAATCGCCGAACGCACCCTGGCCGGGCACCACGATGCGGTCGGCCTTGCGCACGGCTTCGGGGTCGGAGGTGACGTCCACGGTCGCAGACGCGCCGGCGACATGGCCAAAGGCCTTGGCGGCGGAGCGCAGATTGCCCGCCCCGTAATCGACGATCGCGATTTTCATGGCGTGGCGCGGTGGCGACGGAACCAATCGCGCTCGGCCTCGGCGAGATTGCGCCCGCAGGCGAGCCCGCGTTCGGGCATGCCGCGGCGCTCGAGCTTCTTGCGCAGAAGCTCCGGGCCTTCGAAGCCGATCAGCAGCGAGATCGCAAGGCCGAGGGCCGCGTCGGCGGCCGGATCGAGCACGAAATACTCGCCGGCGACGGCCAAGGCAGCGAGGGCCGCCACCAGCATCAAGCCGGCAAACCACAGCCGATGGTAGAAGGCCCAGAACGGGCCGAACACGAAGGCGACCCAGCTGAATCCGTCTTTGACGAAGCGCGCATCGCGGTCGGGGCCGGACCCGAACGGCGAAAAATGCACGGTGTAGAATTTGGCCGCCATGGCGTTTCAGGCCGAGCCGCTGCCGAGCACGCCCTTCGTCGAGGGCACGGCATCGGCCTTGCGCGGATCGATCGCGATCGCGGTGCGCAAGGCACGGGCCAGCGCCTTGAAGCAGGATTCGACGATGTGGTGGTTGTTCTCGCCGTAGAGATTTTCGACGTGCAGCGTGAGGCCGGCCGATTGCGCGAAGGCCTGGAACCATTCCTTGAAAAGTTCGGTGTCCATGTCGCCGAGCTTGGGGCGCGAGAAGGCGACCTTCCAGATCAAATACGGCCGGTTCGAGGCGTCGAGGGCGACGCGGGTCAGCGTCTCGTCCATCGGAATCGTCGCTTCGCCGTAGCGCACGATGCCGGTGCGATTGCCCAAGGCCTTCGCCACGGCTTCGCCCAGCACGATGCCGCAATCCTCGGTCGTGTGGTGGAAATCGATATGCAGATCGCCCTTGGCGCGCAGTTTGATGTCGATCAGCGAGTGGCGCGACAGCTGCTCGACCATGTGGTCGAGAAAGCCGATGCCGGTCGCAACGTCGTAGACGCCCGACCCGTCCAGATCGATCGTGGTTTCGATCTGGGTTTCCTTGGTCGTGCGGCTGGCGCTGGCGCGGCGCGGATTTGGCGATTTGTTCTGCATAACGCCTCGGTTTTAGCAGAGCCTGCGGGCGGGAGGCCACAAATAACCGGCGCTTGATCCCAGGCGCCGATCCGCCTAGATCGATGGCTGGAGCGGCGGCAAAGGCGCGAAGGACATGGATCAGAACAAGCCCGAACTTTGGCACGGCACGACGATCCTGGCCGTGCGGCGGGCCGGCCGCGTGGTCATTGCCGGCGACGGTCAAGTGAGCCTTGGGGCCACCGTGATCAAGTCGAACGCGCGCAAGGTGCGGCGCATCGGCACCGGCAATGTAATCGCCGGTTTCGCCGGGGCCACGGCCGATGCGTTCACGCTGTTCGAGCGGCTCGAAGCCAAGCTCGAAAAGCATCCGGGCCAGCTCACGCGCGCTTGCGTCGAGCTCGCCAAAGACTGGCGTACCGACCGCTATCTGCGCCGGCTCGAAGCCATGATGGCCGTGGCCGATGCCTCGGTCAGCCTCGTGCTGACCGGGACCGGCGACGTGCTCGAGCCCGAGGATGGCCTCATCGGCATTGGCTCGGGCGGCTCCTACGCATTGTCGGCTGCCCGCGCCCTCGTGGGTTCGACCGAGCTTTCGGCGCGCGAAATCGCCGAGCGCAGCTTGCGCATCGCCGCCGAAATCTGCGTCTACACCAACGGCAACCTCACGATCGAAGAGCTATGACCCAAACCGCCTTCTCGCCGCGCGAAATCGTCTCCGAACTCGACCGCTACATCGTCGGCCAGGACGCCGCCAAGCGCGCCGTCGCGGTTGCCTTGCGCAATCGCTGGCGCCGGCTGCAGCTCGCCCCCGAACTTCGCGACGAGGTGCTGCCCAAGAACATCCTGATGATCGGGCCTACCGGCTGCGGCAAGACCGAGATCGCGCGGCGCCTGGCGAAGCTCGCGCAAGCACCCTTCATCAAGGTCGAAGCCACCAAGTTCACGGAAGTGGGCTATGTCGGCCGCGACGTCGAACAGATCGTGCGCGATCTGCTCGAGATCGCGATCCAGATGACGCGCGAACGCCTGCGCAAAGAGGTGGAAGCGCGCGCCGAATTGGCCGCCGAAGAACGCGTGCTCGAAGCGCTGGTCGGCAATTCGGCCTCGGCCGACACCAAGCAGAAATTTCGCAAGATGCTGCGCGAAGGCCAGCTCGCCGACCGCGAGATCGAGCTGCAGGTCGCCGACAACGCGGCGATGCAGATGCCAATGGTCGATCTGCCCGGCATGCAGGGCGGCCAGATGGGCATGCTCAATCTCAACGACATGCTCTCGAAGGCGTTCGGCGGGCGCAGCAAGCCGCGCCGCATGAAGGTCGGCGAAAGCCACGACATTCTGCTGCAGGAAGAGGCCGACAAATTGCTCGACCAGGACCGCGTGCTCAAGGAAGCCAAACTCGCGGTCGAGCAAAACGGCATCGTGTTCATCGACGAGATCGACAAGATCTGCGGCCGCGGCGAGCGCATGGGCGGCGCCGACGTGAGCCGCGAAGGCGTGCAGCGCGATCTGCTGCCATTGATTGAGGGCACCACCGTTTCGACCAAGCACGGTCCGATCAAGACCGACCATGTGCTGTTCGTGGCGTCGGGCGCATTCCATGTCGCCAAACCGTCAGACCTATTGCCCGAACTGCAGGGCCGCCTGCCGATCCGCGTCGAACTCAAGGGTCTCGAAAAGGGCGACTTCATCCGCATCCTGACCGAGCCCGAGAACAGCCTGATCAAGCAGTATGTGGCGCTGCTGAAGACCGAGGACGTCGCCCTGTCGTTCGGCGAAGACGCCATCGACGCGATCGCCGACCTCGCCGCCGAGGTCAATCGCGGCGTTGAAAACATCGGCGCGCGCCGCCTGCACACGATCCTCGAACGGCTGCTCGAAGAGATCAGCTTTTCGGCCTCGGATCGCGGCGGCGAAGTGATCGCGATCGACGCGGCTTACGTCCGCGAAAAAATCGCCGACCTCGCCAAAAACGCCGATCTGTCGAAGTTCATCTTGTAGAGGGCGTGTTCGCTTTTTTGAACTGGTCGTAAACCAGGCCGCCGGCGGCACCCACGCCGGCGCCGATCAACGCGCCCGTTCCGACCGAAACGCCGTTCGGCAGGAAGCCGAAAGCGCCGCCGACGGCAGCACCCACGCCGGCCCCGACGAGCACGCGCTCTTGGGTTTTGCTCAAATTGATGTCGCGCAGGCTCGAACAGCCCGACAGCAGCAGCGCGGCCGCAAAAGCGGCCGAAATTGTCATAATTCTCATGACAGCCTCTCCTTCTGGTCGCGATTTTAGCGTGCCGTTTTGGTTCTGCGAACAGATAAATGCGCGGTTTTGAGCCGCTCCAGAAGATCGGCGACGTCCGCATCGGCAAGATCGCCGATCGAGGCGGCGAGCCGATTGGCAAGTTCGGTGCGGGCAACGTCGAGACCGCTTGTATCGACCGTGACCTTGGGGTGCGACAGGCCGACGAGCCGGTGCATCTCCTCGAAATCGTCCCAGATCAGGCCGAAATATTCGCAGATCTGCACGACCAGGGCCGGCGACGGCAGGCCGCGATGGCCATGCTCGAGGGCCGAGAGATAGGCTTGGCTGATGTCGAGCGCCCCCGCCATCTGCTTCAGCGTAAGGCCGCGCGTGCGGCGCAGGCTGCGCACTTTGGCGCCGAACGGGGTCATCGATTGCGGCGCAGGAGCACGTAGAGCGCACCCGCCCCGCCATGCGGCAGGCGCGCCTGCGCTTGGCGCAGAATGCGCGCGCCAAAAGGCCCAAGCCGCAGCCAATCGGGCACGTGGCGGCGCAAGACGCCGTCGCCGTCTTTGCCCTTGCCGGTCACGATCAGCAGCATGCGCGCGCCGCTTGCAACCGCATCGGCCATGAAGCGGTCGAGCGCTTTGTGGGCGCGCGCCTCGGTCAGGCCGTGCAGATCGATGGCGCGGTCGATCGGCAACTCGCCGCGTTCGAAACGCCGTGCCGTGTTGCGATCAAGGCCCGGATTGGGGGCCGATTTCGGCGGTGGGGCCGGTACGGCGCGCGTGAAGAACAACGGGGCCGCATCGGCCGCTGCGAAGACGGGCGCTTTAGGCACACCAGATGCCGCCGGCGCAAAACGTTTGGGCGGCGTTTTGCGCAGCGGGGCAACGTCGCGCATGGCCAGCTCGAACAAGTGAGCGTCGGGCAAGGTCCTGCGCGTCATCGCCGCCGCTTTACATTTTGATCGCGAATTCGCGCTTGGTGTCCGCGTCGACGATCAGGTTGTCGCGGCCAAGCTCGGTCGCGTTGCGCTTGCCGCAGAAAGCCATCGTGATATCGAGCTCTTTGCGGATGATCTCGAGCGCTTTGGTCACACCCGCTTCGCCCATCGCACCCAGGCCATAGAGGAAGGCGCGGCCGATATAGGTGCCCTTCGCCCCGAGCGACAAAGCCTTCAGCACGTCTTGGCCGGTGCGAATGCCGCCGTCGAAATGCACTTCGATCTTGTCGCCGACCGCATCGACGATGGGGGCAAGCTTGGCGATCGACGACAAGGCGCCGTCGAGCTGGCGGCCACCATGGTTCGACACGATCAGTGCATCGGCCCCCGATTGGGCGGCGAGAAGCGCATCTTCCTCGTCGAGAATTCCCTTCAGGATCAATTTGCCGCCCCACAGATCCTTGATCCATTTGACGTCGTCCCACGACAGGCGCGGATCGAATTGCTGGGCGGTCCAAGCCGACAACGACGACATGTCGTCCACACCCGTCACGTGGCCGACGATATTGCCGAAGCCGCGGCGCTGCGTGCCGAGCATGCCCAAGCACCAAGCAGGCTTCGTCATCATGTCGAGAATGTTGGGCAGCGTCAGTTTCGGCGGCGCGGTGAGACCGTTTTTGATGTCCTTGTGGCGCTGCCCGAGGATCTGCAGATCGAGCGTAAGCACGAGGGCCGAGCACTTGGCGTCTTGCGCGCGCTTGATCAAGCGCTTGATGAAATCGCGGTCGCGCAACACGTAAAGCTGGAACCAGAACGGCTTGTTCGTATTCGCGGCGACGTCTTCGATCGAGCAAATGCTCATCGTCGAAAGCGTGAAGGGCACGCCGAAGGCGGCGGCGGCGCGGGCGGCCAGAATTTCGCCGTCGGCATGCTGCATGCCCGTTAGCCCCGTGGGGGCGAGGGCAACCGGCATAGCCGCATCGATGCCGGCCATTTTGGTCGCAAGCGAGCGGCCCTCCATGTTGACGGCCACGCGCTGGCGCAGGCGGATCTTTTCGAAATCGCGCGTGTTGGCGCGGTAGGTCTGCTCCGTCCAGGAGCCTGAATCCGCATAGTCGTAGAACATGCGCGGCACGCGCCGCTTGGCCATCACTCGCAGATCTTCGATGTTCGTCACGGCAGCCATGGATACGATCCCTCTCCCCAGTGTCGGCGCAATGTGCCCGCTCAAGCGGCCAGAATCCAGGCCCGAAACGCCGCCGCGCGCGGATCTTCGGGCAAACTCTTCGGCCCCACGACCCAATAGGCGTGGCGCGACGGCAATTCGATGTCGAACAATTTGACGAGACGCCCGGCCGCCAGATCGTCTTCCAACGGTACGCTGCGCCCGATTGCGACACCTTGGCCGAGCCGTGCGGCGGCATAAAGCAGGCCCGAATCCGAAAAGCCTGGTCCGCGATCGGCAAAGCCACTGGGGAGCCCCAGCAAAGCGAGCCACGGCGCCCAAGCAAGGCGCGGTTCGCTGCTGCCGAGGGCCGCGTCGTGCAGCAAGGTTGCGTGGCGCAGATCGGCGGGTTTGCGCAATCCGGGCTTGCCATGGACAAGGCCCGGGCTTGCGCACATGAATATCGTTTCGCCCGCGAGCCTGTCGGCGCGCAGGCTTGCGG
Source organism: Telmatospirillum sp. (assembly GCA_020248985.1). Classification (GTDB taxonomy): domain Bacteria; phylum Pseudomonadota; class Alphaproteobacteria; order CACIAM-22H2; family CACIAM-22H2; genus Tagaea. Next base: position 155,087 of record JADCGL010000003.1, on the reverse strand, counting down.
GCGGGGCGACCGCATAGCGCACGGCGATATCGACCGCATCGCGGGCAAAATCGACGACCCGCATTTCGGTGCGCAGCACCACGTCGATTTCGGGATAGAGCGCTTGGAATTTCGGCAGGCGCGGCAACAGCCAGTTCTGCGCAAAACTCGGCAAGGTGCTGACCGTCAAACGGCCGCCGCGGGGGCGCGCGCGTAGCGTTCGCGTGGCGGCAACGAGTGTGGCAAAGCCGGCCTCGAGCCCCGGCATGTAGGCTTGGCCCGCGTCGGTCAGCGCAAGCCCACGCGCCAGGCGCCGGAACAGCGGCAGCCCGAGCTGCTGCTCAAGGCTCGCAACCTGCTGGCTCACGGCGGCCGGTGTCACGCCAAGCTCGCGCGCGGCGGCGGCAAAACCTCCGGTGCGGGCGGCGGCTTCGAAAGCACGTAGGGCATTCAGGGGCGGCAATGGGCGAACCATATGGCTTAGTATAGCTAAGTCTAGCATTCGGAAAACTGGTTTGCGCGCATACGGCGGTTGGGCGAGAAAAGAACGGCAGACAGGAGGCAGGCATGGATCTCACGCTCTACGACACCCCCTATTCCGGCAATTCCTACAAATGCCGCCTGATGCTGCACAAGCGCGGCTTAGCCTATCGACGCATTGCCGTCGACATCGACAAGGGCGAAAGCCGCACGCCAGAGTTCCTGGCGCTGAATCCGAACGGCCGCGCACCGCTGCTGATCCTGCCGGACGGCACGGCACTCCCCGAATCGAACGCGATTCTGGCGTGGCTGGCGCGGGGGACGCCGTATCTGCCCGAAGCGCCGACCGCGTTTGCGCAGACACTGCAATGGCTGTTCTTCGAGCAATACAGCCACGAGCCCAATATCGCGACCGTGCGCTATTGGCTCACGCACAATGTCGAGCTCACGCCCTATCGCAAACTCGCACTCGCGCACAAGCGCGAGCAGGGGGTGGCGGCCCTGCAAGTGATGGAAACGCATCTGCAGAAACAGGCTTTTTTCGTCGGCGCGGCGCCGACCATCGCCGACATCGCGCTTTACGCTTATACGCACGTCGCCGAGAAGGGCGGGTTTTCGCTCGATCCCTTTCCCAACGTGCGCGGTTGGCTTGCGCGCGTGGCAGAAGATGCACCGCATCTTCCAATGGAGGCTTAGCCGCACCAAGCCTCAGCTTGTGCGCAAGCGTCTTTCGGCCACGCTGCGCGGCAGCAGAATCCAAACACGCCCGGTCGAGCGCATGCGCCCGGCCTGCTCGGCAGCGAGATCGCCCGCCCCCCAGAACACGTCGCCGCGCACGGGCCCGCGGATCGCACCGCCCGTGTCTTGCGCCATCAGCAGACGGCGCACGCGGCGCGCGGCATCGAGCGGATCGTCGGCATCGAGGAAAACCGGCACGCCCATCGGCAAGAAGCTGCGGTCGACCGCAAGCGAGCGGCCCGGCGTGAGGGCAACGCCCTCGCTGCCGAGCGGTCCTTCGCCCTCGATCACGCGGAAGAACACGTAAGAAGGGTTGGCGTTGCGCAACGCCGCGGCTTCTGCCGGGTTTGCGGCCAACCACGCGCGGATCGACTGCATCGACACGTTCTCGCGCGCCATCAAGCCGCGCTCGATCAGCACGCGTCCGATCGGCACATACGGATGGCCGTTCTGGGCGGCAAAACCGACGCGCACGACGCGCCCGTCGTCGAGCCGCACGCGGCCGGAGCCTTGCACCTCGAGGAAAAACGCATCGTCGGCGCTGTCGACCCACAGGATCGGCCGCGCGCGATTGCCGAGTGCCCCGCCGACAATGGCGGCGCGCGGCTCGTAGGGGCGCAGCACGCCGTTGTCGACGCGACCCGCCAAACGCTGGCCGCGCAGCTCGTCGCGGAAGGCCCCAAGATCGATCGTCACGAGGTCGTCGGGTCGCCCCAACAACGGCACCGTATGGCGCGGTGTGCGCACAAGGCTGCCGCGCAGCTCGGGCTCGTAATAGCCCGTGAACAGCCCTTCGCGCGTGTCGTTGTTGGAAAGCGCAAACGGCACGAATTCGCGCTCGAAAAACGCGCGCGTCGTTGCAGGCAAAAGCGACGGCAGGGCGGCACAGGCAGCACGCCAATCGGCGACCTGGCCGCCCAATGCGTCGGGCCCGATGGTCTGTGTATCGGCGAGGCGGGCAAGGCGCGCGCAGGTGCGCACAAAGGCCGGCAATACCTCTTCGACGCGATCGGCGCCCCAACCCGGCAAATCGGCAAAGCGCGCCGGTGCCAGAACCAAGCGCGGTGCGGGCTGCTCCGGGGCAGGGGCGGTAGGAGCAGGGGCTGGCACGCGCACAACAGGCGGGGGTGCGGCCGCACAGCCCGCAACAAACAGCGCAAGCAGGAGTGCGGCTGCCCGCATCGCTGGCAAGCGTTTAGGCAGCGTCCTCGGTGCGGATCAGCAGCCAATTGGGATCGCGGCTGCGCGTATCACGCGAGAAGGTCCACAGATCGGTGAGCTTCATGACGCTCGCCGCCTCGCCGTCGATCGCCTTACCCTCGGCGTCGCGCAGCACATTGACCTGCTCGGTCACGAACTTCACCGTGACTTCGGCAAAACGGCCGGCCATGCGCAAGCCTGCAATATCGGCACTCTGGATGCCGACCAGCGTCGTCTCAAGCGTCTGTTTGGCAGTTTGGCGGCTTTGGATCGCCGCCGCGAAGCCCGCATACACGTCCGGCGCAAGCAAGGGCTTCAGCGTGGCCGTGTCGCCCTGGGCGTAGGACATCAAGATCATCTCGAAGGCGCCGCGCGCGCCTTCGACGAATTCGGCCGGCACAAAGCTCGGGTCGGCACGGCGGATTTCCTCAAGGCCAAGCTGCAGTGCGGGATCGTTCAGCACGATCTTGGGCGGCGCTTCGGCCGGGCGGGCGGCACCGGGGAACGGCGTGACATTGTCGGGGATCTGCTCGGCGCGCTCGGTCGTGAGATCGGCAGGACGCTCGGGCGGGCGCCGGTTCCAGCGCTCGGCATCCTCGGCCCCGGTGCGCTTGCCCAAAATACTGCGCAAACGCAGCACCAGAAAGGCCGCGACCGCCGCAAAGAGCAAAATGTCCATAATTGCCATCGTATCCATCCAAATCGGCGCTTTTGCCGCACATTTTTGCAGGCGCGAGAACATTAAATAAGCTTACGGGGGCACAGGAACAAGCGCCTTGACCGGGATTCTTGCAATCCAACGGCCAAAGCGCCATTTTCCCGCTCGAAATGCTGCTCGTGCGCCATGGCCAGTCCGAATTCAACGCGGTTTACGCGCGAACCCGCGTCGATCCCGGCATTCCCGACCCGAAATTGACCGAGGAGGGCCGCCGCCAAGCGCTCGAGGCTGCAGCCAAGCTCGCAGCTCACGGCATTACGCGCGTGCTGGCAAGCCCCTATACACGCGCCATCGAAACCGCCGAAATCATTGCGCGCAGCCTCGGTGTGGGCATCGGGATCGAGCCCTTGGTGCGCGAGCGGGCGGCTTTCCATTGCGATATCGGCACGCCGCGCAAAGCCCTCCAAAACCGATTTCCTGCGCTCGATTTTGCGCATCTCGAAGATCCATGGTGGCACGATCATGTGGCACTGGGCTTTGAGGAAAGCGAAGCCCAGATCCACGACCGCGGACAGCGTTTCCGCCGCCACGCGGCCGGTCTGCCGGACCGCGACACGGTGGCGGTTGTCACACATTGGGGCTTCATCCGCGCCGTGACCGGGGGGATCGAGGCCAAAAATGCCGAGATTCTGCGCTTGAGCTTCACGGGAGATTGAGGAGGGGGATTGAGCAGGGGGCGGACTTCATGTTACGCGCCTGTTTCGTTTTCCTCCGACCGGAGCTTGCCTTCCCATGACCAATCCCGCCGCCCCCGCCGAAGGCCCGGTCTTCGCGGTCCTCACCCAGTATCTGAAGGATCTGTCGTTCGAGAGCCCGCGGGCGCCCGACATTTTTTTGGCGCAAGACAAGAACCCGCAAGTGACCGCCGACGTCAAAGTCGAAGCGCGCCCGCTTGGCCAGGACGTGTACGAGGTCGAACTTTCCATCGAGGCATCGGCCAAGACCGGCGAAGAGCCCGTCTTCGTGATCGAGTGCCTTTATGCCGGCGTGTTCCAGCTTTCGGGGTTGGGACAGGAACATCTCGGGCCGTTTTTGATGATCGAATGCCCGCGCATGCTGTTCCCGTTCGCGCGCAACATCGTGGCGGATTCGACGCGCGAGGGCGGCTTCCCGCCGCTGCTGCTGCAGCCGGTCGATTTCGTCGAGCTCTATCGCAAGCGCATTGCCGCCCAAGAACCGCCGCCGGCCCCGTCGGCGCAGGGCCCAAGCTCGAAGATCATCCTGCCGAACTGAACGCGCGTTTGCTCAAACGTTCCACAGCGCGTTCTTGATCTTGGCCACTGCCGCCTGATGGGCGGCAAGCTCGGCCTCGCTCGGGCTGAACGCGCGCGCTGCACGCGCGACCGCGGCCGGCACGGGCGCGGAGAGCTCGAGGGCGGCGCCAAAACTCGGCGTTTCGCCCAAGGCCATGCCGACCTGGCGACCGCCGAGCAGCTCAAGATAGACTTGCGCGAGAAGTTCGGAATCGAGCAAAGCGCCGTGCAGCGTGCGGTGCGTGTTGTCGATGCCGAAACGTTTGCACAGCGCGTCGAGCGAGGCGGGTGCGCCGGGGAATTTGCGCCGCGCCATCTGCACCGTGTCGAGCGCGCGCGTGATCGGGATGCGCTCGAAATTCGCGCGCCGCAATTCGGCGTTGATGAAGCCGATGTCGAACTCGGCATTGTGGATGACGAGTTTGGACTCGCCGATGAATTCGAGAAATTCGGATGCGACCATCGAAAAAAGCGGCGCCCCCGCGAGCTTCGCGTTCGACAGGCCGTGTACGGCGACCGCCTCGGCCGGCACTTCCATTTCAGGGTCGAGCAGCGTGTGAAATTTCTGCCCGGTCGGAAGATGGTTGACGAGCTCGATACAGGCGATCTCGACGATGCGCTGGGTTTTGGGATCGAGGCCGGTGGTCTCGGTATCGAGGACGATTTCGCGCATCAGAAAACCTGCCGTCGTTGCGGTGTTGCTTGCGCCAGTCGTAGCGCTTTTTTGAGCGCGCGCAAGGTCGCAAGCAAGCCAAGCCCGGAGATTGCGACGAGATCGGCGCGCCGGCGTTTTTCAGCGTCGGGCATCTGGCGGGCGAGAATGCCGGCAAGCTTCTCTTCCGTCATGCCCGGGCGCGCAAGGGCGCGCTGGCGCTGCAGCATTGCCGACGCCGATACGACGACGACAAAGTCGCAGCGCTGCACCGAGGCGGTTTCGAGCAGCAAGGGCACGTCGAGACAGACGACGCAGCGGCGATTGCGTGCATGTATAGCAATGAAGCGGCGGCCAGCGACAGCGGCCAGCGGATGCAAAATTGCCTCGAGCCGCCGCAAGGCCGTTTGATCGAAAAAAACGCTTCTTCCCAATTTCTGGCGGTCGATCGCACCGCCGGTTTCGACACCCGGAAAAGCGGCGGCAACGGCTGCGACACCCGCACCGCCGACGGCGAGCAAAGAATGGATTGCCGCATCGGCGTCGTAGACGGGAATGCGCAGTCGGCGCAGCAATTTAGCGGCGGTCGATTTGCCCATCGCGATCGAACCCGTAAGCCCGAGGACGCGCATGACGATCGCTAGTCCGGCACGACGCCGTTGGCGCGCAGGAAGCCCAGCAGCGGCAGCAACGGCAGACCCAAGATCGTGAAAAAATCGCCATCGACGCGCGAAAACAATTGCGCACCTAAACCTTCAAGCTGGTAGGCGCCGACCGACAGATACGCGTTTTCGCCGGCCGCATCGAGATAACGTTCGATGAAAGCCGCCTCGAGCGGACGCATGGTAAGGCGTGCGGCTTCGACATGGTGCCAAACGCGGGTGCCGTTGCGAAAGGCGACGGCCGCCGTTTCCAAACGATGCGTCTTGCCGGCCAAAGCCTGCAGATGGGCCATCGCATGCGCGCGATCGACCGGCTTGTCGAACCACACGCCGTTGCAGTCGAGCATTTGGTCCGAACCGATCACGATGGCACCGGGATGGCGCGGGGCCACGCGCCGGGCCTTGCTTTCGGCAAGCTTGATCGCAACGTCGGCGGCGCTCGCCCCTTCGGCCTGCATAGCGCGCTTGATTTCGTCCTCGTCAACGCGCGCGGCATCGGTCGCAAACACGAGCCCGGCTTTTTCCATCATCGCGCGGCGAAACGGGCTTTGCGAGGCAAGCACCAAAGGCGGGGCGGTTTCGTGCACAAGCGTCGTCACGAGGAGAGCCCCGCTTTGTCGCGCCGCTCTTGGACCATGGCGATGATGGCGGCCGAAGTTTCTTCGATCGAGCGGCGCGCGACGTCGATCACGGGCCAGCCGCGGGCGGTGAAAAAGCGCCTTGCTTCGACGACCTCGCTGCGCACTTTTTCGAGATCCGTATAGTCCGTTTCGCGGCTCTCGTTGAGCATATTGAGGCGGTTGCGGCGCAGCTGCACCAGAAGATTCGGATCGTTTGTGAGGCCCACAAAAAGCGGGCCGTTTTCCTTGGCGTGCAGGCTTTCGATTTCGTCCGGCAGCTTGACGCCGGGCACAAACGGCACGTTGGCCGCCTTATAGCCACGATTGGCGAGGTAGATGCAGGTCGGCGTTTTCGACGTGCGCGATACACCGACCAAGATCACCTCAGCATCGCCAAGCCCATGTGCCGATTGGCCGTCATCATGCATCATGACCCAATTGATCGCATCGATGCGGCGGAAATAATCGGCGTCGAGCGCATGCTGGCGACCCGGCAGATTGCGCGTCTTGAGTTTGAGATAATTGGAAAGCGCTCCCATCGTCGGGTCGAGCACGGGCAGACACGGTGTCGCCAAACGCCGGCAGCCGGCTTCGAGCATGCCGCGTGTGCGCTCCTCGATCAGCGTGAAAAAAACGATGCCGGGATTGGCTTCAATACCGGCCAGAACTTTCTCAAGCTGCCGCTCGGTGCGAATCATCGACCACATATGTTCGATCGGTTCGATGTTCTCGAACTGAGCCAAGCACGCGCGCACAACCCCGTTCAAAGTCTCGCCGGTCGCGTCGGAAACGAGGTGAAGATGGAAACGCTGCATCTGGGGATTACACGCATAACCGGGGTAACAAGGGGTTTAGTCCACAGGCTCGAAAAATCATCCGCAATGTCGGTACAGGTCAAGCAGTGCTTTTGCACGCCAGGACAACCCGTCACGGTTTAGACCAGGACCGGGGATAAATCGACATTCGCCGATTATCCCCGATTTTCAGAAACGGGTTTTCCCGCGCAAATCAAGCTCGCCTGTACCGCTTTGTGCACTATCTTCAACAGTCGAAGGTACGATCGATCCACACCACGTCAATCGAGACCGCTCCGCGCATAACCCTCGGGACAGACGGCCCTCCCCGCGATTCACAGGCACCCACTATCCTCAACTACCTTATTTTATTTAAGATTCTTAAATGGTAGAGGGAGCTCTTGGCAGCTACACTTGCGCTTCAACGTTCCACGAACGAGCAGTCCGAAATGCCGAAAGACCCGACCAATCAAAAACCGTTCCTGCGCGCTTTGCGGGGTGAAATTCAAGAACGGCCATGTTTTTGGCTAATGCGACAAGCCGGACGCTATCTCCCGGAATATCGGGAAACCCGCGCCAAGGCCAATGGGTTCGTCGATCTGTGTTTGCGCCCGGATCTCGCAACCGAGATCACGCTGCAGCCTCTGCGCCGCTACCACATGGACGCGGCGATCCTTTTTTCCGATATCTTGATGGTGCCTTATGGGCTCGGACAGCCTTTGAGTTTTCGCGAGGGCGAGGGCCCGGTTCTCGAGCCGGTGCGTGACGCGGCCGCTATCGACAAGCTCGCGCAAAATCTCGCCGGTTTCGATGCCAAAGTTGCGCCGATCTACGAAACCGTGTCGCGCGTGCAGGCAGGATTGCCTGCGACCACGGCGCTGATCGGTTTTGCGGGCGCGCCTTGGACGGTTGCGACCTACATGGTTGAGGGCGGGACAAGCAAAGATTTTGCCAATGTGCGCTTGCTCGCCTACCGCGACGAAGCGGCGTTCAAGCGCCTCATCGATCTGCTGGTCGCCGCGACGATCGGCTATCTCAACCGGCAAGTCGAGGCTGGGGCCGAGGCGCTGCAATTGTTCGACACTTGGGCCGGTGTTTTGCCGGAAGGCGAATATCGCAAATGGGTGATCGCACCCGCGGCCAAGATCGTGGCTGGTGTACGCGTCAAACACCCGAATGTACCGATTGTGTTTTTCCCGAAAGGCTCGGGTCTGCTCTATCGCGAAGCCGCAGCCATTCCGGGCGTGAATGCGCTGGGTCTCGATACTTCGGTACCGTTGGCTTTTGCGCAAGAACTGCAAAAGCTCAAGACTGTGCAAGGCAATCTCGATCCGATCGCGCTTTGCGCTGGCGGTCCGGCTTTAGTGGATGCCGCTACGCGCATTCTCGATGCGCTGGGCAAGGGCCCGTTTGTGTTCAATCTTGGGCACGGCGTCATTCCGCCGACTCCACCTGCCAATGTCGCCGAACTTGCCGAGTTGATCGGCAAGTGGCGCGCCAAAGCCGCGTAAGCGATCGGGCGCGCGAGGAACGATTTGGCGATGCAAAAAACGGCGATTGTTTTGTTCAATTTGGGCGGCCCCGACAATCCGGACGCTGTACAGCCGTTTTTGTACAATCTGTTTTCGGATCCCGCGATCATCTCGCTGCCGAACCCATTGCGCTGGCTTGTTGCCAAACTTGTGTCCAAGCGGCGCGCCAGCAAAGCGCAGGGCATTTACGCGCAGATGGGGGGCGGCTCGCCCATCCTGCCCAACACAAACGCGCAGGCACGCGCGCTTGAAGCGGCTCTCGGCGATCTTGGTAGCGATGTGCGCTGCTTTGCGGCGATGCGCTACTGGCACCCTTTGACCGATCAAACGGCCAAAGACGTTGCGGCGTTTAAGCCCGACAGTATTGTGCTGTTGCCGCTTTATCCGCAATTCTCGACGACGACGACCGGCAGCTCGAAAAAGGCTTGGGATGTAGCCGCCGCACGTATTGGCTTAAAAGTGCCGACACGCTTTGCTTGTTGCTATCCACAGCAATCGGGTTTTGTCGAAGCGCTTGCCGATCTCATCGCCGCCAAATATCGCGACGCGGCAGCGCATGGAAAACCGCGTGTATTGTTTTCGGCGCACGGTCTGCCGAAAAAAGTCGTGACTGCCGGCGATCCCTATCAGGCGCAAGTCGAGATGACGGCCGCGCGCGTTGTCGAAAAACTTGGCATCGCGGACCTTGATTGGGCCGTGTGCTACCAAAGCCGCGTGGGTCCTCTCGAATGGATCGGGCCCTACACGGAAGACGAAATCGAACGCGCGGGGGCCGACAAGGCGCCGATCGTGCTCGCCCCTATCGCGTTCGTGTCCGAACATTCGGAAACGCTTGTCGAACTCGATATCGAGTATCGCGAGCTTGCCCACGAAGTTGGCGTGCCGTTCTACGCGCGCGTGCCCACAGTTTCGACGCACCCGACTTTCATCGCGGGGCTGGCCGCGATCGTGCGCGCGGCAGCAGCCCGCCCGGCGGGTGATTTTGCTGATGCGGGTCAGCCGCGCCTGTGCCCGGCCCATTGCCGCAAATGCGCGCTCGAGGCCGCATGATCGACTTCGTCAACGACTTCTATCTGTGGATCAAATGGCTGCATGTCGTGGCCATCATCGCTTGGATGGCGGGGCTGCTCTATCTGCCGCGGTTGTTCGTCTACCACAGCCAAGTTGCGGCAGGATCGCCGACCTCGGAACTTTTCAAGACGATGGAACGGCGGCTTATGAAGGCGATCATGACGCCGGCGATGGTGACGGCCTGGGTGTTTGGCGGGCTCATGTTGGTCGCACAAGACTGGACCGGCGGCTGGCTGCACGCCAAACTTGCGGCCGTCGTGGCAATGACCGGTCACCATTTTTTGCAGGAACGCTGGCGGCGCGCTTTTGCTATCGACTGCAACCGGCATCCGACGCGGTTTTTCCGCATCCAAAACGAAGTGCCGACATTGCTGATGCTGGCGATCGTGCTGCTGGTGATCGTCAAGCCGTTCTAGCGCTTTCGTTTTTGCGTGATTGACAATCGCGGCGGATCGGCTAGATTGACGGTCAATCGGGCGTTCGCCCGTCGTTTTGGCCGTTTCATTCGTCGGCCATTCCCTTCGCCGCCGTATCCTCGCGCTGAATAACGACCGTTGTGGCGTCTCGCCCGCGGCCCCGAATTCGGCTCCAGATCGGTTCGGCGCGCCTCCCCCAGAACCTGCCTCGTTTTGTACCGACCTTTTCCAAACCTTCCAGCCCAAACCCCAGAGCACTTATGAATCTCCAAGAGTTGAAGCGGAAAACGCCGGCCGAATTGCTGGCTTTTGCCGAAGAATTGCAGATCGAATCCGCCTCGGCCCTGCGCAAGCAGGACATGATGTTCGCGATTCTGAAGCGCATGGCCGACAACGACGTCGCGATCTACGGCGACGGCGTGCTCGAAACCCTCTCCGACGGGTTCGGCTTTTTGCGCAGCCCCGAGAGCAACTATCTGCCCGGGCCCGACGACATCTACATGACGCCGCAGCTCATCCGCCGCTACGGCCTGCGCACCGGCGACACGGTCGAGGGCCAGATCCGCGCACCCAAAGACGGCGAGCGCTATTTCGCGCTGACGATGGTGCGCACGATCAATTTCGACGAGCCCGAGATTGCGCGCCACCGCATCAATTTCGACAATCTCACGCCCTTCTATCCAACCTCGCGCCTCAATCTCGAATTCGGCGACGAGCCGGTCGAAGTACCGCCACCGCCCAAGCCCAAGCCCGCGCGCCGGCCGCAGGGCGACGAGGAAGCCGTGGCGCTCAAGGGCACGCTGTCGGCCCGCCGCACCGAAGTGGTCAAGCGCGACAACGCGCCGAGCCAGCGCCGCGACATCACCGGCCGCATCATCGACCTCGTGTGCCCGCTCGGCAAAGGCCAGCGCGCGCTCGTGATCGCCCCGCCGCGCGTGGGCAAGACCGTGATGCTGCAGAACATCGCGCATTCGATCGCGCAGAACCATCCGGAAGTGTATCTGATCGTTCTGCTCATCGACGAACGACCCGAAGAAGTGACCGACATGATCCGCTCGGTCAAAGGCGAGGTCGTGAGTTCGACCTTCGACGAGCCGGCCGTGCGCCATGTGCAGGTCGCCGAAATGGTCATCGAAAAGGCCAAGCGCCTGGTCGAGCACAAGCGCGACGTCGTGATCCTGCTCGATTCGATCACGCGGCTGGCCCGTGCCTACAACACGGTCGTGCCGTCGTCGGGCAAGGTGTTGACGGGCGGCGTGGACGCCAACGCGCTGCAGCGCCCGAAGCGCTTTTTCGGCGCCGCGCGCAACATCGAGGAAGGCGGCAGCCTCACCATCATCGCGACCGGCCTCATCGATACCGGCAGCCGCATGGACGAAGTGATTTTCGAAGAGTTCAAAGGTACCGGCAATTCCGAAATCATCCTCGACCGCAAGCTTGCCGACAAGCGCACTTTCCCGGCCATCGACATCACCAAGTCGGGCACACGCAAGGAAGAACTGCTCGTCGACAAGGCCGTTTTGTCGAAAATGTGGGTTTTGCGTCGCATCTTGATGCCGATGGGAACCACGGACGCGATGGAGTTCCTGATCGACAAGCTCAAACATTCTAAGAACAACAAGGACTTCTTCGAAGCGATGAATACCTGAGACAGCACCAAACCCCCGCCCCTGAAAGGCGGGGGTTTTTGTTTGTGACACACGCAATGTTTGCTCTTCGCGCTGATCGGGGACGCGCGATAAAATCGACGGAGTGCATTTGGGGGTCGGCGTCGATGGGTGACGGGGCGGAGGATTTCTTCAGGCAAGTCGTCGAAGCAGTACAGATCGGCGTTTACGAAACGACCGGCGACGGCTGTTTGCTGCGCGCGAACGATCATTTCGCCGCGCTCTTCGGCTATCCGAATGCCGATGCGATACTTGCGCAAGCCAGCGATGTCGGCGCTATCCTCTATCGTCATCGCCACGACCACGATCGACTTGTCATGCGGTTGCGAGCCGAGGGCAATGTTACGGGCTATCTGTGCGAAGGCCGCCGACGAGATGGCAGTGCGTTTTGGTTCAGTCAGAATGCCGGCCGCCGCGTCGACGCGGCGGCCGGCGAGATATTCGTCGGCGTGATTTTCGACAAGACAACTACGCTGGCGGCACAAGGCGGGGTCTTCGAAATCGATACCGCCTACCAGTCGATCTTCAACAATGCCGGCGTGGGTATCTATCGTTCGACGCCCGAGGGGCGCCAACTGCGCGCCAACCCGGCTTTGGTCGCATTCAACGGCTATACGAGCGAGGCCGAATTGCTTGCGGCGGTCGAGGACATCGATGCCGAATGGTATGTCGAGCCCGGCCGACGTGCGAAATTCAAGGCCCTTGTCGAGCGCGATGGGCGGATCGTGGACTTTGTTTCGCAGGTCTACCGGCACCGTACGCGCGAGGTCGCGTGGGTGCGCGAGAGCGCTTGGGTGGTGCGCGATGCCGAGGGCAAAGTGATGTGCTACGAAGGCATGCTGGAGGATATCACCGAGCAGCAGAATGAGCAGATCAAGCTTGCCAAAGCGCGCGCGCGCGCTCGGGCCGCGGAGGCCGACTACCGCTCGATCTTCGAGAACGTTGATTTCGGCGTTTATCGCACGCATCCCGACGGGATCCAGCTGCGCGTCAATGCGGCGTTGGCGCGCATCAACGGTTTCTCGACGGTAGAGGAGCAGATCGCAGCGGTGGTGATGGCCGGCAAATCCGGTCGCGATTGGTATGTCGATCCCAAGCGCCTCGAAGAATTTCGCGTATTGCGCGCGCGCGACGGCTATGTGCGGAACTTCGAATCCGAGATTATTCGGCGTGCGACCGGCGAACGCGCCTGGGTCAGCGAGGCGGGCTGGGAGGTGCGCGGCCCCGACGGCGCGCTGATCGCCTACGAAGGCACGGTCACCGACATTACCGAGCGCAAAATGGCCGAAGCGCAGCTTCGACAGGCGAAGATCGATGCCGAGGCGGCATCGGCCGCCAAGAGTGCGTTTCTGGCTACAATGAGCCATGAATTGCGCACGCCGCTCAATGCGATAATCGGTTTTGCCGAAATCATTGCCGATAGGCTGTTTGGTCCGAACGATCCGCGCTATTTCAGCTATGCGCGAGATATTCGCGCAAGCGGCATGCATTTGCTCGCTCTCATCAACGACATTCTCGATCTGTCAAAAATCGCGGCCGGCCGCTTGGAGCTGGCCTATGCCCGCATCGAGGTTGCGCCGCTGCTGGCGCTTGTCGCAAAGATGTTTTCCGCCGACGCTGCAAAGGCCGGCATTGAGCTTTCCCTCGAATGTGCAGACATGAAGCTTGCGCTTGAGGCCGATCCGATGCGCTTGCAACAGGTACTGATGAATCTCGTGTCGAACGCTGTCAAATTCACGCCCAATGGCGGGCGGGTGACGTTATTCGCCGCCGGCGACGCTGCGGCCGTACGCATCGGCGTGCTCGATACTGGGATCGGCATGACTCAGGCGGAGGCCGCAAGCGCCACCGAACCGTTTGTGCAATTCGATGCCCAGCTAACGCGCCGGCACGGCGGCACGGGCCTTGGTCTTTCCATCTGCAAGGAGCTTGTCGGTCTGCATGGCGGCACGTTGACGATCGATAGCGCCAAGGGCCAAGGCACGCGCGTGACCGCGGAATTGCCGCTGGCGCGCGGGCCGTTGCGCTAAAGCGGCGAGCCGTCCTTGCGCGTCATGGCCCAGCTGTGCACGAATTTTCCCATCATATCGGCGTCGGGATAGGTGGAGACGTCGCCCGATGTGCGGTCGCCGACTTCGAGGTAGACCACGTCGCGGTCGGTTTCGTTGACGATGCAATGCCCGTCCGGGGTGCCCGCGGGGAAGCCCGCACAGCTGCCTGCCGGGATCGGCGTCTTCCCGGCGTCCGAGAGCAGCATTGCCGTGCCTTCGAGCACATAGACGAATTCGTCTTGGCGCGTGTGCCAATGGCGCATCGCCGACATTGCTCCCGGCGGTAGGCGGACGAGATTGACCCCGAAATTCTTGAGGCCGACCGCGTCGCCGACGACGCGCTTTTCGCGCCCGCCGAGTTTGCTGCGATAGGGCTCCGGATAGTTGGTGCCCACACGTGGCGCGATCGTTTTAGGATCGAGAACGGTCATGGCACCAGAATGACCGAGCCGGTTGTCTTGCGTGCTTCGAGATCGCGATGCGCTTGGGCAGCGTCTTTGAGCGCGTATTCGGCCGAGATCTCGATCTTGACGATGCCTTTGGCGACAACGTCGAACAGATCGTTGGCCGTCTGCGTGAGGGCTTCTTTTTTGGCGATGTAGGTAAACAGCGTGGGCCGTGTGACAAACAGCGATCCCTTGGCGCCAAGGATGCCGAGATTGAGGGGATCGGCCGGGCCTGAAGACTGGCCAAAGGTGACCAGTATGCCGAGCGGGGCCAAGCAGTCGAGAGATTTGAGCAGCGTGTCTTTGCCGACAGAATCATAGACCACAGGCACACCCACATTGTTCGTCAGCGTTTTGACGACGGGCACGAAATCGGTCTCGCGATAGAGGATCGTATGGTGGCAGCCATTGGCCTTGGCGAGCGCGGCTTTCTCGGCCGAGCCGACCGTGCCAATCGTCGTGGCACCCAGATGTTTGGCCCACTGGCATGCGATGAGGCCCACGCCGCCGGCCGCAGCGTGAAACAGGATCGTGTCGCCCGGCTGCACCTTGTAGGTCCGGCGCAGCAGATATTGCACAGTCATGCCTTTCAGCATCATCGCTGCGGCTTGCTTGTCGGAAATGCCGTTTGGCAGTTTGACGACCCGGTCGGCGGGGGCAATGCGCTTTTCCTGATAGCCGCCGCCGCCCGCGATCACATAGCAGACGCGGTCGCCGACTTTGAGATCGGTTACATCAGCGCCGACGGCCTCGACAATGCCCGCGGCTTCGTTGCCGGGGGCAAACGGTGTGGGGGTCGCATAGAGGCCAGAGCGCATATAGACGTCGATGTAGTTGACGCCGATCGCCGTGTGTTTGATGCGCACCTGGCCGGGGCCGGGCTCGCCGACTTCGACATCGGTCCAGGTGAGAACTTCGGGGCCGCCGGCTTTGACGGCGTGGATTGCTTTGGCCATGGTCGTTTGTTCCTTCAACCGAGATAGGCTTTGAAAAAGGCGGCTGTCGCCGCATTGGCGGCCGAGGCCGCTTTTTGGCTGTAATGCTTGCCGCCTACGCGCGCGAAGGCATGGTCTTCGCCCGCGTAGACATGTAGCTGTGCGTATTTGTGGGGCGCCAAGGTGGCTTTTATCTTGGCCTGGGCGGCCGGCGGTACAAATGCGTCCTTCTCGGCGATATGCATCATAAGCGGATGGGTCAGGCTCGCGGCTTGGTCGAGGAGGCCGTCGAGACCCACGCCGTAATAGCTGACCGAGGCCTCGGCATCGCTCTGGCAAGCCATCTGGTAGGCGAGGTTGCCGCCGAGGCAGTAGCCGACCGTGCCGACCTTGCCGGTGCACGCATTGTGGCTGCGCAAGGCCGCGAGCGTCTGTTTGAGGTCCGACAGGCCGAGCGCAAAATCGAAGCCCTTGAACAGCGAAAAAGCCTGTGCCCATTCGGCGTCGGTTTTGTCGGTGATCTGGATGCCGGGCTGTTGGCGCCAGAAAATGTCGGGGCAGGCGACGACGTAGCCTTGCGCGGCATAGCCGTCGGCGAGATCGCGCATGACTTGGTTCACGCCGAAAATTTCCTGGATCAGCACAAGGCCGGGGCCGCGCCCGCTCGGCGGCAGCGCGACGTAGGCATCGAACGTGGCGCCGAACTCGGAGCTCGGGGTGGCGGCAGTTACGGTCAAGGTCGGCATCGGATCCTCATCGGTCGGTGTCGGGCAGTGCCGGGAGGGCAGGGAGTGCGCAACCCTGCCATTGGCGCCCAGGCCGCGCAATGGGCCGCTGTTGCGGCTAGGGCAAGGAGGCGGCTAATGTCGCTGCACCTTCTCGTCCGAGGATCGCCATGAAGATCAAAGTCGATATCGATTGTACGCCCGAAGAGGCCCGGGTTTTTATGGGTCTGCCCGACGTGAAGCCCATGCAAGATGCGTTGATGGGCCAGATGACCGACAGGCTTGAGAATGCCATGAAGGCGATGGATCCCGAAACGATGCTGCGCCAATGGTTCGGCGGTACCGGCTGGGACCAGATGCAGAAATTTTGGTCGCTGGCGCAGGGTGCCGATAAGGACAAGGCGAAATGACGAACCGGGCTTTGCAGACCGATCCCGCCCCCTATTTCGAGGCGCATGTGTTCGTGTGCACGAACGAACGCCCGGCCGGGCATCCGCGCGGCTGCTGCAAGGAGCGCGGCTCGGAGAAACTGCGCGACTATATGAAGGCGCGCGCCAAGGAGCTTGGCCTCAAGAATGTGCGCATAAATACGGCCGGATGCCTCGATCGCTGCGAGTTCGGCCCAACCATGGTGATCTATCCGGAAGGCATTTGGTATTCGCCGCAGACGCGCGAAGATGTCGATGCGATTCTTGCCGCACATCTCGTGGGTGGCGGACGCGCGCAGGCGCTGATGCTTGCCTCGGACCAAAAGAAGGTAAAATCGCCATGAATCTCGGCTTCGGCGAAATTCTGATTCTGGCGCTGATCGTCTTGCTGCTGTTCGGTGCCGGCAAAATCCCGAAACTGATGGGCGACATGGCAAGCGGCATCAAAGCGTTCAAGAAGGGCATGGCAGACGAAAAATCCGATCCGCCGCCGCCACCGCCACCGCCGCCGCCGCCCGGAACGCCGCCGAAAACCTGACATGGCCGAGAGCGGCAGCACGATCTTTGCGCCGGCGACGGCCGTGGGCAAAGCCGGGGTTGCCGTGATTCGCATCTCGGGCCCGCAGTCGAGCGAAGCGCTAAAGGCGCTGTGCGGCCGCCTTCCGCACGCACGCGCGGCGACACGGGCTGATCTGCGCGATCCTGCAACCGGCGAGCGGCTCGACGACGGCTTGGTTCTGTGGTTTCCGGGCCCCAAGAGCTTCACGGGTGAAGATGTCGTCGAGCTACATGTGCATGGCGCGCGCGCGGTGATTGCGGACATTTTGGGCGTGTTGTCTGTGCAGCCGGGGTTGCGATTGGCGAAACCCGGCGAGTTTGCAAGACGTGCCTTCAATGCTGGCAAGCTCGATCTTGCCCAGGTCGAAGCGTTGGCCGATCTGATTGCGGCCGAAACGCGCGCCCAGGCGCGCCAAGCCTTGCGGCAATTGGGCGGGGCATTGGGGGCGGCGGTCGAGACTTTGCGCGCGCGTATTCTGCGTTTGCGCGCCCAGGCCGAGGCGGAGATCGATTTTCCCGACGAGGGCGATGTCCCGGGCGGCTTGATCGCAGCGATGGCGCCCGAGGTCGCGTTGCTCGATGCCGAGATCGGTGCGCTGATCGGGCAAGCCGCGCGCGGCGAGCGCCTGCGCGACGGCTACACGGTGGCGCTGCTGGGCCCGCCCAACGCGGGCAAGTCGAGCCTGCTGAACCGCCTTGCGCGGCGCGAAGCAGCGATCGTGTCGAGCATTGCCGGGACCACGCGGGATGCGATCGAAGTGCATCTCGATCTCGGCGGTTGGCCAGTGACGCTGATCGACACAGCCGGTTTGCGTGCTTTTGCCGAAACGGACGATGGCGATCCGCAGCGTGCGATCGAGCGCGAAGGGATCCGCCGCACGCAGCGTTTGGCCAAGACCGCCGATCTGCGCGTTCTAGTGCTCGACGCGACTGCACCTGACATCGACGACGCACTTTCCGGCTACGCTGCCGAAGCGTTGGTTGTGCACAACAAGATCGATCTGGCCCCAGCGGGTTTCGACGTGCTCGGCGTGTCGGCCGCAACGGGGGAAGGCCTCGCCGCGCTCGAATCCCTGTTGGCGCAAAAAGCGGCGGCCGCTTTGGGCGAGGAAGACGGGCAAGCGAGTCTTGTCACGCGCGCGCGCCATCGGGAAGCTTTGGAAGATGTGCGCGCGGCGTTGCTCGATGCGCGCGCGCAGACGGCGGCTGAGCTCGTCGCCGAGGATTTGCGCCGGGCGGCCGATGCGCTGGGTCGCATCGTGGGCCGCACCGGCGTGGAAGACGTGCTCGATCTTTTGTTCGCCGAGTTCTGTATCGGCAAATAGGCTATTTCGGCGCTTTGAGAACCTGTTTGCTCTGCAGCTTCATGCGGTTCTTCTGGTTCCAAAGAATTATCCAGCCGGGGCCGTATTTGCTCGACGCGTCGTCGTAGGCCTTGGTGGCGGCACCGAAATCGTTGCTGGCGAAGATCGGCTGGCCGGTGGCGTTTTGCGGCCCACCGGCTTTGTAGAACTGCACCACGTAGGTTTCCATTGGTTGCGACCCTCACGTTGGAATGGACCACAATAGTGTTACACCTGAGATGCCTTTTTGTCATGAGGTAAGTACTTGGAATCAATCGGCAATAATGAATTTTGCATTTTGCGAATAGTTTAGCGAATCGTAAGCTACTGTTATTGTTTAATTTTTCATAATGTTTCGCGCGAAACAAAAGCCCAAAACCCCTTGCGCTGAATTGACGGCGCTGCCGTGACTGAATAGGTTGCGCCCCATGACGCCTCGCCGTGATTTCGATGTGATTGTAATTGGCGGCGGCCATGCCGGCTGCGAGGCTGCAGCTGCGTCGGCGCGTGTTGGTGCGCGCACCCTTTTGCTGACCCTCGATCCGAGCAAGATCGGCGAGATGAGCTGCAATCCGGCCATCGGTGGCTTGGGCAAGGGCCATCTCGTGCGCGAGATCGACGCGCTCGACGGCATCATGGGTCGGGCAGGCGATCATGCCGGCATTCAGTTTCGCGTCCTCAATCGTTCGAAAGGGCCGGCCGTGCGCGGCCCGCGTGCCCAGGCAGATCGCAAGCTCTACCGCCAAGCCGTGCAGGCGTTGCTCGCCGAGCAGCCCAACTTGACCATTGCGGCCGGCGAGGCCGCCGATATCGAAATTGGTCCCGACGGGGCGGTTGCTGCCATCGTGACGGCTGTGGGTATGCGGCTGTCCTGCGGCGCCGTTGTTTTGACAACCGGCACGTTCCTACGTGGCCTCATCCATATCGGGCTTGAGAAGATCCCGGCTGGCCGGGTCGGCGAGAAACCGTCGCAGGCCTTGTCCGAGACGTTGGCGCGGCTTGGCTTCCCGCTCGGGCGCCTCAAGACCGGCACGCCGCCGCGCCTCGACGGCCGTACGATCGATTGGGCCGGACTCGAAATGCAGCCGGCCGACGATCCGCCGGAGCCTTTTTCCACGCTGACGGCGCGTATCGATGTGCCGCAGATCGAATGCGGCATCACCTATACGTCGCCCGCCACGCACGACCTGATCCGCGCCAACCTGCACCAGGCGCCAATGTATTCGGGCCAGATCGAAGGGGTTGGCCCGCGCTATTGCCCGTCGATCGAAGACAAGGTCGTGCGTTTTGCCAGCCGCGAACGCCACCAAATCTTCCTCGAGCCCGAAGGGCTCGATGATTCGACCGTCTATCCGAACGGCATTTCCACGTCGCTGCCCGCAACTATCCAGCTTGAAATACTCAAGACGATACAAGGTCTTGAGAATGCAACGATGCTGCGGCCGGGCTATGCGATCGAGTACGATTTCATCGATCCGCGGGCCCTTGCCCCCACGCTTGAAACGCGGCTTCTGCCGGGCCTTTTTCTGGCGGGCCAGATCAACGGCACAACCGGTTACGAAGAGGCAGCCGCCCAGGGCTTGATGGCGGGGCTCAACGCGGCCCTGAAGCTCGCCGGGTCGCCTGCCTTCACGCTCGATCGGGCGGATGCTTATATCGGTGTGTTGGTCGACGATCTGGTCACGCTCGGCACACGCGAGCCCTATCGCATGTTCACGAGCAGGGCCGAGTATCGCCTGACACTGCGCGCCGACAATGCAGACCAGCGCCTGACCGATAAGGGCCTGGCTATCGGCTGTGTGGGTGCTGTGCGTCAGATGGCTTGGGCCAAAAAGGCTTCCGACCTCACTGCAGCGCGCGAGCTCGTGACCCGGCTCGCCGAAAGCCCCTCCAAACTCGTCAAGCGTGGCTTTGCCGTGAATCAGGATGGAGTCGCCCGCACGCCGCTCGATTTGTTGGCTCTACCGGGCGTGGATTGGGCTGCTCTCGGGCGGGCGTGGCCGGAATTGGCAGCATTGCCGTCGGCGATCGCCACTCAGATTGAGATCGACGCCCTCTATCGCGGATATCTCATCCGCCAAGATGCCGACATTCGCACTTTCCGCCAGGATGAGGGCCTGCATCTGCCGCTCGATCTCGATTATGCGGCTTTGCAGGCGCTGTCGACCGAAGTGCGCCAGAAATTGGCGCAAGTGCGGCCTGCTACGATCGGCCAGGCCGCCCGCATTTCAGGGGTCACCCCCGCAGCGCTAACTTTGTTGCTGCGTTACGCGAAGCGCGCCGCGTGACCCCCGATCGCTTCCGCCAAACAACCGATGTTTCGCGCGAAACAGTAGAGAAGCTCGTTATCTATCAGAGACTTCTCGAAAAATGGCAGGCCAAGATCAATCTTGTTTCGGCGACCACGCTGCCGGATATTTGGCTGCGCCATTTTCTCGATTCCTGGCAGGTGCTACCGACACTGGGCGACGCTTCTACAATCGCCGATCTTGGTGCTGGTGCTGGCTTCCCGGGTTTGGTGATTGCCATCTGCGCGCCCGCCAAGACCGTACATCTAATCGAATCGGACGCGCGCAAATGCGCTTTCCAGATCGAAGTCGCCCGCGAAACGGGGGCCAAGATCCAGATCCACAATCGCCGCGCCGAAGCCATGGCAGGCGATCTGCAGGTCGCTGCAGTCACCGCACGCGCGCTTGCCCCGCTCGACAAATTGCTGCCCTTAGCCGTGCCATTGCTGGCCGTTGATGGGTTATGCACGTTTCTCAAGGGGGCGACCTACAAAGCCGAATTGACCCAGGCGGAAAGCGCGTGGCATATGCGCGTGTCCGCCGTTGCTTCCCTGACGGAGCCGGACGCTGCCGTTTTGACGCTGCGGGACATCAAAGCCAAGTGACGCAAATCTCTTCGTCCAAGCCCCGCATTCTGGCGATCGCCAACCAAAAAGGCGGGGTTGGCAAGACCACGACTGCGATCAATTTGGCGACGGCGCTCGCGGCCGTCGGCAAGAAGATCCTCGTGGTTGATCTCGACCCGCAGGGCAATGCCTCGACCGGTTTCGGCATACCACCCGAAAATCGCGATGTCGGCTCCTACGACGTGCTGATCGGCAATGTGCCGACGGCCGAAGCAATCCGCCCGTCTATCATCCCGGGTTTGAGCGTGCTGCCGGCCACGGCCGATCTTGCGGCGGCGGAACTCGAACTTGTCGATCTCGAGCGGCGCGAATATCGCCTCGCCGATGCGATCGTCGAAGCCGTCGGTCGCCTGTCGCTCGACTATGTGATGATCGACGCCCCGCCGTCGCTGGGCTTGCTCACGCTCAATGCGCTCGTTGCCGCGGACGCCGTTCTGGTGCCGCTGCAATGCGAGTTCTTTGCGCTCGAGGGCCTTTCCAACCTCATGCGCACGATCGACCGCGTGCGCGAGCGCCTCAACCCTCGGTTGACGATCCAGGGCGTGGTGCTGACAATGTTCGACAAGCGCAGCAATTTGAGCGAAGCGGTCGCCGCCGACGTGCGCCAGCATTTGGGAGACCTCGTGTACGAAACGGTGATCCCGCGAAATGTGCGCATCTCCGAAGCGCCGTCGCACGGCAAGCCCGTGCTGCTTTATGACCTGCGCTGTGCGGGCAGCCAGGCCTATGTGATGCTGGCGAGCGAGCTCTTGAAGCGCGAAGCGGCACTTGCAAGCGAGGTCGTAGCATGAGCCCGGCCGATGCCAAAAAGGGGCTCGGCCGCGGCCTCTCGGCGCTGCTGGGCACGCCCACTGGCGCCACGGCAGCCGCCGCATCCGAGGGGCCGCGTGCGGCCCGCCTGATTGCTGTTGGCAAGATCCGCCCAGGCACCTTCCAGCCGCGCCGTTCCTTCGATGCCGACGCCCTTGCCGAGCTCACCGCCTCGGTGCGCACGCAAGGCGTGCTGATGCCGATCCTGGTTCGCCGCGATCCCAAGGATCCCACGGGATACGAGCTCATCGCGGGCGAGCGGCGCTGGCGCGCCGCCCAAGCGGCCCAGCTGCACGAGATCCCGGCCGTCGTCAAAGATCTCGGCGACCGCGAAGCGCTCGAGGCCGCCCTTGTCGAAAATCTGCAGCGCGCCGATCTCAATGCGATCGACGAAGCTTCCGGCTATCGCCGCCTCATCGACGAGATGGAGTTCACGCAAGAGCGCGTCGCCCAAGCGCTCGGCAAAAGCCGGCCGCATGTTGCCAACACATTGCGTCTCCTCGATCTGCCGCCGGGCGCTCAAAAACTTGTCGCCGAGGGCAAGCTCACGCCGGCCCATGCGCGCGTGGCGCTGATGGCGCCCGATCCGGGTGCCTTTGCCGAGCTTGTCGCCAGAGACGGTCTTACCGTGCGCGAAGCCGAGGCGCAGCTCAAGGAACTGGCCGATCCGCGCTTCGCCAAGAAAAAACTCAAACAAGCGCCCAAGGGCTCGGCACGCGATGCCGATACGCGTGCCATCGAACGGCGCTTGACCGATGCTCTAGGCCTCAATGTTGAACTGAAGCCGCGCAAAAACGGGGCTGGCGAACTCGTGCTTCACTACGCAACGCTCGACCAGTTCGACGATCTGCTGGCGCGTCTCGAACAGGACCCTAAAGCGCCTAGATAATCCGGTTGTCGTTATCGTTTTCGCTCAGGCGCAGGATCATTGCTTGGCCGTTGACAGCTCGGCTCCAAATCCAACCGACCAAGCCGAGCTTTTCGTCGAGCTGCGAGAAGACGCTGCGATTTTGCGAGCCCGCCGGGAAGGGCGGCGTTTCGGCAGCCGCTAGCGCGACCGCAACCGCGAGGATCGGAAGTAACGGCGCCAGAAACCGAATGGTGCGTCGCCGCCGCAAAGCGACCGTCAGCAGCAAGCCACCCAACGCCGCGAGATTGGCGATGATCGCCAGCAGCGACAGCGTCATCGACATCGGCGGCAGCAAGATGGCAGCTGTCGCGTCGCGCAAAACCGTCGGATCGTCGTTTTTGCTGCGCACGAGCAGCGCTTGCGTGCGCGTATCGAGCGGCATGCCCATCTGTGCCGCCGATTCCGCCTCGCCGAGCCGTGCACGCACCGCCGCAATTTCGGATTTATCGCCGGTCAGCCGTGCGGCGAGATTGAGCAAGGCCAGACGTTGCGTATCGTCGTGCAAACCGTTCGGATCGCCGAGCTCGGCATCCGTCGCCCCACCATGGAACAAAGCGTCGCGATAGATCGTCAGATACAGCGCGTCGCGCTGGAGTGCGGGCGGCACCCGTGCCAGCACCTCGTCGTAAAGTCGGTCGACGGCTGCAAAGCAGCCGCCCCATAGCAACAGAAACCCAAGCGGCAAACCCCACGCGAATCGCCGCCAGGCGCGCGCAAAAAACGGCCGCAGCGCGAAAAGTACGATACCGAACGAACCGGTGGCTTTGCCGAAGCGCACGAGATCGTCGAGCCGTTCGCGATCGATCGCAGGCTGCGCCATCGTCTGCACGAGTTCGAGATTGAAGACGATTTCGGCGACGACATAGGCCACCAAAATGGCCGCAAGCACTGGCCACGCGAAAGGGCGCGACAGATTTGTCCCCCGACCGCTGGTTATCAAGTCGTCGCTCCTAAGGAGACTTTCGGTTCGCAAAATCGAACACGCGCCTCTTGCTCTGATCACTCCATAGCGAAATCAGCGTCGCATAACGAGTAGCAATTTAAAGTGCGCATTGTCACAGGCTCGGCAAAAAACGCAGCACCGGGTCATTTTTGCCGAGCTGAAGATGTATAAAAACATCCTAAGTATCTGTATTTCAAGCCAAATATACTTGGCCCGCAGCTTGCGATGTCGTCTGCAACAGATATTCACAACGGCTGCGGAGTCCCGACCATGACGCAATCTGCCCTGTCCGACCTGCCCCATCACCAAGGTCTGTTCAACCTGTCGAAAACCCCGGCTCAACTCGCCGTCGTCGCCTCAAAGTCTGCGCCCGCAGCGCCTGCAGCGCCCGTACCGACGCCGAAAACGTCGGCCCCGACGACCAACCTTGCCGCCAAACCGACGTTGACGTCGGTCGGCGGTTCGAGCCAAGTTCAGCCCAAGCCGATCGCAGCCTTGCGCCGCGCCCCGGAAGCAGCCGCTCCCATCAGCCGCGGGCGCTATTTGAAGACGCTCGAACATCTCGCCAAAACCGAAGAAGCCCGCTCGATCGGCCAGATCGTGGCGCAGGTGCGTGCGCGCGAAGTTGAACAAGCGGTGCAACTCGCCGCGCGCGCGCGCGCGCGCTATCTTGCCTGCGTGGTCGACCTGGGCGCCAACCGGGCACCCATTTCGCGCAACAATATCGAAGAGCTTGCCGCCTTGCGCAAAGCGCACGAAGAATTGACTGAAGGCATCGACGCATTGACCAGCGCGATCCGCGAAGGGCTCATCGATATCGTCGGCGTCGGCGAGTAGGGGTTCGGCTTAAACGCCGATATCGGGATTGAAGATACGGCTGCCGCGCTTGGCGCTGCCGCTTTCGAACAGCGACGTGCCGCCGCGCACCGATTCGACGAGCGGTTCTGCCAACAGCGCCATCGCCATTATCGTCTCGGGCTTGAGGGCCGCCCCTTTGAGGCCGAACTGGTTCGCAAGCGCTTGCAGCTGCGGCGGCAAGGCGGGTGCTGCAGCAGGCTTGGGTGCTGGTCTGGCTGCGGCAGGCGCTTCGGTCGACGCGATCGCAGCCACGTCGGCCACATCGCGCGTCATTTTGGACTCGAAAAACCGATAGACTTGGTCGAGCGTGCGCGCCCGCCCGCCGGCATCGTAGAACACGCCGCGATTGGCAGCCGCCGCCTCCGGGAACTGCGTGGCCGCGATACGCTGCGGATCCTGCCGATAGCTTGCGAGGAACCGCGTGGCACCGCCCGCGCCCAGGAAATGCGCCAGATAAAGATCGGTTGCGTTGACGCCGGAGCCAAGCGCGTTTTCAAGCTGGTTGTAGTTGCTGCGCGCAAACTCAGCCGCCATCGCACTTGCTGCGCGTGGGTCGAAACGCAGGTCGAGAATCGTTTTGCGCGCGGACGCATCGCGTACTTTGGGTCCGCCGCCGAAATCGTCTTCGATTTGGGCCGCGTACTGGCCAAGCCCGTGCTTGGCGCCGTGCTGGCGCACCGTGTTGAGCCAGGTGCTCTCGATGAATTGATAGAGACCCGAGGCCGATGAAGTACGCGCCTTGGCGCCAGGGTCGAAGCTCGATTCTGTCTGCGCCTTGGCGAGCATGAATTTGAAGTCCACGCCGCTGCGTTTCGAGGCGTCGCGAATCGCGTCCACGACCTCGCGCGAAGCGCCGCGCGGGCTGGGATCGGCTTGGCCGATGGCTCGAGACGTCGGAATGCTCATGATTCGAGCAGCTTACGCCAAAAATAGTAAAGATTTCACTAAATTTGACGCGAATTGCCTTAACGGCGCGCGGCCTGGGCCGCCATCTGGGCCAGCGCCATCAAGCTGCGCTGGGTAATGAGCTCGCTCGGCATGCCGCCGCTGGATTTGCATTGGATCTCGGCTTCCAGCAGCCGTTCGAGCGCCTGCGCGATGCGCGGCAGGGGCCAGCGTGCGAGCTGGGTTTTGAACGGACCCACCTCTTTGTAGAAGACCTTGGGCCAAAGTTTGCCCATCGCGGCATCGGCACTGAGTCCGCGCGAAATGTCGGCCTGCACGCTTTGCAGCCGCATGAAGTGGCGCGCGGTCATGCGCAGAATGCCGATCGGGCTGTCGCCTTCGCTGGCCACGCGCCCATAGGCGCGCTCGAGCCCGGCAAGATCGCCCAGTGCTGCCGCGCGGATTACGTCGTCGAGATCGATATCGGCCGAATCGCCGATTACGGCGCGGCAATCGTCGAGCGTGAGCGTGGCCCCTTTGCCGGCGTAAAGGGCGAGCTTGTCGAGCTCACTGCGCGTGATCGCGCGGTCGCCGCCGAGCCGTGCGGCAAGCCAATCGAGTACCTCGCCCGAGGCTTTGACGCCGTTCTGCGCCAAGGTTTCGGAAATCGTGCGCGCGAGATCCGGCCCTTCTTCGTGGTAGCAGGCGATCGCGGCGGCGTTGTCCGCCCCCTCGCAGAGTTTTCGCAATTTCGATTTGCCGTCGAGCTCGCCCGCTTCAATTACGACAAGACCGTCGCCCTTCGGGTCTTCGAGCAGATTTTCGACGGCTGTCGCGATGTCGTTGCCAGCCCCGCGCACGCGCACCACACGCCGGCCGCCCAGCATCGAAATGGCCGCGGCTTCGTCGGCGAGTTTGGCCGGGTCGTCCTTGATTGCCTCGGGCGAAATGTCGGCCACGCGAAACGGGTCGGCGAGGTCGGGAACGACCGTGCGCGCGATTTGCTCGGCGCGTTCGCGCACGAGGCCCGCATCGGGCCCGTACAAAAGGACTGCGCGCGCCGCCGGATCGGGGCGTTTGGCGAAATTCGCGACGGCGGCACCTTTAATGACCATGGCGCCGACGATAGCAGTTTGCTAAGCCCTTTTGCGATGGCCGACTCATCCGATCCGATTTTCACCCGCGCCGCCGCTGCCCACGCCGCCGGCGATTTCGAAACCGCCTTGCAGGGCTATGTCGCCGTGTTGAGTGCCGATGCCAAACGGCTCGATGCGCTCGACGGGCTCACGCGGATTCTCGAAACGGTGCGCACGAAGCAGTTCCATCCCGGTATTGCAACCCTGCTGGAACGTTCGCTGGGCACGCCGGGTGCGCGCCGCGACGGGCTGATGCGCAGCGCCGAGGCGCAACTTGCGCTCAAATACCGCATGGCCGACCCAAGTGCGGTGCCGTCGTTCGATATTCTCGATGCTTTTGCGCGCGACGGGCTGATGCTGGCGGCTCTGCACTTGGGCGTAATCGGCGATCCCGTCGTCGAAGCGTTTCTGTGCCGCGCGCGCCGCGCTTTGTGCGCGCCCGATGCCAAGCCCAAACTGCTCGCTCTCGCGATCGCTTTCGCCCAGCAGGCGGTCAACAACGACTATGTGTGGCCGATCACGGCCGAAGATGAAGCAGCCCTAACCTTCGTCGCGAGCGACGAATTCGGCGTGGCGCGCCGGGCGATGTTCGCACCCCTCGATCCGGCGGCGGCGAGTTTCCCCACGCTTGGCGCTTATGCGGCCGAGCGCGCGAAATACGAGGCGGCCCAGCATTCGGCCGAGCAGCGCATTGCGTCGCTCTATCCGCTGACGCCGGATGCGTTTGCGCTGGCGACCGCGCGCGATGGGCATCGGCCCGCGCCGCGCTGGCAGGAACTGCGCCTCCCAGGTCGCACCGACATTCGCGCCGGGCTCGGCGCCCAATACGCGTGGGCCGGCCCGTTCCCGGATTTCGCGCCGCCCTTGCTTGCCTTGGTGCCGTCGGCAGGTACGTGCCATTTGGCGCTGTCGATGGCCGTCAACTACGAGAACGTGCAGGTCGAAGCGGTCGATCTGTCGCGCCGCGCACTCGCCTTCGGCCTTGCTCAGGCCGAATCGATCGGTGTGCCAAATATCCATTTCTCGCAAGCCGATCTGCTTGATCTGCCCAAGACCGGGGCTGGCTGGGGCCACGCCGAAGCGCTCGACGTGCTCGGCATCGCCGCCGATCCGCGCGCTTCTCTTGCGGCTCTTGTCGATGTGCTGGCGCCGGGCAGCTTCCTGCGATTGGGCGCACCCGGCAAAAGCGGCGGCGCCCTCCTTGGCAAAGCGCGCGCCGCGTGGCGCGCGGCCGGTGCGCCAACGGACCTCGCGGGCTTGCGCCGTTGGCGCGCTGAACTCCTTGCCGGCAAATTCGGGTCCGAGCTGCAGCGCGACTTGCCGCATTGGCACGGCTTCCATTCGGCAGCTGCTTTGGCCGCGTTCTGCCTGCAGCCACACGACACTCGCTTCGACATTGCGGGCCTGCGCGCGCTGTTCGACGGGTTGCCGGTCAAGTTCCTGGGCTTCGAATTCGATGCCGGCACGCTGCAGAGCTACAGAAAGAGATTCCCTGCCGAGCCGACCTGTGCCGACCTTGCCAACTGGCAAAAGCTCGAGGCCGCGCAGGCCGAACCGTTCGGATTCTATCGTTTCTGGCTGCTGCGCATCTGACGCCATTCGTTCTGAAGCGGGGCGATTTGTGCCGCGCGCGCACAAGTTCTATGCGCCTGTGGTTTTTGCGCCGCCTCGCGGCGCAACCTGCTCTCTTTCGCTCGCGTCAAAGGAGACAGAAATGCCGCTCGTCCGCATCGAACTGCCCGCCGGAAAATCCGCTGCCTGGAAGCGCGCCGTCGCTGACGGGGTGCACGCCGCCTTGGTCGAAACGGCCGGCGTACCGGCCGACGACCGTTTCCAGATCCTGAGCGAACAAGTGCGCGACATGCGCATCGTCGATCCGACATATCTTGGCATCGTGCGCACGGCGGATTTCGTGCTCGTGCAGATCTTTTTGAGCGTCGGCCGCAGCGACGCGATCAAGCGCAGCCTTTATGCCGCGATCGCGCGCAACCTTGCGTCCGATCCGGGCCTGCGGCCGCAAGATGTCATGATTGCGCTTGCCGAAAACACGCGCGTCGATTGGTCGTTCGGCAATGGCATTGCGCAATACGTGCCGGGGCCGTAAGCCCCGGATCACACCACGATATTGACGACCTTGTTGGGCACCACGACGATTTTGCGCGCGGGCTTTCCGGCCATGGCCGTCTGCACGTTGGCGACCGCCAGGGCCGCGTCTTTGGCAATCTGCTCGGCCGCGTCGCGCGCAATGGCGATGGTGCCGCGCAGCTTGCCGTTGACTTGCACCGCCAGCGTCACGCTCTCGTCGACCAGCAAAGCCGGGTCGGTCTTGGGCCATGCCTCTTCGACCAGCATGCGGCCATGCCCGAGGGCGGCCCATAGCGATTCGCCGATATGCGGTACCATCGGGCCTACGAGCTGCACGAGGATCTCGTAGCCGCGCCGTCGCACCCAATCGGCTCCCGCCGCTTTCACGTCGAGATCGCCCAGCGTGTTCGCGAGCGTGCGAATCTGCGCAACCGCGACATTGAAGCGGAAATTCTCGAGATTGTCGGAGACCGACGCGATCGTCTTGTGCACGGCGCGCAACGCGGCATCGGCGGCCGGGGCAAGCGTGTCGGGCTTGGGTGCGTCTTTGGCCGCAAACGGAACATCGGGCTCGGTCACGTCGCGCCATAGGCGCTGCAGGAAGCGGAACGCGCCGTCCACGCCCGCTTCGGTCCATTCGAGATCGCGCTCGGGCGGGCTGTCCGACAGCATGAACAGCCTTGCCGTATCCGCACCGTATTCGTCGATGATGCGGCCCGGGGCGACGACGTTCTTTTTGGATTTCGACATGACCTCGCGGCGGCCGACTGTCACCGGCTGGCCGGTCGCGATCTCGACAACGAGATTTTCCGATTTGCGCTCGATCTCTTCGGGATAGAGCCATTTGCCGGCGGCACTCTTGTAGCTCTCGTGGCAGACCATGCCTTGCGTGAACAGGCCGGCAAACGGCTCGTCGAGATTGGCGTGGCCCGTGGCGCGCATCGCGCGCGTGAAGAAGCGCGAATAGAGCAGATGCAAAATCGCATGCTCGACGCCGCCGACATACTGATCGACCGGCAGCCAGTAATCGACCGCCTTGCGGTCCACGGGGTTTGCGTCGCGCGGGCTGCAGAAACGCGCGAAGTACCACGACGAATCGACGAACGTATCGAACGTGTCGGTTTCGCGACGTGCCGGCTTGCCGCATTTGGGGCAGCCGACATGCTTCCAGGTCGGGTGGTGGTCGAGCGGATTGCCCGGTTTGTCGAAGCGCACATCGTCGGGCAGTTTGACCGGCAGCTCGCTCTTCGGCACCGGCACCACGCCGCACGTGCCGCAATGCACGACCGGGATCGGACAGCCCCAATAGCGCTGGCGGCTGACGAGCCAATCGCGCAGGCGCCACACGACCGTCGGCTCGCCGGTCCCCAGCGCTTTGAGCTTTTCGCCGACCCGTGCTTTGGCGTCCTCGACTTCGAGCCCGTCGAGGAAATCGGAATTCACGAGGCGGCCGGGGCCTGTATAGGCCTCCTTCGAGATGTCGATTTTTTCGCCTTCGGGGGCGACGACGGCCGCGATCGGCAGGCCGTATTTGGTCGCGAAATCCCAGTCGCGCTGGTCGTGCGCGGGGCAGCCGAAAATCGCCCCCGTGCCGTAGTCGATCAGCACAAAATTGGCGACCCAGACGGGCAGCGTCTTGCCGGCAACGAACGGGTGGGCGACGCGAAGTCCGGTGTCGAAGCCCTTTTTCTCGAGCTGTTCGACGACGGCGGCCGACGTGCCGGCGCGCTGGCACTCGGCCACGAAGGCGGCGAGTGCCGGGTTTGCGGCCGCAAGTTCGGCCGTGAGCTTGTGGTCGGGCGACAAAGCGAGGAATGAAGCCCCGAACAGCGTGTCGGGCCGCGTGGTGAAAACCTCGACACTGTCGGATCGACCTTCGAGCGCGAAACGCACGTAAGCGCCCGACGATTTGCCGATCCAGTTCTCCTGCATCAGCCGCACTTTTTCGGGCCAGCGGTCGAGCGTGCCCAGGGCCGACAGAAGCTCTTCGGCATAGTGCGTGATCTTGAAGAACCACTGCGACAGCTTCTTCTTTTCGACGGCCGCACCCGAGCGCCAGCCCTTGCCGTCGATCACCTGCTCGTTGGCGAGCACGGTCTGGTCGATCGGGTCCCAATTGACGAAGGCTTCCTTGCGATAGACGAGGCCCTTGTCGAAGAAATCCAGGAACAGCGCCTGTTCGTGCGCGTAGTAGCCGGGATGGCAGGTCGCGATTTCGCGCGTCCAGTCGATGGCGAGGCCCACGCGTTTCAATTCGCCGCGCATCGTAGCGATGTTGTCGTAGGTCCATTTGCCGGGATGGATCTGCATGTCGCGCGCGGCGTTTTCGGCCGGCAGGCCGAAAGCGTCCCAGCCCATCGGATGCAGCACGTTGTAGCCGAGAGCTTTGCGATGGCGTGCCACTACGTCGCCCAGCGTGTAGTTGCGCACGTGGCCCATATGGATGCGGCCCGACGGATACGGAAACATCTCGAGCACGTAGTATTTGGGCTTCGTGAAATCGTCGCTCGGTTCGAAGGCGCGCGCCTGTTCCCAGCGTTGCTGCCACTGCGTTTCGGATTCGCGGAAATTGTAGCGGGCCATGCGTGTTTTGCCGTCTGTCGGTCGAAGGGGCCCCATGAATAGGCGAACTGCTCAAAGATGGGAATAGCCGAAGTGGCTGCGTTCGCTTGTCAGGTGCGGGTGCGCATGGTACCCGACACCGAGGGCCAAACGACCGAACTGCCGAGCCATTTGGAAATGTCCGACCCACAATCCGGCGACCGTCTGCAAAGCGGCATCGAGGCGCTTGCGCAACGGCGTTTTGCCGATGCCGTGTCGGCGTTCGACGCGCATCTTCAGGCGCATCCGGCCGATGCGCGCGCCTATGCGCTGTTCGGCTATGCGCGGGCGGCCCGCGACTCGGAATTCACGGCGAAAATTTGCGATCCTGAGACCGACGGCGCGACCCTGCTTGCTTATGCTAAGCACCATTCCGGACAGTTTCCGCGACCTTTGAAGCCGGTTCTGCGGCCTGGCCCGCGCCGCCCCGGCCGGCTGCGCATCGGCTTTTTGTCGCCCGATTTTCGCCGCCATTCCTGCGCGTTCTTTCTGCGCCCGCTGTTCGAGAATCGCGACCGCAAGCAGTTCGAGTTCCACTGCTATGCCGACTACAGCGAAACAAAGCGCGACGCGCAGTCGGACTGGTTCAAGCACTCGGCCGATCGCTGGACCGAGACCACGCATTTCATCATGCCGACGCTTGCCCAGCATATTTGCGAAGCGGCCATCGACGTGTTGGTCGATGTGGGCGGGTATTCCTTCGGCTCGACGGCGCCGGTCTGCACCTACCGGCCCGCACGCAAAATCGTGTCGTGGCTGGGTTTCCCGGCCTCGACGGGCATTCCGGGCATCGGCTATCGCTTCGGCGACGCGGTCAGCGACCCGCCGGGACCTGCCGATGCGCATTTCAGCGAAAAGATCGTGCGTCTCGACGGTCCGTTCCTGTGCTACGCGCCCGAAGAAAGTGCGCCGGCTCCGGCCCCCGTGCCCGACGGCGAAATCTGTTTCGGTACGTTCAACGCGCTGCACAAGTTCAACATGCAGACGGCCCAGCTGTGGGCGCGAATCGTCGCGCGCGTACCTGGCGCACGCTTGCTCATCAAATGCCGCCTCGACGAAGAACCGACGAATGCCGCGTACTTGCGCGGCATGTTCGCCGCCGCCGGCCTGCCGCCCGAAAAGCTGACGCTGCTCGGTTTCGAACGCGATCTGCGCGGCCATCTTGCGACCTATGCGAAGCTGCATGTCGCACTCGACACGTTCCCCTACAACGGCACCACGACCACATGCGAGGCGCTGTGGATGGGCGTGCCGGTCGTCGCCCTGCGCGGCCGGCGCCATTCGGCTTGCGTGGGTGCCAGTCTGCTGCACCATGCGGGCCTCGGCGAATTGATTGCCGAAACGCCCGACGACTACGTCGAAAAAGCCGTTGCCTTGGCCACCGATCGTTCGCGCCTCGAAGCCTATCGCAGCACGATGCGCACGAAATTGTCGGCGAGCCTCGTCTGCGACGCGGCGCGATGGACCCGTACTTTCGAGGCGGGTTTGTCCCGCATTTTCGCCGAACGTCCGACAAAAACCCCCGCCGCGAGTTGAGTTCGCAACACGATGACAGACTCTTCCAAGCCGGGCGAAATGCCGCCCTATCTCAAAGCCGCCGCTGCCGCGTTCCAGGGCGGCGACCTTGAAGGATGTTTCCGCATCCTGCGCGACGCCCAAGCGGCCGATCCCGGCAACGCCAAGATTCTCAACAATCTCGGCGTGTTTTCGGCTTCCGCGGGCCGCATCGACGACGCGATCGGCTATTTCCGCCGAGTCGTCGGCATCGACGCCGACAGCTACGAAGCCTGGTACAATCTGGGTCTGCTGCTGCGGCAGAACGGCCATAACGGCGAGGCGCGCGAGGCACTCGCCCAGGCCGTGCGCTGCCGGCCCCAATCGGCCGCGGCCCTGACGGCATTGGGCCTTGCCGAAATCTCGCTCAAGGCGCGCGAGGCGGCGCTTGCGCATCTTCAGCGCGCCGCCGAGCTCGAGCCCGATGTGGCCGAGCGCTGGTCCAATCTCGGCAATCTGCTGCGCGAGTTGCGCGCCTACGACGAAGCACGCGCGGCCCTCGAGCGCGCGCTGAAGTTGAGCCCGAATTCGCTGCAGGTGCGCTACAATATCGCCACCCTCGACTACAAGGTCGGCGACTTCGAAAAAGCGTCGGCCGAGTTCGACGCCATCGTCCGCGACAATGTCGACGAAGACGTCTTCACTTCTCTCGAGCGCCGCTATTTCCCGCATATCTCCGAGATCGACGCGACCGGCGAGCAGCTTCTGGCGCTCGGCCGCGAAATCTCGGACAAGATGGACCGCACGGACGCGCCCTTCTACACGCCGACGCCGCGCGGGCCTCGACTGCGGATCGGCCTGTTGTCGACCGATTTCAGGCGCCATTCCTGCGCCTATTTCCTGCAGCCGCTGTTCGAGAATCGCGACAGGTCGCGCTTCGAGTTCCACTGCTATGCCGATTTCACGCAAGCCGAGCCCGACCAGGTGACCGATTGGTTCCGCGCGTCGGCGGACCACTGGACCGACACGACGGCGCTGAGCCCGCCCGAGATCGCGCGCAAAGTCGCCGACGACCGAATCGACGTGTTGCTCGAGCTCGGCGGTTATACGGGCGGTTCGATGATCGCGGTCTGCGCCTATCGGCCGGCCCCAGCGATCGTCGAATGGCTCGGGTTTCCGGCCTCGACGGGTCTTCCGGAGATCGCCTACCGCATCGGCGACACGGTCGCCGATCCTGCGGGCAAAATCGAGGCGCATTTCTGCGAGAAGCTCGAGCGGCTCGATGGGCCGTTCCTTTGCTTCTCGCCGCCGCCTGAAGCGCCCGACGTCGCGCCGCCGCCGATCCTTGCGTCCGACGGGCCGACTTTCGGCACGTTCAACAGCGCCCACAAAATCCGCGCGCACACCGCGCGCGTGTGGACGCGCATTGTAATGGCGGTGCCGAACGCGAAGCTGCTGATTAAAGCCCCGCTCTCGACCGAACCCAAGACGCGCGAGCGGCTCAGCAGCATGTTTGCGGCCGCAGGCCTGCCGGAAGACCGGCTCGTGCTGATCGACGGCACGCAGAGCACGGAAGCGCACTTGGCTGCTTATGCGCGTCTCGACGTCGCCCTCGATACGTTCCCCTACAACGGTACGACAACGACCTGCGAAGCTTTGTGGATGGGCGTGCCCGTTGTCGCGTATGCAGGCGACCGCCATTCCGCGCGCGTCGGTGCCACATTGCTTGCCCATGCCGGCTTGCCCGAGCTTGTGGCAACCGATGTCGAATCGTACGTGGCGCTTGCCGTCGCGTTGGGCCAGGATCGCGCGCGGCTCGCCGCATATCGCGGCACGATCCGCCGGAAACTCGCCGCGAGTCCCGTTATGGATGGGTATCGCTGGACGCGCGGTTTTGAAGCAGCCCTTGAACGTATTTATGCCGACGCAACGGGCCAGCCCGTGTCACCCGCGCCGACGGCTGAAACCGTGTCCGATCTGCTTGCCCGCGCCGACGACGCGTTCAAGCGCGGCGATATCGAGCAAGGATTTTCGGCTCTTGCTGCGGCGCGTGCAGCAGCCCCGTCGGATGTCGCGATTCTCAATCGTCTCGGTCATTTTGCTGCCGCAACCGATCGCCGCGACGCGGCAATCGGCTATTTCCGAGACGCGACTACGCTCGATCCGGCCAACTACGATGCCTGGTTCAATCTCGGCATGCTGTTGCGCGATCCAGCGTCGTTCGACGCCGCGCGCGAAGCGCTCGAAAAGGCGATCGAATTGCGACCCGATTCGGCCATGGCCGCTACCGCTCTTGCGTCCGTAATGCTCGCCATGGGCGATCGGACGACGGCGCGCACGCTTCTGGAACGTGCTCTTGCTCTCGAGCCCGAACTGCCCGAGCGCTGGTCCAATCTCGGCCATTTCCACAAAGAATCGGGCGACCATCCGGCCGCACTTGCGGCTCTGACGAAGGCGCTCGAGCTCGCTCCGAACCATCTGCAGGCGCGTTACAATATGGCGCTGCTGCAGTTCGAAGTCGGCGATTTCGAGGCGGCAATCAAATCGTTTGAAACGGTCGATTCAACGGACAAATCCAACGAAGCGACCCTGGCGCTGCAGCGGCGCTATTTTCTCAGCATCGCCGATGCGGCAAAAGATGGCGCCGCCCTGCGGTCGATCGGTGCTGCGATATCGGCGCGGCTGCAACGGCCGTCGGCCCCTTTGTTCGCCGCGCGGAAGCGTGGCGCGAAATTGCGTATCGGCTTTTTGTCGCCCGACTTTCGGCGCCACTCCTGCGCCTATTTCCTCAAGCCGCTGTTCGAAAATTGCGACCGCGGGCACTACGAACTGCACTGTTTCGCCGATTTCGGCATTGCGCCGCGCGACGAGATTTCCGACTGGTTTGCGGCATCGGCGACGTCTTGGCTTGAAACCACGCGCTTGGCGCCCGCGCAGATTGCGCAGGCTGTCGCCGACGCGAATATCGATGTGCTTGTGGAATTGGGCGGCTATACGAGCGGTTCCCTGATTGCCGCTGCGGCCTACAAGCCCGCCCCTGCGATCGTCGAATGGCTCGGCTTTCCTGGCTCGACCGGTATACCCGAGATCGGCTATCGCATCGGCGATGCGACGGCGGATCCGCCGTCGGACGCCGCCGCGCATTTTTCCGAGAAACTCGAGCGCCTTGCAGGGCCATTCGTCTGCTATTCGGCACCGGACGATGCGCCCGATGTGGCACCGCCGCCGATCGCGATCGTCGGGTCGCCCACCTTTGGATCGTTCAACGGCACGCAGAAAATCCGACCGCCCGTCGCCGAAGCATGGGCCCGCATTGTCGGTGCGATTCCCAACGCCAAGCTCCTGCTCAAGCCGCCGCTGGCGCGCGAGTCAAAATCGGGCCCGCGTTTGCGCAGAATGTTTCTTGATGCAGGTTTGCCGTCGGATCGCTTGATCCTGATCGACGAACGGGCGGCAACCGCCGCGCATTTGGCGGCCTATGCGCGCATCGACGTTGCCCTCGATACATTCCCCTACAACGGCACCACGACGACGTGCGAAGCCTTGTGGATGGGCGTTCCCGTCGTGACGTGCGTTGGCGACCGCCATTCGGCGCGTGTAGGGGCGAGCCTTTTGCGCCATGCCGGCTTGGGCGAACTCGTCGGCGAAACCATCGACGACTATGTGCAGATCGCGACCGCACTCGGCAAAGACCGCGCGCGGCTCGCCGAATATCGGCGCACGCTGCGCGCGCGCTTTGCGTCAAGCCCTGTCATGGACGGTGCCGGCTGGACGCGAAACTTCGAAGCCGCGATCGAAAAAATCTACAATTCCGAGAGGTTAGGCCTTTTATCGCGCGGTTGAAACTCAGCGCGCGCTGGCCCGTTCGCGACGCAGCGTGCGTGCGCGCGTCAAAATCGCATTCTCGATGCCGATCGGACCTTGCGGCTGCACCGCGACGTCCTCCCAGCTATCGGCTCCAGTGCGGCGTTGGCGGAACATGGAAACGCGAACTGCATCTGCGCGCAAATCCTGGCCGAGAATGAAGATGTTGAGCTTGAGGCGCTCGGACGGAGCCGTCTCGGCGCTGTACCAGTCGGTTAGGATGACTCCGCCAAACGGATCGGCCTGAACCAACGGCATGAAGGCGATCGTGTCGAGTGTCGCCTGCCACAGCAACGCGTTGACCCCGATCCCCGTTCCGCTGCTTGTTCCTCGATTGCCGCCGATACCAAGGCCCCCATCGCCGAACAAACTGCCGATTCCGGCGCCGCTGGGCGCCGTGGAAGAGGTGTATACGCTGTTGCTGCCTGGCACTTCGCGCGGAATATCCTCTTCGATGCGGGCGCCCGAGCATGCCGTCAACGCAACAACGATCGCAACCGTTGCAGCCGCCCGGGAGAAGGCCTCGACATATTTAACAAACATAATTTGACCTGCCTGATTCGTGACTCATGCACCTGACGCGACAATAGCTGGTTGCGGGCGTCTTCGCAAAGAATTGGCCCCCTGCTGCGGCGTTTT
The DNA here is from genome assembly GCA_020248985.1 of Telmatospirillum sp. Taxonomy (GTDB): domain Bacteria; phylum Pseudomonadota; class Alphaproteobacteria; order CACIAM-22H2; family CACIAM-22H2; genus Tagaea. Next base: position 117,680 of record JADCGL010000003.1, on the reverse strand, counting down.
CAACGCCCAGATTCGATGCTGTTGCTTTGAAAAACCAAGGATCAACCCACAAATCCGTAATTATTCCTAATTCGGCGTTACCGCTGTGGCGTATCGGCAACAGGCTGCTTTCAAAGCTTTCGAGCCGGTCGCCAAACAATTGACCACCCTCCGGCAAAATGAGATGGCTACTGAGCGTTTGCGTTGGGACCAATCCAGTGCAGCGATAATGCTCGCGCAGAGCTCATCATGGAGAGAGTGAATGAACAAGAACTGGCTTTTTGGCACCACGGCGCTGGCAGTCGCTGCCTCGTTCGGTGCCATTGCCCCGGCAAATGCCCAGGCATTCAAAACGAACAATACGGAAGTAACGATCGGCGGCTTGAGCCGCGGCTTCGTCGGCGCAGTCTCGTATGATCGTCTCTCGGGCCACACCTCCTCTGCCGACGTGCAGACGGCGGTCCGTTTTGACGTGACGGCGCGCTTTGCCACGGCGAATGGCATGCAGGCCCTTGGCGTGTTCCAGCTGGAAGACCAGACCGGCTTCTCGTACGACACCACGAACAGCCGCTTCAACCAGGACTCGCTGTTCCGTCGCGCTTATGCCGGTATCGGCGGCGCATTCGGCCAGGTCCGCGTCGGTCGCGACGACAACGCCTCGCAGCAGGGTTTCGTCGGCTCGTTCGACGCCTTCACGGCTGGTTCGGCGCGTCTCGGCAAGATCTACGACTTCGTCGGCGGCGGCGGCCCGGCCACGGTGTCGGCGGACGATACGGGCTACGGCTCGACCTCGATCCGTCTCTACGACCGTCAGTCGGAAAAGCTCATCTACATCTCGCCGCGCATCGAAGGCTTCCAGCTGATCGCCAGCTGGACCCCGGAAATCTCGGCAGGTCGCCATGCGTCGCAGGTCGCCACGACGGGTCAGTCGTACGACAACGGCAAGGCAGTGGCTCTGAACTTCACGCGTCCGATCGGCGACGTGGCGGTCAGCGCCTACGGCACCTACTACCACTGGAACGCGACGAACCCCGGCGCTCGCGCGACGGGCACGGGCACGGCAGCGTTCAAGATCCCCGACGCGAAGGCTTGGGGCCTCGGCGCCAACGCCGTGTGGCAGGGCATCCAGATCGGCGGCTCCTACACCGACTATAAGGACGTTGCCAACATCATGCGCGGCAGCCACACGGCTGGCGACACGGTCAACATCGTCGGCATGGGCGCCACGGCGTCGGCGCTCGGCAACACCGTCACCAACCAGATGGTGATCAGCGACAGCCGCGCGTATGAAGCGGGCGTCGGCTACATCTTCGGGCCGGCTTCGGTGTCGTTGAACTACTTCAACGGCAAAGCCACACCCGATCGCGTCAACCGTGAAACGGGCGTGAAGAATGCCTCCACGCTCGGCGACGACAAGCGTACGGCTCTTGCTCTGAACGGCGCTTACACGCTCGCTCCGGGCGTGTCGGTCCAGCTGTCGGTGTTCACGTTGAAGCAGGTTGGCGGTTACTACGCCAGCTTCTCTTCGGTGCCGAACAACATCAAGACGACGCAGAAGGCCAACGGCGCCGTTTCGGCCCTCGTCCTGGCGTTCTAAGCAAATCGTCTCTCCCCGCTTGGGAGATACGGAAAGGGGGATGGTTCGCCATCCCCCTTTTTCTTTTTCAGGCCTATAAACGATGATGGATTCGATTGCTGATCGCCTTTTGGCCACGCGCGCCAAAATCGCCGCTGCGGGGCCTCAGCAAGTCACCCTTGTCGCCGTTGCCAAAACCTATCCGGCCAGCGATGTCGAGCAGGCGCTTGCGGCGGGCCAAATTGTGTTCGGCGAAAATCGCGTGCAGGAGGCTATGGCGAAATACCCGCCTTTGCGCGCGCATCATGCCAATCTCGAACTACATCTGATTGGCCCCTTGCAGACCAATAAAGTCAAAGAAGCCGTGGCCACGTTTGATGTTATTCAAACGCTCGACCGCCCCAAACTTGCGGCTGCCTTGGCGACCGAATTCGCACGCACGCCCAAACGGCCCCGGCTTTTCGTGCAGGTCAATACCGGAGCCGAGCCGCAAAAGGCCGGAATCCTTCCGGAGGCGGCCGACGCTTTCATTGCCGAGTGCCAAAATCAGCATCGACTCGCGATCGCTGGCCTTATGTGCATTCCGCCAGCCGACGAGCCGCCGGCCCCGCATTTTGCACTGCTGGCCGAGATCGCGGCGCGCAACGGCCTAGCGCTCCTGTCGATGGGCATGAGTGCGGACTACGAGACGGCGGTGGCTTTGGGTGCAACGCATGTGCGTATCGGCAGCGCCATTTTCGGTGCGCGGGCGCCGGCGCCCGGTTAGAAATGCGGGCGGTTAGAGCCGCTGGCCTTCGCTGAGCCGTTCGCGTTGCATGCGCGAATAGCGTTCGAGCCCAGCCGCCATTTGTGCCGCGAAATAGCTGTCGGCTTCGCCCGTATCGCGCTGGTCTTGCGCCTGCAGCTGCGTCTGCACTTGCGCCGAAAAAACGTTTTCGCCGGCATTGGCGCGGCTTGACGGCTGCGTTTGCAGGCTCGCGGGCTGGATGGGCGACGCCGGCATGCGCGACACGCCGGAAGGCCCCGCCGGGCCAAGCCCGCGGAAACTTGCCGACGTATTGATCGCCGACGCCCGATATTCGACAAGCGAGCGCCCCATCGGCGCGTTGCCGGCCGATCGGTTGTTGTCGCCGCCACCGGTGGGGTTTGGGGCTGTCGGTTGGATCGGTGCCGGTGCGGCCGCAACCTGTGTCGGCGCGGGCGCGGCGCGTGTCGGCAGCGCCGGCGTTTGTGCAACGTTGCGGGCAAACTCTTGTCCAGGACCTGCGATCCAGGTTGCCAGCATGCTATCGGAGTCGCCGCCTGCGCTTGCGAATTGCAAGCCGCCGCCGCCAAGCGCTGCCATCGTGCGGGCATCCACATTCTGGGGCGGCGGCGGTGGCGCCGCTTGCGCGAAATTCGAGGAAGTGTCGAGAGTGGGAAATCTGCTGCGCGAACCGCCGATGCCGACCGCCGCCATCGCATGTTCGCCGATGTCTTTGCCGCTGGCGGTTTCGACGACGGCATTGGCAAGCGAGCTCGCAAAGCCGATCGGACCGCCATAGAGGAGGCCGCCGACAATGCGCGCCGACGGCGAAATCGTGGCACCGGTGACAGCGCGATAGAGCGTACCGACAATCGGCAGATGCTGCAGCGGGTTGATGTAGTCGAAAAAGCTGCCGCTCGAATTCTGCCCGCTTGCAGGCAGGACGATATCGTCCGGCGCGTCGGCATTGAGATGCCGATTGGGGTTTGGCCGCATTTCGAACGTTGCGGGTGAGGCGTTTGCGGCGGGGCGGTTTGGCTCGATCATGGCTGGACTTGTCAAAGCAAGCGCCAGACCACAGAGTTCCTCAATCGAATCAGATACTTGTAAAAGCTCCAATCACAATCGAGAGGCAAGAATTGCCGCCCGAAGGTCGCAATTTGCCTAGGGCCGCGCTCCGCCGCTCGGCACATTCGGATCGACGAACGAAAATGCCGCCGCATCGAGTGCGGCGCCGAACCTGGCATCGACCAAGGTGAGCCGCGTGGTCAGCCCTTGCGCATCGACCACGCTCCAGCCGACCAATGCCAGCGGCCGATCAACAAAGGTCAGAACCAAGCGCCCGGCGCGCGGATCTTTGGTTTGGATCAGCGTCATGCGCAAAGCGGCCGGGCTGCGCTCGATGCCGACGACCGTTACGTCGCCGGAAAGTCGAATCTCGGCGCGCACCAGCAGACCCGCCGGCGTGGAATCGATCGGCAGATAGGCGATGGTGCGCAGAGACTTGTCGATATGGACAAAAGCCCGCCCGTCCGAGACGAGCAGATTGGGATTTGGCGCGTCGTATTCGAGCCGCAAGCGGCCCGGGCGCGACAGCAGGAAACGCCCTTCGGCCACGCTGCCGTCCGGCCCGATCTGCAGAAAACGCGAATCGAGCGTGCGGATCGTCTCAAGATAGGCCTCGACGCGCGCTATATCGGCACTGTCCGGCCCGCTCGGCGCTTGTGCATAGGCAGGGCTGCCGACCATTGCCGCTGCACCCAACAGGAAGCCGCGTCGCGCCAATATCCCGCCGCCCGTGATCAAATTTCTCGCCATCACGGGCGTTCATGCCGCACAATTGAGGTCCAAACAAGGCGGAACGCGTCATGCCCAAACGGTTCTCCTATCCAGCCGACCAGGCTGCCCTCGACGCGCTGTTCAACAATCGCGCGGCCGTGCCCGATTTCGGCAAAACCGTCGAAGCTTGGCAGCGCAGCGGCGCGGCCGCTTTGGCTGTCCCAGGCTGGCATCGCGACGTTGCCTACGGGCCGGGGCTCAACCAGAATCTTGATCTGCTGGTGCCCGAGCGCATCGGCGCGGCGCGTGCGCCGTTGTTCGTGTTCATCCATGGCGGTTATTGGCAATCGCTCGACAAAAGCGATGTGCGCGGTCTCGGGCCCGCTTTTGCCGCCAAGGGCATTGCCTATGCCACGCTGAATTACGCGCTGTGCCCGGCGGTCGGCATTGACGCGATCGTGGCGCAGATTCGCGCGGCCCTCGATTATCTATGGTTCCAAGCACCGCGATTTGGCTGCGATCCAGGCGCGATCTTTGTCGGCGGCCATTCGGCAGGCGGGCATCTTGCGGCGATGCTGTGCACGTTTCCCGATACGGCCGCGCGAATTGCGGGCTGCTATGGCGTATCGGGCGTCTACGACCTCGCACCGCTCAAGCGCAGCTACCAGCAGCCGATTCTGCAATTGACCGATCGCGTTGTTGCAACCTGTTCGCCGCTGACCTTGCGGCCGCAGCCCGGTACGAAGCTGTGGCTCGCCGTTGGCGCAAAAGAAACGCCGGCCTTTTTGGGCCAGCAGGCGGATCTTGCCGCCGCGTGGCGCGCTGCCGGCGCCGCAGTAACGGTGGTCCCCGCGGCCGGCCTCAACCACTTCACGATCGTCGAGAAACTTGCCGATTCTTCGCATCCAGTCGGCAAAGCGGCCTTGGCAATGATCGCCGCCGCGTCGAAATGACCGCGATGTCGCTTTTGTTGCAGAAGTGCAACGTCCATTCGCAGAATCAGAGATGACCCCTCGGAATCGGCAAAAAACCGTGACCGACTCGGAGGTGTTGGGCTAATTCTTGCTCCAGCAGACACATCACTCGCGGAATGAGGTCGATAATGTTGAAAACGCTTAAGAATTCGGCAATCTTTGGGGCAATTGCAACTTTGTTCGGCATTTCGATTGCCAGCACGCCCGCGCAAGCCCAGATCGAGACGTCGTTTGGCACGTTTGCACCGACGGTGACGGCCACGACCAACTACATCTTCCGCGGCTTGTCGCAGAGCAAGAAGGGCCCGGCGCTGCAGGGCAATCTTGAATACACCTACGCCATTGGCGATTTCACCCCGTACCTGGGCGCCTTTGCTTCGAATACGCGCTTCCCGGCGAACAATACGCCGGCCGGTTCGCAGACGATCCGCCAGCATCTGGAAGTCGACCTCTTCGGCGGCGTGCGCTACGCAACCCCGCTTGCAGGCCTCACGCTCGATGCGGGCTTCATCAGCTACACCTATCCTAACAACACGGCCGACAGCACGTCGGGCGGCATCGGGCCGAACACCTACGGCAACCCGCAATGGAACGAAGTCTACGGCAAGTTCGCCTACGATTTCGGCCTCGCGACGGCAGTCGGCTCGGTGTTTTACGCCAAAGACTTCTCGTACGCGAGCGGCAAGGGCGTGTACTACGAAGGCGGTTTCGACGTGCCGCTGCCGTATGACTTCCTGCTCTCGGGTCGCGTCGGTCGCCAGACGATCGAATACAACTGGGCTTTTGGCGCGCCGGACTACACCACGTGGAACGTCGGTCTCGCGCGCGACTTCGACGTACCCTTTACCTTCACCTTGGCGGCACTTTACTCCGATACGAACATCAAGAAGGGTTCTTCGCTGGGCTTCGATCGCATCGGGAACACCAACGGCGTGTTGCAGCCTGACGCTTATGAGCAGACGAAGGGCCAGGTTTCCTTCTCGTTCATCAAGAAGTTCTAAATCCGCCTAGTCGAACGAACGGGCCGCGCTGGGCAGATCCCCGCGCGGCCCGTTTCATTTTGTAGCCGATTTCATTTTACGGGTAGGGCGGGCTAGGATTGGCTCTTCATGAGCCGTCCACGCATCCTGATCTTGGCCGATAATCCGCTTGCCGCAGCCCTCGCCGAAGGGCTTGAAGGCCATGGCTTTCGCGCCGAAGCCACGGCAGCGCGCGATGCGGCCTTCGCGCTCGCCAAAGCCATCGGTTTCGAGGCGGCCGTCGTCGATCATGACAATCTCGGACGTCGGCCGCAGGCCGCACTCGCGCTTCTCGCGCTTGCCCTGCGGTGCCCGATTTGTCTGTTGGCGCGGCCCGGCGTGCGGATAAAACCGGGCGGAACTGAAGCTCTTCTGCCAAAACCGGTCCGGCTGCAGGTCTTGGCCGGGGTGCTGCGCACGGCGATGCATGCGGGAACGTCCCCCCCTGCGAAAAGCCCTCGCAAGCCAGCGCCGCAGCTGCGTTTGGGCAAGGCCACGTTCGATTTCGATGCACCTGCCCGGCGCTTGCGCCATCGCCGCACCGGCATTGAGACCGTGCTGACCGAAATCGAGACGCATCTTTTGTCGATGCTGCTGCGAACCGCCGGGCAAGACGTGGCACGAGAAGACTTGCTCCGCGACGTTTGGGGCTATAATTCAAAGGTGAGCACCCGTACGTTGGAGACCCATATCTATCGACTGCGGCGCAAGCTCGAGCACGGCCAGGGCCGCGCCAAGATTCTCGAAACGGTGCCCGGCGGGTATCGCCTGGCGCTGCGCGGAAAGGAAGTGCGCAAGTGACGACTGATCGTCTTGCCGTCACCTTTTGGGGCGTTCGCGGGTCGATCGCGTGTCCGGGCCCGGCCACGGTGCGCTATGGCGGCAACACGCCCTGCTTGGAAGTGCACGCAAATGGCCGCCATTTGATTTTCGATGCCGGCACGGGCCTGCTGCCGCTCGGCCGCGCCATCGCCGCGCGGGCCGAATTGTGCGAGACCGACTGGTACTTCACGCACAGCCATTTCGACCATATCCAGGGCATTCCATTTTTCGATCCGCTCTACAACCCGCGCAATCGCTTTCGCATGTGGGCGGGGCACTTGGCGCCCGAAACCAGCCTGCGGGCCGTGCTCTCGACCATGATGCAGGCACCCTTGTTCCCGATCCCGCTCGAGATCTTCACGGCTGACGTTTCGTTCAACGACTTCAAAATCGGCGACACGCTGCGCCCCGGCCCCGGAATCGTGATCAAGACGGCTCCGCTGAACCATCCCAACCGCGCCACCGGCTACCGGATCGAGGCTGCCGGCAAGTCGCTCTGCTACGTGACGGATACCGAGCATGTGCCCGGCAAGCCGGACGCAAACATACTGCGCCTCATCGACGGCGCCGACCTTGTGATCTACGACAGCACCTATACCGATGCCGAATTTCCAAGCCATGTCGGTTGGGGCCACTCGACCTGGCAGGAGGGCGTGCGGCTCGCAACCCAGGCCAACGTGAAACGCCTGGCCATTTTCCACCACGATCCTTCGCACGACGACAATTTCATGGACAAGGTCGCGGCCGAAGCCGAGGCGATGCGCCCAGGCACCATCGTTGCCAAAGAAGGCCAGACGATCGAACTTTAGTTCCTACTTGTAGGGGTCGGCGGCGTCGCGCAAACCGTCGCCCAAAAAGTTGAAGGCAAGCACCGTGGCGATGACTGGCAGCACGGGCAGCAGCAGCCACGGATAGAGCGCGACCACGTTGATGTTCTGCGCCTCCGTCAGCAACACGCCCCACGACGTGATCGGCGGGCGCAGGCCTAGACCCAAAAAGCTCAGCGCCGTTTCGCCGAGGATCATCGTCGGAATCGCGAGCGTTGCCGACGCGATCAGATGGCTCATGAAGCTCGGCACCAGATGGCGGAAGATGATGCGCCGGGGCGACGCGCCCATCAGATTGGCAGCCGTGCAGAAATCTTCCTCGCGCAGCGACAAGAGCTTCGAGCGCACGGCGCGGCCCAAACCGGTCCAACCGATCATGCCGAGAATGAGCGTGATGCCGAAATAGATGTAGAGCGGGCTCCACGACACCGGCAGCGACGCCGAAAGGGCCATCCACAAAGGCAGTTCGGGGAAGGAGCGGATGATCTCGATCAGGCGCTGGATCGCCATGTCGACCCAGCCGCCGTAATAGCCGGCAAGCCCGCCCAGCACGATGCCGAGAATGAATTTGATCGTGACGCCAATGAGACCGATCGTCAGCGAAATGCGCGTTCCGTAGGCAAGCCGGCTGAACACGTCGCGCCCGAGCCTGTCGGTGCCGAAAAAGAAAAATGTGCCGCCCTCGGCCGGGCACACGAAATGGAAACTGCCGGCGACGAGCCCCATCCATTCGTAGCGGTCGCCGCTGCAGAAAAAGCGCAGCTTCTGAACCTTGTCGGGATTGGGCGTGTAGTTGCGCTTCAGCGTATCGAGATCGAGCGAATAGTCGAGTCCGTACACGAAGGGGCCCACAAATTTGCCGTCGTGGAACAGATGCACGGCCTGCGGCGGTGCGTAGATGAAATCGGTGTTGCGCGTGCCGCTCGCATAGGGCGCGATCATCTCGCTGACCAGAATCGAGGCGTACATCAGCAGCAGGAAAACGCCCGACCACACGGCAAGCCGATGGCGCTTCAGCTTCCACCACATCAGCCGCCACTGCGTGGCCATGTAGTAGGATTCGAGCTTCGGGTCGAGCCTCTCGCCGTCGTACGCGTCGAACGGCTCGCGGCGCACATAGTGCGGCAGTTTCTCGTCGCTCGTCACAGGGGCCCCGCTCATTTCGTGGCGCCTCCATGCAGGCGGATGCGCGGATCGAGGGCGGCGAGCGCCAGGTCGGACAGGAACACGCCGACCACGATCAGCACCGCTTCGATCATCAGGAACGAACCGGCCAGATACATGTCTTGGCTGCGCAGCGCCGCCAGCAGCATCGGGCCGTTCGTCGGCAGCGACATCACGACCGAGACGATGGCAGCGCCCGAGATCATGTGCGGCAGAAGGTCGCCGATGTCGGAAATGAACGGATTGAGCGACATGCGCAGCGGATATTTGAGAAGGGCCCGGCGCGGCGGCAGGCCCTTGGCTTTGGCGGTCGTGAAATACTGTTTCTGCAGTTCGTCGAGCAGATTGGCACGCAGGCGCCGAATCATCGCGGCTGTGCCCGACGTGCCGATCACGAGGACCGGGATCCACAGATGCTCGAGCACCGACACGAACTTGCCCCACGACATGGGCGCGTCGATGTATTCGGGGTCCATCAGCCCGCCGATCGACGTGCCGAACCACACATTGGCGAGATACAGCATCACGAGGGCCAGCAGAAAAGACGGCGTCGCAAGCCCCAAAAACCCGAGCAGCGTGAGGCCGTAATCGCCCCACGAATACTGGTGCGTGGCCGAATAGATGCCGATCGGGAAGGCGACCGCATAGGTGAACAGCACGGTCACGAACGCGATCAGGAAGCTCAAAGCGAGCCTGTCGCCGATCACTTGGTTGACCGGCAGATTGTACTCGAACGACCAGCCCAGATCGCCCTCAAGCAGACCGAACAGCCAATGGAAATACTGTTCGACCGGCGTGCGGTCGAGCCCGTACTGCTCGCGCAAGAAAGCGATGCGCTCGAGATTGGCGGTCTCGCCCTGCGACTGCAGCTCGGCGATCAGCGTCGACAGATAGTCGCCGGGCGGCAGCTGGATGATCGTGAACACGATGGCGCTGATCGCCAGCAAGGTCGGCACCATCACCAGAAGGCGGCGGATCAGATACTGGAACATGCCGCTATTTCCGCGCCTCGCCGTCGAACCAGAACGTATCCATGCGGTGCATGCCGAAGAAAGCGCCCGGGTCCCAATTCCACACCGCTTCGCTCGGCACGTTGCGCAAGCGGCGCGACACCACCACGGGCTGGCGCACATTGGCGACGATCCCGATCGACCAGACGTTTTCGGCGTGGTTGGCAAGCATGCGCTGCCAGATGCGCGCGCGGTCGGCCGGATCGCCGGCCTTGCGCCAGGCTTCGTTGAGTTCGAGCAGTTCCTTTGCGGCCGCCATATCGACCGCTTCGCCGGCCGTTCCCCCGGTTTCGGCGAACTGGCCCCATTTGGGCCATTGCAGATGGTTCTGCGAGACGGGAGCGAGCTCTTCGGGCGAAAAATCGGCGCTCGGCAAGCCGTTTTCGAGGCCGATCCACACGCTCATCTTGGTTTCGCCCGCGAAGATGCGGTTGCGGAAAATCTCGCGCTGCTGCGGGCGCGAGAACAGCTTGACGCCGATCTGCATCCAGGAATCGTGGATGAGCTCGAGCACGTCGACCTGTTCGCCGTCCTCGCCCGCCGTTTCGACCACCATTTCGAGCGGGCGGCCGTCGGGCAGTTTGCGCACGCCGCGCCCGTCGCGCTGGGTAAGGCCCATCTCGTCGAGCAAGCGGTTGGCGGTCGCGATGTCGAAGCCGCTCCAGAGATTGCGGAACTCAGGCGCGTAAAGCGGGCTTGCCGGCAGCACGCTGTTCGCACCTTCGACCGCAAGGCCGAAATACACGACCTGATTCACTTCGCGCCGGTTGATCGCAAGCGACAAAGCGCGGCGGAAGCGAACGTCGCGCAGCAGCGTGCGCCAGACCGGGTCGTTGGCGTTGAGATTGGGATAGAGCGCGATGTGGGAACCCTTGGCCGTGTTCCACAGGCGCGTTTCGAAATCGTTGCGCTTGCCGGCCTGGCGCAGAAACGTGTAGTTCGCAAAATTGAGGCCGCGCGCCTGCAAATCAGACTCGCCCGCTCCCGTTTTGGCGGAAAGAATTTTGCCGTCGGCCACGTTCATCACGAGCCGGTCAATATAGGGCAGCTGGCGCCCGTTCTCGTCGATGCGGTGGTAGAAGGGATTGCGTTCGAACACGAAACGCTCCGAGGGTGCGCGCGTGCGCACCATCCACGGATCGAGCGTGGGCAGATCCGGATTCTCGTTGCGGCCGACACTGTCGAGCCGATTGTGCATCTGCGCCCAATTGCGTGCATTGGTGCGGCGGGCGGCTTGCGTCAACGCGGCCGGATCGGTGTAGCGCGCATGGAAGGCGCGCAGATAATGGGCGGGGCGGTAAAGCGTCAGCGGTGCGGGCCCGGCCAGCGCCGACAGCAGGCCCGGATTGGGCGCATGCCATTCGAAAACCACGGTCGTCGCGTCGGGATACGAAACTTTGGGCGGCTTGCCGTCCACGAGCAGCGCCTTGACGGGACCGCCCGGCGACAACTCTTTGTTGTTGGCGACGTCCTCCCAGAAATAGCGGAAATCTTCGGACGTGAAGGGGGCGCCGTCCGACCAGCGATGGCCAGGGCGCAAGCGCATCGTGAAGATGCGGCCCTCGACGATGTCGAGCGCTTCGAGCAGATCGGGCGCCAAACGCAGCTCGGCATCGTAGCCGATCAGCCGCGCGTAGCTGAAGGTCGAGATGATGCGCACATCCTGGGCGCGGCCCGCGAGCGTGCGCAATTCGCCGCCATGGCGGCCGGGCTCCCAATCTTCGCGCGCCAATTTGGTCGCAAGCGGCGCTTTGGGCAGTCGCTCGGCGATCGCAGGCAAACGCCCGCCGGCAACGTCCGCGGCAAGCGACGGCGTTTCGATGTAGGGCGCCGCCGCAGCCGGTGCCGCCAACAGGGAAAGGGCGAGTGCGAGTTTGCGAATCATGCGGGCACCCTCGGGCGTGCGCAGCTGCGCAGGAGATTGTGGTCGCTGCCGCGAGCTGCGCGCACCAAATGCCCGCCGCCCAGATCGATCAAGGTCGCGTCGGTCGTCGCGTCCACCGTAAACGGGGCCGGCCACAGACCCGGCATCGAGGCGCGCCCTTCCATAAGCGCGCGCAGATCGAGCGGCTTGTCGATATTGGGCTCGGGCACGGCCGACAGCAGCGCTTGCGTGTAAGGGTGGATCGGCTCCTGGAACAGTTGCGCGCGCGGCGCCACTTCGACGAGTCGGCCCGCGCACATCACCGCAATGCGGTCGGCCATGTAGTCGACGACCGCGAGATTGTGGCTCACGAACACGTAGGTGAGGCCCAGCGCCTTCTTGAGATCCTGCAGAAGGTTGAGCACCTGCGCTTGGATCGATACGTCGAGCGCGGACACCGGCTCGTCGAGCAGCAGAAGCTTGGGACCCAGTGCGAGCGCCCGCGCGATGCCGATGCGCTGGCGTTGCCCGCCCGAGAACGAATGCGGATAGCGGTTGAGTGCGCGGTCGTCGAGCCCGACGACGCGCAGGAGCTCGCTGACCGTGGCGCGCCGGCCCGCGTCGTCGCCGATTTCGTGGATGACGAGCGGTTCGGCGACGATGTCGGCCACTGTCATGCGCGGATTGAGCGAGCCGAACGGGTCCTGGAAGACGAACTGCACTTGGCGGCGATATTCGAAAAGGGCCGCATCCTGCAGCTCGTGCACATTGCGGCCTTCGAACAGCACGGTGCCGGAATCGGGCGTAAGCGCGCGCATGACCATTTTGGACACGGTCGTTTTGCCGCAGCCCGATTCGCCGACGAGGCCGAGGCATTCGCCGCGCAGCACGTCGAAGCTGACATCGTCCACCGCCAGCACCGATTGCGGCGCGCCGGCACCCAGAAAACCCGATTTGCGGATCGTGTAGGTCTTGCGCAGATTCTTGACCTGCAGCAACGCGCCGCGCTGCTCGCCCGTTTCGGCGGCGGGCCCGCGATTGGCTTGGCGGCGTTCGGGCGGCGCGTTGCGCCGGCGCACCATTTCGCCAAGATCGCTTTTGATCGCGCGCAGCGGCACCAGTTTTTCGCCGGGCTTCATGTCGAAGCGCGGAACGGCGTGCAGCAGCGCCTTCAGATACGGATGCTCGGGCCGTCGGAAGATATCTTCGCGCGTACCCGCCTCCATCACGCGGCCGCGATACATGACGACAACCTCGTCGGCCATGTTGGCGACCACGCCCAGATCGTGCGTGATCAGCAAAATCGCCATGCCGAGATCGTTCTGCAGATCCTTGAGCAGCTTTAGAATCTGGGCTTGGATCGTTACGTCGAGCGCGGTCGTGGGCTCGTCGGCGATCAGAAGCGCCGGGCGGCACACAAGCGCCATCGCGATCATCGCGCGCTGGCGCAAACCGCCGGAAAGCTCGAACGGATAGGTCTGCAGCGCCTTTTTCGGATTGGGAAAGCCGACGCGCGCCAGCATGTCTTCGGCAAGATCGAGCGCCGCTTTTTCGTCGCGCGTCTGGTGCAGTCGCACGGCTTCGGAGATTTGGTCGCCGACCGTGTGCAGCGGCGATAGCGACGTCATCGGCTCTTGGAAGATGATCGAGATGCGCCCGCCGCGTACTTTGCGATAGGGGGCACCTTCCGGATCGAGCTTGGCGAGATCGATCGTGATGCCGCGGTCGTTGAACAGTACCGAGCCCCGCGAAATGCGCCCGACCTTCGGCAGAATGCCCATCACGCATTGGCTAATGACGGTCTTGCCGGAACCCGATTCGCCGACGACGGCAACTGTAGTGCCGGGCCTCACGCGGAAATCCACGCCGTCGACCGCTTTCACATGCGAATTGTGCACGCGAAAATCGATCGCCAAATCGCGGACTTCGAGGAGGTTCACGCGTTCGCCTCGTCGATTGCGGCGGTCTCGCGAACGGATGGGGCAAAAGGGATTCCGATAGCGTTGAAATTCGCACGCGTGGCGTCGTCGATCGGCAAGTCGAGCGCTTGTGCTGCCAGAGCCGCACGCGCCGCAAAAGCCGGAAAATTGTCGGCAGCCGAATCGGCACTGATTTTCGCTGCGTCGGATTTCAGCGTCAGTTGCATCCACCCCCCCGTGCGGTCGCGCCCCGTTGCGTAGAATGCAAGTTTCAGCGACCGAACTTGATTCCAGCGAACACTAGCTTGCGCAGACCCCGAAAGCGAGAGACCCGTGTCGTCCCAAACGATTGCGGTTCTCTGGCGTACTCGGGTCCGCCACGCAAAAACCAGAAACAGAAGGCACAGCGGTACAAGCAGCCAGTGCGCAAACGTCCATTGCCCGAGCGACAAGGCCGGTACGCCGGTGAATATGATGCCGATCGCCGCGCGCGCATAGTCGCCCATCACGGCTTTGACGGGGTAGGAAAGTCGTTCTGTCATGGTTGCGCCGCGAAAATTTCAACAGGGTCGGCAAAGCGCACCGCACGATGCGCGCCAAGAGCCGCGAAGACGCGCTGCAGGAAGGCCCATGCCTCTTCGTCGTGCGCCAGATGATGCGTGAGGATGCCAGTCGGCTCGTCGGCATCGACGCGCGCCTCAAGCTTTGCGCGCAAATGCCCGACAAGAGCGCCCAAGCAGGACGCCTCGCCCGCGAAGCGGCGCGTGGTCCAATCCATAAGGTCGATATGGGTGTTCGTCTGGACGATGCCAGGCGGCACGTTCTTGCGCGCATTGAAGGCCGAAAGCCCGGTGAGGCCTGCCCCGCGCAGGGCGGTCGCCGCAGCAGGGGCGATGCGGTTGTGCGGCGGGACCAGCATGGCCAGCATGTCCGGAAATAGGCTGCGCAGTGTCATATGCCCGCGCGCCAATTCGCCGACCACATAGGCCGTGGGCCGCTCCGGACCCAACTCGGATTTTGGGGCGCCGAGCGGCGCATGGTTCCAATGGTTCCAGCCATGCAGGCATACGCGCACATTGGGCGCTTGCCCCACGCGCGCAGCCAAGTCGGGTACGGCGCGCGCTGGGATGACGGCCAAGGCCAGCGGAATTGTCGGTGCGATCGCCAGCAGCCGGTCGAGGGCTGCGGTCGGGTGGGTGGCGTCGTCGTCGCGCCACCACAAGGTCGCGCTTTTGCCGGCGGCGGCATAGGCGTCGAGCGTGGCGGTCAGATCGGTCCAGTCGGCAAGGGGATAGGGTGCAGCCATTGTTCGAAGAGTTTGGCTGTTTGGGCCGCCCCTTCGCAAGCGATGTTGTGGGCGCGCGGCTTCTGCGCGTTGTCGATCGCGGCGGCAAGCGTGGCGGGCGTGCAAAGCTGCGCCAACCCCGCTTCGGCAAACGCGTGCGCGCGGATCGTCTGTTCGCGCTCGTTGCCCGCATCGAAAGGAACGAGAATGGCCGGGCAGCGGGCGCGCAACAGATCGACGCAGGTATTGTAGCCGGCTTGACTGATCGAAAGACGCGCATGGCGCAAAAGATCGGCAAAGTCCGCCTGGTTCGGCTCGCACACGATATGCGGATTGGCGCAGGTCGGCACGTTTGTCGCATTGCCGACACGGATGCGCCATTTCTCGCCGGCATTGGCGCGCCGCTCGGCCAGCGCCAAGGTCGCCGCCAGCAATTCTTTGCCCGCCGCTCCGCCGCCGACCGACACGACGACTTCGTCGCGCGCTGTGCTTGCCGCGCCTTCGGCCGGGCCGACATAGCCCGTGTAATGCAGCTTTGCTCCGAGCGACGCCGTTTCGGGCCAGCTTGCTTGGAGCGGCAGAAAGTCGCGGTCGCCATGCACGAGCACGGCGTCGAAGCGCGAGACCGCCGCAACCCGTGCGGCCGCCTTGGCTGCCTCGGCCGGGCGCTGCAGCACGTCGCGCACCGAGCACAGCACCGGAATGCCGCGCGCGTCGTCAAGCAGCGCTTCAAGCTCGAAAGTCAGCATGCTGCGTCCGAACGGATAGAGCTCGACGACGAGCAAGTCGGGCTTGAGCCGCAAAAACAAATCGCGTGTGGCAGCCGCGCGGCGGCTTCGCCAGGCGGCATCGATGGGCCGGTCTTGGTCGTCGCGCAGATCTTTGAAGCGCGCATCGGCGGCAACGAGGCTGGGCAATTGCGCGAGCTTGGCTTCGCCGAGGGCCAGCTTCAGCGGACGGCCGCCCGAGGCGAGCGTTACGTCGTGGCCGCGTGCGGCAGCTGCGGCGGCGATCGCCGCCATGCGGTGTGCGTGGCCCGAGCCCAGCAGATGCTGGACATGGATCAGGATTTTAGCCATCGCCGTTTCAGCGCCAGATTGAGCGCTTCGACATGCGGCGTGCCGTCCGCATCGAGGGCGAAAACATGCAGCGAATAGAGATCGAGCTTGTCGGGCGGCGGACCGACCATGTCCCAATTGCGCGCGCGCGCATAGACCGCACGGAAAATGCCGCGATGCGTGACGCACAGCGTGTCGAGGCCTTCGAGGGCGATCTCGCGCAGCAAGGGCGCCACACGTTCCTGCACCATGCGCGGCGATTCGCCGCCCGGCGGCTGGAAATCGAGGCCGCGCTTTTCGTTTTCGGCGAAATCGAAATTGTGCGACACGCGCAGTTCTTCGATCGTGCGACCCTCGAATTCGCCCCAATCCATTTCGATCAAACGCGGCTCGATCTCGGACTTGAGGCCGAGGATCTCGGCTGTCTGTCGGCACCGCCGCAAGGGCGAACACAGCACGCGGAAATGCCCGAACTCGCGCGGCAGGCGGCGCTCTTCGAGGAAATGCTGCGAGCGCGGCGTGATTTCGATGTCCGCACGCCCTTGCAGGCGGCGGGCCCCGTTCCACGCGGTCGGGCCGTGGCGCATGAAAGCCACATAGGTGCGCTTTTCGGTCATGCTTGCCGCCGCAGGATGCGGTCGAGCAAATCGGCGGCTCCGGCAATGTCGTGCTGTTCGCGTACCTTGGCGAAGGCGGCCCGGCCCATCTTGGCGCGCAAGCCCGTATCGAGACACAGCGTGGCGAGCGCTTGCGCAAATTCGGCCGCATCGCCAAGCGTGGCCAGCAGGCCGGTCTGGCCGTCGGCGATGATGGCGGCTACACCGGGCGTGGCGCCGGCGACGGCCGGCAGGCCGCTTGCCTGCGCTTCCAAAAGAGCCATGCCGAACGCCTCGCCGATCGCGGGCCACACATAGATGTCGCTCGCAGCCCGCAAGGCGGCCATCTGCGATTCATTGCATTCGCCGTGGAAGCGCACGCGCGCGCCGAAGGCCGCGAAATCCGCTTCGATTTCGGCGCGCGCGGGTCCGTCGCCGACGATTGCAAGCTGCCACGGCGCTTTGACCCGCGCGAGGGCTTGCGCCAGTACGGCGTAAGAGCGGCGCTTGTCGCCGTCGCGCATCATGCCCACGGCCAATAATCTTGCGGGCGCTGCGCTGCGCGGCTGGCTTTGCGCATAGGCGTCGGCCGCCAGAAACGGCGGCAGCAGATAATGGGGCACGCGCGGATTTCGGAATGCGTCGATTGCGGGCACGTCGCCCGGGTTGAGCGAGACAATGGCCGAGGCTTGGCCGAGGGCCGCCACAGTAGCGCGATGGCCCATATCCCATCTGCCGCCCAATTGTTTCGCGGCAAGCGACGCTTCGACGACGATGTAGGGAATGCCAAGCCCGCGCGCGACCGTCGGCCCGAGATGGTCCGGGGCTTTGTAGTAGAGATGGTAGGTGATCCAGGCTTGCGGGCGCTGACCGGTCGGCCGGGCGGCAAGTCGGCGCAAGAGCCGGTCGGCGAGGCGCCCGCCCAGCAAAGCCAGGCGCAGTTGGCGCAGCCGGTTGCCGGCCCCGTCGCGGCTGCGAAAGCGCGACGGCCATTCCACGCGATGGCCCGCGCGCACGAGAGCGGCGTCGAGCAGCCGCGCCACGCGGCGGTCGCCGGACGGCACCGGATGGTCGGGCGGTTTCAGCGGGGCATAGGCGGCGACAAGCATGGGTGCAGCAATTGGTAGAGTGCTTCGCGTCCGCGCGCGAACGGAAAATCGCGTCGCACGCGGCTTTGGGCTGCGGACCCAAGACGCGTGCGCGCAGCCGGGTCGCGGATCAGGGCCTGCAAAGCACTTGCCAACGAAGCCGGGTCGCCCGGCGGGACGAGCACGCCGCAGTCGTCCGTCACGAATTCGGGGATCGCGGCAACTTCGGTTGCGACAAGCGCTAAGCCCTGGCTTGCCGCTTCCATCAGCACATTGGGCAGTCCGTCGCGGTCGCCGTCGGCGGCAACGCGGCTTGCCAGCACGAACAGATCGCCGCCCGCAAGCGTCTCGCGCACGGCCGTTTGGTCTTGGGCACCGCGCCAGTCGATGCGCTCGGCGATGCCGGCGGAAGCGGCTTGCGCCTTTAGGCTTTCTTTGAGCGGCCCGCCGCCGATATGGACAAGGCGCCAGGCCGTTTTTTTGTCGAGCAGGCCCAAGGCAGCGATCAGATCGTCATAGCCTTTTTTGGCGACCAGCCGGCCGACCGAGACGATCTGCACGGGATCGCGTTGGTCCGTCCCGTCGCGCTTGGGCCGCGATTCGGTTGGTGCCGGCCAGCGCGCCAGATCGAGCCCGTGATAAACAAGATGCGTCTTGCCCGGCACCAGCGCATTCAGGTGATCGGCCCCGGCGGCTGTGCAGGTCGTGCACCAGGCCATGTCGGCCAGTTTTTCGGCCTTTTCCCAGACAGGCGTGGTCCAGATGTCTTTGGCATGCGCGGACGCCGACCAGCTGAGCCCGCACAAGATCGCCGCATAGCGCGCGACCGAGCCGGGCGTGTGGATGAAATGCGCGTAGAGATGGGCTGTGGCCGGATCCATTTCGGCTGCCAGCACGCACGCCTGGCCGAAGCGGCGTATGCGATTGGCCGTGGGATCGCGCCGCCAATCTTTGAGGAAAGTGCCAAAGGCGGCCCACCAGCCCGGCCGGCGAAAGGCGGCGGCAAGCCCGCGCAGCACGCGGCCCGGTTCCTGCCGCAGATATTCCGGCAGATAGCGCACGCGCGCTTTGAGCTGCAGATGCAGCGCATGGCGGCGCGTGTCGGTCGGGTGGCGCAGCGACCACAGATCGAGTTCGAGGCCCAGCGCTTCGAGCCCGACAAGCTCCTGCGCCACGAAGGTTTCCGACAGGCGCGGCCAGCCTTTGACGATGACGGTAAGCCGTTTCACGCTCGCCTTGTCTCCGATTCGCAGGCTAAGGCTTCGCCATCAGGCCGCCCGCCTGCCCTGCCGCCAGCACGCTGTCGGACAGAACCGGATAGCGTCTCGAATCGAAGAGCTGATAGTGCCACCATTCGCGCCTGTAGAAATCCCAGCCGGCTGCCGACATCACGCCCAGCAGAATATGCCGATTGCGTTGGGCGTCGCGGCCGACCGTGGTGTCGCCATGGTAGGATTGCGTCGTGAACGCATCGAAGCCCGTTCCCATGTCGAGCTCCGCGCCCGTTGTCCCGTCGATCAGCGTGAGATCGACCGCAACGCCGCGCGAATGCGGCGAGCCGCGGCGCGGATCGGCCAGAAAGTCGGGATCGGGACGAAAGTTCCACAAGGCCCATTGCGCTTCGGACGGGCGGAACGCGTCGAAAATCTTGAAGCGCAATCCGAGGCCAGCCGCCAATTCGATCGCGCGCGCGAGTGCGTTGGCGGCATCCGCGTGCAACCAGGCTTGGGCGTTGGCATAGACCGGCTTGCCCGTGAAATTGTCGGCCGTCGCGTAGCGCAGATCGACATCGACATCGAAATTCGGAGCGGCAATCGGCACCAAAGTCATGACGCGGTTCTAGCATGAATATTCTGGCCTTCGATACGAGCTTTGCGGCTGTTTCGGCCTGTGTGCGGGTCGACGGCCAAGTGCGCGCGTGGCGCCATGTCGCCACGGCACGCGGCCATGCCGAAATCCTGCTGCCGATGGTCGCGGATGTTCTCGCCGAGGCCGGTCTTGCCGCGTCGTCCATCGCGTGCGTTGCGACCGTGCGCGGGCCCGGCCATTTCACGGGCCTGCGCGGCGGGATCGCCGCCGCCCAAGGTTTTGCCCAAGCCAGCGGCGCGCGGCTCGTCGGCTTCGATGCGTTTGCCGTGGTCGCCGCTCAAATGGGCGTGCCTGGCGCGCAGGAGCGGCGCTTGATTGTGTTCGACTCCAAACGCGCCGAAGCGTTTTTCCAACTCGACGGGCAGGTGCCGGGGGCCGTCAAGCCCGTGGATTTTGCGCCGACCGGCGACGCGTTTCTGGTCGGCGGCGATGTCGCCGCGGTCTTTGCCGAACGCCTGCGTGCCCTGGGGAAAGCCGCGCGCATTGATCCAGGCGAAAGCTTGCCCGATGCGCGCACGCTTGCAGCCCTTGCCGAATCGAGCGACCCAGTCGGCGGACCGTTGCTGCCGCTCTATATCCATCCGCCCGCCACCACTGTGCCGAAGGCCCAATGATCGAAGTCCATCCGGTCGACCGCGCCTACAGCGCCGTGCTGTCCGCTTTGCATTGCGAGTGTCTCGACGAAGGCTGGGGCCCGAGTGCAATGGCCGACGTGATGCGCTCGCCAGGCGTCTACGCGCTGATGGCGTTCGACGGCAAAGCGCCGGTCGGCTTCGCCTTGGGCCGCCTTGCGGGCGACGCAGCCGAGCTTTTGAGCCTCGGCGTGCTTGGCCCCTATCGCCGCCAAGGGGTGGGCCGCGCGCTGGTGCGGGCGGTCGCGGCCTGCGTGCCGCGCGTGACGGCGGTATTTCTTGAAGTCGCCGAAGACAATCGCGGTGCCCAGCGCCTTTATACTGGGCTCGGTTTTGCCGAAGTCGGGCGACGGGCAAACTATTATGCGCGCGGCGGTGGTCGTTTTGTCGCCGCTTTGACGATGTCGGCGGCACCCGCAACTCTTGGGTAATTGGCAATACTTGCGATTTGGTGCGCGGATACCTACATGAACCAAGTAAATGCACTAAAACAACGGGATTCTTGTGGCAATCGAGATGAAAACGGAACCGCCGCGCAGTGCCGATTTGTTGACGTTGACGGCCAGCATCGTCGCTGCGCACGCGGCCAAAAACGCGCTTGACGGCGACGCACTTCAGGCTCTTATCCGCCAGACTTATCAAACACTTGCTGGGATCGAGACGGGCGCCGTTCCGGTCGAGCGGCCGCAGCCGGCTGTGGCGATCAAAAAGTCTGTGACCAACGATTTCATCGTTTGTCTGGAAGACGGCAAGAAGCTCAAGATGCTGAAAAGGCATCTGAAATCGGCCTACAACATGTCGCCCGAACAATATCGCGAGCGCTGGGGCCTGCCGCCGGAATATCCCATGGTCGCCCCGAATTATGCCAAGAAGCGCAGCCAGTTGGCGCGCGATCTCGGTTTGGGGACCAAATCGAAACGGCGGCGCGGCGGCAATGGAGACTAACCGCCGTCATCGCGACGCAATATAATTCGGGTACATCGTCGTCTTCAGTTCACGACACCTCGAGTCGCAAGCGCAGATCCAGGCACTTGGCGGCACAAGGGCGAGAAGGAAAGGAGCGGCGCTTTTACGATGCCTGACGGCTATGGGAGCTACGTTGCGATGCCACAGCGAATCGAGCAGCTTTGCGTCGAAAAAGGTCTGAAAATGACCGGCCAACGACGCGTGATCGCGCGGGTTCTGGCCGAATCGACCGACCATCCGGACGTCGAGCAGGTTTATCGCCGCGCCTCGGCCATCGATCCGCGCATTTCCATCGCCACCGTCTACCGCACCGTCAAGCTATTCGAAGAAGCGAACATTCTGGCGCGTCTCGATTTCGGCGATGGCCGCTCGCGCTACGAAGAAGCGCCTGAAGAACACCACGACCATCTGATCGACATCAAAAGCGGCACGGTGATCGAGTTCCACAACGAGGAAATCGAACGCTTGCAGCGCGAAGTGGCACGCCAGCACGGCTACGAGCTGGTCGGCCACCGTCTCGAACTCTACGGCGTGCCGTTGGCGGCACACGACCCAGCGCTTGCGAAGAAAAAGGAAATCCCGCAATGACCGCTCATGCCGCGATGTTCGATGCGCTGGTGTCCGGCGCAGGGTTTCCCGCCCCCGCCATCCCGGACGCAGGGCTGCGTTTGGGATCGCTCGAGGTGCGGCTTGCCGAGACGGCTGCCGAGATCGATGCGGCGCAAGCGCTGCGCTACAAAGTTTTTGTCGAGGAAATGGGCGCACGCCCGACCGGGCCGGCCGCCGATCGCAAGCGCGACGCCGATCGCTACGACGAATATTGCGACCATCTGCTCGTTCTCGACCATGCCAAAGCCACGGGCCCGGCCGCGATCGTGGGCACCTATCGGCTGCTGCGCCGCTCCGTCGCCGACCGTCATCACGGCTTCTATTCGGCCGGCGAGTTCGACATTTCGCGCATGCTGGCCGCCGAAGGCGAATTGCTCGAACTCGGCCGCTCGTGCGTCGATGCCGCCCACCGCACCCGCCCGACGATGCAGCTGCTGTGGAAGGGCATTGCGGCCTACGTCTTCGCGCACGACGTCAAGATCCTGTTCGGCTGCGCAAGCCTGCCCGGCACCGATGTAGCTGCCCATGCCGGCGCGCTCGGCTATCTGCACCACAACCATCTCGCGCCCGAAAGCATCCGGGCACGCGCCCTGCCCGCGCGCTACGTGTCGATGGATTTGATGCCGGCCGACCAGGCCGTGCACGCGGATGCCGCGCGTGCTTTCGATGCGCGCTCCGTGATCGCGGCCTTGCCGCCGCTGATCAAAGGCTATCTGCGCGTCGGCGGTTTCGTCGGCGACGGCGCGGTGATCGACCACGAATTCAATACGATCGATGTCTGCATCCAGGTCGTGACCGATGCCGTGACATCCAAATATCTCAAGCACTACAGCCGCGAAGTCGGCGCCTCGAGCGCGGACTGATCGGCTTGGACCAAATTGCCTCGCGCATGTTGGCTGGGTTCCGGGCGGCCGCCTATGTCGCTTTGACGCTGCCGTTGATGCCGCTGCAGGCCTTGTTCGTCGCACTCGATTGGCGGGCGGCGAGCGCGTTGCCGCACTGGTACCATGCACGCTGCGCGCGCCTGTTCGGCATCTCCATCAAAACCACCGGTGCGCCGGTTGCGGACCGGCCGGTGTTGTTCGTGGCCAACCATGTCTCGTATATCGACATCGTGGCCCTGTCGGCACTTGCCGAGGTCAGTTTCGTCGCCAAAACCGAAATCGCCGGCTGGCCGTTTTTCGGTTGGCTTGCCAAACTCCAGCGCACGGTTTTTGTCGGACGCCAGCGCAACCGCGTGGCCGACGAAAAATCGGCGCTCGAAACGCGCCTGACCCAGGGCGGCGCGCTCGTCTTGTTTGCCGAAGGCACGACTGGCGACGGCAATCGAACGCGGCCCTTCAAGAGCGCGTTGTTCGCCGCCGCCGATCGGGCGGGTGTGATCGTGCAGCCGGTCACGATCGCCTATACCCGGCTCGACGGTATGCCGCTGTGCCGGGCCTTGCGCCCGGCGGTGGCGTGGTACGGCGACATGGAATTGCTGCCGCATCTCTGGCGGCTGATCGGATTGGGCCAGCTCGGCATCGAAATCGTCTTCCATCCGGCCACCAGCCTTGCCGCTGCCGGATCGCGCAAGGCCTTGTCCCAGCATTGCGAATCGACCATTTCGCAAACTCTGGCGGCAATCAATGCGGGCCGTCCGGTGGCCGCTTGAAGCGCCTTGTCGGGCAATGATAGGCTCGGGCATGAATTTGCGGCGCGCGTGAAAAAGCTCCACATCAAAACATATGGCTGCCAGATGAACGTCTACGACTCCGCCCGCATGGCGGATGTCTTGGCGCCGCTCGGCTTTTGCCCCGTCGACTCGGCCGAAGGGGCGGACCTCGTCATTCTGAACACCTGCCATATCCGCGAAAAAGCCTCCGAGAAGGTGTTCTCGGAGCTGGGGCGCCTCAAACCGCTCAAAGACCGCGACGGCACGATGCTGGCGGTCGCAGGCTGCGTGGCTCAGGCCGAGGGCGAAGCCATTCTGGCGCGGGCCCCCTATGTGGATGTGGTTCTGGGCCCGCAAGCCTATCACCGCCTGCCCGAACTTGTGGCGCGCGCGGCGCGCGGCGCCGGTACTGCCCTCGACACAGATTTTCCGGTCGATGTGAAATTCGACCATTTGCCCGCCCCTGCGACCGCGCAGGGTGTTTCGGCGTTTTTGACGGTGCAGGAAGGCTGCGACAAATTCTGCACCTTCTGCGTGGTTCCTTACACGCGCGGGGCCGAGTATTCGCGCGAGCCCGCCTCGGTCGAGGCCGAAGCGCGCGCACTTGTCGCCAACGGGGCCGTCGAACTTACGCTGCTGGGGCAGAATGTGAACGCCTATCACGGCCGCGACGAGACCGGCGCCGAGATCGGGCTGGGCGCTTTGATGCGTCGCCTTTCGCGCATCGACGGGCTCAAGCGGCTGCGCTACACCACGTCGCATCCGCGCGACATGGACGCCGATCTGATCGCGGCACACGCCGATACGCCGGCCGTGATGCCGTATGTGCATCTGCCCGTGCAGTCCGGCTCGGACCGCATTCTCGATGCAATGAATCGCGGCCATACGGCCGAACAATATCGCGATCTCGTGCGCCGCTTGCGCAGCGCCCGCCCCGACATTGCGCTGTCGAGCGATTTCATCGTCGGCTTCCCGGGCGAAACCGACGCGGATTTCGAAGCGACGATGGCGCTCGTTGCAGAAATCGGCTTTGCTGCCGCCTATTCGTTCAAGTATTCGCCGCGCCCCGGCACGCCCGCCGCTCTCATCGCCGCCCAAGTGCCAGAGGCCGTGCAGGACGCGCGGCTGCAGCGTTTGCAGGCGCTGCTGCGCGATCAGCAGGATGCGTTCAACCGCGCGCTGATCGGCAAAACCGTGCCGGTGCTCTATGCGCGCGAAGGCCGCCACGCGGGCCAGCTCGTCGGCAAAACGCCGTGGCTGCAGCCCGTGCACGCGCATGCGTCCAATGCGGCGGCCGGCCAAATTCTGGAAACGCGCATATTGGCGCTGGCGCCAAACTCCTTGGCCGGCGAAATCTGCGATACGCGATTCGATTCGGCGGAAAGGCGGTCGGCGTGAGCGCTCCCATCGTGCTGGCATTCGACGATACGTCGCTGCTGTCGCCCCTGTTCGGCGAGCACGATCGGCATCTGGCGCGCATCGAACAAATGCTGGGCGTCGCCATCGTGTCGCGCGGCAACCAAGTGCGCATTCAAGGTCCGCATTCGGCGACCGAAGCCGCGCGCGACGCGCTCAATGCCGTCTACGCCAAACTGCGCAAGGGGATGAACGTGGATCTGGGCGAAGTCGAAGCCGCCGTGCGTCTGTCGCAGCCGCGCAGCAGCGAGGGGGGGCTCGATCTTTTCGGCGCCGAGGGCCTCGCGATCACCACGCGCAAGCGCCGTGTGGCCCCACGCACGGCCAACCAGGGCGCTTATCTCAAAGCCCTCAAGCTCAACGAGCTGGTGTTCGGCGTTGGGCCTGCGGGCACGGGAAAAACCTATCTTGCCGTCGCGATGGCGGTCGATGCGCTGACCTCGGGCAAAGTCGACCGAATCATCCTGTCGCGCCCGGCTGTCGAGGCGGGCGAACGTCTGGGATTCCTGCCCGGCGACATGCGCGAGAAGGTCGATCCGTATCTGCGCCCGCTCTACGACGCGCTCTACGACATGCTGCCCGGCGAGCAGGTGACCAAGCGCTTGGCGACCGGCGAAATCGAAATCGCCCCGCTTGCCTTCATGCGCGGCCGCACGCTCGCCAATGCCTTTGCGATTCTGGACGAGGCGCAGAACACCACTGCCATGCAGATGAAGATGTTTCTGACGCGCCTGGGCGAAGGCAGCCGCATGGTCGTGACCGGCGACTTGAGCCAGGTCGATCTGCCGCCGGGCACACGCTCGGGTCTCGCCGATGCGCTCGAAGCGCTCGAAGGCGTGCAAGGTATCGGCACCGTGCGTTTCCTCAACCAGGACGTCGTGCGCCATCCGCTGGTCGGGCGCATCGTCGATGCGTATGACGCACGCGACGGCGCGAAAAAATGAACGCCGACATTCGCATTGCCGTGCTGGATCCGCGCTGGCGGCGTTCGCTTGCCCGCACTGAGGCCGTGGTGCGACAGGCGGCCGTGGCGGCGCTCGAAAGTTTTTCGGGCGGTCCCATCGCCATTGCCCTTGGGGACGACGCAATGCTGCGCGAACTCAATCGCGATTTTCGCGGGCTCGACAAGCCGACGAATGTTTTGTCCTTTGCCGCCAGCCAAGGTGCGGGCGATGTGGCGCTGGCTTACGAAACGTGCCGGCGCGAAGCGCGCCAGCAGCACAAATCTTTCGCGCGCCATGTGCGCCATCTCGTCGTGCACGGCACGCTGCATCTTCGCGGCTTCGACCACGAAACGGCGGAAGATGCGTTTGCGATGGAAGCGCGCGAACGCCGCGTGCTGCGCCGCCTCGGCCTGCCCGATCCCTACGGTGCCAGGAAAGCCGCATGAACGACGACGTCCATAGTTTTGCCGACCGTCTGCGCGAACGCTTGCGCGACATGCTGCGCCCGCGCGGGCGGGCGGCCGAAGAGCAGCTGCGCGACACGATCGAAGAAATCATCGAAGAGGGCGAAGCGCCCGCCGAACCGATGGGGGCGGCCGAGCGCGCCATTCTTGCCAACGTGCTGCGCCTGCGCGAGGTGACGGCCGAAGACGTGATGGTGCCGCGCGCCGACATCGTCGCGGTCGACTACGGCATTGCGCTCGAAGAGCTCGTCGCCTTCCTGGTGCGCGAGGCGCACAGCCGCGTGCCCGTGTTCCGCGGCTCGCTCGACGAGGTGCAGGGTTTCGTGCACGTGAAAGACGTGCTGCGCGTCAAACAGTCCGGCGAGGCGTTCAATCTCGCCGACGTGCTGCGCAAGGTGCTGTTCGTGGCCCCGTCGATGCGCGTGCTCGATCTGCTGCTCGAGATGCGCAAAAGCCGCACGCATCTGGCGCTCGTCGTCGACGAATACGGCGGCATCGACGGACTCGTGACGATCGAAGACGTCGTCGAAGCGATCGTCGGCGACATCGAAGACGAGCACGACGTGGAAGACGGTCCCCTGCTCGCCAAGACCGCCGACGGGCTGTGGCAAGTCGATGCGCGTCTGCCGATCGACGAATTCCAGACGCAGACCGGCATCGCACTCGACGATGCCGAGCGTGCGGCCGACGTGGACACGGTCGGCGGGGCGGTCGTGTCGGTCGCGGGCCGCGTGCCGGGCCGCGGCGAGATCATTCGCCATCCCGCGGGCTGCGAGTTCGAAATCATCGACGCCGATCCGCGGCGCATCAAAAAACTCAAAGCGCGCCGAATCGAGCCGCGCGGTGCGTCGGACGAGCCGGCCGGCTGACGCGATGGGAATTTTGGATCTGGGTTCGGTCGCCGAGGCCCTTGGCCGTCTTTCCGGGCGACGGCGCGCGGCCGCCGCGATCGGGCTCGGCGTCGTGGGCGCGGGCATCTTGCCGCCGCTTTATATGTTTCCGCTCGGGTTCGTGGCGTTTGTCGGCCTTGTGTGGATGCTCGAAGGCAGCCGCGTGCGCAGCGCCTTCTGGATCGGCTGGCTGTTCGGGCTCGGGCATTTTGCGGTCGGCCTCTATTGGATCGCCAACGCGCTGATGATCGAATGGTGGCGTGTGGGCTGGCTGATCCCGTTTGCCGTGCTGGGTTTGGGCGCGGTCCTCGGCGTCTTCGTCGGTGCGGCAGCCGCGTGCGTGCGGGCGGCCAAATTGTCGGGCTTGGCGGCACCGTTTGGATTGGCGCTGTTCTGGATGCTGGCCGAGATCGCGCGCGGCCACGTGCTGACCGGCTTTCCGTGGAACCTCGTTGCGACCGCTTGGCTGGCGAACGACGCGCTGGCGCAAAGTGCTGCCTTGTTCGGTGCGTACGGCCTGTCGGGTATCGGCGTCCTCGTATTTGCATTGCCCGCCGCTTTGGCGCGCGGCAGTTGGCAGCCGGCGGCAGCGAGTGTTGCGATGCTGGCGCTCGCGTGGGGCGCTGGCGTCTATCGTTTGGCGCAGAGCGACGATGCAGTGCTGCCCGACATTCGCCTGCGCATCGTGCAGCCCAACGTGCCGCAGGCGCTCAAATGGGATCCGGAAGCGCGCGAGCGCAACCTCGAGGAGCTGATCGCCCTCACGCGCAGCGACGGGTTCGCCGCCGCCACGCACGTGATCTGGTCGGAGACGGCGACCGCGTTTCCGATTTGGGGCGATACGCCTTCCTTGGCGGCACGGCGCGCGCAAGTGGCCGCAGCCGTGCCGTCGGGCGGCATGCTGGTGACGGGTGCCCCGCGATTCGCACGCGACGCAGACGGGACCTTTTACGCATGGAATTCGCTGCATGCGATGGCACCCGACGGCACGCTGAGCGCCACCTTCGACAAATTCCATCTGGTGCCGTTCGGCGAATACGTGCCGCTGCGCGAGTGGTTGCCGTTCGAGCGCATCGTGCCCGGCGGCGTCGATTTCAGCGCCGGGCCCGGGCCGCAGCTGCTGGCGATAAGCGGCTTGCCGGTCGCAAGTCCGCTGATCTGCTACGAGATCATTTTTCCCGGCAACGTCGTGCCCGAAGGCCCGCGCCCGAATATGCTGCTGAACCTGACCAACGATTCGTGGTTCGGGCAATCGAGCGGCCCGCACCAGCATTTTGCGGCCACAAGGCTCCGCGCCGTCGAGGAGGGATTGCCCGTGATCCGGGCTGCGGGCGGCGGCATCTCGGCGGTCATCGACGGCTACGGCCGTCCGGTGGCGAAACTCGGCCTGGGCGTGCGCGGCGTGCTCGATGCCGGCTTGCCGCCGGCCCTTTCGGCAACGCCCTATGCGCGTGCGCGCAGCGTGCCGATCGTCGCGCTGGCGGCGATCTTCGGCGCGCTGGCCGGATGGCTGCGGCGCCGCAACGTGGCGACGAGGTGAGTTTTTTGTCGCCAAGGACTTCGATTGCGCGCGATGTTCGCAGTAACTACAAATGTAGTCCGACGACGAGTCCAGTTCCGCGACGGGAGAGTTGAGCAATGGCCGAAAAGAAGAAACCGACTGCAGCAGCGGCGCGCGGTCGGCGCAAGCGCGCGTCGCCGGGCGCGAATCCGATCGACGTGCATGTCGGGAACCGGCTGCGCGAGCGCCGCACGATCCTGGGTCTGTCGCAGCAGGAAGTGGGCCGCCTGCTCGGCGTGACGTTCCAGCAGATCCAGAAGAACGAGCGCGGCGCCAACCGCATGTCGGCCTCGCGCCTCTACGAAGCAGCACGCGCCCTCGATACGAACGTGCAGTATTTCTTCGACGAGATGCCGAGCGCCGTCGCCGCCTATGGCCGCAAGCACATCCAGGGTCTCGCCGACGGGCGCGTGCCGACCTACCAGATCGACCCGCTCGTGCGGCGCGAAACGATCGAGCTCGTGCGCGCCTATTACGATATCGAAGACCGCAAGCTGCGCCAGAACATGGTCAGTGCCATCCGCGCGATCGGCGGCAACAGCCCGACGGCTTTGGCACGCCCGCGCCGCGGCCGGCCGGTCGGCTCGACCAACAAAGCCAAGAAAAACGCGAAATAGACGCGATTCGGCTGCGATCCCGGGGGCGGCACCAGCTTGCGGGCCGCTTGTCTGTTGACGCGCCGGACGATCCTTGCCAAAAGACCGCAGTTTTCGCGTTCGGTTCGGGAAATAGCTTCCGAGTCGCGCGCGTTGTCGGCCGCTCGAACGTTCTGATCCCTGATCCCATTTCGGAGGAAAGCCCATGCGCAAGGGCGAGTTTGTTTTCACCAGCGAATCCGTTTCCGAAGGCCACCCGGACAAGGTGTCCGACCGCATCTCCGACGCGGTCGTCGATGCGTTCCTGGGTCTCGACCCCTACGCGCGCGTGGCGTGCGAAACGCTGGTGACGACCAACCGCATCGTGATTGCGGGCGAAGTCCGCCTCGATGCGAAGAAGTGCGGTCCCAAGGCGCCGATGCTGAAGGGCGGCAAGGTCAATGCCGACGTGATCGAGAAGCTTGCGCGCGGCGCCGTGCGCGAGATCGGCTACGAGCAGAAGGGCTTCCACTGGAAGAAGGCCAAGGTGCAGGTCCATCTGCACGGCCAGTCGGCCGACATCGCCATGGGCGTGGACGCCAAGGGCAACAAGGACGAAGGTGCCGGCGACCAGGGCATCATGTTCGGCTACGCCACGAACGAAACGCCGGAACTGATGCCGGCCCCGTTGCAGTACTCGCACAACATCCTGCGCCTGATGGCCGAAGCGCGCCATTCGGGCAAAGAGAAGTATCTCGAGCCCGACGCCAAGAGCCAGGTCACGCTGCGCTACGTCAACGGCAAGCCGGTCGAAGCGACGGCCATCGTCGTCTCGACGCAGCATTCGGCCAAGGTCGACCAGGACGACGTGCGCGAAATCGTGCGCCCCTATGTGCAGGCCGTTCTGCCCAAGGGCTGGAAGATTCCGGAGAACGAGTTCTACGTGAACCCGACCGGCAACTTCGTGATCGGCGGTCCGGACGGCGATTGCGGCCTCACGGGCCGCAAGATCATCGTCGACACCTACGGCGGTGCGGCTCCGCACGGCGGCGGCGCCTTCTCGGGCAAGGACCCGACGAAGGTCGACCGTTCGGCCGCCTATGTCGCGCGCTATCTCGCCAAGAACGTGGTCGCTGCCGGTCTTGCCGACCGCTGCACGATCCAGCTCTCCTACGCGATCGGCGTGGCGAAGCCGCTGTCGGTCTATGTCGACACCGACGGCACCAGCCAGGTGGACGAAGCCAAGCTCTCGAAGGTGCTGCAGGAGCTTGTGAACCTGACGCCGCGCGGCATTCGCGAGCATCTGGGCCTCAACAAGCCGATCTATCGCCGCACGTCGTCGTACGGCCATTTCGGCCGCGCGCCCGAAAAGGACGGCGGCTTCTCGTGGGAAAAGACCGACCTCGTCAAGGATCTGCGCAAGGCGTTCGGCGCGCGTTGATCGACGAAGCGGATCGCGACGGAAACGACAAGGCGCCGGGCGAACCCCGGCGCCTTGTGCATTCCTACGGCCGGCGGCACGGGCGCAAGCTCAAGCCGAGCCAAAAGGGTCTGATCGACCGGGCCTTGCCGGCCTACGAAATCCGCGCCGACAGCAAGCTCGATATCCCCGCCTTGTTCGGCTTCGTGCCGCGCGCTTTGTGGTTCGAAATCGGATTCGGCGGCGGCGAACATTTGGCCCACCAGGCCGCTAACAATCCCGACGTCGCGTTGATCGGCGCTGAGCCGTTCGTGAACGGCGTGGTCGCCGCCGTGCGCCATCTCGAGCAGCGCAACCTCACGAACGTGCGGGTCTATCAGGGCGACGCGCGCGATCTGTTCGCCGGTTTGCCCGACGCGTCGCTCGAAAAGATGTTCGTGCTCCATCCCGATCCGTGGCCCAAGCAGCGCCACCACAAGCGCCGTTTGATCGCGCCGCCGTTCCTCGACGAAGCGGCACGGCTCTTGAAGCCGGGGGCCGAGCTGCGCCTTGCGACCGACGACGAGCCCTATCTACTGTGGATGCTCGTCGCGATGAAGGCGCATCCGGCGTTTGCGTGGACCGCGCGCACCGCCGACGATTGGCGCCTCTATCCGCAAGACGCCATCGAAACGCGTTACGCCGCCAAAGCGCGCCTGCAAGGGCGCAAGGCGACGATCCTGCGCTATGTACGCCTCTAGCTAGTCCTGCTTGGCGGCGACGACGCTGCGCCTGATGTGGCGCGCCTTGGCGAACAGCCGCTCCAGCGTGTCGCCCTCGTCGTGGCGGATCGCCTTCTGCAGCAGCGCGATGTCTTCGTAGAGACGGCCCAGCATTTCGAGCACGGCGTCTTTGTTGGCGAGGAAGATGTCGCGCCACATGACCGGGCTCGAGGCGGCCACGCGCGTGAAATCGCGGAAGCCCGAGGCCGAATAGCGGATCACTTCGGCGCGCAAAGTACCTTCGAGGTCGCTCGCCGTGTTAACGATCGTGTAGGCGATCAGATGCGGCACGTGGCTCGTGATGGCGAGCACGCGGTCGTGGTGCTCGGGCGTCATCACGGCAACTTTGCTGCCGAGGCGCGTCCACAAGGCCTCGACCTTTTTGGTCGCCAGTTTGGGCGTGCCCGCGACCGGCGTCACGATGCACCAGCGCCCGTCGAACAATTCGGCAAAGCCTGCTTCGGGCCCCGAATTCTCGGTCCCCGCGACAGGATGGGCCGGAACAAGATGCACGCCGCGCGGCACGAACGGTGCGAGGCGATCTTGTGCGGCCCGCTTGACCGAGCCCGCGTCGGTGAGAACTGCGCCGGCTTTGAGCTTGGAGCCGATCGCGCGTCCGATCGCAGCATAGGTCGACATCGGCGTGCACAGCACGACCATGTCGGCTTTGGCCACGGCCTTCGCGGGCGAGGCCACGATCGCGTCGGCAAAACCGAGCTTGGCGATTGCGCGGCGCGCACCCGCATCGGCATCGCACACAACGATGCGCGCAGCGGCATTGCCGCGCCGCGCCGCGCGCGCGATCGACGAGCCGATCAGCCCGCAGCCGATGATCGCCAGCGTGCCGACGACGGGTCTCACTTGAGGAACTCGCCGAGTGCCGCGACGACGGCTTTCATTTCTTCGTCGGTGCCGATCGTGAAGCGCAGGAATTCCGGCAGGCCGTAATTGGCGACCGCACGCGGAATGATCGCACGCGCCATCAGAAACTCGTTGGCCGCCGCCGCGCTTTTCGCAGGCGCATCGGGGAAGCGCACCATCACGAAATTGCCGACCGAGGGCAATGTCGAAAGGCCGAGCTTTTCGCATTCGCCCACGAACCACGGCAGCACGCGGTCGTTGTGCGCGCGCACCCGGTCCTGGAAGGCGAGATCTTCGAGGGCCGCAACGCCGGCGGCCTGCGCGGCAGCACCCACATTGAAGGGGCCGCGCACGCGGTCGAGCACGTCCACGATCGCGGGCGGGCAATAGGCCCAGCCCAGACGCATGCCGCCGAGTGCAAACATCTTCGAGAAGGTTCGCAGCATCACCGTATTGTCGCTGCCGTCCACGGTCTCGACGCCGGCCGAATAGTCGTTGCGGCTCACATATTCGGCATAGGCCGCATCGATCACCAGCAGCGTGTGCGGCGGCAGGCGGTCGCGCAGGCGCTTGATGTCGGCACCCGTCACGTAGGAGCCGGTCGGGTTGTTGGGATTGGCAAGGAAACAGATTTTGGTCTTCGGCCCCGCCTTGGCGATCAGCGCGTCGATGTCGGTGCGATAGCCCTGCTCGGGCGCCCAGACGGGCGTCGCCCCCACGGTAAGCGCGGAGATCGGGTACATCGTGAAGCCGTATTGGCTGTAGAGCACCTCGTCGCCGGGCCCGGCATAGGCTTTGACGAGCAATGCAATCAGCTCGTCCGAGCCCGAGCCGCACACGATGCGCGCGGGATCGAGCGAAAAGCGCTTGCCGATGGCCGCCCGCAAGGCGGTCGATTGGCTGTCGGGATAGCGGTGCATTTCGGCCGCTGCTGCTGCGGCGGCGGCAATGGCTTTGGGCGACGGCCCGAGTGCGCCTTCGTTCGAGGAGAGTTTGATCGGCTTCTGCGATCCCGCCGCGCTCGACTTGCCGCCGACATAGGGCTTGATCTCGAGAATGCCGGGGCGCGGCACAGGCGACGTCATGCAGGAACTCCCTTCAAAGGCTGGTCCAAGGCCAGGTCGAGCGGCACGCCGTAGCCGCCCGCGACACTCGTGCGCACGCCTGCGCCGGCCAAATTCGCGAGCCTTGCGTCGCCGGGGGCGACATAAGCCTCGTTGACGATCAAGAACAGCGGCCGGCCGCCGACCGGCGTTTCGGCGATGATGCCGACCGGGCTCAAGCCCGCATCGGTCAGCATCCGCACAAGCTTGGCGCGGCTTGCTTCGATGTCGGGTGCGACCGCGAGCAGGCCGCGATCGGCACCCGATTCTTCGAAATTCTGGCGCCCGACAACAAACGCGCCGGGCTGTGTTTCGCGCCCGTCGATCGGCAAGCGGGCCAGCACCTGCAGGCCGCCGGGCGCCAGATTGCGCCACCAATTGAGATCGGGCGTGTCTTCGGGCGTGGGCAAAAGGCCCAATTGCGCGCGCCCATCGTCGAGGCGCGCAATCAGCTGGGCGGGCGAGCTTGCGGTCAAAAGCGGTGTGGCTTGGCCGTAATGGCGGCGTGCCAAGCCCATCAGCTGTGCGGGCGGTTTGGCGCGCTCGGCGGACGGCGTGTCGAGGACCACCACCGAAAAAGCGCCTTGCAGGCGCGTGAAGCTCGTCATGATGTCGCGCCACAGCCGAACCACTAGGCCCGGCGGCAGCGGGCCTTGGATGCGCGCCACAAGCCGGCGCAGGATCGCCAATTCGCGCCCGGGCCGTGCGAGGCGCGGGCTCGGCCCCTCATCGGCAGCTTTGGCATCGGCGGCTTTGGCGGCGCGCACGTCTTCCATCACGCGCGCGCGCTCCATGAGCTGGTCGAGGAGGCGGTCGTCGATCGCATCGAGGCGACGGCGCAGGTCGGCGAGCGAAGCAGGCGCCTGAGTCATCGGAAGCGGGTCATCGGAATTGGGTCATGATGGGCGCACAAGCCATAGCCCAGCGCCGTCGCACCGCGCAATACAATTGCCCCCTTGCACCCCCAGCACGCCTCTGCCGCAGCAAGCGCTTGAATCCGCCTGCCGCTTGGCCCATGTTTCGCCCGCTTTGTTCCCCCGATCCCTTGGCACCGAACCCTTGACCGCACATCCCAGCATCACGACCCTCGACAGTGCTGCAGCGTCGTTCACCGGCAAACGCTTCGTGATTCCGGCAAGCGATCCCTTGCGCCTCGATTCCGGCGTCGAGCTTGGGCCCGTGACAGTCGCCTACCAGACCTACGGTACGCTGAATGCCGAGAAATCGAACGGCATTCTGGTTTGCCACGCATTGACCGGCGACCATTTCGTGGCCGACCGCCATCCCGTCACCGGCAAGCCTGGCTGGTGGGAGGCGATCGTCGGGCCGGGCAAGTTGCTCGACACGGACCGCTACTTCATCGTGTGCGCGAACGTGCTCGGCGGCTGCATGGGCACCACGGGCCCCAAGGATCTCGATCCGGCCACCGGCCAGCCTTACGGTCTCGCTTTTCCGGTCATCACGATCGGCGACATGGTCAAGGCGCAAGCGCGCCTGATCGACCATCTCGGCATCGACAAACTGTTCTGCGTGATCGGCGGCTCGATGGGCGGCATGCAGGTGCTGGAATGGTGCTCGGCCTATCCCGAGCGCGTCTTTGCGGCCGTCCCCGTCGCCACGTCCTATCGCCATTCGGCGCAGAACATCGCGTTCCACGAAGTCGGCCGCCAGGCGATCATGGCCGATCCGCAATGGAACGGCGGGGCTTACCAGGCCGCCGGCACGCAGCCGCAGCGCGGCCTCGCCGTGGCGCGCATGGCTGCGCACATCACGTACCTGTCCGAGACGGCGCTCCATCGCAAATTCGGCCGCAAGCTGCAGGACCGCGCGCAGCTCTCCTACGGCTTCGACGCCGATTTCCAGGTCGAGAGCTATCTGCGCCATCAAGGCTCGACCTTCGTCGATCGCTTCGATGCCAATTCCTATCTCTACATCACGCGCGCGATGGATTATTTCGATCTGCAGGCCGAGCATGGCGGCAGCCTTGCCGCGGCTTTCGAAGGCACGAAGACGCGCTTTTGCGTGGTGAGCTTCACGTCCGACTGGCTGTTCCCGACGTCCGAAAGCCGTGCCCTTGTGCATGCGCTTAATGCCGCGGCGGCCAATGTCTCGTTCGTCGAGATCGTCTCCGACAAGGGCCACGACGCGTTCCTGCTCGACGAGCCGGAGTTCCATGCCGTGCTCGGCGGTTTCCTCAACGGGGCGGCCGAACATCGGGGTCTGAAATTCAAATGACCGGACCTTTGCCGTTGGCCGCACAGGGGCGCCCGCGCGCCTCGATCCGCGTCGATCTGCAGGCGATCGCCGAGATGATCGAGCCGGGCAGCCGCGTGCTCGACATCGGCTGCGGCGACGGCGCTTTGCTCGACTATCTCGCGCACGAAAAAAACGTCGATGCGCGCGGCATCGAGATCAGCCAGGCGGGCGTCAATGCGTGCGTGGCGCAAGGCCTGTCGGTCGTGCAGGGCGACGCCGACACCGACCTCAAAGACTACCCCACGCGCGGTTTCGACTACGCGATCCTGTCGCAGACTTTGCAGGCGACGTGGGATCCCAAGGCGGTGCTCGAGCATCTTGTGCGCATCTCGCGCCGCGCGATCGTGTCGTTTCCCAATTTCGGCGTCTGGCATGTGCGGCTGCGCCTGCTGTTCGGGGGCAAGATGCCGGTCACCGGCACGCTGACCTCGGCTTGGTACGAAACGCCGAATATCCACCTCTGCACGCTCGACGATTTCGTCGATCTGTGCCGCGCACTCGACGTCACGATCGAGCAAGCCATGGTGCTCGACTCCGTTGGCCGCCCCAAAGGCCTGCAGGCGCCCGGGCGCTTGGCCAACCTGCTCGGCGAACAAGGCCTGTTCGTGCTGACGCGCGGCGGCTGACACACGCCGTTGCGGGAATTCTGACCGCTTTCGAGCGAGTCAGGCATTTATCCCGAGACAATATTTCAGACCGGGATTACATTTTACGAAGCTTTGCATTTTGCATCGACCCGCGTTGGGGGGATTCGCCATGCGCACGCGCGCACTTCTGGCTGCGACGACGGCTCTGGTTCTGATCGCTGCGGGCACGCTTTATGCCCAAGCCCCGCCTTCGGGCGGTCCGCCCCCGCCGCCGAGCGGTGGCCCGCCGAGTGGCGGTCCGCCCGGCGGCGCACCGCCCCCCGGTGGCCCACCCCCGCGCCCGCCGGGACCCGGCGGTGCACCCGGCGGTTTTGGCGGCCCGCCCGGCGGCGGTCCTCCCGGCATTGGCGGCGGCCCGCCCGGTTTGGGTGGTGGCCCGCCCGGAATCGGCGGCGGTCCACCTGGAATTGGCGGCGGTCCGCCTGGTTTGGGTGGTGGCCCGCCTGGCGTCGGCGGCGGCGCCCCCGGTCTTGGCGGCGCTCCCGGTCTTGGCGGCGGTCCGCCCGGTCTCGGCGGTGCGCCCGGTGGCCCGGGCGGCGGTCCCGGTGGCCCTGGCGGCGGAATAGGCGCACCTGGCGGCGGTTTGGGCGGCCCAGGGGGCGGTTTGGGTGGACCCGGCGGCGGTTTGGGCGGCCCAGGCGGTGGCCTTGGTGGTCCGGGCGGTGGCTTGGGTGGCCCTGGCGGCGGACTTGGCGGTCCCGGCGGCGGTTTAGGCGGCCCGGGCGGTGGAATCGGTGGTCCGGGTGGTGGTTTGGGCGGCCCGGGTGGCGGCCTCGGTGGCGGACTTGGCGCGCCTGGCGGTGGACTCGGTGCGCCGGGCGGTGGTCTGGGCGGCGCACCCGGTGGCGGCGGCTTGGGCGGTCCGCCGGGCGGTGGTGGTCTTGGTGGTGCACCTGGCGGCGGCGGCTTAGGCGGCCCGCCGGGCAGCGGCGGCTTTGGCGGTGCTCCCGGGGGCGGTGCACCTGGCGGCGGTCCTGCCGGCGGCGGCGGTCCTGCCGGCGGCGGCGGTCTGGGCGGCGCGCCAGGCGGCGGCGGTTTGGGCGGCACACCGGGCGGCCCGCCCGCAGGGCCGGCACCTGCGCCGACGAACTGAAGCAACCGGTCCGGTCGGACCGTTCGACAAACAAGGATCTCGAGGCAGTCGCGTGCACAGACGGTTTGTTTTTTCGACATCGGCGAAAGTCGGCGTGCTTGCCGCAGCTCTGCTTGCAAGCGGCTGTGCGGTCAAGCAGCCGCCGACGACGGCCGCCGAACGCACACAGCGCGCGCAAACGGATCTCGCCGCGTTGTTTCCGGCGGCGGTCGAACTCGAGCGGCCGCTGACGCTCTACACGGCGCAAGCCTATGCGTTGCGCTACAATCTCGACCGCCGCACGCGCATGATGGAAGAGGCGGTCGCGATGCGCCTCAACGACGTCGCGGCCTACGGCATGCTGCCGCAGATGGCGGCCTCGGCCGGCTATTCGCTGCGCTCGAACAACTACGAAGCCACGGGATACACGCCGTCGAGCGGTTCGGTGTCGTCGCCGTCGATTTCGACCGACCGTTTCCGTTCGATCGCTTCGCTCGGCACGAGCTGGAACGTGCTCGATTTCGGCGTCGGCTACATGCGCGCGCGCCAACAATCGAACCTCGTGCTCGTAGCCGGCGAGCGCCGCCGCAAGGCCGTGCAGACGATCATGAACGACGTACGCGGCGCCTACTGGCGCGCGCTCAACGCGCAGATGCTGCTGCCCGAGGTCGAGGCGCTCGAAGCGCGCGTGCAGCGCGCGTGGCTGGCGGTCGAAAGCGAGCGCGCGCGCCCGACGGTCAACGAAGCCCAGTTCAAGCGTCAGCTCGTCGACATGATGCAACAGGCCCAGCTGCTGCGCCGCGAAATCGAGTCCGCGCGCGCCGAGCTTGCAGCCCTCATGAATGTGAGCTTCCGGCGCACGCTCGTGTTGGCGGCTCCCATCGGGTTCGACACCAACGTGCCGCTGCAAAGCATCGAGGATCTCGAAGCGCTCGAGCGCACCGCACTCGTCGAGCGGCCCGAGCTGCGCGAGGAAGACTATACAAAGCGCATCAACCGCGACGAAACGCGCAAAGCGATGCTGCGCATGCTGCCGGGCCTCGAAATCAGCGGTTCGCTCAATCGCGATTCAAACCAGTACATCGTGAACCACGAATGGGCCGAAGCGGGCCTGCGGCTCACTTGGAATCTGCTCAACCTGATTTCGGGGCCCGCGAGCATCCGGGCGGCCGAAGCGCAGGAACAGGTCGGCGAACTGCGTCGCCTGTCGGTCAGCATGATCGTGCTGGCGCAGGTCAATATTGCGGCCCGCCGCTATCGGCTGGCGCGCGTGGACTACGATTTGGCGGCGCGCGCGGCCGATCTCGAAAACGCGCTCGCAGCCGAAGCGGGGGCTGGCCGCACGGGCCTTGCGCGCGAGCTCGATATTCTGCAGCGCGGCTTCGGCCGCCTGTTCGCAAGCTACCGGCGCGATGCGGCGTTCATCGAGGTGCAGAACGCGGCCGGTGCCGTGGGCGTTTCGATCGGCCGCGATCCGCTGCCCGGCGAAACGCAAATGGGCGAGGTCGAGATGCTGGCGGCCGAACTTGAGCGCCGCACGGCCGATTGGACGCTGGTCCAACCCGCCATGTTCGCGCAAGCAGCCCCTGCCCAGCGGCCTCAGCAACCGAGCCCCGTACAACCGCGCCCGGCAGCGATCACGCTGCCTATTGCACCGGCCGCTGCGCCCGGCGCGACGCCGGCATCGACGCCTGCGGCACCCGGCACGCAGCCTGCCTTCCTGCGCACGCTTGTCGTGCCGATGCGCGGCGCCGCCGCCATAGCATCGAGCCAATAACGGCGGAAATATCGCCTCGCAATCAAGGCCGCGCGCGTTAAGGTCGGGCGATGGACGATCTTTCTTGGCTTTGGATTCCGGCCACGCTCGCCGCCGCCGCCGCACAGACCGCGCGCAACGCCATGCAGCGGCATTTGACCGCGAGCCTCGGCACAGTGGGTGCCACGCATGTGCGTTTTCTCTACGGCTTTCCGTTTGCGCTTGCGATGCTGGCGGTCGCCTGCTTCCTTGCCGGGCGCGCGCCGCCACTGCCTGACGTTTCGGCGCTCGGTTGGATTGCGGCGGGTGCTTTGACGCAGATCTTGGCGACCGCCGCGATGCTGGCGGCCATGCGCACGCAGGCTTTTGCCGTGTCGATCGCGTTCACGAAAACCGAACCCGTGCAGGTCGCGATTTTCGCGGCTGCCGTGCTGCAAGAGCCGGTCGGGCTCGCGGGCTTTGCCGCGATCGCGCTCGCCACGCTGGGCGTGATGGTGCTGTCGGGCAATCCGTGGGCGGCCAAAGGCGGGGATTGGCGCGCGGCTGCCTTCGGCGTGGCGGCAGGCGCTTTCTTTGCGCTGTCGGCCGTGTGCTACCGCGGCGGCATCCTCGCACTCGACGAACCGCAATTCTGGATCGCCGCTTTGACCGCTCTCGCCCTTGCGCTCGGGCTGCAGGCAGCCGCAGGTTCGGCCTATCTCGCCGTGCGCGACCGCGACGTGCTGGCCCGCGTGGTCGCCGCATGGCGACCGTCGCTGTTTGCGGGGTTGATGGGTGCGTTGGCCTCTGCCGGCTGGTTCACGGCGTTTTCGCTGGCCTCGGCAGCCCTCGTGCGCACGTTGGGCCTCGTCGAAATGCTGTACGCGTTTTTCGTCGGCCGCCGCGTCTTCGCCCAGCGCCTCGCCTTGCGCGAAGCCGCCGGTTTGGCGCTGGTGCTGGCCGGCGTGGGCCTGCTGCTGGCGCTCAGCGCGTAGCGCCGGGGGCGAGCGGGGGCAGGCCGCCGCGCAGTTTCTTTTCGATTTCGAGTTTGAGTTCGGGCTCGGGATTGTTGTCGAGCGCGCGCTTCCATTGGAACGTCGCTTCGAGCTGGCGGCCCACGCGCCACAGCCCGTCGCCGAGATGGTCGAGCACGACGGCGTCCTGCGGCAGCAACTCGACGGCGCGCTCGAGCAGCGGCACGGCCTCCTCGAAACGCCCGAGCCGGAAATAGGCCCAGGCGAGCGAGTCGACGATATGGCCCGAATTGGGCCGCAGCTCGACGGCGCGCTTGAGCATGCGCTCGGCCTCGACGATGTTGAGGCCTTTGTCGACCCACGTGTAGGCCAGATAGTTCAGCACGTCCGGCTGGTCGGGCTGCAGTTCGAGCGCGCGCTTGAAATGCTGCTCGGCGGCCGGCCAGTTCTTGGC
This sequence comes from Telmatospirillum sp., assembly GCA_020248985.1. Classification (GTDB taxonomy): domain Bacteria; phylum Pseudomonadota; class Alphaproteobacteria; order CACIAM-22H2; family CACIAM-22H2; genus Tagaea. Next base: position 77,112 of record JADCGL010000003.1, on the reverse strand, counting down.
GCGCTCGAAAGCGATGCCGCGCACATAGAACAGCGACCAATGGCGCGGCTCGGGCACGCCCAAGCGCGCGATCGCGCGCCCGTAGGCCGCTGCGGCTTCGGTGAAGCGTTCTTTCTCGCGCAGCGCGTTGCCCATGGTGACAAGCGGCTCGATGCGGTCGGGCCGCTCGGCCGCGATCTGTTCGAGCATGCGCACGGCCGCATCGGTGTTGCCGGTCTCGTGCATGTTTTCGGCGACCCGCAGGCGTGCGGCGAAGCCGTAGGGCGAGGCCGGATCGACGCGCATGTAGAGCGCGTCGGCTTTGTCGCGCTGGTCGAGCTGGTCGAGAATGTCGCCGGCGTTCGAAAGCGCCGCCGAATCGGTGGGGTTGAGATAGAGCCCGAGGCGCGCAAAGGCGAGCGCCAGCGTCACCGTATTGTCCTGGCGGAACGCGGCCGCGAGATTGGCAAGCGCTTCGCCGGCACCTGCAAGGCCATTGGGCGTGGCGAATGCGGGGGCGGGGCCCGGTGCGCCGCCGCCGGCCGTGCGCGCGAGGCCGGCGCGGATGATCGGCGAATCGCCGAGCGTGCCGCGCACGCGCAAGTAAAGCGCACGCGCCTCGGCCGGCCGGCCGCGCCGCTCGAGGAAACCGCCGAACGCTTCGATCAGGCGCGGCGGGGCGCCCGCATCGCCTTCGACCGCGCGGCGATAGCTTGCTTCCGCATCGTCGAAGCGGCCGGCGAGCTCGTTGATGAGCCCGGCGTGGTAGTCGTGCATCGAGCGGAAGCCCTGCACTTCCTGCACCGGGCGCAGCGAATTGAGCGCCGATGCCGGCCGGCCCAGCGCCATGTCGATCCACGCGATCATCAGCGGATGCACGAGGCGATTGACGCCTTGGATCGGCAGGCGTGCCAGGCGCGCGCGGGCCGCCTCGAGCTGGTCGGCGCGCATTTCGACGACCGCAAGCGTCAGATGCGCGGGCGTATAACTTGGATCGTAGGCGACGAGCTTGGCAGCGACGGCCGCGGCTTCTTCGATGCGGCCCGCTTCGACCAACGCCGGATGGGCGCGGCCGAGAAAATCGATATTGTTGGGCTCGGCCTCGAGTCCGCGCATGCTGAAATCGGCGGCGGCGGCTACGTCGCGCGTGCGCTGCGCATGCTGGGCTGCCAAATAACTGCCGGACGCCGTATAGACGATACTGTCGGGTGCCGTCGGCAGCAGGGCGCGGTCTTGCGACATCTGCGCGCAGCCGACAACAACGCTTGCCGCGAGCCCCACGGCTGCCAAGGGTCCCGCACGCATCATGCTCGCCATTCTGGTCGCACCCAACTTTGCGGGCATTTGCGAATCGCAACCCGGGTCGGCAACTTAGCGCAGCTTGCCCAGGCTTCCAATGGGGGCTGGGGGTGCTGCGCACAAAAGGGTAAATTTACCTTTGTTTTCGAGCCGGTTGGAGGGGGCTTGGGAAAACTTGATTCGAACGCGAAAAAGCGTATATTGCGCGCGTCATAACGTCCGACGTTTGGCTCGGGCGATAGGTAGCAAGTGCGCCCAAACCGGCGCACTTTTTTGTTTGGCGCCCGGCTTTTTCGAACGGCTTTTGCCGGTCGGAACCAACCGCGCAAAGACCGATGGAACACCGCGTAGCAATGGAACAGCGCAGTCGCAATCTCGAACAGCTGGTGGGCCCGACCGTGGACGGTCTGGGCTACGAGCTTGTGCGCGCCGTCGTCACGGGCCGCGATCGGCCGACCTTGCAGATCATGGCCGAGCGCAAAGACCGCAAGGCGATGCGCATCGAAGACTGCGAAGCGCTGTCGCGCGCCCTTTCGGCCAAGCTCGACGTTGAAGACCCGATCGTATCGGCCTATGTGCTCGAGGTGAGCTCGCCCGGCATCGACCGGCCGCTGGTGCGCGCATCCGACTATGCGCGCTTTGCCGGCCACGCCGCCAAGATCGAGACCAAAAACCCGCTCGACGGGCGCAAGCGCTTTTCGGGCACGCTTTTGGGCGTGGCCGAAGACCGCGTGCGCATCGAAACGAAGGAAGGAGCGGCTGAAGTGCCGCTTGCCGAAATCGCCCGCGCAAAATTGCTGCTGACCGACGAACTGATCGCCGCGACGCGTGCCGCCGAAGCGGCAGCCGCGAGCGCCTGAAACCCGCCAAGACCGAAATCCCCGAACAAGAGACAAGAAGACCATGGAACGCACGACCGCCTACAATCGCATCGAAATGCTCCAGGTTGCCGACGCTGTCGCGCGCGAAAAAGGCATCGAGCGCGAGCAGGTTCTCGAAGCCATGGAGCAGGCCATCCAGAAGGCCGGCCGCGCCAAATACGGCCTCGAGCACGACATCCGCGCGCATATCGACCGCGACAACGGCGAAATGCAGCTGCTGCGCTACCGCATGGTGGCCGATCCCGTCACCAACGACGCGACCGAAATGTCGGTCGAAGACGCGCTGCGCAAGAACCCCGACGCCAAGGTCGGCGACTACCTGACCGATCCGCTGCCGCCGATCGATTTCGGCCGCATCGCAGCACAGACGGCCAAGCAGGTCATCGTCCAGCGCGTGCGCGAAGCCGAGCGCACCCGCCAGTTCGACGAGTACAAGGACCGCATCGGCGAAATCGTCAACGGCCTCGTCAAGCGCGTCGAGTTCGGCAACATCACGGTCGATCTCGGCCGCGCCGAAGCCATTCTGCGCCGCGACGAGACGATCCCGCGCGAAAGCTTCCGCGTGCAGGACCGCGTGCGCGCCTATATCTACGACGTGCGCGCCGAAGCGCGCGGGCCCCAGATTTTCCTGTCGCGCACGCATCCGCAATTCACGGCCAAGCTCTTCGCGCAGGAAGTGCCGGAAATCTACGACGGCATCATCGAGATCAAGGCCGTGGCGCGCGATCCCGGCTCCCGCGGCAAGATCGCGGTCATCAGCCACGACCATTCGATCGATCCCGTGGGCGCTTGCGTCGGCATGCGCGGCAGTCGCGTGCAGGCCGTCGTGGCCGAGCAGCAGGGCGAAAAGATCGACATCATTCCGTGGTCGAACGACCCCGCCACGTTCGTCGTGAACGCGCTCGCTCCGGCGGAAGTCACCAAAGTGGTGCTCGACGAAGAAGCGCGCCGCATCGAAGTGGTGGTGCCGGACGAGCAGCTGTCGCTCGCCATCGGCCGCCGCGGGCAGAATGTGCGCCTCGCCTCCATGCTGACCGGCTGGGCCATCGACATTCTCACCGAAGCCGAAGAATCCGAACGTCGCCAGCAGGAATTCAAGGAACGCTCGCAGGTGTTCGTGGACGCGCTCGACGTCGACGACGTGATCGCGGGCCTGCTCGTGACCGAAGGGTTCACCACGGTCGACGAAGTGGCGGCCGTCGATCTCGACGATCTTGCCAACATCGAAGGCTTCGACGAGGGCGTTGCGGGCGAGCTCAAGACGCGCGCGGAAGCCTTCGTCGCCAAGGAATACGAGCGCTTCGAAGCCGAGCGCGTGCGCCTGGGCGTGACCGACGAGGTTGCCGAAGCGACCGGCTTCGGCCCGGGCCTGCTCGTGAAGCTCGGCGAGAAGGGCGTCAAGACGCTCGACGATCTGGGCGACCTTGCCGGCGACGAACTCCTCGATATCGTCGGCAAAGACACGCTCGACGAAGAGACCGCCAACGCCATCATCATGAAGGCGCGCGAACACTGGTTCGCGGCCGAGAAGAAGTAAGGAAACCGGCCAGAAACCGTGACCGAAGCGCTCGCCCTCGTCCCCGAAACGGAGTCCGACATCGATGCCGATGCGGCAGGCCCGCTGCGCCGCTGCATCGTCAGCGGCAAGTCGGGTCCGCGCGCCGATTTCGTGCGTTTTGTGGTCGGTCCCGAAAACACGATCGTGCCCGACATTGCGGGCAAGCTGCCGGGGCGCGGGATCTGGGTCACGGCCACGCGCGCGGCGGTCGATACGGCCGTCGCCAAGGGCCTGTTCGCCAAAGCCGCGCGCGCGCGCGTGACGGTCGGCGAGGATCTGGCCGAGCGCGTCGGCTTCCTGCTGATGCGCCGTGCGGTCGAAAGCCTGGCCTTGTGCCGGCGCGCGGGCCAGGCGGCGTCGGGCTTCGCGAAGGTCAAAGAGAAGATCGAAAAAGGCCGCTGTGCGGTGCTGGTTGCTGCGGCCGACGGTTCGCTCGCCGAGCGCGCGCGGCTCGGCGGGCACGACATTCCGGTGGCGACGGGATTGACGGCGAACGAAATGGGCGAAGCCTTCGGCCGCGAGCACGCCGTGCACGCGGCCATTGCACCGGGCGCACTCGCGCTGCGCGTGCAGGAAGATCTGGCGCGTCTGGCGAGCTATCGCCAGAGTGCGCGCAACGAATGAAAGCGACGACAGGCAACAAATGACGGACAGCAAAGACATCGATACGGCCCAAGACGCCAAGAAGAAGCTTGCCCTTGCCGGCAAAACCGGCGGGCGGCTGGAGCTGCGCGCCGGTTCCGGTGCCGGCGGCGATGCGGGCCAGGTCCGGCAAAGCTTCCCACACGGCCGTTCCAAGACGGTGCAGGTCGAAGTGCGCAAGAAGCGCGCGCCCGGCGCCGCGCCCGCGGCCGGTGCCGCCGCCGCTCCGGCCGCCGAAGCGCCGTCGAGCGCCCAGGCCGCTGCGGTCGCCAAGCCTGCGGCCAAGCCCCAGGTGCTGCGCGCCCTCACCGAAGAGGAGCGCACCGCGCGCCAGCGCGCGATCCAGAGCGCGATCCGCGCCGACATCGAAGCCAAGCGCCGCTCGGAAGAAGAAGCGAAAATCTTCGAAGAAGAGATGAAGCGCAAGGCCGTCGAAGAGGCCAAGCGCAAGCAGGAAGACGCGGTTCAGAAAAAGACCGACACGGTCGAAGCCCAGCGCATCGACGAAGCGCAGAAGAAAAAGGCCGAAGAAGAAACCCTTCGCCTCAACGAAGAAGAAGGCAAGCGCCGCCAGGCCGCCGAAGCCGCGCGCGCGGCGGCAAGCCCGGCCGCGCCTGCGGCCCCTGCTGCACCCGTTGCGGTTCCGGCCGCGATGCTGGCGCGTGCCGGCGTTGCCGCCACAGCCGACGACGAGGAACGCCCGCGCCGTCCCGGCGCCTTCCGCCCCGGCCAAGCGCCGGGCCGCGGCGGGGTCGGCATGCGTCCGGGTCCCGGCAAGGCCGCGCCCGAAGGCGGGCGCGATCTCAAGGAGCGCCGCCAGAACAAGATGTCGGTGACCCAGGCGCTCGAATCGGAAGAAACGATCCGCGTGCGCTCGCTCGCCGCGATGAAGCGCGCGCGCGAGAAGGAACGCTCGCGCATGTTCCAGCAGGGCCCGTCGGCCAAAGTCGTGCGCGACGTGGTGGTGCCGGAGGCGATCACCGTGCAGGAGCTCGCCAACCGCATGGCCGAGCGCGGCGTCGACGTGATCAAGAGCCTGATGAAGATGGGCGTGATGGCGACCGTCAACCAGACGATCGACGCCGACACGGCCGAACTCATCGTCGCCGAATTCGGCCACAAGGTGAAGCGCGTGGCCGAAGCCGACGTCGAAATCGGCCTCGAGGGCGTGGGCGACCAGGACGAAGCGCTCGAGCCGCGCGCCCCCGTCGTCACGATCATGGGCCACGTCGACCACGGCAAGACCTCGCTGCTCGATGCGTTGCGCGAAACCGACGTCGCCAAGCACGAAGCGGGCGGCATCACGCAGCATATCGGCGCCTACAAGGTGCAGCTCAAGAACGGACAGGCGATCGCCTTCCTCGACACGCCGGGCCACGAAGCCTTCACCGCGATGCGCGCGCGCGGCGCCAAAGTGACCGACATCGTGGTGCTGGTCGTGGCCGCCGACGACGGCATCCAGCCGCAGACGATCGAAGCCATCGCGCACGCCAAGGCCGCCAACGTGCCGGTCATCGTCGCGATCAACAAGGTCGACAAGCCGGGGGCGGATTCGAACCGCGTGCGCGCCGATCTGCTGCAGCACGGCATCGCGATCGAAGGCTACGGCGGCGACGTGCTCGGCATCGACGTGTCGGCCAAGGCCCGCACCGGTCTCGACAAGCTCGAAGAAGCCATCCTGCTGCAGGCCGAAATCCTCGAACTGCGCGCCAACCCGAACCGTTCGGCGCAAGGTGCGATCGTCGAAGCCAAGCTCGAACGCGGCCGCGGGCCGGTCGCGACCGTGCTCGTGCAGAAGGGCACGCTGCGCGTCGGCGACATTTTCGTGGCCGGCGAAGAATGGGGCCGCGTGCGCGCCCTCGTGGACGAGCGCGGCAAGCAGATCGACGCCGCCGGGCCCTCGACGCCCGTCGAAGTCATCGGCCTCAACGGCACGCCGCTTGCGGGCGACGATTTCCAGGTCGTGGAAACCGATGCGCGCGCGCGCGAAGTGACCGAGTTCCGCCAGCGCCGGGCGCGCGACGCTTCGTCCGCCATGCGCGCGCGCGGCACGCTCGAGCAGATGTTCACCAAGATCCAGGAAGGCGAAGCCAAGGAGCTTGCCGTCGTCGTCAAGACCGACGTGCAAGGCTCGCTCGAAGCCATCGTGGCGTCGCTCACGAAGCTGCGCACCGACGAAGTGGCCGTGCGCGTGCTGCACGGGGCGGTCGGCGGCATCACCGAAGGCGACATCGCACTCGCCAAGGCAAGCCAGGGCTTCGTGGTCGGCTTCAACGTGCGCGCCAACCCGCAGGCACGCGAGATGGCCAAGCGCGACGGCATCGAGATCCGCTACTACTCGATCATCTACCAGGTCATCGACGAGATCAAAGCGGCCCTCTCGGGCATGCTCTCGCCGACCTTGCGCGAGAAGTTCCTCGGCAATGCCGAAATCCGCCAGATCTTCAACATCACGAAGGTCGGCAAGGTCGCGGGCTGCCGCGTGGTCGAAGGCATGGTCAAGCGCGGCGCCAAAGTACGCCTGCTGCGCGACCAGACCGTCATCCACGAGGGCACGCTCAAGACGCTGCGCCGCTTCAAGGACGAAGTGCGCGAGGTGCAGGACGGCTACGAGTGCGGCATGGCCTTCGAAAACTACGAGGACATCCGCGAGGGCGACCTCATCGAGTGCTTCGAAATCGAAGAAGTCGCGCGCACGATCTAGGGTCTCCTCAGGTGCACGATACCGATCAAAGGAACAAGCCGGGCAATATCCCGCTTGTTCCTTTTTTCTTTCTGCGCCACGGCGAGACCGACTGGAACCGCCAAGGCCTGCTGCAAGGCAGCCGCGACGTGCCGCTCAACGACAGGGGCCTTGCGCAAGCCCAATCGGCCGCTGCCGCGTTGCGCCACATCGAAATCACCACGATCGTCACAAGCCCGCTGGTTCGCGCGCGCCGCACGGCCGAAATCGTCGCGGCCGCGCGCGGCCTCGACGTCGTGTTCGAGCCGGCTCTCGCCGAGACCAATTGGGGTGCGCGAGAAGGAACGCCCGACACCGGCATGCTCGCCGCGTGGTACGCAGGCGAGACGCCCTCAGGCGCCGAGCCGTTTGCCGAATTTTGCGTGCGCATCGCAAGTGCTGTCGCACGCGCACTGACGAACCCGGCCCCCGTGCTGATCGTCGCCCACGGCGGCAGTTTTTCGGCGTTGCGCGAAACGCTGGGCCTGCCGCGCGCCGCCACGCTCGCCAACGCCGTCCCGGTGCAGCTGGTGCCTGGGCCCTGGCGGGTGGCCGCCGTATCGAGCTAGCAAGCGGATGTTTGCGCGCCTGATTCTTGCCATCGCTCTCTTCTTTGCCGGTGCCGCGGCAGCCCAAACGCTGATACCCACACCAAGCGAAACGCCGGCGGGGCAAGCATTGATCGCGCGACTGCAGGCGGGCGGGCTCGTGCTGTATTTCCGCCATGCCGACACGCTCGGCATGCCGTGCGACCGTTCGTTTCGCATCGGCGACCGCGACGGCCAGCGCAACATCTCGGCCGCCGGGCAAGCGCAATCGCGCGCGATCGGCCAAGCGTTCGAAACGCACCGAATTCCGGTGCAGTTGCCCGTGCTTGCGGGCCCGGTCTATCGCGCGCGCGATACGGCCGAGCTGGCCTTCGGTGCCTCGAATGTGCGCGTGACTGACGATCTCTTGGCCGACGATTATGCCGGCGCGCGCTTTGGCGAAGTACTGGCCGGACACGCGCGGCTGTTCAGCGAACCCGTTCCACCGGGTGCCAACCGCGTGCTCGTGGGCCATCGCACGCCCGCGATCATGGTCTTGGGCGAAGCTGTCGGCGGACGTGCTTTTCCGGAAGGGGCTGCGATCGTGCTCGAACCCGCCCGCCCGCATGGGCGCATTCTCGGCGTCTGGATGCCCGCCCCCATTCCAGGCGGCGGCTTTCACGCGTGCTAGCGACCGTGCGGCCTCAGCCTGGGCGCATCGCCTCTTTGGCTTTGGCGGCGAGCTGGTCGAGGCTGAAGGGCTTGGGCAGGAAATGCACGTTGTCGAAGCCTTCCAGCGTCTGCCGGAATTGCTCTTCGGCATAGCCCGAGATGCAGATGATCTTCAGATTGGGAAACAATTTGCGCGATTCGCGGATCAAGGTCGTGCCGTCCATCTGCGGCATGACAACGTCGGTGATCATGAGGTCGATGCTCGATCCCATCTCGCGCACGATCTCCAGCGCCGCGTCGCCGGTTTTGGCTTCGACCACTTTGTAGCCCTTGTTGCGCAAGGCGCGGGCGCCGAACAGGCGCACGGCGTCTTCGTCTTCGACGAGCAGCACGGTGCCTGCACCCGTGAGGTCGCGCCGTCGTGCGGCGGGTTCGACGACCCCTTCGGCTTCGGCCGCCCCCACCCAGCGGGGCAGCAGCAGCGTGAAGGTGGAACCTTGGCCGGGCCGGCTTTCGACCAACACGAAGCCGCCGGTTTGGCGCACAATGCCGTAGACGGTCGACAGGCCCAGGCCCGTGCCGGAACCCACGGCCTTTGTCGAAAAAAACGGCTCGAAAATGCGGCCGAGAATCTCGGGCGAAATGCCGGTGCCGGTGTCTTCGACTGCGATGCGCACATATTCGCCGGCCGGGATTTCCTCGTCGCCATGGCGCTCGGGCGCGGTCTTGACAGCATTGCCGGTGCGGATCGTGAGCACGCCGCCGCCTTGCATCGCGTCGCGCGCGTTGACGGCAAGATTGATGATGACCTGTTCGAGCTGGCCCTGGTCCACGCGCACGAGCCACAGGTCGCGCGCATGCACGACCTTGAGCTCGATGCCTGCGCCGATGAGGCGGCGCAGCAGATGCGAAAGCTCGGTCAGCGCATCGGTCGCGTCGATGACCTTCGGCTGCAGCGTCTGCTGGCGCGAGAAGGCCAAGAGTTGGCGCACGAGATTGGCCGCGCGGTTGGCGTTCTGGCGAATCTGCATGATGTCGGCGAACGACGCGTCGCCGGGCTGGTGGCGCAGCAGCAGGAGGTCGCAAAAGCCGATCATCGCGGTCAGCAGATTGTTGAAGTCGTGGGCGACGCCGCCCGCGAGCTGGCCCACCGCCTGCATTTTCTGCGACTGCGCGAACTGCTGTTCGAGCCGGCGCTGCTCGCTGATATCGAGAAAATGCAGAATGACGGCGCCGGCACTGCCCGCGGCTTCGTCGAGCGCGCGCGCAAAAACGGCAACGACATGCTCTTTGCCGTCTTCGGCCACGAGCCGCAGATTGAGCCGGTCTTGCGCGCCGCCGGCGGCGTCGCTGGCGGCGGCACCCGCGGCGAGGCGGTGCAATTTGGCGACGAGTTCGGCGCGCTCCTCGGGGGCTGCGAACATCGCCACATTGCGGCCCACCGCCGCTTCGCGCGTGGCACCGCACAGGCGCTGAAAGGCGCGGTTGGTTTCGGTCAAGCGCCCGTCGGGGTCGATCAGCGCAATTCCGACGGGCGCGTTTTCGAAAAAGCGGCGAAAGCCGGTCTCGCTGCGCGCAAGGGCGGTGGCCATCGCCTGCGACGGGGCGGCGTCGCGGGCAAGGCCGCGCAGCGCAATGCCGTCGCGCCTGTCGGGATCGAGCGTCTGCTCGATCGTGACCAGCACCGGCGCCGAGCCCACGCGGCGCAAACGCACTTCGCCCTTGGTGGCCTGGCGGTCGGCAAAGGCCTGGAACGGGGCCGCCTCGGGCGGAACCGCATCGGCCAGAACGTCGTGCAGCCGCAAGCCGGCGCAGATTTCGTCGACCGGACGGCCGAGCAAATCGGCAAAGGCCGGGTTGGCGAACACGAAGCGGCCCGCCGCATCGAGCGCGAAGAAGCCGATCGGTGCGGCGGCGAGGAATGCGTCAGCCCCGCTTGCCGGCTCACCCGTCTGTTTGCCGAAGAACTTGCTCCATGCCATGGCAGCAACCTTAGCAGCGGTTCGCCGCCGATGTCAGGAATTGTCGCCGAGGATGCGGCCGCACAGATAGAGCGAGCCGCAGATCAGCACCGGCGTTTGCGCGTTCGCCTGGGCTGCCAGATCGGCGATCGCGGCTTGCGGGCTCGCCGTCGCCGTTGCATCGGCGATGCCGACGCTGCGGGCCGCCGCAACGATCTCCGCGGCCGACCGCGACAACGGCTCGTCTTCGATCGCAATGGCGCGCAAGCGGCGCACGAACGGGGCGACATGGCGCAGAAAATCGGCGGGCTCCTTGGTCGAGAGCATGCCGAACACAAGATCGATCTTTCGGCCTTGGGCCCAGATCGCCAAAACTTCGCCCGCCGCTTCGTTGTGGCCGCCGTCGAGATAAAGCGGAATGTCGGGGCCCAGCAGCGCAGGCAGCGGTCCTTGCGTGAGGCGCTGCAGCCGTGCGGGCCATCGGGCGGCCGCAACACCCGCCGCGATCGCGTTGGCGGACAGGCCAAGCCCGTCGGCAATGGCGACGGCCAAGGCCGCATTGTCGATCTGGTGGCGACCGGGCAGGGCCGGGCGCGGCAAATCGTAGCGTCGGCCGTCGCGTTGCCACACGAAGCCGTCGGCGGTTGTCGAAAAATGCCATTCGCGGCCGCTGCGGAACAAGGGCGCGCCCAACGCCTTTGCTTTGGCCTCGAACACGGATGCCGCCTCCGGCGGCTGCACGCCGACATAAATGGGCACGCCGGGCTTGATGATGCCGGCCTTTTCGCCGGCGATGGCAGCCAGCGTACTGCCCAGATACTGCATGTGGTCGAACGAGATCGGCGTAAGCCCGATCGCGACGGGTTTCTCGACCAAGTTCGTCGCATCGAGCCGTCCGCCCATGCCCGTTTCGAGCAGCACATAGTCGGCCGGGCTGCGCGCGAAGGCGAGGAAGGCCGCCGCCGTCGTGACTTCGAAAAAGGTGATGGGCGCACCCGCATTCACCGTTTCGATCTCTTCGAGCAAGGCGGCGAGCGACGCATCGTCGATCAGCGTGCCGGCAACGCGGATGCGTTCGTTGAAGCGCACGAGATGCGGCGAGGTGTAGACATGCACGGTTTTGCCGGCGGCTTCGAGCATCGCGCGCAGGCAGGCGAGCGTGGAGCCCTTGCCGTTGGTGCCCGCCACATGCACGACCGGCGCGAGCCGATCCTGCGGATTGCCCAGTGCCGTCATCAGCCGCACGAGCCGGTCGAGCGACATGTCGATGGCTTTGGGATGGAGCGACTTCAGCCGCTCCAGGATCGGGTCCGCACTCACGCCTTGGCGTCGGGGATCTCGAGCTGCGGCATCGGCATGGCCACGATCTCGGCGCGCGGCTTCGGCTCGGTCAGCAGGCCGATCAGCCGAATGAGCGTGGCGCGCAGCTCGTGGCGGTGCACGACCATGTCGACCATGCCGTGTTCGAGCAGATACTCGGCCTTCTGGAATCCGGCCGGCAGTTTCTCGCGGATCGTCTCTTCGATCACGCGCGCCCCGGCAAAGCCGATCGTGGCCCCCGGCTCGGCGATGGCGATGTCGCCCAGCATCGCAAACGAGGCCGAAACGCCGCCGGTCGTGGGATCGGTCAGCAGCACGATATAGGGCAGACCCGCTTCTTTGACTTCTTCGGCCGCGATGACCGAGCGCGGCATCTGCATCAGCGACAAAATGCCTTCCTGCATGCGCGCCCCGCCCGAGGCCGGGACGACGATGAGCGTGGCCTGCTGCAGCACGGCGAGCTTCGCCGCCGCGACGAGGCCTTCGCCGACGGCAATGCCCATCGACCCGCCTTGGAATTCGAAATCGAAAGCCGCCACGACCGCCGACATGCCGCCGATGCGGCCGTGTGCGACGAGGATCGCGTCCTGTTCGCCGGTTTTGTCGCGTGCGGCCTTCAGGCGATCGACGTATTTTTTCTGGTCGCGGAACTTGAGCGGATCGGCAACGACCTTGGGCAGCTCGATGCGCGCATAGACGCCTTCGTCGAACAGAGTCTCGAGACGGCGCTTGGCGGGCAGGCGCATATGGTGGCCGCAATGCGGGCACACGCGCTGGGCCGCTTCCAGATCGCGGTGGAAGATCATCTTGCTGCAGGCGGGGCAGGTGTCCCACAGATTGTCCGGCACCTCGGTCTTGCGGACGAGGGCGCGGATCTTGGGGCGGACGAAGTTGGTGAGCCAGCTCATCGTGTCCCTATCAGGCGATCTGTTTGGCGCGCGCCCCGCGCACTGCGGCGGCGAGGTCGCGCACGAGGCCGTGCAGCGATGCAGGTTTGTCCGACAGGGCCACGAGTGCGGAGCCCACGACGCAAGCATCGGCATGGCGCGCGATGGCGGCGGCACCGGCCGCATCCTTGATGCCGAAGCCGACGGCGATCGGCAGTGCCGTCGAGCGGCGGATGCGGGCAACAGCACCGGCGACTTGGTCGGCCGCAGCCGAACGCGTGCCCGTCACGCCGAGCACGGCGACGTAGTAGAGAAAGCCCGAAGCCCCTGCGAGCACGGTCGGCAGGCGCTTGTCGTCGGTCGTCGGCGTGGCAAGCCGCACGAGATCGAGGCCGGCGGCCTTCGCGAACGGGCGCAGTTCGGCATCTTCCTCGGGCGGCAGATCGACGACGATGAGTCCGTCCGCGCCGGCCGCCGCGGCATCGCGGCAGAAACGTTCGGGGCCGTAGATATAGATCGGGTTGAAATAGCCCATCAGCACGACCGGCGTGGTGCTGTCGGTCTTGCGGAAGGCGGCGAGCTGGGCCAGCGCCTTGCGCGTCGAGCCGCCGGCTTTGAGCGAGCGCAAGGCCGCTGCCTGCACAGCCGGGCCGTCGGCCATCGGATCGGAGAAGGGCAAACCAAGCTCGATGATGTCGGCCCCGGCGGCGGGCAGCCCGTCGAGAATCTTCTGCGCAGATGTGGCATCCGGATCGCCCGCCATCACGTAGGTGACGAGGCCTGCGCGCCCTTCGGCGGCGAGGGCGGCGAAGCGTGCGGCGATGCGGCTCACAATTTCACCCCGAGGCGTTCGCCGATCGTGAAGATGTCTTTGTCGCCGCGGCCGCACAGATTCATGATGATCGTGTAGTCCTTGGGCAGGCTGGGTGCGATGCGCGCCACATGCGCGACGGCATGGGCGGGCTCAAGAGCCGGCAGAATGCCTTCGGTGCGCGACAGAAGCTTGAAGCCTTCGATGGCTTCGTCGTCGGTTGCGGCGACGTACTTCACGCGCTTGATGTCGTGCAGCCACGAATGTTCGGGCCCGATGCCGGGATAGTCGAGACCGGCCGAAATCGAATGGGCTTCGTCGATCTGGCCGTCTTCGTCCATCAGCAGGAAGGTGCGGTTGCCGTGCAGCACGCCGGGCCGCCCGCCTTGCAGCGAGGCCGCATGCTTGCCCGAATCGAGCCCGAGGCCGGCCGCTTCGACCGCATCCATCGACACGTCGCGGTCGTCGAGGAACGGATGGAACAGCCCCATCGCGTTCGAGCCGCCGCCGATGCAGGCCACGAGCTTGTCCGGCAATTTGCCTTCGGCCGCCAGAAACTGCTCGCGCGCTTCCTTGCCGATCACGCTTTGGAAATCGCGCACCATCATCGGATAGGGATGCGGACCCGCGACCGTACCGATGATGTAGTAGGTGTCTTCGACATTGGCGACCCAGTCGCGCAGCGCTTCGTTCATCGCGTCTTTGAGCGTGGCCGTGCCCGACGTGACGGGTTTCACTTCCGCTCCCAGCAGTTTCATGCGGAACACGTTGGGCGCCTGGCGCGCAATGTCGGTCGCCCCCATATAGACGGTGCAGGGCAAGCCGAACAGCGCGCACACGGTGGCGGTCGCCACGCCATGCTGGCCCGCCCCGGTCTCGGCGATGATGCGGCGCTTGCCCATGCGCTGGGCCAGCAGGATCTGGCCCATGCAGCTGTTGATCTTGTGCGCACCCGTGTGGTTGAGCTCGTCGCGCTTCAGATAGATCTTCGCGCCGCCCAATGTTTTGGTCAGGCGCTCGGCGAACCACAAAGGCGACGGCCGGCCGACATAATGGGCCAGATAATAGTCGAGCTCTTTCTGGAATGTCGGATCCTTGCGGGCGGCCATATAGGCGCGCTCGACCTCGAGGATCAGCGGCATCAGGGTTTCGGACACATAGCGGCCGCCGAACAGGCCGAAATGGCCGTTCTCGTCGGGGCCGGCGCGGAAGGAGTTGATCTGGTTCATGGCCGCAGGGTTATAGCCGAGCACGCACGCACGGCCAAGCCCGCCTCATGCCCCAACTTAAGCCTCGGCGGCGGCGCTCAAAAAGCGCCGGATCAGGCGCGGCGATTTGTGCCCGGGCCGGTCTTCCACGCCCGAGGATACGTCCACGCACAAAGCCCCCGACACGCGGGCAGCCGCCGCCACATTGGCGGCGTTGAGCCCGCCCGACAGCATCCACGGCAGCGGCCACTCCGTACCGGCCAAGATCTTCCAATCGAAGCTGACGGCATTGCCGCCCGGCAAAGCGTCGGGCCGTTTGGGCGGTTTGGCGTCGAACAGCAGCCGGTCGGCGACCTCGAGATAGGGTTCGGCTTGCGCCAAATCCTCGGCTTGCGAAATGCCGAGCGCTTTCATGGCCGGCAGGCCCGTGCGCGCTTTGATTTCGGCAACGCGCGCGGGCGTTTCGGCGCCATGCAGCTGCCACAAATCGGGCCGGAAGCCGGCTAGAATCGCATCGAGATCGGCGTCGCTGGGGTCGACCGCAAGGGCCACGCGGATCGCCAGTGGCGGCAGGCCGCGCGCCAAATGGGCGGCGGTCGCAGGATTCACATGGCGCGGGCTGCGCGCGAAAAACACGAAGCCCGCAAAGGCCGCACCGGCTGCCGCTTCGATTGCGGCCGGCGCATTGAGGCCGCAGATTTTGACGGCCACGCTCACGCGGCGATCTCGGCCAGAATGCGGTTGAGGGCGGCGCGGGGATCGGCCGCCTGCGTGATCGGCCGGCCGATCACAAGATGGTCGGCCCCCAAATCCATGGCCTCGCGCGGCGTCATCACGCGTTTCTGGTCGCCCGTCGCGGCCCAGGCGGGCCGAATGCCGGGGACGACAAGTTTGAAATCGGGCCCGCAGGCGGCCCGCAAGCGCGCGATTTCGTGGGCCGAGCACACCACGCCGTCCGCCCCGGCCATTTTTGCCACCAATGCCAGGCGCAGCGCCTGGTCGCCCGAGGGCCCGATCTGGCCGACCGCGTCGAGGTCGCCGTCGTCGAGGCTGGTCAGCACCGTAATGGCTAGAATCTGCATACGCGCCGCCCCGTTTTGGTCGGCGGCTTTGCGGGCGGCCGCGATCATGGCCGGGCCGCCGCTTGCGTGGATGGTCAGAAAAACCGGCGCGCACGCACTTGCCGCGCGCACGCCGCCCGCGACCGTATTGGGGATGTCGTGGAGCTTCAAATCGAGGAACAGCGGCCGCGTGCCGGCCACGGCGCGCACGCCCGCAGGCCCGTTGGCGACGAAAAATTCGAGCCCCAGCTTCAGCGCAAAGCCGTCTTGGCCCAAGGCTGCCAGATCGCCAGCGGCCTCGCGCGGGTCGGCCCGGTCGATCGCCACGAACACGGACGGCAACGTCTCGGCCATTGAAAATCACTCCCCGTTGGGCGATAGAAGCGGCCCTCGCTGCGGCTAGGGTATACGCTCGTTGCCTTCAGGATTGCCAGTGCCATGAACCGTTTCAAGACCCTCGACGATTTCGATTTTGCCGGCAAGCGCGTGCTCGTGCGCGCCGACCTCAACGTGCCGATGCTGGACGGCGCGGTCAGCGACGCCACGCGCATCGAACGTTTTGCGCCCACGGTGCGCGAACTGGTCGCCAAGGGGGCGCGCACGATCGTGATGTCGCATTTCGGACGGCCGCAGGGACGCGACATGACGCAGTCGCTGGCCCCGATCGCAGCTTCTTTGGCGGCGGAATTCGGCAAGCCCGTGGCGTTCGCGACCGACTGCATCGGCGAACCCGCCGCAGCTTCGGTCGCGGCAATGAAAGACGGCGACGTTCTGCTGCTCGAGAATCTGCGCTTCCACAAGGGCGAAGAGAAAAACGCGCCGAGCTTCGCCAAAGCGCTCGCCGAATTCGGCGACATCTATGTCAACGATGCGTTCTCGTGCGCGCACCGGGCCCACGCCTCGACCGAGGGCATTGCGCATCTGCTCCCCTGTGCGGCCGGACGCGCGATGCAGGCCGAGCTCGATGCGCTGTCGGCCGCCCTCGACCGGCCCAAGCGGCCCGTGGCGGCCATCGTCGGCGGCTCGAAGGTTTCGACCAAGCTCGATCTGCTCGGCCATCTGCTCGCGCGCGTCGATATTCTGGTGATCGGCGGCGGCATGGCGAATACGTTTCTGCACGCCAAAGGTATTGGCATCGGCCGTTCGCTGTGCGAGGCCAACATGGCCGAGACCGCGCGGCGCATCCTTGCCGACGCGCAATCGGGCGGCAAACAGATCGTGCTGCCGGTCGATGCGGTCGTGGCATCCGCCCTCACCGACGGAGCCGATGCGCAGACCGTCGCGATCGGCGCCGTCCCCGACGACAAGATGATCCTCGATATCGGCCCGCTGTCGGTCGCCGAAACGCTGCGTGTGCTTTCGGGCGTCAAAACGCTGGTGTGGAACGGCCCGGTCGGCGCCTTCGAATTCCAGCCCTTCGACAAGGGAACGACGGCGCTCGCGCGCGGGGCGGCCGATCTGTGCACGGCGGGCAAGCTCATGGCCGTTGCCGGCGGCGGCGATACGGTTGCGGCCCTCGCCCATGCCGGCGTGGTCGACCGGTTCGACTATGTGTCGGCCGCGGGCGGCGCTTTTCTCGAATGGCTCGAAGGCAAAGAATTGCCGGGGGTGGCCGCTCTTTACGTGCGCAGCGCCTGAGCCCGTACCGACGGCGCGGCCAGGCTCAGTTCAAGCGGCCGAACGGCGTTTTGCGACGTTCCGGTGCCGCGTACATTTTGCGCGTCGGCCCTTCGGCCGGGCTCGGGCGCGGCGTCGTCTCGGCAACGGGAAGTTCATCGACAAGTGCGCCGCGCGTTTCGCCGCGCCGCCAAGCCGCCACGCGCGCTTCGGCCGTCGCCTGGTCGACCACGTCGAAGAACGACAGCGTTTCGAAGAGCTCGCCTGGATCGACTTTGGTGCCGGATTCTTCGCCGAGCTGGCGCAACGCGATGAAAAATTCGGTGAACAGCGCCTTGTCGATCTGGCAGCCGCGGCAGGCGACGGCGAGGGCGCGGCCGCCGGTTTCGTAGAGGCATCGGCGGGCGGTTGCGACCGAGATCCCGGTGAGTTTGGCGAACAGCGCTTCGAACAGCGACCGCTCGCCCGCTCGGATCAGCGGCAGCAGCATCTTCAGATCCTGCACCTCGTTGCGGTCGACCGCAAAGCGGATGCGCTGCAACGTGCCGTTGATGGCCGCGGCGCGTCGCTGGTCGGCGACGACGTCTGCCAAGGCTTCGCTGATCGCTTTGTCGAGCACGAAATGGTCGATTTCGAAATTCTCGACGATGTAGTGGCGCAATGCGGCCGAGACCCAGCCATACATGCGCCCGGCGAGGCGCGGATCGAGATCTTCGCGCTTCAGAAGGATTTCCTGCAGGTCGCCGTCGGCCTGCGAATTTTCGACCAGCGTTTCGAATGTGCCGACCGCGATCGCGGCACCGCGATTTTCGAGCACCGCGCGCACCACATCTTGCTCGCCGGGGCGCACGAGCGCGTCGCTAATCGGCTCGGAGATTTTTTGGCGCCGGGCGATGGCCAGGCGATGCTGCATCGTTCGCGAGCGGATGACGCTCAGCAATTCGTTGTCGTCGAGCAGTTCGGAATGCAGCAGAACCGGCCACGCAACTTCGATGCGGTCGTTGGCCAACTGCACGATCAGATTGCGCGGCGCCACGTCTTCCTGGGCCAAACGCTCGGCGAGGCTGCGCCGGATCGGCATTTCAAGCTGATGCAGCAGACGCTGCAGAATTTCTTCCGCAAGTTCGCGCTCGCGCGCCGACATGGCGCCCAAATCGGTGCCTAGAATCATATCGCCCATGCGCGTCGCCAAATGGGCGCGGGCATCCGGACGCTTGTCTTGGGCAAGAAGCAGCAAGCCTTGCAATTGTGTGCTGTCGAACGGCGTGGTCATGCTCAATGTCGGTCCTGTAGCGCGCATCTCCTGGTCCGAGTTCCCCAGCGCGATTATTACCTAGTCTAACGCTCAGCTCGGCGGTCACGCCAGCATCGCCCTGTTCGTCTGTTGTGTTTTTGCAAAGCGTCGTGGCCGCGGAGCATCCGGCATTGCAATTTGCAATGCCGGTGTCGGTTTTGGGGCGGCAAACACGCAAAATTTACCGCTTCTCCCTGGATTAACGAAAAATTTATCTAATTTTGCCAATAATCGAATCTATGAACATACAAACCGCAACAACTGCGATCGGCAATGGTGGCATTCGGCCGGATTCTGCGCGGGTCGGAAACGGCCGCAGCGGCGGCCAAACCCGCACGGCAGCAACGGTTTCGGCCGAGTTTGTGCAGAACTTGCCAATTCCGGCGCGCGGCTCGGCCTTGGCCGAAGTGCGCCTCGCAATCGCCGCGAATTTTTCGGACGAAACGAAGCCCGCGCGCACCTTGCCGCGTGGCTCGCTCGTGGATCTCGTCATCTAAAGCTTGCGCAGCAGCCCGCGCGCGGCCGACACTTCGCGTCGCGTATGGCAGCAGAAAAACAAGTCGGCCCAACTCTTCGCACGGTGCCCGCAGGCGACAATCGCGAGCGCCTCGTGTGCGCCGATTGCGGCTTTGTGCAGTACGACAATCCCAAAATCGTTGTCGGTGCAGTCGTGCAATGGCAGGGCCGCGTGCTTTTGTGCAAGCGTGCCATCGAACCGCGCATCGGCTATTGGACGCTGCCGGCCGGCTATCTCGAGCTCGGCGAAACGCCCCTTGAGGGTGCGGTGCGCGAAGCGCAGGAAGAAGCCTGCGCCGAAATCGCCGTCGATGCGCTGCTGGCGGTCTATTCCGTGCCGCGCATCAGCCAGGTGCAGCTTATCTATCGCGCGGCGCTGAAGGCGCCCGAATTCGGACCGAGCCCCGAGAGCCTCGAAGTCGCTTTGTTCGACTGGGATGCGATCCCGTGGGACGAACTTGCATTCCCGACCGTCGCATGGGCGCTTGCCGCCTGGCGGCGCATCGGCGATGCACCGGTCTTCGCGCCCGAATTCAATCCCGCCGACTAAGAGGTTTTGCGCAGCGGCTGCACCAGCAGGGCTGCGAGCTTCTGGTCTTGTGCTGTGTTGAAAACATCGAGCCCGATCGTCATGCCGAGCTGGCCTTGTGCGGGCTCAGCGCGATAGGTGCCGAACAGCCGGTCCCACCACGGCACCGAGAAGCCGAAATTGCTGTCGGTTTCGCTGCGGTCGCGCGAATGGTGGATGCGGTGCAGGTCGGGCGTCACCAACAGCAAGCGCAAGGCGCGCTCGAGGGGGGCGGGCATCGCCACGTTCGCGTGGTTGAACATCGAACAGGCATTGAGGACAACCTCGAAAGCCAGCACGGCCGCCGCCGGCGCGCCCAAGACGGCAATGACGCCGAGCTTGATCGCGATCGACAGCAGAATTTCGACCGGATGGAAGCGCGCGCCGCTGGTCACGTCGAGATCGACGTCGCTGTGGTGCATGCGATGGAGGCGCCACAAAACGGGCACGGCATGGAACAGGCGGTGCTGGAAATAGATCGCGAGGTCGAGGGCTGCGACGGCGGCGACAAAGGCAAGCCAATCGGGCAAACCCAGCATCGGCAGCAAGCCGTAGCCCGACGATGCGTAGGCGGCGGCAAACGCGACGGCCCCGCCCGGCAGCAGAATGCGCACGACGACCGAATCGAGAATCGCAACGCCGAGATTGGCAGGCCAGCGGCCCTTGCGCCCCAACGTGGCAGGCCGGCGCGGGGCGGCCACTTCCCACAATGCCATGCCGATCAGCAGACCGAAAAAAACCGCGAGCCGAAGTGACGCTTCGTTTTCCATGCGGTTTTCAAACTAGCGCTCAATTGCGGCCGCACAAGGCCGAAGCCGAATTCGTATGCCTGAAAACGGAAGGGGCGCGGAGAGAAGAACCCTCCACGCCCCCAAATGCACCGAGCAGAAGCCGCTTACTTCTTCTTCTTAGCGGCCTTCTTCTTCGCCTTTTTCTTCGCAGCCATGATGTGACTCCTTGTTTCCGATGGAGTCGGACCCGGAAAGGCACGTTAGCGGACGGAGCGGAGCTGGGTGTTTATCCCTGCACTTTCGACCACTAACGGAGTTGGAGCCCTCCCTGAACACGATCCGACCATGGACAGAACATCATTTTGAACAAGGGCATGTCAAGGAAAAACAATATGAGGGGGGTTGACATCGCGCTTCCCACTACGCGTAGCGGCATCTGCCGAGTCTAGCGGAAAGGAAAAAACACGACGCTAGATTTAGTAAAGCGCATGCAAGAAACCCGCATAAAATCGAAACAAAGTGAAGGTCTATGGTCCGCATGATGCGGATGAAATTCGTCGCTACTTTTCGCTGTCGACGAGGTCCAAAAGGCTCGCAGAAAAATTTTGCGCATCGAAGGATTTTAGGTCGTCGATTCCCTCGCCGACACCGATAAGCACCGTCGGAGTCGCGAATCGATTCGCGATCGCGACCAACACGCCGCCTTTCGCACTGCCGTCGAGCTTCGTCACGACCAACTTGTCGACCGCAACGATGCTCTTGAAGGTCTCGACTTGCTGCAGCGCGTTTTGTCCGATCGTCGCATCGAGGACGAGCATCGTGTCGTGCGGTGCGGAAGGTTCGAGCTTCTTGATCACGCGCACGACCTTCTTCAACTCGTCCATGAGGTCGGCTTTGTTGTGCAAACGGCCGGCCGTATCGATCAGCAAGACATCGATATTGTCAGCCCGCGCTTTTTCGAGCGCTTCATAGGCAAGCGCAGCAGGATCCGCCCCTTCTTTGCCCGAGACGACGGCCACGCCGCTGCGCGCACCCCAAATCTCAAGCTGATGGACGGCCGCCGCACGGAACGTATCGCCCGCCGCCAGCATCACCGATTTGCCTTGGGCTTTCAGCGTCGCCGCAATTTTTCCGATCGTCGTGGTCTTGCCGCTGCCATTGACGCCGACCACGAGCACCACATGCGGCCGATTCGTCGGAGTGGGCGCCCATGTTTGCGCAACGGGTGCGAGGATCGCGGCAATGTCGGCGGCAAGCGCGCGCCGCACCTCGATCGCAGGCGTGCCCGCCGGAAATTTGCGCGCGCGAATGCCTTCGACGAGTTTTGCCGCAACGGCGGGGCCGAGATCGGCCGCGATCAAGGCTTCTTCGAGCGCTTCGAGCGATTCGGCGTCGAGTCGCCCGAGATTGAGCGCGCGGCCAATGCCTTCGACGAGCTTGTCGGAAGATTTGCGAAGACCGTCTTTAAGTTTTTTGAGCCAGCTCATGCGGCGACACCTTCGCCCACCCCATCGGCCGCCACACCGTCATGGCCGACGATGCGCGCGCGCAGTAGCGTGCCTTGTGCGGCTGCCTGCGCCAGTTTCACGCGCACACCCTGTGCATCGAGGCCATCGCGTCCGGATTTTTCGACAAGCACGTCGGCAAACGTGCCGATGCGCGAATCGAGATAGCGCTTGCGGGCGGCGGCGACGGCCTCGCGCAGCAGTTTCGACCGGCGCGAGACGATCTCGGGCGCAATCGCGCGCATGCGGGAAGCGGGTGTGCCCGGGCGCGGCGAATAGGCAAAGACATGCGCGTTCGCCATGCCCGTTGCTTCGACCAGCGAAAGGCTCTGCGCAAACGCCGCATCGCTTTCGGTCGGGAAGCCCGCGATCAGATCGGCGCTGATCGCGATGTCGGCGCGCGCGGCGCGCGCTTTTGCCACAACGTCGAGAATCTGCTGGCGGCTGTGGCGGCGCTTCATTCGCTTCAAGATGAGATCGTCGCCGGCCTGCGCCGACAGATGCAGGAACGGCGCAAAACGCCTTTCGTGCGCCAGCAAATCGAAAATGCGCGCATCGAGTTCGGCCGGATCGACGGACGACAGGCGCAGCCGGGCGAGATCGGGTACGGCCGCAAGAATGGCCGCGCACAGATCGCCGAGCCGCGGCGTGCTCGGCAGGTCGCTGCCCCAGGCGGTTAGATCCACGCCGGTCAGCACCACTTCGCGCCGCCCGCTCGCGACGGCAGCGGCCACGCGCGCGATCGCGCGCGCCTGCGGCAGCGAGCGCGACGGGCCGCGCCCATAGGGGATCACGCAGAACGTGCAGCGATGGTCGCAGCCTTGCTGGATCTCGACGAAAGCACGCGTGCGGCCCGGCGCGATCGCTGCGTCGCTTTCGACAAAATCCTGTCGCACCATGATGTCGGAAACGCCCGCCGCCCGCGTGGCCCAGGTTTCGGGGGCGAGCTTGTCGCGATTGCCGACGACGGCCGCAACTTCCGCCATCGCCGAAAAGCGCGCGGGATCGATCTGCGCCGCACAGCCCGTCACGACGATGCGGTGCGTGGGGTGTTCGCGCTTCAAGCGGCGGATGGCGGCAAACGCGTCGCGCTCGGCCTCCTGCGTGACCGCACAGCTGTTGACCACGATGGTCTCGTCGTCGCCCGCGTGGGCCAACATCGCTTCGATGCCGGCCGCTTCGGCCGCGTTGAGCCGGCAGCCAAAGTTAACGACACGGGGGGCGCTCATCGCGCCCATGCACCGGTGAAGGAGAGCGCGACTGGCCCCGCCATCAGCACATGGCCGTTGGCGAGCCATTCGATGTCGAGCGCGTCGTCGGCACTCTCGCTGCCGTCGACAATGATGCGTGCCTTGCGGGCCGACAACAGTCCGCGGCGCACGGCCGCAACTGTCGCCGCACACGCACCCGAGCCGCAGGCGAGCGTGATGCCGGCTCCGCGCTCCCACACGCGCAGCCGCATCGTCGCGCCGTCGAGGATCTGCGCGACACCGATATTGGCGCGCTGCGGGAAGATCGCATGATGTTCGAGGCCGGGCCCGAGTGCGGCGAGGTCGATCGCGGCAATATCGGAAACGAAAAACGTCGCGTGCGGATTGCCCATGCTCGTCGCGACCGGATCGGCAAGCGGGCCCGATGCGAGCGGCACATGCAGCGTGTCGACCGCGTGGGAAAGCGGAATCTCCCGCCACTCGAGCCGGGCGGGGCCCATATCGACGGCCACGCGGCCGTTTTTGTCGCGCGTGGCGGCAAGGGCTCCTGCGATCGTCTGGATGCGCAAGTCGCCGCGGCTCTTCTCGCGCATGACGAGGTCGGCCACGCAGCGTGTGCCGTTGCCGCACGCACCTGCCTCGCTGCCGTCGGAATTCAGAAACCGGAAAAACACGTCGGCCGCCGGATCGGGCGGCGTTTCGAGCACGATCATCTGATCGAAGCCCACGCCCTTGTGGCGGTCGGCGATGGCGCGCACGCGCGCCGTGTCGAGATCGAGCGGCTTTTCGCGCGCATCGACCACGACAAAATCGTTGCCCAGCCCGTGCATTTTCAAAAACGGCAGCGCGTCCATGGCCGGGATATAGGGCCGGACTTGGTCGCTTGTCTATTGCCCCAGTTTTCGAACATAAAGCGAACAAATGCGCAAAGATCGGCGACACTATATATGTGCATGGCGGCCGGCCCTGTCGGTCGCTTGACGCTTGGGCGGCAAAGACGTAGAACCGCGCCCGTTCAGGGGAATTCTGCGCCTCTGGGCCTACGGGTCTCCCGCCGTCCGCGAGTGTCGCGCACGGCGGTCGCTTCGTTTTGGGCAAAGGGTTTTATGTTCGAGTCGCTTTCAACCAAGCTGGGGTCGGTCTTCGACAAGCTGCGCGGGCGCGGTGCGCTCTCGGAAGCCGATGTCGATGCGGCTTTGCGCGAGGTGCGCGTGGCGCTGCTCGAAGCCGACGTCGCCCTGCAGGTGGTCAAAGACTTCGTCGCCGGCGTGAAGCTCGAAGCGATCGGCCAGCAGGTCGTGCGCTCGGTCACGCCGGGCCAGATGGTCGTCAAGATCGTCAACGACAAGCTCGTCGAGACGCTGGGCTCGACCGCCGTCGAGCTCAATCTGCGCGCAACGCCGCCCGTCGCGATCCTGATGCTGGGCCTGCAGGGCTCGGGCAAAACCACGACGTCGGCGAAACTCGCCAAGCGTCTCGCGCAAAAAGACCGCAAGAAAGTTCTGCTGGCCTCGCTCGACGTGCGCCGCCCGGCCGCCCAAGAACAGCTCGCCGTGCTCGGCCGCCAGGTCGAGGTCGAAACGCTGCCTATCGTGGCGGGCCAAGATCCGGTCGCGATCGCCAAGCGCGCGATGGATGTCGGCCGCAACGAAGGCTACGACATCGTCATCCTCGACACGGCGGGTCGTCTTTCGATCGACGACGAATTGATGGCCGAAGCAGCCGCCGTGCGCGATGCCGTCGGCCCCACCGAATCGCTGCTCGTCGTCGACGCCCTCACGGGCCAAGACGCCGTCAATACGGCGACCCAGTTCAACACGCGCCTGGGCGTGACCGGCATCGTGATGACGCGCGTCGATGGCGACCAGCGCGGCGGTGCGGCCCTGTCGATGCGCGCGGTCACCGGCAAGCCCATCAAGTTCGTCGGCCTCGGCGAAAAGATGGACGCGCTCGACGTCTTCTATCCCGACCGTATCGCCGGCCGCATTCTCGGCATGGGCGACATTGTCGGCCTCGTCGAGAAGGCGCAGGAAAACGTCGCCGCCGAAGACGCCGAGAAGCTCGCGCGCAAGCTCAAATCCGGCGATTTCGACTTCAACGACATGCTCTCGCAGCTCGAGCAGCTCAAGAAGATGGGCGGCCTCGGCGGCGTCATGAACATGCTGCCGGGCGTGCAGAAGATGAAGGCGCAGATGGCCAACGCCAATATCGACGAAAAAGTCGTGGGCCGGCAGACCGCCATCATCCGCGCCATGACCAAGAAAGAACGCCGCGATTCGAAGCTGCTGAACGGCAGCCGCAAGCGCCGCATCGCGGCGGGCTCGGGCACGTCGGTCGAGGAGGTCAATCGCCTCGTGAAGCAGTTCATGGAAATGAGCCGCGTCATGAAGCAGATGGGCAAGCTCGGCCAAAAAGGAATGATGCGGACCGGGATCGGAAACCTGTTCCGCCGCTAGAACCGTCACAACCGAACAACCTACATCCAACCGAAAGGATCGATCCGACAATGTCCGTCAAAATCCGCATGAGCCGCGGCGGTGCCAAGAACCGCCCGCACTACAAGATCGTCGTCGCCGACAGCCGCATGGCGCGCGACGGCCGCTTCATCGAAAAGATCGGCTACTACGATCCGATGCGCGCCAAGGAAGATCCGCAGCGCGTGGTGATCGATGTCGAGCGCGCCAAGCATTGGCTCGGCCAGGGCGCGCAGCCGTCCGACCGCGTTGCCTTGTTCCTGCACGCGCTGTCGCTGGTGCCGAAGCCGGTGATCCGCCCGCAGCCCAAGAAGTCGGCGCCGAAGAAGAAGGCGCAAGAGCGTCTGGCTGCTGCCGCCGAAGCCGCTGCCAAGGCGGCCGAAGCCGCACCGGCCGCCTGAGGTTGATTCGTGGCGGCTGACGCATCGGAGCGGCGGATTCTTGTCGGGGCGGTCGCGGGCGCACATGGCGTGCGCGGCGAGGTCAAGATCAAGAGTTTCACCGAACAGGTGCGCGACGTTGCCGCCTACGGCCCGGTCGAAGACGAAAGCGGCACCCGCCGCTTTGCGATCAAGATCCGGGGCGAAGCCAAGGGGCTCGTGATCGCTTCCCTCGACGGGGTTGCCGATCGCAACGCGGCCGAGGCGCTGAAGGGTCTGCGGCTCTACGTGCCGCGTGCCGCCCTCGGCAAGAAGCCGAAGCGCGCACCCAAGGGTACGGACCGTTGGTTTGTCGCCGACCTGGTCGGGTTGGCGGCGGTCGATACGCAAGGGGCCGCACTCGGAACGGTCAAGAATGTCGCCAACTACGGGGCCGGCGACATTCTCGAGGTGACGACGCCGACGGGCGACACCCAGCTGTTCGCTTTCACCAAGCGCACGGTGCCCGAAGTGGATATCGCAAACGGACGGGTCGTGATCGACCCGCCCGTGGAAGTCGAAGCGAAGGAAGATGGAAGCGACGAATGAGTGTCGGCGGCGAACAGCAGAGCCAAGCAACGAGCGGCAGCGGCGCGCAAGCGCCGTGGCATGCGCTCGTGCTCACGCTCTATCCGGGCATGTTCCCGGGGCCGCTCGGTGCCGGCATCGTCGGCCGTGCCGTGCAAGACGGTGCCTTTGCGCTCGATACGATCGACATCCGCGACTTCGCGTCCGACAAGCACCGCACGGTGGACGATCTGCCGTTCGGCGGGGGTCCTGGCCTCGTGATGAAGCCCGACGTGGTCGATGCGGCCTTGGCCGTGGCGATCGCGCGCGCCCCCGAAGGGGCCATCGCGATCTGCCTGTCGCCGTCGGGCCAGCCCTTCGACCAGAGCCTCGCGCGCGAGTTTGCGGCGGCACCGGGCATCGTGCTGCTGTGCGGGCGCTTCGAAGGGATCGATGCGCGCGTGATCGAAGCGCGGGCGTTGCGCGAGATTTCGATCGGCGACTTCGTTTTGTCGGGCGGCGAGCCTGCGGCGATGTGCGTGATCGACGCGTGCGTGCGGCTGCTGCCCGGCGTTTTGGGTGCGGCCGAATCGCTCGGCGAAGAAAGCTTCGAAGACGGTCTTCTGGAATATCCCCACTACACGCGGCCCGCCATCTGGCAGGACCGCGCCGTGCCGGCGGTTCTGACCTCCGGCAACCACGCCAACATTCGCGCCTGGCGGCGGGAACAGGCCTTGCGCCTGACCGCCGAGCGACGCCCCGATCTGTGGGCCAAGCACCCGGCGCGCACGCAACACTGAGAGATCGAAAAGGAGAAAGACCATGTCGTTCATTATCGAGCAGCTCGAAAAAGAGCAGATCGCCAAGCTCGTCGCGGCGCGCAAAGTGCCGGACTTCGGCCCCGGCGACACGCTGCGCGTCCAGGTGAAGGTGCTGGAAGGGACGCGCGAGCGTCTGCAGACCTTCGAAGGCGTGTGCATCGCGCGCAAGAATTCGGGCATCGCCTCGAACTTCACCGTGCGCAAGATGTCGTTCGGCGAGGGCGTCGAGCGCGTGTTCCCGCTCTACTCGCCGCGCATCGGCGGCATCGAAGTCGTGCGTCGCGGCGACGTGCGCCGCGCCAAGCTCTATTATCTGCGCGGCCGCACGGGCAAGGCCGCCCGCATTCTCGAGAAGTCGGGCACCAACGCGCCGGCGACGGCCGCCGACCTGTCGGCAGCCGATCTCGAAGCGGCGGCCAACGAGACGAAGTAAAAAGACCGGACATATCCGGTTCCCGCACCCGTCGCCGAACGAGGGGGCGGGAACCGGTATGGCCACGTGTAAGGGAGGAGCATCGATGACGAAGCCGCGCACCTTGTTCGACAAGATATGGGACAGCCATGTCGTCCACCGCCAGGACGACGGCACTTGCGTGCTCTATATCGACCGCCACCTCGTGCACGAAGTCACGAGCCCGCAGGCTTTCGAAGGTCTGCGCCTCACCGGCCGCAAGGTGCGCCGCGCCGACGCGACGATCGCGGTCGCCGACCACAACGTGCCGACGACCGACCGCTCCAAGGGCATCGCCGATCCCGAGAGCCGCATCCAGGTCGAAACGCTGGAAGCCAACGCCAAGGAATTCGGCATCACGCATTTCGGCATGGACGATGTGCGCCAGGGCATCGTGCACATCATCGGGCCCGAGCAGGGCCTGACCCAGCCGGGAACGACGATCGTGTGCGGCGACAGCCACACGGCCACGCACGGTGCGTTCGGCGCACTCGCATTCGGCATCG
The DNA here is from genome assembly GCA_020248985.1 of Telmatospirillum sp. Classification (GTDB taxonomy): domain Bacteria; phylum Pseudomonadota; class Alphaproteobacteria; order CACIAM-22H2; family CACIAM-22H2; genus Tagaea. The sequence goes on along the minus strand of JADCGL010000003.1, from coordinate 48,964 downwards.
GTACGTCCGAGGTCGAGCATGTGCTGGCCACGCAAACGCTGCTGCAGCGACCGGCCAAGAATATGCGCGTCACGGTCGATGGGCGCTTGGCACCCGGCGTGACCGCCAAAGACGTGATCCTGGCGATCATCGGCAAGATCGGCACGGCCGGCGGTACGGGCTACGTCGTCGAGTTCGCGGGCTCGGTCATTCGCGACCTGTCGATGGAAGGCCGCATGACCGTCTGCAACATGACGATCGAGGGCGGCGCGCGCGCGGGCCTCATCGCGCCCGACGAAAAAACCTTCGCCTATCTAAAAGGCCGGCCTTACGCGCCCAAGGGTGCGCAGTGGGAAGCGGCCGTGAACTACTGGAAGACGCTGCCCTCGGACGAGGGTGCGTTCTACGACAAGGAAGTGGTGCTCGCCGCGGCCGATATCCCGCCGATGGTCACGTGGGGCACGTCGCCCGAAGACGTGCTGCCGATCGACGCGGTCGTCCCCGATCCCGCCAAGATCGCCGACGAAGGCAAGCGCAACGCCACGATTCGTTCGCTCGAATACATGGCGCTGACGCCGGGGCAGAAATTGTCCGAAGTGCGCATCGACAAAGTCTTCATCGGCAGCTGCACCAACGGCCGCATCGAAGACCTGCGCGCGGTCGCGGCCATCGCCAAGGGCCGCAAGGTCGCGTCGCACGTGCAAGCGCTCGTGGTGCCGGGTTCGGGCCTCGTCAAGGAACAGGCCGAGAGCGAAGGTCTCGACAAGATCTTCCTCGAAGCCGGCTTCGAATGGCGCGAGCCGGGCTGCTCGATGTGCTTGGCGATGAACGCCGACAAGCTGCAGCCGGGCGAACGTTGTGCGTCGACCTCGAACCGCAATTTCGAAGGCCGGCAGGGCCGCGGCGGGCGCACGCATCTCGTGTCGCCGGGCATGGCCGCGGCCGCGGCCGTCGCCGGTCATTTGGCCGACGTGCGCGCGCTGAAATGAGCGTCGCCATGTCGATCGGCACCGCCACGCACGCTGCCCCGTTCGGGCGGCGCGTATTGGCGTTGGCGATTGATGCGGCGATTCTGCTTCTCGTCCTGTGGGCGCTGGCATCGGCCGCCAAGTCGGTCCTGGGAGCGGGCGATCTGTGGACGATGCCGTGGAACGAGGCGCGCTTGGTTGGGGTCGAACGCCAGGTCGTGCAGCGCGAAGACGAGCGCATGTACGACAATAGCGGCCAGCGCACGGTCGATTTCGTCGCCGAAACGCGCCGCTATGCCGACGGCACGGTGCTGATCTATTCGGTCGTCGAAGGCGTCATCCGCACCGACGACGGGCGTGTCGAACCGGTGCGCAGCGAAACGCTTGTCGGCCGCAATGTGCGCGCCGTGCTGCAGCTGGTCGCAGCCCAGGTCGCGATCGTGCTGCTGCCGTTTGCGTATTTTGCATTCTTCGAAGCGGGTACGCGCCAGGCCACGCCCGGCAAGCGCTGGATGCGCCTCAAGGTCGTCGATCTTGCCGGGCGCCGTCTTTCGCCGCTGCGCGCGGCCGCCCGCCAGCTGCTCAAAATCTGCGACATCGCATCGACGGGCATGGGCTATCTGCTGGCCGGTCTCACCGGCTCGGGCCAGGCCTTGCACGACATTCTCGCCGGCACGCGCGTGGTCGCGCGCGACGACATCTGAAGGGGAGCGACAGGAAAGCCATGGACAAGTTCACGGTTCTGACCGGTGTGGCCGCACCGCTGCCGATGATCAATGTCGACACCGACATGATCATCCCCAAGCAGCATCTGAAGACGATCAAGCGCACCGGCCTCGGCTCGGCGCTTTTCGAAGAGATGCGCTTCACGCCCGACGGCAAGGAAAAGCCCGACTTCGTGCTGAACAAGCCCGCCTACCGCAAGGCGCAGATCCTGGTCGCGGGCGACAATTTCGGCTGCGGCTCGTCGCGCGAACACGCCCCCTGGGCGCTGCTCGATTTCGGCATTCGCTGCGTGATCAGCACGTCGTTCGCCGACATTTTCTACAACAACTGCTTCAAGAACGGCATCCTGCCGATCCGCGTGTCGAAGGAAGATCTCGCCAAGCTGATGGACGATGCGCAGCGCGGCTCGAACGCCACGCTCACCGTCGATCTCGAAAAGCAGGAGATTAAAGGCCCCGACGGCGGCAGCGTCAAATTCGACATCGACGAATTCCGCAAGCACTGCCTGCTGAACGGGCTCGACGATATCGGCCTCACGATGCAGAAGGCAGAGCACATCGATTCTTACGAAAACAAACTGCGCCAGAGCCAGCCCTGGCTCTTCGCCGCACGCTGAACGGAGACGCAACCCATGGCTTCCAACCGCAAACTGCTTGTTCTGCCCGGCGACGGGATCGGCGTCGAAGTGATGCGCCAGGTGCATCGCGTGGTCGATTGGTTCGACAAGCGCCGGACCGTGTCGTTCGACGTCAAGGAAGGTCTCGTGGGCGGGGCTGCGATCGACAAGCATGGCTGGCCGATCGACGACGCCACGATGGACGTCGCGATGAATTCGGACGCCACGCTGTTCGGCGCCGTCGGCGGCCCCAAATGGGACGGCCTGCCGTTCGAGAAGAAGCCCGAGCGCGGCCTGTTGCGCCTGCGCAAGGACATGGACCTGTTCGCCAATCTGCGCCCGGCCTTGGTGTTCGACGCGCTTGCCGACGCCTCCAGCCTCAAGCGCGAGCTCGTGGCGGGCCTCGATATTCTGATCCTGCGCGAGCTCACGGGTGGGGTCTATTTCGGCGAACCGCGCGGCGTGACCACGCTGCCCGACGGCCAGAAGAAAGCGGTCGACACGCAAGTCTACACGACCTCGGAAATCCAGCGCATCGCGCGCGTGGCGTTCGAGCTCGCGCGCAAACGCGGCAACAAGGTGCACTCGGTCGAAAAATCGAACGTCATGCACACGGGCGTGCTGTGGCGCGAAGTCGTGACCGCAACCCACAAGGCCGAATTCGCCGACGTGAAGCTCGAGCACATGCTGGCCGACAATTGCAACATGCAGCTCGTGCGCAATCCCAAGCAATTCGACGTGATCGTGACCGACAATCTGTTCGGCGACATGCTGTCGGACTGTGCGGCGATGCTCACCGGCTCGCTCGGGATGCTGCCCTCGGCCTCGCTGGGTGCGCCCGACGCGACCGGCCGGCGCAAAGCGCTCTACGAGCCCGTGCACGGCTCGGCCCCCGACATTGCCGGCAAGGACATGGCGAACCCGATGGCGACGCTGCTGTCCTTCGCGATGATGCTGCGCTACTCGTTCGATCTGCCGGCGGATGCCGATCTCGTCGAACAGGCGGCCAAGAACGTGCTCGCCAAGGGCATCCGCACGCGCGACATCGCCATGCCCGGCGAAACGCCGGTCTCGACCACCCAAATGGGCAATGCGCTGTTGGCCGAACTCGACAAGCTGGCCGCGTAAAGCGGCCAGCGGGCTTTACGCCGCCAAGCTTTATACCGCGGGGGCGTAGCTCCACACCCAGGCGGGTGGCACGTTCAGCATCGAAATGCCTTTGCGGCGGCCCTTGAGGCCGAGCGGCTTTTCCTTGATCGGCGAAGCCAGCGAATAGGTGTATTGCAGGATCTCGCCGCCCGGCGCCATCACCTCGAAGGCGGCGTCGATCAGGCCGCGCTGCAGTTCGATCGGCAGCGGCAGCATCGGGATGCCGGAAATCACGGTCGCGACCTTGCCGACCCATTGCGGCGGCAAGAGGTCTTTGAGTTTCGTCGCATCGCCGTGGATCACGTTGACGTTCGGGAACTCGCGGCGCAGATAGGCCGCCATGTCGCCGTCGATTTCGATCAGGAACAGGCGCTCGACCGGAATGCCCGAGGCGAGCAGTGCCTTGGTCACCGGTCCCGTGCCGGGCCCGAGTTCGACCACGCATTGGTCGGCCTTCAGATGCACCTGCTTGGCGATCAGCCGCGCCAGATTGGCCGACGACGGAATGACGGCACCCACCTTCATCGGGTTCGCAAGCCAGCGTTTGAAGAACAGCAGGCTTTCGAGCGTATCTTTTTTCATGATGACAACGGGCTTTCCAAGGGCGCGAGGAAGGTCTATCGATCCTCGGGTGCGGCAGTGCTTCGGCGAGGCTTCTCGCAGGCCAATATGAAATTATTGAGGCAATCCGGCAAGGCTCGGGTAAGAGGTTGGAATGGCAAATAAAATAGCAGTTGTCGGGGCGACGGGCACGATCGGGCGCGAAGTTCTGCAGGAATTGGCGCAGCGCGGGATCGATCCGCACAATGTGGTGGCGCTTGCCTCCGAACGCTCGATCGGGGCGACACTCTCCTACGGCGAAGAAACCGACCTCACGACCCAAGATCTTGCCCAATTCGATTTTTCGACGGCCAAGGTCGCGATCTTCTGCACGGCCGCTGCCGTGTCGGCCGCCGCCGTGCCCAAAGCCGCCAAGGCCGGGGCCTGGGTCGTCGATACCTCGGCGCATTTCCGCATGGAAGCCGACGTGCCGCTCGTCGTGGCGGGGGTGAACGACACGGCCGCGACGTTCGCGCGCGCCAAGCGCCGCATCGTGGCCGTACCCGGCGCATGCGTGAGCATGTTCACGCGCGCGCTGCATCCGATGCACGACAAGGCCAAAGCCAAGCGCGCGGTGCTGTCCACCTACCAGGCCGTGTCGGAAGCCGGCCGGCCTGCCATGGACGAGCTCTTCAACCAGACGCGCTCGGTCTATGTGAACCAGACGCTCGAGCGCCAGCATTTCGCCAAGCAGATCGCGTTCAACACGATCCCGCATTGCGGCGCTTTCGAAACCGACGGCCGCACCTCGGAAGAAAAAGCGCTCGCCCTCGAACCGCGCAAGATCCTCGGCGGCGATCTCAATATCGTGGCGACCTGCGTGCGGGTCCCCGCCTTTGTCGGGCACGGCATCTCGGTCGCGGTCGAATTCACCGAGCCGATGGGGGTGGCGCAGGCGCGCAGTCTCTTGATCCGCGACGACGATATCGGCCTCGTCGACCATCGCGCGGCCGAAGGGTTCGTCACCCCGCTCGAGACGCAAGGCGAAACCAAGATTTTCATCAGCCGCCTGCGCGACGATCCCTCGGTCGCCAACGGCCTTGCCTTCTGGCTTGCGGCCGACAATCTGCGCGCGGCGTTGTCGTTGCCGATCGTGACGGTCGCCTTGGCTTTGGCCGAACACGAATGAAGCGGTTGGCGGCGGCTTTTCTGCTGCTGCTTTTGGTGCCGCTGCAGGCGCTCGCCCAGGCGCCTGCCGCTGCACCGCCGCCCAATCTTGCCGAGCTCGACCGGCTTTACGCCGCGCGCCAATACAAAGCGACGGCGCAGGCGATGTTCGCCCCGCGCGACGAAGCGCAGGCGCGCGCCGTGCTCGGCTGGGCGCAGGCGCGATTGCAGGCGGGGGCCCCGCATCTGATCGGCGTCGCCTATGGCGATCTGCTGTGGCAGATCGGCGAGGGCCAGCGCAACGAACCCTTGCGCGCCGAAGCCGTGCTGGTGCTGATCTCGACGATCTTGGCCGTCGCGGTGGACGGTGCAAAATGCGCCGACACCGAAGCGCCCGACATGCGCGTGCGCCAGATCCTCGCCGCGCGCGCGGCCCTGCTGCACTACGCACGCAATCTGCCGCAGGAGCGGCGCGTGCGTTTGCGCTCGGAAGCGCGCGCCCTCGAACAGAGCCTTGCCGCCCGCCGCCCGCAGGACGACGAAATCTGCATGGCGGGCCCGCGCGAAATTGCCCGCCAGCTCGAAACGCCGGGCACGGTCGCGCGCGAACAGCCGCTGCGCCCGGGCATGCTCACGCGCACGGTCGATATCGAGCCGGGCCCGACCTACCGGCCGCAATATCTGTCGCCCGAACGCTGGCACGCGCGCCAGGCCCAGGTGCGCGCCCGCTTCCCGGCGTTGCTCGATCAGCTGGTGCCCGCCAGCTGACGCGACTATCGGCGGCCGATCGTGCCAATTTTGCTTCTCGATTGTGGCTCTGGTGCGCTCGAGTTGCCCGCCACATTGCACAATGCACGGCGTCCGCGTTCCGGTCTCGAACTGAACTAGCCGGATTGTATTGTATGCCAGCTGATAGTGGATTTTCGTAGTCGCATTTATTCTGCGACGGATAAATCACATTAAGTCAAAAATGCTGAAATAATCTGGGTTAAATCTTGGGCGTTTGTATATTTGGCGTACCTATATACTAATGGTAGACTGCGCAAACCTTTAACCATTGGAGGATGAATATGGACGAACGAGACATTGAGCGCATTGCCGCGCTATCAAATGGGGCCGTTGTTGCCATCGCGCTTCTTGCCAAGTGTCTTCAAAAAACGGGGGCATTACTGCCCGGGCAATTTGAGGACGCCATAAAGGGAACTATCGACTTTCCTGGAGCCCAGTCTGATCGGCTGGACTATCAGATACTAAGGTCAATTCTGAAGACACTTGATGGGCCTCAACCCCCAGATCTTCGCATAGTGCGTGGCGGGTTGAATTAAGTGCTAGCATCAGCCTCGCGAGGTTCGCATTGCCGGCAAAGGGCTCGATAACGTCGAAGCCCGCTTATTTGGCGGGCTGCTTTGTTTCTTTTCCAGAAGTGGATTCTATTTCCCGTTTCATGCGATGCTCAAAGTGCTGATTTTTCGTCGCACTCGGCAGTGCGGGCGACCTCTGAAAAAACTTCCGCTTGAGATTTTTTCTTGCCTACAGGGTTTCCGGGCATCCAATCTCTCAGCGTGACCGCGACCTTTCGACAAATAATCCGTTTCATAAATGGAAGCGGAACAACCTCAGTTCAAGTTGGCGTTCTTCCGCCGGAATACTCTGCGATTCTGGGTATAACGGCAACCTCGGTAAGACTTGGCCAGTATTGCGCTGAAAAGATGCGGGAAAAGCACCGCCTTTTGCCAATACATTATGCCGTAATACCAGACTGCATATCTCGCGGTGTTGTGCTTCACGAACGGGGCGATCTTGTTTTTGCCCATTTCGAAGACGCAGTTTTTGGCAGTGGATTTAAGCTGGTTGTAAGAGGGATAGTGCAGACAAATGAGCTTTGGGTGAGGACTTATCACAAAATAGACGAAAAAGACCTTGATCGCCTTACGAGACGCGGAAAGAGAATCCGTTAAAAAAGTCGGCGCTCGGTGATGGCCGAGCGCCGTGTTTTGCGATGGGCGAGACTCCTAATCTAGTTTCTCGCCTAGCCAAGGGCCGCCAAGCCATCAAACGGCACCAGTACGGCCAGGAGATTCACCGTGTCACCGCAACGCGACTATGAATCAATCGTCGATTCGCGTCAAATCCTGAACTTCTTAGATACTAGGGTGTTGATATTTGAGTCGTTTTCCAACAATGCCCACGATTATCCGTCGCCACCTGCGTGATGTACGGCGCCATGATCGGCAAAGGCCACGCCAGACATTCTGGTACTGGCGGGGCTCGTCAGTCATAGCGCGAGCTTCGCGGGCGACATTTTCGAGGGCCGCCGGCCAGACGGCAGTTATCTTGGCGTTCTCTACCGCGAACGAGCGGGCCTCACCCTCGCGGCTAACGAGGGTCAGGACCGCATGATTGTGACCAAAACCACGATGCTTGGGCGTGACCGTCTAGTTACCGATGTAGGTTTCGTCGATCTCGAAGATACCGCCATTGCCGCCCTTCGGTGCCAGTCCGCCGGTACGCATGGCCTCGTGAATGCAGTGAGCCAAAAACCAAGCGGACTTGTAGGTAATCTCTAAGACGTGGTGCGGTTGGTGCACGCTAAAGCCCTTCTTGCTCGACGTGAGCAAGTAGACCGCCTGCAATATCTTGTGTAGCGGGATGTCCTAGGACTCAATCACCGTTCCCACCTTAACCGTAAACTGCTTGCGGCAGGCGTAGCACTTTCGAACGCCAATGCCGGTGCTTTTGCCCTTCAAAACTCCAATCCGCTCAACCTCGCAGTTTCCATAATGAGGGCAAACCGAGCCATTGGGCCAGATTATGCTTTCAAGGTAGGCGTAAGCAGCGGGTTCTTCGTGAAAGTAGGTGGCGGAAAAAACGCACATGCCACCTTCGTTTTTAAAACGCTTAAATTCGACCTCTAGTCAGAGGGTACGTCAAGTATATCACCGTCAAATCTTGATAACAGACAGAGTACGACGTAAAGTTAGATGATACGAATCCACTTTTGAGGAAAACGATGTTTCCAGCTGGATCGATTGAAGAATATGCGAACACTTATCGCAGAGACGGCAAGATTGTACATAGGGGCCTTTGGAGCATCCTGGTCGCAGCGTCTCCCCGCCAGAGTGTTGATTTTGCGGAACGCTATGTGGATATCTTTAACAACGTAGTTAGGGAGACTTGGCATTTGGCTGTCTATGCCAAATCGGAATGGCGTCCAGAAGGAAAGGTCCTGTGGACTGAAAGTCATTTTCTTCATCAACACATCGAGAGAGTTCGGACTGTGATGAAGGAAGTAGGAATTAACTTACCAGATTTGTGTGCAGTCTTTTTTGATCCGACTAGCGCTCAATTTGGAAGGCAATCGGTTGTCATTCCGTTCGATGGTAAAAAAATTGCGGATCACAAACACTATATAAAAAGGTTTGAAGTTACCCATGAATGCATTTTACGCGCAACTAGCGGCCTCGGCATTGATCCTTATTTGCCAATAAACTCAAACGATACAGACCGAGTTTTACAGCAGTTCAGGCTTGAGCTGAATAAGCACAAAGTCAAATCTATAGTGGAAAAAATTGGGAGCCGTATGGTCGATGCTGCATTCGGTGTCGTAGCGGGGCACCTATAATTTCCATAATTCTAAATTTCTGGGGATACTCTTGTTAATTCTATCTTAGATTAGAGATTGATTGAATTTCGTAGGGCCGTGTTCGGCATGAGGTTCGTCTACTTTTGGATATCGATAGAAATTCACTATTCGTCAGGCATGCTTTCGGAACCCGGCGTCTTTTGTTAAACTGCAGTAGCGCTTATGGTTGCTCGTTGGCGTGTGCTGTTTGAAAAGTGAATATGGACGGAAAACAGCGAGATTTGCAGCGTCGGAAACGCGTAACCGAAATCGTCGCGGCGGTTACATGCGTGGAAATTCAACGCGCTAAACAGGCGACCGTTGCCTTTTGTCGCGTTTGGTAACCTATTCTTTTTAGAGATAGCCCCAAAAGCGCAACGCCACTTCGCCGGCGACGCCGACCGCAAAGGCGAGGATGATGTAGGCGGCGATCCGGTTGGCCCAGGCAAGGCCCGTGGTCGTGAAGCGGTCGCGGAACAGGCACACGGCCTCCACGACCATCGCCCACCAGAACGCGGCACCCGCAAGCACGCCGGCGATCAGCAGCCAATCGTCGGCCAGCACGGTGCCGTCGGATTTGACGCCGAAGGCCGCGAAGATCGCCAAGAACGACAGCACCGTGATCGGGTTGGTGATGGTCAGGAAAAACGCCGACGTAAGATCGCCGACCAGCCCGGCGGGGTCTTTGTCGCCGGCGATCGAGGGCAGCGGGCGATAGAGAAGCTTGAAGCCCATCACGCACAGGATGGCCGCCCCCACGAGCGAGACCACGTCGCGCTCGCGTTCGAGGAAGGTCTGCAGCATCGAAATGCCGAAGGCCGCAATGGCGCCGAAGGCGGTGTCGGCAAGGGCCGAGCCGAGCCCCGAAAACAGGCCGGCCAAGCGCCCGTTCACCAGCGTGCGCCGGATCACGAGAACGTTCACCGGGCCCACCGGTGCGGCGATCAGCAAGCCAACCAACACACCTTTGACGAAGATCCACTCGAGCATTCGGCCTGCTGTGCCAGAAAAAGTGCGTCGTGTTCCTATACTAAAGTTCGGCGACCGGGAAAAGCACGGGCGGATGCGCCAAGTCCCGCTGGCAAGCCACCAAAAGCAGGTCGAGCGCACCTGCCTTGGCCGTTGCGGTCAAAACAGCGTGGACGGCAGCCACGGCTTTTTGAAGGCAGTCGGCAAGCGTTTCGCCGGCCAGATAATGCGCGAGGAAAAGGGCGGCAAACGCATCGCCCGCACCGTAGGCCGGATGGTCGATTGCAGGCGATCGCGCGAGATAGGCGCCGGCGGGGCCGACCGCCAGCGTGCCGATCCCGTCCGCCAGCGGCACCGAGGTCGCCACGACGATGCGGGCCGGTCGGCTGTTGCGCAGTTTTTGTGCAGCCGCCACGGCGTCGGCCGCGGTCGCGACCGTGTCGCCGGTCAGGAGGCCGAGTTCGAACGCGTTGGGAAACAGCAAATCGGCCAACGGTTCGAGCGCGCGCACGGCATCGACCGTGTCGGGCTTCACGAACACGCGGCCGCGATCGCCCATCACCGGGTCGAGTGCGAAAAACGCGGCAGGATTGGCGCGTTTGGCGCGCGCGACCGCGTCGGCAACCACGGCGCCTTGGGCACCGCTGCCGAGATAGCCCGACAGCACGCAGCGGCACCCGTCGAACAGGCCGCGCGCATCGATCCCGGCAACGAGGGCGGCCATCTCGCCGGCATCGGCCGGGCCGCCCGCAAAGCCGCCATGGCCGGGATGGTTCGAGAAGCGCACCGTGTCGATGCGCGCCACGTCGTAGCCCAGGCGCTGCAGGCAAAACACCGCCGCCGAATTGCCGACGGCGCCGGTCGCGACGGAAGATTGGAGAGACAGAATCTGCATGCCCGACCTTCATAGCCGAATTCGCGGCGACCGCACCATGGCAGCGTCGCTGGCGGCGCGACGACGTCCCCCCATCGCAAACTCCTTTGCAAAGCATCGGGCAGGCTGACAGGATGGAGCCCGTTTAGGGGAGGACTCCGACAGACATGGCCGATTTTCGCACCGTCGCGCGCCGTTCCGCACTTTATGTACCCGGCGCCAACCAAAGGGCGCTCGAAAAAGCGCGCGACGTCGACGCCGACGTTCTGATTTTCGATCTCGAAGACGCCGTCCATCCCGACCGCAAGGATCTCGCGCGCGACCAAGTTCTGGCGGCCCTGCGCAAAGGCGGCTACCGCGCCGAAACGGTCGTGCGCATAAATCCGCTCAGCGACAAACTGGGCGCGGCCGACATCAAAGCCGCGGCCCGCTCGGGCTGCCATGCGGTGCTGCTGCCCAAGGTCGAGAGCGCCAAGGAAGTGCGCGATGCGGCCTTGCGCCTGGCCGCCGCCGGCGCACCCGAGAACGTCGTGCTGTGGGCGATGATCGAAACGCCGCTCGGCGTTTTGCGCGCGCAGGAAATCGCCTTGTCGAGCCCGCATCTGGCGTGCCTCGTGATGGGCACGTCCGATCTCGTCAAGGATCTGCGCGCGCGCCATTCGGAAGACCGGCTTGCGATCATGCCGTCGCTGGGCCTGTGTCTGCTCGCCGCGCGTGCGGCCGGGCTGCCGATCCTCGACGGCGTGCATCTCGATCTCAACGACGATGCCGGCTTTGCCGCCGCCTGCCGCCAAGGGGCCGACATGGGCTTCGACGGCAAGACGCTGATCCATCCCAAAACGATAGCAGCCTGCAACGCGGCCTTCGGGCCGTCGGCGGCCGACATCGAATGGTCGCGCAAGGTGATCGCGGCCTTCGAAGCGGCGGCCGCCAACCACGAGGGCGTGATCGTCGTCGACGGCAAGCTCGTCGAGCATCTGCATGTCGAAAGCGCCCGCCGCACGGTGGCGCTGGCCGACGCGATCGCCAAGCGCGCGGCGGCTTGAGGCCCATGCAGCGCGCGCTAAAAACCTTCGTGCATGTCGGCTGCGGCCAGAACAGCAAGCAGCAGACCACGCGCACTTTCGCCACCGATGCGTGGCGCGAGCTGCGCTTCGACATCGACCCCAACGCCAAGCCCGATCTTGTCGGCACGATGACCGACATGTCGGCGGTACCCACGGGCAGCGTCGATGCGATCTTCTCGAGCCACAATCTCGAGCATCTCTATCCGCACGAAGTGCCGCTGGCCTTGGCCGAATTCCGGCGCATCGTCAAACCCGACGGGTTTGTGGTCGTGACCTGCCCCGATCTGCAGTCGGTCTGCGCGCTGGTCGCCGAAGGCAAGCTCACCGAGCCCGCCTATATGAGCCCGGCCGGCCCCATCGCGGCCATCGACATTCTCTACGGCCATCGCCCGTCGCTGAAAAACGGCAATCTCTACATGGCGCATCGCTGCGGCTTCACCGAAAAGGTGCTGATGCACACGCTGGCGCATGGGGGCTTCCCGCTGCTCGCCACCGTGCGCCGCCCGCACCCGGCTTACGATCTGTGGGCGGTGGCAAGCGGGCCGGGCCGCGACGAGGCCGCAATGCGCGCCCTTGCCGCCGCGCATTTTCCGTAGCGAACTAGCGACGCGGCAGATCGGCCTTCGCGGCCATTGCCGACATCAGATGGGACACGCGCCCGTCGGAATCGGCGAAGGGCAGCAGCAGAATCTCGAGATTCACCCAGCGCCCGTCGAGTTCGGTGTCCATGTAGATGCAGAGCGGCCGGCCGGTTGCCGCAAGCTCGCGGTACGAATCGAGGATCAGCTGCCGGCTGCGCGCGCGCGGATAGAGATCGACGCGCTTGCCGGTCATGTCGACGCCGGTCAATGCCGCAATATGGGTTCCGTCGACGCGGTATGTGAACTGCCCGTCCGTGCCGATCTCGATCAGCGAAAAATGTCCGAGCGCCCAGCCGAGCTCGGTCGGCTCCAGATCGCCGCGCTGCGGCATTGCCCGCCCGCGCGCCCGATCCCGCCACCATTCGAAAAGCCGACGATTGCGCTCGGCCTTGACGCTGTCCGCGTCGGCCGGAAGCTTCCGGTAGATCGACGAAGCTGGGTCCTGCATACGGGCCGCATTCCTTGCGATCTTAGCTGTCCGCAAAGCCTGCCTTAAATGCGGCGTGCTTGCAAACGCGCCAACGCCTACCCCGCCACCGCTGCAGACGGTCAAACATCGCTCGACGCGAGCCTGAAATTGGCACTATGTCGGCATGCGTATTCTGGTACTCGTCGCCGCTGATCTCAACATGCCGTTCATCGCGGGCGGTACCGGTATCGCTTCGGCGGACGAAGAGAAGGGCACTGCGACAGCGCGGAAAATCTGCGGCGTTTGGTCGGCACGCTCGGCCAGCAGGCGACCACGCTCAAGAGTTCGGCAGGAAGCTTCCTGGCCGACGGGCGCGCTGCTTAATGTTGGCGGCGGCGCGGATCTGGTGCGGTGACCGGTTCCGATTTAAGCTGCAGGCATGAGAGAGCCAAAACCATGCGTCGCCTGCTGATCGCCGCAATCGCGTTTTTGTCGACTGGGCTCGCTTGGTATATGCCGGGGCATACGGCCGAGCCCGAGATCACGTTGCGGATCGTTGGCGGGCTGGCAGGGCAGCCGGTCTACACGGCCAAAGAAGCGCCCTTCTGGCAGTCGCGCATCGTGGCGGCGACCGGCGGTCGTCTCAAAGGGGAGATCAGCGCGTTCGACCGAAGCGGCATTCGCCCGGAAGAGATGATGAAGCTCATTCATCTCGGGGCAATGCCGTTCGGCACGGTCCAATTCGCATCGGTTTCTCTGTTCGAGCCGATGCTGCTGGGCTACGACCTGCCAGGCCTCAATCCGGATTTTGCCTCGTTGCGCGCGCGTGCGGCGGCATTTCGCGCGACGATCGAAACGCGTCTGCGCACGCAGTACGACATCGAATTGCTGGCGGTCTACACCTATCCTGCCCAAGTCATGTTTTGCGCCGAACCATTTGCGGACCTGTCGCAGCTCGCGGGCCGCCGAATCCGCGCCTCGAGCGCCGCGATGTCGCACATGGTCGAAGCGCTGGGCGCGCTACCCGTCCGCGTTCCCTTTGCCCATATCGTCGACTCCGTGCGGAGGCGCGTCGTCGACTGCGTCGTCACAGGCGCGATGTCGGGCAATATTCTGGGACTGCATCGCGTGACCACGCATATCAGCCCGATCGCATTCACGTTCGGCCCAATGGCGTTTGTGGCCAACGGCACGGCATGGCGCAAGCTGCCCAAGGACCTGCAGGACATCGTGCGCGCCGAACTCACCAAGCTGGAAGCCGAAATCTGGGATCAATCCGAGCACGACACGCGCGACGGTCTTGCCTGCAATATCGGCCAACGAAGCTGCGTTGCCGGCGATCGCGGCACCATGAAGCTTGTGTCCGCTTCGGCAACCGACGAAAGGCGCATGCAGGACATTCTGCGCGACGTCATCTTGCCCGATTGGATTGCGCGCTGCGGCGAGCCGTGCCGCAGCGCTTGGAACGAAACCCTTGGCGTCGAACTGCATATGTCGATCCCATGAACGCCTCAACCGCCCGAGTTCGGCATGGCTAGAAATCGCCACAGCGCATTGGCATTCGGCGTCGGCCTGGGGCTGTGTGCGGTCGTGGTTGCCGCGACCGCCTTCGTGCTCGTGCGGAGCCGGACGGCTGCGGTTTCCGTCCTGCTCGATTCGGTCGCCAGCATCGCCGCCAATACAGGGGCCCGCATCGATCGCGAGCTTCTGCAAACGGAAACGCTGCTTGCCCGCGTGCCGCTGATCCTGGGATCGATCGACGGCGCGTCACAGCAACCCGTCGTCAGCGGCGAATTGCGGCTGTTTGCCGACCAGTCGTCGTTGCTGCGCGACATTCTCGTCGTTGCACCTGATGGCCGTCTGCTTGCGTCGGCTTTGCCTGCCGCTGCCCGCCTGCCGCCGGAGACGTTGGCTGATCTGCTCGGCACTTTCTACCGCGGTGCGGGCGAAACGGCCGCCATTGCATTGCCGCGGCGAAGTCGCACCACCGGCGAATGGGTGACGCTGATCGGCCGAACGATCGACATTCCGGGTGCCGGCGCGGCGCTCGCGGTCGGCGAAGTCGAGATTCGCGCGTTTTCGGAAATGATCGCCGATCGCGCACCGCTCGAACGGCGCTTGACGATCGAACTGCGCGACGGCCATTTGATCGCGGCCTCGCCGCACGACGAAATCGCCATGGGGCGCGTGCGGCAGAAACTGCCGGCATCGCTGCTCGAACCCGACGGCCTGCCGCTTGTCGGCACGTTGCGCGGCAACGGGCGCCAAAATGCCGTCGCCGTGCATGCGATGCACAATCGTGCATTGGTGCTGGTCGCAACGCTCGATATCGATGCGGGGCTGGCCACCTGGCGCGCCGAGCGCAGCCGAATTGTTGCCGCCGCTACCGCGTTTACGGCCCTCATTCTGGCGTTTGCAGCCCTTGCGCACCGTGCCGAAAAACTGCGCGGGCATCTGATGGACCGGCTTGCCTTGCAGGCTGCCGTCGTCGAAAACACCGGGGAGTCGATCGTCATTTCGGATATCGAAGGCCGCGCGCTGTGGGTCAACGCGGCGTTCGAGCGGCAAACCGGCTACAAAGCCGCGGAGCTGATCGGCAAGCAGCCGGGGACTCTACTGCAGGGGCCGGGCACGGATCCTGCCGCAGTCGAAGCGCTGCGCCATGCGATCGCCGTCCAGCGCAGCTGCGACGTCGAAATCCTGAACTACAACAAGGCCGGCCAGCCCTACTGGCAGCGCGTGCGGCTGTCGCCGGTACGCGACAGCCTGGGCGACCTAACGCATTTCATCGCCGTCCAGACGGACGTGACGCGCGAGCGCGAGCAGTTGGCAAGTTTGGCCGCGGCGAAGTCCGAGGCCGAGCGCAATCTCGCCGTGGCCACCGTCGCGCACAACCAGCTCCGCAACGCTATGGACGCAATGCGCGAAGGCCTGGTTCTGTTCGATGCCGACGACCGCATCCTAAAATTCAATGCGCAGTTCGTGGCCATACTCGGCTTGCCGGAGGGGTTTGTGCGCGAAGGCATGAGCCTCATGGCGCTCACGCTGCGCGCGCTCGAAATCCGCGAGCCGGCGCTTTCGCCCGCGGCCCGCGCTGCCAAGGCAGCCGCGCGCATTGCGGTCCATCGCTTGCCGCAGGCGCGCGAGGAGGAGTTGTCGGTTTGTGGCCGCGCGGTCGACATCCGCCGCACGCCGCTGCCGGACGGCGGCATCATATACGTCTATCGCGACGTGACCGACGAACGGCGCGCGACCGAACAGCTGCGCCGCGCCAACGAGGTGCTGCACGCGTCCGAGGTACGCCTTGCGCTGGCGCTCGAAACAGCCAATCTCGGCTGGTGGGAGCGCACAATCGACGGGCACGACTATTGGAGTGCGCGTGCGCGCGAAATCTGGGGAATCGAACCCGACGTGCCGCCGAGCGTTGCAGCATGGCGCCAGCGTCTGCATCCGGAGGACCGGGACGCGATCGACGACTCGTTCGATCTCGCAGACGGTCGCCACGTGCGCAACTATCGCGTGGTGCATGCCGACGGGAGCGTGCGGTATGTCCGCTCCCAGCGCCTGATCATGCGCGAGAGCGGCACGAGCGGAATTCTGGCGCTGGGTACCGTGCTCGACTACACCGATCTCGAAACGTTGCGCCGCGCGGCCGAATTGGACCGCGAAACGCTGGCAAGCGCCATCAATGCGATGCGCGAGGGCATTCTCATTTACGACGCGTCGGAGCGCCTCGTCTCGTGGAACGAGCGGGTGCTCGAGATCTGCCCTTGGCTGGATGGCATCCTGGCGCCGGGTATCGCCTACGCCAGCATTCCGCGCGCGGCACTCGAACGCGCCGACGGAGATCGCACGCCCGAAGAAATCGAGGCGGCGATCGCCGAACGCCACCAATCTTTTGTCGACGGCGACGGACGGACGTTCGAACTTGCGGTCGAGGGCCGTGTGCTGCACGTGACGCGTATTCCCGTCGCCGCCGGCGGGTCGATCGGCATCGTGCGCGACGTGACCGAGCAGAAAGCCTACCAGGCCGAGCTCGAAGAGGCCCGCCGCGCAGCCGAAGCCGCCAGCGAAGCCAAGACCCGCTTTCTTGCCAATATGAGCCATGAGCTGCGCACGCCGCTCGCAGGCATCGTCTCGATGCTGGGCCTGCTCGACGAAGCGGCTCTCGACGAAGAGGGGCGGCGGCAGGTTTCGTATGCGCGCGGATCGGCCAAGCATCTGATCAGCGTGGTCGGCAATATCCTCGATCTTTCGAAGCTCGAGATCTCCGACATCGACCTGAACCGCCACCCGTTCGACCTTGCCCTGCTCACGAACGATTCGGTCCATCCGCTCGGCGCCACGGCGCAGAAAAAGGGCCTCGCCCTCGAAATCGCGGTCGCGGATTCGGCGCGCGGCGTGCGCGTGGGCGACGCGGTGCGCATCCGCCAGATACTGACCAACCTCGTCGGCAACGCGATCAAATTCACGATGGTCGGCCGCGTGTCGGTCGAGGTTTCGGCAGCGGGCGATTTCGTCACCTTCGCGGTGACGGATACCGGTCCTGGAATCGCGCGCGACGAGCAGGCGCTTCTGTTCGAGGATTTCGCCCAGGTCGATTCGTCGAGCGCACGCCGCCATGAGGGTGCCGGCTTGGGTCTTGCGATCAGCCGCCGGCTTGCGGTCGCCATGGCCGGCGCGCTTACGGTCGAAAGCGACGTCGGGCGCGGCGCCACCTTCCGCCTTGTTCTGCCATTGCCGCAGTTTGTCGGGCCGACGGGTAATCTTGCCGATCCGGCGGCACCGCCGGCAAGGCTCGACGGGACTTGGCTGCTGCTGGCCGAAGACAATGAGGTGAACCGCTACGGCATCGTGCGCATTCTCGAAAAGATGGGCGCCAAGGTCGATGCGGTTCGCGACGGTGCGGAAGCGGTCGCGGCAGCCTCGCGGCGCCGCTACGACGCGATTCTTATGGACGTCCAGATGCCGGGCATCGACGGGCTCGAGGCAACGCGCGAAATCCGCGCCGGCAGCGGCCCGAACAAGGGCACGCTGATCGTCGCGTTGACCGCCAATGCATTCACCGAGGACCGTAGCGACTGTCTGCGGGTCGGGATGGATCGATTCTTGACGAAGCCTGTCGGCGCCGCCGATCTTGCCCAAGCCCTGGGGGATTCGGCGCGTATGCGCGCCGTCCGCACGCCGCCGCAGGCTGCGGCGCCTGCAGGAGACCCCGCCTTGTGGATCGACCGCGCGCGCATCGGCACGCTCGAGATCGACGGCGGACCGGGGTTCGCGGCAACCCTTATCGGGCGCTTTGCGGCAACTCTCGAACTCGAAGTGCGGTCGCTCGATCAAGCATTTGCGGCCGGCGACGTCGCCAAGGTCGCGGCGATCGGTCACGCCCTCAAAAGCTCGTCGCGCATGGTCGGTGCGGCGGGGCTCGGCGAGGCCGCCGAGACGCTCGAGCGCATCGCGTTCGACGCTTCGCCCGAAGCCCTGCGCGACGCGATCGCCGCATTCAGCCTGCGCGCACAGCATTTTCGCAGCTTTGCGGCCCAGTCTATCGATACGAAAGCCGAAGGATGACAAACGTGGAACCGCACAACGCTGAGACCCCACTCGCTGCGGGCAAGCCCAAGCCCCTCGTCGTGCTCGTGATCGAAGACGACCCTTTCTTCCGCGACGTGATGGTTGAAGCGCTCGAACGCGCCGGCTTCCAAACGCAGGCGGCCGAAAACGGGCTGGTCGGCCTCAAAATCGCACTGGCGCATAAGATCGATATCGTCGTGACCGACCTTTTCATGCCGGAAAAAGAAGGCATGGAAACGATCCGCAGCCTGCGCGACCGCTTCGCCTTCATGCCGATCCTCGTCGTGTCCGGCGGCATTGCCGGCCAGCGCTCGGATTTCCTGGGCATGTCGGTGCGACTTGGCGCCAGCGCCGCAATCTCGAAACCTTTCCTGCCGAGCGAACTCGTGCAGGCGGTACGCAAGCTCGCGACGGCCGCCGGTCTCTTGCCCGCTGCCTAGGCTATCGGCCGCCGAAGCGCGGTTTGCGCTTTTCGAGAAAGGCCGCACGGCCCTCTTTGTAGTCGTCGCTCGCAAAACACGCGGCGACCATCTCGTCGCAGGCTGCCATATCGCGCGCGTCGGGATCCTTCAGGATTTCGACCGTTATGCGCTTGACCGCCGCGACCGTCAGCGGCGCGTTGTCGGCAATGGCGGTTGCGATCTCCATGACCGTCGCGGCAAGCGCTTCGGGTGCGACCGCGCGGTTGAGCAGGCCCCACCGAACCGCTTCGTCGCAGCCGAAGCGGCGGGCGGTGAAAAAGATTTCCTTTGTGGCGGTAGGGCCAATCGTCTCCATGCAGCGGCGCAAGCCCTCGTAGCCGTAGCCGAGGCCGAGCTTCGCCGCCGGCAGTGCAAAAACCGCGTTCGTGCTCGCCACGCGCATGTCGCAAGAAACCGCGAGCGCAAGCCCGCCGCCCATGCAGTAGCCGTTGATCTTCGCGATTGTCGGTTTGGGAAACGCGTAGAGTCGTTCGGATACGCGGTCGACGACGTCGTTGTAGATCGCGGCTGCTTCGGCTGTTGCGCGCTCGCTGGCGAACTTCGAGATGTCCGCACCCGATGCGAATGCTTTGTCGCCTGCCCCCGTCAGAACCACGACGCGCACCTCGGCGTCGGCCGCAAACGCGTCGAGAATTTCGCCCGTGCGCTGCCACATCTCGAGCGAGAGAGCGTTGTGTTTCTCGGGATTATTGAACGTCACAATCCCAATGCGGCCGTCTTTGTGCGCCAGAATTCTGTCGGTCATTTCTTTTCCGTTCTTCAGATCGTACCGGCTTCTTTGAGGGCCGCAATCTCGGCGGCGTCGAGGCCGAACTCGGCCAAGATCTCGTCGCTGTGGCCGCCGCGCGGCGGCGGCGCGCTTGCCAGGCGGCTCGGGCTGCGGCTCAAGCCCACAGGCTGGCCCATGAGCTGGAGATCGCTGCCGGCGACTTTCTGGGCCACGCCCAGATGCCGAATCTGCGGATCGGCGAACATCTCGTCGATTCGGTAGATGGGCCCGCACGGCACGCCCGCCGCATTGAGCTTGGCGATCCATTGCGCGGTATCGAAATCGCGGAAGCGTGCTTGCAGGGCGGCGTTGAGCGCGTCGCGATTGGCCGAGCGCAGCTCGGGCGTGGCGTAGGCGGGCTCGGCGATCAAGCCGCCGAGATCCATCGCCTGCGCGCAACGCTCCCAAATCGCCTGGCCCGTCGTGGCGAGATTGAGATAGCCGTCGCGTGTCTGGAACACGCCGGTCGGGATGATGGTCGGGTGGTTGTTGCCGGCCTGGCCCGCCACTTCGCCCGACACGAGATAGCGTGCGGCCTGGAAATCGAGCATGAAGGCCTGCGCCTGCAAGAGGGAGGTCTGCACCCATTGGCCTTGGCCGGACACCTCGCGTTCGAGCAGGGCCGTCAGAATTCCAAGCGCGCAGAACAGGCCCGCCGTGAGGTCGGCCAGCGGAATCCCGGTGCGCAACGGGCCTTGGCCCGGCATCCCCGTTACCGACATGAGCCCGCCCATGCCTTGCGCAATCTGGTCGAAGCCGGGCCGCGTCGCGTAAGGCCCGTCCTGGCCGAAGCCCGAAATGCTGCCATAGACGATACGCGGATTGATTGCTTTGAGATCTTCGTAGGCGATGCCGAGCCGGTGTTTGACGTCGGGTCGGAAATTCTCGACGACGACATCGGCCTTGGCGACGAGGCGGCGGAACAGCGCCCCGCCCGCCGGCGCTTTGAGATCGAGCGTGAGGCTGCGCTTGTTGCGGTGCAGATTCATGAAATCCGCCCCGTCGCGCGCCGAACCCATCGGGTCGCCGTCTTCCATGTGCAACGGCAGCTCGATCTTCACGACATTCGCACCCCAATCTGCGAGCTGGCGCACGCAGGCAGGGCCTGCGCGCACGCGCGTGAGATCGAGCACAGTGAAGCGTTGGAGCGCAGTCGAGGCGTGTACGGCAGACATAGGGGCTCGTCTCTCCCGGGTTTTGACCGTGCGGTCGCTTGCGCCTAAGCTGCGGGCGATCGGCGGGGAAGTCAAACGCGGGGGTTTGCGGCATGGGCGTGGATTTTGTCTGCGAAAAGCGCCCAGCCATGGGTTCGCGCGGCATGGTCGTAACGAACCATCCGCTGGCTTCGGCGGCCGCGGCCGAATGCCTGCTTGCCGGCGGCAATGCGATCGATGCGGCCGTCACGGCCCTGTTTGCGTTGAGCGTCGTCGAGCCGATGATGGTGGGCCCACTCGGCGGCGGCCTTGCCCATATCAGGCTCGCCGACGGCAGCCACCGCGTCATCGACACGTTGGGCACGGCCCCGCGCAAAGCGCGGCCGGACATGTACGAGCCCGTCTCGACCGAGCTTGCAAAAAGGCGCGACACCAAGGGCCGCGCCAACGAGTTCGGGCCGCTCGCCGTCGCCGTCCCCGGCGCTTTGGCGGGCTGGTGCCTGGCGCTCGACAAATACGGCACGATGCCGCTTGCAGAGGCCGTCGCTCCCGCCATTCGTTATGCCGCAACCGGTTTTCGCGCCACGTCGTATCTGGCCGACTGCGTTTCCGACATGGCGCCGCATCTCGCCAACGATCCGACCTATGCGGCGATCTTCCTGCCGGGCGGCGCGCCCTTGGCGGCCGGAACGCGCGTGGTGCGCGCCGACATGGCGGCAAGCCTGCGCTTGATCGCCGAGCAAGGGCCTGCGGCCCTCTATGACGGGCCGCTCGGCCACGCGCTTGTGGCCTACATGGAAGCCAATGGCGGCTTGATCGACGCGCAGGATTTGGCCACGTACCGGCCGATCGAGCGCGCCCCGGTCGTGGGGACGTATCGCGGCTACGAGATCGTCGGCCCGCCGCCGCCGTCGTCGGCCGGCGTGCATGTGACGCAGATGCTCAATCTGCTCGAGCCCTACGATCTCGCAAAAATGGGCTTCGGCTCGGCCGACGCGACGCATCTGCTGGCCGAAGTGATGCGCATCGCCTTTGCCGACCGTGCGGTCGCCACCGCCGATCCGGCGTTTGTCGATGTGCCGGTCGCGCGCATCATCTCGAAGGACTATGCGGCGACGCGCGGCCGCGATCTCAAGCTCGACCGCACGCAAGAATGGGGCCCAGGGCTCGCGGCCGGCGAATCCGCCAACACCACGCATGTGACGGTCGCCGACGCGTTCGGCAACATCGTTGCGAGCACGCAGACGCTGAACGGCGTGTTCGGCGCTTGCGTGGCGGTCCCGGGCACAGGGCTCGCCGCCAACGACTACATGCACAATTTCGATCCGCATCCGGGCAATGCGCTGTCGATCGCGCCGGGCAAGCGCGTCTACACCTCGATGGCGCCGACGATCGTCAAGCGCGACGGCAAGCCCGTGTTTGCGTTGGGCCTGCCGGGCGGCTTGCGCATCTTCCCGTCGGCAATGCAGGCGATCGTCAATCTGATCGACCACGGCATGAGCGCGCAGGAAGCCGTCGAGGCGCCGCGCATCTGGACCGAGGGCGGCGTGCTCGAACTCGAGCCGGGCATCGCCGAGACCGTCGCCGAAGAACTTGCGCGTCGCGGCCATCGCATCCAACGCGTCAAGCGCATTGCGGGCGGAATGGGTTGCGTGCGCTTCGAACAAGACGGCATGCTGACAGGGGCGGCGTGCTGGCGCGCGGACGGCACGCCGGTGGCCGTCTCGGGCGGTCTTGCGCGTCCGGGCGTGCGTTTTACGGTGTAGGAAATGGCCGAAAAAATCGTCGTCGTCGACATGCTCAGCGAAACCAGTGCCGCCCGTTTGCGCGCCTTGCTGCCCGAAGGGTTCGTGCTGACGCACGGAACGAAGCGCGGCGACGACCATCTCAAGGAGATTCTGGCCGACGCCGACTATGCGATCTCGGGCCAGCTTGGCGTGACGGGCGATGTGCTGCGCGTGGCCAATAAACTCAAGCTCCTGCACAAATGGGGCGTGGGCGTCGACAATCTCGACATCGAAGCCGCGCGCGAACTCGGCATCAAAGTCGCGCGCACGACGGGCTCGAACGCCGTCTCGGTCGCGGAGTTCACGCTCGGGCTGATTCTTGCGACGTTGCGCCATATCGCTTTCGGGCATCTGCATCTGCAGCGCGGCGAATGGCGCGGCGGGCGTCTGCCGCGCGACAATTTCATGCTGTCGAAAAAGACCGTTGGGCTTGTCGGCTTCGGCGCCATCGGCCAAACGGTGGCGAAGTTGCTCGCCGGTTTCGGCTGCACGATCCTTTATACGCAGCGCAATCGCGCGAGCACCGAAATCGAAGCCGCAACCGGCGGGCGGTTCGTCGCCCTGCCGGAGCTGCTCGGCACCAGCGACGTCGTGTGCCTGCACTGTCCGCTCACGCCGCAGACGGAAAACATGATCGACTTTGCGGCCCTAGCGACGATGAAGCGCACGGCGATCCTGATCAATGTCGCGCGCGGCGGCGTGGTGGTCGAAGCCGATCTTGTGCGTGCGCTGCGCGAGGGTGTCATCCATGCAGCGGGCATGGACGTGTTTTCGGTCGAGCCGCTGCCGGCCGACAGCATTCTCTACGGGCTCGACAATCTCGTGATCACGCCGCATATCGCGGCGATGACGGCCGACAGTTTTGCGCCCACCGTCAAGCGCATGTTCGCGAATATCCAAGCCGTGTCGCGCGGCGAGCCTTTGCCGCCCGGCGACGTCGTGGTTTAGGACTTCGCGGCAGCCAGGGCAGCGGCGACCTTGGCGCTGGCACCCGAGAGTTCGCCCAGTTTGGCGCCGTTTGCGATTTTCTGTTCGTTGCCCTTGCCGCGCTCCTGGCGTGCGAGGGCGGCGCGTGCCACCGCTTCCGCTTCGGACACGGGCAGCACCAGCACGCCCGAATCGTCGGCCAGGATCGCGTCGCCCGGCATCACCACGGCGCCGCCGCAGCAAATCGGCCGGTTGAGCATGCCGCCCAGATCGTAGAGCCGCGTGGTGATGGGGGCCAAGCCCCGCGACCACATCGGAAAGTCGGAGGCTTCGATCTCCTCGCGATCCGTGCACGGCCCGTCGACCACGCCGGCGACCGCACCCGCAGCTTTGGCCGCAATCGTCACGCCCCCGCCCCAGCAGGCATGGCGATCGTCGCCCAAGCGATCGACGACCAGAATGTCGCCGGGCCGCAGCAATCCAAGCGCATGATGCAGCAGCGTCGAATCCGGCCCTGGGATTGCCAAGGTCACGGCCGTGCCGACCACGCGGCGGCCCGGCAAGACGGGGCGCACCGCGCGATCGACGAAGCCCCAATGGCGCCAATGGCCGACCGTCGCGGTCTCGACGCCGCTGAGCAACGCAAGCACTTCTTGCGAAACGCGCGTCGGCATCGCTTCGATCAGATAGTCGGGCATCGATATGTCTCCTTCTAGCGGCCGACGGCGCGCGTCAGCCCGATCATGCGCTCGACCGCCACGGCGACGGCCAGCGTTCCGCAAACCAGAACAGTCGAAAGCGCGGCGATCATCGGATCGGTGCGCCCTTCCACGTAGCGCACCATTTCGACCGGCAAGGTCGAAGCGCGCGGGCCCGACACGAACAGCGAGATCACCGTTTCGTCGAACGACAGCAAAAACGCCAACGCACCCGAAGCCGCGAGCCCGGGGGCTGCCAGCGGCAAGGTTACGCGGAAAAACACGCGTAGCGGCGGCGCGCCCAATGTCGCGGCGGCGGCCTCGAGATCGTCGGGCAACGTCGCAAAATTCGTCGCCATCATGCGCACCACAAACGGCAGCGTGACGGTGAGATGTGCCAGCACCAGGCCCGGCAAGGTCGCGATCAAACCAAAGGGCTGGAAGGCAAGCAGCAAGGCGAGCCCCAGCACCAGCGTGGGCAGCAGCAAGGGCGCGAGGAAAAATGCCCGCAGCGCTTCGCGGCCGGGGAAATTCCCGCGCGCGAGTGCGAGTGCTGCCGGCAGGCCTAGGATCAGCGACAGCACCGCGACGAAGGCCGCGACCGTGGCGCTGAGCTGCAGCCCCGCCATCAACGGGCGATGCGACAAAAGCCGCTCGTACCAGCGCAGCGACCAGCCGCTCGGCGGGAACACGATGAACGAATCGGCCGAAAACGAAATCACGACGACGACGACGACCGGCGCCAGCAGCAAGCCGATTACGCCGGCGGCGGCAAAGGCCAAAGATCGGCTGGCACCGGCGCCGGTATTCATGCGGCCCGCCTTGCAAGCGCGCCGTATGCCGCGAGGAACAGCAGCAGCAGGATAAGCGTGTAGAGCGCCAAGGCTGCCGCCATCGGCCAGTTCACGTTGGTAACGGCGAGTTCGAAAATCTCGGTCGCGAGCAGGAACACGCGCCCGCCGCCCAGCAGCTTGGGCGTGATGTAGGCCGACATGGCGAGCACGAAGCACAGCAGCCAGCCGAGCACGATCGCGGGCAGGCTCAGCGGCAAGGTCACGCGCATAAAGCGCCGCCAGGGCGGGGCGCCGAGGCTCGCCGCCGCTTCTTCGAGCGTGCGGTCGAGCCGCCCGAAACCCGCCATCAAGGCGAGGATCATGTAGGGCATCAGCGATTCGGTGAGGCCGATCGCGACACCCGTCCAATTGTAGACGAGCCGCACCGGCTGATCGACGAGACCCGCCGACAGCAGGATCGAATTGACGAGGCCGCGATCGCCCAAGATCGCAAGCCAGCCGAACACGCGCGCAACGCCGTTGACGAGCATCGGCGTGATCGCGATCGCCGCGATGAGGCCGCGCCAGCGCGAGTCGGTGCGGAACAAGAACAGCGCCAGCGGATAGGCGAGCAGCAACGCCCCCGTCGTCGCGACGGCCGACAGCACGATCGAGTTCCAGGTCAGTTCGAGCGTGAAGGGATCGGCCAGCAATTCGCGCCAGATGGCAAGCGACCAATCCGGCACCATGGCACCCGTAGGCCCGGTGCGATTGAAGGACATGCGCCCGAGATCGAGCATCGGATAGACGTAAACGAAGGCGAGAACGGCCCCGGCGGGCAGGGCAAGCCATGCGATGCGCGCCGGCGCCTTCACGCGTCTTCGCGCGCGAACACGCGCCCGGTTTCCGGCGCCCACAGAAGCGCTATTTCGGCCCCATCGGCAGGGGCAGGCGCACCCGGCGCCAATTCGACGACAAGGCGGCCGGCCGCCGTATCGACCAGCACCTCCGAACGGTCGCCGACGAAGACGGTGCGGGCGGCAACGCCTTCCAGGCGATTGGCGTCGCCGGCGGGTTCGCTGCGCGCGGCAAGGGCCACCAATTGCGGGCGCAAGAACAGATCGACCGGCCCGTCGGGCACGCCATGCGCGCGGATCGCAATGCCGCCGGCATTGAGGCCCGTCGCGTCGCGCGCGAGCGGGATCGTGTTGATGCGGCCCACGAACCCGGCCACGAAACGCGTGGCGGGCGTGTCGTAGATTTCGCGCGCCGTGCCGATCTGCTCGATGCGGCCGCGATTCATGACCGCGATGCGGTCGCACATGGTCAGCGCTTCGGTCTGGTCGTGCGTGACGAACAGCGTAGTGATTGCGAGATTGCGCTGGATTTCGCGGATCTCGTGGCGCATCGATTCGCGCAAACGCGCATCGAGATTGGACAAGGATTCGTCGAGCAGCAGCACTTGCGGGCGCAGGACAAGCGCACGCGCCAGTGCCACACGCTGCTGCTGGCCGCCGGACAATTCGCGCGGGCGGCGCCCCTCGAAGCCCGCGAGCCGCACGAGGGCGAGCGCTTCGCGCGCGCGGCGGTCGCGTTCGCTGCGCGCAATGCCGCGCTCAGCCAAGCCGAACGCGACATTCGCCGCAACGTCGAGATGCGGGAACAGCGCGTAGGACTGGAACACGTAGCCCATGTCGCGCTTGTGCGTGGGCACCTGCGTGAGGTCTTGGTCCGCCACCGTCACGCGGCCCGCATCGGGGGCGATGAGGCCCGCCAGCATGCGCAAGGTCGTCGTCTTGCCGCAGCCCGACGGGCCCAGCAACGCCACGGATTCGCCGCGTTCGACCGCAAGATCGAGCGAAGCGACGGCGACCGTTTGGCCGTAGCGTTTGGTGAGGCCCGTCAGAACCAGATGCGCCATGAGGGCGAGCGACGGCTGCTTCAGCGGCCGCTGGCCGCAATGATCTCGCGCCGCCAGCGATTGTTCCATTGGTCGCGGATTCCGGCGATGCCGACCCAATCGACCGGGATCATGCGCGCGCGGTTTGCCGGCGTTGCTGCCGTGCGCGCCAGGGCCGCAGGCTCGATGCGCACCGCCGCGTTGGTGGGCGCGTAGAACATGCGTTCGGTGAAGGCTTTCTGGGCTTCCTGCGACAGCGCGTAGTTCAGGAACGCAAGTGCTGCCGGGCGGTTCTTCGATCCCTTCACGAGATTGATCGTGTTGATCTGGAAGACCGAGCCTTCGGGCGGCAGCAGCACGCCGAGTCGGCCGTTGGTTTCGTCGGAATAGAGCTGGGCGCGCGCGTTCCAGCCGGTGGCAACGCGCACCACGCCGTTCAAAATCAGCGAATAGCCGTCGGGATTGGGCTCGAATGTCTGCACCGAGGGTGCGAGCGTGCGCAGCTTGGCGATCGCTTTGTCGACCGAGCGCGTATAGTCCCCGCCTTCCATCTTTTCGACCATCGCGGTCAAGGCGAGGCCCTGGATGTTCGGCGGTGCGGAGATGGCGAGCAGGCCGCGCAGATCGGGGCGCCACAGATCGGCAAGCGTCGCCAGCGGCGGGCGCAGATCGCGCGCATCGTAGACGAGCACGAGATGGTCGTAGGTGACGGCGGGGCCGAACTTGTCGAGCCCGACGGCGCGCGCGGCCGGATCGAGCTCGGCCAGCGACGGCGCTTCGGCCGGCGTGATCTCGTCGAACAGCCCTTCGAGATTGGCGATATGCGAGGTCGTCACGTCCATCAGCACCACATCGACCTGCGGATCGCGCGCCTGCGCGCGCACCGTGCCGAGCATCTGCGCCGACGTGCCGCCGGGCACGTAGTTGACCTGTACGCCCGGGAAACGCCGTTTGAACGGCTCGACGACCGTGCGCGTGTAGTTGTCCTGGAAGATGCCGGCATAGGCCACGAGATTGATGGTGCCTTGAATGTTCGCTTGTGCGCTTGCGCGACGCAGCGCGGGTGCCGCGAGCAACCCTGCAAGAACAGTCCGACGGCCGAATTCGGTCATGCCAACCCTCCGGTTTGATGAGGAAACAAGCGTCGCGCCGCGAGGGCCCGCATGTCAAGCCAAGCGGCGCGCTTCGACGACCCAGATCGCGCCGCCGAGCGCCACGGCGCCGCCTTTTTCGCGGGGGCCCAGGGCGGCGCGCAGCCGTTCCGCCGCCGCCGCACGCACCGATTTGTCGGTGCCTGCCAGCGCCGAACTTGCGGGGCCGATCTGCATCGCCAAATCGACGGCGGCGGCGACACCGCCCGATGCGGAAAAACAAACCTCGAAATCGAACGGCGCTATCGAGACTTTGGCAAAGCCTGCTGCCGCTAGTATTTTTTCGACGCGGGTCGGGTCGGCAAGTGAAAACGGCCCCGGTGCCTGTAGATCAGCCGGGGCTGCAGGCGGCAGCAGATCCGCGATCGCCTTCATCGGTACGGCGGCCCAGTCGTTTTCGGCCATGCCGCGCCAGCAGGTGAAAACCAGCCGTGCGCGCGGGCGCAGATTTGCCGCGATCGCGGCAAAGGCTGCAACCGGGTCGGCGAAAAACATGAGCCCGAATTGCGACACCGCAAGATCGAACCGGGCGACTGCGCGCCAATCCGCGATGTCGGCTCGCACCAGCGCCGCTTTGCCTTGCGTACGCGATGCTGCGACCGCCAGCATGGCGTGCGACACGTCGATGCCGGTCACGTCCGCCCCAAGTGCAAGCAGTCGCGCGCACAGATCGCCGTTGCCGCAGCCGATATCGAGCACACGCATGCCCGCAACCGGTGCGGCATGCTGGGCTAGAATCGCGGCGGCGGGGGCGAACATTGCGTCGAGCTTTTCGTGCATTGCCGCCCATTTGGCGCCCACACGCCCGTCCCAGAGATCGATTTGCGATTGGTTGGGGTTCGTCACGGCTGCTCTCCTGCTGACGGCGAAACTAGTGCAGCCGCAGGCCAGCCGCAATTGCGCGAGCCTTGTGCGCCGCGTGCCGCTGCGTTATCCCCGGATGCGACGAAAGGGCGGGGCAGGCATGGAACGGCGGAAATTCATTGCAGGCGGCAGCGCCGGTTTGCTGGCGTTTGGTGCATCGGCGGCCTTTGGCCAGGCAGCGGGGGCGCGCCTGCAGGCGATCCGCGCGCGCGGCACGTTGCGCGTGGGCACCACCGGAGATTTCGAACCGATGAGTTTCCGCATCGCGGGCACGGCCGAGTATCGCGGCCTCGACATCGACGCGATGGCGCAGTTCGGCGCCGATCTCGGCGTGCGCATCGAATGGATCGCGACAGAATGGGGGCGCTTCGTGGCGGCGCTGCGCGACAATCGTTTCGACATTTTCTCGGGCGCAAGCGTCACGCCTGCGCGCGAGGCGCAGATCGCTTTCGCCGATCCGTACTTCGAGTTTTCGAGCGTGCCCGTCGTTTCGCGCCTCGCCGCCTTGCGCCTCAAAAGCTGGGACGACATGAACGCGCCCGGCGTGCGCGTCGCCGTAACTGCCGGTACGGCGTTCGAGGAAGCCGCCAAGCGCCATTTCCCGCGCGCGACCGTGCGCGTGTTGGCGCCGCCGTCGATCGGCTATCGCGAAGTGCTGGACGGGCTTGCCGATCTCACTTTGACCAGCAATGTCGATGCCGCGATGCTGGTCAAACGCAACCGCCAGCTCGTGCTGACAGATGCGGCGCGCGATCCGCGCGATCGCCGCCCGGGCGCGTTCGGCCTGCCGCCCGACGAGCCGGCGTGGCGCGCCTACGTCAACGCTTGGGTGCAGGCCAAGGCGGCGACCGGCTTCTTCAAAACGCTCGAAGCCAAATGGCTTTCGGCCGCCTGAGCAGCGGCGGCGTCACACGACTTTGCGGCGGACCAGCACGGCGGGCTTGAGCTCGATGACCGCCGACAGATCCCGCAAGGCCGACATGAGCACTTCGGTCACGTTGGTGCCCGAGGGGGCTACCAAGCGCCCTGCCGCCGTCGTGAGATTCTCGGCCAGCGCATCGCCGATCATCAACTCGGCGAGCGGCACCGAAATCGCGCGCTGGCCCGTCGCGGCGGCAACGTCGCCCGCCCGGATGACGGCGACCACGCTTTCGGCAAGCCGCCCGACGTCGGTTTCGATCATTGCCGCATCGAGTTCGGGGATGATCAGCATGCGATAGACGTCGGCGGGTTTGAGCGGCATCGCGACTTTGCGCGCGCGGATCAGCCGGTCGGCGATCGCCTTCTGGCTTACGGGCTTCGAGACGAAGCCGTGCGCGTCGAGCGCGATCGCGGCCCCGATCAGCGCTTCGTCCGAATGCGCGGACATGATCACGACCGGGATGTCGCGCTTGGCGACCGTGAAACCGGCCCGGATAGCCTTCAGCATTTCGAGCCCGTTCATCGGCAGCATGCGGATGTCGGTCACGATGCAGTCGATGTTCTGGCGCGAGTGCATGCCGCTGCTTTGGAACATGTCCGGGCGCTGCTGCTTCATCGCGTCGAGCGCGCTGCCGCCGGCCATTTCCTCGCCGAGCCCGAGGATCGACAGGCCCTCGAACCCGTCGCTGGCCTCGACGACCTGCGCGCCGAAGCCTTTGAGGCCCTGCGCGATCATGCCGCGGATGAATTTCTGGTCGTCGATCACCAGGACGCGCAAGCCGGTCAAGGGCCGGTCGAAAGTGCCGCTCATGCTCGTCCTCGCGTGTCCTGTGCTCAGAAAGTCGAAATATAACGGCCGAGCCGGGCAAAGCCAGCGTGAATCTGCGGCGAAACGGCGCGCACGCGGGCAAGATCACCCGTGCGCGCGCCGTCTTCGGCTTCGCGGCACAGATCGGCGAGCCATGCGGCGCCGACCGAAGCTGTCGTGCCTTTGATCGCGTGGGCGGCTTCGCGCACGGCCTTGGCGTTGCCGGTCGCAAGGGCGGCGTCGAGATCGGCGGGTCCCTGGCTCGAGGATTCCCAGAAGAACTGCAGGGCCGCCCGGATGTCGTCGTCGCTCTTTGAGCCGAGTTGGTCTTCGAGCACCGAGCGGTCGATGGGCGGGGCTTCCGGCATTGTCGAAGCTTCGGGCGCCGTCGCCGTTTCGTCCGCGCGGCTCGATGCGTTTCTGCGCAAGGCCGTGCCCGCCGGCAGCCAGCGCTCGAGGGCCGCGCGCACGATCTCGTAGCGCATCGGCTTGGTCAGATAGTCGTCGCCGCCGGCGTCCGACACGAGCTTGCCGGTTTCAGGAAGCGCATCGGCCGTCAGCACGATGATCGGCATGCGGCGCGCACCGGCTGCCGCTTCGCGCGCGCGCAAGGTGCGCGTCAGCACCATGCCGTCCATTTCGGGCATGTGGTAGTCGGTCAACAGCATGCCGTAGCCGGGTTCGCTCTCCATGATCTTCAGCGCTTCCACGCCGTTGAAGGCAAAGCGCGAAGCGAAGCCTGCGCGGTCGAGCACGCGCTTGATGACGTACTGGTTGGTCTTGTTGTCTTCGGCCACGAGAACGGCGGCGTTGGCGGCGCGGGCGGCTTCGAGCGACGGCGGCACGAAATTGCCGTCGCTCGTGGTCGTTGCGGCGCGGGCCTGGTCGAGGCTTGCGCGGTCGAGGGCGGCGGCGATGGCGAGCCACACGCGCTGGCGGCGCAGCGGCATCGTGATGGCGTCGAAGGCTCCTGCCTCGGGGGCAGCCTTCAGCGTCGAGGCAAGCGTGCGCGGGGCGGCCAGAATGGCGCGCGCTTCCGGATGCGCTTGCGTCAAGCGGCGCGAAAGCTCGATGGCTTCGCTCGATGCGCCCCGCAGCAGCACGATCGGCAGCGCGTCCTTGGGCAGGGCCGCAATGTCGCCGTCGATCTCGGCTTCGAGATCGTGCTGCGGCGGAATGGCGATGCCCGCCGTGCGCAGCACATGTTCGAGCGCTTGGCGCGCCGCCCCGTCGAAGCCGAACGCCACGACCTTGGCGTCCGAGATGTCGACGGCGGGGCGTGAAGGCGCTTTCTCGAGGATGTCGGCGGGCAGATGGAACCAGAAAGTCGAGCCTTCGCCGGGCACGGAGCGCACGCCGACTTCGCCGCCCATCATCTCGGCCAGACGCTGGCTGATCGACAGGCCAAGACCCGTGCCGCCGAATTTGCGCGAGGTCGAGGAGTCGGCCTGGGTGAAGGCGCGGAACAGCTTGGCGGTCTGTTCCGGCGTCATGCCGATGCCAGAATCGCGCACTTCGATCGCGATGCGTGCGGGCTTGCCGCCGAGCGGCTCGGGCCGCAGCGCGACCGACGCGACGACGGCGCCGCGCTCCGTGAACTTGACCGCGTTCGACAGATAGTTGAGCACGATCTGGCGGATGCGCGTGGGGTCGCCCGCGATCTGCGAGGGCAGGGCCGGATCGAGATCGACGACGAGGTCGAGGCCCTTTTCGTCGGCGCGTGCGGCGATGAGTTCGGCCGCTTCCTCGACGACGTCGCCCACGTCGATCGGCAGGCGCTCGAACTCGATGCGGCCCGCCTCGATCTTCGAGAAATCGAGAATGTCGTTGAGGATTGTCATCAGCGATTCGGCCGAGGCGCGGATGACCTTCGACATTTCGCGCTGGTCGGCGCTGAGCTCGGTCTGCTCGAGCATTTCGGCCATCGACATCACGCCGTTCATGGGCGTGCGGATCTCGTGGCTCATCGTCGCAAGGAAGCTCGATTTGGCCTTGGTCGCCTCTTCGGCCGCTTCTTTGGCATGCTGCAATTCGGCTTCGGCGTGCTTCTGGGCCGTGATGTCCTGGTAGGCGCCGTACATGAACTGCAGCTTGCCCGATTCTTCTTCGCGCACGAGCTTGCCGGCCGCATGCACCCACACGATTCTGCCGTCGGTGGGCCGTTTGTAGGGGTAGGTCGCGTCGTACTGCGCGTATTTGCCGTCGACCGCGCCCTGGTAGCGCGCACTCGCGTCGGCGGCGATCGCGGGATCGGCCTCGAGCAAGCGCGCGAACCATTCCTCGACGAGATGGTAGCGGCCGTCTTCCTTTATCGGCTCGCCGAGAATCCGCGCCGCACGTTCGGACTGGAAGTAGTGGTCGGGGTCGCTGTAGTCGACGTACCAATGGCCGCTGTCGGTGAGTTCGAGGGCGATGTCCGACAGGAAATTGGCGCGCCTTA
Source organism: Telmatospirillum sp. (assembly GCA_020248985.1). Taxonomy (GTDB): domain Bacteria; phylum Pseudomonadota; class Alphaproteobacteria; order CACIAM-22H2; family CACIAM-22H2; genus Tagaea. Next base: position 15,989 of record JADCGL010000003.1, on the reverse strand, counting down.
TCTTGTCCTCGGCGGCCTTGCGGTCCGAGATGTCGAGCAGCCAGCCCATCACGCCTTCTTCGCCCTCGTGCACGAAGGGCATGAAGGTCACGAGGAACGGACGCTTCTCGCCGCCCTTGCCGACCAGCACCATCTCGCGGTTGCGCACCGAAACGCCGGCCTTGAGGTCGGCGATCAGCGCGTCGCGGTCTTCCGGATTGGAATAGATGCTCGATGCGTCGTCGCCGGGGCGCGTGTCGAAAGCCTTCTCGAACTCGGGGTTCATGTAGTGGAAGCGGCTCTTCAGTGTGAAGGCCGTGCCCACGGGGCTGTTGTCGAGAATGTTCTGCATCGCCGCGCGCTGGTCGGCCATCGCCTTTTCGGCGGCCTTGCGCTCGGTGATGTCGCGCGCCACGCCGAGCAGCCCCAGCACCGTGCCGTCTGGCGCTTTGATGGCGGTCTTCTGCGTGTCGAGAAGCGCCTTGCGCCCGTCGGGATAGGCCACTTCCTCTTCGTTGCGCTGCGCTTCGCCGGCTGCCAGCGCAACCTTGTCCTTTTCGCGGAAGAAGTCGGCGAGCTCCTTCGGGAAAATGTCGTAGTCCGATTTGCCGACAATGTCTTTGGACGGGCGCCCGAACAGTTCGGCGAACCTCTCGTTGCCGATCGTGTAGATGCCGTCGAGATCCTTGGCGAAGATGATGTCCGGGATCGAATCGAAGATCGACTTGAGCAATGCGCGCTCGAGCTCGAGGCTCTTGAGCGTAGCGTCGAGCTCGGCCTTGGCGCGCTTGCGCTCGGCAATATCGCGCATGAAGACGATGACGAATTCCGTGCCTCCGAACGAAATGAATTTCGACAGCGTTTCGACGTCGATCGACGTGCCGTCGGGGCGCAGCACGATCTGCTCGACCGGGCGGTCGGTCTTGCGCGTCGAGACCTTGTCCCAGATGCGCTTCCACATCGCCTCGTCGACGCCCTGCACGTACGTCGCCGCCTGCTTGCCGACGATATCGGCGCGTTTGGCGCCGAACAGCGCTTCGGTATTGGCGTTGGCGGCGACGTAATGGCCGCTGCGATCGACCCAGAAGATCGCATCGGGCGCGTTCTCGAGCGCGTACTGGATGCGTCGCATCTCGGCTTCGGCGGCACGCCGTGTCGAGATGTCGCGCATGAACGTCAAAATGAATTCCTTGCCGCCGAAGGAAATGTATTTGGACAGCGTTTCGACCGGCACCAACGTGCCGTCGGGGCGGATCAGCATCTGCTCGGCCGGATCGTCGACCTTGCGCGTCGAGACCGCCTGCCAGACGATTTCCCAGATGCGCGCGTCGATGCCTTGGAACAGATCGGCGGCGTTGCGGCTGGAAAGCTTGCCGCGCGGGATGTCGAACAGCTTTTCGGCTTGGATATTGGCCTCGGCGAGTGTGCCTGTGCGGTCGAACCAGACGACCGCGTCGGGCGCGTTTTCGAGCGCGTACTGGATGCGCCGCAATTCGGCTTCGGCCGCACGCCGTTCGGAAATGTCGCGCACCGAGGCCGCCAGCAGATCTTCGCCGGGGACGGGATTGAGGGCGATTTCGACCGGGAACTCGCGCCCGAGCGCGTCGATCGCGATCAGCTCCTGGCCGCGGCCCATGGCGCGGCTTTCGGGTCTGGCGGCGAAGGCTTGGCGCAGGCCGATATGCCCGCCATGGAAGCGCGGCGGGATCAGCAGCTCGACCGGCTTGTCGAGCAGATCGGCCCGGCGATATTTGAAGAGTTCTTCGGCGCGCCGGTTCACGAAACGCACGCGCCCTTCGCGGTCGACGATGAACATCGGGTCGGGCGTGCCTTCGAAGATCGCGTCGGTCTTGGCGCGTTCGCGGCGCACGCGCTCTTCGGATTCGCGCTGCTCGGTCACGTCGGAGATCCACAGCAGTACGCACGGTTTGTCGTGGAACTCGATGCGCTCGGCCGACACCTGCAGGATCGCGACGGCTTCTTCGCTGAGTTGCGTCATCCCTTCGATCGACTGGGCCACCGACTGGCGGCGCAGGCGCACGAACACGGCATCGAGCAGGTCTTGGCCGCCTTCGGCACTGGGGAGCGCGAAAGCCTGGCCCACGAGATCGCGCTTGGGCTTGCCGAGCAGTACGGCGGCACGCTCGCTCGCGAATATCGCGATCCTGTCTTCGAGCCCGACCACCAAGGCGCCGGACGGGCTGCTGTCGAGCAGGCCCACGAGGCGCGACTCGCCCTCTTTGAGGCGCGTGGTGAGCTGGTCGCTTTCGACCAAAGCTTCGCGGAAGGTGACGAGGCCGCGCGCGAGCTTTCCGATTTCGTCTTCTCGGCCCGTGAACGGGATCTGCGCGCGATGGTCGCCGCCCGACAATTGCGCGAGCGTGCCGGTCAGCGACACGATCGGTGTGGCGACGCTTTTGGCGAAAAACGCGCCGACGATCGCAAGGATCAGCGACAGCAGGATCGCAAGTCCGAAATTGACCTTCAGTACGTCGAAAATCTGCTCGTGGAATTCGCCGAGATCGTTGGTCGACAGAATGCCCCAGCGCACGCCGTAGAGATCGATGGCGCCGATCGCGGAGACCACGACTTCGCCGCGATAGTTGACGTAGTGCAGCCGTGCGCGCTCGCCGTTCAGCGCGCGGCGGCTGCCTTCGCTCACGATTTTGCGCACAAGTGCCGAGCCCTCGGCAAAGCGCGGTTCGTTGCGCACGACGAAGTCGCTGCCCACGATCAGCACTTCGCCGGTTTGGCCGAGGGCGGGGGCGGCCTGGAGGGCCGTTTTGAAGTTCGTGTCGGCAAGCTGGATCAGAATGGCGCCGATGGTGCTGCCCGAGCCGTCCACCATCGGCAAGCCTACGAAAGCCGCAGGCTCGTTGCCGTTGGGCGCATAGAAGGCGATGTCGGAAAAGGCCGGCACGTAAGGCGGATTGCCGGCGACCGCGGCCACGAAGGTGCGGGCCGCGATCGTGTCCGGCAGGATCGTCGGCAGATTGACGCCGAAATCCTCGCGCTTGCGCACCGAGTAGAACACGGTGCCCTCGCGGTCGACGAACAGCAGATCGGGCGCGCGCGTTTCTTGGGTAAAGCGCAGCCAATGGCGATGGTAGGAATTGTGCAGCGTATCGTAGGCGCTGTCCGTTCCGGCCGTGTCGGTGGCCGCGCGCAAGGCGAGCGGTGCGGCCTTGTCGCCGGCATAGCGCGCCACGAGATCGGCGCGCGCTTCCGGCGAAAGCTCGGCGAAGGCGGCGGCTAGGTCGGCGAACTGCACCCGCGTTGCCGGGCTCAAGCTCGCCACGCGCAGCGTGTTGACCGTATCGTCGACGCCGTTGCGTATGCCGGTCATCACCGAATTGCGGATATCCTCGACCCGCTGTTCGGCCGCACTCAGCAATTGGCGATAGGTTTGCGCCGCCGACAGGCTTGCCACGGCAAGGCCGGTTAGGCTGCACAGAGTCGCCACGACCGCGACAATCCGTACCGAGACTGAGCGTATTTTCATGCGTTTGGGACCGAATTTTGAACGAAAAGAGTAGTTTGGCAGCGGACATAAAGTCAAAAGACAAACCGCTTTAAGACCACCATCCTGCATTTTTTGCGAACAAGGCTTGTTGCAGGGCCGCCATTGAGCGCATCATGGCGCGAACGCTCTGGGGGAATGCCCTTGTCTCTTCTGCCGACCGCGCTGCTTTCCAAGCTGCGGCGCGATTTCCGGCTTTTGCCGCCCGATCTTTCGGCCTCGCTGCTGATGCTGGCGGCGATGTGCGTCTTCACCGCGACGGGCGTGATGGTCCGCGTGGCGGCCGAGATGCTGCCGATCGTCGTGATCCTGTTCATTCGCCAAATAATGTCGATGGCGATTCTGGCACCATTGTTCTGGCGCCATCGCAGCGCCATCCTGCACCCGCAGGGTCTGCGCCTGCATCTGCTGCGCGGCTGTGCGGCGATCGTGGCGATGGTCTGCGGCAACACGGCCGTGGTCTACATCCCGTTCGCCGACGTTACGGCCATCCAGATGTCCGAGGTGCTGTTCATCACCGCCCTTGCGGCGATTTTCCTCGGCGAAAAAGTCGGCTGGCGGCGCTGGACGGCGACGGCCGTCGGCTTTGCGGGCGTGGGCGTGATGCTGCAGCCTTTTTCGGGACCGATCGAATTCTACGCGCTGCTGGCCCTGGCGGGCTCGGCCGCGGGTGCCGTGTCGGTCGCCACGCTGCGTTTCGGCTCGCGCTACGACACGGCCGAAACGGTGATCTTCTTCCAAAGCATCGTGCTGATCGCGTTTCTGACCCCGCTCGCATGGTGGTTCTGGGTGCCGCCCTCGGCCAAAGCGCTTGTCGTCGTCGCGATCATGGCCGTGATGCTGTCGGCCGGCACATGGCTGTTTACGACGGCGTTTCGCAGCGGCAAAGCCTCTTCGATCGCGCCCTTGCAGTATGTGCGCCTGCTGCTGATGGCGGCCGTCGGCTATTGGCTCTACGACGAAACGCCGGGCCTTGCCACGATCGTCGGCTCGACCCTCATCGTCGGTGCGGCCCTCTACACGCTGCACCGTAACGCCGTGCGCCAATCGCCGATTCCGCCCGATCCGCGCCCCGATTGAGCACCCCTCACACGGGCGCCGGTTTCCAATTGTGGGTTTCGTGCTGCAGGCTGCGGCACCAGGCATAAAGCGCGTCGTAGACCGGCATGCCGGCTTCGAGCATCGCATGGTCGTCGTCGGCATGGATCGCCGACAGGCCGAGCGAGACCGCAAGGAGCCCCGCGCTCTGCGGGGCAAGCTCGAGATGCCCTGTATCGGCGCCGCGCACGATGGCCGCAAGCCGGTCGAGAGCCGCATCGCGCAGGCCGAAGATTTTGACGAACGCGTCGAACGAGCACAGATCGCCGTCGTGCGAAAACGGCTCGGCCCCCGGAATGTCGAATGCGATGGCATCGGTTTTCGCGGCGACCGCGAATACGGCTTCGGTCGGCACGTACAGAAACGTCGCCGTCGGATCGACAAAGCGACGCACGAGCCACGGGCACGCGATGCGGTCGATCTTGGGCCGTGCACGCGTGATCCATTTGCCGGAATTGGGTGCGGATCTGCGCCGTGTCGGCAGACCCTGTTCGCTCCATTCGGCAATGCCGCCTTCGAGATAGGCGGCCTCGCGCCCGGCGGCGCGCAAGGCAGCCGCGGCGTTCTGGCTCACCTCGTGGCCGTGCACGCAATAGACGACGACGGGTCGGCCGTGCGGCAGTTCGTGCTGCCAAGCTGAGATGGCTTCGGGATCGCGGCGCACGGCACCGGCGATCAGCGCGTCGTCGGCCTCGAACCGCGCTTGGCGGCGCACATCGATCAGCAGCGGCCACGCGGCCGAGCCGAGCTTGGTGTAGAGCGATTGGGCGGAAAGGGACGGAAGCGTTTGGTCCATAGCGACACACCTCGGGAACCGAGTTGTGCAGAGCTTGGACGGTCTTGTCTCACGGGGGGTCTGCGGATCCCCCGAACACGACAAACACTACGCCGGGCGGGCGAGGCTGCGCAAGCGATCGCCGTCAGAACTCCTCGTCCCAGTCGGCGTCGCGTTTGGGTGCGGGTTTTGCGGCCGATTGTTTGGGCGCACGGGCGGCCGGTTTGGTCGGCTGGGGCGTTTCGGGGGCGGCACCGTCGGTGCGGAAGCTCGCCACCACGTCGACGAGCTGCGTCGACTGTTCGGCCAGCGACGCGGCCGAGGCCGAACTCTCTTCGACCAGCGCCGCGTTCTGCTGCGTGGCGGCGTCGAGGTCGGTCAGCGCCTTGTTGATCTCGGCAATGCTGCGCGCTTGCTCGCGGCTGCCGGCCGCGATCTCGGGCGCGATCTCGGCCACCTTGCGCACGATCGAGATGATGCTGGAGAGCGCTTCGCCCGCCGCCCCGGCGAGCTGCACGCCTTGGCCCACTTCGCGCGTGCTTTCGGCGATCAGATCGCGGATCTGCTGCGATGCTTGGCGCGAGCGGTCGGCCAGCGAGCGCACTTCCTGCGCCACCACGGCGAAGCCCTTGCCCGACTCGCCCGCGCGCGCGGCTTCGACCGCGGCGTTGAGGGCGAGAAGTTTGGTCTGGAACGAAATCTCTTCCATGACCTGGATGATCGCGGCAATGCGCGCGGACGAGGCTTCGATGCCGGACATCGCGGTCACCACGCTGGTGACGGCCCCGCCCCCGCCTTCGGCTTTCGCGAGCGCGTCGGCGGCGAGCACGCGCGCTTGGTCGGAATTCTGCGCGTTGGTCGAAACGGTCGCCGAAATCTCGGCCATGGTCGCAACCGTCTGCTGGAGTGCGGAGGCCTGGCGCTCGGTGCGCGAGGCAAGATCGTTGCTTCCTTGCGAGATCTCGCTTGCCGCCGCCCGGATCGCATCGACCGATTCGGCGACGAGAACGGCCGTTTGCGCCAGATGCTGCGCCGTTTCGCGTTCCTTTTCCTGCAGGATGCGCTGGGCTTGCGAGTTTTTGCGCAGAACTTCGATCGAGCGCGACAGGCCGCCGATCTCGTCGGCCCGTTCGGTGCCGGCGACGGTCACGCCGAGATCGCCTTCGGCGATGCGCATCGTGAGCGCATTGGTCGCCACGATGTCGCGCGACACGCCGCGCACGACCCAACCCATGGCGCCGAACAGAACGATCAGACTGAGGGCCATGAGGGCCGTGTTCAGATAGAAGGCGCGCGTGTTTTGCGCGTAGCGGATGTTGAGATTGGCATCGATCAGCGTGCCGAGATTGCGCCACGCCTCGCTCAGGGCAATTTGGAAGGCCTCTTCCTCGGCCACCATGGCGGCGCCCACGGGCGGGCTGCGCATCGCGGCAAGATAGGCGGCTTCCAGCCGCTGTCCGCGCTCCTGCAGGGCGGCGACCACGGGTATGCGGGCGCGCCAGCTGCGGCCCGCCGCCTCGCTGCGCGTCGCGCGCGCAATGTTGCGCACGAGACGCCGCAGATTCTCGGCGATCACGCCCTGTTGTTCGACCAGTCTATCGAGCTGCACCTGCAGGTCTTCGGGATTGGTGCCAGCGCGCCCGTCCAGCGTTTCGTCGAACACGTAGGCGCGGCCGATCAGATAGGCGCGCGCCATCATCACATTTGGATAGACCTCGAATTGGTTCGTAAAGGTCAGCACGAAATCGACGTCCGGATCGCCCAGGATATTGAAGGCGTCGGCGGCCGAGAACGCGAGTTCGCGGTACTGGGCAAACGTGGCTTCGTGGAATTCGATGATGTTGGCGGCCGTCTGCGAAGGGCCGTGGCGCAAGGCGAGGATGCGTTCGACCGCCGGTCGGAAGCCCGGCGATTCGGGCGCGATGCCGAAGGCGATGCGGCTGCTGCGGTCGAGCGCTTCGAGCCGGTCGAGGGCGGTGCGCACCGCGTCTTTGGCGCGCGCGAGGCCCTCGTTGTCGGGATTCGCCACGCCGCTGTTCTTGAGCATGTTGAGCTTGTGCCGGTAGACGGCCTCGCCCATCTCCCGCATCGGCGAGGAATAGGCGAGGCCCGCCAGGATGCGCCGCTCGTCGTCGAGCGCTTGGTGCGACTGCCATGTCAGCACGCCGAACAGGACCGTCGAGACCGTCGCCGCGGCCAGAATGAGGCCGGTGAGTTTCGTCGCAATCTTCATCGCTGCCGTCCCGCTTCCCGCGTCAGACCAGTTCACCCAAAATGTGCACGACGCGGGCCTTGAGCGCTTCGAGCGACACCGGTTTCACCACGTAGCCGTTGACGCCGGCCTGCACGACCGAGGTCACGGTTTCCTTGTCGGCGTTCCCCGTCACCATGATGACCGGGATGCGCTTGAGCACCGGGTGCCCGCGCATGGTCTTGAGAAGATCGAGACCAGAGCCGCCGTCCATGTTGAAGTCGGAGATCACGAGATTGAACGGCTTCGTGCCGAGCAGTTTGGCGGCCTGGCTGCCGCTTTCGGCCTCGTCGATGCTTTCGAAGCCGAGCTTGCGCAGATAGCTGCGGATGAGGCCGCGCATGCTCGCTTGGTCGTCGACCACGAGCACGCGCAGGCTGCGGGCATTGGTGGGCATCGTTCTAGCGTCCTCCTGCGTTGGTGGCACCGCCGGCGGCCAGCATGGCGCCGGCGATGCGCGACAGCGGCAGCACGGAGGCCGCCGCGTCGAGTTCGACCGCAACTCTAGGCATACCATAGACGACGGAAGTGGCCGCGTCTTGCGCGATTGTATGCGCGCCGGCCTCGCGCATCAGCTTCAAGCCGGCCGCTCCGTCGCGGCCCATGCCGGTCAAGATCACGCCGACCGTGCGCCTGCCGAGCTGGGCCATCGAGCGGAACAGATGGTCGACCGACGGCACGTGGCCGCTTTCGGCGGGCCCCTCGGTCACGCGGCACACGAGCTTGCCGTTCGCCTCGCGCGCCAGCGCCAAATGCCGTCCGCCCGGGCCGATATAGACGCAGCCGGGTAGGATGGCCGCGCCGTCCTGGGCTTCGGTCACTTTGAGCGGCAAGGTGGCGTCGAGGCGCGCCGCAAAACGCCCCGTGAAATTTCCGGGCATGTGCTGGACGACGAGGATTCCGGGCGAGCCGGGCGGGACCGCCGACAGCAATTCGCCGAGCGCTTCGACCCCGCCCGTCGATGCGCCGATGGCGATCGCGTCGAGATGGTTCTCGGCACCTGCCGCCGCTGGTGCCGCTTGCGCCGCTGCGGCCGCCGGGCGGCGCGCCGAGCCGGCCCCGCGCACGCGCGCGGTCGCTGCCATCTTGACCTTGCTGCAAATCTCTTCTTTGAGTGCGCCGAAGGATTCGCTCAAACGCTGCGTCGGCTTGGCGACGTAGTCGACCGCGCCGAGCTCGAGGGCGCGCAGAGTGGTGTCGGCCCCTTCCTGCGTCAATGTCGAAATCATCACGACCGGCATCGGGCGAAGGCGCATGATCTTCTCGAGAAACTCGATGCCGCTCATATGCGGCATTTCGACGTCGAGCGTGATCACGTCGGGATTGAGCGCCTTGATCTTCTCGCGCGCCACGAGCGGATCGGGTGCTGTCCCCACCACTTCGATTTCGGGATCGGCCGAGAGAATGCCGGTCAGCATCTCGCGCACGAGGGCCGAATCGTCGACGATCATCACGCGCACGCGTTTGGGCTTCGATACTTCAGACTCGGACATAGCTGCTGGGAACCTCGAGGCGTGCTAGCGGCAACGAGTTGTCGCGCGCGATTTCGGAATGGCCGAGACACAGTATCCCCCCGACCGACAAAAGACCCGCAAGCCTTGCCACGACTTTGGCCTGGTCGGCGGGGGCAAGATAGATCAGCATGTTGCGGCAGAAAATCGCGTCGAACGGGCCTTTCATCGGCCAGTCGGCGCCGATCAGATTGTGCGGCTTGAAGCGCACGAGATCGCGCAAGGCGGGGACGACGGCAAAGCGCCCGTCGGCCGCTTCCTGCAGATAGGGTTTGGCGAAGCCGGGCAGGTGGCGCACATCCTCGGCGCCGAACAGGCCCGCTTCGGCGGCCGCAAGAACGCTGCGGTCGATGTCGGTCGCAAGGATGCGCGTGTCGTCCGCCACCTGTCCGTTGCCCAGATGCAGCAGCAGCATCGCCATCGAATAGGGCTCTTGGCCGGCCGCACACGCCGCCGACCAGAAGCGAAAGCGCGTTTGGCCCGCCGCCCGCCCGGCGCGCACATGGCGCGACAGGAGTTTGAAATGGTGCACTTCGCGGAAGAAATGCGAATGGTTGGTGGTCAAAAGCTCGACCACGCGGTTCCATTCTTCGGCCGCCGAATCGGCGAGCAGGCGCCGATAGTCGGCGAATTGCGCGCAGCCCAGTTCGCGCATGCGTGGCGCAAGGCGTCGCACGACCAAGGCTGCTTTGCTCGCCGCCAGCACGATGCCGGTGCGCACGCGCAACTCGCCCGCGAAAAACGCCATGTCGTCGGGCGTGAATTCGGGTGCTGCGAGCGGTGCGGCTGGCAGTGGGGAAAGCGCGTTCATTGCGGCGCGGACGCTCCCGCCGATTCGTCGCCCATCTGCAAGGCACCGTCGGGCAGCGTTTCCTGCACCAGCCTGTCGACGTCGGTCACGCCGAGAATGCGCGCCTCGACGAACACCACGCCGCGCATGAACGGCGTTGCGTCGCCGCCCTCGATGCGCGGAATCGGCGCCATGTCGGCGGTGCGTGCATTGACGATGTCGGTCACCGAGTCGACGAGCAGGCCGACCGAGCGGCCGTCTTCCGAACGCACGATGACCACGACATGGCGGGCGGCCGCGTTCGTCAGTCCGCGCCCCAGGCGTGCGGCCACGTCGTAGATCGGCACGATCTCGCCGCGGATATTGACGATGCCGCGCACGAAGTCGGGCGTGTGCGGCACGGCGGTGGGTTCCGACCAGGTGCGGAACTCGACGACCTTTTCGATCGGGATCAGAAACGTGTCGGCACCGACCTCGAAAGACACGAACTGGGTTTCGGGCGCTTCGCTGGCGACGGCGGTTTTGCGCGGTTGCTCCATCGGCGGCTCCCTCAGGCTTCTGTCGGTTCGGCGGCGGTTTCAAGGCGGCGACGGCGCGCGCTTGCGCTGCCGAGCGACGGTGGATCGAGGATCAGTGCGGGCCTGCCGTCGCCCAGAATCGTGGCGCCCGAAATGCCAGGCACCTTGCGGAAATTCTTTTCGAGGCTTTTGACGACGACCGGCTCCTGGCCGATCAGATCGTCGACCTGCAGGGCCAGCATTTCGCCTTGCGCCGCGCGCACCACCACGAGGATGCAGCGCGTGGGATCGTCGATGGCGCCGGCCACGCCGAACTCTTCGCCGAGGCTCAAGATGCGCAGCATCGCGCCGCGCCAGGCGAGCATGGCGCGGCCGCGGTCGAGGCGCACGATGGCGGCCTCGGCCGGGCGCAGGCTTTCCACGATGTCGCCGATCGGCACGAGATAGTTCTGGCGGCCGACGAGCATCGCCATTGCGTCGAGCACGGCCAGCGACAGCGGCAGATACAGCGAAAACACCGTGCCCTTGCCGGGCCGCGAGGACAGCGCCACGCGCCCGCTCATTTCGCCGATCGTGGCGCGCACGGCATCCATGCCCACGCCGCGCCCCGACACGGAGGTGACCGTATCGGCCGTCGAGAAGCCGGGCAGGAAAATCAGCTCGTCGATTTCTTCGTCCGACAAAGCAGCCCCGGGGGCGACGAGTCCGCGTTCGATGGCCTTGGCGAGCACGCGTTCGCGATTGACGCCGGCCCCGTCGTCCGCCAATTCGATCACGACTTGGCTGCCGCGCTGCTCGGCGCGCAAGCGCAGTTGGCCGACCGGATCCTTGCCGGCCGCCTCGCGCTTCTCGGGCGATTCGATGCCGTGGTCGATCGAATTGCGGATCAGGTGCGTGAGCGGTTCGCTGAGCCGTTCGACCACCGTTTTGTCGATCTCGGTCGCTTCGCCTTCGACCTCGAGCCGCACGCGTTTGCCCGTGCTCTTTTCGAGATCGCGCACGATGGCGCCGAAGCGCGAAAAGACGACCTTGAGCGGCTGCGCGCGGATCGCGGTCGCGGCATCGGCCAAGTCGCGGATATGCTGCGACATGTCGTCGAGTGCGCGGAACAGCGGCCGGTAGGTTTCGGCATCGAGCGACGCGGCCTGGCGGGCCAGAAACGCCTGCGTGATGATGAGCTCGCCCACCATGTTGCCGAGCCGTTCGAGCTTGGGCACGTCTACGCGCACGGTCGCGACCGGTTTGTCGCGCTTGGCTTCTGCAGCTGCGGCTGCAGGCGTTGCTGCTTGCGTTGCCGATTTCGGCGGGGCTGCAGCCTGCGTCGCAGCCGATTCGGGCATTGGCGCCTCGGGTGCCGATGCTTCGGAGGAGAGCGCATCCGGTGCAGGCTCGGGTGCGGCAGGTGCTTCAATTTCGAACTGCGCCAGATCGTCGATCATCTCGCGCACTTCGTCGATATCGGCAAAGGGGGCGGCTGATTCGAGCGTCAGATTCCAGCGATAACAGCAAATTTCAGGATCGAGCTCGGCGAAGGCCGGCACCGCACTGGCGTCGATTTCGGCGCTGAGACTGCCCATGGCTTTGAGGGCGGCAAAGATGCGCAGCGGATCGAGTCCGGCCTTGATGAAATTCGGGCCCGGTGCAAAGCGAATGCGATAAGTCGCTGCCGCGGCGGCGGGCGCTTCTGCGGCCGGTGTGGCCGCAGCAAAAGCCGCCATCGGATCGAAATCGGCAGCGGCTTCTGCGGCCGGTGCTTCTTCGAGCCCGGCGGCGGCGCGCAGGGCCGCAAAGGTGGCGGCGTAGCGCTCGGCGGGAGCAGGCGTGCCGTTTTGCGATTCGTCGACCAGCAGACGCAGCATATCGACGCCGTCGAACAGCAGATCGACGGCCTTCGGATCGAGGGCGGCTTTGCCTTTTCGCAGCAGATCCATGAAGGATTCGAACGCGTGTGCGAATTTGGCAAGCCGATCCATGCCGAATGCGCCGGCTCCGCCTTTGATCGAATGCACGGCGCGGAAAAGCGCGTTGATCGCGGCGTCCGAGGCCGCATCCTTCAGCGTTTCGACCGACTGCTCGGCGCTGGCCAGCAACTCCTCGCATTCGAGGAAAAAGATGCGCTGAAGATCTTCTTCTTCGCTGCTCATGTGCGGGGGCCCGTCACGCGTCCATCACAAGGCGCTGCATGAGGGCGGAATAGAGGCCGATATCCTCGTACGCCGCACACAAAGCGTCGGAAGGATCCGCAAGACCGAAGCGCAAGTCGCGGGCGGCGAATGCTTCGCTTGCCGACTCGATCAGCTGGATCGCCGCGACCGAAGGCTCGGCGACGTCGCTCGCGTCCAGCACCACCGGCGTGCCCGCATCGAGACGTGCGGCAAGCTCGGTTTTGAGCGCGTCGGCCGCCGCCGCGTCGCACGTGGCGGGCAAACGCAGCCGTTCGATCGGTGCGGGCGAATCCATGCGTATTCCTAAGGCGTTTCTCGACCGGTCTTTTATAGACGAAGCGGTACAGGGGCGCCTAGGCCATTCGGCGGCTTGAATGCCCCTTGGGGGCCACTCACGGCAGTCTTATATTGCGCGGCGATTCGTATCCCCCTGTTCCGCCCCCCCCTCGGAGCTGCCATGACCGACACGGCCCTTGCGACCCCTGACCGCACATTTCGCGCCCGTCTGCGCCAATGGGTGGAATCCGAACCCGTTCAGCGCGCGATCATGGCGCTCATCGTGCTCAACGCGATCACGCTGGGCCTCGAAACCTCGGATGCCGTCATGGCGGCGATCGGCGGCTTTCTGACGGTTCTCGACGTTGCCATTCTTGCGGTCTTCACGGTCGAGATCGCCTTGCGCATTGTCGCACACGGGCTGCGGTTTTTCCGCGGCGGCTGGAACTGGTTCGATCTGATTGTGGTTGCGATCGCCCTTGTCCCGGCGTCGGGGCCCTTGTCGGTATTGCGGGCGCTGCGCGTGTTGCGCGTGCTGCGGCTCATCTCGATCGTGCCGTCCATGCGCTCGATCGTCGAAGCGCTGCTGCGCTCGCTGCCCGGCATGTCGGCGATCGTGGCCTTGCTGCTGCTGGTGTTCTACGTCTTCGCAGTGATGGGCACCAAACTGTTCGGCGACACCCAGCCCGAGCAGTTCGGCACGCTGGGGGCGACGTTCCTCACGCTGTTCCAGCTGATGACGCTCGACGGCTGGTCGGGCGAAATCGTCAAGCCCGCGCTCGCCGACCATCCGGCGGCGATGCTGTATTTCCTGCCGTTCATTCTGATCTCGACATTCGTGGTGCTGAATCTGTTCATTGCGCTCATCGTCGATTCGATGACGCGCCTGCATGCCGAAAGTGCGGCGGACAAGCCCGATCCGCAGGCGGCACTCGTCGCGCAAGTGGAAGCGCTGGCCGGCGAGGTACGCGCCTTGCGCGAAAAGCTGGCGGGCAAAAGCTGATCGGCCAGTCTACCGGTCGTCGCGGGCGAGCTGTTTGTGCTCCATGGCGCCGTAGGCTTTGCCGTAATGCGCTTCGATGCGGCGCTGCACAAAGTCCCAGCAGGTGGTCATCGCCAGATAGATGATCGCCACGACCATGAAAATTTCGAGCACTTCGAAGCGCTGCTGCATCAGGATCTGGCCGCGGCGCAACAGCTCTTCCATCGAAATGACCGAGGCGATCGACGTCGCCTTCAGGAGCCCGTTCACCGAATTGCCGAGCGGCGGAATGATCACGCGCAGTGCTTGCGGAAACACGACGAGGCGGAAAATCTGGTGCGGGCGCAAGCCGAGCGAGCGGGCGGCTTCCGTCTGGCCTTTGGCGACCGACAAAATGCCGCCGCGCAGGATTTCGGAGAGGTAGGCCGCCTCGTTGAGCGCCAAGCCGATCAAGGCCGATTGCAGAACGCTCAAGCGCACGAGGCCCAATTGCGGCAGGCCCGTATAGATGATGATCAGCTGCACCAGAAGCGGCGTGCCGCGAAACACCCAGATATAGGTTTGGGCCGCACGGTCGAGATATTTCGAATTCGACATGCGCATGGCCGCAAGCACCAAGCCGAGCACGAATCCGAAAAACAGCGTGTTGGCGGTCAAGGCGACCGTCCACAATGCGCCTTCGAGCAGATAGGGGTTGAGGAAGTAGCTCCAAAACCCGTCCCAGTTCCAAACCTTCATCGCGCGATTTCCTGGGAAGGGAGAGGCGGATGCGGCGGCTGCCGCATCCGCCAATGCCGGTTTAGGCCGGGCCGGGGCCGTTGATCGAGAAGGTCGGCTCGGAGACTTTGAGCACGCCGTATTTGTCGAACAGCTGGTCGTAGTAGCCGTCGCGCTTGGTGTCGTTGAGCACGCCCACCACGGCTTCGGCCAGCGCCTTGTTGGCGAACGCGAAGGTCGCGGTCTGCGGGAACACGCCGCTGATCGCGCGCGTGAAGTCGCCGCGCTGCTGCATGAACATGGCCGTCGCGTCGATGCTCGTGGCGGCGTCGGACTGGCCTGCGCGCAGCGCCTGGAAGGCTTCGGCGAAATTGTTGAAGGTGCGCACTTCGACCGGGCGCAGACCTTCCTTCACGAGAATCTCGCTGACTTCGCGCGTGCGGCGTTCTTCGATGCCGCCGAGCTCGACCGACACGCGCCGGCCGGCAAGGTCCTGGATCTTCGAGATGCCGAGCGGGTTGCCTCGCGCGGCAAGGAAGCTTACGGCCGCCTGCTCGTAGGGCACCATGTACATGAGCCGCGAGCGCTCTTCGGTCCAGAAGATGCCGGTATTGATCATGTCCCAGCGCTTGGCCGCAAGGCCCGGCACCATGGCCGAAAATTCGATGCGGATGTATTCGGGCGTGAGGCCGAGGCGCTTGGCAACTTCGTTGCCGAGCTCGACGCGCATGCCCTGCAGCTGGCCGCGATCATCGACGAACTGCAGCGGCGGCAGAGTCGGGTTGATGGACATCACCAGCGTGCCGGCCTTGATGATGTTGGGCGGGGCGATGCGGGCTTGGGCGCGCGCACGCTTGGGAAGGGCTGCGGCCGCACCGGCGGCAAGGCCGGTCGCGATCAGCGCGCGGCGGTCGAACCGGATAGCCTGGGTTTTGGATTTGTCGGTCATGTCGTGTCTCCCCTGGGGTCTGGAATCGCGTGGCCAATTGTATGCAAATCAGGCGCCAAATCTTACGCCGGGGCAACAAGCCCCAAGGCGGCAAGGTCTTTGCGCAACAAGGCGGCATCGGCCGCCGGCAGCGGCAGGCGCGGCGGGCGCGGCGGGCCAACGGCGCGGCCCATCATGCCGAAAGCGGCTTTGGTGGCGCCCACATAACGTTGGCCGCCGACCCAGCGCACGATCGGCAGGATGCGCTTGTAGAGCGCCAAGGCCGCCGGCTGGTCGCGTTTGTCGGCGACGAGTTCGAACAGCCGAGCCGAATCGCGGGGCAGCAGGTTCGAGCACACGGCAACCCAGCCCTGCGCACCAAGCCAGAACGATTCGTAGCCGAGAATGCCCGCAAACACCGTCATGCGGTCGCCGCACAGGTCGATGATGTCGCGCACACGCGTGACTTCGAGCGTCGA
>JADCGL010000029.1 GCA_020248985.1 Telmatospirillum sp. | reverse complement strand
GTTGCGGCCGACCTTTCCGACCTTGCCGGGCCGCAACGCTTCCAGGACATCGTGCGCCGCGTGCGCGCCATTGCCGCACGCGACGCCGACGAGATCGAAGCGCGATATCCCAAATTGCTGCGCCGCGTGGGCGGCTACAATCTCGATACCGTAAAGCCCGACGAGGCGCACAATCTTGCCCATCTGCTTGTCGGCTCGGAAGGGACCCTCGCCTATTCGCGCGCGGTGCATCTGAAGCTCGCCCCCTTGCCGCGCCACAAAACGCTCGGCGTCGTGCATTTCCCGACCTTCTACCAGGCCATGGAAATGACGCAGCACATCGTGGCGCTGGGGCCCGTCGCGGTCGAGCTTGTGGATCGCACGATGATCGATCTATCGCGCAGCATCCCGGCCTATGGGGGTATTGTTAAGCGCTTCTTGAAGGGCGAACCCGATGCGGTGCTGCTCGTCGAGTTCGCGGGCGACACGCTCGATGTGCAGCAGCGCAAGCTGCGCGATCTCGTGGCGTTGATGGGCGATCTGGGCTTGCCCGATTCCGTCGTCGAAATCGTCGAAGCCGACTTCCAGAAAGACGTATGGGAAGTCCGCAAAGCGGGCCTCAACATCATGATGTCGATGAAGGGCGACGGCAAGCCCGTGTCGTTCATCGAGGATTGCGCCGTACCGCTCGAACACCTCGCCGAATACACGGCACGCCTCACGCGCGTGTTCGAAGCGCACGGAACCAAAGGCACTTGGTACGCGCACGCCTCGGTGGGCTGCCTGCATGTGCGCCCGATCCTCAACATGAAAGAGGACGGGGCCAAGAAAATGCGCGCGATCGCCGAAGAGGCCGCGGCGCTCGTTCGCGAATACAAGGGCGCCTATTCGGGCGAGCACGGCGACGGACTCGTGCGCTCGGAATGGATCGCACCCTTCTTCGGGCCGCGCCTGACGGGCGCGTTCGAAGAGATCAAGGACATGTTCGATCCGGCCGGGATCATGAACCCCGGCAAGATCGTGCGCCCCTCCAAGCAGGACGACCGCTCGCTTTTTCGCTTCAAGCCCGGCTATACGACCCAGAAAATCGACACGGCCCTCGATTGGTCGAACGGCGGCGGCTTCGCGGCCTCGGTCGAGATGTGCAACAACAACGGCCATTGCCGCAAATTCGATGCTGGCACGATGTGCCCGTCCTATCGCGTTACGGGTGAGGAGCAGCATCTCACGCGCGGCCGCGCCAACAGCCTGCGCCTCGCGATCTCGGGCCAGCTCGGGCCCGATGCGCTCACCAGCGACGCGATGTACGAAACCATGCGCCTGTGCGTGGGCTGCAAAGGCTGCAAGCGCGAATGCCCGACGGGCGTGGACATGGCCAAAATGAAGGTCGAATTCCTGCACCAGTACCGCAACCGCCACGGCCTTCGCCTGTTCGACCGTCTGGTGGGCTATCTGCCGCGCTATGCGCCGTGGGCCGCGAAGATCGCAGGGCTGCTCAACGCGCGCAACCGCTCGCCCTTCGCCGCCAAACTCGGACAGTGGCTCACGGGTTTTGCCGCCGAGCGCAGCTTGCCCGAATGGTCGCAAACGCCGTTCCGCGCGAGCGAGGCCAAACACGCGAACCAAGGCCGCGAAGTGGCGCTGTTCGTCGACACGTTCAACACCTGGTTCGAACCCGAGAATGCGCGCGCGGCAATGCGCGTGCTCGAAGCGGCCGGCTATCGCGTGATCGTGCCGACGGCGGGCGACGGAGAACGCCCGCTGTGCTGCGGGCGCACGTTCCTCTCGGCGGGGCTTATCGAGGAAGGCCGCACGGAAGCCAAACGCCTGATGGCGGCCATGCTGCCCTATGCGTTGCGCGGCGTGCCGATCGTCGGCCTCGAGCCTTCGTGCCTGTTTGCACTCAAGGACGAACTTACCTCGCTGCTGCCGGGGGTGGATGCCACCGCCATCGGCGAACACGCATTCTTGTTCGAACAATTTTTGGCCAGCGAACATGCGGCCGGGCGGCTTGCGCTCAAACTCAAGGCGCTGCCGCAGACAAAAGCCCTGCTGCATGGCCATTGCCACCAGAAAGCCTTCGACGCGGTGAAGCCGACCTTGACGGTGCTCGGCCTTGTGCCCGGCCTTACGACCAAACTCGTCGAGAGCAGCTGCTGCGGCATGGCCGGCGCCTTCGGCTACGAGCCTGCCAATCTCGACGCTTCGCGCAAGATGGGCGAAGCAGTCTTGCTGCCGGCGGTGCGCGCCGCCGATGCCGACACGCTGATCGTCGCCGACGGCACCAGTTGCCGCCATCAGATCGCCGACGGGGCCGGCCGCGATGCGGTGCATGTCGCCCGGATCCTCGAGAGCGCCTTGGCCTAAAAGGCAAAAACACACGCCGCAATTTCGCCACGGGGTCGCGCGACATTTGCGCGATTGCCCCTTATATTGGCCCGCGATTCCGAGCCAAAAGGTATCCTGGTGCGCAAAATTACGGTCGTCCTTGCTGCCATTTTTTTCGCCGCGTCGTGCGTCGCGGCGCAGGCGGCGTCGTGGGAACCGGCCGGCGAGACGGCCGGCGACAACGAGGTTTTTGTCGATATCGACAGCATGCGCACGGCCGGCAATCTGCGCACGGCGTGGGTGCGCGTCGTGTATCGCCAGCCGATCCAGGCCGGCAACGTGCGCGTCTCGAGCATGCAAGCCCTAGCGCATTTCGACTGCGGCTCGGGCGAGAATGCGGGCTTGCGCGTGCTGCTCTACGAAGACGCGGAAGGCGAAAAACTCGCTTTGGCGCGCGAAGAGCGCGAAGTGCGCTTCGGCCAGGAGCCCGAAGGCTCGGTCGGGCGCGTGGCACATATCCGCGTCTGCCGCGACTGAACCGGAACTTTACTTCAGCAAAGCCGCCAGAAGCGGATTCGGGAATTTCCGCGCGAGCGTGATCGCGTAGAAACGCTCTTTGAGATCGGGCAAACGGCGCAACTCGACGAGCGTACCTGCCTCCAGCTCGTCGCGCACCACGATGGGCGGCACCACCGCAAGCCCGATATCCTCGCGCGCCAGCAGGCGCAACATCGCCATGTCGTCGACTTCGGCTGCAAAGGTCGCACGAATGTCGCGGCGCGCCAGAAACGCGTCGAGATCGCCGCGCACGCTGCTTTCGGCCGTCGGCACCACGAGCGGCTCGTGCGCCAAAAGATCGTCGAGGCGTCGACGCTTCCGCGCATGGCGCGGATGGCCGACGAGGCTGACCGGCTGGTCGGCGATGAGGCGCGATATCCACGGCGTTGCCGCGTCGCGCGGCGGTGCGAGATTGGCGAGCAGCACGTCGATCCGGTGCGCCTCGAGCCCCTGCAGCAATTCGCGCAACGTGCCTGAGCGCAGCACGATCTCGACGTCCTTGCGGCCCAAAAGCGGGCGCAGAAACTGCATTTGGAAATTGCGCGACAGCGTGGCGAGGGCGCCCACGCGCACCGCCCCGCGCGCCGAAGGCTGCGCCCCCTTGAGGCTTGCCACAAGCTCGTCGCCGGCCGCGAAGATCGCGGCCGCCCGCTCGCGCACCATGCGCCCGGCCTCGGTCAGCACGAGGCGCCGGCCGCGCCGCTCGAACAGCGTGTGGCCGAGCTGATGCTCGAGCTGCTGCAGCTGGATCGACAGAGCGGACGGCGACACGTTGAGTCGCTTGGCCGCGCGCGTAAGCCCGTCGGCCGCAGCGATCGCGTGGAAATACAGCAGATGGCGGAAATTCAGGGCGGCCATCCCTTATTCTATTAAACAGAACAATTTTTTTCAATCTTTGAACTGGAACGCATGATCTGCACCGCGGTACCTCCCTGGCCGACTTTCGATCACCCCCCAACGGAGTCGCCATGTTTGCCGAACTGTCTTGGATATTTGCGCTTGGGCCTGCAGCCCTTGCCGGCGTCGGCTTTGCGGCAGCCGCCGCGGCTTCCGGCCGCGCCGTCGCCGACCGTGCCACGCTGGCCGCCGCCTTCGCCCTCGCGTGTGCCGTCGCCGCCGCCGCGACCGTCGCGTTCACAGGCGCACGGCACGCCGACATCCTCACCCTCAAAGGGGCCGGCATCAGCTTCACGTTCGACGCGCTCAGCGTCGCGATGTTCGTGCTGGTGGGGTTCGTCGGGCTCGTCGTGGTGCGCTTCAGCCGCAACTATCTCGACGGCGACCCGCAGCACGCGCGCTTCGTGCGCCGCCTGTGCCTGACGGTCGCTTCCGTGCAGTTTCTCGTCGTCTCGGGCAATCTCGTGCAGCTGCTCGGCGCTTGGATTGCGACAAGCCTTTTGCTCAACAAGCTTCTGCTGTTCTATGCCGAGCGACCGGCCGCCCGCCTTGCCGCGCGCAAGAAATTCATCGTGAGCCGCCTCAGCGACGCGGCTCTCGGTCTCGCCGCGCTTCTGCTGTTCGCGAATTTCGGCAGCTTCGACGTGCAGGCGATCGCTGTCGCGGCCAAGGCGGCTGCGGCCGGCGATGCTACGACCTCGCTGCATGTCGCAACCCTTCTCGTCGTCGTCGCAGCCCTGCTCAAATCGGCGCAGTTTCCTCTGCATGGCTGGATTCTCGAGGTCATGGAAACGCCGACGCCCGTCTCGGCGCTGCTGCATGCCGGCATCGTCAATGCGGGCGGCTTCCTCGTTCTGCGCTTGTCGGATGCGATGGCGCTGTCGGGAACGGCCCTCGACGCACTCGCGATCGTGGGTGCGGTCACGGCGTTGTTCGGATCGCTCGTGATGCTGACGCAGACCTCGGTCAAGGTCAGCCTCGCCTATTCGACCGTGGCGCAGATGGGCTTCATGCTGCTGCAATGCGGGCTCGGCGCTTTTTCGGCAGCGTTGCTGCACATCGTGGCGCACTCGCTCTACAAGGCGCATGCGTTCCTGTCGTCGGGTAGCGTCATCGACCTTTTGCGCGCCTCGTGGAGCCCGAGTCCCGGCGGCCAGCCGCATCCGGCGCGCAATGCGATCGCTCTCATCGGCGTGCTCGGCGCAGCGTTTGCGGTCGCGGCCCTGTTCGGGGCCAGCATCGGCGACAAACCCGGCGTGTTCGCGCTCGGCGCCATCATGCTGCTCGGCGTGGCCCTTTACGTGTCGAACGCGATCGACGAGCGGCCCAACATGTATGTGCTCGGCATCGCTGCCGCGACCGCCGCCGCCGTTGCAGCGCTGTATTTCGCACTCCAAGCCGGCGCCGAAGCCTTGCTGCGCGGGGCCGTGGCGCCGACGCAAGCGCTCGGCGGGCCGTTCGATCTTGTGCTCGTGGGCTTCGTCATCCTGGCCTTTGCCGCCGTCACGCTGCTGCAGGGCGAACTTGGCCGCCGCACGAACGGGCCGTTCTGGCAGGCCATCTACGTCCATCTCTCGAACGGGCTTTACGTGAACAGCCGGGCCAACCGCTTGGCCATCCGCCTGTGGCCGCAAGGAGACTCGAAATGACCGCCGCACCTGCTCTCAAAACCGCGATCGCGGCGGCATGCAACCGCATCGCCCCGCTCTGGCCGCTCAAGCATTTCGTCGCGGTCAATCCGTTCCTGGGTTTTGCCGAACGCAGCTTCGCCGCCACCTGCGCCACGCTGAAACGCGTTGCGCGCACCGACATGCTGATGCCGCGCAGCTTCTACCAAGCGCGCATCGCCGACGGTTTCGTAACCGATTCGGACCTTGCCGCCGCCCTCGCCGCAGCCGATGCGAAGCTCGATCTGCCGCGCGATTTGCACGCGTTCAAGCAGGCTGTCCGCACCACCCCGAGCGCTTTGCAAACGCCGGCGGCCGTGGTCGCGACAGTCGCCGACGTGCTCGAAAAGCTCGCGCGAGGCGACCGTTTTGCCGCCGGGACAGCCTTCATGATCGACGAGATTTCGAAATTCTGTTCGGGCTACTACGACGAAGCGCAAGCCGCGTGGAAGATGCCGTGGCGCGATCTTGCCCCTTACGCGGCGTGGCGGGCGGCCATGCGCTTCGACCGCAATCCCGAAGCGATGGGCGTCAAACATTTCCGGCAGAATGTCGCTTCTCTGCCCGAAGATGCACACGAAACGATCGCGACCATCGTTGAGGCCTTGGCCATCCCCGAGCGAGCTGTCGCCGACTATCTGCACCGCGCCTTTTTCGACATCCAAGGCTGGGCCGCCTATGTGCGCTACCGCGTGTGGGACGATGCGCTCTACGGGCGGCGCAACGAACACATGGTCGAACTGTTGGCCATCCGCCTTGCGTGGGGCTATGCGCTGTTCAAAGAGCGCAACGACCCGGCGTTTCGCGCCGCTTGGGTGGAAGCGATGCAAGCCGCAGCAGCCGCACCCGACGACGAACTCGCCACGGCCGAACGCGACCTTGCCGTTGATATTGTTCTGCAGAACGCATTCGAAATCGCCTATCAGCGCGGATTGCTGCAGCGCCTCAGAGCCAATATAGCTGCGGGCCCGACCGCGCCGCCGGCGCGCAAAGCGGTGCAAGCCGCTTTCTGCATCGATGTGCGCTCCGAGATCTTCCGCCGCGCGCTTGAGACGGCCGCCCCCAGCGTCGAGACGATCGGCTTTGCGGGCTTTTTCGGCTTTCCCATCGAATATGTACCGATCGGCAACACACGCGGCGGTGCGCAATGCCCGGTGCTGCTGACGCCTGGCATCGTGGTGTGCGAACAGGTCGCGGGTGCGTCGGCGGACGAAGAGACTGAGATTCTGGGCTTGCGGCTGCTCCGGCGACGCGCGGCCAAGGCGTGGAAGTCGTTCAAATTGTCGGCCGTATCGTCCTTCACCTATGTGGAAACGCTGGGCCTTGCCTTTGCCGCCAAACTCGCGGGCGACGGGCTCGGCCTCACGCGCCCCGTGCCCGATCCGGCGCGCGACGGGCTCGACCGGTTCGTGTCCGCACGGCTGGGTCCGCGCATCGAGCCGCGCACGGTTGCCGGTCGTCCGACCGGCTTCGAGCCCGAGCGGCGCGTCGCCATGGCCGAGGCCGTGCTGCGCGCCATGTCGATGACCGGCAATTTCGCGCGCCTCGTGCTGCTGGCAGGTCACGGCAGCACCACGGTCAACAATCCGCACGCCTCGGGCCTCGATTGCGGGGCCTGCGGCGGGCATACGGGCGAGGCCAATGCACGCGTCGCCGCCGCCATCCTCAACGATGCGCGCGTGCGCGAAGGCTTGCGCGTGCGCGGGCTCGACATACCGGACGACACTTGGTTCCTCGGCTGCTTACACGACACGACGACGGACAAGGTTACGATCTACAACGCTTCGAGCGTGCCGCAGAGCCACCGCGCGGAGCTGGCCCAGCTTGAGGCCGTACTCGCCAAAGCAGGTACCTTGGCGCGCGCCGAACGCGCGGGCTTGCTTGCCCTCGACGCGGGCGGCTCGACCGATGCGCAGATCGCCGCTCGCAGCCGCGACTGGTCGCAAGTGCGCCCCGAATGGGGGCTTGCTGGCAATGCGGCCTTCATCGCGGCCCCCCGCGCGCGCACGCGCGGTCTCGATCTGGGCGGGCGCGCCTTCCTGCACAATTACGACTGGACGCAAGACAGCAGCTTCGGCGTGCTCGAACTCATCATGACCGCGCCGATGGTCGTCGCGAGTTGGATCAATCTGCAGTATTTCGGCTCGACCGTGAATAACCGCAGCTTCGGCAGCGGCAACAAAGTGCTGCACAATGTGGTCGGCGCTTTGGGCGTGCTCGAAGGCAATGCGGGCGACCTCAAGACCGGGCTGCCCTTTCAGTCGGTCCATGACGGCCAGCGCTTCGTGCACGAGCCGCTGCGCCTCAACGTGTTCATCGAAGCGCCGGAGGCCGAGATGAACCGCATCATCGCCAAGCACGAAGGCGTGCGCCAGCTCGTCGACAATGGCTGGGTCCATCTCTATGCGCTGGCCGACGAAGGCCGCACGATCCGCCGCTACCGCGGCGATCTGCAATGGGCGGAAATTTAGGTCCCGCAAGTGCTGTTGGCGTTTCACCCGATCCTCGCTAGAGTCGCTGACGCAAGCGCAAGAACGCGCCGCGGCTTCGGGGAGAACGCACAGTGCAGAACACGGCCAGAACCGAGTTTCCCGCCCTCACGCCGCTGCAGTGGATCAAGCTAGCCGTTTCGCCGCGCTACATAACCTACACGGTTGCCCTGCTCGCCACGCTCGGCTTCGGGGTGGCGATGCTCGCGAACAGCTGGTTCGTGACGCCTTTTCTCGTCGCGGCCGTACTGGCGGGCCTCGGAACCCGGGACATTCTGCAAAAACAGCACAGCATCCTGCGCAACTATCCGATCGCCGCCCACATACGCTTTCTGTTCGAGGAGATGCGGCCCGAAATCCGCCAGTATTTCCTGGAAAGCGACACCGACGGCGTGCCGTTCAACCGCAGCAAACGCTCGATCGTGTACCAGCGCGCCAAGGCCGACCTCGACAAGCGTCCCTTCGGCACGCAGCTCGACGTCTACGAAACCGGCTTCGAATGGATCAACCATTCGATAGCACCGGCCACGCACCACACCGAACCGCTGCGCATCACAATCGGCGGGCCGGACTGCAAGCAGCCCTACTCGGCCTCGGTGTTCAACATATCGGCCATGAGCTTCGGCGCCCTTTCAGCGAACGCGATCCGCGCGCTCAACAAGGGCGCTGCGATCGGCGGATTCGCGCATGACACCGGCGAAGGCGGCTACAGCCAGTACCATCGCGAAAATGGCGGCGACATCATCTGGGAGATCGGCAGCGGCTATTTCGGCTGCCGCAATCCGGATGGCAGTTTCTCGCCCGAACGCTTCGCCGCCCAAGCCATCGATCCGCAGATCAAAATGGTCGAGATCAAACTGAGCCAGGGTGCCAAACCCGGCCATGGCGGCGTATTGCCGGGGCCCAAAGTTTCGGCCGAAATTGCGGCCGCACGCGGCGTGCCGCAAGGTGTCGATTGCGTGTCGCCTGCGTCCCACCCGGCTTTTTCGACGCCGATGGGGCTCGTGCAGTTCATCGCCCAATTGCGCGACCTTTGCGGCGGCAAACCGGTCGGCTTCAAGCTTTGCATCGGCCACCCGATCGAGTTTCTCGGCATTTGCAAAGCCATGCTCGAGGCCGACACCTATCCCGACTTCATCGTGATCGACGGCTCGGAAGGCGGTACGGGTGCCGCCCCGCTCGAATTCCTCGACCATGTCGGCACGCCGCTGCGCGACGGGCTTGTGTTCGCGCACAATGCGCTTGTCGGCCTCGGCATCCGCGACCGCATCAAGATCGGCGCCAGCGGCAAGATCACCTCGGCCTTCGACATGGCGCGAGTGATGGCGCTTGGGGCCGATTGGTGCAACTCGGCGCGCGGCTTCATGTTCGCGGTCGGCTGCATCCAGTCGCAAAGCTGCCATACCGACCGCTGCCCGACAGGTGTCGCCACGCAAGACAAAGTGCGCCAGTTGGCCCTCGTGGTGCCCGACAAGGCTGCGCGCGTGGCCCAGTTCCACAAATCGACCGTCACGGCCCTTGCCGAACTCATCGCCGCGGCGGGCCTCACGCACCCGCGCGAATTGCGCCCGCACCACGTGTCGCGGCGCTTGGGCCCCAACGAGGTCGCGACGTTTGCGCAAGTCTACCGCTTCCTGAAGCCCGGCGAGATCCTGGGCGACACCGACCATCCGGGCTTCGCCGAAGCCTGGCAGCTCGCGCGCAGCGACCGCTTCTGAAGGAGAAAAAGACAATGCGATTTGTCCTCGCCGCTTTGAGCCTGCTGGTGGCCCTGCCCGCCCATGCCGTCGATTTTCCGGTCCTGTGCACCGGCGCCACGCGCGCCGTCGTCGAAGCGCTCGCCAAACAGTTCGAAGCCGCAACCGGCCATCGCGCAATCTTGACGTCGGACACGGCCGGCGGGGCTGCGCGCCGCGTGCAAGCAGGCGAAGCCTACGACGTGGTCGTGATCGTTCCCGCCGCGATCGACGATCTGATCGACAAGGGCAAACTCGCCCCCGGCACGCGTGCCAATATCGCAAGCGTTGGGGTCGGCGTGGGTGTGCGCGATGCCGATCCCAAGCCCGACATCTCGAGCGTCGATGCGTTCATCGCCGCCTTGCGCGCAGCCCGCGCCATCGCCTATGTCGATCCGGCCTCGGGCGCCACGAGCGGCATCTATTTCCGCAATTGGCTCGAGCGCGCGGGGCTTGCCGCCGAGATGGCGCCCAAAACCAAAACGCAGGCCGGCGGCTATGTCGCCGAGATTGTGGCGCGCGGCGAGGCCGACATCGTCGTGCACCAGATCAGCGAAATCCTGCCGGTCAAAGGTGTGACCATGATCGGGCCGCTGCCCGCCGCGATCCAACTGATCACGACCTACGCAGCCGGCCTCTCGACGAACCCGTCGCAGCCCGAGGCCGCGCGCGCTTTCTTGGCATATCTGCGCAGCCCCGCCGCCGGAGCCGTCCTGCGCAATGCCGGCATGGAAACGCCGAATAGCTGAAGGTCAGAATACCGACCAGCCGGTGCGGCGCGACAGGCGTTCGAGCGCTAAGGCCCCGACCAGCGAATTTCCCTGGTCGTTGAGGCCGGGCGCCCAAGCGGCGATCGCGGCTTTGCCGGGGGCGATCGCCAGAATCCCGCCGCCCACGCCGCTTTTGCCGGGCAGGCCGACGCGGAACGCAAAATCGCCCGACGCGTCGTAATGCCCGCACGTCATCATGATCGCGTTGATGCGGCGTGCACCCTCCGCATCGATCACAATCTCGCCGTCGCGTGGATCGATGCCGTCATTGGCAAGATAGAGCGCTGCCTGTGCCAGTTGGCGGCAATCCATGCTGAGCGCGCATTGGCTGAAATAGGTCGCCAGCACGTCGGCAACTGGATGAGCGATATTGCCGAAGGCGCGGATGAAATTGGCGAGGCTCGCATTGCGGAAACCGGTCTCGGCTTCAGACGCTGCCACTTCGCCATCGACGCAAACGGCCGCATCGTGCGCACGCACGCGCATGAACTCTAGAATGTCCGCAATCGCATCATCGGGTGCGCGGCCGGCGAGGAGGCAGTCGGTCACGACCAATGCGCCTGCATTGATCAGCGGATTGCGCGGAATGCCCTGCTCGCGCTCGAGCTGCACGATCGAATTGAACGGCGATCCGGACGGTTCGCGGCCGACGCGTTGCCACAGCGGATCGCCGATGCGATCAAGGGCGAGCGTGAGCGCAAACACCTTCGAAATGCTCTGGATCGAAAACGGCATGTCGGCATCGCCGCCGGCCGCGTGGCGGCCGTCCACGCTTGCGATCGCGAGGCCGAAATGCCGCGGATCGACGCGCGCCAAGGCCGGTATATAGTCCGCAACACGGCCGCGCCCGAGATGCCCGCCGACATCGGCGCATACCGCATCGACCAATTCCTGCAGTTCCATGTCGCGCATGTCTGCCCTGCGAACGCCTTTGTCCGAAACGACAGACTTGCAGCTTCGCGCGCCAAAGTCGATGCTGGGTTCTCGGTGGGGTTGGGGTAGGAGGGGTTGGGGATGACGTACTGTCTTGGGATTATCCTGCCGGCCGGACTGGTCATGGCCTCGGACTCGCGCTCGAACGCGGGCGTGGACCAGGTGGCCCTCGTCAAGAAACTTGCCGTCTTCGACGTGCCCGGCCAGCGCGTGATAGCGATCCTGTCGGCCGGCAATCTTGCGACGACGCAGGCGGTCGTCACGGGCTTACGCGAAACCGCAGGCTCCGGCCAATGGGGTTTCGACATCTATGCCGCGCGCACGATGTTCGACGTCGCCCAGACCGTCGGCAACAAATTGCGCGCCGTGCTGGCGCACGATGCGAACTTCGTGCAGCCCTTCGGCGATCCCAACGGCACTTTTCTGGTGGGTGGGCAAATCGCCGGCGAAGCGCCGCGCCTGTTCAACGTCTATTCGGCCGGCAATTTCGTCGAAGCGTCGGACCGCTCGCGCTTTCTGCAGATCGGCGAAACCAAATACGGCAAGCCAATCCTCGACCGCGCGCTCACCGGTGCAAGTTCGCTCGAAGAAGCGGCGAAGCTTTCTCTGCTATCGTTCGACGCGACGATGCGCAGCAATCTCTCGGTCGACGCGCCCATCGATCTCTTGCGCTACCGCACCGACAGTTTCTCGGCGCAGAACCTGACCACATTCGAAAAGACCGATCCCTACTGGATCGAACTGCGGCGCGGCTACAGCGACGGGCTCTCGGCCCTGGTCGCGAGCCTCCCGCCTCCACCCGCCCAAGGCTGATCCGCCTCGCGATCGTTTTTATGCCGGAGACTTCATGAACATGCTCGATTCGACCACCCAGATGGCCTTGGCGAAATTCGCCGTCGGCCAGCCCGTGTCCCGCACGGAAGATCCCAAATTGCTGCGCGGTCAGGGCAGCTACACCGACGACATGAATTTCGAGGGTCAGGCCTATGCCGTGATGGTGCGCAGCCGCTACGCGCACGGCATTCTGCGCGGCATCGGCACGGAAGCCGCCAAGGCCATGCCGGGCGTTCTCGGCGTCTATACGGGCGACGATCTCGACGCGGCGGGCTTCGGGCCGTTGCGCTGCATGATGCCGCTTAAGAACCGCGATGGATCGATGATGCTGCAGCCGCAGCGCATGTCGCTGGCGCGCGGCAAGGTGCGCTTCGTGGGCGATCCTGTAGCATTTGTGGTCGCGCGCAGCGTGGCGGAAGCCAAGGATGCCGCCGAGTCGGTCGAACTCGACATCGAGCCGCTGCCGGCCGTCACCCAAGCAAGCCTCGCAGCCGCCCCGGGCGCACCGCTTCTCTACGACGACGTGCCCGGCAACGTATCGCTCGACTACCACTACGGCGACAGCGAAAAGGTCGCGGCGGCGTTCGCATCGGCAGCACACACGGTCAAACTTGCGATGGCAAATTCGCGCATCGTCGTGAACGCGATGGAACCGCGCGCGGCCGTCGGGCGTTTCGATCCGGCAAACGGGCGCTTTACGCTCAATGTCGGCAGCCAGGGCGTGTTCGGCCTGCGCAACCAGCTCGCCGACGACATCCTCAAAGTGCCGCGCGAAAATCTGCGCGTGCTCACGGGAAATGTCGGCGGCTCGTTCGGCATGAAAGCCCAACCTTATCCCGAGTATACCTGCATTCTGCACGCAGCGCGCACGCTGGGCCTGCCGGTCAAATGGACGGACGAGCGCAGCGACAGTTTCGTGTCCGACAGCCACGGCCGCGACCACGAGATCACCGGCGAACTCGCCCTCGATGCGAACGGCACTTTCCTCGCCCTGCGCTTCCAAGGATTCGGCAATCTCGGCGCCTATCTCACGAGCGTGGGCACGATCATGTCGACGCTCAATCTCGTCAAGAATTCGATCGGCGTCTATCGCACGCCGCTGATCGAAGTCGTTTCGCGCTCGGTCTTCACCAACACCACGCCCGTCGGCCCCTATCGCGGCGCCGGGCGGCCCGAGGGCAACTACTATATGGAACGGCTGATCGACGAAGCGGCCGTGAAGATGGGCATCGACCGGATCGAACTGCGGCGCCGCAACCACATCAAACCGACCGAAATGCCGTGGGCCGCCCCCTCGGGCATGAACTACGACAGCGGCGAGTTCACCGCACTGCTCGACAAGGCGGTCGCCCTTGCCGATTGGAATGGATTTGCCGCACGCAAGGCGGACAGCGAAAAGCGCGGCCTGCTGCGCGGGCTGGGCTTGGGCTCGTTCCTCGAAGTAACGGCCCCGCCGATGAAGGAGATGGGCGGCATCCGCTTCGAGGCCGACGGCACGGTCACGATCGTGACCGGCACGCTCGATTACGGCCAGGGGCACGCAGCACCGTTTGCGCAGGTGCTGACGACACATCTGGGCGTACCTTTCGACAGGATCCGTCTCTTGCAAGGCGACAGCGACGAGCTCGTCGCCGGCGGCGGCACGGGCGGCTCCAAATCGATAATGGCAAGCGGCGCTGCGATCGTCGAAGCCAGCGCCAAGGTCGTCGAGATCGGGCGCAAGGTCGCTTCCGTCGCCCTCGAAGCGGCCGAAGCGGATATCGAATTTGCGCAAGGCCGCTTCGCGATCGCCGGAACCGACCGCAGCATCGGCATCATGGAACTTGCGGCCAAATTGCGCGCAGGCCTGAAGCTGCCCGAAGGCATGCCGCGCTCGCTCGACGTGAAGCATGTGCACGAAGCCGCCCCGTCGGCCTTCCCGAACGGCTGCCACATCGCCGAGGTCGAGATCGATCCCGAAACCGGCGTGGTCGAAGTGGTACGCTACACGGCGGTGAACGATTTCGGAACGGTCATCAACCCGATGCTCGTCGCGGGCCAGCTGCATGGTGGCGTCGCGCAGGGCATTGGCCAAGCGCTGATGGAAAGCGTGCGCTACGACGAGCACGGCAGCCTGCTTACCGGCTCCTACATGGACTACGCGATGCCGCGCGCGGCCGACGTGCCGCTCTTCCAGTCCGCCACGCACGACGTGCCCGCGCGCACCAACATTCTGGGCGCCAAAGGCTGCGGCGAAGCAGGCTGTGCCGGTGCCTTGCCGAGCGTGATGAACGCGATCGTCGACGCGCTCAAGGTCTACGGCATTCGCCATATCGACATGCCGGCGACGCCCCAGCGCGTGTGGGCGGCCATCCAGCAAGCACGTTCCTGATCCGGAGAATCGACCCATGAGCAAGACCTACAAAGTTCTCGGCATCGCGGGCAGCCTGCGCGCCAAATCCTTCAACCGCGCCCTCATCGCCTACGCCGCGAAAACAGCACCCGCGTCGCTCGCGATTGTGCCATACGATCTCGCCGACCTGCCGATGTTCGACGAAGACGTCGAAGCCAAGGGTTATCCCGAGGCGGTCGCCAAGCTGCAGGCTGCCGTCGGGGCGGCAGACGCATTGCTGATCTCGACGCCGGAATACAACTACGGCACGTCGGGCGTGCTCAAGAATGCGCTCGATTGGATGTCGCGCCCGCCCGGCAAAGCGACGTGTGCGGGCAAGCCCACAGCCCTCATCGGAGCTGCGGCCGGCGGCGGCGGTTCGGCGCGCGCCCAGCTCACCTTGCGCCCAACCCTGGCGGCGATGGGCATGCTGCAGCTTGTCGGCGCCGACTGCGCGGTGCCGGCGGCCTATGCCGCGTTCGACGCAAACGGCAACCTCGTCGCCGAAGCTTCGCAAAAGGCGCTCGCCAAGACGCTCGACGCATTTGCGGCCTGGATCGAACGGCTCGCGCCCAAGGCTTGACGTCGAAGTGCCAGGCGCGTTTTTCGTTCGATCACCCGGCAGCCCTTCGCGGGTTTGAGTGGCGATCGATCGGAGGTCCGGTTTGAGCGCGCAGCTATCGGGTGGCAAGTAGCGACTTGCCGCCACGATGCTGCACGCACTCGTTCCACCTATCCGAAGACCGCACTAGGGCGTGGCACGGGCCACGCGGAAGCCGAGATAGTCGAAACGCCCGGAGTCGGGGACCCACCCGCGCGTTGCCGAGCGCACGCCGCCGGTATGAATGTTCCAGGAGCCGCCGCGCGCCACTCTGTAGCAATCCTTAAGACCGAGAGCCGCCACGCCGTCGTTGGTCGTCGTCGCGTAGTCGTCGCTGTAGCAGTCGGCAGTCCATTGCCAGACATTGCCGGACATTTCGTACAGTCCCCAACCGTTGGGTTTGAACGAACCGACCGGTGCCGGGCGTTTATTGTCCCATTGACTGCCGCAGCCGTCGCAATTGGCATTCCCCACGCCGACCGTGTCGCCCCAATTGAAGCGCGTCGATGTGCCCGCGCGCGCCGCGTATTCCCATTCCGAGGCGCTCGGCAGGCGGTAGTCTTTGCCGGTCTTGCGGGAGAGCCACTGCGCATAGGCGTTGGCATCGTGCCACGAGACGCAGATCATCGGATCCCGATCCGTCTGCTGGGACACGGGCGCAACCTGCTTGCAGTCGCCGAGCGCATAGCCGGTCTCGCGTACAAACTCCATATACTCGCCGCGCGTGACGGCGTATTTGCCCATCGCAAACGGCCGCGCAAGAGTCACGCGGTGCGGATTAAGCTCGTTTCGGTACCAGTCGCTATCGGACAATTTCGGGTTCTGCGCCCGCGCCCAGGCCTGCTCTTCGACGGTCGAGCCCATCGTGAAGCCGCCCGCCGGGATGGCAACCATCTCGGGGCAATTCGAACAGTCGCGGGTGGTGGTCTGGGCGACGGCGGCATTTGCCGCCGCTAGAGCCGTCATCGCAAGACCAAGTCCGACAAAGGTGCGTCGCATCGTCATTTTCCATCTCCATAAAGCGTCATCTAAGGAAGCTCGGTTCGGCATGCAGAAAACGCGCTTCGCGTGCCTACGGCGACGAGCATTCGAATTTGGCAGCGCTGCCGCCCGTGGAGGTTTGCGTGAAATTCGTGATCAGGCGGTGTCCCCCGTTGTTCTTGCAGTAGTTGTCGGCATTCTGCATCGCGACGGCGAACTCCGCATCGGTCAGTTGGTTGTAGCCGAGGTTCGGGTTGTAGTCCGGAATCTGCGACGGAATCGGCGAGACGCGCAGACAGCCGAACGCAACCGTCTTGGCGCCGGAGAGATCTACCGACGAGCTCAGAAGCCGTGGAATGGATTGTTGAAGATTGCAATATGCGACTGCGCTCTGTTTGGACATCTCAAGATCCTGGGCGGTGACGTAGCGGTAGGCGACGCCCGGTGAGAAGGTCTGCACCTGCTGTATCGACTGCGCGGAGGCCGTACCGCCGAGACCGAAGAGCAGTGCTCCAGTGCCCGCGACAACGGCAATTTTGCGAATAAAGTACGCGATCGCAGTCGATCGCCGAGATTCTGCTTTTGGCGTCTTCATGGCAATACCCTTTCTAGGCCGCCACCATTTCCATCTGGAACGTGAGGCGCGGCATTGCGGTGCGGGACCGGATAACTTGCATTGACAGTGACCGCAGTAGTGGTCGGACTGTCGCGGATTGGTAACGTGCCAAGCTCGCGCCAACAAGCCGCGGAAACTACCTACCAGAAGTTTTCTCGGAAATTTCGCTACCGCCTGCCGCATCTCGGATCTGGACGGTGCATTGGTTCCAGCAGCGCAGCAGAATGCGTTTCCGGGACCGAGAAGCTAGCGCCGCTCGAGCGTCGTCGGCATCGAGCTATCGAGCTTGGCGCGGATATAGTCGCGCGCCACGACCGGCGGATACAGCGCCGGCCGCCCCGGCCCCTGGCAGGTCGGCAGGCATTCGATGATCGCGTCGTCGTTGGGGCCCGAGAAAAACACCAGCGACAAGCGGCGCGTCGAAGCATGCGTGTCGCGCGGCGGATTGACCACGCGGTGCAGGGTCGAACGCCAGCGCCCGTTGGTCCAGCGCGACACGAGATCGCCGATATTGATCACAAAAGCGCCCGGCTTCGGCGTTACGTCGATCCAACTGCCGTCGAGATCGACCTGCAGGCCACCGGGGGCATCGTCCTGGCGCAGGATGGTGAAGCCGCCATAATCCGTGTGCGCACCGTAGCGCAGCTGTCCCGGGGCCGGCGGATCGGGTTGCTCGGGATAGAACGCTGCACGCAGCGTGCCGCGTCGCCGATCTATATAAGGGGCGAAATAGTCGGCCGGCAGATCGAGGGCAACGGCGGCAAGGCGCATCAACGCGCCGGAAAGCTCGCGCATCGCCATAAAATAAGCATGGAAGGCACTCGCCAACTCCGGCGGCTCGGCCGGAAAGAGATTGCCGGTGGCCTGGCTCACGCCGCCGCGCGGCAGCGGCAGTGTTTCGTCCTGCATGGCACCGAACACCAACGCTTCCACGAGATCGGGCGGCCGGTCGGTGCCGAGCGTGCGCGCCACACTCTCCACGCCGGCCGGCACATAGCCGCGGCCTTTGACGCGATCGGGCACCGTGCTGGCCAATTTATGTGCAAGCGGCAGGTCGAAAAACGCGTTTCCCGCATCGTAAGCCGCAGCGATCGTGGCCGACGGCACGCCGTGCCCGACGATCGTGGCAAAGCCGAATTTCTCGAACGCAGCGCCGAATTCGCGCGCGGTTCGCGCCAGCGCATCCGGCGCATGGCCATAGATTGCGCCGATATCGACGACAGGAATCGCTGGAGGAATCGCTGGCATGCAGCTTGCTACCTTTCCCTTCGATTAGCGTTTCGACGCAATCGGCGTGCCATTTCCACTTCGCGTCATCCGGAGGGCGGCATATGAGCAAGAAATCCAAACTGGCGGCTTTGGCGCTCGGCCTTGCGCTTTTGGGCGCGGCGGCGAGCGAGGCGGGCGCACAATCGCGCGAACGCGTCGTCTACGGGCTCAGCTGGCTGCCCCAGGCCGAACATTGCGGATTTTTCCAAGCGCGCGAAACCGGGCTTTACGCCGCAGCCGGCCTCGATGTCGAACTTATCCCGGGCGGCCCCGGCATCAACACGGCCCAGCTCGTCGCCGCCGGACGCTACCATTACGCGATGGGCACCGCCCTCACCACGCTTAACATGCGCTCGAACAACGTTCCGGGCGTGACGATCGCAGCGCTGTTCCAGAAGAGCCCGCAGACACTGGTCGCCCATCCCGGCCAGGGCATCACAAAGCTCGAAGATCTGAAGACCCGTCGCATATCGGTCGCGAACTTCTCGCGCACGCAGTTCTGGGCGTGGCTCAAAGCGAGCCATGGCTTCGATGATGCCAATCTGCGGCCCTACACCTACAATCCCTCGCTGTTCGTGGCCGATCCTTCGACCGTGCAGCAAGGCTTCATCACCGAAGATGCGTTTTTCCTCGGCAAGGCGCTGGGCGCCGAGCCCGTGTCGCTGCTGCTGGCCGACTACGGCTATCCCGACTACCAGACGACGATCTTCACCACCGACGCCGAGATCGCCGCGCGCCCGGCCGTGGCGCAGCGTTTCGTCGATGCGACGATCCGCGGCTACGCGCAATGCCTCGCGGGCGATCCCACGCCCGCTTTCCGTGCGATCCTGGCCGCGAGTGCCGAGCAATCGCCCGAACTTTCGGCCTTCAAGATCGCGCAGATGAAACGCTACGAGCTCGTCGACGGCGGCGACGCCAAACGGCTCGGCATCGGTGCGATGACTGAAGCGCGCTGGAAGCAGATCTTCGACACGATGTCGCAAGCGGGCGTCTATCCGGCCGATCTCGACTGGAAAGCCGCTTTCAAGCTCGACTTCGTGAACCGCAACGTCGCCGCCGTCCGCTAAGCGCGGCTAGGCAATCCCCAACGCGCGGCGACGCAACGATTCGTCGATGTAGCGTTCGGGATCGCCCAGCGTCTTGGCGGGCACGGCGTATTTCTGGCGCAGCCGCAGCACGGTGCGCAGGCCCTCGCGGTCGATGCGCAGATCGCGGTAGATGCCGTTCTGCGGATCGAGCAGCACGCGATACGCCCCTTCCGCCCCCGGCCGCTCCATGCCGCGCATGCGGTCCATAAGGATCGCCAGCGCTTCCTCGCGATTTGCCGGATCGTAGAGCCAGGCCACCGAACGGTGGAACGCACGCATGAACGCGGTCAGGCGCGCCCCATCGACGGCGACCGCCGAGCGCCGCGTGGTGCCGACGATGCCCTGGTAGGCGCCGAGCGCTTGCGTTGCGCGCGCAAGCCGCACGAAGCCGCGCCCTTCGGCAACCAGATCGAGCGGCGCGTTCAGCAGCGTGGCGCTCTGCTCGCGCTTCAAAAGCGCTTCGAGACGCTGGGCGCCGCCGCCCACGCGCACCGTCTGCACGTCTTCAAAGGCGATGCCGTTCATGGCGAGAATCTCGCGCTGCACGAAGGCGAAGCCCGTCGTCAGCGCGTCGACCGACACGGTCTTGCCTTTGAGGGCCGCGATCGACGCCGTCCCCGGCTCTGCCATCAGGCTCAACAAGCCGTTGTCGATGCCGAACAGCGCCACGAAGTCGGCAGGGGCGCCAAGCTCGGCCTCGCCCTGCCCTTCGTTGTAGGCCACGACATTGTCGACCGAGGTCAGCGCCAGCTCGTAGCGCCCGGCCGCGAGATTGCGCGCAAGCTCGACCGAGTTGGGCGTGATTGCAAGCTCCGGCTTGAGGCCGACGGCCTCGAACATGCCCTTGCGCTCGGCGACCCAAAACAGCCAATTCGAAGCGCCCGCGAAGGCGACGACGCGAAAAGCCTCTTGCGCGCGTGCCAGCGACGGGGCCGCGAGCACGGCCGTACTTGCCGCCAGAAAGCGGCGGCGATCGAGACGGATCATGGGCTTCCTCCCTGTTTCTGTTTTTCGTTCAGGAGCCGGGTGTCGCGTGCAGAACCGGATCGACCGTTTCTTTCCAATCGGCCGGCGGATTGCGCACCTGGCCGATGCGGGCCATGAAATCGACATAGGTTTTGACGCCGCGCACGCCCACGCCGAAATCGTCGGCCATGGTCTTGAGCAGCGCTTCGACCTGATCGACGTCGAGCGTGCGCGAGGGTTCGGCCTTCAGATAGATCTCGGCTGCGCGCCGCGGCTCGCGGCGGATGAGGTCGGATGCCTCTTCGAGGCTCGCCTTCAGCACGCCCGCGGCCTTGGGGTTCGCTTGCAGGAAACGGCGCGTGCCCCCCAGCACAAGGAACGAAGCAGGCCCGCCGAACACGTCGGCAGAGGACAGCACGACGCGCACTTTGGGATCGCGCAAGGCAATCTGCGTGAACGGTGCCGACGAGAAATAGCCCGACACTTCCGTGCCGCCCGAGACGATCGCGGCGAGCGCGTCGGGATGCGGCAGCGACACGACATTGTTGCGCAGCTTGTCCTGCTGGCCGGCCCCGAAGGCGCGCTCGCTCGCGATCTGCAGCACGTACATCTGCGGCGAAACGAGCGCCGGCATCGCGATCTTGTCGGTCGCCGCGAAGTCGGCGAGCGTTGAAATATTCGGCTTGTTGGCGATCAGGATCAGCGGCTGGGTGGTAATGCCGGCGATGCCGAACACTTGGTTCGGCGTGTTGCGGGCACGGTCCCACGCGATCAGCAGCGCCGGCAGCCCGTAGCCGCCCGCCTCGACCGCACCCGACAGGATCGCGTCCTGCATGGCCGCGGAGCCCGAAAAGCGCAGATATTCGGCGCGCAGATTGAGACCCGCCGCAGTACCGTGCTTTTCGATGAGATCGAGTTCGTCGGCGATCATCAGCGGCAGGAAGCCGATGCCGAAGCCGGTGCCGATGCGGATCGGCTGCTGGGCGGCGGCCGGGCCGATATGGGCCGCCAGCAGAGCGGCAGCGGCGAAGGCGAGTCTGGCAAACATTTCGATTCTCCCTTTTTTGCGTTTTGTGGTTTTTGGTTCCGCTGCCACGGAATCACCCATCGGGCAGCAAAATCGTTCGGTCGCGTGCGGAAGCGAACACGGCGCGCAACGCATCGCCCGCGCGCGCGAGCGGGTAGCAGGCTTCGTCTTTGATCGGAAACGGGGCGAGCTTGCCGGCCTCGAAGCCCGGCAGGAGATTGCGCAGGATGTCGCCCGTCGCGACCGACGACAGCGACAGCGTGTCGATGCCCACATAGGTGTGGCGGCCGCGATAGAACGCGAAGATGTCGAACTCGACGATCTTTTTGACCGCCGCGATGAAGATCTGGCGCCCACCCTTGGCCATGGAAGCCACGCCCGCCGCGTAGCACGGATCGCCGACCGTGTTGTAGACGATCTCGGCGCCGCGCCCGCCCGTGAGGGCCTGCACGCGTGCACCCACGTCTTCGGCGGACATGTCGACGATCGCGACCGGGCCTGTGGCATGCCCGGCATAGGGCTCGGCCCGACGCACCACGCCGATCGCGTTCGCGCCGAGCCATGTCGCGATCTGAATCGCGGCTTGGCCGACTTTGCCGTTGGCGCCGAGCACGACGACCGACTCGCCGGGTTTTGGCAAGCCTGCACGCGCCAAACCTTCCCACGCGGTCACAAACGGCACGCCAATGCCGGCCGCCTCGCGCACGCCAAGTGTGGCCGGGCGGCGCACGACGGCGGCCGCCTCGACGCGCAAATGCGTGGCATGTGTGCCGTCGCGGCGAATGCCGAGATCGCCCGACGAGCCGAAAACTTCGACCCCGACGAGGTCGCTCGGCCCTTCGACGACCGTACCCGCAAAATCGCGGCCCGAAATGCGCGGCCACACCGCATAGGGCATCATGCCGATCGCGGCTTTGGCGTCCGACGGATTGACGCCCGCCGCCGCCACGGCCACCACGACTTCGCCTGCCCCCGCGCGCGGCCGATCGACCGGCCCCACGACAGGGGCGACCGCCGCAATGTCGGCAGCCTTGGCATTCAGCGTGACGGCCCGCGCGTTCATGCACGCACCTTGGCCGCATCGGCGAAGCGCGTGGGCAAGCCCACGATCTCGCGCGCCTTGCGCGGATCGGCGATCTGCACGCCCAACGCCTCGACGATCTTGCGCGCCTTCTCGACCATCGCCGCATTGGACGGCGCCAGCACGCCGCGCGCGAGATTGACCGCATCTTCGAGGCCCGTGCGCACATGGCCGCCCGCGAGCACCGACTGCGCTACCATCGGGAAGGTCGATCGGCCAATGCCGAAGGCCGTGAATTCGGCGTCGCGCGGCAGCATGCCGCGCGCATAGAGGATCGTTTCGGGTGAAACCTGGAAACCGTATTTGACACCGAGTACGAGCGAACACAGGATCGGCCCATCGAGCGAACCGTCGGCGAGCATGTCGTTCATCAGCGCGATGTCGCCGGAATCGAAAAGTTCGATCTCGGGCTTCACGCCGGCCTCGCGGATGACCTTGGCCATGCGGCGCACATTGCCGGGCGTGTTGATGACGACCTCTTTGCCCGAATTCATCGTGTTGAGATCGAGCGTGCAGATGTCGGGCTTGAGTGCGGCCACGTGGCTCACGCGCAGTTCGGGCGCGCACAAGGTGGTGCCGGGTGCGGCAATCTTGGGCTCGTCCGGCGACGGCACGAAGCGCCCGCCCGGCCCCGTGGTGAGATTGAGGATAAGCTGCGTATTGCGCGCGCGGATGCGCTCGACCGTCTCGCGATAGTACTCGAGCGCCATCGACGGCTTCCCGGTCGCCGGATCGCGCACATGGATGTGGCAGATCGCAGCCCCCGCCTCGGCCGCTCCCAGGCACGCGTCGGCGATCTGTTCGGGCGTGATCGGCAGATGCGGCGTCTGCTCGGGCGTCGTGAGATTGCCGGTAACGGCGCAGGTAATGATCACAGTGTCGCGCATGAGGCGCATCGAAACAGTCCTTCTCTTCAGAGCGCGCGGCCGCCGTCGACCGTGACGATCGAGCCGGTCGAATAGCGCAGATGCGTGGCACAGGCGAGGATCGCATCGGCGACGTCTTCGGGCGTCGCGATGCGCTTCAACGGCACGGTGGCGGCGATCTTGGCGACCGCTGCGGCATCGCGGCCGGGAACGAAATCGGTCGCGACGACGCCCGGCGACACCGACATCACGCGGATGGCGGGCGCCAACGCGCGGGCCAGCGACTTCGTCATCGTGTCGATGCCGGCTTTGACGGCGCAATAGGCGATGTTGGAGCCAATACCGTTCGTGCCCGCGATCGACGAAACGTTCACGACGAGGCCTTTGCCGCTGGCTTCGAGCGTTTTGCGGAAGCTGCGCACGGCTGCGAACTGGCCG
Organism: Telmatospirillum sp.; assembly: GCA_020248985.1. Taxonomy (GTDB): domain Bacteria; phylum Pseudomonadota; class Alphaproteobacteria; order CACIAM-22H2; family CACIAM-22H2; genus Tagaea. The sequence goes on along the minus strand of JADCGL010000029.1, from coordinate 21,679 downwards.
CGCCAGTTGACCGCGAACATGCGGTCGATGAACGCGTCGTCGAGCGCATCGAGATCGCCATGCGCGATCGCCTTCGTGAAGCCCGCCGAATTGACGAGAGTTGCAACTTCGCCGAAGGCCGCCCGCGCGTCGGCAACGAGTTGCACCAGCGACGCGCTGTCTTCCACGCTCGCGCCGAACGTGCGGTGCCCGCTGCCCGGCAAGCTTGAACGCACCGCCTCGGCACCAGCCTCATCGGAATTGTAGACAATGCCGACGGTCGCACCGTGAGCCGCAAAAGCTTGCGCGGTCGCAGCCCCGATGCCGCCCGAACCGCCGAGGATAACGACAGGACCCAATTCGAATTTTGTAGCGTTTTGCGTCATTACGTCCTCGGCGTGGTTCAAGCGATCGGCGGATGCGGGAGCACGCTTTCGCCGGGCTCCATCACAAAAACATGGTCGAGCGAGTGCCACGTGCCCGAGACGTCCGCCGCCGGTGCGGGCGTGCCGGCCGCATTGGCGATGAAATTGCCGACGAGATCGCCCGTGACGCCGAACACGACGTCATTTTCGAGGTACTGATCGTCGGCCACGAAAACCTGCGTGATCAGCGTTTTGAAGCCGGGCTTATGGAGCAGAAAATGAATATGGGCGGGCCGCATCGGCGAACGCGCTTGCGCGCGCAGCAAGCCGCCGACCGGTCCGTGCGTGGGCACGGGATAGCCGCTCGGCTTGACCGTGCGGAACGCAAACACGCCGTCGGCATCGCTTTGCAGGGTGCCGCGCAGATTCATGTCGGCCTGGCCCGCGTCTTGGTTTTCGTACATGCCCGCGGGCGAGGCCTGCCAAACATCGATCGAAACATCGGCAAGCGACTGCCCGGCCGGATCGCGTACCCGGCCGTTCACAAACAGGGCTTCGCCCGGCGTATCGCAGCGCACGATGGAGCCGCCTTTGGCGACGGAAGGCGCGTTTTTGCGCCAGAACGGTCCCAGCAACGCCGCCGCCGTTTCGGGCGCACCCGACATGCCGTTGTTGAGCAGGCACACGAGCGTCGAGATGCCGACTGCGTCGGCGAACAGCACCGCTTCATTGTGGGTGGTGTTGGTTGCTTGGCCGAGCCCGACGACGAATTCGATTGCCTTTTCGAACTCGGCTTCCGTGGGCCGCGTCTCGCGCACAAAATCGTGCAGATGCAACACAAGCGATGCCATCAGCGTGCGCAAACGCGCATCGCTGGCCCCCGCCATGGCCCGCTGTACGGCGGGCGTGACGTCTTCGGCTTTGCGCAAAATCATTGCGTCGGGCTTCCTCGCAGTGTCGCAGCGCTTGTTTGGCGCTATCGATACGGTCATACTGCAATCGATTGCAGACACTTGTCAAGGTCGTTCCAGATGGCGCGCCGAAAGCCCGATCCGACCGATCCCGGCACCCGCCCGACGCTGAAGCGCTTGGCGCTGGCGGTGGGCGTGCATGCGTCGACCGTGTCGCGCGCACTCGATCCGCAGCGCAGCACCGTCGTCGCCCCCGCGGTCGTGGCGCGTGTGCGTGCGGCGGCCGAGCGCATGGGCTACCGGCCGGATCCCGTCGCGCGCTCGCTTCGCACGCGCCGCTCGCATCTGATCGGCGTGCTTGTCCCCGACATCGCGAACCCGGTCTTCTCGCCGATTATCGGCGGCATTGCCGAAGCGTTGGCGCAGGCCGACTACGCGCTTGTCGTCGCCGATGGCGGTACGGACGGCAATCGCCAAAGCGACATGGCCGAGCGCTTGATCGCCCAGCGCATCGACGGGCTGATCCTCGCGACCGCCAGCCGCCGCGACGATCTGGTCGAGCGCTGCCGCGCGCGCGGCTTGCCGGTGGTGCTCGTCAATCGCGCATCGGACGATGCGCGGCTTGCCGCCATCGTTTCCGACGATGCCGGCGGCATGGCGCTGGTGGTGGCGCATCTGGCTGCCCTCGGCCATCGCCGCATCGGGCATCTCGCAGGCCCGGCTGCGATCTCGACGGGCTATCTGCGCCGCAGCGGCTTCGAGGCCGCCTTAAGCGCACACGGCCTCGAAAACGATCCGCGTCGCATCGAAGCGGCCAGCGCCTACACGCGCGCAGCCGGTGCGGCTGCCGCCGAAGCGCTGCTGGCGCGCTGTCCGGAGATCACCGCCATCGCAGCCGCCAACGACCTGCTGGCGCTTGGCGCGCTCGAAGCCGTGCGCGCACGCGGGCTTCTATGCCCCGGCGACATCTCTGTCACCGGCCACAACGACATGCCGCATGTCGATCTCGTCGATCCGCCATTGACGACGGTGCGCATCGAACATCGCGAGATGGGCCAGCGCGCCGCACGCGCGGTCCTTGCCGCGATCGATGCCAAAGACGCCGCAGCACCGGCGGCACAGACCGTCAAATTGGCACCCACCTTGGTCGTGCGCGCCTCGAGCGGAGCCCCGCGCGACTTGAATGCCTAGGGGAACGCCGCACAAGCGTCCCAGCCGATCTCGCGCGCCTGCGCTTCAGCCCCCGCGACCCACTCGGCGACGAGTGGATGGGCGAGCACGGCATCGCAATAGGCTTGCGCATCCGGCGCGATCGCGACCGAATAGGTGCGAAAGCGGCTCGCCATCGGCGCCCACATCGCATCGGCGAAATTGAAGGCGGCCCCGAAAAGATAGGGCCCGCCTGCCCCCCACGCCGCACGCGTCTGGCGCCAGCTCTCCTGCACGCGCGCCACTTGCGGGGCAACGCCCGGGCGCGCCAGCAGCTTCACGTTCGACGGCACGCCGTTTGCGATCGGCCAGCGCTTGACGAGATTCATCGGCAAGGCCGCGCGCAGCTCGGCAAAATGCGCATGCATCTCGGCCGCCGACATACGGGCGGCCGTGCGCGCGCGCATCGCCTGCGGCCAAATCGCCGAGCCGGGGGCGCGCTCCCACAGATATTCGGCGATCGCCAGCGTGTCGGTCACCTGGAAATCGCCGTCGATCAGCAGCGGGATCAGCCCGGTCGGCGAAATCTTTGCGAGTGCTGCCTTGCTGTCGGGACGCGACAAAAACAGCGTCTCGGCTTCGAAGGGCAGCCCCGACAGACGGCAGGCGAGCCAGCCGCGCATCGTCCAGGACGACGACCATTTGCCGCCGACGATCAGACGCATCATGCAACCCCTCCGTCGTAAAGATGGCACGCGACGTTGGTCTGCGCGTCCCCGCGCGAGGCCGGCACTTCGCGCGCACAGCGCGGACCCGCAAAAGCACAGCGCGGATGGAAGGCGCAGCCGGGCGGCGGGGCGATCGGGCTCGGCACCTCGCCGCCGATGCCCGAGGGTGCCGCACGCTCGGCCGTGGCCGCCGCGAGCAGCGCTTGCGCATAAGGATGGCGCGGCGCTTGCCACAGGGCGGCGGCACTGCCGGTCTCGACGATGCGGCCCAGATACATCACCGCCACGCGGTCGCACAGCCAGCGCACGAGGCGCAGATCGTGGCTGATGAACAGATAGGTGAGCGCCAAGCGCTGCTGCAGCTCCACCAGCAGATTGGCGATCTGCGCCTGGATCGACACATCGAGCGCACTCGTCGGCTCGTCGAGCACGATGAAAGCGGGTTCGATCGCCAGCGCACGCGCAATGCCCACGCGCTGGCGCTGGCCGCCGGACAATTCGTGCGGATAGCGCGTCGCCGCATCGGCGCGCAAACCCACGCTCGTCAGGAGTTCGGCGACGCGGGCGCGGCGGGCTACACGGCTCGCCCCCACATCGTGCACCTGCAGCGGCATCGCGAGGATTTCGCCGACGGTCTTCGAGCGGTTGAGCGACGATTGCGGATCCTGGAACACCATCTGCGCGCGGCGTCGAAACGCATTGAGATCGGCTTGCGGATCGGCACCGGCAAAGCGCACGCTGCCGGCCGTCGGCGGCTCGAGCAGCAGCGCCAAGCGCCCCAAGGTCGATTTTCCCGACCCGCTCTCGCCGACCAACCCCATGATTTCGCCTTGCGCGACCGAGAGGCTCACGCCTTCGACTGCGCGCACTTTCGGGCGTTCGGACAAAAGCCCGGCCAACGGCGCTGCGGCGACCTCGTAGTGCTTGGAGACGGCGGCGAGTTCGAGCAGCGGCGTTTTCATGCGATAGCCCGCCAGCACGCGCTGAATCGCCCGTCGCCGACTTGCTGCAGCGTCTGTGGCTTTTCGCATTCGGGCCCGGCCTGCGCGCAGCGCGCGCGAAAGCCGCATCCCGGTGCGAGGCGAGCGAGATCCGGCGGCTCGCCTGGAATGGCCGGCAAGGGCCCGTCGGCTTTGGCCCCGCGCGGCACCGAAGCCAGCAAAGCCGCCGTATAGGGATGCCGCGGATCGGCCAGCACGGACGGCGTGGGCCCAATCTCGACGAGGCGGCCCGCATACATGACCGCAACGCGGTCGCAGAGCCGGGCCACGACCGAGAGATTGTGCGAGATCAGCAGCATTGCCATGCCGAGATCGCGGCGCAGCGCATCGAGCAGCGACAGGATGTCGGCTTCGACCGTCACGTCGAGCGCCGTCGTCGGCTCGTCGGCGATCAGGAGTTTGGGCTTGCACATCAAAGCGAGGGCGATCAGCACGCGCTGGCGCATGCCGCCGGACAATTCGTGCGGATAGGCGGCAAGCCGGCGCGTGGGATCGGCGATGCGCAGCTGCACCAGCAATTCGAGCGCGCGCGCGGCGGCGTCTTGTTCGGACATGCCCTTCTCGCGCGCCACGCGCGTGAGCTGGGCACCAACTGTCATCACCGGATTGAGGGCGGCCGCCGGATCCTGCACGATCATCGCGATCTCGCTGGCCCGCAATTCGCGCAGCTGCGCCGCGTCGAGCCTGCGCAGATCGCGCCCGGCAAACCAGAGCTCGCCCGCCTTGATCGCGTCATCGGGCTTCTGCAGCCGCACGGACGCGCGCGCCGTGACGGATTTGCCCGACCCGCTCTCGCCCACCAAACCCAAAACCTCGCCAGCGGCGATATCGAACGACACACTGTCCGACGGCACGATCGCGCCGGCTTCGGTATTGAGGCGCGTCGTGAGATTGCGCACCCGAAACAAGGGCTCGGACTCAAGCATCGCCGCGCCGCGTAATTTGGGCAGGGTCGAGTGCGTCGCGCAGCAGGTCGCCCGCGAGATTGAAAGCCGCAACCGACAGGAAGATCAGCAATCCCGGAAACACCGTGAGCCACCATTGGCCGGACATCACGTAGGTGCGGCTGTCGGCCAGCATGCCGCCCCACGAGGGCTGCGGCGGCTGGATGCCGAGCCCGAGGAACGACAAAGACGCCTCGGTGAGGATCGACGTCGCCACCAGCAATGTAGCGTAGACCGCGACCGGCGAAGCGCAGTTGGGCAGCACCTCGCGGAACAGCACGCGCGCCTCGGAGGCACCCACCGCGCGCGCGGCCATCACATATTGTTCGTTGCGCTCGACGAGCACGGAGGCGCGCACGATGCGCGCGACCTTCGGCACGTTGAGAAGGCCGATCACGACCATCACTTTGGTGATGTGCGGCACGGTGAAGGGTCCGATTTCGATGTCCTGCGTGCCCAAAGCGGCCACGACCGCGATCGCCAGCACGATCGGCGGGAAGGCCATCAGCACGTCCATCGTGCGCATGATGCCGGAATCGATTTTGCCGGGGCTGCGAAAGGCGGCAATTGCGCCGAGCGGCACGCCGAGCAACAAGGCGATTGCGACAGTGGTCAAACCCACCAGCAGCGATACGCTCGTGGCATGCACGCAGCGCGCAAAGATATCGCGCCCGAACTGGTCGGTGCCGAACAGATAGACGTCCCCCGGCGGCAGAAGCCGCAAGCGGCTCGGCCGGTTTGGCGACATGGCCGCGATCTGCTCGGGGAACAAGGCTGCGATCGCGAGCAGCAGCAGGAACAGGAACGCTGCCGCCGCCAGCGGATCGCGGCGCACGATGCCGAGCAGGCGGCCGATTGTCTTGCCGCGGTTCATCGACGGATCCGCGGATCGAGAGCAACGTAGAGCGCATCCATCGCGAAATTGATCGCGACGAACACCGCCACGTTCAGCAGCACCAAGCCCTGCACCAGCGGATAGTCGCGCGCGAGGATGCTCTCGTAGAGCAGCCGACCCATGCCGGGCAGATTGAAGATCACTTCGGTCAGCACGGCCCCCGCCAGCAGATAGCCGAACGAAAATCCGACGGCGGTCAGAGTCGGGATCGCGGCGTTGTGCAGCGCGTCGCGCCACACGAGCGTGCGCTCGGGTATGCCGTGCGCACGCGCCACCGCAATATGCTCGCGCCCCAACACGTCGAGCATCGAGGCGCGCAGCATGCGCATGACGGTGGCCGCATAGGCGGTGCCGAGGGCCACCGACGGCAGCAGAATATGCGCGAAGGAATCGCCGAGCCCGGAAGCCGGCGAAACATAGCCGCCCGGCGGCAGCCAGCCGAGCGTGACCGCGAACAGCAGGATCATCAGCAGCCCCTGCCAGAAGACCGGCATCGAGATGCCGACCATCGCGACGACGCGGCACAGATGGTCGAGCGCTTTGCCCTTGTTTGCGGCGGCCAGAACGCCGGTCGGGATCGCGATCGCGAGTGCGATTGCCAGGCTCGTAAGCGCGAGATGCAGCGTGACCGGGAAGCGCTCGCCGATCAACGCCGACACGTCCATGCTGAACATGAACGAGCGGCCGAGATCGCCGCCGAGTGCGCCTCCCAGCCACAGCGCGAACTGCGTCGGCAAGCCGCGCTCCAGGCCGAGCGTTCGGCGCATCTCCGCGATCATTTCGGGTGTGGCGTTCTGCGTCATGAGCGCCACGGCCGGGTCGCCCGGCAACGCGCGCACGACCAGGAAGATCAGAATGCTCGCGCCGAACAGGACCAGCGCCAAAGACGCGGCCCGTCCGGCGAGGAAACCGATCATCCGCGTTTGACCTGGGTAAGGTCCATGAAGTGCGAGTAGCGCGGCGCAAAGCCCGAAATGTCGGCGCGCCACAGATGGTAGGCGTTGAGCCGCCCGATCCACAGCGCCGGGCAGTCTTCGACCAGGATTTTCGACACACGCTGCAGGCCCGGCATTTTGCGCGCGTTTTCGAGATAGCGGAAGCTGTCCATTGTCGCTGCCTCGAAATCGGCGTTGCGATAGCCCATCCAGCGCGCCTGATTGCCGTCCTTGTGGTAGTTGTTCCAGATTAGATAGCCCTCGATCGAGGACTGCATCGAGGGATGCGGGAAGGCCTGCCAGTCGCCGTTCTGGGCGCTGCGATACATGCTGACGAAATCGGTCTGGCGGATATTCATGCGGATCCCGACGTCGGCCAAATTGGCCTGCATCACGATCGCCGCTTCGCGCGCTTCGACATAGGCCGACGGCGCCGGCACGATCGCTTCGAACGCGAAGCCGCGCGGCATACCCGCCTCGCGCAGATGAAAACGCGCGCGGTCGGGATCGTAGGCGAGCTGCTTGGCGAGGGTCGCGTCGTACCAGAACTCCGTCGGTGCGGCCGGCAACGCGGACGGCGTGACGAGGCCCGAATAGATTTCGTCGCAGATATAGTCGCGGTCGATCGCGCACGAAACCGCGCGGCGCAAATGCACATTGTCGAACGGCGCCTTGGCCGTATTCATCGGCATATAGAAGATGCCGGCCGACGGGCGCGAAGCCCCCGCAAAGCCCGGCGTGCGCGCCATCGCGGCGAAATCCTTGGGTGGGCAGTTCGAGATGATATCGACCGTGCCGGTACGCAGATTGGCAAGCTGCGTGGCTGCATCTGGAATGCGCAGCAGCTTGATCGTCTGCGTCGCGGGCTTGCCGCCGAAATAGTCGGGATTGGCTTCGAACTCGGCCGACACGTCGGCCTGAAAATTGGTCGGGATGTAGGGCCCCGAGCCCGCCATGCGGCTGCCCCGATAGAGATTTTCGCCGGTCGGCCCTTCGTTCACCACGTCGCTGCCGCGGCGCACGATTGCGGCCTCGTAGCCCATCAGCTGCATCCAGCCGACCCACGGCTCGACGAGCTCGACCTTCACCACATAGTCGCCGTCCTTGGTGACGTTCTTGATGAAGCGGCGCAGATTGCCGCGCCGGCGTGCGGTGGAGAGATACTGGTCGTAGGAATAGACGACGTCTTCCGAAGTGAGCCTGTCGCCGTTGTGGAAGCGCACGTCGCGGCGCAGCTCGAACGTATAATTGAGGCCGTCGGCGCTGATCGTCGGTAGCGATGCCGCGACGTCGGGCACCATCGTACCGTCGGGGCCGACCTTCAGCAGATTGGAATAGACGAGCAAATTGGCCGCCGCCGTCTCCACGTTGCCGACATGCCAGGGATGGATGTTCGGCAGATTGCCGAGCAGCGACGCCGTGACCGTGTTGCGGTTCTGCGCCGTCGCGGCCCCGGGAAGGACGCCCGCAGCCGCCGCACCTGCCGCCGCCCCCAGAAATTCACGACGCCCCAAGTTGCTTTTCGACATTGCCCCCTCCGACTCGATCAGATCCCCATTGCATCGCGATTGTTCTACAAAAATTACAGGGGATGCCCTACAAATCAAGCAATTAAGGTGCCAGAAAACGGCATATGATGCCGCGAAATCGAAAAACGGAGCCAGGACCGACAATGGACGCAGCTCAAACAGCACAAGCCGCCGCCGCCGCGTCGGGCGACAAAGCAGTCTCGCTCCTGCGCGAGTTCATCGCCCTGCAGCGCCAAGGCGAAGCAGCCGTGCAGGCGCGCTTTGCCGCCGCGTGCGAATCGTTCGGCGCCACGGTCGTGCGCCATCGCTATCTGCCCGCCGACGTGAATCCGCGCGACGAATTCGCCGCCGGCATTGCGATCGCGCCCGACATGCGCGAGGCGGTCGTGGCCCGTTTGCCGGGTACCGGCGGCGGGCGCAGCATGCTCGTGTTTGCGCATCCCGACGGCGAACCGTTCCAGCCGCAGCATGGCTGGCGCCACGATCCGTTTGCGGGCGAAATCGAAAATGGCCGCCTTTATGGCTGGGGCGTTGCCGACGACCTCGCCGGCGTTGCGACGATGGCGGGCGCCTTGCAGGTGCTGAGCGATCCGGCCCTGCGCCCGGCGGGCGATCTCATCTTGTGCAGCACGCCCTCCAAGCGCCATGCGCGCGGCGTGCATGCCCTCCTGCAAGCAGGCTTCGTCGCCGATGCGGCGATCTATCTGCATCCGGCGGAATCGGGTGTCGGCATGCGCGAGGTCAAAACTTTCGCCTCGGGCCAGCTCGTGTTCCGCGTCACGGTCGAAGGGCGGCTGCCCGACACGCAAGAACCTGGCCATACGGCCTTCGCGCACACGGCCGTCAACCCGATCGACAAGGCCGTGCTGATCCACGCTGCTTTGCGCGCGCTTGACGAACAACGCGGCCGCCGCGTAACGCATCCCTCGCTGCAGGCCGCCATCGGACGTTCGACCAACCTTTTGATCGGCGATTTTTCCACGCTCGGCGACGGGCGGGCGGCGCGCATTGCACCTTCCGTGCGGCTGTCCTGCGCGCTGTCGTTTCCGCCCGGCGAAAAACTCGCCGACGTGCAGGCGGAAGTCGCGTCCGCGATCGCCGCAGTCGCGAAGGCCGACGCGTATCTCAGCGCCAAGCCGCCGAAGGTCGAGTTCCTGTCGGGCGTCACGGGTGCCGAAGTGCCGGACGGCCACGCGCTGCGCAATGCGGTCGATGCGGCCGTGCTGGCCGCAACCGGCGAAGCGCCGCACGCCAACGTCATGCACACCTCGTCCGACATCCGCAATCCGATGGTGCAGAACGGCATTCCGTGCGTCGGCTTGGGGCCGCTGTGCGGTGATCTCACGCAGAACGGATCCCGCGACGAATGGGTCGATGTCGCCGACTTTAAACGCGGCGTGGGCGTGATCGCAGGCGCCATCGCCTTGTGGAGCCGAAAGGCTTAAGCGCCTTTGACCCCACCCGCGGTCAAGCCGCCGACGATCTCGCGCTGGATCAGCACGGTCAAGAACAGCACCGGCAGCATCACGACGATGGCAGCGGCTGCGAGCGGTCCCCAGGCGAACTGCTCGAAGGTGAGCATGTTGTAGACGGCGACAGGCATCGTGCGCGTCGTGCGGCCAGCGAAAACCGCGCCGAACACGAAATTATTCCAAGAGTAGATGAAGGACAGGATGGCACCCACCACGATGCCCGGCCGTGCGAGCGGCAGGGCCACGTAGCGGAAGGCCTGCCACACGCTGCAGCCGTCGATGCGCGCCGCCTCTTCGAGTTCGGGCGGCAGCGTCTCGAAATAGCCGATCATCACGTAGACGACGATCGGCAGAGTGATCACCAGATGCGTGATCGCGATCGGCCACAGCGTGCCGAGCAGACCGAGGATCTGGAACAGCGTGAACAGCGGAATGAGATAGGACAGGCCCGGCGTCATGCGGCTGATCAGCATGAGCACGGCCAGCCCGTGCGCCTTGGATTTGGCAATTCCGTAGCCGGCGGGCACGCCCAGCAGCAACGCGGCGAGAGTCGCACCGCCCGAAACCAAGAGCGAGTTCCAGAAATACAGCGCAAACGGGGTATCGGCGAACAGGCGCCGGAAATTGTCGAGCGTGGGCGTGGGCGGCACGAAGATAGGCGGATAGGCTGTGTTGTCGATGTCAAATTTGAGCGACAGCGACACGACCCAAAAGAACACGAACAGCACGGGCGCGAGCAGCACCACGAGCACGGCCGCGAAAGCCAGATTGTCGATCCATCGGCGAAGGCGCCAATAGCCGGCCGAACGCGGACTGGAAGCTGGCGTCATGTCAGTACCATTTCGCGCGTTCGCGCGCCCACAGCAGCACCAGCGACAAGGCCACGACGATGGCGAAGAACACCACGACCACGGCCGACGCCGTGCCGACATTGTAGTAGGCGAAGGCCTGGGCATAGAGATAGAGATTCAGTGTCTCCGAAGCCGTTCCCGGACCGCCGCTCGAAATCACGTAGATCACTTCAAAAGCCTTCAGCGCGTCGATCGTGCGGATGATGCCGGCCACGACGATGAAAGGCAGCACCAGCGGAAACGTGATCTTCCAGAACATCTGCCAGCGCGTGGCGCCGTCGAGCTGCGCGCTTTCGTAGGGCTCGCTGGGAACGGCCGCAAGCCCGCCCAGCACGATGATCATCACGAATGGCGTCCACAGCCAGACCTCGACGAGAGCAAGGCTGGGGATGACCGTGTGGCGCGCGAACACCCATTCCGAAGGGCCGATGCCAACGAGGCTCAGCAGATAGTTGAGAACGCCCAGCTGCGGATGGAACATCATGGTCCATACGAGCGCTATCGCCACGGGTGTGGCCATCATCGGCATGATGAAGATCGTGCGTAGCAGGCCGCGCAGCGGAAACGTGCGGTGGAACACGACCGCGGCGAACGTGCCCAGCACCAGCGGAAGGATCACCGCCAGGATCGTGAAATAGAACGTGTGCCAAATCGATTCGAGAAAACGCTGGTTGACTGCGAGCTCGGCGTAGTTGCGCAAGCCCACCCAAACGGCCGTGCCGCCGAGCTTCCATTCGTGCAGGCTCATCCACACGGTGAAAGCCCACGGGAAGACAATGACGGCCAAGGTCGCCAGCAATCCCGGCACCACGAACCAGAAATAGACCGGCCGTCGGCTGCTACCGACGGCCGGCTGGGGCAACGTCTTCACCCCTGTTCGCTGCGCTCGAGGACCGGGCGGAACTCGGCCGTTGCCCGGCGCATCTCGGCCGCCGGATCGGCACCGCCGATCGTGTTGGTGAGTGCGGTTCCGAACACGTCGCGGAACTCCGTCACCGGCACGATCACGGGCAGGGCCGCGCGCGCGATCTCGCCCGAGCCGCGCACGCAATCGGCCCATTCCTTCGGCACCGTCAGCGCGCTGAGCGTGGCTTGATCCTGCAGCGACGAGCGGCGGAACGGCACGCCTGAACCGCCTTGCAGCAGGCGGTTCGACATCTGCTTGTTCGTGGTCCAAAGGCAGTAGAGGAACGCCGCTTCCTTCTTGCGGCTTGCCGAAGCGATGCCGATGCCGTCGCCGAACATGCCCGAATGGTGCGCCTTGGGACCGGCAGGGAAAATCCCGTAACCGACTTTACCGACCACGCGGCTGCGCTGCGGATCTTCGACCGGCGGTGCGAAGCCCACGCCGTCGATCCACATGGCCGCCCGGCCTTGCGCGAACAGCGACTGGGATTCGTTCCAGTTGAAGCCGGCAACGCCCTGCGGACCCGAGTTGCGCAGCAGCGTCTGGTACACGCGGGCGGCCGCGATCGCATCGTCGGTGTCGGTCATCAGACGCGGCGGCGCACCCGCCGTCGCCTCCTGGCCCCAGCCCAGCATCAGCTGCGTCCAAACCGGCACGTTGGCGTTGCGCAAGCCGCGTGCCGTGATGCCGGCAATGCCGTTGGCCGGATCGTGCAGGCGTGCGGCCGCCGTCACGATCTCGTCGATCGTGCGCGGATAGGCCACGCCCTTGGCCTGGAACAGCTCCTTGTTCCAATAGAGCAGCCAGTAATCGACCGACCAAGGCAGCGAATTGATCTTGCCGTCGTCGGTCGCGTAGTCGAGGCCGCGCTGCGTGAGATCGGCGCGGTCGTACTCGGCCGGCGTGAGCTGCGCGTCGTTCAGCATGCCGCCGACTTCGGCGAGCCACTTGGCCTTGGCGAATTGGCGCTTCTGCACATGGTAGGAGAGATGCACCACATCGAAGCTCGGGCGCCCGGAATTGAGCTCGATCACCACTTTCTGGCGCTGCTGCTGCTCGGGGATGTCCTCGACGCCGACCTTGATGCCCGTCAGCGCTTCGAACTCGGCTTGGTGGCGCTTCAGAAGATCGCCGCGCGGGCTGCGGATCAGCGAGATTTCGAGCGACTGGCCCTGGAAGCGCTTCCAGTTGAAGGCGCCGGACTGCGCGAACAGAGTTTTGGTGTTGAGCATGGGTGCGGCGAGAACGCCCAAGGCAGCCCCCCGCAACAACGTACGACGCGAAGCGACGATGTTTTTCATGGCGGTTTCCCCTCTTTTTCGGCTCTTGATGGCCGTCGTCTGTAGTCGGCAACGTTAGCGGAGTCCGATGCGGGACGGAAGCGCAGCGACAAGCAAGATCCGAACTCCCGTTTTCTCCACGATCGTCTGCAATGCGCCTCAGATGTGAACGATGCGCGTCGTGCGTCCGGAAGTCCCTGCGCCATCGAGCGCAAATTCAACAGCGGCGGGAAGCGACCGCGTCCCGCCCGTCCGCCGCAACGCGACCTCAACTGAGTCGCGCGTCCATTCGAGACGCGCCGCCATGGCGAGATAGTCGCCGCCGCGCAGGCTCCAGCTTTCGCCGTCGTCTTCGAAATGCGGGCTGGCTGCGAGGCTCTTGCCGCTCGCGGTGCCGGCGACAAAATAGAGATGGCGGGCGGGTGCGTCGTGCGGCCGCACGGCCGGGATATCGGGGCCTGCAAGAGCCAGCACTGCACCCACGCGCACGAAGATCGGCGGGCGGCCCAAGGGTGCCTCGACCGTGACCGTTTCGCCGGCAGGATAGACGCGGCCGGTGTGGAAATCGGCCCAGCCTTCGGGGCCCTTTGGCAGATAGACGGCGCGCTGGCGCTGGCCCGGCTCGACGATCGGTGCGACCAGCAGGTCGGGCCCGATCAAAAACGCGTCGTGTTCGCCGCGGCACTGCGGATCGTCGTCGTAGTGGTAGAGCAGCGGCACCATCGAGGGCACGCCTTGCGTGGCCCCCAGATAGCCGCGCGTATAGAGGATCGGCAGGAAGCGATAGCGTAGACGCAATGCCGCGCGCACCGCATCGAGCACGCTTGGATGCGTCCACGGCTCGGTCGCTTCGCCCACGTCGGGTTTCCACGAATTCATCACGGCGCGCGGGTGCAGCGCCATCATCTCGACCCAGCGGCACAGCAATTCGGGATCGGGTTGGGGACCTGCAAACCCGCCGATATCGTGGCCGATCTTGCCGAGGCCCGACAGCGCCATCGAAAGCCCGTTGCGTAAGTTCCATTTGAGCGTATGCCACGAGGTGAAATTGTCGCCGCTCCAGGTTTCGGCATAACGCTGGATGCCGGGGGGGCCTGCGCGCGTGATCGTGTAGGGGCGCTTGGTCGGCTCGCGGCGGGCACTTGCCTCGAACGTCGCGCGCGACATCAGCAGCGCATGCAAAGGCCGCGAAGCCGAGACGGGAATCTCCGTGCCGAAGCCGCGCCCGGACGCGCCCTCGCGCCAGGCTTCGTATTCGTTGTTGTCGTTCCAGCCGCAATCGAAACCGGCATCGAAAACTTGGCGTTCGAGCCCCGCCTGCCACCACGCGACGGTCTTGGGATTGGTAAAATCGAGAAAGCTGCCATGCCCGTCCCAGAATTGTTCGACGACCGGCTTGCCGTCCTTCGTGGCGAGGAACCCGCCTTCGGCGGCCAGCCCCGCATAGGAAGGATGGTCGTCGATCAGCACGGGTTTCAGATTGGCGACGGTCTTGAGTTCGGCCGCGCGAAGTTTCGCGAACAACGCCGCGGGATCCGGGAATTTGTCGCGGTTCCAGGTGAAGACGTAGCGCCGCTTGCCGCGGCTCGAATAGCCCGAGCCGAAATGGATCGAGCTGATCGGAATCCCGTCGGCGCGGCAACGCTCGGCGAACGCGCCGATCTTGGCTTGCGCTTGCGCGTCGTCGGCATGGTGCATCGAGGTGAACGCAAAACCGTAGGCCCAACGCGGGGCGAGGTGCGGCAAGCCCGTGAGATGCGCAAAATCCTCGGCGATGTCGCGCAGGCTCTGCCCGAACGACACGTAGAAATCGAGGGCCGGTTCCTCGGCTTCGACATAGCGGTAATAGCCGTGGTAGTTCGAACGCTCGCAGCCGAGATCGACGGTGAGCGGGGCAAGCGTATCGTAGAACAGGCCTGCCCAGCTTCCGGGGGCGGCTTCGACGGCGAAAAACGGCACGTGTTTGTAGAGCGGATCGCCCTGTTCGGCGTCGTAGCCGAGCGCGTCGAGCTGCAGGATGCGAAAGCGCCGACCGGCGCGGTCGATGGGCCCGGTCTTGTCGCCAAGCCCGAAATAGCGCTCGCCGCCGATGCGATTCTGGTAGTGGCGCAAGCGCCGGCCTTCGTCACAACGCAAATACGCCCCGCTCTCGCGATCCTCGAGCACGGTTTCCCAAGTGCCGTCCGCCTTGCGCTTGTCGAAAGCAAGACGCACCGGGGCCGCCGTCACGCGCACGCGCAAATCGCCCGCCGTCAGCGCGTAGCCAGCTTCTGTCTTGCCGAGCGTTGCGGCCGGGTTTGCGAAGCCCGCATCGCTGTCGCGCGACCGGCCTTCCCACGGCACGTCGCCGTCGGGGGCGACCATCCAGCTGCGCGCGACCGGGAAACCCGATCGCGGCGCCACGCTCACGCGCACGCGCGCGGCCGACAGCATCGCCACGCGCAGCGTGTAGCCGTCTTCGAGTTCGAAGCTTGCTTGGTGTGCCGATGCGGTTGCCGCAACGACGCGTTGGAATGAAATCACGCCGTTCTCCGAGCCAATGCTTTGCCCTCGCCGTCGAACAGATGCAGCGACGACGAGCCGGCAAAATCCACACCGACCGATTGGCCGCGTTCGATGCGCGTCTGGCCTGCGAGCCTTACGACGAGCGTTGCCCCTTCGGCAAGGCTGCCATAGATGTAGCTCTCGCCGCCCAATTGTTCGGTCAGATCCACCTTCATGTCGGCTTGGCCCGCACCGGGTGCGACCAATTGCAGATGCTCGGGCCGCACGCCGAGCGTGACGGGCTCGCCCGCCGTCGGGCGCTTGGCACCGGCCGCCGTCAAACCCGTCGCGTGCACCTCGCCGCCCACAGCAAGTGCGACGCTCGCGTCACCCGCCCCTGCGGCCGCCAGCGTGCCTTTGAGGAAATTCATGCGCGGGCTGCCGATGAAACCCGCAACGAACTCGTTAGCGGGCGCGTTGTAAAGCTCGAGCGGGGCTGCGAACTGCTCGCACCGCCCGTCGCGCAGCACCGCAATGCGGTCGGCGAGCGTCATCGCTTCGACCTGGTCGTGCGTGACGTAGATCATCGTGTTGCCGATGCGCTCGTGCAGCGCGCCGAGTTCGGCGCGCATGCGCACGCGCAGTTCGGCGTCGAGATTGGAGAGCGGCTCGTCAAACAGGAAGATCTTGGGCTCGCGCACGACCGCCCGGCCGATGGCGACACGCTGGCGCTGGCCGCCGGACAATGCACCCGGCCGCCGCTCGAGATAGGGCTCAAGGCGCAGCATGCGCGCGGCTTCGGCCACGCGCCGGTCGATCTCGGCCTGCGGCATGCGCACATTCTCGAGGCCGAAGGAGAGGTTCTTGCGCACGCTCATATGCGGATAGAGCGCGTAGGATTGGAACACCATCGCGAGCCCGCGTTCGGATGCACCGAGTTCGTTCACGCGTTTGCCGTCGATGCGCACCTCGCCGCCGCTCACCGATTCGAGCCCTGCGATCATGCGCAGCAACGTCGACTTGCCGCAGCCCGAGGGTCCGACGAACACGCAGAACTCGCCGTGCGCGATGGCAAGATCGATGCCGTGGATCACGTTCGTGGCGCCGAAG
The DNA here is from genome assembly GCA_020248985.1 of Telmatospirillum sp. Classification (GTDB taxonomy): domain Bacteria; phylum Pseudomonadota; class Alphaproteobacteria; order CACIAM-22H2; family CACIAM-22H2; genus Tagaea. The sequence continues at coordinate 5,139 of JADCGL010000029.1, read as the reverse complement.
GATTTGCGGACGGATGAAAGTTCCAGCGTGGCCATGGTCATTTCATCCCGGTGTTGGCGATGCCGGTGGTGATGTATTTCTGCAGGAAGGCGAACACGAATGTCACGGGCAGCAGCGTGAGCACCGTCATCGCCAGCAGATAGTGGGTCGCGTCGAGCATCTCGCCCTTGAACGACGACAAGCCGAGCTGCAGTGTGAAGGTCTCGGAGCGCGACAGCACCACGAGCGGCCACAGAAAATCGTTCCAACGCCAGATGATCGACAGGATGGCGAGCACGGCGATCGCAGGCAAAGCGAGCGGCAGCACGATCTTGTAGTAGATCTTCCATTCAGAGGCCGAGTCCATGCGCGCGGCTTCGATGAGCTCGTCTGGGATCGTGAGCATGTATTGGCGCAGCAGGAACACGCCCGTGGGCGTCGCCGCCCCCGGAATGATCACGCCCCACAGCGAGTCGAGCATGCCGAAATTCTTCACGACGATGAACAAGGGCACGAGAATGACGGTCGCCGGCATCAGCAATGTCGCCACAATCAACAGCATGAACACGTCGCGCCCGGCAAAGCGGTATTTCGCCAGCGCGAACGCCGCCATCGAGCTGATCGCAAGCGTCATCAAGGTGGCGACGACCGTGACGAATACCGAATTCCCGAAATAGAGGCCGAAGCGGAACGTGCCCGCCGCCCCGCCGCCGAGCGTGGGCTCGCTGTAGTTTTCGAAGCGCGCGCGAACGATTTCGTGCGGCCGCGTGTCGCGCCGCGGAACTTGGAAGGTTTCGTCGGGTTTGGCGGGGTCGGCGAGCACGACATTTGCACCCGACAGGCGCAGCTGTGCGAGAATACGCGTGGTGCCGTCCGGTGCCGTCCATTCGACGAGATTGACGGGCCGCGAGCTGCCCGGGAGCACGGCCGTCACTTGCTCGTACGGCAGAAAGCGCGGATCGCTTTCGATCAAGGCGCGCTGCGACTTGAAAGACGACACGAACAGCCACACGACCGGGGCGAGGATCAGCAGCACGCCCAGCACGAGATAGGCGTAGGCCAGAAGGTCGGTCCAGTCGACGCGGCCCGGATTGCGCGTGCGCGTGAGGAAGGCGATTGCGCGTCCCATGTCAGGCTCCTGCCTTTCGCCGCGTGAGTGCGAGCTGCACCAAGGTCAGCACCAGAATGACGCCGGCGAGCAGCACCGAGGCCGCCGCCGCTACGCCGTAGAGCTTGGCGTCGCTGACGAAGGCGGATTCGTAGATTTCCTGGATCACCATGCGCGTGGCGGTCCCGGGGCCGCCGCCGGTCAGCACGTAGACTTCGTCGAAAATCTGGAAGGCGCGGATCAGCGACAGCACGAGCACCACAAGCAGCGTGGGCATCAACAACGGCACTGTGATGCGCACGAACGCGCGCCATTTGGGCGTGCCGTCCATCTCGGCCGCTTCGTAGAGATCGCGCGGGATCGCCTGGAGCCCCGCGAGCAGGATCAGCATGAAAAATCCCAAATGCGACCAGGTATAGACGAACACGACCCAGAAAAAAGGCCACGACGAATTGGCGTCGGCGAGCCAATTGACCGGCCGCCAGGCTTGCGTGGCAACAGTCGCGCGCACGTCCCAAGCGAAGACAAGCCACGCGGCGGCGCCTGCGCACGCAACGAGCGCGGCGACTGCCCACGCCCCCTTTGCGCGCAGCGTCCACAATCGGCGCGCGAGGGCCGCCACCACAAGCAAGGCAGCGATCTTGGCGACCGTTTCGAGCGGCCCCCAAGCTGCGAGCGCATTGCGCATCTCGGCGAACTCGGTAAGGCCTGCATTCAAAATGCCGCGGCGCTTCAACACCCAATCCCATACAACCGCGACCACGACGGGCGACAGCATGACGGGATAGAAAAACAAAGCGCGCCAGAAGCCGCGCGCGCGGATTTCGCGGTTCAGCACGATCGCCGTTGCAAGGGCCACCGCCGTCATGATCGGCACCTGGATCACCGCGAAAAGCAGCGTGTTCCACATGCCGGTCCAGAAGCCGAAACCCGACACCGGGCAGCTCTTGGGCACGAAAATCGACTCGCAAGCGAGCAAGGCTTCGTAGTTGCGCAAGCCCACAAAGGGCCGGTCGGCGAGGATCGTCGATGCGCCGCCGGTGAAGGAGATATAGATGTTCAGCAACGCGGGCAGAAAACTGAACAGCCCGAAAATCGCCATCGTCGGCAGCAGAAACACATACGGCAGACCGCGCAAGCCGAGCTTCGTCTGCAGCCAGCGCATCGGCGGTTCGAACGCCGCCAGGAGCGGCGTTACGACCCAACGCATGGCGGGCCCGCCGTCGGTCGTATCGACGACCGCAGACGGGCCCGGTTCGGCTTCAGCAGCCATCGGGGTGGTTTAGTTCCCGATCGCTTGGGCAACCTCTTCGTTGATCTTGCGGTAGGCTTCGTCGAGCGTGAGCGTCCCGGTGATCGCCTGCGAGATCTGGTTCACGGTCGCGTTGAAGACCGCGACGTTGCGCTCGTAGCCCTGCAGCTGGTGCGCTTGGGCGGGCACCTTGTCGTAGTTGGCCGTGAAGGCCTTCAAGGCTGCGATGGCGGCGGGCGACACGTCCTTGCCGTAGTCGAGGCCGCGCGCGGCGAGGCCCTTGTGCGCCGGGATCTGGAGCGTGCGCTCGTAGTATTCCTTGAGCACGGGCTCGGACGCCATGAACTCCATCACGCGCGCCACGGCCTGCGGATTGCGCGTGGCCTTGAAGCCCACCATCGCCGCACCGCCGGGCATCGCGCCGCAGCCAGCCGGCCCGCAAGGCTGCGGGATCGCGACCCAGTCAAAGCGGTCGCCGATCGTCTCCGAATAGCGCTGGATCATCCAAGAACCCGCGACATGCATGACCGTGTCGCGGTTGATGAACTGGTCGGCCCCGTTGCGCCAACGCGCACCCGAAGCGCCCGGCCAGATTTCCTTCATGAGGCCTTCGCGATGCCAGCGCACCATGCGCTCGGAGAAGGCCTTGAAGCCGTCGTCGATGAGGGCCGGACGGCCGTTGGCGTCGAAATACTTCGCACCGTACGACATGGCCGGGCCCGCGAAGCGATGGCCCGAGCGGTCCATCTCAATGCCCGAATAGACATTGAGCTTCTGCTGCACCTGCTTGATCGCCGCCGCCCAATCGTCCCACGTCGCACCGGCCGGCGGCACCGGCACGCCCGCTTCGGCGAACATCGTCTTGTTGACGAACGGCCCCGTGACGGTGAGCTGCGTGAGGAAGCCGTAGATGCCCTTGTCGTTGTTGCCCACGCGCATCCAGTTCAGCGTCTGGGCGAAATTCTCTTCCCAATAGGCCGCATTCACGAGCGGGCGCAGATCGAGATAGTATTTGTTGAGGCCCGCGAGGTTGGTCACGCGCGCCATGTCGGGGCCTTGGCCAGCCTGCAGACGCGTCTCGAGCTGTTCGCGCACCACGTTGAAGCCGACCTTGTCGACCACGACTTTGATGGTGGGGTTTGCGCGTTCGAACTTGTCGAGCAGATCGCGCGACACTTCGCACTCGTTGGCGTCGGCATAGCACATGTAGCGAAGTTCAACCGGCGCTTGGGCGAAGCCCGAAACCGCCGTCAGAGTCGAAGCGGCAAAAGCGGCCGCGCCTGCCAATTTACGCATGGTTTTCCTCCCCTATTGAAACCGGACCGGCGCTTGGCGCCGGTTTTTCTTGGCAATAAGCTGACATCCGGGGAAGATCGCTGTCAATCGCAAAGGAATGACCGTTGGTCGAGTGCGCCGCCCTTCCCGATCCGCTGTGCGGCCCCGACGGTCTGCGGGTGCAGGACGCGCAAACCTGGCGCCAGAAGCTGCGTCCGCACTGGCTTGCAGCCTGTGCCCGCGAAATCTACGGCCCGATGCCGCCCACCGGCAAAGTACAGGTCGAGGTCGGCGCGCGGCAAGGGCTCCGCATCGCCCTCGCTGTTCGACTCGATCCCGTCTTGCCGCCCATCCACGTCGCCCTCTACATGCCCGAAGGGCGGGCGCACGCCGTGTTCTTCGGGCCCAATTTTGCGGGCAACGCGTCGATCGACCCCGATCCCGCGATCCCGCTCGACACGGGCTGGATGCGCCCCGAACCCGCCTGGGGCATTGCGCACAACCGCGCGACCGAGGCCACGCGCGGCGTGCATGCGGGGCGTTGGCCGCTTGGCGAGATCCTCGCGCGCGGCTACGCGGCCGCAACTTGGTACGACGGCGACATCTGCCCGGACGATCCGGATCTATACGCGGTGCGCGGGCAAAAACTCGGAACGCGCGCAGGTGCCATCGCGTTTTGGGCCTGGGGCTTTTCGCGCGTGCTCGATGCGCTAGCGCAAAGCGGCCTCGTTCCGGCCGACAAGGCGATCGCGATCGGCCATTCGCGCCACGGCAAGGCGGCCTTGTGGGCCGCCGCGTGCGACGCGCGCATCGCAGGCGCGATCGCCAACAATTCGGGTGCCGGCGGTGCCCGGCCCTTCCGCTGCCGCGAAGGCGAGACGATCGGCGATTTGTTCGCGCGTTTCCCGCACTGGTTCGCGCCCGCCTTGCGCGACTTCGCCGACCGCGAAACGGCCCTCGCGGCCGACCAGCATGTGGTACTGGCTCTCATTGCCCCGCGCCCGCTTTACGTGGCCCGCGCCAGCGACGATGCATGGGCAGGTCCTGCCGGCGAATTGGCGGGTCTCGAAGCGGCAGCGCCTGCCTACGAACTCTTCGGCGCCAGCGATGCAGTGGGCACGCATCTGCGCCAAGGCGGCCATGCGCTGACGCCAGAGGATTGGCGCCATTTTCTCGATTTCGCGGATCGCTGCCGCGCCGCGGGCAGGCTCTGAGAGCTACTCGGCCTGGCCTTGGGCTGCGGTGTTGCGCAGGATGAAGTCGGGCAGGCCCTGGCCCATCGAATGTTCGAAGCGCATCGCGGCGCGACCCGGATTGAACGGGATGTTCAAGACATCGCGCACGCGCGTCTCGAGCTTGTTGCGCAGCTTGACGATTTCTTCCGACGACAGATGGTCGGTGAACACGAAGGCGCGGTAGCCGCCGTTCGGATCGCCCTTGTAGTATTCGGGCGTCGTCATGAAGTCGACCTCGTAGGAATGCAGCCGGTCGCCGTGCTTGCTCTGCGTGAAGGTCCACACGCCCT
>JADCGL010000028.1 GCA_020248985.1 Telmatospirillum sp. | reverse complement strand
TCGAATCCCGCCGCTCCGACCACTAAGCGAGCCCGCCGCCGGGAAACCGGTCGGCGGGTTTTTGCTTTTTGGCAATGGATCGGCCGTGGACCCTTTGGTCGGCGGTTCGAGTTTTCTTCAGGACGCCAGCGGCGATGAATGTGAGAAACTGCCTCGTTTGCAATACGTGCCGATTGCACCGCCCAATCCGATGGGTCCGCTTGCAACCGCGATCAACGTGCATTTCGCGGCCGCGACGCCGAACTTCAAGATTCTCGAGTACCGATTGCCGTTCCAAGGCTAATCCGCGACGCCGCGGACGGACGAGGACACCTATGTGTCGTCGATCCGTGTCTGCCCAAAGATGGGCATTTGGAATTGCGCGCCGATCGGCCGGGCTGGGGAATCGAAATCGACGAGACGTATCTGACCTCCGACCATTACCTACACTGGCAACGCACGCCAATGGCGCGGCCGGACGGCTCGACGTCCTACGCGTAGTCTGGGTCGTCTGCGGCTAAATCCGTTCGTTGTCCGGCAAAGCCTGTCCTTGCGCGTGCGCCAGGATGTTGGAAAACCAATGCCGCACGGTTGCGTCAAGATTCTCGCGGACCTTGCCGCCGATATGCGGCGTCAACACCGTGTTGGGGATATCGGCGAAGGCGCGACCGCCTGGTTCCGGTTCGCGTTGGAAAACGTCGAGACCGGCACCGGCAAGGCGTCCGGCGAGCAGTGCTTCGGCCAACGCCCCTTCGTCGACGACGTCGCCGCGCGCGAGATTGACGAGAATTGCGTCGCTGCGCATCAAGGCAAGTTCCGCACGTCCGATCATGCCTTTGGTTTCGGACGTCAACGGCACGTGCAGACTGACGATCTCGCAGCTGCGCAGAATGTCGCCGAGCGCCATCGGGCGAACGCCGAGTGATTTTTCGACGGTTTCTGCGCGACGCGTGCGTGCGGCATACGACATGTCGCATCCGAATGGCCGCAAGAGTGCTGCCAATGCCGAGCCGACCGCGCCGAATCCGACGATCCCGACCGAACGGCCGTGCAGCGTTCGGCTACTCGTCCAGTGAGCCGAACCTGTCCACCTGCCTTTGCGCATCGCTCGGTCGCTTTGCGGAATCCCGCGCAAGACTGACAGCATGAGCGTCAGCGCCAACTCGGCGACATAGCGGGCGTTCGTTCCGGTGGTGCTCAGCAATGGCAGATTTCGCTCGCGCAGAGCCGCAAGATCGACGCCGTCGGTTCCCGAACCCCATTTGTGGACAAGTCGCAGCTTGCCCGCGAACGCAAGATCGCCTGCCGTGAGATTCTGGCTGACGACGACGGCATAGTCGGCGTCTCGCAAAGCGGCGCGGCGCGTCTCGGGTGTCGTGTCGGCCACGATGTCGAGATGCACCGACGGAGCTTGGCAAATTTCGCGAATGCGGGCGCTAACCGGTGCCGGAAAGGGCTGCAGCAAAGCGATCCGGATTTTTCCGCTGTCGGCCATGCGGTGCGCTACGCTTTTGAGGCCGGATCCTGCCACTGTGCGTAGCGCGCCAACGTTTCGGCGTCGGGCGGATACACGCCTACGATCGAGCGGCCGGCTTCGATCTGCGCGATCAGAAAACGTTCGCGGCGCTCCATTGCAGCACCTTCGGCGGCGACTTCTGCGGCCAAGTGGCGAGGTACGACGATGACCGCTTCGCTGTCGCCGAACAAAATGTCACCCGGATAGATCGCAACGCCGCCGCACGAGATGGTGCCGTTGATCTCAGCCGCGTGGTGTCCGGCATAGTTGGGCGGCACGGCAGCGCCTGCGCAATAGACCGGAATCGCGAAGCCCGCGATCGCTGTCGTATCGCGCACGCCGCCGTCGAGAACGACTCCGGTCAGGCCGCGCGCATGCAGTCGGCGCACAAGGATAGACCCGATGCCCGCAATGTGCGGCTCGTTGCGGCAGTCGATCGCGAATACATGTCCGGCCGGCGCCAATTCGATCGCCTGGCGCTGGAGATTGGCCGGATCGCCGCCGGATCCGTAGGCGTCGATGTCTTCGCGTGCGGGCACATAGCGCAGCGTGAAGGCCGGTCCGATCATCGGCGGCAGCCCCGGGCGAAGCGGACGCACGCCGCGGATCGCCGTATTGCGCAAGCCGCGCTTCACCAACAGCGTGCTCAGCGTCGCCGACGAGCATCGCGCCAATGTTGCGCGCAGTTCCGGCTCGATGTCGTTCATCGCGGGTCATACCCTTCTTGGCAAGAAAGCGCTAGCGTTGCACTGGGCGCTATAGGTTTCAATACCAAAATAAGTTTCTTATTTGGAACAAACTAGAGATAGCCCGCTAAATCGGCGCTGATCGACCGTGCTGTCTCGAGCACTTCGCGGCGAATCAGATGGACGCGATCAGGCGTGGGCTCGCCGAGGAACGGCACACTCAGGGCCGCTACCGGCGTTTCGGCATCGGAAAAAATCGGCGCGGCGACGGAGCGGATTCCGGCGCGCAGTTCGGCATTGTCCTCGGCAAAGCCTTGGCGGCGAATCTCGGCGAGCGTTTCGCGCAGCAATTCGGGATCGGTGATTGTGTAGGGTGTGAAAGCGGCAAGTGGACCCGCTATGAGGCGTTCGCGCTCGGCCTCGGGCAAAAAAGCAAGAAGCGCTTTGCCTGAACCGCCAGTATGAATAGGCCCGCGGCGGCCAACCTTGATCGTCAGCCCGTAATCGGCCGGACTCAGCAAAGCGTGGATCGTTTCGACTTGATCGTCGTCGCGGACGGACAATTTGCACGCTTCCCCGAGCGTTGCGACAAGCCGCGCCATGCCGGGGCCCGCGCGCGCCACAAGTCGCGCACGCATATTGTCCGGCGCTGCCAACTGCGCCAATTCTTCGATGCGCGTGCCCAGGCGATAGAGCGGGCTGTTGTCGCTTTTTTGCACGAACCGATAGGCGAGAAGCGAGTTCAAGATACGATAAACGCTTGAGCGCGGGACGCGCAGTCGCGACGCCAAATCGGCCATCGACAGGCCGTTTCCTTGGCCGGCCAACTCGTTCAAGAGCATCAGAGACTTGTCGAGGATCGGCGCGCGATGCGGGTTCATGTTCACCAGAGCAAAAGCTGTTGCGGATCAAATCCAGTCTTGACAAGCGACCGTTTCGAACTCACGATATTCCAAATAATAAGATAGTTCCAAATAAGAAACAAGAAACTTGTCGATAATCTTCAGCGGAGGAATCGATGGCACCCAGGTTTCAGCCTTTCGGCTATGCGCGCATCGCTGCATTTGCGGTGGTCTCGTGCCTCTTGAGCTGTCCGAACTTGGCGCAGGCGCAAAACGTATTGCGCGTCGTGCTGCAGGAAGAGCCGGCATCGCTCGATCCGTGCGACACGAACCATTCGGCGAACAGTCGCTTGCTGCGCAACAACGTGACGGAGACCTTGGTCAATGTCGGCGCTGTCGAAGCGGTCATTGAGCCGAATCTTGCAATCTCGTGGGAACAAACGTCACCTACGACTTGGCGCTTCAAGCTGCGCTCGGGCGTGCGCTTCCACGACGGCACGCCCTTTACCGCAGCAGCCGTGGCCGCTGCTCTGCAGCGTGCGCAGGTTGAAGCACTTGCCTGCGCCATCCGCGGCAGCAAACTCGGCAACAACCCCTACACGACGCGTATCGTCGACGACCTGACGATCGACATCATCGGCCGTGATCCAGACCCGATCGTCCCGTTCCGCATGGCGGTGGTCGATATCGGCGCGCCAGGCGCCACACCTGCCGACCGCAAGACCCAGGAGCCCGTCGGCACTGGTCCCTATAAATTCGAGCGTTGGAATCGCGGCCGCGACGTCGTGTTTACGCTCAACGACGCCTATTGGGGCCCAAAGGCCGCGATCCCGCGCGTCGAGTTTGCCTGGCGCGGCGAGTCGACGGTCCGCGCGGCAATGGTCACGCGCAACGAGGCGCATCTGGCGTTCGGAATCGCGCCGCAGGACGCCACCGGCCCGCTCGACAAGACCTATCTCAACGCCGAGGTCACGTTCATTCGCATGGATGCCGAAATCCCGCCGCTGAACGACATCCGTGTCCGACAGGCGGCGAACCTTGCGATCGACCGCGATCAGCTGATCGGATCTGTGTTCCACAAGTCGGTCACCAAGGCCACGCAAATCGTGCTGCCGAACGTCAACGGAGCGAGCCCCGATTTGACACCGTGGCGCTACGATCCGGCAGCCGCGCGCGCTTTGCTCGCGGCCGCTCGGGCAGACGGCGTGCCGGTCAACACCGAAATCGTTCTCTATGGACGCCTTGGTCTCTATCCCAACTCGACCGAATCGCTCGAAGCCATTCAAGCGATGCTCAATGCCGTCGGGTTCCGCGTTCGCGTCGAGATGATGGAAACAAGTGCGTGGCTGCGCCGGCTGCTACGACCCTTCGGCTCCGACCGCCCGGTCAGCATGCTGCAGTCGCAGCACGACAACGCGCAAGGCGATGCCGTGTTCAGCATCGGGCCGCGTTTCCGCTCGAACGGCAACCAGGCCATGATCAACGATCCGTTGGTCGACAGCCTGATCGATCTCGGCACGCGGTCCACCGGAACGCTGCGGCGCAATGCCTTCCGCCTGGCGTTCGAATACATGGAGAAGGACATCGTCCCCTACATCCCTCTGTTCAACATGGTCGGCACCGTGCGCGTGGCGGCGAATGTCAACTACACGCCCGACGTCCAGGCGAACAACGAAATCAAGCTCAAGACCATAACGCTTCGCTGATGGGGCGGTACGGCATGTTTGGGGCGTTCGCCCGGCAGACGGGCGCCTTATCTTGGGAGGCACCGGAATGTCGTTGACGTTTTTCCTCCGACGTCTGTCTTTCAGCTTCGTGGCGCTGGGCGGCTTGATGGTGCTTGTGTTCGTGTTGGTGCGATTGACCGGCAGCCCGGTCGATCTGTTCTTGCCGCTCGACGCCAACGACGCGATGCGTCGCGCGCTCGCCGTTCGGCTCGGCCTCGAAGATCCGATCTATGTCCAGTTCGCCAGGTGGCTGGCCGACATTTCGCGATTGGATTTGGGCATGTCGCTGTGGCATTCGCGCCCGGCGGCCGATGTTGTGTTCCAAGCTCTGCCGCAGACGCTATTGCTAGGCGCGGTGGTGCTTGGTCTTGGGTCTCTGGCTGCCATCGTCGTCGGCGCGCTGGCTGCGTTTCGGCCCTACGGTGCATTCGACCGGATCGCGTCTGCCGCCTCCCTCATGGGCGCCAGCATTCCGGATTTCTGGATCGGACTCATGGGCATTCTCGTATTCTCGGTCAGCCTCGGTTGGTTGCCGACGTCGGGTTACGGCAGTCCGAGCTATTGGGTGTTGCCGGTGGCGACGCTTTTCTTTCGCCCCTTCGGGGTTCTCGTCCAGATCGTTCGCGGTGCGATGATCGCAGCGCTCAACGCACCCTATATCCGCACCGCGCGCGCGAAAGGAGCGGCGAACCGCCGCGTGATCTTCATCCATGCATTGCGCAACGCATTGCTGCCGATGATCACGGTCGCGGGCGATCTGGCCGTGCAGCTGGCGGGCGGGGTTACGGTCATCGAGACGGTATTCGGGTGGCCGGGCATCGGCAAACTCATGATCGACGCGATCCTGCAGCGCGATTTTGCCGTGCTGCAGGCCGGCATTCTAGCAGTCGCCGTCGTGATCTTCGCCATCAACATCGCAATCGACTTTGCCTATGCGGCCATCGATCCGCGCGTCCGGATCGACAAATGACGGCTGGAATCCGCGACGTGAATGCGTTCGACGACTTGCCTCCGGTCCGACCGGCTCCCACGCTCGCCGCGATGCTGGCGCGCGATCCATTGGCAGTCGGCGCGTGCCTTTGGCTGTTGGTCGTCGCAACGGCACTTCTCGCGGGACAGACGTTCCTTGCCGACGATGCGGTCCGAATCAATCTTGTCGCGCGCAATCTTGCCCCTTTCCAATTCGACGCAAACTGGCTCAATTGGCTCGGCACCGACTCGCTTGGCCGCAGTCTCGTGGCGCGACTGTCGGCGGGTGCTGGAACGGCACTTGCGATCGCCTTTGCGGCCGTCGGCGCGAGTTTGATCCTGGGCACGGGACTTGGCCTTGTTGCCGGCTATTTCGGCGGTTTCGCCGGTAATCTGATTTTGCGCATCGCAGACATGATCCTGGGCTTCCCCACCCTGCTGCTCGCGTTGGTGGTGCTCTATATTTTCGGCCCGAACATCTTCAATCTCATCGTCGTTCTCGCGGTCACGCGTGTGCCTGCCTATATCCGGGTGACCAATGCCGAAGTGATCGAGATCCGCGAGCGGCTCTTTGTCGATGCCGCGCGCGCCTTGGGAGCGGGCCATGCGCGCATCGTTTTCGCGCATATTCTGCCGATCGTGGCGCCGACGCTGCTCACGCTGGCATCGCTCAATCTGGCGATGGTCATGCTGATCGAAGCGGGCTTGAGTTTTCTGGGACTCGGCATCCAGCCGCCGTCGATCAGCTGGGGCTTGATGGTCGCCCAAGGCCGCTCGCATTTGGCGCAAGCCTGGTGGCTGACCTGCATGCCTGGATTGGCGATTATGCTGACGACAATGGCTTTCAACCTTATCGCCAACTGGTATCGCATCGCAGGTGATCCCCAGCAGCGTTGGCGGCTAGCCGGATCGGAAGCGTCCAAATGACGAAACCGTCGGTGCTAGAGATCGACAATCTCCAAGTCAGCTTCCGCACCTCTGGCGGTCGTGTGGCCGCACTCAATGGCGTATCGTTCGCAGTTGGGCAAAACGAGGTCTTGGCTGTGCTGGGTGAGAGCGGTTCGGGCAAAAGCGTCACCGCAGCAAGCGTCATGGGGTTGATTGCACAACCGCCGGGATCGATCGACGGCGGCCAGATCCGGTTCGGCGGCGTAAATCTGCTTGCGCTCGACGCTGACGACCATCGCCGCATGTGCGGCAAACGGGTCTCGCTGATTTTCCAGGATGCGCTGTCCGCCTTGAACCCGGTCTATCCGGTCGGCTGGCAGATCGCCGAAGTTTTCGCCATTCACGGGATGGCGGACCGCGCCAGCGCCGTGCGGCACGCCGTCGAGCTCATGGAAGCCGTCGGAATTCCCGCGGCCGCCGAACGTGCGGGCCAGTATCCGCATCAGTTTTCGGGCGGCATGTGCCAGCGCATTATGATCGCCATGGCGATCGCGTTGAAGCCTGAGCTCATCATTGCCGACGAACCGACGACCGCCCTCGACGTCACGATCCAAGCGCAGATCGTCGAGTTGCTGAAAGAGACGCATGCGCAGTCGGGCGCCAGCATCATGCTGATCACCCACGATCTGGGGTTGGTCGCCGAAATGGCCGATCGCGTTGTCGTGATGTATGCGGGCCGCGTGGTGGAGGATTCGGACGTCTATCGGTTTTTTGCCGAGCCGCTGCATCCTTATGCGATGGGTTTGCTCGCTTCCCAGCCGCGGATCGATCGCGGGGCGGGTGCTTTGCAGCCGATTCCGGGTGCACCGCCCAATCCTCTGGCGCTGCCGTCGGGATGTGCATTCAGGCCGCCTTGTCCGCGCGCCACATTGCGCTGCGCCGAACAAACCCCGGCATTGCGAAAGCTCGCGTCGGGCCGTGCCGTCGCGTGCCACTTTGCCGACGAACAGGCCCTGTGATGGCAATCGGCCCAATCCCTGTCGGAAATGCGGGGCCTCTTCTTGATGTCCGCAATCTCGTCAAACATTTTCCGGGCCGTCGGCGCGGTCTGTTTGGCGCGCCAAGCGCCATTCGTGCAGTCGACGACGTCGGATTCACGCTGTCGCGCGGCGAAACGTTGGGCGTCGTGGGCGAGTCCGGCAGCGGCAAAACAACGTTGGCACGCACCCTCCTTCGCCTACATCCCGCCACCTCGGGCCAAGCTTTCTTCGATGGCGAGGATATTCTGACTGCCGATCCGGCTGCGCTCAAGCGCCTGCGTCGGCGCATGCAGGTGGTGTTTCAGGATCCTTACCTTGCCTTCAATCCGCGCTTCACGATCGGCGAGACCATCGCCGAAGCTTGGCGAATCCATTTTGACGCCTTGCCGCGCAGCCAATGGGCAAAGCGGATCGGCGAACTTCTCGAACAAGTCGGTTTGCGCGCCGACTATGCCGGGCGGCATCCGCACGAATTCTCCGGCGGCCAGCGCCAACGCGTGGGCATCGCGCGCGCTTTGGCGCTTGAGCCCGATCTTGTCATTTGCGACGAACCGGTTTCCGCACTCGACGTTTCGGTGCAGGCCCAAGTCGTCAACCTGCTGGTCGATATCCAGAAGATGCGAAAGCTCTCGTTGATATTCGTAGCGCACGATCTGGCCGTCGTTCGGCACATCTCGACGCGCGTTGCGGTGATGTATCTGGGCAAGATCGTCGAGATTGGCCCAACGGACGCGGTGTTCGAACGCGCGAACCATCCGTATACCCAAGCGTTGCTGTCGGCCGTGCCGGTGCCTGATCCGCGCGGACGCGAACAGCGCCGCCGGATCGTTCTGCAAGGTGATCCACCGAATCCTGCGTCGCCGCCCAGCGGTTGCCGCTTTCGCACCCGCTGCTGGAAGGCGCAAGATATCTGTGCCCGCGAAGAGCCTGCCTTGCTCGATCGCCGCGGTACGGGAACTCTGAGCCGCTGTCTGTTTCCTGAAGCAGGACCAACAACTCGACTACCTCACGGTCAATTGACGCGAGGTCAGGAGTAAATTGCGCTCTGTTTCAATTGGTGACGTTGCTCTTGGATCTATTGAGGAATCCCGCCAAAGGTTCTCACTTACGTCCACTACGGCACGCCGGAGGGGACTCGAACTGCGTGCTATGGGAAGCCAATTGGTTGAGTCGGTGCCGTTCAACTATTGCCGAGATTTCGAATTGAAAGGCGAGGGGAGGCCTAGCATTCGACGGGCCTTAGTTGCCCTTGGTTTCCATTCAATTCACTTGATTGCGAGGATTTCCGGAAACGAACATTGAAAAAACTGGATTTATAGAAATCTGGGGGACTGGGGGACGTGGGTTCGAATCCCGCCGCTCCGACCACTAAGCGAGCCCGCCGCCGGGAGACCGGTTGGCGGGCTTTTGCTTTTGGGCGACGGATGGACCATGGGCACTTTGGTCAGCGGTTCGAGTCTTCTTCATGACGCCAGCGACGATGAAAGTGAGAACTTTAACGGCCGAACAAGCAGCCGATCCTCGTTTAATCTCTGAGCTCGCTTATATGGCAGGATCAGTCGAGAGCTTGGGCCGCTCGTGCTAGACAGTACCCACTGATTCAGAACCAATTGCCGTTATTCGACACAGGACAAAATTGGTATTTTGTACTGGGTTAACTGCCGACGCGGATAGCTTAACGACCCATCCGCGAAACCTAGGGCAGCTCAGAGAGCGGAATACAGCCGCGGTGCAGTCAACCAATAGCCTTGGTACTAGCTCGAACAATCAGTGTCGGAGTGTGGACAGCTTCATAGTTTAGTGCTGGCGTGCCATCAGATACCTGCTTCCCAGTTACATGGCGAAGTAGATACTCACCACATGAAATTGCTACTTCACGAACTGGCAGCCCGATGGTCGTCAAGTTCGAACTCCACCAGGGCGCGTCGCCATAGCCGACGACAGATATGTCACCGGGCACCTTGATAGCCATTTGTCCGATTTGTTCGAGCACGCCAGCCGTAAGCCGCGCACCAGCGGTTACGATCGCGGTCGGCCGGTTTTCAAGCAACCACAGATCGCGGAACCCCTCGGCTCCAAAATGTGTGCGTGGCGGACCCGTGCGGATAAGATGTTCAGGTGCGGGGATCCCAAGCGCTGCGAAGGCGGCCTGGTAGCCGGCAAGGCGACTCGCACCCGTCGAAAGATCGAGCATGCCGCCGACATAGCCGATCCGGCGATGCCCGAGCGACAACAGATGCGCGGTCGCGCTCCGCAGAGCTGCAGCCTCGTCGATGCCGAACCACGGCGCTTCCGCGCCCGCGATCCGGCGGATCAATTGCACCCAAGAGCCGCGCGCCAGCAGCGCCATTGTTTCTTTCGACGGCTGCGGCGATGGCACGATCACGATACCGGCTGCGCGTGCCTCGGTCAGCCCTCGCACATGGTGTTCCTCGGACACCGGTTCGTCTTCGGTGATCGCCAGCAAAAGCTGATAACCCGCTTTCTCGCAGCATTGCGCGAGCCCCTTGGCGAGGGCGCCGTAGAACTCGTTTTGAACGTCCGGAATAATCAGCCCGATCAGCGTCGAATGGCCGCGACGGGTGGCTCGGGCCGCCGAATTCGCGACGTAGCCGAATTCGGCGGCCGAAATCCGGACGCGCGCTTTCGTTTGCTCGCTGATCTGCGGATTATCGGCGAGCGCGCGGGCGACGGTCGAGGTCGACAGGTCGAGCGCGCGTGCGATGTCTCGCAGGGTTACGGTTGGGCGCATGGTGGCAATATTACGCAATCGATTGCGGTATTCAACCAGCAAGATATATGCTATTTCTACGCTTTCTGTATGCTTGACTGCAATCGATTGCGTGATAGGATCGGAGGCCAAATAAAAAACGCCGGGCGCAAGATCCGGCCTTGAAGGAGGAAACGATGGCGAATACTCGCATTGCGCGGCGCGGCTTCTTGGGCGTCGCCGGGGCCGGTCTTGGCTGGCTAACGCTTGGCGCACCTGCGGTGCAGGCCCAGCAAAAATTTGTTTGTCGGATGGGACATTCCGAGGCGATCGGCTCCCCGTTGACGCAGGCTTTCGAGACTTGGGCCAAATTACTCACCGAAAAGAGCGGCGGCCGGATCGACGCGCAGCATTTCCCGGCGAGTCAACTCGGCAGCTATACGCAATTGATCGAGCAGAATCGGCTCGGCACGCTGCAGGTGACCACCGGCGGTCCCGACACCGAAGAGGCTGTCGCTCCGGAAATTGCCGCGACTGGTGGCGCGCCTGGATTCATTTTCCGGGACGAAGCGCATGTCGATAAAGTATTGCAGGGCGACATCGGCAAGGAAGTGTCGCGCATCGCGCGCCAGAAAACCGGCGTCGAATTCGTCGATTACGGCGAAGTCGGTTTCCGGCACGTTTTGTCGAAGCGCCCGGTCGCCACGTTGGCCGATCTCAAAGGCCTCAAGATCCGCGTGCCGGAATTGAAAGTGTGGGTTGATTTCTGGAAGCTACTGGGGGCCAACCCGACGCCGCTCGCCTATGCCGAACAATACAGCGCATTGTCGACGGGCTTAATCGACGCGTTGGAGGCGGATGTGTTCTCGATCAAGGGCTTCAAGTGGGGTGAGCAAGCCAAGAACTTGACGCTTACGAACCATTGGTTCCTTCCCAAGGCCACGCGCGTCAACGCGCGCTGGCTCGAATCGCTGCCCACCGACTTGCAAGCGCTTGTGCGCGACAGCGCGAAAACGGTATTCGCCGAACAGCGCCGTCTAAACCGCGCCAACACGGCTGCTACGCTCGAAGAGCTTCGCGCGTCCGGTATCACGGTGCGCAATCTCCGCGACGTTGCCGACTGGACCAAGGCGACCGAGCCGCTGTTCGCCGAATTCGGCGCCAAGAGCCCGGCCACGAAGGCGATGATCGACAAGATCCGCGCGCTCGCGTGAGGCGTCGTGGGGGCGGGTGCGCAGCGGCGATCCCGCCCCCTTTTTTGTCCGCCGAAGCACCAGCAAAAGAAGGCCAGCGATGAGTTCCCAATCCGATGCTGTGCAGCCGCCGGCGGGAGGACTCGCGACCGTGATGCGGCGCGTTTCGATCCTTCTCGACAAATCGGCCGAAGCGGTCGCAGCATCGTTGCTCGTCGGCACCCTGCTAGTCGCGCTGCTGCAGGTCTTCTGCCGCTACGTCCTCAACAGTTCGCTGAGCTGGCCCGAGGAAATGGCGCGCTTTGCGTTTGTATGGTTCGTGTTCTTGGGAACGTCTCTGATCACGCGCCGTGCGCGGCACATCACGATCGACATGGTTCCGCGCGCATTGGACGCCGCCGGACTGCGCCTTCACGCGCTTGCGGTGCGTGTGATCGCAGCCTCCTGTGCGATTTTTCTACTCACATGCGGCGGTAGCCTCGTGTCGCAGGCGTCCTACGTGTCGCCGGCATTGCAATGGTCCTACGCGTATCTCTATCTCGCCGTACCGGCGGGCGCCCTGTTGACGCTGGTTTTTTTGGTGCTTGAGCCGGTCCCCGGCGTAACCAAAAGCTGGGCGGGTGCGGCCGCGAGTGCTGCCGGCGTGGCACTTTATTATCTTATGGAAAGCGCGCTCGGTTCGAGTTTCATCGGCTCCTTCGGCGTCGTGCTCCCGCTGATCGTCATCGCGATTGGGCTGATGCTGATCGGTGTGCCTATCTTCGATTCGCTCGTGTTCGGAACGTTCGTCGCGTTTCTGCCGCAAGGCCCGCTCGCATTGCTCCCGGTCCCACAAGGCCTGACAAACTCAATGGACTATCTGCTGCTGTCGATCCCGTTTTTTATGCTGGCGGGCGGCTTGATGAATGTCGGTGGCATTACCGCGCGGCTGATCGCACTTGCCGCGACACTTGTGGGCCATTTCCGCGGTGGGCTTGCGCAAGTCAACGTGCTGACCAACACGCTGATGGGTGGTGTGTCCGGCTCGTCGACAGCCGATGCCGCCGCGATAGCCAAAACGATGGTGCCCGAGATGGAGCGGCGCGGCTATCCCAAGCCCTTCGGCGTGGCACTGACGAGCTCCGGATCGATTCTGGCGAACATGATCCCGCCAAGCCTGGGCCTGATTATCTTCGGCGCCATGGCGAGCGTTTCCGTCGGTGCTTTGTTCACCGCCACGATCGTGCCGGGCCTCCTGATGGCGGTCACGCTCGCGATCGTCGTGCATATCGAATGTCTGCGTCGGCGCATCGGCGACCGCAGCACGCGATCGAGCTGGAGCGAGCGCGGAACGGCATTCCGCCAAGCGCTTCCCGCGTTGGTGCTGCCGCTGCTGATCGTGGGCGGAATCCGCTACGGCGTGTTCTCGGCCACCGAGGCGGGTGCGATCGCGGCCCTTTACGCGCTAATTTGCGGGCTGTGGATCTACCGTACGGCGAACGGCGCGTCGATTCTGACGGCCTTGCGCGAATCGCTGATTGAAACCACGACCGTGCTCGCGGTGATCGCCGCGTCTGCGCCTTTCGCCTATGCGCTCATCATCGAGCAGGTACCGCAGAAAATGACGCTGGCATTGGGGGCGTTGTCGTCAAACTGGATCGTGTTGATGCTCGTCATCAACCTGTTCCTGCTTTTTGTCGGGCTCGCGATGGAGATGATCGCCTCGATGGTGATACTCGTGCCGTTGTTAGTGCCGGTCCTGAAAGCGGCGGGCATCGATCTCGTCCATTTCGGCGTCGTCATGGTAGCCAATCTGTGCATCGGCGCGCTCACGCCACCGCTTGCGGTACTTGTGTTTACTGCAGCGCAAGTCACCAATACGCCGATCCATCTCGCCTACCGGGCTTGTTGGCCCTTTATGATCGGTCTGCTTGTCTGGCTGGCGTTGATTTCGTTCGTCCCGGCGTTGAGTCTCGCACCACTGAAATTTTTCGGTACGTAAGCACGAACATGGCCGTCGCCGATTTCACGCTTACCGATGAAGTGATGGCGCTACCGCCA
Organism: Telmatospirillum sp.; assembly: GCA_020248985.1. Lineage (GTDB taxonomy): Bacteria > Pseudomonadota > Alphaproteobacteria > CACIAM-22H2 > CACIAM-22H2 > Tagaea. The sequence continues at coordinate 70,589 of JADCGL010000028.1, read as the reverse complement.
GGTGCGATCGCGCGCATGCACCGAACGATACTGCGCCATGGCGGCAGGCCGTTGCTCGGCCTGACGCAAGGCCGCATGCGGCCCTATTGCTATCCGCTTTTCACGCCCGCCGGCTACGCCGTGACGTCGGAAAGCCCAGCCGACCATCCGCACCACAATTCGTTGTGGATCTCTGCCGATCACGTCCTCGCGCGGGTGCCCACCAAGCCAGGCCATCACGAGGCCTACACCTATAACTTCTACGTCGACGAAACCTTCCAAGGCCGCGCACCCGGCACGCTGATCGCGGGTCCCGCGACTTTGGAAGCCGAATTCGGCGATCGTGCGGTTCTGGCCCAGAGCATCGAATGGCGAGGGCCCGTCGAATGGGGTGCCCCGCAAGGCAGGACGATCGCGCGCGAGGCGCGGCGGATTGTCGTAACCTGCGCACCTGGCGCGTTGGTGCTCGACGTTGAATCCGTACTCTCTGCGGCACAATGGGATCTCGAACTGGGTCCGACTCGCCATGCATACTTCAATTTCCGTGTTGCCGATTCGATGGTCGTCTCGATGGGCGGAACCGTGCGGGACGATCGCGGTCGGATCGGTGGGGCCGGCATCGGCGATATCGGCGCGCGTTGGGTAGCCTTTGAAGGACCGGTCGGCGGCGGGGCGCAGGCGGGCATCGCGGCAATTCCCGATCCCGCAGAAGCGGACAAGACCTCATGGTTCGTCGCCAATTGGGGCGTGGTTAGTGTCGGCTCGTTCCGGCTCGCCGCGACGCGTATATCGGCCGACGCGCCGTTGCGAACGCGATTGCGCTACGTCGTCTACGACAGCACGGCAACCGACGCCGCGATCGACGCCTGGGCGGCTGGGTTCCCGGGGTCATGAAGGCGGTCCTGCCCTACGACGCATCGCCGGGCGCGCATCGGGCGATCGCGGCGCTCGACCCCGCGCTCGTCCGCACCATCGTGGTGGCGGAAGCCGACGAAGCGGGTTTGCGCCGCGAGTTGGCCGAGGCTGACGTGCTTTTGCACGTGCTTGCCCCGGTCACGCGCGAGATCATGGCCGCCGCACCGCGCCTTAAGCTCGTTCAGAAGATCGGCGTCGGGGTCGATGCGATCGATCGCGACGCTGCGCGCGCGCGTGGCATAGCGGTGTGCAACATGCCAGGTACGAACACGGTCGCGGTCGCCGAGCTGACATTATCGTTGATGCTTGCCACGTTGCGCCGCGTAGCGGCGCTCGACGCAGGGCTGCGCGGCGGCAGGGGGTGGCCCGCGTCGTTTGCGCATCTCGACGCGGCGGGCGAAATGGATGGCGCCACGGTCGGCCTGATCGGCTACGGCGCGGTCGCGCGCCGCTTGCGTCCAGCGCTTGCGGCTTTGGGCGCGCGGGTTATCGTTCACGCGCGCACACAGCCGGACGACGGCGTCTCAGCGGTGCCGCTCGACGAGCTTCTCGGCACGGCCGATGTGGTCTCCTTGCATTTGCCGGCGAGCGGAGCAACGCGAGGGCTTCTCGACGCGCGTCGGATCGCGAGCATGAAAGCGGGCGCCATTCTGATCAATACTGCGCGCGGCGCCTTGGTCGAGGAAGCCGCACTCGTCGCGGCACTGGAAAGCGGCCGACTGGCGGGCGCGGGACTCGACGTGTTCGCACACGAACCGCTCGAGCCCGGCCATCGACTTCTTGGATTGTCCAACGTCGTGCTCACGCCGCATGTCGCCTGGATGACGCCGGGCACGTGGCGGCGGAGTCTTGCGATCGTGACGGAAAACTGCCGCCGCCTGACGGCGGGCGAACCGCTGCTCCACCGCGTCGACGGAGACGGGCCTTGAGCGACGCCGACACGGCCGAGATCGAGATGCAACTGCGCAACGCCGGTGTGATCCCGGCGGACGCGGTTGCGCGCTTTGTGCCTCTGACCGGCGGTGTGGCGTCGGACATCTGGCGGGTGGAAGCAGGGCCGATTTGCATTGCTGTCAAGCGCGCGCTCGCAAAGCTGCGCGTGGCCGCCGATTGGCGGGCCCCAGTCGACCGCAACGCGTCAGAGGCTGAATGGTTGCGTGCGGCCGCCAAGATAGTGCCGGGTTCGGCGCCGAAGGTTCTTTATCACGATGCTGCGCATGGCTTCTTCGCGATGGAGTATCAGCCGCCCGAGCGTTTTCCGGTCTGGAAGGCCGAATTGCGCGACGGACGAATCGTTGCGGGGTTTGCAGCGGCAGTGGGATCGGCGCTGGCCGCGATCCACGCCGCCACGGCTGGCGATCGCGAAATCGCGCGCGGTTTCAATTTCGACGACAAGTTCCACGCGATCCGGCTCGAACCCTATCTAGAAGCGACGGCGCGCGCCCATCCGACGCTGGCGGAGAATTTGCTAGCGCTGTCGCGCGAAACGCTGGCAAGGCACGAAGCCTTGGTTCACGGTGATATCAGCCCGAAGAACATCCTGGTGGGGCCTGACGGGCCTGTCTTTCTCGATGCCGAATGCGCTTGGTACGGCGATCCTGCTTTTGACGCGGCGTTCTGCCTCAATCATCTCCTGCTCAAATGCGTTTGGGTACCCGCGCAGGCGGATCGCTATCTTGCCGCATTCGACGCGTTCGCTGATGCTTATCTCGGCGGCCTTGCGTCGCGCGTCGTAGCGGAGATCGCACCGCGCATCGCACGGCTTTTGCCTGCCTTGACGCTCGCACGCATCGACGGAAAGTCGCCTGTCGAATACATCGTGCTCGAAAGCGATAAACAACTCGTGCGCGCGGTCGTTTCGCCGCTTGTGGCTTCGCCGCCGCGCGGTCTCGTCGCGGTGCGCGAAGCGTGGGCGCGCGAATTCGCGAAAGGTGGGTCGCATGGTTGATATTGCGTCGGTGGTTGGTCGTCGAGTGTGGGATTCGCGCGCCCGACCGACCGTTGAAGTCGACGTAGAACTCGCTGACGGCGCGCACGGCCGGGCGATCGCGCCTGCGGGTGCCTCGATGGGCTCGGGCGAAGCGGCCGATCTGCGCGATGGCGGCCTTGCGTTCGGCGGGCTCGACGTGCGCAAAGCGCTTGCCAGCGTCGCGGGGCCGATCGCTTCGGCGCTGAAGGGGATGGACGCCGCGGACCAAGCTTCGGTCGATGCGACCTTGCTGCGTCTCGACGGCACCGCTCAGTTCAAGCATCTGGGCGGGAATGCTGCGATCGCGACGTCGCTGGCGGTGTTGCGTGCTTCAGCCGTTTCGGCCAGCTTGCCGCTCCACGCTTACCTGTCTGAAGGACGGCCAGTTCGCATTCCAGTGCCGGAGATCCAGATTCTTGGCGGCGGTGCCCATGCCGGGCGGCGCGTCGATATCCAAGACTTCCTTGTGGTCTGTCCGTCGGCGCGGAGCTTCGCTGAGGCGCTCGACCGCACGGCGGAAGTCTATCGCGCAGCCGGCAAGCTCCTGCGCGACAGTGGGCGGCTGCATGGCGTGGCCGACGAGGGCGGCTTCTGGCCGGCTTTCTCGACCAACGAGGAGGGCCTCGAATTGCTGTTGCGGGCCATCGAAGGGGCGGGCTACACGCCTGGCGACGACGTGCATATCGCACTCGATGTTGCAGCCTCGGATTTCGGGCGCGATGGACGTTACAAGCTCGGGCTCGAAGGGCGCGAACTCGACCGCGACGCAATGGCAGAGATGCTTCTCGGCTGGCTCGACCGATTTCCGATCCTGTCGATCGAAGATCCTTTCGCCGAGGACGATCCTGAAGGTTTTCGGCGCTTCGCCAAAGCGGTGGGATCGCGGGTGCAGATCGTCGGGGACGATCTGTTGGTGACGGATGCCGATCGCATCCGCCACGCTGCGCGCGAGGGGTTGGTGAATTGCGCGCTGATCAAGCCGAACCAGATCGGCACCGTGACGGGCACCAAAGCGGCGATTGACGCCGCTCGGGCCACCGGCATGGCGGCGATCGTTTCGGCCCGGTCGGGCGAGACCGAAGACACCGCCATCGTTGATCTCGCGGTCGGCTGGGACGCGGGCCAATTCAAAGTCGGATCGATCGCGCGCGGCGAGCGGACCGCGAAGTGGAACGAGATGTTGCGCGTCGAGGAGGCGTTGGGAGCGGCGGCTCCCTATGCCGGCTGGGGCGCCTTTCCAATGACGAAGAAGGGGAGCTGAAACATGCGCGACCGCATCGTTCGCTACGCCGATCCCGAACCTCGCTACGGCTTGCTCGCTCCGGATGGTGGGATTCGGCCATTGTCGGGATCGCCGTTCGAGAGTTTGGAGACGTGGGGACCGGCTACGCATCTCGAACGCGTGCGCTTGCTGGCACCAGTTCGCCCGCGCTCGCTTTACGGCGCCGGGCTCAACTATCTTGGCCACGCGCGGGAAATGGGGCTATCACCGCCCGCCTATCCGATGCTGTTCATGAAGCCATCGACCGCTGTGATCGGACCCGAGGCACCCATCGTCTACCCGCGCGAGGGGCTCAATGTCCATTTCGAGGCCGAGATCGCCGTGGTGATTGGCAAGGCGGGTCGCCGCATACCAGAGGCGCGCGCGCGCGAACATATTCTGGGTTTCACGTGCGGCAATGACGTTAGCGAACGCGAAATCCAAGCCAAGGAGATGAAACAAGGTTGTTTGGTGCTCGGCAAGGCATTCGACAGCTTCAACCCGCTTGGGCCCGCGATCGCCGTCGGCTTGGAGCCGGGGGGAATCGATATCGTTGGTCGGGTAAACGGCGTCGAACGGCAGCGCAGCAACTCCGCCGATCTGGTTTATTCGGTCGCAGCGCTGATCGCACATCTGAGTGCGGGCATCACTTTGCTGCCTGGAGACGTGATCATGACCGGCACACCGGCAGGCGTCGGCCCGATCGTGCCCGGAGATGTGGTCGAGATCGAATGTCCGGACGTCGGCGTCTTGCGCAATCCAGTGGTCGCGGAGCCGAGGGAATGACCGGTCGACGGCTTCGTATCGGCGTGGTGGGGCTTGGCATGGCGTCCAAGCCGCATGTCGCCGCGCTAAAAGATCTTCAGGGCGCGCGACTGGAGGTCGTCGGCGTGTTCGCGCGCGACCGGGAGCGGCGCGAAGCCTTTGCGCGGGCGCATGGATGGCCAGCAGCGGCCTCGGTCGAGGCGATGGCAGCGGATCCGGCGCTCGACGCCGTCTTGATTCTGACGCCACCCAATGCCCGCGCCGAGTTTATCGATATGTTTGCTCGCGCAGGCAAGGCGATCTTGATGGAAAAACCGATCGAGCGTACCACCGCAGCGGCCGAGGCGATCGTCGAAGCGACCGAGCGTGCCAAAGTTCCGCTCGGGATCGTGTTCCAGCATCGCTTGCGGCCCGGTGCAACGGCGCTTCGCGCGAAGCTGCAGAAAGGCGAGCTGGGCGCCATTTCTCAAGTGCGCTTGGATGTGCCGTGGTGGCGTGCGCAGAGCTATTACGACGAGCCGGGGCGCGGGACCTACGCGCGCGACGGTGGCGGGGTACTGATTTCCCAGGCAATACATGCGATGGACTTGATGCTGTCATTGACCGCGCCCGTGCGCGACGTGGTGGCGCTTGCCGGCACGACGCGGCTGCATCGGATGGAGAGCGAGGATTTTGCAGCGGCGGGTTTGCGCTTCGCCGACGGCGCGATGGGCGCCGTGACGGCGACGACGAGCGCCTATCCGGGCGGAACCGAGACGCTGGCAATCCATGCCGAACACGGTTCAGCAACGTTGCGGGGCGGCGCCCTGACGATCGCGTGGCGCGACGGGCGCGAAGAAATCTTCGGCGAACCCGTCGCGACGGGCGGCGGTGCCGATCCGATGGCGTTCGACCACGGGCCGCACCGCGCCGTGCTCCTGGACTTTTTAGACGCGGTCGCGGCTGGCAGGGCGCCAACGATTGACGGGCGATCGGCCTTGCGCGTTCACCGGCTGATCGACGCGATCCTGGAGTCCGCGCGGACGGGTGCGCGCGCGACCGTGGCAACGGAGCGGTCATGAAAAACGGTCGGATCGCAGTCGGTGTTCTCGGCATCGATCACAGGCATATCTACGGCATGCTGCAAGGCATGCTCGACGTGGGATGCGAGGCGGTCGCCTGGTGGACCGACGGCGAGCCGATCCCGACGAACGGATTCCGCGACCGCTTTCCCGATTTGAAGCGCGTCGCCGACAAGCGCGCGATCCTGGAAGACAAGACGATCGATCTTGTGTTGATCAGTGCGATCCCCCGCGATCGCGCCGACCTCGCCGAAGCGGCGATGCGCCATGGCAAGGACGTGATGGTCGACAAGCCAGGCTGCATCGACGTCGTCCAACTCGCGCGGCTGCGCGCGGCCGCGGCCGAGAGCGGACGTATTTGGTCGGTCGATTTCTCCGAACGATTCGAGGTTCCGGCCGTCACCAAGGCTGCGGAACTCGTGGCCGCTGGGGCGGTGGGAAAGGTCGTTCAGACGGTTGGCTTGGGACCGCACCGTCACAATCCGCACCTGCGCCCCGCATGGTTCTACGACCGCGCGGCAACCGGCGGTATCCTGTGTGATATCGGCTCACATCAGATCGACCAGTTTTTGTTCTTCGCCGGGCTCGATGACGCGGAGATCGCGTTCGCCGCGACCGAGAATTTCGCCAATCCCGCCCATCCCGCGTTCGAGGATTTCGGCGAGATCGTTTTGCGCGGACGTGGCGCACGCGGCTATGTGCGCGTGGATTGGTTCACGCCCGACGCCTTGCCGACATGGGGCGATGGTCGCCTGGTGATTTTAGGTACCGAGGGCACGATCGAATTACGCAAATATGTCGATGTGGGCGGCCGGGCGGGCGGGGACCATCTGTTTTTGAGCAACAAGACGCGCTACGAGTGGATCGACGCGCGCGAGGCTGGCACGCCGTATTTTGGGTGTCTGGCTGCCGATATTCGCGACCGGACTCAAAGCGCGATGCCGCAAGCCCATGCGTTCCGCGTAACCGAGCTCGCCATCCAGGCGCAGCGTCTCTGCGATCAGGCGCGTCAGCCAAGCCAGTGATGTGCCTGTCACCAAATGCGCGCGGCTTTCGTCGAAGCTGATATGCGCGCCCACCGCGATGCGGGCGATCGAGGGTTCAGCGAGCGACTTGGTTCGCCGGTTTTGCACTTAATGCAGAGCCTGCATCCATCCGAGCTTTGGTGTTACCAAACGCATTGCTGGTCTCCCTTGCGAATGGTGCGGGGAGCCAACGCATGTGATCCGCGCGGAGGTCTTGACCTGCCAAGCTTGCGACTGACCTGACCGGGTTTCCTTGGACAAAGCTGCTTGAGATAATCAGTTTGGAAAGGAACCCCGGAAGATGCCCAGAAAACGACATAGCGCCGAGCAGATCGTCACGAAGCTGCGGCAGATCGAAGTGCTTGTGGCGCAAGGCCGGACCATTGGCTAGGCGTGCAAAGAGGCCGAGATTACCGAGCAGAGCTACTATCGCTGGCGCAACGAGTATGGCGGCCTCGAGATCGAACAGGCCAAGCGGTTCAAGGACCTCGAACGGGAGAACGCCCGGCTGAAGCGGCTGGTTGCGGACCTGTCGCTGGAGAAGCAGATTCTCAAGGATGTTGCCGAGGGAGCCGAAGGCCAGCGCAGCTAAACTTGTAGCGCCCGATTGACGCCGGCAGGCGGTCGAGGCGATCCAACAGAAGTATCGGTTGTCGGAACGCCATCCTTGCCGGATCGTCAGCCAACCGCTGGGAACCCAGAGCTATATCCCCACGGTCCGGGCCGACGAGGATGTTCTGACCAAGGATGTTGTCACCTTGGCGTCCGAATACGGGCGCTGTTGCTACCGCCGGATTACCGCGTTGCTGCGGATGATTGGCATCTTGTGGTTTTGGACTAAAAAGAGTGAGGCGAGTTACATCCCAATAAAACTTTCAATATCTTCAAGCTTTCCCCAAAAAATCCTCAAAATCTTACAACTGACATTGATTTCATTGGATTTCCTCATAATTCGGGAGCTAGGGGCCGGAGGTTCGGATCCTCTCGCTCCGACCATCGGTAGAGACGGCAGTCGGACGTCGGTCTCCGGTTCCGCAGCGGCGCCGATCTCCGTGCCCGCGAAACGCAAGGCCGCCTGGATCGCGATTTCTCCACGCCGCTCGATCCCAACAGCGCACAAACGGACATTTTCGAATTCGGCGCTTTTGCGGGCAGAATACGTTGCCGTTTTGGCAACGCCGTGTCGATTTTTTTGCGCTTTCGAGAACGTCGGACAGGTCCGATACTTGCTCCATTACGGACCAGATGAGCCTCCGCGAAGAGAGGCCAAATCGCGTTTCTGCATGCAGCACCAGGGGCAAAAATCCGACAGATGGAGGCGGGAATGGAAAACAAAACCAAGAATTCGATCACGCGTCGCAGCGCTCTTGCATTGGGCGGTGCCGCGGCACTCGGGGCCGGAACCGGGCTGGTCTCGGTTGGGGCGCAAGCCCAGGGCAAAGCCATCGTCAATCTGCAGCTCGGCTGGCTCCTGTCCGGCAACCAGCTCGGCGAAGTCGCCGCCAAATACATGGGCTACTACGATGCCGAAGGCATCGACATGCGCTTTCAGGCCGGCGGCCCCAATATCGACGGCGTCGCCATCGTTGCGGCGGGCCGCTTCGAAGTCGGCCAGGTCTCGTCGAGCCCGTCGCTGATGCTTGCCGCCTCGCAGGACATTCCGATCAAATGTTTTGCGGTTGGGGCGCAGCAGCACCCATACACGTTCTTCTCGCTGAAGAAAAATCCCGTTGCGAAGCCTGCCGATCTGGTGGGCAAAAAGGTCGGCATTCAGGCGACAGGCGTCATTCTGCTGCGCGCCCTGCTGGCGAAGAACAACATCCCCGAAAGCAGCGTCCAGATTGTCACGATCGGGGCCGACATGGCGCCGCTTCTGACGGGCCAGGTCGATGTCGTCACCGGCTGGCTCACGAACACGACGGCACTCAAAGTGCTGGGCGACCAGCGCGTCGATCTGCGCCTGTGGGATACGGGTGTTCGCCTCTACGCGCTGCCCTACTACGCCACGGCACGGAACATCCAGACCAAGACCGACACGCTTGCGCGTTTTGTGCGCGCGACGGGCAAGGGCTGGGAATACGCCTACGCCAACCCGACTCAGGCGGTGGATTTCCTGATCAAGGAATTCCCGAACCTGAACCGGGCCGACGAAATCGAAGCGGCCGACGTGATGCTGAAATACGCCTTCAACGAGAACACGAAGACCAATGGCTGGGGCGCTATGGACCCGCAAGTCTGGAAGGACCAGATCGATCTCTACGCGCAGCTCGGCCAGTTCTCCAAGCGCGTGCCGAGCGTCGACGAGGTCATGACGATGGAAGTGCTCGCCGCAACCGGAACCGCGCGGCCGCGCATCGGTTGATATGGACGCGAGCTCGCATCCCGAAGCCGCGGCGAACACGGCGGGCGCAGCAGCGCCCGCCGTGGTTTGCACCGATCTTTCAGTCAGGTTCGTTACGGATCGGCGCACTGTAACAGCGCTCGAAGGCGTTTCGTTCGATATCGCCAAGGGTGCCTTTCTGTCGCTGCTCGGACCGTCGGGATGCGGCAAGTCGACGCTTCTGCGGGTCGTCGCGGATCTGATTCCGTTCGCTGAGGGAAAGTGCACGGTCTTGGGCGGAGCACCCGAAAAGGCGCGGCGCGACCGCGCACTCGGCTTCGTCTTCCAGGACTCGGCGTTGCTGCCGTGGCGCTCGGCGATCGACAACGTCGCCTTGCCGCTCGAAGTCGGCGGCGCGCGCAAGCTGGCCGGACCAAGCCCGCGCGAGCTGCTGCGGCTTGTCGGCCTCGAAGGCTGGGAGAATGCCTATCCGCACGAATTGTCGGGCGGCATGCGCCAGCGCGTTGCGATCGCGCGCGCCCTTCTTGGCGCGCCGCAAATCCTACTGATGGACGAGCCGTTTGGCGCACTCGACGAAATCACGCGCGACCGGCTCAACGAAGAACTGCTGCGCATCTGGCAAGAGACCAAGACGACGATCCTCTTCGTCACCCATTCGATCTACGAGGCGGCGTTCCTCAGCCAACGCGTGCTCGTGCTTGCCGCCAATCCGGGCCGCGTGCGCGCGATGGTCGATGTCGATCTGCCGGCCGAGCGCACGCTTGCGATGCGCGACACCGAGCGCTTCGTTCGCGTGGCCGCACAGTTGCGCCAGCTGCTGGGAGGATGACAATGGCAACGAGTGCGACAGCCGCCATCGCCGCCGCAGAAGCCGCCTATCGCGCCGCACGCACGCGCACGCTTTGGCGCAGGCGGCTTTTGCCTGTGGCCGGCGTCGTTGCGTTTCTTCTGGCGTGGGCGGGGCTCGTTCATTTTCTCGAAGTACCGCCCTTCGTGGCGCCGTCGCCGGTAGCAGTCGTGGCGACGCTCGTCGCGAAGTTCGACATGCTCATGCGCAATCTTTGGGTCACGGCCGTCGAATCCGTTCTCGGGTTCCTGCTCGGAAACTTCGCGGCCATCGCGATCGCGACCGTATTCGTGCACAAAAAATCGGCCGAGGAGGCGCTGTTTCCGGTGGTCGTTTTAATCAACACGGTTCCCGTCGTCGCCAAAGCGCCAATCCTCGTGCTGCTGCTGGGCAACGGCATGGAGCCCAAAATCGCGATCGCGGCCTTGATCTGCTTCTTCCCCACGCTCGTGAACATGGTGCGGGGGCTCGAATCGGTGAATCCGCAGGCGATGGAACTCATGCGAGTGCTGTCCGCGAGCCAACGCGAAATCTTCTTCAAACTCCGGCTGCTCAATTCGCTGCCCTATTTGTTTTCGGCGCTCAAGATCGCGGCATCTACCGCCGTCATCGGCGCAATCGTCGGCGAATGGATCGGCTCGACGGTCGGCATCGGCGCCTTGATCATCCAGTCGACCTACAATTTCGACACCGCCCTTCTTTACGCGACCGTCGCCGTTGGCTCGACATTCTCGGTCCTTTTCTTCCTCGCAATATCCCTGATCGAACGCCTCGTCGTGCGCTGGAACGCGCCTTCGAGCGTCTAACGGAGATGTCCCGCATGGCTTCGCAAGATCGCATCGAAGAACCCGGCGGTTCGGCCCGAATTGCCGCACGCGCCGACGTCGTCGTCGTCGGCGGCGGACCTGCGGGCTTTGCCGCCGCAATCGCAGCCGCGCGCATGGGCGCCAAAACCGCGATCGTCGAGCGCTATCCCTATCTGGGCGGGCTTGCGGCCGGCGGCATGGTGCTTGTGCTCGACGACATGACGAACGGCCCGGAAATCACGGTGACCGGGCTGTGCATGGAAATGATCGAGCGCCTTGCCAAGCGCGGCCATGCGATATATCCGCCCGAAGAAGATCGCGTCGCAAGCTGGGCTGCTTGGCGGAAATGGTCGCGCTGGGGTGCGCAGGATTTCCGCGCGCAATCCAAACCGCAGCCGATCGTTTTCGCGGCCGCCTTCGACCCCGACGGCTGGAAGCGCGCTTCGAACGAGATGGCGACAGAGGCCGGGATCGAAGTGCGTCTGCATTCGTGGTTCGCGCGCACGATCGTGCGCGACGGCCGTGCGGCTGGTGTTGTGTGCGAGACAAAAGCCGGGCGCGAAGCCATCCTCGGCGATATCGTCATCGACGCGACCGGCGATCTCGACGTTGCGGCGTCGGCAGGGGTGCCTTTCGCCAAAGGGAACTACATCGTCACGACCGTCTTCCGGCTCGGCGGCGTCGACACGATCGAAGCCGAACGCTTCCAATACGAAGAACCCGAAGCCTTCGCGCGCATCGACCGCGAAGCCAAACGCACGATGGGCGGCAGCTGGGACTATTGGTGGCTCAAGACGCCGCTGCCCGGGATCGTGTGGTGCAACTGCCCGCATATGCCGGGCTTCGATGCGCTGCGCGTCGAAGACCAGACGCGCGCGGATTTCGAAGGCCGCAAACGCATCTACGCGCTCGTCGATTTCGTGCGCGCGAACATGCCGGGGTTCAAGAATTGTTTTGTCGTCGATGTTGCGCCGCAACTCGGCGTGCGCACCACGCGCCTGCTCGAGGGCGAATATGTCGTCTCGAAAGAAGACGTGATGGACCGCGTCCATTTCCCCGACACGGTGGCGCGCGGACGCGACTACTACACGCCCTACCGCGCGATGCTGCCCAAAGGTGTCGATCAGCTGATCGTCGCGGGCCGGCATTATTCGGCGACTGAAGCAGCGCAAAAACTGTCGCGCGAGATCCCGCCTTGCATGTCGATGGGCCAGGCCGCCGGGGTTGCCGCCGCACTCGCCCTCAATAAAGGGATCGCGGCGCGCAATGTGGCGGCGGCCGATATTTGTCGCGCGGTGCGCGCGCAAGGCGGCGATCCGGGCGACCGGCCGTCGGCCAATGCCCGTCAGTTGGAGGTGCAAGCGTGACCAAATCAGCCAATCCGCCGCTGCCGCTCGAAGGCATTCGGGTCATCGATTTCACGCAAGTCATGATGGGACCGTGTGCCACCCAGATGCTGGGCGACTACGGTGCCGATGTCGTCAAGATCGAGCGGCCGGGTGCGGGCGACCTGTCGCGGACCGCTTTTCCAAACGATCCGGCCGGGCTGCAGGGGCCGGTTTTCTGCTCGCTCAACCGCAACAAACGATCCGTTGCCCTCGATCTGCGCAAGCCCGAGCTGCGCGAAGCCGTGCTGCGGCTCATCGACGAGGCCGATGTCGTCGTCAACAATTTCCGCGCCGGCGTCATGGAGAAGATGGGTTTCGGCTACGAAGCGCTCGCGGCGCGCAATCCGCGCCTGATCTACGCCGTCGGCACCGGCTACGGGCTGACGGGGCCCTATGCGCACAAAGGCGGCCAGGACGTGCTCGCGCAAGCGATGAGCGGCACGATGATGCGCCGCTCCGACGAATCGCTGCCGCTTTCGATCTATCCGACCACGTTCGCCGACTATTCGGCAGGCATGCACATGGTCCAGGGCGTGCTGCTGGCGTTGCTGCAGCGCGCGAAGACCGGACGCGGCCAGCTCGTCTCCGTGTCGCTTTACGATTCGATGATTGCCGCGCAGATGCAGGAAGCGACCGCCCATATGATGCGCGGACGCGAAGTCAATTGGGGAGCGATGCCGCTCTCGGGCGTCTTCCGCACGCAAGACGGCGCCGTCGTGCTCGTGGGCGCTTTCAAAGCTGATCCGCTGCGGGACATCGCCAACGCGCTCGAGATTCCGGCGCTTGCCGAGGATCCGCGCTTTGCGACGCACGAGTTGCGCGTTGCCAACAAAGCAGCGCTGCATGCGATTTTCCGCGAGCGGTTCGCGAGCTACACGAACGCGGCCGTGCTGGCGCGGCTCGAGGCCGAGGATCTGCTCTGCGCGCCGGTTCGGACGCTCGCCGAAGCGCTCGCCGACAAGCAAACCGCGATCAACGGCATGGTTTTGGAAGCCGAGGGGCCGAGCGAGACGATGCGCGTCGTCGGCTCGCCGGTTCACCTTGCGCACGCGCCCGTCGGCATCCGCATCGTGCCGCCGAAGCTCGGCGAGCATACGGACGAAGTTCTGGCGGAAATCGGGCTCGTGAAATCCGGGGCGGCCTGATGCCCGTACGCTTCGAAATATCGGACCATGTGGCGCGCGTGACGATCGACCGCCCCGAGGTGCTGAATGCCGTCGATGCCGCGACCGAAGCGGAGTTGCAGCGCATCTGGACGCAGATCGAAGGCGACCGTTCGATCCGCTGCGTGGTGCTGACGGGGGCGGGCGACCGCGCGTTCAGTGCGGGCGCCGACATGAAGGGCAGTTCCGGCAAAAGCGGTCTCGACTATTGGGCGGCGGCGCGCGTCGGCGGGTTCGGCGGCATTGCGCTGCGCCAGACGCTCGACGTGCCGGTCGTCGCACGGGTCAACGGCCATGCTTTGGGCGGCGGTTTCGAGATGGTCTTGGGCTGCGACATCGTCGTTGCAGCCGAGGAAGCGACATTCGGCCTGCCCGAAGCGCGCGTCGGCCGTCTGCCGCTCGACGGCGGCATGACGCTGCTCCAGCGGCAAGTGCCGTTCCGGCAAGCCATGGGCGTCATGTTGACGGGCCGGCGCCTGTCGGCGCGCGAAGCGCAGTCGATGGGGCTTGTGAACGAGGTCGTGCCGCGCGCGGAAATCGACGCGGCCGTCGATCGGTGGGTTGCCGAGATCCTCGCTTGCGCGCCGCTCAGCGTGCGCGCGATCAAGCAGGTCGTGCGGCAAACAGCACATCTCTCGGCCGTCGAAGCGCAAGCCCATCGGCTTCCGGCCTTGGTCGAGGCGCTGCAGTCGCGCGACGCCGAAGAGGGCGTTGCCGCTTTCCGCGAGAAGCGCAAACCGGTCTGGGAGGGCCGCTGATGCCCTACGTCATCGCCTCGCCGTGCATCGACCTCAAGGACAAAGCATGCCTCTCGGTTTGTCCTGTCGACTGCATCTACGAGGGCGGGCGCACGCTCTACATCCACCCGACCGAATGCATCGACTGCGGATTGTGCGAGACCGTCTGCCCGGTCGGCGCCATCCACGCCGACGACCGCTTGCCAGAGGCAGAAAAGCCGTTCCTGGCCGCGAATGCCGAATTCTTCGGTCCCGACGTGACCGGGTGGGGTTCGCCGGGCGGTGCGGATGCGCGGCGCACGACCGACAAGGACCACCCGCTGGTGGCTTCCTGGCCGTAGCCGTAGCAATATCCGCGCATGCATGCGGCCGTCCTCAAGTATTTCAGGGAGATCGCGCGGCACGGTTCGGTCCGACGTGCGGCGGCGACTCTCAACGTTGCGCCGAGTGCGGTCGATCGGCAGTTGCTGAAGCTTGAGGATGAGCTCGGTATGCCGGTCTTCGACCGGCTGCCGGGCCGCATGCGCTTGACCCTCGCGGGCGAGCTTTTACTGCGCCATGTGAACGGTACGCTGGCCGAGTTCGACCGCATCCGCGCCGAAATCGACGATCTGCGCGGCGTCAAGACGGGCCACGTCGCGATCGGTGCGGTCGACTCGCTTCTCGTGCAGTTCTTGCCGCAGGCCCTCGACCGATTCCGCGCCGACTTCCCGGCCGTCACCTACACGGTGCTCGCGGTCGAGCCGGCGCGCATTCCAGGCGACGTTGCCGCCGGCCGCTCCGATATCGGCTTCACCTTCGTGTCGCAGCTTCCGGCCGGCACGCAATTCATCGCGACGATTTCCGCCCCCATCGGCGTCGTCATGGGAACGCGCCACCCCTTAGCCCGCAAGCGAACCGTGCGCTTCGAGGAGGCGCTGGCCTTTCCCGTCCTCGGCCAGCAAGGGCCGCTTCCGAAAAGTGCGGATATCGATCCCGACTTTGCCGCGTTTCGCGATTCGCTCGAGCCGCGCTTGACGTCGAATTCGATCCACATGCTCAAACACGCGATCCGCGAAAGCTGGGGCATCGCGTTCTTCACGCGGTTCGGCTTCCTGGGCGAGATCGCCGACGCGGAGTTAGCCTGGCGCCCCTTCGCCTCGCGCCGCATCAACACACTGAAGCTCGGCATCGTTGTGCCGACGGCACGTGCCTTGCCCTTTGCAGCCCTCGCACTCGCGGACCGGCTTGCCGACGAGTTGCGCGCACTCGAGCGCAGCAAATGAGCTGTGCCATCGTCAATGCGCGGATACTGCCGGCCTGGGACGGCACTTTCGCGACCGGCGCCATTCTCGTCGAAGACGGGCGAATTGCCGGCATCGCGCGCGGTGCAGATACCGACGCAATGGCTGCCCGGGCGCGCGAAACATTCGACGCAAAGGGCGCAACCGTTTTGCCCGGACTCGTGAACGCCCATCACCATGCTTACGCGAACGTGCTGCGCGGCACCGAGAATGCCTTGCCGCTCGAACTCTGGGCATTGTTTACGGTGGCTTTCGGCCGCGGGCTTGACGAACGCCTGCTGCGGCTCGGGATTCTGCTCGGTGCCGCCGAAATGGCGCGTGCCGGCGTGACCTGCGTCGTCGACCATTCGCCGCCCGTGCGCCATTTTCGCGCGTCCCATGCCGCCCATCTCGAGAGCGGCTTGCGCGTCGCGTTCGCGCCGTTTCTGCACGATCGGCACGACCACGATATTCTCGGTTTCGCGCTGCCCGACGCGATACGCGCCGAGATCGAAGGGGCGGGTTTTCCCGATCCGGCCTTCATATGCGACATGTTCGACGAACTCGGCCGCACCGACGGCGGCGGTCGCGTTCGCACGATCCTCGGGCCCAATGCGCCGCAACGCTGCTCACCGGCGCTGCTCGACTTGTGGGCGCAGCTTGCAGCACGCCACGGCATGGGCGCACACACGCATCTGCTCGAAACCGAGGCCCAGGCGATCGCGTGTTGGCGCGAATGGCCCGAGGGCGTCGTGGCCCATCTCGACGCGCGCGGTCTACTCGATGCGTGCACGGCCGTGGCGCACGGGATATGGCTCGCGCCCGCCGAACGCGATCTGCTTGCGCGACGCGGCACGACGGTCGTCCACAATCCCGCGAGCAATTTGATGCTGGGATCCGGCATTCTGCCCCTTGCCGATCTCGAGGCGCGCGGCGTGCCCCTCGCACTTGGCAGCGATTCAGCAAATACGGGGGGCACCGCCGATATGTTCGAGTTGATGCGGCTTGCCACGATGATCGGGCGCAGCGGCACGGACTGGCGATCGTGGCCGCGCGCCGAAACGGCGTTGCGCATGGCGACCGAAGGCGGCGCGCGGGCGGCGGGCCTTTCGGGCCGCACGGGCCGCATCGAAACGGGCTATATGGCCGATCTTGTAGTCTTGGACCTGTCGGGTGCAGCCGTCTCTGCGCTTGAGACGAATGTCGAAGCTCTCGTCCGACACGGCGGCGCGCATCAGGTGCGCGCAACAATGGTCGGCGGCGACTGGATCTATCGCGAGGGGCGCATCCGCAGCTTTGATGAGGCAGCTGTGCTTGCCGAATTCACGCAAGTCCGTGCCGCTTTCCTCGACGAACGCGCGCACGCGCTTGGAAGCGCTCGCAAAGCGATGGAGATCCTCGCCCAACAACTTCAGACGACGAGACTACAAGAAATGATTGGGCCCAAAAGAGACTGAAAAGCACAAACCGGTATTGGATTCTTTGAATAATCCAATATTTCGGGAGCTAGGGGCCGGAGGTGCGAATCCTCTCGCTCCGACCATCGGCAGGGCCGTTCGTCCGGTTCAATCGAAAGACCTGGACGGACGTGGGACAAAGGCGAGAGCCGTTAGGCCGAATCGTCCCAGCTTCGTGCACTGCGGCGCGTTGTTTTGCGCGCGGCGCCCTTCGACCGCCTCTCGCAGCGTTCTAGAAAAAGCGGTTGTGCAAGCGGCCCAAGCCTGTGACTTCGATCGTTACGACGTCGTCGGTCTTCAGGAACACCGGCGGCTTCATGCCGATGCCGACGCCGACGGGCGTTCCGGTCGCAATGATGTCGCCGGGCTCCAGCGTCAGACCGCTCGAGATCGTGGCGACCAAGGTCGGGATGTCGAACAGCAGATCGCGCGTGTTGGCATTCTGGCGCAACTCGCCGTTGACCCAGGTCTTGAGGGTGAGATTTTCGGCATCCACCTCGTCGGCAGTGGCGATCCACGGTCCCATCGGGCAGAACCTGTCGAGGGCTTTGCCCAGAAACCATTGTTTGTGGTTCCTCTGCCGGTCGCGCGCCGTAACATCGTTGATCGCGACATAACCCCAGATGTGCGAATACGCATTCTCCTTGAGGATGTCCTTGCCTCGCTTGCCGATGACGAAGGCCAATTCGCCCTCGTAGTCGACCGCGGACGTGGCTTGCGCGTGCAGACTTACGGCATCGGTTGCCGCACAGATCGTGCTGGCGGGTTTGCTGAACACGGCGGGATAGGCGTCGACCTCGGCACCCGCGACCGCACCCGCTTCGAAGCCCGAGCGCGCGAACTCGACCGCGTGCTCGCGGTAGTTTTTGCCCACGCAGATGATATTGCGGCGCGGCGCATGCAGCGGCGCCAGAATCGCAACCTCGGCAAGTGCGCGGATCGGACCCGCCGTCTTGAGCGTTTGGGCAGGCTGCGCATGCGCCTCGACGATCCGCACCATGTCGTCCGCGTGCGGCGCGAGCGCTTGCACAGTGCCTTTTTCGGCATCGACCACGCCGATCGCCGTTTTTCCGTCGACCGCAAAGCGCGCAAGTTTCATCGGGGAATCGTCCTGTGTTCGGGGGTTTGTCGAAACGTCACGGCACGAGAATGCTGGCGCCGACCGTGCGGCGGCCTTCGAGATCGCGGTGCGCTTGTGCTGCTTGCGACAGCGGGTAGCGCTGGCGCGGGGCGGCCCGCAGGCCCGCGTCGATCGCGGCGAACAGAATGGCGGCCATCGCGCGCAATGTTTCGGGATCGGCCGTGTAGTGGAACAGCACCGGCCGCGTCAGGCTCGCACTTTTGCGCGAGAAGATCGCGGGATCGACAGGATCGAGCGGCCCCGACGCTTGACCGTAGCTGACGAGATGGCCGCACATTGCGAGTGCCTCGAAGGATTCGAGGAAGCTTGCCTTGCCGATGCCGTCATAGACCACGTCGCAGCCTTTTCCCTTCGTGGCGTCCTGCACGGCCTTCAGAAAGCCCGTGCCGCGCGACACGATCGGGTAGTCGCAGCCATGGTCGCGCGCGAGCCTGGCTTTGTCGGCCGACGAGACGGTTCCAACGACGACCGCGCCGAGCTTCTTCGCCCATTGGCACAGCAGAAGCCCGACGCCGCCGGCGGCCGAATGGACCAGAACGCGGTCGCCTTCGCGCACGCGGTGCACGCGGTGCAGCAGATACTCCGCGCTCAAACCCTTCAGCATCGCGGCTGCGGCGGTTTCGTCGTCGATCGATGGCGGTACCAGCACGAGCGCGTCGGCCGCGATGTTGCGGACGCTGGCGTAAGCGCCGACCGGTGGGGCGGCGTAGGCCACGCGGTCGCCGGGCAGGAACCCGACGACGCCTTCGCCCACATCGACGACGATCCCTGCCGCTTCCATGCCCGGCACTCCGGGCGGGGCGAGCAACGGATAGGCCCCGGTGCGGCAATAGACGTCGATATAGTTGATGCCGATGGCACTGTGCCGCACGCGCACCTGGCCGGGGCCGGGCGGCAGTACGTTGGCGCGGGCATTTTCGAGCACTTCCGGACCGCCATGTCGACTGACCTGGACGATCGCGGCTTCGAGCGGGCCCGGGGCCGTGGCCGTTGCGGCCGTTGCCGCGCGGGCCACGCGCATCACCGCCGGTTCGCTGCCCGCGCTGCGCGTGCGGCTCACGCGCGCGCGCACCGAGGCGAAGCCCGCTGCCATCACGTCCTCGGCGATGCGGGCGGCAAAATCGTCGCGGCGCTGCGGATCGGTCGCGAAGCTGGCGCGCCATTGCCAGAAGGTGCGGTCGCCGTCGGTCACGCGACGCAAGAATTGGTGCGCCACGTAGCCGTAGAGCGGCAAAGGCGTATCGACAAGGCAGGTTTTTAGAGTGTGCTTGCGGTCGTCGAGATCGATCAGGCGCTCGCGCAGTGCGGCACCGCTTTGCGTCGCCGCCGCGCGCGTCGCACCCACCGCGGCGGCCGTGCGGCCGCCCTCGAGCGCACCTGCAAGGTTACTGCCTGGGATCGGCCCGGCGCCGGAAAAATCGCGCAGCACCGCCCACACCGCTTCAAGCGGCGCGTCGATCACGGTGGAGCAGACGACCTCGACCATCCGTTCTTGCTTAGCGCCGCGCCACGCGGCGCTTCAATTCGTCGAAAGCGGCCTGGAACACGCCGCGGCCGATCTGGTCGACCAACGCTTCGGCGCGCGTCGGATCGCAATCGAACTCGGCCGTCCATTCGGCGAAGCAACGCTCGCCGTCGGTCACCGGCACGAGGCGCAAGGTCGCGACGTAGTTTTCGACCGCCATCGGCGATTCGAGGATCGAATAGGTCGTCGAAAAATCGTAGTCCGACAGCGCCAGCAGCTTCTCGCGCAACATGCCGCCGTCCTTGAGTTTGAAGGCGCGCACGCAGCCGATCTGGTCGGCGGGCGCGTTGCCCTCGATACGGCACTCGGCCACGGCCGGAACCCATTTGGGCAGGGACGAGAAGTCGCGCACCTCGCGCCAAACGCGTTCGGCCGAAGCGTCGATCACGCTGGAGACGTAGACTTTGGGCATGGGATCACGCGCTCGCGTCGCGCGGCTGGGTCTCCGTGGTCATCGGCCCGTCGGCGATCTTGCCGGACGCCGCACCGGGAATGCCCAGCTCGCGCAGCAGCGAGTCGATCAGCGGTCCTTGCGCGCGGTAGCGCAACGCCGAATTGACGATCGATTCGGGCAGATTTGCGGGCCCGGCGTCGCCGCCTGCGGCAGGTGCCGAACCGCCCAACCCCTCCACATGCAGCACGCGGATCGAGTCGATATTCTCCATCGGTCGAGCACTCTCGCGCACGATCGATTCGAGCTTGTCGATGAGGCGCAGGCGCGCGGCCGACGCGCGGGCCGCATCGGTGAGGACGTTCTGCGCTTCGTTCATTCCGCGCAAGCCTGCGGCTTCGGCGGCATTGCGTAGATTGAGCGCCGCGACGCGGATCTTCTCCGCGTCGGCCTCGCCTTCCGCGGCAACGCGCAGTGCGGCCGCACGGTCGCCGGCAGCTGTCTTGTCGGCTTCGGCCGCAAGCGTGAGGCGGATCGCCTCGCGCTCGGCTTCCTGGCGCGCGCCGATCAGTTCGATCTGCTTGCGCCGCTCGGCCTGCTCGATCTCGCGTGCGGAGAATACGCGCTCTTCGGCCGCAACGGCCTCGGCGCGCGCCCGGTCGGCCTCAGCCTGGGCGATCGACTGCGCTTTGCTCGCTTCAGCGACCGCGACGGCGCGAAGCTGCTCGGCCAGTTCGAGCGTGCGGCGGCGCGAAATCTCCATTTCTTGCACGGCGCGTTCGCGCGCGATGCGCTCTTCGTCGAGGGCGCGTTCCATCGCGATGCGCGCGCGTTCGATCTGCTCGCGCGCGGCGATCTGCGCCTGCTCGGCCGTCTGCTCCTGCTGAGCGCGTTCGCGCACGAGATCCGAGCGCTGTTCGGCGCGCCGGATCTCGAGTTCGCGTTCCTGGGCAAGCTTGGCGTATTCGCTCTCGCGGTCGATATCGAGCGTGAGTTTCTCTGCCTCGAGATTCTTGTTGCGGATCTGCACGAGCGTGTCGAGTTCGATGTCGTTGCGGATCTTCTTGCGCCGCTCGATCTGTTCGGTAAGACGCGTCATGCCCTCGGCGTCGAACGCGTTTGAAGGATTGAAGAATTCGAGCGCCGTCTGGTCCATTGCGGTCAGTGAGACGGTCTCGAGTTCGAGGCCGTTCAGCACGAGATCTTCGGCGGCCGCCGCGCGCACGCGCTTCACGTATTCGCCGCGCTTTTCGTGCATCTCTTCCATCGTCATCTCGGCGGCCGACGTGCGCAGCGCGTCGACGAATTTACCCTCGATGAGCTCGCGCAGCGCCTCGGGCTGCATCGTGCGATGGCCGAGCGTCTGGGCGGCCTTGGCGATCGCCTCGTCGCTCGGCGCCACGTGCACATAGAACTCGGCCGTCACGTCGACGCGCATGCGGTCGCGCGTGATGAGCGAGGTTTCGCGCGCGCGCCGCACTTCCAGTCGCGTGGTGCCCATGCCGACCGGGATCGTCTCGTGCAGGATTGGCAGCACGAGCGCGCCGCCGTTAGCCACGACCTTCTGCCCGCCGAAGCCGGTGCGCACGAACGATACTTCTTTGGTCGAGCGGCGATAGAGCCACGACAGCAGCCAGACCACGACCGCGACGATCGCCGCGGCGACGATCAAGGTCATGATGAAGGTTCCAAACCCAGACATGGTGTCCTCCTCGTTTTCTTCAGGCGCGGGCGGCGGCACCCGCAGGTGCGGGCACGAGTTGCAGGTACGTGTCGGCCAGCGCTTTTGCGAAGGCCGGATGGTTGATGGCGTGGGGCAGGCGCAGAAGCTTGCGGTCGGCGGTCTGTTTCAGGTGCCTGGCAAGCGCGTCGAACAGGGCTTTGTCGGCGGCGGGATCGTGGAAAGGTTTGCCGGGCACGTCGATCAGCGACACCCCGCCTTCGGGCAGGAGAAAGCGCACGGGCCCGCCGCATGTGTTGAGCTTTTCGGCGATCCATTGGCCGATGCGCGCGTTTTCTTCGGCCGTCGTACGCATCAAGGTGACCTGCGGATTGTGGACGTAGAGATTGCGCCCGCGATACTTGGCCGGCACCGTGTCGAGCGGCCCGAAATTCACCATGTCGAGCGCGCCGCACGAACCGACATAGGGAACCTGCGTTCGCGCGATTGCGCCGAAGCGGTCCTCCGTGCACGGAAATACGCCGCCCATCAGCAGATCGCAGACTTCGGTCGTGGTTACATCGACGACGCCTGCGAGCAATCCTGAATCGACGAGCTTCTCCATCGACTGGCCGCCGGTGCCGGTCGCATGGAAGACGAGACAGTCGTAGCGCGGCGAAAGCAGTCGCTGAAGTTCCTGCACGCACTGCGTGGTCACGCCGAACATGGTCATGCCGAGGGCGGGTTTGGCATAGGCCGAGACTTTGGGCTTGTTGGCGACCATGCCCGCCATGGCATGGGCGGCGTTGGCCAGAACCTGCTCGGAGATGCGATTGAGCCCCTGCACATCGACGACCGAATACATCATCATGATGTCGGCGGGTCCGACATAGCGCCCTACGTCGCCCGAGGCGACCGTCGAGACCATGATCTTGGGCACGCCCACGGCAAGCCGGCGCATCCCCGGCGTCGCAAGGGACGTGCCGCCCGAACCGCCCGCCGAAATCATGCCCGCAATGTCGCGGCGCGCGGCGACGAACCGCTCGAACGCCTGCGCCATGGCTGAGACGGCCGCACCGCGATCGTCGGAGAACACGCCGGCGATGCCCTTGGGATGGTGGCGCGCCACCTCCTGCGGCGAGACATCGGCGGGCGAGGGTTTGCGCGACGTCGATAGATCGACCGAGACGGTCTTGACCCCGAGCCGGTCGAGCAGACCCTTGATATAGAGAAGTTCGCGCGCCTTGGTGTCGTAGGTGCCCGCGACATAGACGTTGCGTCCTGCCATCTGACCGGGGCTGGGCAGGGGCGGGGGCGGCGCTTCTTGCGGTTCGGCGGCGGGGGCACTCGGCCCCAAAGCCGCCGCGCGGTCGGCCAGCGGATTGCCATGCGACCAGCGGGTCGGCGCACGCGCCGCCGAAAAGCCGGGCCCGGCCTCGGTCGAGGTTTCGCTTGCGCGCCGCACGACCCGCAAGACTTGCGCGGGCGCAGAAACTTCCTCGCTCGGCGTTTCGATTTGCGCCGGTGCCGACGCGGGCGCTGCTTCGTCCGCCGCATGGCTGTGCACGCCAAGCAGGCGCTCTTGCAGAGCACGGTCGGCCGCCAATTCGGCCGCCGGCAATTCGCGCGCGATGCGACCGTTCACGACGATCGCCACGCGCTCGGCGGTGGCAGTCGCCACGCCAAGATTCTGCTCGACCAGAAGTACCGCCATCGAACCTTCGGCCGCCAGTTTTTTCAGCAATTCTTCGACCTGATCGACGATGACGGGTGCCAAGCCCTCGGTCGGTTCGTCCATGACGAGCAGACGCGGATTGAGCAGCAAGGCGCGCCCGATCGCGAGCATCTGCTGCTCGCCGCCCGAGAGCTGCGTGCCGCCGTTGCGCCGCCGCTCGGCCAGACGCGGGAATGTGTCGTAGACGCGCGCGACGGTCCAACCGCCCTTGGGCGGGCGTTTCTGCGCCACGAGGCGCAAATGCTCGTCGACCGTCAGGCTCGGCCAGGTGCGCCGCCCCTGCGGCACGTAAGCGATGCCGAGATTGGAAATCTCGTTGGCGGGCAGCCCCAGCACTTCCCTGCCCATGAACTTGACCGAACCCGACGTCGCAGGCTTGAGCCCCAGGATCGTCTGGCAGAGCGTTGTCTTGCCCATGCCGTTGCGGCCGATCAAGCCCAGCACGCCGCGCTCAAGGGTCAGCGAAATTCCCTGCAGCACGTGGGCTAGGCCGAAATGGACCTCCAAGTCCGTTACCTGCAAGACCGGAACCGGCGACGCGGTTTTGGATTTTGCGGCCATGGCGTTCACATCCGCGGACGGGCGCCCGCAACATGCGGCGCCTTGTGGAACTTGCCGTCTTTGACGATCGCGAGCAGCCGCTCCTTGTCCTGCAGGATACGGATGTCAGCAAGCGGATCACCGTCCACGAGCAGCAGATCGGCGAGGAACCCTTCCTTGATCTGGCCGAGCTCGTTGGCCATGCCCATGATCGCCCCGCCATGTTTGGTCGCCGATAGGAGCGCTTCCATCGGCGAGAAGCCGAGCAGTTCGACGAAGTACTGCAGGTCTTTCGCGTTGGTGCCGTGCGGCGTCCAGGCAAAGCCGTAGTCGCCGCCCGGCAGCACGCGTATGCCGCGCTTGTGCATTTTCTTGCACACGTCGATCGCGGCGACGAGTTCGCGCTCGTACGCTTGGGCGAGCGGCGAACCGGGATTGATGCCCCAAGCGCTCGCGTCGCGCGCGGTCCGGATCAGCCAAGCGAGACCCGGCGCGAAATGGTGCTTGTCCTTGCGCGCTTCGAGCATGTCGAGCGCTTCTTCGTCGGCAAAGCTTGCGTGGTAGATGATGTCCACGCCGTGGCGCACGCACATCTTGACCGACTGCGCCGAGCGCGCATGCGCGCAGATGCGTTTGCCGCGCCGGTGCGCCTCGGAGACGGCGACGGCGACTTCCTCGTCGCTCATCGGCGTTTCTTCGGCGCCTACGCCTGTGATTTCCTCGCCCGACAGGTTGATCTTCAGAAGATCGACGCCGTATTTGATGAAAGTGCGCACGGCCTTGCGCATCTCGTGCGGGCCCGAAACGATGCAGCCGAAGCTCAAGCCTGGATGGTCGACATGCGGGGGCGTGGTGTCGCCAAGGCCGCCCAGCGTGCCGATCTCCTGGCCATTGGCAAGGTAGCGCGGCCCCGGAATCTGGCCCGCATTGATGGCGTTGCGGATCACCACGTCGAGCCGCGGCTTGGCCGCCGCCGCCCCGACGGCCGAGGTCCAGCCATGGTCGATGTAGATCTTGGCGATGCGGGCCGCGTCCAGCGTGTGCTCTTCGGGCGGCATGCGGAAAATCGCCTCGAGACTCGGCTGGTCGTTCCACGACAGGTGCGTGTGCGCTTCGATCATGCCGGGCATCAGCGTCGCACCCGCGCCGTCGATGACCGTGACGCCCTTGGTCGCGATCGCGCGGGTGCCGCGCGCCACACGCTTGATGCGATTGCCCTCGACCAGCACTTCGCCCGGAAACGGATAGTCGCCCGACCCGTCGATCACCCGCACATTCGCGAACAGAATGCCGTCCATTCTTGCTCTCCCCTAGCGTCCGAACCAGAATTGCGAAACGGCACGGGCGATTTCGGTCGGCCGTTCGATCGGCGTCCAATGCCCCGTGCGCGGCAAGATTTCCGCGTGCGCCTGCGGCAGCCGTGCCGCGATGTCGCGCGACATGGCGGGCGTGCCGATCGCGTCGTCTTCGCCCGTCGCCAGCAACGCGCGCTTGCCGATGCGCGCAAAGTCAGCGCTGTGCGCGGCTGCCAGCGCTTCGCAGGTCGCCGCGTAGCCCGCCGGATCCTGGCGCAGCACGCTCTCGCGCACATAGGCGACGGCGAGCGGATTCTTCTCGCGGGTGTCGCGCGACAAGGCGGCTTCGATCAGCGGATCGATGATGGCGGCCATCCCATCCTCGCGCACTTTGGCCGCGCGCGCTTTGAGGCCCGCGCGCGCGGGCTCCGGCGGCGCGGGCAAGGCGCCGAGCAGCACGAGGTCGCGGACCAGATCGGAATGCTGCTGCGCAAGATGGGCCGCCACGATCGTGCCCAGGGAATGGCCTGCCACGCGCGCGCGCTCGGCGCCCAGCACGCGCATGGCCTTGGCGATGCGATCGACGAAGGCTTGGATCGACAGCGCGCTCGACCCGAGCGGGGACCGGCCGGAGCCCGGCAGATCGAAGCGGATCACGCGCGCGCGCCCCGTAAAGACCGGCATCAGCGGAGTCCACACGTTCGACGTGCCGCCGAGCCCGTGGATTAGCACCACGGGGTCGCCCGTGCCGTCGATCTCGACTACCATGCGCTCGACGATTTGCGTGCTCATCGCGCACCGCCGGCGAAATACTTGGCGTTGATCGTGTCGAAAGCCTTCTGGAATACGTCGTTGTGGACCTTGGGAATGAGCTCGACATCGTCGTTCGCGCTCGCATCCCAGTCGGCCGTCCAAACGGCGAAGGTCGCGTCCGCATCGGTGACCGGCCAGATGCGCGCACCCGCAACGTATTCGAGCCACGGGAGGGGGCTCATATTGATGCGGTAGGAAAAGCTCATCGTGCGGTCGCATAGATGCAGCAGCTCTTCGTGCAGCCGCCCTTCGCCGAACAAGAAGTCGCGCGTCGCACCGACATGGTCCGACCGTTTTCCGTCGAGCATGTGCATGCGCGAAATGTCCGAATGCCACGCCCCCATGCCGGCGAAATCGCGCAGGATTGGCCACACTTTGGCGGCAGGCCCGCTTATCACGCTCGAGCAGAAGACTTTGGCCGGTCGGCGCCCTTTCCAGCGTCGCGCGCCCGGCGGCGTGGGCGCCGTCGCAGCCTTGGTTCGCAGGGCCGAAAGTCCCGCCGCGAAGACGTCTTTGGAAATGACGGCTTCGTATTTGCCGGCGTCCGCCGCCGCTTCGACGAAGTGGGCTTCCCATTCGACGAAGCAGCGGTCGCCCGAGGTGACGGGCACGGCGCTGAGCGTTGCCACATAATCGCCGACCGGAAAGGCCGGCGTTTCGAAATTGTAGGCAAGCACGCGCTTGGCGTCGTCGAGCGTGAGCAGGCGCTCGCGCACATGCGTGCCGTCGCGCAGATGGAAGCTGCGTACGCAGCCGACCACGTCGGCCGCCAGCCCGTCTTCGATGCGGCTGCGCGCGACCGCCGGATTCCAGTTCGGCAGGCCGTTGAAGTCCCGCAGGAGGCTCCAAACTTTCTCGACCGGTGCGTCGATCACCGTGCTCGCGTAGGCGCGCGCCATCGTCAGAACCTCAGCGCTTTGAAGCGTTTGGTCTGCTCGACCAGGGCGACTTCTGTGGGCAGGCGTTCCATCGACGAGGCGCCGTAGAAGCCGTGGCAGTTCTTGGTGTTGCGCAAAACGTACTGCGCGTCTTCGGGCATCGCTATGGGACCGCCGTGGCACAGCACGAGCACGTCCTTGCGCACGCGCTTGGCGGCTTCGGCCCATTCATCAACGAGCTTGGGACAGTCCGCGAGCTTGAGGGCAGTCTCCGCCCCGATCGAGCCGCCGGTCGTGAGACCGAGATGCGCCACGACGATATCGGCGCCTGCCTTGGTCATCGCGGCGGCTCCGTCGGCGCTGAACACGTAGGGCGTGGTCAGCATGTCCTTGGCGCGGGCCTTGGCGATCATGTCGATCTCGTGGCCGTAGCCCATGCCTGTCTCTTCGAGATTGGCGCGGAACGTGCCGTCGATGAGGCCGACTGTGGGGAAATTCTGCACGCCGGAAAAGCCGAGCGCTTTGAGTTCGTCGAGCAGATGGTCCATCAGCGCGAACGGATCGGTCGCGTTGACGCCCGCCAGAACGGGCGTGCGTTCGACGACCGGCAGCACTTCGCGCGCCATATCCTTGACGATTTCGTTGGCGTTGCCGTAGGCGAGCAAACCGGCAAGCGAGCCGCGCCCGGCCATGCGGTAGCGACCCGAATTATAGATGACGATCAGGTCGATGCCGCCTTTCTCCTCGCACTTGGCCGAAAGGCCCGTGCCCGCACCGCCGCCGACGATCGGCACGCGCTTTTTGGCCATTGCCTTGAATTTCGCCATCAGGTCTTTGCGTTCGAAGCGCGGCATCGGATCCCTCAGTGTTTGTGGCCGCCATGGCCGAGATAGATTTCGTGCACGACCGGGTCGTCCTGGATGCGGTCGGGCGTGTCGGATACGACGACGGCCCCGTCTTTCATCACCGTCACCAGATCGGCGAAGGGCAGGGCCACGTCCATATCGTGTTCGATCAGCACGATGGTGAGGTCGCGCGGCAGGTCTTTGAGAAGTTTCGACAGCTCCGGTCGTTCGACGGGCGACAGGCCGGCGGCCGGCTCGTCGAGCATCAGCAGCTTGGGATCGGACGCCAACGCCATGCCGACTTCGAGCTGGCGGCGCTGGCCGTGGCTGAGGTCGCCGACCGCAATGTCGAGCACGTGGCTCAAGCGCACGCGCTCGGCCACCTCGCGCGCCTTGGCCAGGAACGCGTCGTCGCGGCGCGGCACAAGAAAACTAAAGCGGTTGGGCTGAACGCCGCGCACAGCGACAAAAAGATTGTCGCGCACGCTGAGCCCGTCGAAGAGCAGAGATTGCTGATAGGTGCGCCCGATGCCGCGCCGGGCGCGGCGGTGGGCGGGAATATGGGAGATTTCCTCGCCGAACAGCTTGATCGATCCGGCGGTCGGCGGAAAATCGCCGCAGATCGTGTTGAACAACGTGGTTTTGCCCGCGCCGTTGGGGCCGAGTACTGCATGCCGCTCGCCGCGTGCAACGTCGAACGTGACGTCGCGCACCGCTTGGAGTGCGCCGAAGCGGCGGCCGACATTTTTGAGTTCGATGGCGGGGGATTGCGACATGGCGTTTTGCGGAAAGAGAGAACGGGCGAGGGGACCGGAAGCCCGGTCCCCCCGTCCTTTCGCCTCAGGAGGCCGCCACGCAGCCCGGGTTGTTGCGCGACGGTGCGCCCAACGCCAGGAACTGCGCTTCCGGCACGCCCAGAGTCTGGTTGATCTGGGTGGCGCGCTGGAACGCGACGGTCGTGGGCTGGCCGTTGCGCTCCTCGATGCGGTTCAAGAACACGTCCGAAATCGCATGACGGTTGTGGTCGAGCGAGACCTCTGCGCCCGTCGGCGCCTTGAATTTGAGGCCCTGCAACGCGCGCTGGAACGCCGCCTGCCCGCCCGACAGGTCGCCGTTGACCTGCTTGAGCGCAAGGATCGCCGCCATCGTGTTCGTGGCGAAGTTAACGGCGTGGATAGAGGGCGAGGGGAAGGCGCCCGGCATGCGCTTGTAGCGGGCGACGAAATCGTTCCATTGCGGGTCGTCGATCACGTCGGCCACGGGACCGCCGGACACCATGCCCACCATTAGGCGGCGATGGGGCCCGCGCGCCGACATCATGGTCGCGTCGGCCATGATCGAGCCGCCGATGAGCGGCAGGTTGCCGCCCGCCTGCGCGTACTGGGTCATGAACGCCAACCCGTCGGTGCCGCCATGCA
Source organism: Telmatospirillum sp. (assembly GCA_020248985.1). GTDB lineage: Bacteria > Pseudomonadota > Alphaproteobacteria > CACIAM-22H2 > CACIAM-22H2 > Tagaea. Next base: position 41,372 of record JADCGL010000028.1, on the reverse strand, counting down.
CGACGACGAGAGCCCCCGAGCTGCGCGGAATCTGCGCGATCTGCGAGGCGAAGTCGGTGGTGCCGAGCGGCGCCCACAGATAGTTCGCCTTGCCGCCCAGTCGGCAGAATTCGAGGCTGAAGCCGAAGACTTGCGCGTATGGGAACGCGTAGTCGCCGGCCACGATCGTGACTTCGCTGACGTTGAGCGTGCGGCGCACATAGGTACCGAGACCGGCCATCCACTGCGTGCCGTCCGTGTTGAAGCGGAAGAAGTTTCGCGACGGGTTACGCAGCGTGGTGTCGGCCGCACCCGAACCGCCGTTGATGATCGTCTTGCCGTTCAGCGTCGCCGAATAGTCCTTGAGCGCGATCCCTTCGGCACCCGACAGCGGGCCGATGATGAAATCGACGTTGTCCTGCTCGATCAGCTTGCGCGCGCGCGCCAGCGCCACATCGGCCTGGGCGTTCGAGGATTCGCGAATCCATTCGATGCGCCGTCCGCCGATCGTCATGTTTTCGGCTTGGAACAGCATTTCCATTGCGCGGTAGGCATCCTGCCCGCCGGTTGCGAACGGACCTTCGAGCGTGGCGACCGAGCCGATGCGAATCGGCGCGTTTTGGGCGATGGCGGGGGCTTTAAGGGTTGCAGCGGCGACGGCCAGTGCGCCTGCACCCTGCAGGGCGCGGCGGCGAGAAACGCGAATCGTCATCGGGGGTTTCCTCCATTTTGTTTTCGGTTCCGTTTTTCGGACGCAAACGGCGCGGAACCTTGGCGCCGATTGCGCGTTGGTGTCGGCTCCTTAAGTCGGTTTGTCCCAGCGTTGCGGTGCGGATTTGGCTTTGAGATAGGCGTAGCTGCGCTTCGCCAAGCCGATCACGCCGTCGGGTGAGACAAGTACGATGGCCAAGAACACGACGCCGATCAGCGTGTTGAAGCGGTTGCGGTCGTAGATCGTGGCGGCGAACGTGTCGAAGAAGGCGAAGATCAGCGAGCCGATGAAGGCGCCTATCGGATGGCCAAGGCCGCCGATTACGCTCATGATCAGCACGTTGATGGTGGCACCGAGGCCGACCGAGCCGGGAGAAATGCCGATATTGTAGATCGTCATCATCACGCCGCCGCAGCCCGCGATGAAACCCGCCACACCGAACGCCGCAACCCGATGCAGCGCCACATTGTAGCCAAGGGCCGCGATGCGCCGCGGATTGTCGCGAATACCCTGCAGCACGAGCCCGAACGGGCTGCGCACGAGATAGAGCACGCCGCCATAAAGCGTTGCCGCGAGCAGAAGCGACACGTAGTAGATGACGTGCGGATCGCGAAACGGCAGGCCGAACACGGTCGGGCCGAGGACGTTGCGAATACCCTCGTAGCCGTTGAACCAGGCGATGTTGGTTTCGACGAACCGGAAGAACCCCATCGCCAAGGCCAGCGTGATCATCAGCAGATAGATGTCGCGCGTACGCACCGACACGACGCCGACGAACAAAGCTGCCAGAACGGCCGCGACGATCCCGAGCGGAATGGCCGTCATATACGCGAGGCCGCCGACGATGCTGGGGGCCGCACCGTTGACCGTTATGGCAACGACGTAGCCTGCCACGCCCGCCACGCTCATTTGGGCAAGCGACACGAAGCCGCCATAGGTGGCGAGGAACGTCAGCGACATCGCGATGATGCCGAATACGATCGCGCGCCCGAAAATGTTGCCGAGCCAGAAACTCGCCTGATTGGCCGGCATCAATTCGGGCAGGATCGCCGGCAGCACGAGCAGGAAGGCAAAGCCTCCGGCCGTCCATAGCCCGGCGCGCGATTGCAGCCATGCGATCATCGTGCGCGCCCCATGATGCCTTGCGGGCGCAAGGCGAGTACCACCACCATGATCACGAAGGTCAAAATGACCGAGTAGGTCGGAAACAAGGCTTGTCCGACCTGTTCGGCCAATCCAACGAGGATCGCGCCGATCGCGGTACCGGTGATCGAGCCCATGCCGCCGACAATCACCACCACGAGCGAGATCAGCAAGAACCGTCCATCGACGCCTTGCGCCAACGGCTGCGCGGTCGCTCCGATAACCCCGCCAAGCCCGGCCAACGCCGCGCCCAGCGCGAAGACTACGATATTGACCAGCGGCACATTGACGCCGCACGCCGACAGAATGTCTCGGTCGTCGACGCCGGCCCGGATCATGAGCCCGACCTTGGTGCGATTGAGCAACAGCCAAAGCCCGATACCGACGGCGATCGCGACGCCGATCTGGAACAGGCGGAAAGTCGGATAACGGCCGACGCCGGGCACGAACGAGGCACCGAAAATCGCGTCGGGCGCAAAGAACTGGCGCGACGTGGCGCCGAAATTTGCGAGCAGCTGGTCGGCAACGATGATCGAAATGCCGATCGTCACCAGCGCCTGGCGCAGCTCCTGCCCCTGCATCCAGCCCAGAACGGTCTTTTGCATCGCAACGCCGAGAACGGCCGCAATTGCCATGCCAGCGACGAGGCCGACATACCATGCGTACCAGACGTCCTGGTCGTACAGCGGCTCGAAAACCGCATAGCCGACATAGGCGCCAACCATGTAAAGCGAGCCGTGCGCCATGTTGACCGTGCGCATGAGCCCGAAAATCAAAGAGAAACCGCTGGCCACAATGAAGTAAAGGGCAGCGAGCGTGAGGCCGTTGAGCAGAATCGTGAGGGTCAATTGCAACGTCAAGGCCGGCGTCTCTCCTGCAAGCCGCATTCACCGGTGTCGGTTGGATTCCGACATCCGTCGTTCGCGGCACGCTTCGTTATATGAGAATGCGCTCTGTTTTGCACCAACCTCTCCATAAAAATGTTACCTTAAATTATACAGTTTTTATTTGGAATTTGCCGCAGTGCAAGATTGTACGGTCATTTGCCGCAGTTGAATTTCGCCCCGCGTGTGCGCACATTCTTGCGACGGCGACGCATAAGACGCGCCAAACATCGGGAGAGAAATCGCCATGAATCGCACATTATTTGTGAATGTCGGCGTGTGGGATGCGACCGGTGCGGCTACGTATCCGGGCGAAGTGCTGGTCGAGGGCAACCGCATTTCGAAAGTCGCCAAGGGCAGCGAGCGGCTGCCGCGCGACGGCGCCGAGACGATCGACGCGGCCGGCTGCACCTTGATCCCGGGTCTCGTCGAAGGGCACGCGCACCCGTCGTTCTCGAACGCCGCCACGACCGTCGAGATCGGCGACATCCCGCCCGAAGAACATGTGCTGGTCACGATGCACAATGCGCGCGCGATGCTCGATGCCGGGTTCACCTCGCTCTACGGTGCGGCCTCGGCCAAGGTCCGGCTCGACGTCGTGATCCGCAACGAGATCGATTCGGGGCGCATTGCCGGCCCGCGCCTGCGCGCGGCGAGCCCCGAAATCACCGTGACGGGCGGGCTCGGCGACGAGCGCCGCATGCACATGCACCGCGAATCCTTCGCCCTCATCGCCGACGGCCCCGACGAGGTGCGGCGTGCCGCGCGCATGTGCGTGCGCGAAGGCGTGGACAACGTCAAAATCAACATTTCGGGTGACGATTTCATCAAATCCGCGAAGGCCGCAATGACGGTCATGAACGACGCCGAGATAAGAGCCGCAGTCGAAGTGGCGCAAGCCTACGGCAAGCGCGTCAACGCGCATTGCCGGGCCGGCGAGTCCGTAAAGGCCGCGATACGCTGCGGCGTCGAGGTGATCTACCATTGCGAATTCGCCGACGACGAAGCGATCGACATGCTCGAGCGCGAAAAACACCGCACGTTCGTCGGCCCCGCCGTGGGCATCCTTTACAACACCATGTACTATGCCAATCGCTGGGGCATCACCGAGCAGGTCGCGACCGACATCGGCATCAAGCGCGCACTCGAAGCCTGCGCTGCGACCTACGACAAGCTGCGCCGTCGCGGTGTGCGCGTCGTACCCGGCGGCGACTACGGCTTTGCCTGGACGCCGCAGGGGACGAACGCCAAAGATCTCGAGCTGTTCGTGAAACTGTTCGGCTACGGCCACGGCGAGGCGTTGCTTTGCGCGACCAAGACTGGCGGCGAAATCATGGGCATGGCCGATCTCGGCCAGATCCGTGCCGGCTTCCTTGCCGATCTGTTGCTTGTCGACGGCGACCCCTCGCAAGACGTTTCCATCCTTCAATCCAAAGACCGGCTGCTTGCGATCATGAAGGACGGTGCTTTCCACAAACGTCCGCGTGTTGCGCTTGCAGGCGGCCGTCAAGCCGCCGAGTGAGCGCGTCGCTGCATAGTTGCGACGCGTTCGGAGGATTTCTGGCTTGGGCCCAAAGCTTGTCCGCTGCGGCACGCCGGATTGTACAATGCCTCAAGGTCCCCTAGCTTGAGCGTCGGGCCGATCATGTTACGGTTTGGGCGGCTTCGAAGACCCATCTGGAAAATGTGGGTCCAAACGCGGGAGAAACGGTATCTATGCCGTCGCAAGCCGGGGGCGAGCGAAAGAACGGGCGGAAAGGCCGGGCGATGGACGAGGCGGCGCTGGCGGAACTGCGCGCGCTCCTCGGTGCAGCACCGCGCACGCGCGACCGGCTGATCGAGAAGCTGCATCTGATCCAGGACCGTTACGGCCATCTCGCTGCGCGCCATCTCAATGCGCTCGCGCACGAGATGCGCCTATCGGAAGCCGAAATCTATGAGGTCGCGAGCTTCTACCATCATTTCGACGTTGTGAAGGACGGCGAACCGCCGCCGCCCGCCCGCACGCTCCGCATCTGCAACTCGCTGTCCTGCGCGATGATGGGTGCCGAGGCTCTGCTCCATGCGATGCGTGCGGCCGCCGATCCCGCCAAAGTCCGTGTCGTCGGGGCCCCCTGTATCGGGCGCTGCGCTGCCGCCCCCGCTGCGATGCTGGGCCAGTACGCGATCGAGAGTGCCACGCAGGACCGCGTCACCAACGCCATCGCCTTGGACAACGCGCACGCCGTGATTCCGCCCCACATTGCCTTCGACGCATATCGTGCGAAGGGCGGCTACCGGCTGTTGGAAAGGCTGCGCGCAGCCCCCGACGCGCGCTTGGCGACGTTCGCAGCCCTCGACGCGTCGGGCCTGCGGGGACTTGGCGGCGCTGGTTTTCCGGTCGTGCGCAAATGGAAGAGTGTGCGCGCCCAGCCAGCCCCGCGCCTGATGACGGTAAACGCCGATGAGGGCGAGCCCGGCACCTTCAAGGACCGGCACTATCTGGAAAGCGATCCTCATCGCATGCTCGAGGGGACTTTGATCGCCGCGTGGGCGGTCGAGGCGGAACGCATCTACATCTATCTGCGCGACGAGTATCCGGCCGTCCGCACGATCCTCGGCGACGGGATCGCAGCACTTGAGCGCGCGGGGCTGGTCGCACCCGGCTATGTCGAGTTGCGTCGCGGAGCGGGGGCCTATATCTGCGGCGAAGAGTCCGCGATGATCGAATCGATCGAGGGCAGGCGCGGCCTGCCGCGCCATCGACCGCCCTATATCGCCGAGCGCGGTCTGTTCGGGCGGCCCACGCTTAACCACAATGTCGAGACGCTGCACTGGCTGCGCGAAATTCTCGAGGACGGCCCCGAGAAATTCGCGAATGCCGGGCGGCGCGGCCACAAGGGCAAGCGAACGTTTTCGGTCTCGGGCCGCGTTGCCTCGCCCGGCGTGAAGGTCGCACCGGCCGGCATCACCGCGCGCGAGTTGATCGACGAATTCTGCGGCGGCATGGCGCCCGGCCACGAACTGCTCGGCTATCTTCCGGGCGGGGCCTCGGGCGGCATACTGCCGGCAAGGCTTGCGGACCTGCCGCTCGATTTCGGCACGCTCGACGCGCACGGCGCGTTCGTCGGAAGCCATGCCGTGATCGTGCTGTCCCAGGCCGACAATCCGCGCGCCGTCGCCGGAAATCTGATTCGCTTCTTCCGCGACGAATCCTGCGGCCAGTGCACGCCATGCCGGGCGGGCACCGAGAAGATGGCCGCGCTGCTTGCGGCCGACGACTGGTCGGCGGACACGCTCGGCGATCTCGAGGCTGTAATGCGCGATGCGTCGATCTGCGGTCTCGGCCAGGCTGCACCCAACCCGGTGCGCAGCGTGCTCCGCTTCTTTGCCGACGCGAAGTCGCGATGAGTGGTTCAATCGGCTTCACGCTCGACGGCAAGGCGGTGGTCGCGGCTCCGGGCGAGACGATTTGGGACGTCGCCAAGCGCGAGGGCAACGAGATTCCGCATCTGTGCCATCTCGATTCCACCGGCTACCGGCCCGACGGCAACTGCCGGGCCTGCGTGTGCGAGATCGACGGCGAGCGCGTGTTGGCGGCGAGCTGTATCCGCAGGCCCGCCGCGGGCATGAACGTCTCGACCGCCACGCCGCGCGCGATGAAGGCCCGCGCCATGGTGTTCGAACTGCTTGCCAGCGACATGCCCGCACGCGCCCACAGCCCAGACCCTGACGCGCCTTTCTGGCAATGGGCGGAGAAACTGGGCGTTGTCGCCGGTCGACTGCCGAAACGCGAGCGATGCTCCGACGGGCACGATGCATCGCACGCCGCGATCGCGGTCAATCTCGCAGCGTGCATTGCATGCGGCCTGTGCGCGCGCGCGTGCCGCGAGGTGCAGGTCAACGACGTTATCGGCATGGGACATCGCGGCCACGACACGGCTCCGGTCTTCGACTTGGCCGATCCGATGGGCGAATCGACTTGCGTTGGCTGCGGGGAATGCGTGCAGGCCTGCCCGACGGGCGCGCTGCTCGAGAAAAGCCTCATGGACAAGGCCGCAATGCATCGCACGACGTTGCCCGAGCGCGCGGTCGACACGCTGTGCCCTTTCTGCGGCGTCGGCTGCCAAACGCGCGTAGGTATCGTCGCCGATACGATCGTGCAGGTCGACGGGCGCGGAGGGCCGGCCAACGAGGGACGCCTGTGCGTGAAGGGTCGCTTCGGGTTCGACTATGTGCGCCATCCCCACCGGCTGACGCAGCCATTGATCCGGCGCGACGGCGTGCCCAAATCCGGCGACGTTCGCATCGATCCTGCAGATCCGTGGGCCGTGTTTCGTCCTGCGACGTGGGAAGAAGCGCTTTCCCGCGCCGCCGAAGGCCTCAAACGCGTGCGCGACACTTACGGCGGCGGCGCGCTTGCCGGTTTCGGCTCCGCCAAGGGCTCCAACGAGGAGGCGTATCTCTTCCAGAAACTCGTGCGCCAGGGTTTCGGCACCAACAATGTCGATCACTGCACGCGCCTGTGCCACGCCTCGTCGGTCGCGGCATTGCTCGAAGGCGTGGGCTCGGCCGCAGTCACCGCCCCGTTCGCCGCAGCGAAGGAAGCGGACTGCATCGTCGTGATCGGCGCGAGGCCCGAGCAGAACCATCCGGTGGCGGCAACGTTTCTCAAGCAGGCGGCACGGCGCGGCGCGCACCTGATCGTCATCGATCCGCGTGGCCAGGCGCTGATGCGCCATGCCGAGCATGCGCTGCGCTTCACGCCGGGTACCGACGTGGCGCTGCTGAACGCACTGCTGCATGTGATCGTGGCCGAGAAACTCTACGACCCGGTCTATGTCGCGGCGAACGTGGACGGATTCGACGAACTTGCCGCGCGTGTCGCGGATTATGCGCCCGAGCGCATGGCACCGGTCTGCGGCGTCGATGCCGCCACGCTTCGCGCCGTCGCCCGTCGCTACGCCACGTCGAAGCGCTCGATCATCTTCTGGGGCATGGGCATTTCCCAGCACATTCACGGCACCGACAATGCGCGCTGCCTGATAGCACTCGCCCTGATCACCGGCCAGATCGGGCGGCCGGGCACGGGTTTGCATCCGCTGCGCGGCCAGAACAACGTCCAGGGCGCTTCGGACGCGGGCCTCATTCCGATGATGTATCCGGACTACCAACCGGTCGAGAATGCGGGCGCCCGCGCGGACTACGAGAAGCGCTGGGACCGCGCGCTCGATCCCAAGCGCGGCCTGACCGTGGTCGAGATTATCGATGCGATCGACCGGCACGAGATTCGCGCCATGTACGTGATGGGCGAGAACCCGGCCATGTCGGACCCCGACCAGAGGCACGCGCGCGCCGCCTTTGCAAAGCTCGAACATTTTGTCGTGCAGGACATCTTCTTGACCGAGACGGCATGGCAGGCCGACGTGGTCCTGCCGGCCTCGGCGCATGCCGAGAAGTTGGGCAGCTTCACGAACACAAACCGGCAGGTGCAGATCGGCCGACCGGCCATCCCGCTGCCGGGCGATGCGCGGCAAGATTGGGAGTTGATCGTCGAGATTGCACGGCGGATCGGCCTCGACTGGCGCTATGCCGGCGTGGATGAGGTGTACGAGGAGATGCGCGCCACGATGCCCTCGCTCGCCGGTCTGCCGTGGGCGCGGCTGTTGCGCGAGGGCGCGGTCACCTACCCCGCCGACGATGCCGATCATGCCGGCCACGACATTCTGTTCGGCGACGGGTTCCCCACGAAGACGCGCCGGGCGCGTCTCGTGCCCGTCGATTTCCTGCGCCCGGGCGAGGAAACCAATGCCGCCTATCCGCTGGTGCTCAGCACAGGCCGACTGCTCGAACATTGGCACACAGGGGCGATGACGCGTCGGGCCGCGATGCTCGACAGTCTCGAACCCGTCGCGATCGCTTCGATGAATCGGCGCGAGATCGAGGCGCACGGACTTGCCGAGGGTGCTGCCGTCCGCATTGAAACGCGCCATGGCGCGCTTGAGATCAGTCTGCGCGCCGATCCGGACGTGCCGGACGGCATGATCTACATGCCTTTCTGCTTCGGCGAGGCACCGGCCAACCGGCTGACGAACGCGGAACTCGATCCGGTCGGCAAGATCCCCGAATTCAAATACACTGCCGCACGCGTTTCGCGCGCCTCAGGCCGTCGCGGGCACGGGGCGCCGCAATTCCGTCCGCAACAGCCGGTCCGCAGCGCTGATCGCGTCACTGTCCGTCTCACTGAAGACGATTTCGACCATCTTTGACCCGACGGGGTTTGTCGGTGTTCGCCGTGCGCGCGCATCGGAACGTTCGAGTAGTTTTTCGTACCGAAGTGTTCTCGGCTCACCCTCAATGTGAAAGGGGCGAGGATGAAACCGATTGAGCAGATGCTACAGAGCTGAAGTCCACAGCTATTGCGTCTGGAAGCACTGGGCGGTTCTACAAACTGTTCCAAAAAGTCTGAAGAATCTTCCAACTCCTACTGAAATTGCGCGATTTCCCATAAGTTCGGGAGCTAGAGGCCGGAGGTTCGAATCCTCTCGCTCCGACCAAATCGCGCTAGGGGTGCGGCAGCGCCGCGCGCAGCAGGCGCATCGCCGCCGGAATCGGCTCGACGATCGGCACGGCGAATCGCGGGGCCAACGCGCGCGCGGCGACGGCCAAGGGACCGCCGCCGATGACGATCGCTTCGGCGCCGTCTTCGGCGATCGTGCGTTCGCACGCGCGCGCAAGTGCGGCTTCGAGTGCGGCCGGATCGGCCATCAGGGCATTGATGTCGCCATCGGTCAGCCGCACGCCGCCGAACGCGGCATTGTGGCCGTAGGCAGCGGCCCGGCGTTCGATGGCGTCCACGAGAAGCGGGGTTGTCGTGACGACGACGAAGCGCCGCTGGCCGGCTGCCGCTTCCGCCATCGCCGCTTCCGCAATGCCGACGAGCGGGATGCGACAGATTGCGCGCGCGGCCTCGAGACCGGGATCACCGAATGCCGCGACGATGCCGCCGTCGAAGCCCGTGAAATCCTTCGTTCGCACCAGATCGACGACTGCTTGCGCGCCCTTAGCAAGCAATGTTTCGTCGACAAGCAGCGGCGCACCGGTGCGCACGGTTGCGCCGTCGACGCGCGCATGCGGATCCGATCCGCGCGCGATTTCGACCATCGCTTCCGTCGTCGCCCGATTGGTGTTCGGATTGATGAGCAAAAGCCTCATGCGGGCTGCGCGCGGATCCATGCCCGCGCGATATCCGCGCGCGTGGCGACCCAGACCCGGTCGCCGAGTGCAGCCAAATCTTCGAGAAAGCGTTCGACCGCCCAGAACCGCGCGGGCCGGCCGGCGATACGCAAATGTAGGCCGACATTCATGAGTCTTGTGGCGCCCGCGTCCGTCTCGGCCAGCAGCGTTTCGAGCGCGCGGCGCAGATAAAGCAGAAATTCGTCCGGCGTGCGGAAGCCGGTCGGGTGGTAGAACTTCATGTCGTTCGTGTCGAAAGCGTAAGGAACGATCAGAATGGGCCGCGAACCTGATTCGCGGTCCCAATAGGGCAGGTCGTCGTCGAGCGCGTTCGAGTCATAGAGAAACCCTTCTTCCACGAGCAGCCGTCGTGTATGCGCACTTTGGCTCGATCGGCACATGAACCCGACCGGCTTCGTGCCGACGACGCGTTCGATCGCGTCGCGGCCGCGCCGGATCTCCGCGCGCTCGGCCTCGGGATCGTCGAATTCGACGTGGGAGGTCCAGCGCCAGCCATGCAGCGCTGGTTCGTGCCCCGCCGCCACGCACGCGCGGGCGAATTCGGGCGAGCGTTCGACCGCGCGGCCGCACATCATCAGCGTGACTTTCGTGCGATGTCGCTCGAAGGCCGACAGGAATCGGGGCAGGCCCGCGCGCATGCCGTAGCCGAACACTTCTTCGAGTGTAAGGTCGCGGCGGCCGGCCGGCACGATGCTCTGCACCTCGCCGAACGCCTCATTGCGCGCGTCGCCGTCGCCGACGGCAAGCTCCGCCCCCTCTTCGAAATTGAGATTGAGCGACACGGCCAATCGCGCGCCGTTAGGCCAGACGATCCGAGGTGCGGCGAAGCCGTAGCCGTATAGATCGCGGTTGCGCACAGTCATCGCACAATCTCCCTTCGTCAACGTGCCGTCTGCGCTGCTGCCCACGCTTCCAGAACAGCATGCGCATCTTCGGCGCGGCGGCTTTCGGCAGGCATATCGCGGCGCTCGACCGGCAGCCCCACTTGGGCGCGCAATGTCGCAGCCGACATCGTGTAGCGACGCACGCTTTGCGGCAGATGGCCCAGAGCCGCTCGCGACTGGTCGAGCGAGACGGCGTAGTAGAGCCGCGAAACCCCTGCGATATGCATCGCCGCCGTGCACAGCGCGCAGGGTTCGCAGGTCGTGTAGAGGTCGCAGCCGGAAAGATCGCGGCTTGCGAGATTGCGGCAGGCGTCGCGGATCGCCTCGACCTCGCCGTGCGACGTCGGATCGTGCAAAGCAGCCGACCGATTGAGCCCCTCACCGACGATATTGCCGTCTTTGACGACGACAGCGGCGAAGGGCTCCGCGCCCGGCTCGCCTAGCGCCCGGCGCGAAATCGCGATCGCTCGGTCCATGAATCGGTCGTCGTACATGCTTTCCTTACGGCGGTTCGATGCGGCGGAAGCCGCAAGCTTCCTCGATTCGGGCGGCGAGCGCCAGCAATACGGCGTCTTTGCCGGGTGCGCCGATCAATTGAATGCCGACCGGGAGCCCGTTCGCGGCAAGGCCCGCAGGCACGACCACGACTGGGCAACCGACCAGCGACACAAGGAAGGTGACGGCCAAATAGTCGATGAGCGTGGGCAGCGCCTTGCCGTCGATCTCGGTCACGTCGCCGACATCGTTGGGCCACGGCAGCACGGACGCCGCCGGCGCCACGAGCACATCCCATTCGTCGAAGAAGGCGAGAAAGCGCCGGTAGAGCGCCGTACGCTCGGCCTCGGCAGCGAGCCAATCGGCTGCTTTGGTTTCGGCGCCGCGTTCGATCCACCAGCGGACCGTGCGCGTGAGCTCGTCGCCATGCGTTTTGTAGTGCCGCAGATAGGCTTGGCGAATCAATGGCGGGCGCAGCGCATGGAAGGTTTCGATCGCTCGCGTGCAATCGGGATGCGCGGCGCGCGCTCCGAATTCTGCGTCAAGCTTGGCGACGGCCGCACGAAACGGTGCGCGGACGGCGCGCGCCACCGGGGCGACGCCGAAATTCTCGGTCCACGCGATCCGTGGCGCCCGCGCGGACGCGGCCGCCGACGGAAAGTCGCGCAAGGAGAGCGGGTCGCGCGGATCGGGCCCGGCCGCGGCTTCAAGTGCGAGGGCGAGATCGTCGACGCTGCCCGCGATGAAGCCGGCCGTCGCGAGCATGTCCCAGCCCAGCGCGCGCGCGGGATTGGCCAGCCGTCCGGGCGTGGGGCGCAGTGCGGTCACGCCGCAGAAACTCGCGGGCGTGCGTACCGAGCCGCCGAAATCCGTCCCGTGCGCCAGCGTCACCATGCCGGCAGCAACGGCGACGGCCGACCCGCCCGACGAACCGCCCGAGGTAAGTGCTGGATCGAACGGGTTGCGCGTCGGCCCTGCGAGATCATTGACGCAGACGGCGCCGAAGCCGAATTCGGGCGTCATGGTCTTGCCGACGACAATCGCCCCGGCGCGCTTGAGCCGATCGACGACCGCATCGTCGGTCTCGGGCACGTGATCGCGATAGAGCATGGAGCCGTAGGTCGTGCGGATGCCGGCCGTATCGGCGAGGTCCTTGATCGCCACCGGCACGCCGTGCAGCGGTCCGACGATGTCCTTGCGCGCGTCGAGCGCATCGGCCGCCGCGCGCGCGGTTTCGGCCGAAACGGTCAGGAACGCGCACAAAGCGGGATCGCGCCGCGCGATCGCTGCGAGGCTCGCTTCGACGGCCGCGCGCGCGGTGATTTCGCGGCGCGCGAGCGCATCGCGCAGTTTTCGCAAGGCACCCGTCATCGCCACGCTGCAACGGCGCGGCGCGCGCTCTCGGGCGCCGATGCGACGACATCGTCGAGCCCGTTCGCCATCGCGAATTTGAGGCGCTTGTGCCAGCCCGCCGAGATGGGCGGATAGCGCGGCGGCCGCTCCGGCGTGGCGCAATTCGGCAGGCATTCGATGGTCGCCGCGGCGTCGGGCATGTGGAAGAAGCCGAGCGACAGACGCCCACGGCCGCGCGTCGCCGCGTCTTCGGGCACTGCGACGCGATGGAGGGTCGAGCGCCATCGGTCGTTCGACCACATTGCGAGCTGATCGCCGAGATTGACGACATAGGCGCCCTCGGGAAAGACGATGTCGCGCCATTCGCCGTCTGCGACTTCGACCTGCAGCCCGTCGGCGTTCGTCTCGCCGCGCAAAACCGTGACGGCGCCGTAGTCCGTATGCGCTCCTGCGCGCAGTTGACGCGTCTGCGGGGGTGCTGCCAACGGCGGATAGTGTTGGGCGCGCAGATTGGAGTAGCAGCGGCCTGTCTTGGCCACGAGCATGTTCTCCGGCTGGTCGAGTGCGATTGCGAGGAGGCGCAACAGATCGTCGGCGAGGCGCTGCATCTCCCTGTAGTAAGCCTCCCAGACGGCGCGCAGGCGCGGCAGGCCGGTCGGCCAAACATTGGGCGTATAGTGCGGGTAGGCGTGCTCGCCGAGTCCCTCGGGGGCATAGGTGTCGATGGGGCCGATCGCGAAGGTTTCTTTGAGATCGTAGACGGCCTCTGAGCCGAGGCTTTTGCCGAGGGCTTCACCGCCCATCGCGGCATAGCCGCGGCTTTCTTCGCGGCTGGGCCGTGCGCACGCCTTCTTGGCCGTCTCGGGTAGTGCAAAGAACGCGCGCGCTTCGTCCATCGCCGATGCGAACAAGCGGTCCGGCACGCCATGGCCGACGACCGCGAGAAAGCCCAGCTCGCGTGCGGCCGCATCGAGTGCGGAAGCGGCCGCGCGTTTGGCACCCGCATCCGATCCGCGCACGCACGAAACGTCGATCAAGGGCAGATTGGCAGCCACGCTGTCAGCGTCCCGCGCGGCCGGGCACGAACATTCGGCGATCGACGACCAGCATCACCGCTACCGTCGCGGCGACGATTACGCCGGAAACGGCCGCCACGCGGACGTCGAGGTTGGATTCGAGGATCGCCCAAAGATGGATCGGCAGCGTTTCGGTACGCGGGTCGGAAAGCATCAGCGAAACCGGCACGTGGTCGATCGAGGTGAGGAACGCGACGATGGCGCCGGAGACGACGCCCGAGCGGATCAGCGGCAGCGTGATCGTGAAAAACGCGTGGATGCGCGATGCGCCGAGGCTTGCCGCGCAATCCAGCAATGCGGGGTTCATCTGCTGGGCCGCAGCCGAAACCATCCGTATGACGAACGGCGTGGCAATGACGACGTGGCCGATCGCCAGCGTCAGCAGCGAAAGGCGAACCCCCGCCAACGACAGCACGAGCAGCAGCGCCAAGCCCAGCGACATCGCCGGGAAAACCATCGGCGACATGAAGAACGCATCGAGTGCGATGGACAGCCGATCCTTGCGGCCGGCAAGAGCGACGGCCGCCAGCGTGCCGAGCGCCGTCGAAACTAAAGTGGCGATCGCCGCGACTTTCAGGCTCGCGAGCGCCGAGGTAAGAATCTGCGGAGAATTCGAGAACAGCTCGACGTACCAGCGCGCGGACCAGCTGCGCGGCGGGAAGCGCAGCGTGAACTCGTTGGTGAACGACATCGCCACGACGACGAGCGTGGGCAGGACGAGCAGCACGATCGCCAGGGCGCCCGCAATCCAAATCGCGAGGTCGAACGGGATATTGCGTGCCTCACGCATCGACGCCTCGCAGGCGCGCGCGCGCGAAGCGGTTGAAAGCGTAGACGACAGCCATGACGGTGAGAGCGAATACGACGGACGCCGCTGCGGCGAAGGCCCAACGCTGCACGCCGAGCGCCTGCTGGTAGATGAAAAGCGGCATGAAAATCTGCCGGCCGCCACCGACCAATGTCTGGGTGATGAAGGCGGTGGTGGCACCTGCAAAGACGAGCAGGCAGCCTGCGACCGCCCCGGGCAGCGACAGCGGCAGGATCACCGTGCGGAAGAGATGGGCGCTGGAGGCGCCGAGGCCCTCAGCGGCGCGCAGCAGATTGCCGTCGATTTTTGCGAGGCTGTTGTTGAGCGGCAGCGCCATCAGCGGCAAGTAGATCTGCGCCAGTGCTATCACGAGCCCGGTGCGCGAATAGAGCAGCCGCAGCGGTTCGTTTGTGAATCCGAGCGTGGCTGCGAGCGTATCGACCAGGCCGTTGCGTCCCAGGATCGCCATCCAGGCGAAGGTGCGCACGACCGTGTTGGTCAGCAGCGGCAGCAAGATGAGGAACACAAGCAATGCGCGCACCCGGGGACCCGCGCGCATGTAGACGAGGCCGAGCGGATAGGCGATCAGCAGCGTGACGACGACGACCTGCAGCCCGAGCCAAAGTGTATCGAGCAGGATCGACAGGGTGAAGCCGTCGCCGAGGAAGGCGCCGTAGTGCGCGATCGTCCAGTCGCCTGCGCGCAGATCGGTGCGGAACGACACCGCCCCGAGAATCGCGATGGGCAGCAGGTAGGCAAGCGCGAAGAAAAGGGCGAGCGGTGCCGCCGGCAGGAATGCCGCCGCTTTGCCGCCCGCCCGCCGCATCAGACGCGAATCTCGCGGTTGAAGCGTTCGACCCATTGCGGCCGGTTGCCGATGAAGGTCTTCCAATCGAGGAAGGAGCCTTTGGTCATCAGCGTGGCAAGGTCGGGCACGAGTTCCTTGTTGGCGCCGGTCAGCGCCACACCGGGCTTGGCCGGGAACGTCGTCCACGGGGCGGCCTCGAGCTGCGCCTGGATCGCCGGATCGAGCATCATGTCGATGAAACGCGCCGCGGCCTCCGGATTCTTGGCGTTCTTTATCAGCGTCAGGGTGATGGTCTGAATCTGCAGGCCGGAATCGGGGATGGCGAATTCGATGTCCACGCCGCGCGCCTTCAGCACGGCGGCGTTGTTGAAGTACATGGGCGCCATATCGATCTGGCCCTGCTGGAACGCGGTCGAGAGCGCCCCCGGGTTGGCGGGGATCGCCGCGAGATTCGGCAAGAGCTGTTGCAGCGCGCGAAAGCCGGGCTCGACGTTGGTGGGCGAGCCGCCGCGCAGTTTGGCGACTTCGACAAGGAACGCCGTGCCGAGATTCGACGCGGGCCCGACAATGCCGACCTTGCCCTTGTTCGCGGGCTTCCAGAAATCTTCCCACGACGTGGGCTTGCCGGCGATGCGCTTCGGGTTGTAGCCGATGCCGATCATCGTCACAGCGAAGGCGGGGCCGTAGCCGTCCGGATCGACGAATTGCGCGGGCAGACCGCGCATATTGTTCATCGCCGATTCGGGGAATTTTTCGAGCAGACCCGCTTCCTTGGCGAGGATCAGCGGTCCGTTGTCCCACATGCCGACGTCGAAGGGCGGGTTCGCACCCGAGGCCTGCAGACGGCCGATGACCTCGGCGTTCAGCAGCGGCGTGAAGGTGGGGGCGACGCCGAGCCGACTGCGGACCTGCGGTCCGACCACCTGCTTGAAGCTTTCATCGACGGACCCGGGATAGGTCACGGCGAACAATTCGCGGGCTTGCGCGCGCGCGTCGAAAGCCGAGGCGGCAAGACCGCCCGCGGCAAGACCCAGCATCGAACGGCGATCGAGTTTCATGGCTTTTGGCTCCTTGCTTCGAGTGGAATTCAAGCGGTTTGTGGTGCGCTGGCAGTGGAAAACACGCCGCAGCCGGCGGGATCGCGCACCGCGAGACTCAACGCGGCACCAGGCGCCAGTGTCACACCGCCCACGGCGTGCGGCAGCGAAACCTTGAGCGCAGTCCCGCCCGGCAGCACGACTTCGATCACATCGACCGGGCCGAGCGGCAGGATCTGGCGAACGGTTCCGGCGAACGGACCTTGCGGATCGGGAACGAGATTTTCGGGCCTGACGGTCACGGTCAGCACCTGGCCCGGCGGATACTTCTTGTCCGTCGGCACGGTGATCCGGCCTACGCCCGCGACGTCGATGGCGAGCGCCGATCCTTCGCGGCCCAGCAGGCGGCCTTCGATGACGTTCACATGGCCGATGAAGGTATTGACGAACAGCGAGCGCGGCGTGTCGTAAAGTTCCGACGGGCCGCCGATCTGCTCGATTTGGCCTTGGTTCAGCACCACGATCCGGTCGGCCATCGACAAGGCCTCCTCCTGATCGTGGGTGACGATGATCGACGTCACGCCCGATTGCCTGAGCAGCGACTTGACCTCGATCTGCATGTCGAGGCGCAGCGCCTTGTCGAGTGCCGAGAACGGCTCGTCGAGCAGCACAATGCGCGGCGACACGGCGAGTGCGCGGGCCAAGGCCACGCGTTGCTGCTGGCCGCCCGACAACTCGCCCGGCAGGCGATTGGCGAACTTGGCCATCTTGACGAGACGCAGCATCTCGTCGATGCGCGCCTCGACCATCGGCCCTTTTGCGCCCTGCGCTCGCAGCCCGTAGCCGACATTGCGCGCGACGTCCAAATGCGGGAACAGGGCGTAGTTCTGGAACACGATGCCGACATTGCGTTTGGCTGCCGGCAAGTCGTCGATGGGCGCGCCGTTAACCAGCACCGAGCCTTGGGTCTGTCGGAAGAAGCCTGCGATGATGCGCAGCAGCGTGGTCTTGCCGCAGCCCGAGGGCCCGAGCAGTGCTGTGAGATCGCCGGCCGGCACGTCGAACGAAACGTCCGCCAGCGCCGGCACGCCCGCATAGGCGTGCGAGACGTTCGAGATCGTCAGTTTGGCACCTGCGACCGTCACGATACGGGCCTCGGCGCGATATTGTTGCCGGTCATCAGTGCGGCGTAATGG
Organism: Telmatospirillum sp.; assembly: GCA_020248985.1. Taxonomy (GTDB): domain Bacteria; phylum Pseudomonadota; class Alphaproteobacteria; order CACIAM-22H2; family CACIAM-22H2; genus Tagaea. Next base: position 23,761 of record JADCGL010000028.1, on the reverse strand, counting down.
TCGTGCGCGACCGGGCAGGCGAGTGCCCGCAAATAGACGCGTGTCAGTGCGTCGTGGAATGGGGCCGCATCTTCTTGCGAGGCGACGAGCGTGTCGGCCATCTCGGCATGTGCGTCTTGCATTTCGCGCAGCAGCTTGGTCTCGTCGACCATTGCGTTGCGCCCGTTGCGGATGACGTGGCGACCGTCGACGAAGACTTCGCGGATCGCAGCCCCGCGCTCGCCATAGACGATCTGCCGGATGGGATGGTTGAGCGGTGTCAGCGTCGTCGCATCGAGATCGTAGCAGACGAGATCTGCCTTGTAGCCGGGCTCGATCCGTCCGATCCGGTCGCCGAGACCGAATGCGCGTGCGCCGCCCTCGCTGCCCGCCCGGTAGATTTCCTCGGCCGTCGGCCAGAGTGCTGCATCCGGCGTGGCGATCTTCGGCAAGACAGCACCGGTACCTAGCGTATTGAGCATGTTGACGCCGTAAAGCAGACCGCACCCGTCCGAGCCCATCGACACGTTGATGCCTGCGTCGAGACACGCGCGCACCGGTGCGAGGCCCGAGCCCATGATCGCGTTGCTCCAGGGATTGTACTGAACCGAAGCGCCGGACCGCGCGATGATTGCGATGTCGCGCTCGGACAGCCAGGTCGCGTGGATCAGCGTCGTATTGGTCTTGAGAAAGCCGAGTGCCTCCAGATGTGCCACGAGCGAGCGGCCGTAGAACTCTTCCGCCGTGATGAGCTGCATGCGCGTTTCCTGGCAATGCGTCATCACCGGCAGATCGAGTTCGTCGGCGAGATTTCGGCTCGCGACCAGGAATCCGTCGGTGCAGCGATGCGGCGCCGACGGCGATACGAGCGTCGACACGCGCGCCGATTTCGGATGTTTGCCTGCGCGCGCGAGGTCGCGCACGAGGCCGAGCAGCTGGTCGGCCGTCGGGCGCGGCAGGCCGCGCAATTCGGCCAGCAACATAGCCGGAAACTCGGCCTCGCCGAACGGATAGGAATCGACGACCGCGCGGTCGATCATCGAAAAGCCGACCATCGCGCGCGTGCCGGTATCTTCGTAGGCTTGGAAGGCCGCATCGACATGTTCGCGCGAAAAGAACTGGCCAAGCGATAGATCGTCCACGATCGTCGTTGCCCCGGTGCGCAACGATTCGAGCGCGCCGACGACCGTGCGCAGATACATCTGCCGCGGCGTGATCGGCACAGCCTTGCGCGGCCGGATCAACGACATGGCAACTTCGGTCGTCAGATTCTCAAGGCAGCCTTTGAGGTAATGGTCCCACGAATGGACGTGACCGTTGACGAGGCCCGGCAACACGAGCAGCCGTGCGCCGTCGAGCGTTTCGTCGGCTCGTGCGGGCGCAACGGTGCCCGGCGCTTCGATCGCGGCAATGATGTCGCCGTCGATCAGCAGATCGGCGCGTTCCCAAGCGTAGCCGTGCGGTGACGCGCGTACGACCAACCCACCCGCGATCAACGTTTTCTGGACCCGTTGCGACAAAGCTACTCCTTGTTTCAAAAGACGAAAGCTGCAAGCGACATGCCATCGCTTCGGCGGCATGCGCGCGCGCGGCGCCGAAACGATGCTCAAATTTTATGCAGTACGGGATGTTTTCTGGGCTAGCGCTGCGCGAGTTGCGTCAGCTTCGCTGCCTCTTGGGCAAGTACACCCGTCGGGTCGGCCAGCGTTTCGAGCACCGAAAAATGATCGCAGCTCGAAATGGGCATCGGACGCGCGCGTCGGCCGAGCGCTTCGAGGCATGCGGCGTAGTCCGCCGATTGGCGGCGAATCTCCGGCCGCTCGTAGGCGCCGAAGGCGAGGATCGTGGGCGCCGTTCGCGAGGGAACAGCGTGCAGCGGCGCACATGCGCGCGCTTCGCCCTCATCCATGCCGATCGCATCGTTGAGCGACGACAGGCGGATCGGCTCGAGATCGTAGATACCGCTGATCAGCAATGCGCCGCGTACGGCCGCATGCCCGAGTGCGAGCGCCATCAAATGGGCCCCAGTCGAGATTCCCGACAGGTACAGTCCCCCTTCGCCGAGCCCGCGCGCGGGCAATTCGGCTGCAAGCCATTCGACCATCGCGAATGCCTCGGCACAGATCGTCCGCATGCGCGCTTCAGGCGCCAAGCTGTATTCGCCGATCGCCACATCGAACCCGTTTGTGAGCAGGCCTTCGGCAACGAAGGCCTGACCTTCCTTGTCGTTCCATTGCCAATAGCCGCCGTGCAGAAACAGGATCGCGGGCGCCTCCGGCTTGCCGCACGGAAAGAGATCGATCCGCTGGCGGGGACCCGGCCCGTAGCGCAGATCGCGCAGCACCGGGCGCGCGGCATAGATCGCGTCGCTGCGCGCGCGCCATCGCTCGAGATAGCCCTGCCAATCCGGCACGACGGCACGATTGTTGTATGCAACGTCGAGCGCTGCGCGGTCCATGCCGCGATAAAGTTCCATGGCGTTCCCTCCGGCAGGCGTACCGTTTTCCGAGGAGTCGTTGCAATCATGCTGCCAACCGTTCCCGTATTCGATTTGGCCGGACTTCGAGAGGGCGATTCGATGGCGGCGACCGCCTCGGCGATCGACGCGGCAAACTGCGCGGTCGGATTCTTCGCGATTGCCGGTCACGGCGTTCCGGCTGCGGCCATAGAAGCCGCCTTCGCGGCGTCCGCGCAGTTTTTCGCGCGAACGCCGGATGAGAAGGCGAGCTTCGCCCCGGCGCTCGATGCACGCCATCACGGCTACCACCGGCCCGCAGGCTCGGGCCTTGCGGCCAAAGAGGGCGTCGAACAGCCGCCCGATTTGCGCGAGTATTTCATGGCGGGGCGCTTCGATCTTGACGATCCCTTTTTTCATACGGCCGAGGCGCGCATGTTCCACCGGCCGAACCGCCTGCCGCCCGAACTTGCCGCACCTCTCGCGGCGTATTACGCGCATATGGAGCGGCTTGGCGCGGAGCTGATGCGGCTCTTTGCCAGCGCGCTGGCGCTGCCGCCCGACTGGTTCGCCGACAAGATCGACCGGCATTTCTCGATTCTCAGCACGATCCACTATCCCGCGCAAACCGCCCCGCCGCTGCCCGGGCAAGTGCGTGCGGGTGCGCATACAGATTACGGTGCTTTGACGATTCTTGCACAAGCGCCGGGCGGGGATGGTCTGCAGGTCAAGATACGCGACGGCGCTTGGATCGACGTCCCGTGCCGACCCGAGCTGTTCGTCGTCAATATCGGCGACATGATGGAGCGCTGGACCGGCGGGCGGTGGGTTTCGAACTTGCACCGCGTGGCAAACCCGCCGCCGGGCGCGCCCCAGCGCGCACGCCAATCGATCGCCTATTTTCTTCATCCAAATCACGACGCGCTCGTCGCCCCGGTCGCGGGCGATGCGCAAGAGGCCGCTGTGCCAATTCGCGCAGGCGCCTACATGCTCGAAAAGGAGCGTGCGATCGACGGCGTTTGAGGCTGCCGATTCGACCTGCGAGAGATCTCACCCCAAAAAGTCCGCGGAAAATTCCAACTGCCATTGATAACCTTGGAAGCTTAAATTCTTCGGGAGTTAGGGGCCGGAGGTTCGAATCCTCTCGCTCCGACCATCGGAAGAGTTGTGGCCCTCTAGTCGCGCCGACACAACTTTTCGGCGACGATTGCCACGAGCCCACCCTGCGCCGGACCATGGCCGTCGGCGCCACCCGAGACGAAGATCGCGGGCATTCCGATGATTGCTGCGATCATCGCCGCATAGGCGGCACGGCCCTGGCGGTGCGACGGCAAAGTTGGGTCCATTTCCATCGTGTGCGCGAAGCCGCGAATGGTTCCGGCCGGCGGATCGCCTTTGACGATCACGCCGACGACGCGCCGAACCTCCGCCGCGCTTAGCTGCGGTGCAGCGGCAAAGCCGAGTGCTGCGGCGACGTGCGCAACGCCCATTGCGTCGAGCGGATCGGCGAGTGCGCCGCTTGCAATGCTCTGGCGGGAGCTTGAACCGGCGGCGTTGCCAAGTACGACGACATGCTGTTCGGTTTCGTCGCTGCGGGCGACGACAAAGACATTGTCGGGTCCGTCGAACGGTTCGTCGAATGCGGTCGGCAGTGCACTCAGCCGACCGGTTGCCAGGCCCACACCGGCCGCGACGGCGGCGCGGGCCTTTATGGCAGCCAAACTCGACCCAGGTTGGGCAGGCGATTTCACCATCACGAACGCGGACGAAGACGCGCGATCGAGCCCTGCTTGGGTTGCGGCCCGCCGCACCATGTCGGCGGTGAAGTTGGCGTGCGCTTGCGTGCCGGTTTTTGCCTTCGCAAAAGGTTGGCGGTCGCTGCCGCTCACGAGACCGACTTCCGAAGACGGGGCGCTGCCTTCGGTTTCGGCAAGCACGAGCAGATGCGGCGACACGATTCCTTCCGATCCGCCTGACACGACGATCTGCACGCGTTTGGCGGCTTCCGCGGGCGTGCAGCCGAGGCCCTCGGCGAGAAAGCTGCGGATGGCCGTATCGGCATAGGCGCGCGAATAGTCGTTGCCGAGCCCGGTGCCATCGGTTTTGCACCAGATGGCCCGCACGGATTCGAGCGCCAAGCCGCTGCGGCAAAGTGCAACGAGTCCGGAAAGATCGTCCGCACTGCGCGCCGGGCAGCGGAAAAGCTCAGACGCGCGCGGCATCGGCGCCGACGATCTCGAACTTCACGCCGCGCGCGGCTTCGAAGTCGTAAAGCTCGGTCAGCTGCGGCTTCGTGCCGTCGGCTTTCTCCTGCATCAATTCGCGATGGGTCGCGCGGTCGGTGATGAAGACGCAGTCGATATGCGGCGGCGAAACCGGAAACCGGTCGAGCGCATGCCAGGTGCCTTTGTGCATGAGCAAGCCCGTCGAGCCATCGAGATAGAAAGCGCGCACGCTTTCGGGTGCGGGTGCGGCGGCGGCACCGCTGCGGTCGGTCGGCGGCGCCACGACCATGACGAGCGGGCTGCCGTTCAGCGGCGCAAATCCTTGCGTGACGTTGAAATGGCGCTCGAGGACCGAGAAACGCATCGGCTGGTGCTTGAAGCGCGAATACATGAACTGCACGCCGCTGTCGGCTTCGAACGGCATCATCCAACTCGCACTCGCCGGGCCGCCGAATTCGGCCGGGCGCTTGGGCTCGCCGAGCACGATGCCGAACGGGGCGAAGGCCTCGGCCGTGAAAGGTTCGACGGCGATCTGGATCGTGCGTGTCGTCTGGCTCATCTGGCAACTCCGGTTCGGTACATGAGGTCTGCGGCGGTCAGCCGGCGCGGCTAGTGGCCCAAGCGTCGATCGCGGGGATCGCCACCTCTGCAAGATGCGTGCTTGCCGGCATCTTGCGCTGGTCCACCGGCAGGCCGCATTGCGTGCGCAGATCGACTGCACTGATCGTGTAGCGCCGCACATGCTGGCCCAGATGCTTGAGCGCGTTCCAGGACTGCGACAGCGAGGCCGCGTAGTAGAGGGCGGAGATGCCGACGATATGCATAGTCGCCACGCAAAGCGTGCAGGGCTCGCACGAGGTGTAGAGTTCGCACGCGGAGAGATCGCGCGTGCCGAGTTTGCGGCACGCGTCGCGGATCGCCTCGACCTCGCCGTGCGAGGTGGGGTCCATCAGCGCCGCGGCACGATTCAGGCCTTCGCCGACGATGACGCCATCCTGCACCACGACGGCGCCGAACGGCTCAGCGCCCGGAATGTCGATCGCCGTTCTGGAAATTTCGATGGCGCGGCGCATGAATTTTTCGTCGTACATGTAACTCTGCCTTTCGCTGGTAGAACGTTCAGCCCGCTGCGATGCGCCGCAGCCCGACGGCACGGTCGGCCAGCAGCAGCAATATTGCCGTCGCGACGATCAGGATCGTGCAAATGGCGGCCACGGTCGGGTCCGCCCCTTCTTCGAGATACTGGATCATCTGGATCGGAAGCGGTCTTGCGCGCACGCTGGCGACAAACAGGGACACCGAATAATTGTCGAACGATGCCAGAAACGCGAAGACCCCGCCCGTGAAAATTCCCGGCAACAGATTCGGCACGACGATCCGCGCGAGCGCCGAGGCGTAGGAATAGCCGAGCGTGCGGGCCGCATCGATGATCGAGGGGTCGAAGCTCGCAAGGCTCGCGAGCAGCGTGCGCGCCACAAGCGGGATCGCCAGCACCGTGTGCCCGACCGCGAGCAGCAGAAACGCGTCGGAAAGCCCGAACATGCGCGATGCCTGCAGCAGCGCGATGCCTTTGACGATGCCGGGCAGCATCAACGGCGACATGACGAAGGCCTGGACCCCGGCTGCGCCGCGGAAGCGCCCGAAATGCACGGCGAAAGCCGCCATCGTTCCGAGGATTACGGCTGAAGCCGTCGCGACAGCAGCGATTTCGATCGACACGCGAAGCGCGCGCCAGAACGAGGCAAGCGTGCCCACCGCCTCGTACCAGCGCAGCGACAGTCCGCGCGACGGCAGGTCGAAAATCACGCTCGGCGAGAACGATACGGCTACGACCAGCACCAGAGGCACGAGCAGAAAGGCAAGCGCCAGCCCCGCCATCAGGCCGAGGATCGTTTTAACGGCGCTGAACCGTCTCATGCGACGGCGCGCCTCGTGCCCGCAAAGCGGTTTGCGAGCGACACGATCCCAAGTGCCGTGACGAGCAGCACGAGGGCCGCGACCGAGGCGCCGACGGGATCGTGTAGAATGTAGGCGTCGTACGCCCCCCGCGAAAGCACACGGAAGCGGTCGCCGATCAGCAAGGTGGGGACCACGTATGCCGACATTGCCTGAGCCGCGACGATCGAGAAGGCCGCCAACAAGCCCGGGCGCGCGAGCGGCAGCACGATCCGGAACAGCGCGAAGGCCGGGCTGCAGCCGAGTGTGGCCGCCGCATCCTCGAGATCGCGCCCGCGCTCGGCGAGTACGGCATAGACCGGAAGCACCGCGAACGGCAGAAACACGTTCACCGAGCCCACAAAGAGCGCCACCTCGGTGAAGATGAGCCGAACCGGCGCATCGACGATGCCGAACGCCATCAGCGCCGAATTGACGATGCCGTTCGACTTCAGAAGCAATGTGATCGCAAAGCCCTTGATGATCACGCTCGTGCAGAGCGGCAGAAACGTCAGCACGATCAGCACGACTTGGGTTCTCGGACCAGCGCGCGAAATCACGTAGCCGAGCGGAAAGCCGAGCACGCAGCAGATGATGCCGGTGCCGACGCCGTAGGCGATTGTATTGGCGACCATCGTGCGGCCGGCGGCCGTTGCGAAGAACGCGACGAGATGCTGCAGCGTGAAGCCTTCCGGCCTGCGCACCGCGAGCAGAAAAACGATCGCCATCGGTACTGCGAAAGCGACAACGAGAAATGCGACCGGCGGTAGGGCCAGCAGCGACGCGGCGAGCGTCGTGCTGGCGCGATTCCGTTCGGCACGCGGTGCGGCGATGCTGGCACTCACGCGAGCGCTGCCGCGTAGCCGGGGGCGATCTTCGCGCGCTCCTTGCCCCAGAAGGCGGGATCGAGCGCGAAAAGTTTGTCCGCCCCGATGACGCCGGGCACGAGCCCAGCCTCGCCGCGCACGGGCGAGTCGAACGTGCGTTCCATCATGATCTTCTGCACGTCGATATCCAGCATCGCGTCGACGACGGCATTGGCGAGATCGGCATTGGGCCCTTTGGCGATGCGCCCAAGGCAGTTGGGGCTGCCGAACGCCCCTTCGCGCGGCATCGGCAGGTCGATCGGCACGCCTGCGCGCATGCGCGGATAGAGGACCGACGAGAAGAGGCCGACCACCGCATAGGCTTCGCCCTGTTCGAGCAGCGTGATCGCCTGGGGTGATGCCGAGAACACGTTGAGAATCGACGGTTTGAGCGTGCGCAGGCGCTTGTAGCCGGCATCGACGTCGTACTGCGCTTGCGCCAAAGGTTTGCCGGTCTCGAGATGGGCCGCCATTGCCAGCATCATCGGTCCTTGCGTCAATTGGAAGGCGGGGACTAAAACTTTGTTCTTGTAGAACGGGCCCCAAAGATCGGCCCAAGCGGCGAGCGTGGGCTTGACGCGGTCGGTGTTGATGCCGACCGAGAAGCGCGCGACTTTCATCTGGACCCACGGATTGCGCGGATCGTAGGCACCGGGCAGCAATTTCGAAAGGTTCGGGATCTTCGCGGCATCGAGCGGCTCGAGAAGGCCCTTCTCGACGGCGGTGATCATGTCCGTGTCGGGCATCCAGGCGAGCGAATAGGTCGGCGCACTGCGTTCAGCCTCGAGCACCTGGAGGTGCTTGACCGAGATCGAGCCGTCGAAAACGATCTTTACGCCCGTGCGTTTTTCGACGATCGGCTGAACGTCGGTCTCGAACATCTTCGCCTGCGCGGATGGCCCGGCGATCAGGATCTGGCGGGTCTGCGCGCGCACCACGGTAGGGGCTGCGAGCAGAAGACCGCCGGCGATGCCGGTTCCGATAAATCCACGACGTTTCATGGCGAACTCCTTTTCGATCGCGAAGGGAAAAGTACGGCGCTCAAGCAGGCGCCGTTTCGGCTGGAAATAGGCGGGCGGCGGACGGGTCGCAGAAAAAGTCGACGCTTTCGCCGGGGCGGATTGCGGCGAGATCCTGCGCATCGAGTTCGACGACGAAGCGCTCCGGCTCCGGCACGTCGCCATAGACGAGGCCGCGAGAACCGAAAAACGAGACATGGCGAACGGGGCAGCCGATTTTGATCGGCGCCCCCTGCGTTGCGGACGGGCGCAGCGATATCGCTTCCGGCCGCAGGCAGACGACGACCGAAGCGCCGCGCATGAAACTTCCCGGCACGCGGATCGGACCGAGGCGCGTTTGCACGTCGCAGATCCCGTCGATCTGCGTGCGTACAGTTCCCGCAATGACGGTCGAAAGACCCACGAATTCGTAGACGAAGCGCGTGGCGGGTGTGTTGTAGAGGGATGCCACGTCGGCAAACTGCTCGATGCGGCCTTCGCGCATGACGGCGATGCGGTCGGAGACGACCATCGCTTCTTCCTGGTCGTGCGTCACGAAGATCGCTGTGATGCCGTGTGCGGCGAGCAGCCCGCGCAGCTCCACCTGCATGGTTTCGCGCAGCTTGCGGTCGAGCGCGCTGAAGGGCTCGTCGAGTAGCAGAAGGCGCGGCGAGACCGCAAGTGCGCGCGCGACCGCCACGCGCTGCTGCTGCCCGCCCGACAATGCGCCGACCGAGCGGCTCGCCAGATCTTCGAGCCGCGTGAGCTTCAGCATCTCGTCGACGCGTGCCGCGATCGCGGCGCGTCCGAGACCCTTGGCGCGCAGGCCGACGCCGATATTGCCGCGAACGTCGAGATGCGGGAAGAGCGCGTAGTTTTGGAATACGACGCCGACTTCGCGCCGGTGCGTGGGGAGGTCGGTGATGTCGACACCGCCCACGCGGATGCGGCCCGCATCGACGTCGATCAAGCCGGCGATGGCGCGCAGCAGCGTCGTCTTGCCGCAGCCCGAGGGCCCCAGCAGCGAAACGATCTCGCCGCGGCGGATTGCGATATCGAGATCGTCGAGAACCTTCACGTTGCGGAAGCTTTTGGCGACGCCGCCGATATCGAGATAGGCAAGCCTCTCCGGCGCGTCCGCAGGCTTGCCTTGGCCTACGGCCGCCAGATGCAGATGCGGTTTCGAGCTGCCTTTCACCGGCTCTGCGTCTGGGTGCGAATGAGAATGCGCCGCTCGGTCGGCGCGTAGCCGCCGGCCGCACGATGCATCGAGCAGCGATTGTCCCAGATCACCAGCTCGCCAACCGTCCATTTGTGGGCATAGTGGAAGGCGGGCTGCAGGCAATGCGCGAACAGGCGCTGCAGGATCGGTTCGCTCTCGGCCGGCATCATGCCCACGATCCCGATCAGATTTCCGGGATCGACATAGACGGTCGGTCGACCGCTTTCAGGATGCAGCTGCAGGATCGGATGGGTGGCATCGACGAGCCGCGCGGACTGGTCCGGCGTGAGATTGACCGACCCTTCGGCCTTGCGCCCGCTCCAGCGGAAGATGCCGACTTTTCCGGCGAGGGCGAGGCGCAGATCGTCGGGTAGCGCCGAATAGGCCGCGTACATGTCCGCGAAATCTGTCTTTCCGCCGATCTCGGGCATTTCGAGCGCCAGCAGCGCCGTCGTCTTGCCGGGGTTCGTGTCGTAGCTGCGGTCGGTGTGCCATTCGCGCGAACGCTTGTAGCCGACCGGATCGGGCGCGCCGTCGGGGCGCACATTGGTGATGAAGGACACGCCCCAAACGCTCGGATGGTGGAACTGGTTCAGCACATGCTCGACCACTTGGCCGAAGCGATTGGTGAACGCGAAAAACGCAGCGGCGTCCTTCGGCTGGTCGGGAAACACCAGCACGGGCGTGGCGAGAAACTGCCGGTAGAGCGCGGCGAACGTCGCATCGTCCATCGCCGTTATGTCGATGCCGCGAATGCGGGCGACGAACCCGTCGATGACTGTCTCGACGCGAAGAACCGTGCCTGCTTCGGTGGCGGGCTTGGCGAGAGTTTGTGCGTGTGTCATGCGGTTGCCTTTTTCATGTTTCGGCGCGAGGCGAGCATGCGGTAGAGCATGTGTTCGCCCGCCAGGATCTCGGGGAATTCGGCCGGTGTTGCGGCGTCGCGGCAGGTCGGAAGGCACGCGATCACGGCGTCGGCGTTGGGTTTGAAGAAGAAGCCCATCGATTGCCGTGCGGTGTTTCGAAGCGCTTCCGGCGGATTGACGACGCGATGCATCGTCGCTTTCCAGCGCCGGTTGGTCCATCTCTCGAGCAGGTCGCCGAGATTGATGGCAAGCGCGCCGTCGGGGATCAGCACGTCGTGCCAGCCGCCGTCCGGATCCTGCACCTGCAGGCCGCCGGGTGCGCGGTCGGCGGCAAGGATCGTGAAGCCGCCGATGTCCGTGTGCGCACCTTGGCGGATTTGGCCCGGCTTCGGCGGCGTTTCCTGCGGCGGGTAGTAGCCCCAATTCGCGGTGGCGCCGTGCCGGTCCGTTTTGTCGGCAAAATAGGTCTCGGGCAGACCCAGCGACATCGCGAAGATGCGGCAGACGACGCCCGCAAGCTTGTCCATCTCGGTATAGAAGCGTTCGAACACGGGCCTGAACGCAGCCGGTTCGGCTGGCCAGATGTTTTCGGCCTCGATCCAGTCGATTGTTTCCGGGCCTTCCTCGGGCCATGGCATGCGCAGGCGGACGGGCGGGCGCGGCGTCGGCGCGCCCACGAGAAACTCTTCCTTGAGGTCGCCATGCTCGACCTTCTCGCGATAGGCCGCCGTGCGACGCATCTCGCGGCCGAAATAGCCGCGGAACACTTCGCGCGACGGCGGCGCGCATTTGGCTTTCTCTTCGAGCGGCAGCTCAAAGAACGCGCGCGCCGTTGCGAAGGCAGTGGGCAACAGATCGTCCGGCAGCCCGTGTTTTTCGATCAGGAAAAAGCCGTTCGTGCGGCAGGCGGCGGCCACCGCTTTGGCGATTTGCGGTTTGGCCGCTTCGTCATTCGCAACGAACGCGGAGATGTCGACTTTCGGTATCTGCATTCGGTCGCTCCCTAGAGCCCGCTGACCGGCACGTGCGCACGCGCATCGGCGGCGTGGCGCGTCGGCGAAGTTGGGACCCAGCTTCGGTAGTGGGATTCGAGATGCGGGCGCAGACGCGCGGAAAGGCTGCCGGCTGCCGGATCTGCCGTCGCTTTCGCGCGCCGCGCTTGCTCGGCGGCTTCGCTGTCGGCGCGCGCAAGCTTAGGCTCGGCGAAGATGCCGTCGCGATAGAGGATGCGACCACCCACCATAGTCATGCGCACACACTCCGCCGTCATGCGTTTGGCGAGCAGATCGAGCGTCGGCAGATCGGGATCGACATAGGTGCCGGACAGAAGCGACAGATCGATTGCGATCATGTCGGCATGCCAGCCCGCGCGTATCTCGCCGACGTCGGCAAAGCCGGCAGCGCGCGCACCGTTCGCGGTCAGCATCTTCGCAAACGTGGCCGCATCGATCGGTTCGGGATCTGACCAGGAATCGCCGTTGGCGAGGGCCGCCACAAGGCGCGCTTCGCGCCATATGTCTTCCGAATCGTCGATCGTGCGGCCGTCGGTACCGATCGCGACGCGTAAGCCCGCCGCCGCATAGCGTGCGGTCGGTGCGATGCCGACGGCGAGATTGAGGTTCGAGCCCGCACAGCGCACGAGCGTGGCATTCGCTTGCGCGGCGATTTCGATGTCGTGGTCGTCGAGCCATACGCCGTGCGCGATCGAGATGCGCTCGTGCAGGGCGCCCAGCCGGCGCATGCGTTCGAGGCAGCCTTCGGGATAGAGCCGGTCGCAGGCCGCGCGCTGCGTCCAGGATTCGAGGCAATGGTAGTGCAGCATCAAGCCGCGCTTGCGTGCATCGGCCGCAAGCGCGGCGAACGATTCGTCGGAGAGCCATTGCGGGCCCGCCGGGCCGTAGCCCAACGAAAGCAGCGGATGCATGCCCCAATCGGCAAGCAGGGCCGACATTGTCGCGATCGTCGCCGCGGCATCGGCCGCATAGGGGGTCTTGCGGCGTGCTTGCATTGCCGCCGCAAGGTCGGCCGGCAAACCTGCGAGGAACACCGCTTCGTCGAAATGCGGATAGACGATATGAGCTCGGTCGAGTGCGCCGAGGCAGACAAGCGCGCGCAGGCCCGCATCCGAGTAGGCGGACAAGATCTTCGCGGTCTCGCCGACGAAATCGCCCGTCCCGTAGGGCACGTTGCCTTGCACGCAGCCCGTGATGCCGCTGGCGATCATGCGGCGGGCCGCGAGCATCGTCGCCCAATAGGGATCGAGCCGTCCGTGGCCCATGCGCGCATGCAAGGACGTCTCGAGGCGTTCGTCGCGAAAGCCGTACTGCAGGTTCGTCACACCGCGCCCATGCTGGTGCGCGTTGATCGCGCCCGGCATCAGAAGCTGGCCCGGCAGGGCCACGCTCGGCGCGTCGCTTCGCCCGCGCGGCAGGATGGCCTCGATGCGCCCGTCGCGGACCGCCACGTCGAGGCCGGTTGCGGCGTGCGCTTGACCCGGCAGCAACACTGCCTCGGGCGACAGGCGCATCGGCGCGTTCGGCGCCGACATCAACCAAGATCCAGCCGCCGCACGCCGACGATGCGGTCGGCGAGCAGTAATGCGAGCACGGTGAAGCACAAAAGGATCGTCGAGATGGCGGCGATCGTGGGGTCGGCCCCGGTTTCGAGATAGTTCAGGACCTGGATCGGCAAGGTGCGCGCCGTGACGTCCACGAGAAACAGCGAGATCGAGTAGTTGTCGAACGAGGCGAGAAAGGCGAAAGCACTTCCCGTGACGACGGCCGGAAAAAGGGCCGGCAGCAGAACTTTGGCGACGGCCCCGGGCCAGGTTGAGCCGAGCGTGCGGGCTGCGTCGATCAGCGAAAAATCGAACAGATGCAGCGAGGCCAGAAGCGTGCGCACGATATAGGGCAGCGTAATGATAACATGCGCGATCACGAGGCACGTCTGAGCGTCGCGCAAGCCGACCGCGCGGAATGCCTGCAAAAATGCGATCCCGACGACGAGCCCCGGCATCATCAGCGGCGAGGTGAGGAGCCCGGCAAGCGTGCGGGCGCCTGGGATCGCGCGTGTCGCGATCGCGATGGCGGCCGGGGTCGCCAAGGCGACCGCAAGCAGCGTGGAAACCGAAGCGATCCAGGCCGACGTACCCAACGCCTCCCAGAAGCTCGATTGGCGCGACAGTCGCTCGTACCAGCGCGTCGATAGGCGATCGACCGGAAAATCGAACACGGCCGACGGCGAAAAAGACACCGCGACTGTCACGAAAATGGGTGCGAGCAGAAACACGATGACCAGCAAGGCCCAGAACCGTCCGAGCACGATGAAAACGCGCGCCATCTAGCTCTCCTTACGCGCGCGCCCGAAACGGGCGGCAAGGGCGATCATGCTAGTGCAGAAGATAAGCAGCACGACGGCGAGGCCCGCACCGAGTGCGGGGTCGTTGGCGACGAGAAAATTGTGCGCGATGACTTTCGACAGCACTTTGTGGCGTTCGCCAATCAGCAAGGTCGGGATGACGTAGGCCGACGACGCCAGTGAAAAGACGATTGAGAACCCCGCGAATGCGCCCGGTAGGCTCAGTGGCAGCGTAACGCGCAGAAACCGGTCGACGGGGCCGGAGCGCAGCGTGGCGGCCGCGTCGAGCAGTGTGGGGTCGATGCGGCGCATCACGGCGAAAATCGGCAGGATCATGAAAGGCAGCAGCATGTTGATCGTGCCGAGATAGAGGCCGGGCAGCGTAAACAGGATGCGGATCGGCGCATCGATCGCGCCGATCGCCATCAAGAGCTTGTTCACGAGGCCGGTCGTGCGCAGCAGGATCGTCCAGCCGAAGGTTTTGACGATGGCGCTGGCGGTCAACGGCAGCAGGATCGCGATCATGCCGAGGGCCTGGAGCCAGCCCGGCAGGCGCACGAGCGCCAGCGCAAACGGATAGCCGATCGCAAGGCAGGCGAAGGTGACGACCGAAGCGTAGACGACCGTATTGGCGATGACGTCGCGATAGTAGGAATCGCCGAAGATCCGCGCGAAAACGCCGAACGGCGCGCCGTCGCCGCTCTGGAAGCTCGTCGCGAACAGAATGGCGAGCGGCAGCAGAAAGCAGATCGTCGCCCAGGCCGCAGCGGGCAGGGCGAGCCACCCGGCTGCGGCCATGCGCGGCAATGCCACCGTCAGATCGCAATCTCGCGGTCGAACCGCGACATCCATTCGTTGCGGTTCTGCGCCACGAAGCCCCAGTCGATGACCGTAAGCGTCGAGGCGGCGGCCACTTCCGGCGGCAGCGTCACCGAGGGGTTCGTGGGCGTGTCGTAGAGCTTGTCCGCCCACACTTTTTGGTATTCGGCCCCGAGCGTTTCGCTGATGAAGGCATCGGCAAGTTCGGGCTCCGGCGCTTTGGCGACCTTCGCGATTCCGGACGGCATGGCGAACGAGCCCTCTTGGGGATAGCCGAGATCGACGGGTGCCCCTGCGCGTTTGCGCCACAGCGTGTAGGACGAGAACATGCCCGCCCCCAGCGTGGCTTCGCCGGTTTCGATCAGGTTCGCGACCTGCGCCGAGCCGTTGTAGATCAGCAGCAGGTTGGAGCGGATCGTCGCAAGCTTCTTGAAGGCGGCGTTGATGTCGTACTGCGCTTCGGCGATCGGCTTGCCGGTTTCGAGATGCGCTGCCGCTGCGAGTATGAACGGGATCTGCGTCGCACGCACCGACGGGATCATGACCTTGCCCTTGTATTTCGGGTCCCACAGCATGGCCCAGGACGGCGTGCCGCCGGGAAGGTTTTTCGAGTTGTAGGCGATCGAAGCGCGCGGCCATTTGTAGGAGAGCCACCAGCCGTCGCGCACGATCGCGTTCTGCACGATGGCACCGATGTTCGGGATGTTCTTGGGGTCGATCTTCTCGATCAGCTTCTCGTCTTGCGCCACGATCATTACCGGATCGTCCATCAGCACGACCGAAAATTGCGGGCGGTCTTTGACGGCCTGCATCTTCTTGAGATTTTCGAGCGAACTCGAACCGTCGAACAGAACGCGGCAGCCGTATTTCCTTTCGAAGGACGGGAACACGTCCTCTTTCAGGACGTCGGTCATGCCGGCCGGACCGCCGATGATGAGTTCCTTGCGGCGGACCTGGGCAAGGGCAGGGGCGGCAAGGGCGAGGCTTGCCCCCGCTGCAGTCTGGGCGAGGAAGGATCGGCGGGTTTTGGATGTTGCTTGGGTCATGTCGCTCAGCTCCGTTCGGATGAATCAGGTGAAGACGCGAACCGCACTCCCGGTCACTCGGCCGCACTCGGCTGGGGGCGGGTGCGAAGCATTTTTTGACGGATGTAGGCGCCGGCTTGGATCGGCGCATGGCGCACGGGGTTCGCCGCATCGGTGCAGGTCGGCAGGCATTCGATCGACGCGTCGACATGCGGCTTCTGGAAGAAACAGAGCGAATAGCGCGGGTTCGCCATCGCGATCTCGCGCGGCGGATTGTCGACGCGGTGGGGCGTGGAGACCCAGCGGTCGTTCGTCCATTGCGCCATGAGGTCGCCGAGATTGATGACGACGGCACCCTCGGGGCTGCGCACGGGGATCCATTTCCCGTCCCGCGTCTTGATTTCGAGGCCGTGCGCGGAGCCATCTTGGACGACAACCGTCAGCGACGTCGAATCCGTATGTTCGGGTATCCGCATTTGGCCAGGCTCGGGCGGCACGGTCTGTGCGGGATAATTGACCCAGGTGCAGGTGCTCGCGTGGCCCGTGAAATGCGGGACGAAGAAGTCTTCCGGAAGCTGCAAGGCGGCCGCAAAAACGCCGTTCATCGTGCGCGCGAGTGCGTCGACCGCCCGATAGAATTCGACGAACGTCGTGCGGAAACCCTGGATGTCGCCGGCGGCCTCGTTGGGCCAGATGTTCGGCGCATACATGCCTTCGAAGCCGTGCGGCACGGGCAGGCGGCGCTCCGCTTCGTCGAAATCCGGCGACGAGATCATGTAGGCTTCTTTGTAGTCCGCGACTTTCTTTCCGGCCGGTCCGGCGTCGCGGTAGCGTGTGCCCATGCGTTCGTAGCCGCGGAAGACGTCCGGCGACGGCGAGCAGTCGCGAAGCTTTTCGTCGGTACCGCGGGCGAAATAGCGGCGCGTGAGTTCAAAGGATCTATCGAAAAGCGCCTGCGGAATGTCGTGGCCGCGGACGACCAGAAAGCCGACATCGCGGCAGGCGCGATCGACGTCGCGGGCGATCACCTGCATCGCGGCCTGGTCGCGCGTGCGAAACGCCGAGATGTCGATCAAAGGCAGATCCATGCGCCCCCCCCTTGCCGCAATCGCGGCGGCACGGCAGAAGCACAGCAAGGCGTATGCCATGGCGAAAGCCGCGTAATCTCTGTGCGTTTGAACCGGGTAGGCGCGCACGAGGGGCGAAAATTTGTGCACGCGTCTATAAAATTGGCAACAAAAGACGCTATTGTATACAAAGTGGCGGCGTGTTAAATCCGCAGCCGAAATCCGATCGTCCTTCAGCCGCAAGAGGCCGCAGCCCGCCCGTGTTCGACACCGCATTCCCCGCCGAGAACGCCCGCAGCCATTTGGCGCCGGCCGCCTTGCGCATCGTCGATGCCGTGCTCGACGCGCTTTCGGACCGCAATCTGCCCGCCGGCGGCAAGCTCGGCGAAGAGCTGCTGGCGCGCCTGTTCGAAACGAGCCGCACGACCGTGCGCCAGGCGCTGCAGCATCTGCGCTTTCTCGGCATCGTCGACATCGAGCCGAACAGGGGGGCTTCGATCGCGCGGCCGACCGCGCGCATGGCGGCCGATCTCTACGCGGCACGGCGCGCGATCGAGGCCCAGACGGTCGCCGATGCCGCACGCTACTGCACGGCCAACGACATGCGCACGATGCTCGCCCATATCGAGCGTCAGGATGCGGCGGCGACGGCCAAGAACCGGCGCGAACTCGTGCGGTTGCGCGGCGAGTTCCATCTCGTGATCGCCGAAATCGGCGGCAACGCCGTGCTGTGCCATCTGCTCAGCCAGATTCTGCCGCGCTGCGCCCTGATCCGCGCTTTGGCCGATCCGCAGCCTTTCACCAAGCGGCAGATCGACGAGCACCGCACGCTTGCGCAGCTGATCGCCAGGGGCGACGCGAAAAAGGCGATTGCCCTCATGCAGAGCCACCTGCAGATCAACGAGCGGCAACTGGGTTTTTCGGGCGACGACCAGGCGCGTGTGAACAATGTCGATGTCTGGCTCGGTGCTTATGCGCGTCCGCAGGCGGCCAAGCGCCAGGCGTAGCCCGAGCCCCCTATCCGGAACGGCACAGCCGTTGCTTTAGTCCTGCTCGGGCTTCGAACGAGGGGCGCTTGTCCCCTTCGCACGTCAAACCGGGTTCGGCTGAAAACGCATGACTGATCCTTCCGCGAGTGCCGAGAGTCCGCCGGGCAATCCGCGTTTCCTGGACATTGTCGGGCTCGAAAAATCGTTCGGCAGTGCGGTCGTCCTGGCAGGCGTCGATCTGCGCGTTGCGCGCGGCGAGTTCATTTCGCTGCTGGGCCCGTCTGGCTGCGGAAAAACGACGTTGCTGCGCATCGTGGCGGGGCTTGTCGGCCCCGATCGCGGCACGGTGCGGCTCGCGGACGCCGACATCACGGGCGAACCGCCGCATCGGCGCAATGTCGGCGTCGTCTTCCAGAACTACGCGCTGTTTCCGCATCTGAGTGTGGCCGACAATGTCGCCTACGGGCTGCGCGCCCAGCGCCGGCCGGCGCGCGAGATCGCATCGACGGTCGCCAAATATCTCGAGCTCGTGCATCTCGAAGCGCTGGCGGATCGCTCGATCCGCGCCTTGTCCGGCGGCCAGCAGCAGCGCGTGGCCGTGGCGCGCGCCCTCGCCGTGCAACCCAAATTGCTGCTGCTCGACGAACCGTTCAGCGCGCTCGACCGCAAGCTTCGCGAGTCGATGCAGATCGAATTGCGCCGCCTGCTGCGCGAAATCGGCACCACAGCCGTTTTCGTCACGCACGATCAGGACGAAGCGCTCATCATGTCCGATCGCATCGCCGTGATGAACGAAGGTGCGATCGAGCAAATCGCTGATCCGGCCGAGCTCTACAATCGTCCGGCGACGGCGTTTGCGCTCGATTTTGTCGGCTTGTCGACGCGCCTCGACGGAGTCGTGCGCGCGTGCGCTGATGGCGTCGTGGAAGTCGAGACGGCGATGGGCCGTATTCGTTGTCCCGGCAGCTATCTGGCGGGGGCCCCCGTCACGCTCGGAATCCGGCCCGAGCGCATGTCGTTGGCAGCGCAGTCGGCCCAGGACAATCGGCTGGAACTCGTCGTGTCGGACACCATCTTTCTGGGCCCCAAGGTCACGATCCATTTCGCGGCACCTGCGTCGGCCCGCCTCCTTCTCGAGACGCCGCAAGGCGCGGTTCCGATCCCGCGAGCCGGCAAGCGTGTCGACGTGTTCTGGCGGCCGGAGGATACGCTCGTCTATCCGCGCCCCGTTTGAAACCAGACGCGTCATGTATCGCTGAAGTGCGATGGCATGGGCTTTGCTACTTTTCGGCCATTGTCCCGTCGCAGGGATTCGCAAGGGAGGGGGCCGTATGGATAAGTCAGAGCCCAAAGTGGTACCGCATGCGCGCGCACGCTTTCTGTCGGCCTCGCGATGACAGCGTCTTTCGACATCGAACCTGCTGCGGACGGTTTTTCGGCTTCGATACGCGGCTTGGATCTCGCGGCTCCAATTGACGCCGCGGCAAGCGCGCGCGTGGCCGAGGCGTTCCTTGCGCACAAAGTGCTGGTGTTCCGCGGCCAGCAGCTCGATGTCGCAGGTTTTGCCAAGGCGGGCGGCATTTTCGGCCGTCTGGTCGAGCATGCGCTCGATCAGTATCGCCATCCGGAATGGCCGGCGGTCTCTATCATTTCGAATCGCAACCCGCGTACCGGAATCGTCGATCCGAAAGGCGCGGCGCGCGGCACGGGGTGGCACACGGACCAGTCCTATGCGCGCACGCCCTGCAAGGCGACGGCTCTCTATGCCGTCGTTCTGCCGTCCGCGGGCGGCGACACGTTGTTCGTCGACACGGCCCGCGCCTATGCCGATCTTGCACCCGAAATTCGGTCGCAAGCAGACCGTGCTGCTGCGATGTTTTCGTGGGGCGGACGCAATCCCGGCAATGCCGCCCCTTTGACGCCGGCGCAGCGCGCGCGCCTGCCCGAGGTCGTGCATCCGCTCGTGCTCCAGCATCCTGAGACCGGTGCGAAAGCGCTCTACATCGACGAGACGAATGCCGTGCGCGTCGTCGATGGGGATGCGGAGTCCGGCGAGGCGCTGCTCAAGCGCCTTTTCGCGCATGCGACGACCGATGCGTATCTCTACCGGCATCGTTGGAGCAAAGGCGATCTCGTCGTTTGGGACAATCGCTGCACGGCGCATCGCGCGGCCGGCGGCTATCCGCCCGGCGAAGAACGCACCATGTATCGAACCCAGATCGCGTAAGAGGGAGCTGTTTCGATGAAACTTCGTCGCCTGTTTGGGATACTCGGCATCGCGCTCCTCTTCACCACGGCCGTGCCGGCCCATGCGCAGAACCTGCGCGTCGGACTTGCGGTCGAACCGGACTCGCTCGATCCGCAATACCATCAGTTCGCGCCCAACAGCGCGTTCGGCTTCCACCTGTTCGACCGCCTCGTCCATCAGGACAAGGATCAGCGCCTGACCCCGGGATTGGCCGTGTCGTGGCGCGCGGTCGCGCCGACGGTTTGGGAGTTCGAACTGCGTCAGGGCGTGCGCTTCCACGACGGAACGCCGTTCGAGGCGGCCGACGTGGCGTTTTCGATCGACCGCGCGCGCAAAGTGGAACGCAGCCCGTCTTCCTTTGCACCCTATCTGCGCTCGATTGTGTCGGTCGAAAGCGTCGACGCGGCGCGCGTTCGCATCACGACAAACGAGCCCAATCCGACGCTGCCGACCGACCTGTCGGTCATCGCGATCCTGTCGGCAAAGATTCACGCCGAGACCAAGCAGGAAGATTTTGCGTCCGGCAAGCTCGCCGTCGGAACGGGACCGTACAGGATCGTCGGATGGACGCGCGGCGACCGACTCACGGTCGAGCGCAACGAGACCTATTGGGGCGGTGCAGCGCCGTGGGCGCGCGTCGAATTCCGCGTTCTGACGGCCGATGCAGCGCGCGTGGCGGCTCTTCTGGCCGACAATGTCGACATGATCGAGAGCGTGCCGCCTGCCGTGCTCGCGACTTTGCGCGCCAATCCGCGCTTCCGGCTCTCGGAAGCGCCGTCAAACCGACTGCTGTTCCTCTCGATCGATTCCGCGCGCGACCAGACGCCGTTCGCGACGGATCTCGCCGGCAATCCGCTGCCGACCAATCCATTCAAGGATGCACGCGTCCGCAAGGCTGTCTCGATCGCCATCGCACGCGAGCCTTTGGCCGACCGCGTCCTCGAGGGCGTGGGCACGCCGGCCGCACAGCTCGTCTCGTCAGGTTTCTTCGGCCACGACCCGTCCTTGAAGCCGGCGGTGCAGGATATCGAGGCCGCGCGCCGCCTGCTTGGCGAGGCCGGCTATCCGAACGGCTTCGGCATCACGCTGCACGGTCCGGCGAATCGATATGTCGGCGACATCGCGGCCGCGCAGGCGGTTGCGCAGATGCTGTCGCGCATCGGCCTGCTCGTGAAGGTCGAGACGATGCCGCCGAGCGTGTTTCTGACGCGATCGGCCGTACCTGAGTTCAGTTTGATTCTGATCGGCTACGCGGCCGTCAGCGGCGAAGCATCTTCGGCGCTGCGGGTGTTGGTGCACAGTTTCGACCGCGAGCGCGGTCTTGGGGCCAATAATCGCGGCCGATTCTCAAATGCGACGATCGACGGGTTGATCCGCCGGGCTCTGGTCGAAGTCGACGACGCAAAGCGCGAGACACTGCTGCGCGATGCGACGCGCCTGGCGATGGAGCAGACCGCGTTGGTGCCGCTGATCCACTACACGAATTTCTGGGCCAGCAAGGCGGAGATCGCCTACGAAGCGCGCGGCGACGAGTACACGCTTGCCATGTCGACGCGCCCTCGCCGGTAGTGCGCAAGCGACTTTGAGGTTGCGTACGGCGAGCGCCAGAAAATCTGTTCTCAAAACGGCGATATCATCGGCTTTCGTGCTTGAATCAACGAAGACGCTTGAGTTGATCGGTCTTGCGCTGCCGCCGAGATGCTGCGAAACGGCGGCGTGAGCGCAAAGGAAGCGACGTTTGCCCCGGAACGCCCGGAAAGTTTTTAACTATCCTTGATTTTGTTGGAAGGTCCAATGATTCGCGAGCTAGGGGCCGGAGGTTCGAATCCTCTCGCTCCGACCATCGGCAGAGACGTTTGTTGGAAAACGGTTGTATCCCGTCGCTAAGTCGGCTGCATTGGCTGTCGGCAAACCAGCCCGATCGCGTCGAGTTTTTCGTCGGAAAGATATCCGTAGCGATTGATCCAGACCTTGTGAGCTGACGAAGCCCAAGCCGTCGATAGTCGGGCGCGAAAATCGTCGACGGGGCCGTAGCCGTGCGCCATCGCGTAGACGGAAGTCGGCGCGCTCCGGCGCCGCGCCGCTTCGATTTTGCGCGCCATGGCGGCTGCGCCGACCGGATGCGGCGCATCCGGTTCCGGATACTGGCCGATGGCATCGCCAAACTCCTCGGGTGTGTCCGCGACATCAAACATCTTCGCGACAAGTGGCGCGACGCTTCTGGCGGGACCGAGTGCTGGATTGTCGCGCAGCAGGCGCGCGGTCCACGATCCCACCATCATCGGCCAATGCATCGTGAAAAGTTTGACCGAGATGGCGTCGGCAAACGGCGCCATGGCTTCGAAGGAAAATCCAGAGATCGACGTCCACGGCGGGGGAAAGCTTCGCAGCACGATCTGCTTGCCGGGCACCGCCGCGCGCCAAGCAGCGGCACATTCTGCGGCCAGACGGGATTTCAAGTCGCACATGGCGACAACGCCTGGATAGTCGGCGATGGCGGCAGCACCGTGTGCGAGTTCGCCCAGCGTCAAACGCTGCGTGAGCCAGGCGTGGCAACGCGTCGCGTCGGCGACCATCGCGCCAAAATCGAGCCCCATTCGGGCTGCCGCCGTCTGGGCGTGGCTGCCGAAATCCAAGAAAGCGCTGTCGAGCGTATAGGGGGGATATTCCGGCCAATCGATATGGAACCCGTCGATGTCGGGGTAGGCGTGCGCAAGATCTTTGAGCAGCGCCACCGTGTAGTCGCGGATATGGGGGCTCGCGAGCGATCCGTTTTTGTCGAGCCTATCTGCGACGATGCTGCCGTCGACGTGGCGCGGTTCGTCGTCGGGATCGGGACCGCCGAACTGCACGCGGTAGCCTGGCGGAATCGCCGCTTGGATCTGCAGATACGTCCGCAAACCGCGCTGGCGCGCCTGCGCCAACGCTTGGCTGACCAAGGCGCCGTCGGCCGACGTATGCGTGTCCGGTGCCGGCGGCTGATAGCGCAGCCCGTCGTAGAATGCGCGGTTGGGTTCGTAGGCGACGGAGGTGCGAACGAACAATTCGCGCCGTCCCCACAAGGGCCGGTCGAGCAGGCGCACAGAACCTTTGCCGCCGTCGATCGGTGGTTCGCGTCCGCCGTCGCCGTCGTGCGTCGGTCGCATCACATAGGGCGACGTTGCGATCGCATCGAGACCGGTGCGTTGCTGGAGATTGTCGAGTACTTGCGCGACGCCCTCGGTCTGGAAAAACTCGGGAAACACGATGATTCCAAGGTCGCGCTTCATGTGTGCAATTGCCTTTCAAGTTCGGAATCCGACGGAGGCCGCCGTTGGACCAGTTGTGCCGATCAGGGGAGATGCGCGCCGGCCGTCACCATCAGATCGGCGCCCGCGATGTAGCTGCCCGCGTCCGAGCACAGCAGAAGTGCCGCGCCGACCATTTCCGACGGCTGTGCTGCGCGGCCGACGGTGCCGGCCGCTTTCTGCTGGATGACTTCCCATTCGGCGGCATCCTTGCGACGCCAGCGATTTCGCTCGGTCGCAACGATCCCCGGCGACAGGTTGTTGACCATGACATTGTCGCACGCGCACTGCTTGGCGAGGTTCATCGCGATATTGCATTGGGCGCTCTTGAGTGCTGCGTAGGTCGCGAGCTGCGGTTCCGGCCGCACCTGGTTGATGCTGCCGATCGTCAGCACGCGGCCCCAGCGGCGCTCGCGCATCGGC
>JADCGL010000027.1 GCA_020248985.1 Telmatospirillum sp. | reverse complement strand
GCGCACTGCTTGGCGAGGTTCATCGCGATATTGCATTGGGCGCTCTTGAGTGCTGCGTAGGTCGCGAGCTGCGGTTCCGGCCGCACCTGGTTGATGCTGCCGATCGTCAGCACGCGGCCCCAGCGGCGCTCGCGCATCGGCGGCACGGCAAGCTGCAGCAACTCGATGGATGCTTCCAAGTTGATGCGCATCTCGCGCGCCAACTGGGCCGGCGTGATTTGGTCGAAGGTCACGCGCGTCTGGATCGACGCGCACAGCACCAGCACATCGACGCGTCCAAGGGCAGCAATTGCAGCCTCGAAAGTGCGGCGGGGGCCGTCGGGCTCCGCGAAATCGGCGTCGATCGCGTACCCTACGACGCCGAATTCGGCGATTTCGGCCGCGGTGTCGCGCGCGGCGTCGGGCAAACCGAAAGCCGCATCGGCTTTCGCCGCCGACTGGACGGCGACCGATGCGCCGTGTGCGGCGAACCCGAGCGCTATCGCGCGACCGATCGACACGCTGCCCCCCGTGACGAGGGCGGTGCGCCCACGCATCGAAAAAATGTCCGACATGCCGAGGCTCCTTTAAGGACGTTAGAGGGACGCGAAGCAGGCTTCCTTGGCCGGTATGCGGACGCGCAGGGCAAGCAGGTCGCCCGCCAGCGGTTGGCGCACCAGTTGCGACGCCGAGAGAAAACGACGCTGCGAGACGACAAAAAGCGTGCGCCCGTCGCTGCCGCCGAGCATTGGCATTGTCGGACGTGAAACTGGAAGCTCGACCACGGTATGGAGCGAGCCGTCGGGCAAGCGCCGTTCCAGGCGCGCCGCATCGACAAGGGCGATCCAAACGCCGCCTTCACGATCGATGCAGACCCCATCGGGCGAGATCGTGTCGGGATAGGCTGCGAAAACCGCAGCCGGGCCCAGCGCTCCGTTTGCGGACCCATACGGAAAACACTCGATCCGATGCGTCCGCGTGTCGCAAAAATAAAATTGCGATCCGTCCGGCGAAAAATCGATCGCATTGGGAATGCGAACATCCGCGCGGACCTTATCGAGAGTGCCGTCGAGGTCGAGACGATAGAGGGAGCCGATCGGCGCTCCGGCTCCGGTTTTGTCCATCGTGCCGAACCATAACCGCCCTTGGGCATCCGGCTTGCCGTCGTTTATGCGCGTCCGCGGATCGTCTGCCTCGACCGCCACAAGGCGCGCTCCGAGCCCGTTTTCCGTCGCGAACGGATAGAGTCCGTCTTCGAGACCCAAGATCAGTCCGCCCCGACGACGGCACACAACGAGCCCCGGCATGCTCGGCAGCGCATACTCAAGATTGGCGCCGCTTTCCGGCACATGGCCGAGCAGACGCTGGCCTTGAATGTCGATCCACCACAAAATTCCGGCACGCGCGTCCCAGCAAGGCGCTTCGCCGGTCATGGCATGGGCATGGTGAAGCCCGAAAACTTCGGCACTGCCGATCGTCGCGTGTGCCATGGCGTGCAGCCCTTCGCATTTCCTCGAAATCTTGATGTTATTCGCTAACATATCGCACATAATCGGCATCCTACGTCAAGAAACGCGCTGCTCGCGAACCAAGGCAGGCATGCAGATCGTCGATGCGCATCACCATCTTTGGGATCCGCGGCTTCTTGCCTATCCGTGGCTTGCGCCGTCGGCCCCCAATCCGCCGTTCGGCGACAAGGCGCCGATTTCGGGCCCCTATTTGCCTGCCGACTACGCGGCCGACGCGCACGGCCTCGATCTATTGGCCAGCGTGCATGTGCAGGCCGAGTGCGCGCCCGATGCGGCACTCGACGAAACACGATGGCTCGCGACCCAAATGTCGGCGATGGGTCGCCCGTTCGTGCTGGTCGTCCGGGTCGATCCACGTGCGCGCAATCTCGATGCAGAGCTTGCTGCGCACGAAGCGGCAGGACCTGTGCGCGGCGTGCGGCTGCGCGTAAATTTCGATTTGCAGCATGGTCGCTCTGTGATCGACGATCGGGCGATTCTGTCGCGCGCGGATTTTGTCGACGGGTTGCGGCGCATCGCCGCGCGCGGTTGGCTGTTCGAACTCAGCCTGTTTCCGAGCCAGATGGAAGAAGCGGCACGGCTTTGCGCGACGATTCCGGAACTGACCTTCGTCGTCAACCATCTGGGTTGGCCGTTGGACCTGTCGCGCGACGGGTTTTTGCAATGGCGCTCGGGCATGCGCTTGTTGGCGCGCTTGCCCAATGTCGCGCTCAAGATATCGGGATTGTGGCCTATCGATCGGTCCTGGAATCGCGCAGTGCTTGCGCCTTGGGTCGAAACGGCGGTCGAGCTGTTCGGACCCTCGCGCTGTCTTTATGGCAGCAACCTGCCGATCGAGCGCGCTATGTGCGCTATGGCACGCCAAGTCGAAACGTTGCAGGCAATTTTGTCGACATTGAGTCCGGAGGAATCGGCAGACATCTTCGGGCGCACGTGTCGTCGAATCTATCGTTTCTAGGAAGCCAGGGGAGGGCGTCGATGTCGATGACAGTCTCGATCGATCTTGCGAAGGTCGAAGCCTGGGCGCTGCGCGCGCCGATCGCGGTGCCGGTGCGCAGCTCCTTTGGCGAGATGCGCAATCGACCCGCTGTGTTCGTGCGTGTGCGCGACCGGGCGGGCCATGTCGGGTGGGGCGAAGCCTGGTGCAACTTCCCGCCTGTCGGGGCCGAGCATCGCGCGCGGCTGATCAACGAACTGGTCGGCCCCGTTCTATGCATGCAAGGTGAGCTGCCGTTGGCTGATCTGTTCGCGCGGCTGATGAAACGTTTCCACATCATGGTCCTGCAATCGGGCGAGTTCGGTCCGTTTCGCCAAGTTTGTGCTGCGATCGACATCGCATGCCATGATCTGGCCGCGCGCAGGGCCGGCCTGCCGCTGTGGCGGTTCCTTGGCGGACTCTCGGATCGCATCCCGGTCTATGCGAGCGGCATCGCATGCGAAGATGTCGATGTCGTCGCCCCGCGCGAGTTGGCGGCCGGCCATCGCGCTTTCAAGCTCAAAATCGGCTTTGGCGAAGCGGTCGACCGCGACGGACTAAAGAGGCTGCGACAGCACATCGGTCGCGACAGCCGAATGATGGCCGACGCCAACCAAGCTTGGGATTTTGCACAGGCTGCTGCGCGCATGGCGTCGCTCGACGAATTCGCCCTCGCCTGGCTCGAAGAGCCGCTGGCCGCGGATCGGCCGATGGCGGAATGGATCAAGCTTGCGGCAAACACGGTCATTCCGATCGCGGCGGGCGAGAATCTCAACTCGCATGCCGAGTTCGATGCGGCCATTTCGAGCGGCGCGATCGCCTATATCCAGCCCGATGCCGCCAAATGGGGCGGCATGTCGGGATGCCTTGCCGTCGCGCGCCAGGCGGTGGCTGCAGGGCGAGTCTATTGCCCGCATTATTTGGGCGGCGGCATCGGATTATTGGCGTCGGCGCATTTGCTGGCGGCTGCGGGGGGCTCTGGCTTGCTCGAGATCGACACCAACCCCAACCCGTGGCGAGAACGCATCGTCGGCCACCGGCTCAAGCTCGACGACGGCGTCGCGAGCCTTGGAGAAGCGCCGGGCTTAGGCGTGGATCCGGCGTCGCTCGATCTGCCGTTGGCGTAGGATCTAGAAGAAACCGCCATTTACCGGAATGACGGCCCCGTTCACGTAGGCGGCGTCGTCCGACAGCAGCCACACGATGGTCGCTGCGACGTCGGGGGCGACGCCCACGCGCCCGACAGGAATCAACGGCTGCAGGCGCGCGTTGCGGCCTTCATTGTCGAAGCTGTCGTTGAAATTCGTGTCGATAACGCCGGGCATCACGCCGTTCACGCGTATGCCCTTGGGGCCCGACTGCTTGGCAAGGCCGAAGGTGAACGTGCGGCGTGCGCCGTTGGTGGTCGCGTAGTGGATGCGCGGGCCGATGCCGCCGCTGTCGGCCGACATTGACGACACGTTGACGATGGCCCCGCCGCGCCCGCCGTTTTTTGTCGACATGCGTCTTACGGCCTCGCGCGCGCAAACGAAATACGCCACGACATTGACGTCCCACAGGCGCCGCATGGCGTTCGCGTCGAACGCCTCGATGTCGCTTTCGCCGCCGAGGAACCCCGCATTGTTGACAAGTCCACCAAGCGGCGCGAGTTCGCGATCGCAGCGCGCGAACATGGCGCCGAGCGCTTCTTCGTCGGTTGCATCGGCTTTGACGACGATGCCTTTGCCGCCGACGGCTTCGACGTCGCGCAGCACGCGGCGCGCTTCGTCTTCGTGGCTGTTGCAGTGGATGCAGACCTGCCAGCCTTGCCTGGCGGCTGCGATGGCGGTGGCGGCGCCGATGCCGCGGCTCGCACCGGTTACGACCAGCGTTTTTACCATTTCGCGATCTCCCTTTTCACGCGCTTTCGCGCGCCATAAGCACGAAGCCCAAGTCGAAAATGCTTTGCTGCGGGCGATTGCCCGTGAGGCAGAGATGCATAAGCTGCGCCGACTTGCGCCCGATCTCGTAGCGCGGCGACCGCACTGTCGTCAGCGACGGAACAAGCTCGGAAGCTATGTCGAGATCATCGTAGCCCGCAATCGCGACGTCGCCCGGCACGTCGATCGAGCGGCGCCGACACTCCAGCACGGCACCGGCTGCGATCACGTCTGTCGCGCAAAAAACGGCGCGCGGCGGCCGATCCAGTGCCAGCAATGCTCCGATGCCGGTGCGCCCGCCCGCCATCGAGATCGGTACTTCGATCACGTATCGCGGGTCCACTCGCGCGCCTGCGCGCGCGAGGCATTTTCTGAAACCATGGCGCCGGTCGCGCATGCGGTCGTTGTTGGTCGTGGAGCCGCCCAGAAAACCAATATTCGTTCCGTAGCGCGCCAGCAAATACTCGACCACGCTGCCGGCGGCTGCAAAATTCGACAGGCCGACGGCAAGGTCGATGGGCGTTTGCGGCAGGTTGCCGCCTTCGACGACCGGCACGCCCGCAGCCTTCAGAAGCTTGACGGTCTCCGGCGTGTGGCTGGTGCCCGTCAGGTAGATTGCATCGACGCGACGCGACAGGAAGCTGCGCACAAGAGCTTCCTCGTGGCGTGCCGAGTAGGTCGAGGTTCCGACGATCAATTGCTGCTCATGCAAAGCCAGCTCCGCCGTCATGCCTTGCATCACTTCGGCAATCAGCGAATTTGCCAAGGTCGGCACGATTGCGCCCACGATACCGGAGCGGCGCGAAACGAGGGCACGCGCGACAAGATCGGGCGTGTACTTGGTTTTGCGGAGCGACGCCGTAACGCGCTCGCGCGTGATTTTGGCCACCTTGTCCGGGTCGCGCAGCACGCGGACGACCGTCATGGTCGAAACGCCCGCGTCGCGCGCCACGTCCGCCAGGCGCGGGCGCAATGCGAACGGTCGGGCGGCTTGTTTGCGGGCCATGTATCGGAGACAGCCGTTCGGAAATGTTTTTCTTGCCTATTGCGATGTATGCGCTAACATCGCGGAAATATCAAGAAACTTGTGGTGCGATGCAGCGCGCATCGGGCTGGTATGGGGGGCGCTTTGTCGGACGGCCTGTCGGCGACATTCATGGGCTATTTGCGTGCCGACGGCAGTGTGGGCGTGCGTAACCATGTTCTGATCGTTTCGATCCTGGGGCTCGTCAACCGCGTCGCTGCGCGCATCGCGGATTCTGTCGCAGGCACATTGCTGGTCGAAACGCCCTACGGTCGCGGGCAGTATGGCGCCGACAAAACCCTGCATCGCGCCATGCTGGGGGGGCTGTGTCTCAACCCCAACGTCGCGGCGGTCTTGATCGTGGGCGCCGACCGTCGCGCGGTGGACGACATCGCTGCCTTGGCCGCATCGGGCGGCAAGCCCGTGCGCATTGTCGCCCTCGACGACACCCACGAAGATTCGCTTGCGGCCAGTGCGGCGGGCATTCGCGTCGCGGGCGAACTGGTGCATGCGGCCTCGCGCCTCCAGCGTACGCGCCAGCCTGCGTCGCGGCTGTTCCTAGGCGTCGAATGCGGCCACTCGGACGCGACGTCGGGGCTCGTCGCGAATCCGGTCGCGGGCAGCTGCGTCGACCGGCTAGTCGATGCGGGGGGTACCGCGGTCGTCGGCGAAACGGTGGAATGGCTTGGTGCGGAGCATATTCTGGCGCGCCGTGCCGCAACGCCGATGGTCGCCGAGGCGATCGTTGCCGCCGTGCTTCGCCGCGAAGCCGAAGTCGCGGCAAGCGGTCAAAGCCTTACCGGCAACAATCCAGGCAGCGAAAACATTCGCGGCGGTTTGTCGTCGATCGAAGAGAAATCGCTCGGCGCCATTGCCAAGACGGGCACGCGACCGATTTCCGGTCTGCTGCAAGTGGCCGAGCGACCGTCCGTGCCGGGTTTGCATCTGATGGACGGGCCGAGCTTTTCGCCCGAATCGCTGACAGGTTTTGCGGCTTCGGGCGCGCAGCTGATGCTGTTCACGACGGGTGCGGGGAATAGTTTCTGCAGTGCGATCGCGCCGACCGTTAAAATCACCGGTCGGCCGCAGACGGCAAAGCTGCTGCCCGACCAGATCGATTTCGACGCAAGTGCGGCGTTTCTCGGGCGCGAGGATATCGGGCCGCTCGGCGCGCGCTTGTTCGAAACCGTTCTGGCGGTCGCGTCGGGCGCTGCGACGTGGGGCGAAATCCACCGTGAGGGTGGGGAAGCATTCGTGCGCGTCGGCGCGTCGATGTAGGGAGGCAAAGATGGCAAATGTCGGTTTCATCGGCCTAGGAATCATGGGGGCGCCCATGGCGGCGAACCTGCTGAAGAAGGGGCACCGCGTCGGCGTGTTCGACATCGACGCGGCTGCCGTCGCGCGTCTGGTGGCGCTTGGGGCGTTTGCGGCTGCGTCCCCTGCAGCGCTTGCGGCTGAGAGTGCGTTCACGATCACGATGCTGCCCGACGCGCCCGATGTAGAGCGCGTCGCCCTCGGGCCAGATGGGATTCTGGCGGGTATCAAGCCCGGCGCCATGATGATCGACATGAGTACGAGTGCCCCGGAGACGACGCGCAAGATCGGTGCGGCGCTTGCGGCGAAGGGCTGCGCAATGGTCGACAGCCCGGTCGGCAAGACGGCCGACCACGCCGTGACCGGCACGCTGACTTTGATGGTGGGCGGCGAGTCCGAGGCGGTCGCCCGTGCGCGCCCAATCCTCGACTGCATGGGCACCGACTTTTTTGCGTGCGGCGCACTCGGCAACGGGCACGCGATGAAGGCGACGAACAATCTGCTGGCCACCACGCTGGTCGCCTTGAATGCCGAAATTCTGGCCGCCGGAATCAAGGCGGGCCTCACGCTGGAGACGATGACCAGCGTCATGCAAAAGACGATGGCGTGGAACAGCCAGCTTGCGGTGGCGTTTCCGTTGCGCCCGCTGAAGGGCGATTTTGCGCCGGGCTTCATGCTGCGTTTGGCGCACAAGGATTGCCGCATCGCGATGCAGATGATCGACGCGATGGGGCTCGACGCGCCGATCGGGCGCGCGACGTTGGCGGCATGCCAAGACGGGCTCGACAAGGGCTTCGGCGCCAACGATGTCGGCGTCTTCGTCAAGATGCGCGAGGAGAAGGCGGGCGTGAAGGTAAGGACCGCATCGTGAGTGAGGATGCCACATGGTCGGCCGTTGCGATCAACCCTGGCGATAGCGTTGCGGTGGTCTTGCGCGACGTTGCGGCGGGCGAGTGCGTCGCCGTGCGCATCGACGGGCAAATACGCGAGGTCACGGCAATCGACGCAATCGCGCTCGGGCACAAGATAGCGACGGTCGCGATCGCCAAGGGTGCTTCGGTCCTGAAATACGGCGCGGCGATAGCGCTTGCTACAAGCGACATCGCCGAGGGCCAACACGTGCATGTCCACAACGTCGCGAGCAATCGCGCGAAGAAGGCTGTTCCATGAGCTTCGCTCCGGACCAGCGCCGCACGATCGGTCGGACGGGGCTGGCGGTCTCGCAACTTGGCTTTGGCGCGGCGCCGTTTGGAAACTTGCTGGCCGACGTGCCGGACCATGCGACGCATGCGGCCGTCGATGCGGCGTTGGCGGCCGGGATCAACTATTTCGACACCGCACCGTTCTACGGGCACGGGCTTTCCGAACATCGTTTGGGCGAAGCCTTGCGCGGCCACGCGCGCGAGCGCTACGTGGTCTCGACTAAGGTTGGCCGATTGTTGAAGCCGCAATTGCAGCATTCGCGGTCGCTGGGACCGTTTTCGACGACGCTGCCTTTCGATATCGTCTACGACTATTCCTACGACGGCGCGATGCGCTCGGTCGAAGACAGCCTGCAGCGTTTGGGGATGGCGCGCATCGACATCGTCTACATCCACGACATGACGCCCAAATGGCAGGGCGACTTGCTCGAACAGCGCTACGTCCAGTCGATGGCAGGGGCCTACAAGGCGCTGGCCGAACTGCGCGCGGCGGGCACCATTGGGGCCATCGGCGTCGGCATCAACGATGTCGGTATTCTCGAGCGCTACGCAAGCGACGGCGATTTCGACTGCTTCATGCTGGCCGGGCGCTACACGCTGCTCGATACGAGCGCGCTTGGCGCTCTGTTGCCGATTTGCGTGCGAAAACGCATTTCGATCGTGCTCGCGGCGCCCTACAATTCGGGAATTCTGGCTTCTGGAGCGGTGCCCGGGGCAGTCTATTGGTATGCGCCAGCACCGCCGGACATCCTGGCGCGCGTCGGGCGCATCGAAACGCTGTGCAAGCGCTACGGCATTTCGCTGCAAGCCGCAGCGACGCAGTTTCCACTCGCCCATCCGGCGATCGCCAGTGTGGCTGCCGGATATCGCTCGCCAGCCGAAGTCGCGACGGCGCTGGCGGCCTGCAGCGCCGTTGTCCCTGCGGAATTCTGGAAAGAAATGCGAGTCGACGGAATTGTCGATGTCGACGCGCCTTTGCCCAACTGAAATCCAAAAAAAGCAACTCGGGAGGAAACCATGGACCAGAAAATCGCACGTCGCAGTTTTGTCGTTGGCAGTGCCGCGGCCGCCGGAATTCTCGCCGCACCCGCTATCCGGGCGCAGACGCCGACAACGATCACGTTCCGCTTCAACGACCCCGAAGCGCCGCAGATGCGCGCCGCGCTCGACGAGTTCGAGCGCGCCAATCCGACGATCAAGGTCAACATGCAGCGCATCAGCTGGGCCGACATGCAGGCCCAGTATCTGCGCGAAGCCGCGACTGGAACCGCGCCCGACGTCGTGCACATCTCGTTCGTGCAGCCGCGCTCGTTCGGCGGCGGTGGGGCGTTGCGCGCGCTCGACGATCTGATCAAGCGCGACGGCGCGTCGCTCGGCGCTAAGGGTTGGGACGACTTCTTCGCGCGCGATCTGGCCGAAGGTGCGGACGGAAAAATCTACGCCGTGCCGTGGACGACCGACACGTTCACGATGATGTACAACACCGAGATGTTCGCGCAAGCTGGCATTGCCGCCTTCCCGACCAGCTGGGACGGGTTGCGCGCGGCGAGCCGCACGGTGGCGCAGCGCACGGGCAAAGCCGGGTGGGGATTCCCTGCGGGTAGCTGCGCGACGCCGACGATTTGGTTCTTCATGAACTATTTCTTCTGGTCGAACGGACCGGGTTGGATCGACAAAGCCGCCGACGGGAAATACGTCATGGGTGTTACGCCTGCCCAGGCGCAAGAAGCGCTCGAGTACTTTAAAAGCTATCTGGACGAGGGCCACAATCCGCGCAGCAACATGTCGGTTTGCCTGTGGGGTGCGCCCGAACTCGTCGAAGCCATGCTGTCCGGCAACACGGCCATTGCGAGCGTCCCCGACACAGTCGCGATGGAGATTCTCGCCAAATGGGACCAGCGCAATCCGGGCAAGAAGGCGCCCTTCGCGACCGCGCCGCATCCGGGCGGGCGCAACGGGTCGGTCACGAATTTCGGCGGCCGCATGCTGGGCATCAGCCCGAATGCGCGCAATGTCGAGCAGGCGTGGCGCTTGATCCGCTTCCTGGTCACGCCCGAACCGACCTTCACGAAGCACTACACCAACTACACGCCCGCCCAGCGCTCGGCGTTGACGAGCCGCAACTGGGCGCCGGAACTGGCGGGGTATCCGCGCCAGCTCGCCAATTCGCGCAGCTGGGGCCCCTACGCAACCGGGCCCGTGCCTATCCCGTTCATGTGGAACGCAGTCGGGCGCGCGGCCGGGTCGGTCTTCATCGGCGAAAAGACACCGGCGATCGCTGCGGCCGAACTGCACGAGACGATCGCGCGCGAATTGGCGCGCACGCAGCGCTGAGCGCTTCGACGGAACGGAAGCGGGAACGATGTATACGACGCCGCGCAGCTTTCTGGTCTATGCGTTGTTGCCCGCTTTCTTCTTTCTGGCGTGCTTCTACGTCTATCCGAGCATCTTCAATATCCAGACGAGTCTGACCGATCTTGGGATATTCACGTTGCGTCGCGGTGGCGACTGGATCGGCGTCGACAACTACGTCGAGCTGCTGACCAGTCCCGATTTTCGGCGCGTGCTGTTCAACACGGTCGTCTGGCTTACATTGGCGGGCGTCACGGTTCGGATCGTGCTGGGGTTGGCGCTTGCTTTCCTGCTCAACAGCCGGACCTTGCGCAAATGGCGCCTGACGACGGCGGCCCGTCTGCTGTTGATCGTGCCGTGGGCAACGCCGCCGGTGGTAGCGATCATCGTGTGGCGCTGGATGCTCGATCCGCGCGTGGGTTCGATCAATTCCGCGCTGACGGCGACGGGCATCGTCGACCAGGCGATCCCGTTTCTGTCGGATGCGAACTGGGTATGGCCGGCCATTCTGCTGATCATTACGTGGAACACGCTGCCGCTCGTCACGCTCACGTTCCTGGCGAGTTTGCAGTCGCTGTCCGCCGAGCTGGTCGAAGCGGCCGAGATCGACGGCGCGGGCCCGTTGCAACTGCTGCGCTACATCTATCTTCCGCATCTGAAGCCTGCCATCATCGTGATGGTACTGATGTCGACTTTCTGGACTTTCAACAATTTCGTCTATGTGTGGCTGACGACCGGTGCTGGGCCGGGGCTCTACACGAACGTGATGGCGACCGAAATCTACATCAAAGGATTCATCGACGGACGGCTCGGCTATAGCGCCGCGACGGGCGTCGTCATGGCGACCGTCATGACTTTGTTCGGACTCGTCTATCTGCGTGTGATCGCGAAGCGCGAACTTGTCGAGGAGAGCAAGTGATGCGCATGCGCGACGCCAAAACTTGGGCAACCGAACTCGCCACGGTTACCGCCACGGCAGCGATACTGGGTTTCCTGGTCTATCCCACCTTCTGGGTGTTCGTGGCGTCGCTCAAGACGCCCGAGACGATGTTTTCGGCGCGAAACTGGGATTGGACGATTTCCAACTACACGCGCTTGATGGATGCGGGGTTTGGCCACAACATTTTCAACAGTCTGTTTCTGTGCACGACGGCCGTCGTGCTTTCGACCGTTATCTCGGTCAATGCGGCTTATGCGTTCTCGCGGCTGCGCTTTCGCGGGCGCGACACGCTGTTTGGCGCAATTCTGCTTGGCCAAACTTTTCCTTGGATCATCCTCGTGACGCCGGTCTTCATTCTGTTCGCGCGCATGGGGCTCCTCAACAGCTGGGTCAGCATGATTTTCGTCTATATCGCGGTGTCCGTGCCGTTTTCGATCTATCTGCTGGTCGGGTATCTGCGCTCGGTGCCGCGCAGCCTCGACGAAGCCGCGATTATGGACGGGGCGAGCTATGTCCAAGTCGTCTGGCGCGTGATCTTCCCGATCATGTTTCCGGGCATCGTGGCGACGGCGACCTACGCGTTTTTGCTGTGCTGGTCGGAGTATCTTTTTTCGGTCGCGATTCTGACGCGCGAAGAGATGAAGACGATGCCGCTGGCGCTCTACATCTATTTCGGCGAGAACGTGACCGACTGGGGCAACGTGATGGCGGGCGCGGCCCTAACGACGCTGCCCACGCTGCTCATGTTCCTGCCGCTGCAGCGCTACATGGTCGCTGGTTTGGCCGCGGGATCGGTCAAGCAGTAGAGTTGCGGCGCTGGCGCCATTCGCGCCAGAACGGCCACACGAAACATGCGACCGACACGAGCAGCAACAGCAGCGAAATCGGCCGCGTCACAAGCGGCCAGAGCGACCCATCCGAGATCATGAGGGCTGAGCGCAGTTTGCCTTCGGCCAACGGTGCCAGCACGAAGCCGATCACGAACGGCGCGAGCGGGAAGCGCGCGATCTCCATCGCAAGCCCCACAAGGCCGAACAGCAGCATGATCCAGACGTCCGCGATCTGGCCGTCCATCGCGAATGCGCCGATCGCGCAGAAGACGACGATCAGCGGAAACAGAATCGCGCGCGGGATCAGCATCAGGCGCGCGAAGACGAGCGTACCCAGCGTCATCGTCGCGAACATCGCGAGATGCGCCACCAGGTGCGTCGCCATGATGGTGTTGACGATCTCTGGATTGGTCGTAAACAGCAGGGGCCCCGGCCGCAAATTGTGCATCACCAGCGCTGCGAGCAGAATCGCATCGGCAATGCCGCCGGGAATCCCGAGCGCCAGCAGTGGAATGAGCGTGCCGCCGGTCGTCGCGTTATTAGCGCTTTCGGCCGCGACGATCGCTTCCTCGCTGCCCTTGCCGAATTCTTCGGGCGTTTTCGACATGTTTTTTGCGACCGTATAGGCGACGATCGACGAGACCGTGGCGCCCACGCCCGGATGGATCCCGATCCAAAGCCCGATCAGCGACGAACGCAGCATGTTCCAGCCGTGCGTGGCGTAGTCCTTCAAGGAGATCAGCACGCCCTTCATGTTGGCGCGGATATGGTCGGTCCCTTGATTGACATGCATCGTGTCGGCGACGAGCTGCGACATCGCAAAAAGACCTATGACGACGGGCAGCAACTGGAACCCGTTGGTCATCGCGTCGAACCCGAAGGTCAGGCGCACGAGACCCGATGTTTGGTCGACGCCTGGAAAGGCGAGCAGCACGCCCAGCAGAGCCGAAATCATGCCCTTGAGGAACGATCCGCGGCTCAGCGACGAGACGAGCACGAGTGCGGTCAGGACCAACGAAAAATTCTCCCAAGGTCCAAGCTGCACGGCGAAATCTGCAATCGGCCGTGTCAGCAGCACGAGGGCGATCCAGCCGACGATGCCGCCGACGATCGAAGCGGCATTGCCAAGACCCAACGCGCGTCCTGGAAAACCTCTTTTGGCGAGCGGGTAGCCGTCGAGCGTGGTCATGATGGCCGACGGCTCGCCCGGAATCCGCATCAGCGTTGCGGTCACAAGGCCGCCCGAAACGCCGCCCACGAACATGGAAATCAGCAGGATGATCGCATCGACCGGCGCCATCGCATAGGTGAAGGGCAAGGTGAGCGCCATCAGCATACCGGCCGTGATGCCGGGCATGACGCCAACCGCAATGCCGACAATGACGCCGATCATCATCAGCAGGAACGGCGCCGGCTCCATCAAATGAAAGAAGGAATCGAGCAACGTCATGGCAGGTTCACCTGCAGCACGTGCTGGAACAGATAGACCGAAATCCCGGTACCAACGATCGAAGCGGCCAGGACCCACGCGGTTTCCCGACGCTTGAAGCCGGCCATCGCCGCGCCCGATACGAACAGAAAGACGAACGTCGCCCACATGAACGGCACTTGGAATTCAAGTGCCACCGTGTATGCCGCTGTCATCGCGAAGCAAAACGCAGCCAAGCCAGGTCGCAGCGCATAGTCGACCTGCTCGTCGCCATCGAGCCCCAAGATCATCGCTTGCGTGGCTTGGCCCGTGCGCCAGCCGAGCACCGCGCGGCCCAGCAGCACGAAACCAAGCAGACCCAGCAGTGCCGATACCGCCATTGGGATCGTGCCGGGCCCGAGTGGATCGTAGAAGGCAGGCGGTTCCCTGCTCGCGGCAACGTACATGACCGCCGCGATGGCGACGACGACGGCGCCGCCGATCGCGTCGAGTTTGCGTTCTTTCGCCGCTTGGCTGTCGGGCACGGCCGATCCGTCAGCGCTGCTGGGGCGGCGTCGCGAGCTTAGCGACCGGTTCGATCGACTGGTAGATATCGACAAGATGCTTGGCAAAGGCGGCACCGCGCAGGAACTGCCCGGTCTGGGCCTGCTTGTCGAAAAATTCTTTCATCTCGGGCGTTGCCGTGGCGCGTTCGAGTGCGTTGGCCATGCCTTCGATTGCGGCGGCAGGCGTGCCCTTGGGCGCGAACCAGAAATTCTCGGCGCAGTAGTCGAAACCAAGGCCAAGCTCGCGCGTCGTCTGGATGTCGGGCTCGAGGGCCAGCCGCGCGGGGCCGGTATAGCCCAGTGCCCGTACGCCGTTGGCCTTGTAGGTCTGGTATTCCGAGCTCGACAGGATCGTCATCTGCGTGTGGCCGCCCATGATGGCCGCGAAATTTTCGCCGCCGCCGCCGATCTGCGCGTAGCGGAATTTTGCGCCCGGAAAACCCTGTTCCAAGAACAGGCCGCCCATATGGTTCAGCGCGCCGATATTGACGCCCGCAACGAGCGTGTTGGGCCGATCTTTGGCGGCTGTCAGCAGATCCTTGAGCGTGCGGTAGGGCGAGTCTGCGCGCACGATCGGATGGAAGCAGAAGCCGCCTGTCAGCGCCACCGGTTCGAAGTTGCGGTACGAAATGCCGCGACC
Organism: Telmatospirillum sp.; assembly: GCA_020248985.1. Classification (GTDB taxonomy): domain Bacteria; phylum Pseudomonadota; class Alphaproteobacteria; order CACIAM-22H2; family CACIAM-22H2; genus Tagaea. The sequence continues at coordinate 12,430 of JADCGL010000027.1, read as the reverse complement.
GGGATCAACGATCTCGCCCGATAGCAGAGCCAAATGGATGGCGAGAAACGTGTAGCCGTCGGGTGCCGCCGTCATGACTTGGCGCGCACCGACCGAAAAATGGCCGCCGACATTCTGGATTACCACAGGCTGCGGAATGATCTTCTTCTCGTCGATCACCTTTTGCATCGTGCGCGCGAGAATGTCTGTTGTTCCGCCGGGGCCGAACGGCACGATCACGCGAATCGGCTTCTCGGGCCATTGGGCCAGCGCAGGTGTTGCGGCAAAAAACATGGCGACCAAGACCGCAGCGAGTTTTCTGACCATTTTTGTTCCTCCCATTGTCTTTTTTTCGGATTCAAGAATGACACGCCGACGGCTTTTGTCACGCGTTATGGCAGCGTCGGGTCGAGTCGATTTTGGTTGGCCCGCATGTCCCAGCGATACTGGTCGCCGGGTGCGGTCTTCTGCGCCCATGTGCCGATCAGGTCCTTGTCGGCGCGTCGGCGGCGCATGCGCCGCTCGATCTCGTCCGGATCCCAATCGGCCAGCAGGTGCGTCGTCAATTCGGCGCGGATTTCCGCATAGGCCGGATCGGCGGCGCGATCGCGGCACTCGTCGGGGTCCGCTACAAGATCGAAAAGCTGCGGCGCGTAGCCGTGGTAGTAGACGAGCTTCCAGCGCCCTTGACGGATCATGCGCTGGCGCACGGATTGGCCACCGGTCCAGGCGGGCACTGCATCGGTGCAGTATTCGGAGAAAGTCTGGTCGTCCCAAGAAGCGCTCGCATTGCGCGCGACGCCAAGGAAACTGCGGCCCGATGCGTTGGGCAAGGCGGGCGCATCCAACGCATCGAGCATGGTGGCGCTGACGTCGGTCAGATTGACGATCTGTTTGCGCCGCTCGCCCGCGGCCAGTCGCCCAGGCCAGCGCATGATCAACGGTACGGCGGCGGATTCTTCGTAGAACGTATGTTTCCACCACAAGCCGCGCTCGCCGAGCTGGTCGCCGTGGTCGGAGCTGTAGACGACAAGCGTGTTGCGCGCGAGGCCGGTCGCTTCGAGCTTGTCGAGTATCTGCCCGATCATCGTATCGAGCCGGGTGACGAGTCCGAAATAGGCACGCCGCGCGCGTAAGCACTCTTCGTCCGTTGCTTCGGCGATGCCGCGATCACGCCGCCACCAGGCAAGCCATGGATGCTCGTCGTTTGGAACCGGCAGGCGCGGCAAGCCGACGCTGGTCGCGTACCGCGCATAGTCTTCGCGCCGCGCCACATAGGGCGGATGCGGCAAGATGAAACCGACGCTGAGGCAAAACGCATCGGCGCCGCCCGCAAACCGGTCGAGTGCGGCACACGCCGCTTGCGTCGTGTCGATGTCTTTGACTTCGTAAGCGCTCTGCCCGATGCCGGAGGCCGTGAGACTCGCCCGGTACGGATCGTTGGCGTTCGCGAGGACACCCAAATTATGGCGCTTGATTCCAGCCCAGTTTGGACTGTGGTCGCCGATCTCGCGCGCGGCGTAGCCATGCATTTGGTCCGGTCCCATCGCGTGCAGCCGGCCGACAAGGATCGGGCGATAGTCGGCCGCCGCCGCCGCATGCAGCCATGTCGCGCGGTCGGAGGCGAGAAAATCGTCGTTGGTCCAGCAATCTTGCTGGCTCGGATAGCAGCCGGTCAGCATCGACATACGGCTGGGCACGCAGATCGGCGAGGGGCAATAGGCATTGTCGAAAACCAGGCCCTCCGCCGCCAGACGGTCGAGATTTGGCGTGGCAACGGTCGCATTGCCGTAGCAACCCGCCACATGGCGCGCATGCTGGTCGGAAAACAGAAACAGCAGGTTCGGACGATTCGGGTCTTTCAACCGGGCGACTCCTGTTGGTGCGTTCCGCTTGCGATGGTTCCGATATTCGCCAATACGTCCGGATCGAGTCCTACACCCAGACCCGCCGTGCCCGGCAGGCGGCTTGTGCCGTTGGCGGGGCGCGGCAAGTCGCCGGTGGCAATGTCGAAAAACGCCGGCGTCTCGTCATACTGGTGTTCGAGCGTCGAAAACCCGGCAAGTGTCGCGCCCAAATGCAGACTGTAGGCATGCGAAATCGGGCCGCTTGGATTGTGCGGCGCTATCGCGACTCCGTGACGTGCGGCGCAATCGGATATGCGCGCCATCTCGGCAAGTCCGCCCGCATATTTGACGTCTGGCATGAGCACGTCGTAGAGGCCGCGTTCGATATAGGGCATGAAGCCCGCCAATGCGGTTTCGGTCTCGCAGCCCGCCAGCAGAATGCCGCGCGCATTGGCCCTCGCACGCAACCTCCCGAGCGCGGCGAAATTCTCCGAGCGCTCGGGCAGCGGACATTCGAACCAGCCAATGCCAATCTCGGCGAGGGCGTCGAGCGCATCAACGGCGTTGGTCTCGTCGAAACGCCAATGGCAGTCGACATAGAGCGCGCGCGCGGGCCCGATCGCGTCGCGCACAGCCGTTGCGCAGGCAATCCCGTGCGCAATACCCGCAGCGCTGCCGGGCGAAACGCCGTCGAACGGCGCAATCTTGAACGTGCCGAACCCGTCTGCCATGGCTTTCTGCGCGCTTGCCGCGAACCCTTCGGGCGTGCGCGCCAGCGTCCGGCGATTGATGTTGGCGTAGAGCGGCACTTGGCTGCGTGCGCTCGCGCCGAGCATTACGTGCAACGCCGAGCCGGAATGCTGGCCGTCGAGATCCCATAGCGCTTGATCGACGGCGCTGACGATCGCGGCGATCGCTCGGTCGGATATGGCCGCGCCGAGCTCGGTCAAAAGATTTCGCCGGGAGTCGGCGGCAGTTCCGCGCAAGGTGGGTTCGAGCTTCGCGTGGGCCGTCGCAAGCTGCGTCTCTTGCCCTGCGAGCGTCGCTTCGCCCCAACCGACGGCGCCCGCACTGTCGGCGACGCGCAGAAAGACCCAAACCGTCTTTTCGCTGGCGCGATATTCGAGCAGGTCGATGTCGGCGATCGTTCGCGTCATGCGGCCTTCGCCGACCCGGCGGTGGCTTCGAAACGGCGCAACATCTCCTGCTTGGCTTTGACGGCATGGGCACTTGCCAGCATCACAGCCCCGTCGGCATCGCGCGCGCGCAACGCGACGATCAACTGGCGATGGTCCGAGATGACGCCGGCCGCCCGATCCGGGCCGTAGCCGTGGCGACCCCACAGCGCAATGATCAGGTTCCAGTGCACTTCGAGCACCCGGATCGCCTCGACATTTCCGGCCGCCTCGTTGATTACGGCGTGGAACGCCTGGTTCGCCGCAAGAACGGCCGTGAAGTCCTTGCGCGCGGCGCTTGCCTCGAGTTTTTCTTCGATGGCGGACAAGCGCGCGAGTTGGCTTTGATCGATGCGCTCGGCGGCACGCCGCGCCAACATGCCCTCGAGCGCCACGCGAAGGTCGAAAATGTCGCGGATGAATTCGATGTCGACTTTGCGCACGCGCGCGCCGCGATTGGGTTCGACCGTTACGAGCCCCTCGCCCTGCAGTTGGCGCAATGCTTCGCGGATCGGCATGTGGCTGGTTGCGTAGCGCGCGGCCAATTCGTCGATCTTCAGCCGACCGCCGAAGGCAAACAGCCCCGCCAGAATGTCTTTGCGCAACTGCGCGCATACCGCCCCAGCAGCGATCGCGACCGACATAAGTACCCCCAAATTGATCAAAAACGACCAGAAATTTGAATTTTTCCCTTCGTTTATGTTAGTGGATGCGCAAGAAGAGTCAATCTTTGATCAAAAGCTTAGGCTTTGATCAAAAATCGGGAGACCGCGCATGGCCATGCCGACCATCAAACACATCCGTGCCTTCACCGTGCGCGGCGGCGGGGCCGACTATCACGACCAAAGCCGCGACCATTGGATCGACGACCATATCGCCACGCCGATGGCGAAGTATCCGGAGTACCGGCAGAGCCGCCAATCCTTCGGGATCAACGTGCTCGGCACCTTGGTCGTCGAGATCGAGGCGAGCGACGGTAATGTCGGGTTCGCGGTCACGACGGCGGGCGAGATCGGCGCCTTCATCGTGGAGAAGCACCTCGCGCGCTTTGTCGAAGGGCGCTGCGTGGCTGAGATCGAAAAAATCTGGGACCAGATGTATTTCGCCACGCAGTTCTACGGCCGCAAGGGCGTGGTGCTCAATACGATCTCGGGCGTCGATCTGGCGCTGTGGGATCTTCTGGCCAAGATCCGCGGCGAACCGGTCCATGCCTTGCTGGGTGGGCCGGTGCGCGACGAGCTGACATTCTACGCGACGACGGCGCGCCCGGACCTTGCCAAGCAGATGGGTTTCGTGGGCGGCAAAATGCCGCTCCAACACGGCCCGGCGGAAGGCGAAGCCGGTCTGCGCAAGAACGTCGAAAAACTGGCGGCGATGCGCGCACGTGTCGGCGACGAATTCTGGCTGATGTTCGATTGCTGGATGGCGCTCGATTTGAACTATGCCACGCGGCTGGCGCACGCCTGTGCGCCTTACGGCCTCAAATGGATCGAGGAGTGCCTGTCGCCCGACGACTATTGGGGCTATGCGGAGCTACGCCGCAACGTCCCGCGCGGCATGCTGGTGACGACGGGCGAGCACGAGGCCACGCGCTGGGGCTTTCGGCTGCTGTTGGAGATGGGCTGTTGCGACATCATCCAGCCGGACGTCAATTGGTGCGGCGGCATGACCGAGCTCGTCAAGATTTCGGCGCTTGCCGACGCGCACGGCGCGCTGGTCGTTCCGCACGGTTCCAGCGTCTACAGCTACCATTTCGTCGCGACGCGCACGAACAGCCCGTTCGCCGAGTTTTTGATGATGGCGCCGCAGGCCGACCGGATCGTGCCGATGTTTTCGCCGTTGTTGCTCGACGAACCCGTCCCGATCGAGGGTCGCATGAAGGTCTCGTTGCTCGACAAGCCGGGATTCGGCGTGCGGCTCAATCCCGCGTGCGCGTTGCATCGCCCCTATCCGCGCTAGGGTGACTGCCGTCGCGCATTACACGAGCCCGTGCCGATCGGCGGTCTTGGCGCTGGCGCTGCGCGTGACCTTGAGTGCCGTCGTCTTGCGGCTTGTCGGAAACTGTTCCGCGCAGGCCTTGCGCAGTTCGGCGATCAGGCGCCGACATGCGGGCGACAGCACGCTCTTGGCGCGCAAGGTAAGGCCGACCGGCCGGTGCCAGTCCAGCCAGTCGATGCCGGCCGGGACAGCGCCCGCGCACTCGCGGCCCGGCGCCATCGTCACCGACGGCAGGTAGCCAAGACAGTCGGTTTCGAGGATCATCGCGCGCATGAAGGCGAGCGAATTCGTTTCGATCGCCAGACTGGGCGACGCCAGCCCGTGCGATCTGAGGGCGATTTCCAGATGCTGGCGCGTGACGATGGTGCTTGCCGGCAGAATCCAGCGGAACTGCTCGAGCGTCTTTCGCGACGCTTTGGGTTTTTCGAGCAGCGGATGTCCGGGACGGCATGCGACGACAACCGTATCGACGAAAAGTGTTTCCTGCGCCAGATCCGAATTGTCGGGCTGGTCGACCAGATTGGAAATGACGGCGTCGATCTCGCCCGCGCGCAGCCATTCGAACAGCCGGTCGTGCAGCCCGCCGACGACGGTGATTTTGAGCGCGTTGCGGCTCTTGAGCAGGCGCGCAGTCGCGACGGGCAGCACGCTTGCGATCACGCTGGGCGCCGAACCGATCGCGATGCGGCCTTCGCGCCCGTCGCGAATGGCGCCGACCGCGCGCTCGGTTTCGCTCACTTCGAGCGCGATCGCGCGCGCGTGCTGGGCAAACTCGCGCCCGAACTCGGTCGCCAGCATGCCGCGCGGCGTGCGCTCGAACAGTTTGACGCCGAGATACGCCTCGAGCCGCCGCAGGCTTTTGCTGAGGGCGGGCTGGGAAATGCCGAGCGTCTTTGCCGCCGCCGCCAGGCTGCGCTGTTCGACGACGGCCACGACGTGGCGCATCTGCTGGAGCTGCATCGATATTCCCTACGGTTATGGATTTGGGACCAGATGGGCGTTGTGCGGTTCTGATCGCTATGCGAGGGTTTTGCAAGAATTGAGATCGAGCCGCGAAGCGACCGGTCGGAAGGGGAGGGAAACCATGCAGCGCCGTGCGCTTCGATGAGCGGTCCGTCCGTGACCGAGGAACCGAAATCAGCGCGCGCCGACGCGCTGTTCGCGCTGGCGATGATGGCGGTAGCACTGCTGACCATGTGGGGCGTGCGCAACCAGCCGCGCGCGCCTTACGATCCGGTCGGTGCGGCAGCCGTGCCGTTTTGGACGGCCGTAGCGGTGCTGGCACTGGCGAGCGTCTTGCTCGTGCGCGTGCTCCTGAAGCATTCGACGCGCGGCGCTGCCATGTCGCTTTTCACGATGTCCGAAGCGGTCGACGACAGCTACGCGGTCGTGCCGCGCTTTTCGGTCTATGCCGTTGTCCTGTCACTTTTTTATGTGGCGCTGATCCCGCTGGCCGGTTTTGCGGCGGCCTCGGTGCTCTTTATGTTGGTCTTCGGTGCGGCGCTTTGCGATCGCACACCGCGTTCTCTTGCCATCGTGGCCGTGGTCGCTTTGCTTGGCGGCGTCGGACTCGACTATGGCTTCCGCGCCCTCCTGATCGACTTGCCTTAGGAGCCGCGCATATGGATCTTGTCCAGGGTTTCTTGCATCTGGTGACCGGCGGGCCGCTGTTGCTTTTGCTTGTCGGCACGTTTCTGGGGATCGTCGTGGGGGCTCTGCCGGGGCTGACGGGCGGAGCGCTGCTCGCGCTGTCTTTGCCGTTCACTTACCGCATGAGCAGCGTCGATGGCGTCATCTTGATGACCTCGATGTATGTCGGCGGCATTTCGGGTGGGCTTATTACCGCAACGCTGATGCGCATCCCGGGCGAACCCTCGGCGGTCGTTACCACGCTCGACGGATTTCCGATGGCGCGCGGCGGCAGGCCCGGCCGCGCCTTGGGACTCGGAATCTCGGCGTCGCTGATCGGCGGGGCGCTGTCGTGGGTGGCCCTTGTCACGTTGGCGCCGGCAATGGCGCGGCTCGCCTTGGTGTTCGGACCGTTCGAGAATTTCGCGCTCGTGTTAATGGCGCTCGTGCTGATCGCGGCATTGAGCCAAGGTTCGGTCGTCAAAGGATTGCTGTCGGGCCTGTTTGGCATGCTCGTTTCGTATCCGGGCATCGACGAAACCTCGGGCCAAATGCGCCTGACGTTCGGATTTGAAGAGATGGTCGGCGGGTTTAGTTACCTTGCGGTCATCCTGGGCGCGTTTGCGATCAGCCAGGTTCTTGCCGATGCGATGCACGCGCGCCAAAAATTTGAACGTCTGGACCCTAGCGTGAAGGGGATATTTCTGTCGCCCAAGGACTATCTGGGACAGGCCTTCAACATCGTGCGCTCTTCGGTCATCGGCGTCTGGATCGGGATATTGCCGGGCGTTGGCGCTAGCATAAGTTCGATTGTGGCCTATTCGGTCGCCAAGAACATGTCGAAGACGCCCGAAAAATTCGGCACCGGTTTCGAGGACGGCATCGTGGCCGCGGAAACCGCCAACAACGCCAATACGGGCGGCGCGCTCATTCCGATGATCACGCTGGGGATTCCCGGCAGCCCGGCTGCGTCGATCCTGCTGGCGGGGTTGCTCATGCACAACGTGCAACCGGGGCCGACCCTGTTTACGAATTCGCCCGAAGTCGTCAGCGCTTTGATGGCAACCCACCTCGCGTCCCATATTGTGATGTTCGCCATGATGGTCGCTGGCTGCATGATGATCGCGCGTCTCATGTACGTGCAGCGTGCTTATGTGTTGCCGATCATCATCGTTCTGTGCGTGATCGGGGCGCTGGCCGAAAACGGCCGCATGTTCGATGTCTGGACGATGATCGGTTTCGGCGTGGTCGGATTTCTGCTCGAGTTGGCGGCCGTGCCGCTGGGGCCGTTCGTGATCGGCCTGATATTGGCTCCGCTGGCTGAAACGCAGTTGCGCGCCGGGCTGATGGGATCGAACGGCTCATTGATGCCACTGGTCGAGCGACCGGTGGCACTTCTCTTTCTGCTTGTCTCGGTTCTGATGTTCGTATGGCCGCTCTGGCGCGACTTTTTGCGCAGGCGACAAACACCGTTGCCCGCCTAACGCTCAACCAAGGAAACGGGAGAAAACGCATGAAGCGCAGAGACTTTGTTGCCGGAACGCTGGCCGCATCACTGGCCGTCCCAGCCTTGGCACAAGCCTATCCCGACAAACCCGTGCGCATCGTCGTCCCCAATCCGCCTGGCGGCAGCGCGGATTACATCGCGCGCTTCTTTCAGACACCCTTGCAGCGGGTATTGGGCCAGCCGCTGGCGGTTTCGAACGTCGTTGGCGGCGGCACATCGATCGGCAATCGCCAAGTCCGCGATGCTGCCCCTGACGGCCACACGGTGCTTGCAATCCACCAGGCGTTGCTGACGGCGGCGACACTCAAGGTGATGGACTTTGGTCCCGAAGCCTTTGCCCAAGTCGCCCAAGTCGCGACCGAATACGTGACCGTGGTGGTCAACAGCAAGGCGCCCTACCAGACGCTGCCGGCCTTTCTGGCCGCAGCGAAGGCCGGCGATCTCAAGGCCGGCGTGCAGATTGGCGCGATCAACCATTTTCTGTTTCTCTCGCTCGGCGACGCGACGGGCACGAAATTCCGCTACGTCAACACGGGCGGCGGCGGCCCGACGCGCACGGCCCTTGCGGGCGGACATGTCGATTGCGCGTTCCTCACGGTCAACGAGGCCAAGCCGCTGGTTGATTCGGGCGATCTGAAGATCGTCGCGATCTTTGCCCCTCAGCGTCTGGCAAGCTGGCCCAACCTCGCGACCGCGCGCGAGCAGGGCACAGACCTGCTGCTCAACTTGAATTACTGGTGGTGGATGCCGAAAGCGACGCCGCGCGCGCGCGTCGATCGCTTTGCGGATGCTCTGCGCATCGCGATGAACGATCCTGAGGTCGTGCAGAAATACGCCGAGTTCAACATGAGCGCAGTTTTCCTTAAAGGTGCCGAACTCGAAGCCGAAATCGCGCGCCAATACGAGGCGATGAAGAAACTTGCTGAACGCAACAACGTGACGGCGACCTGACGGACGCCGCCGATCCGAAAATAAAAACAAGGGGGAGAAACCAAATGTCGCAAGGACCCAATCGCCGCGAGATGCTTGTCGGGGCCGGTGCTGCCGTTTCCGCACTAGCCTGGACGCCGGGTGCGCGCGCGCAAGCCGCACGTCGCGCACCTTTCACCATCGTCATCAACAACTCGCCTTGGTTCGACGGGTTTCGTGGTGCCGTCGAGGCCTACGAAAAAGAATCAGGCAACAAAGTCAATCTCGACGTCAATCCGTTCGGCGGCAGCCTCGAAAAACAGCGTGCTTCGGTACGGGCGCGCGACGGCCAGTTCGATCTGCTGATCATGAACGGCCTCTACTACCAGGAAATGTACCATGGCGGCTTCTTGACGCCGATCAACGACATCGATCCGGCCTTCCGCCTCGATCCGCAGATGATCCGCTACGACAATACGGTCTATTGGAACGCAGCCGCCAAATCGCACGACCCGAGCGGCAAGCTCATGTCGGTGCCGGTCAACGGCAATATTCCGCTGCTGCTGTATCGCGCCGACCTCTACGAGGAACACAAATTGAAGGTTCCCGAAACCTGGGACCAGCTGCTTGAAAACGCGAAGAAACTGCACAATCCGCCGCGCATCTACGGCATCGTGCAGCGCGGTGCACGCGGTGCGCCCAACGACGTTTCCTACGATTGGTGGCCCTATCTCTACAGCCATGGCGGCAGTCTGTTCCGCGACGAGCCCAAGGGCGACTACACGATCACCATCAACAGCCCGCAGGCCAAAGAAGCGCTCGATTTCTACATCCGCATGGCCAAGGAAGCGGGCCATCCGCAGACCGGCGGCCTTGCGCAAGCGCAGATCATCCAGAACCTCGCCACGGGTCGCGCGGCACACGCCATGCTGGTGATCGCCGCTTGGTCGCAGTTGGACGATCCGACCAAGTCGGCAGTCGTGGGCAAACTCAACGCTGCCCGCGTGCCGGGTTCGGCCAACGGCAAGCCCGCTCCGGTTTTGGGCCATTGGCTCGCCGGCATCCCCAAGAACGTGCCGCGCCCGCGCCAGGAAGCGGCCTTGGCGTTCCTCAACTGGTTCCAGACCCGCGATGCGCAGCTCAAATACATGGCGGCGGGAGCTCCGCCCGTGCGCCAGGACGTGCTCTCGGACGCCGGACTGATGCGCGAGCCCAAGAATCGCTGGATGGGGGCGATGGCGCAAAGCTCGGAGTTCGTGAAGCTGATGTGGAGCGTGCCCGAGGGCGCGCAAATCGGCGACGTTCTCGAACTGCGCTTGAACCAAGCTGTGATCGGCGAGCTTACGACGACGCGCGCTCTCAACGCGATCGCCGAGGAGTCGCACACGATTATGGAGCGGGCCGGATACCGTACCGGCAAGATCGCGGCTTTGTAGAAGAAGGACGTTCCAAGTTCGGCCCGCAAGCTTGCCAAGGCAAGCAAGCGGGCCGACGGAACGGCGCATGACATGACCGCACAGGGCATTCAAATCGACCGCAAATGGCGCGCTATTGCGCTCACGCCCGCAGCCGTGATCTTCGTCGCAATGTCGCTGCTGCCGGTTTTGAACCTGATGGCGATGAGCGTGCACGAGATCAAATGGGTCGCCAGCCACTCGGTGTGGAGCTATGTCGGGTTTACGCATTATCGCCGCCTTGCCGAGGATGAACTGCTGCAAGCCGGCATCGGCAACACGGCGATCTTCGCGGTTGTCGGCGTGACGATCCAAGTCGTTCTTGGCTTTTTTCTGGCCTGGGCGGTTTCACGAATTCGATCCGGGCGCACGCTGTATCGCACGATCTTCATTCTGCCGATCCTGGTGCCGGGCATTCTGATAGGTGCGGTGTGGAAGCTCATGCTCAATTTCGATTTCGGTTTGGTCAACGGGGCGATCGGGCTGCTCGGTCTCCATCCCGTCGATTGGCTGGGGACCCGCGCTTGGGCGTTGCCGTCGGTCATTCTGGTCGATATCTGGCACTGGACGCCGTTTTGCTTCCTGCTGCTTCTGGCGGGCTTCGAATCGCTGCCGCAAGACGTGCAGGAAGCCGCGCGCATCGACGGGGCGGATACCTGGACCGAGCTGCGTTATGTGCTGATCCCGATGATGATGCCGGTCATCGTGGTCACGTTCCTGTTCCGCTTCGTGACGTCGCTCAAAGTGTTCGACGAAATCTATCTGCTGACCGGCGGCGGCCCGGGGTCGGCGACCGAAGTGCTGAGCTACACGATCTACCGAACGTTCTTCACGCAAGATCGCATGGGCTACGGATCGGCCATGTCGATCGCGGTGCTGTTCGGCATCTCTTTGCTGATCGTCGGCTCGCTTGCCGCCAGCCGACGCTACGGAGCGCGCGCATGAATCCCTGGGAAAAACGCGCGGTACCGGCTTTTCACCTGGGCCTGCTGCTTGTCGCAGCCCTTGTGCTGATCCCGTTCGTCTGGATCATCGCAGCCGCATTCAAGTCGCAGATTTCGCTGCTGCTGGGCGAGGTGTTTTTCACGCCGACCTTGGCAAGCTTTCGCGAGGTGCTGTTTTCGCGCTCGACCGAATTCATGTCGAACACGTTCAACAGCCTTGTCGTAGCGGCCGGCAGCACGCTTGTCATTCTCGTGGCAGCCACGCTGGGCGGCTATGCGATAGAACGTCTAGGCACGCCGCGCTGGGCGGTGCACACGATGTTGGGATGGGCCGTCGTATTCCATATGGTGCCGCCGATCACGCTGGTTGCGGCCTGGTTCCCGCTCTATCGCGAGATCGGTCTCGATAATACCTATCTGGGCTTGGTTTTGGCCCATGTCGCTGTGCATCTGCCGATGGCGTTGTGGCTTATGACGAATTTCGTGCGCGACGTGCCCATCGAGCTTGAAGAGGCCGCCCGCATCGACGGGTGCTCCACGCCTTTCCTCATCTGGCGCATCGTCGTTCCGCTGGTTGCCCCGGGCTTGGCGGCAACCGCGATCTTGATGTTCATCTTCAGCTGGAACGAATTTGCCGTCGCACTCAACTTGACCGCCAAGCAGACCGCCACGATCCCGGTTGCGATCGCCAAATTCGCGCAAGGTTACGAGATCAAATACGGCGAGATGGCGGCCACGGCCGCGTTGTCGCTGGTCCCGGCCTTGGCGTTCCTGCTGTTCGGGCAGCGCTACATCGTCAAAGGTCTCACAGCTGGTGCGGTGAAATAGACATGCCCATCTTGTACGGTCAGAAACTCACGCGCCACGAATTCGAACGTCGCTCGGGCACGCTCGGCCAGATTGCGGGAGTCGAACTGTTCGAATATGCCGACGGTCCCGAGCGGGGCGTGCGCACGCTCGAGTTCCGCACCGGCTCGGGGCTCGAGTT
>JADCGL010000026.1 GCA_020248985.1 Telmatospirillum sp. | reverse complement strand
GCGAGCGAGCCCGGCAGCGGCAGCCTTTGCCAGAAGCGGTAGAGATAGTGGCGCGCCTGCTCGTCGGCTTGCGGAGCGGCGATGGGCCACACATAGACGCCGCGCGGATCGAGCATCTGCACCATGCGCCGGATCGCCCCGCCCTTGCCGGCCGCATCCCAGCCCTCGAACACGACGATGCCGCGCCGCTTCTCGTGCCAGTAGGTCTGCTGAAGGGCGAGCATGCGCGCCTGCAGCACGGCCAATTCGGCCTCGTAGGCCGCACGGTCGGGAAAACGCTTGCCGGGTTTCAGCGACGACAGGCGATGTGCCATCGCAAGCCCCCTCTTCAGCTGGCGTCGTTGAGATGGCAGGCCGCGCGGCGGCCGGGGGCGATCTCGCGCAGCACGGGCGCCTCGACGCTGCAGCGCGCCATCGCGTGCGGGCAGCGCGGATGGAAATGGCAGCCGCCCGGCGGATTGAGCGGCGACGGGATTTCGCCTTTGACCGGCACGAACACGCGCTTGCGCGTGTCGAGGCGCGGGATCTCGCCCAGCAGTGCCACGGTATAGGGGTGGTTGGGGTTGGCGAACAGATCGTCGGTGTTGCCCTCCTCGACCACGCGGCCCAGATACATGATCACGACGCGGTCCGAGAGATGGCGCACGACGCCGAGATCGTGGCTGATGAACAGATAGGTGAGATTGAGGGCGGCGCGCAATTCCATGAACAGATTGAGGATCTGCGCTTGGATCGACACGTCGAGGGCGGCGACGGACTCGTCGCACACGACGAATTCGGGCTTCACCGCCAGGGCGCGCGCAATGCCGATGCGCTGGCGCTGGCCGCCCGAGAATTGGTGCGGATAGCGCTTTTTGTAGGCGGGATCGAGACCCACGCGGCGCATCGTTTCGTCGAGATACGCGACCTCGCCCGCTTTGTCGGTGAGGCCGTGATAGAGCGGTGCTTCGCCGATAATGTCGGCCACGCGCATGCGCGGATTGAGCGAGGCGTAGGGGTCCTGGAAGATCATCTGCACGGCGAGTGCCGCCTTCACGCGCGCCTGCCCCGACAGGGCCGAAAGCGGCTGGCCGCGATAGAGCACCTCGCCTTGCGTCTGCGGCAGGATGCCCGCGACGATGCGCCCGAGCGTGGATTTGCCGCACCCGCTTTCGCCCACGAGGCCCACGACCTCGCCCTCGGCGACCGACAGCGACACGCGATCGACCGCATGCACGGTTTCCTCGCGCACATTGGCGCCGAGCTTGGCGGCGAGCTTGCCCGCCATGTCGAGCGATTTGACGAAGCGCTTGGAGACGTCCTTGAGTTCGACGATCGGGGTCGCCATCACGCCACCTCGGTCAGCGGATGGAAGCAGCGCACTTGGCGTGCGCCGCCCGACGCGGGCGGGGCCGACGCTTCGCATGTGGCGTCCGCATGGGAGCAGCGCAGGCGGAACGCGCAGCCCGAGGGCAGGTTCAGCATCGACGGCATCACGCCCGGGATCTGCACGAGCTTGGTGCCTTTGACGTTGCGGCTCGGCACCGATCCGATGAGGCCGGCCGTGTAGGGATGTGCGGGCGCGTCGAGCACTTGGTCGACCGAGCCGCGTTCGACGATGCGTCCGGCATACATCACGCAGATTTCGTCGGCGAGCGAGGCCACGACCGATAGGTCGTGCGTGATCCAGATGAGGGCCGTGCGCGTCTCGCGCGCGAGCTTCTGCACCTCGTAGAGAATCTGGCCCTGGATCGTCACGTCGAGGGCCGTGGTCGGCTCGTCGGCGACGATGAGGTCGGGCTTGTTCAAGAGCGCTATCGCGATCGCCACGCGCTGGCGCATGCCGCCCGAAAACTGGTGCGGGTAGGAGTTGAGCCGCTCTTCCGGGCTCGGAATGCCGACTTGGCCGAGCGCGTCGCGCGCGCGCGTCCACGCGGTTCTGCGGTCCACATTGCCGTGCGCCTGCACGGCTTCGATCATCTGGGTTTCGACTTTGAGGACCGGATTGAGCGTCATCATCGGGTCCTGGAAAATCATGGCGATGCGGTTGCCGCGCAACTGGCGCAGCTCTTCTTCGCCCATCTTGGCGATGTCGCGGCCCTGGAACAGCACGCGCCCGCCCGCAATGCGGCCCGGCGGATCGACGAGCCCCATGATCGAAAAGCCGGTGACCGACTTGCCCGAGCCGGACTCGCCCACAAGGCCCAGAATCTGCCCCTGGCGCACCTCGAACGACACGCCGTCCACTGCGCGCACGGTGCCCGCCTTGGTGTCGAAATGCGTCTGCAGATTTTCGACGCGGAGGGTTGCTTCGCCAGTCATTTCTAGAGTCATTTCTGGAGCCGCGGGTTGAGCACGTCGCGCAAGCGGTCGCCGACGAGGTTGATCGACACGATGGTGACCAGCAAGGCGACGCCGGGGAAGAAGCTGATCCAGTACACGCCCGACAGAATGTACTCGAAGCCGTTTGCAATGAGCAGGCCAAGCGAGGGCTCCGTGATCGGCAGGCCGACGCCGAGGAACGAAAGGGTCGCTTCGAGTGCGATCGAATTGGCGATCTGGATGGTGCCCACCACGATCAGCGGCGGCAGGCAATTGGGCAAAATATGGCGAAACAGGATGCGCCGCTGCGGCAGGGCGAGGCACTGGGCCGCCTCCACATACTCCTTGCGCCGCTCGACGAGGGCCGAGGCGCGCACCGTGCGCGCATAATAGGCCCATTGGATCACCACGAGGGCGATCACGATTTTGCCCGTCCCCTGGCCGAACACGGCCAGCAGCACGAGGGCGATCAGGATGGCCGGGAACGACAGCTTGATGTCGACCGTGCGCATCAGAAGCGTATCGACCAGGCCGCCGTAATAGGCCGCCGCAAGGCCGACGGACGTGCCTACGGCAGCGGCAATCAAACCCGACGTGACGGCGACCAAAAACGAAGTGCGCAGGCCGTAGAGAATGGCCGAGACCATGTCGCGGCCCTGGCCGTCGGAGCCGAGCCAGAAAACAAGCCCGTCCATCGACGCTTTTCCGGGCGGCAATTTGCCGTCCATGATGTCGAGCTGGCGCAGATCGTAGGGGTTCTGCGGGCTGATATAGCTGCACGCCATGGCGGCGGCGAAGATGGCCACGAACAGCACGGCCGCGCCGACGGCAACTTTGTCTTCGCGGAAATCGGCGACGAAGCGCCGGAAGGGCGTGTCGAGTTCGGCCATTCTATTTGCCCGTATCCGAGAGCCGAACGCGCGGATCGAGGACCGAATAGAGCACGTCCACCACGAGATTGATCACGATGAACATCAGCACGATGATCAGCAGATAGGCCACGATCACCGGCCGGTCGAGATTGTTGATGCTGTCGATGATGAGCTTGCCCATGCCGGGCCACGCGAAGATCGTCTCGGTCACGACCGCAAACGCGATGACCTGGCCGATTTCGAGCCCGATCACGGTCACGACCGGGATCATGATGTTCTTCATCACGTGCACGAACACGACGCGACGCTGCGTGAGGCCTTTGGCGCGCGCGAATTTGACGTAGTCCATCGGCATGTTCTCGCGCATGCCGGCCCGCGTGAGGCGAATGACGAGCGAGATGTTGAACAGCGCCAGATTGAGGGCCGGCAGCGCCAGATGCGCCAGGCCATTGAGCGTGAACAGGCTCGACTGGATGCCGAGGAACGTGCCGAGCTGGCCGCGCCCGCTCGCCGGCAGCCAGCCGAGTTCGACAGCGAAAACGAGGATCATCATGAGACCGACCCAGAAGGTGGGCAGGCTGAAGCCCGCGATCGACGTCGCCATGATCGTCTTGGCCGCGCGCGATTCGGGCCGGTATCCGGCATACATGCCGAGCGGAATGCCGAACGCGACCGACAGGAACACCGCGCAGAAGGCAAGCTCAAGCGTCGCCGGCAGGCGCAGCAGAATGAGGTCGATCGCCGGAATGTTGAACACAAACGAACGACCGAGATCGCCGCCCAGCGCGTTCGAGAGAAAGTAGAAATATTGCAGCCAGATCGGCTTGTCGAGGCCGAGGGCGGCGATGGCGCGCTCGCGCTCGGCTTGGTCTGCGTCGGCGGCGATGAAGATCTCGATCGGGTCCCCGATCGCGAACACGCCGAAAAAGACCAGCAGCGACATGATCAGCAGAACAAGCGCGCTCTGCGACAGTCGGCGGATGATGAAGACGCTCATGGCTCGAAAAATTCTCGCGCTCGACGGCTGCCCGGTCGCCCGGGCAGCCGTGTCGCAAGAGGCCTTGTCTCAACGCG
>JADCGL010000025.1 GCA_020248985.1 Telmatospirillum sp. | reverse complement strand
TGTACCGCGTGGCGATTGCGCGTCAACGCCATCACCTCGCCAAGCGCTTCGACGCCCGCCAGCAGACTTGCCCAATCGGGTCGCAGGCGTACCGTGCGCACGTCGGCGTCGATGCGCAGCAATTGCGCCTCCGATACGTCGAGCTGCTCGGCGGCATCGTAGATGCGCAAACCGGGGCTGACCTTCGCAAGCGCTGCCCACCTCTCGGAAAGCGCGTTCGATACGGTTTCTGTCATCTCTGTTTCCTCTTCTCGAATTATCGAAGTTCGAAGCGAACGGGCACCTCGACCCATGCCGCAACCGCGACAGCGCCCTCGCGCGCAGGCTCGAATCTCCAGCGACGTGCGGCGGCAAGGGCTGCGTCGTCCAGGAGGCGAAGGCCCGAGGATGCCCACACGACGATCTCCGCGGCCGTGCCGTCGGCATCGACAAGGGCGCGAAGAATCGTGGTTCCGCGCAGATCGAGCTCGATCGCTCGACGTGGATAGATGGGCGGCGACGGCGGCACGCGGAAACGCGCTTCACGAATGACAGGCGCTTGGGCAGTCGCCGGCGCGGCTGTCGGCCGATCATCGCGCGCAGGCTCAGCCTCGCGTGTCGAATGCGGCGTTTTCGCCGCGATCGCGAATGCGTCCGAAAGTGCGGCGGCCATCGCGGCCTCTCCCTCGTTTTCCGGCGCCTGGCGCGCGGAAGGCGCATCGGGCACAGGTTGGCTTGCCGCGACTGCCGCGTGCGATGGCAGCGGCCGTGCCTTTGGCGTCGGTGCTTTCGGCGTTGTGGTTTTCGCCGCCGCAGCTGCGGCAACGGGCTTGTGCGGCTGCGGAATCTCAGCGCTTGCGGGCGGCAGAGGGGGCGGCGGTGGCGCCGTATCTGCCGCAGGCGGCACCACCGTTGCCTCATGCGACGCGACGAGCGGCGCTTCGATGACGACGTAGTTGACGCGCGCGGGTTCGACTGTCGGCGGCGTCGGGCCGAGCCCGGCAGACACGACCGCAATAGCCCCAACCGCAAAACCGTGCGCTGCCAGCGAAACGAACGCCGCGCGCGGATCGAAATGGGACGATGCGAGACGCATGGCCATCTAGAACCGGTAGCTCATCGACATTTTCACGTTGCGCCCGACCTCGTAGAAAAGCGGGCTCGGCGACGAATTCCAATTCGAGCGCCGGTAGACCTTGTCGAACACGTTGTCGACGCCGACATCGAAGCGGAAATTTTCGAGCGAGCCGTATTCCGGTGCATAGGTGGCAAACACGTCGTGGACGGCGTAGCCGCCGGTCGTGGGCGTGCCGGTGGGTACGCGCGTTTGCGGGCGCGCAAGAACCGTGCGCGCGCCCAACAGCCAGCCGCTGTCGAGCCAACGGCGGCCCGCCGTGAGCGTAAACTTGTCGGCTGGCGTGTCGGCGAGGGGCTGGCTGGTGCTGACGTTGCTCCCGCGCAAGACGGTGGCGCCGAGCGCGCTGAAGTAGCTGCCCGAATCGTAGCGCAATTCGGCTTCGCCCCCTTGGATGCGCGCACTCGGAACATTCGAGGTCGTGGTCGTCGTCGCGTTGACGCTCTCCTGGATGTAGTCGCTTATGTCGTTGACGAAATATGCCGCCCGCGCGCGCAGACGGTCGCTCTCGGCGAATACGCCGCTGAATTTGAGATTGGCGCCCGCTTCCTTGTTCGCCGCCGTCTCCGGCTTGAGGTTCGGATTGGGCACGAAAACGTTGCCGGGAAAATGCGTGCCGCTGACGAACCGCTCCGACAGCGACGGCACGCGGAACGCCTCGGCATAGCTTAAATAGGGTGCGAGCCACGGCGTTGCCTGGAGAGCGATGCTGGCCTTCGGCGAGAACCGGCTTTCGTCCTTCTTCGTCGCGTTGTTGTCGGCTTCCTGCCTGAACGAGTCGAAGCGCAGCCCCGGCGTGAAGGTGACGCGCTTGAAGAGTTCGATTTCGTTCTGGACGTAGGCGCCGAGAATGGACTGGGTCGCACCGGGATATTCGGTGCGCGGCGCGCCATTGCGCGTCGAACGCTGCGTGTCGCGATAGCCGTCGAAGCCGAAGGTCAGCGCCTGGGCGTCGAACGTGCCGAGCGCGAAACGCGCCGTGTTCTGGGCGTCGAAGCCGTTCGTCGCCAAGCCTGTTTCATCGAAACGCGCCGCCGCACCGGGCACGCGCTTTTCGGCAATGTCGACTTCGTTTCGGTATACGGCAAGCTTCGTATCGACCAACGCCGAATTTGCCGACGCGTAGCCCCAATTGACCACATAGGATCGCTGGAGCGTGTCGCGATCGGCAATGACGAGGTTCGCCGTGCCGCCGGCATTCGCTTCGGTCGGCAGCGTGTGGTCGTTGCGGAACTGAACCGTCGAAACGCCGAGCGTGTGGCCGTTGCGCTCGAGTTTGCCCTTCAGAAGACCGCTCCAGATTTCGTCGCCCGACCAGGGGATTTCGGTCGATTTCGCGTCTTCGAAATTGCCGTTGCTACGGCGCGAAACGTTGCCCACAAGCTGCGCATCGTCGGCGCGAACCGCGCCCGTCAGGCTCGCCAGGCGCGAGGCGTTGTTCGTCTGGTAGCCGATCTTCGCGCGGCCGCCGATGGAGGCACCCGGCTTCAGAATGTCTTCGGCGTCGATCGTACGCAGATTGACGGCCCCACCGAGGGCACCGCTGCCGTAAAGCACCGAACTCGGGCCGCGCACGACGTCGACCTGTTTCAGCAGATCGCTGTCGACGAACATCCGTCCGCGATGGCCCGAAGAAAAGTTGTTGCGCACGCCGTCGAGCCGAAGCACCACGCGCTCGTCGCCAAGGCCGCGCACGGACACCTGCTTTGCCGAATTGCGCGGCACGCCGCCGACATCGACCCCGGTCATGTCCTTGAGCAAATCGTCGATGCTTTGCCCCTGGCGCTGTTCGATCTCCTCGCGCTCGACGACCGAAACCGCCACGGGCGTGTCGCCGGCGATGCGCGGCGTGCGCGTGGCCGAACTCGTGACCGCATCGAGGGGCGTTGCAGGAGGCGCGGTCTGGGCAAGGGCACTGCCGGCAAAAACGGCAGCGCCGACGACGATCGCGGGAATGCAGGAAATGTGGGCCAACGCAGGACTCCTCGGATGTGGGAGGACCTTGGCTGGCTGACGGCTTCCGGCTTGGAAGGGCTTGCTTGCTAGGTTCGGATGTTCGTTCGGTGCTATTTGGTCAGCAGCAGTTTTCCGTTGCCGGTTATGCGCAGTCGGTAATCGACGTCGAAATGGCGAATCACGAGTTCCTTGGCATCGCCAAACAGATCGACGCTCGCAACGCGCTTCGTCGCGGTGGTTGCGTTCGCAGAAGCCTGGAAACGCGTCCGGTTCTCGTTCATTTGCACCATCACAACGGACACATAGCGCAACTCAATCTTAATTGCAAGTAATTCTCATTCTCATAATTCGGTCCCTTTTTCATCTTTCAAGCGGCAACTGTTAGACTGCGGCGGCCATGGACCGTTTTGTCTCGCTCAAAGCCTTTGTCGCCGTCGTCAATACGGGCTCGTTTGCGGCTGCGGCGGCCAAACTCGGCCTGTCGCGCGCGATGACGACAAAACACATCCAAACGCTCGAAGAAACGCTCGGCGCCCGCCTGCTCAACCGCACCACGCGGCGGCTTGCTTTGACCGAGGCCGGGCGCGCCTTCCATGCGCGCAGCGAGCGCATCTTGGCCGACCTCGAAGAAGCGGAAGCCGCGGTCGGCGACGCGACCGCAACCCCCAAAGGACTGCTGCGCGTGGCGGCCCCGATGTCGTTCGGCGTGCTGCATCTCGGCACTGCCATCGCCGACTTCATGGGCGCGTGCCCGGAGATGGCAGTCGAATTGCTGCTGAACGACCGCACGGTCGATCTGATCGAAGAAGGCGTGGATGTGGCTGTGCGCATTGGCCGGCTGGCCGATTCATCGCTGATCGCCAAGCGTATTGCACCCGCTCGCATGACCGTGTGCGCGTCTCCCGAATATGTCGTGCGCCACGGCATGCCCGCGACGCCAGAGGATCTCGTCAAACACGCCTGCCTCGAATACACACTTGCCGCACGCGGCCAGGAATGGGCCTTTGTCGATGCCGAGGGGCGCGGCAAAACTGTGCGCATCGCGGGTCCCCTCAAAGCCAACAACGGCGAAGTGCTGATGGCGGCAGCCCTTGCCGGCCGCGGCATCACCTACATTCCCACCTTCATGGCGGGCCCGCATCTGGCAGCCGGGCGCCTCGTGCGCGTGCTGGCCCCTGCATGGCAGCCTGAAGACATCGCGATCTTCGCGGTCTATCCGCCCACGCGCCATCTCTCGGCCAAAGTGCGGCGCTTCGTCGATTTTCTCGGCGACCGTTTTGCGACCCCCGCATGGGACGCCGCCGCCGAGCCCGTCGTGCGGCCAGCGAAGCGTGCGGCTGGCGGTCGCAGATAGTTTCTTTTCACGAAACAATTAATTGAATTCATCTTGTATTATCAATTCTGCGGCCATAACCCATTGTCTGTCCATCGCAACCCCACCCCCACGGAGATCTCCGATGAACGACACTGCCAACGCCGCCTATGCCGCCCTTCTGCTCCGCGTCAGCATGGGCGTTCTGTTCCTTGCCCATGCCGGCCTCAAACTCTTCGTCTTCACGATGCCGGGCACGGTCGGGTTCTTCGAATCGATCGGCTATCCCGCTTTCGTCGCCTATCTCGTTGTCGGCGGCGAATTGCTCGGCGGTGCCGCGTTGATCGCGGGCATCCAGGTGCGCCTCGTCTCGGCCGCCTTGATCCCAATCATGCTCGGCGCCTTGCTCGTCCATCTGCCCAATGGCTGGGTGTTCTCGGCACCCAATGGCGGCTGGGAGTTCCCGGCGCTGTGGACGGTGCTGCTGGTCGTGCAGGCTTTGCTGGGTGCGGGCGCCTACGCCGTGCGTCTGCCCTTTCTGCCCGAAATCGGTGCGCCCAAGGCCGCCTGAAACAAGCCGGAAGCCCGCGAACGGCCGATGCGCGAAAGCCCGCGCATCGGCTGTTTTCGTTTGTATGCGTCCGGTGCTAACGTTCCGCCCGCCACAACAAAAAAAGCGGGAGAGACACCACCATGAAATTGCTGCGATACGGCAACCCGGGCCACGAAAAGCCCGGCATGCTCGATGCCACCGGCCAGCTGCGCGACCTGTCGCAAGTGTGCCACGACATTGCGGGCGAAACCCTGTCGCCGGCGGGCCTTGCCCGTCTCGCCAAGATCGATCCCACGAGCCTGCCGCTTGTGGCCGGCAACCCGCGCCTGGGCGCCTGCGTCTCGGGCATCGGCAAATTCATCTGCATCGGCCTCAACTACGCAGACCATGCGGCGGAATCGGGCTTGCCCGTACCGCCCGAACCGGTGCTGTTCTTGAAGGCCACGAGTGCGGTCTGCGGCCCCAACGACGCCGTCATCATCCCGCGCGGCTCGGTCAAGACCGACTGGGAAGTCGAGCTTGGCGTCGTGATCGGCACGGCCGGCAAGTATATCGACCAAGCCAAGGCGCTCGACCATGTCGCGGGCTATTGCGTTATCAACGACGTGTCGGAGCGCGAATTCCAGATCGAGCGCGCCGGCCAATGGGACAAGGGCAAAGGCTGCGACACGTTCGGCCCCACCGGCCCGTGGCTTGTGACCAAGGACGAAGTGCCGGATCCGCAAGCGCTCGGCATGTGGCTCGACGTGGACGGCAAGCGCTACCAGAACGGCAGCACCAAGACGATGGTCTACGGTGTGGCGTTCCTGATCGCGTATTTGTCGAAATTCTTCACGCTGCACCCGGGCGACGTGATCTCGACCGGCACGCCGCCGGGCGTGGGCATGGGCCAGAAGCCGCCGGTCTATCTGAAGGCCGGCCAGACCATGAAACTCGGCATCGACAAGCTCGGCACGCAGACCCAGCTTACGATTGCGGACATCTAGACGCGATCAGCGGCGATTGGCGGGCGCTTCCAAGATCACGAGCTCGTCGGGGCGCGTGAAATTGAGGAGTGCCCGCGTCTGCTCGTCGAGCATGTCGGGATCGAGCGAGTCCGACCGCATTAGAGCCACGCGTTTCTCGAGGGCAATGCGCTCGGCGCGCACGTCCTCGAGATGCGTGCGCGCAATTTCGACCTGCTCGGCCAAGCGCACATAGGCGTAGATGCCCCGCTCGCCTTCGAAGCTGTGATAGGCGAAATACCCGACGACGCAGAACCCCAAAACGGGGCCCACGGCGGCTTGCAGGCTTCGCATGATGGCAGGCACAAAACGCATCGCGACTCGCAGCGAATCATGCAGCGACTCGACGCGTCAACCGTTTATTAAGGAGCGCCCGCCAAGCGATTCAGAAGATTCGGGTTTTTCGTTTACCGCGGCTATGCGGCCGCTCGGCCGCGCGCGAGAATTTGGCGAATAAGCACAGGTGCGGCGAGTGCGGCACCCATGGCCGCACCCGACGCCGAGCCCGCGATGATCGGCAAAGCGGCGAGCCCGATCAGCACGCGCTCCCACATGGCGAGCGGGGCCAGCATCCAGCCCGCGAACGACGCCGACAGCAGCGTCACACTCGCAAGGCATGTCGAGGCCGCCATCAGGAACTTGAGCCACGTGAAATCCGGCACCATGATCAGGATCGACGGCGAGAACACGAAGACGAACGGCACGAGGATCTTGCCGAGTGCGAGCCGGAAGGCCGTGTTGCCGGTGCGGAACGGATCGGCCCCCGCCATGCTGGCGCCTGCATAGGCGGCGATCGCCACCGGCGGCGTAATGTCGGCCAGAACGCCGTAGTAGAACACGAAGAAATGGGCGACGAGCGGTGTGACGCCCAGCATCGCCAAAGCGGGTGTCGCGACCGTGACCATGATGATGTAGGTCGCCGTCGTCGGCACGCCGCAGCCCAACATGATGCACACGACCGCCGTCAGCAGCAGCGTGAAGAACAGCGTGGCGCCTTTCACCTCGAGCAAGGCAATGGGCAGGATGTCGACGAGCGCGCGCGCCCATTGGTCGGCAAGCGACGTGACGATCCACGAGATTTTGAAGCCCACGCCCGTAAGCGTGACCACGCCCACGATGATGCCGACGGTGGCCGCCGCAGCCCCCACGCCGATCGCGTATTTGGCGCCGAGCACAAACGCATCGACGATGCCGGCCGCCAGGCGTTTGCCTTCCTTGCCGCGGCTCAAGATGCCGTGCGCCATCGCAGCAGCGCACAGCAGCGCCGCCCCGAGATTGACGGCCGGGATGCGCAGCAACTCAGCGGGGGCCGCCACGATCATGAAGATCCCGAACACGAGTGCAGTGGGCCCGCGCCAACGCGCGAGGCCGACGATGAGACAGCCCGTGATGCCCCAGAACGCCGCCAGATACGGCGTGTAGCCGTTGAACAGCACCAGCACCAGCGCCACCAACGGCGCCAGGGCCGGCCAATCCTCCGCAAACACGTCGCGCAGTTTCGGGATTTCGGCGTCGGTGAGGCCGCGCATGCCCGAGCGCTTCGCCTCGAAATGCACCTGCATCAGCACGCCGAAAAAATGCACGAAGGCCGGAAAGATCGCGGCGATGACGATCGTCGAATACGGCAGGTTCAGAAACTCGACCATCAGGAAGGCGGCCGCCCCCATGATCGGCGGCGTGATCTGGCCGCCGGTTGCGGCGGTCGATTCCACGGCGGCGGCAAAATGCCGTTGGTAGCCGAGGCGGATCATCATCGGAATCGTCAGCGAGCCGACCGTCACCGTGTTGGCGACCGACGAACCCGACAGCATGCCGAACATCGCGGAACCGAAGATCGATATCTTCGCCGGTCCCCCCGCAAAGCGCCCGGCCCCCGCCGCCGCCACGCCCAAAAACAGGCGGCCGAGCCCGATGCGCGTTGCGAGCACGCCGAACAGCACGAAATGGAACACGTATGTGGCAACAACGCCCAAAGCCACGCCGTACACGCCCTGGCTCGTGAGATAGAGATGGTTGACGAGCGTGTTCCAAGTCGCCCCCGGGTGCAGGAAGATGCCGGGGAACCACGTGCCGAAAATCGCATAGACCATCGCGAACAGGGCGATCAGCGGCAGGCCCCAACCGATCGCGCGGCGCGTGGCCTCGATCATCAACAGCACGGTGAGCGTGCCCATCGCCACGTCGAGCGGCGACGGGTTGCCGACGCGGAAGACGAGATCCTCGAAAATGTAGGGCACGTAGAGGCTCGAAACAGCTGCCGCCGCCGCCATCAGCCAATCGTAGAACGGAATTCCGCCGGGGCGCAGCAAGCCCGACGCGTGCAAGGTACGCCCGTCGTTGTGGCGGGCCGAAAACACCAGGAAGATGAGGCCGAGCACGAACGCAAGATGGATGCCGCGATGCGTGACCTCGCGCAGCAGCCCGAACCCTGCCGTGTAGTAGTGGAAGAAGGACAGGATCAGCAGCAGCGCGCCGACAAATAGCCCGGTTGCGCCGGGCAGTTTGCGGAACTGCATTTCGGGATCGAGTTCTTCTTCGAGGCGCGCGAGTTCGTCGACGGACGGCTGTTTGAGCATGTTCGGGGCAACGCCTTGATCCCCTCCCCCAGGCGTCCCGAGGGAGGGGCAACGAGAGAGATGAAAGGAACCGCCGTTACGTCATCAAGCCCGCTTCTTTGTAGAAACGCGCAGCCCCTTCATGCAGCGGCACGCCCAGAAGGCCGCTCAACGCCGTCGCCTTCTGGATCGACTTGCCTTTGGCGTGGCCGGCATCAAGTGCCGCACGCGTCTTGTCGCTCCACAGCGCTTTGGTGACGAGATAGACGAGTGCCGCCGGGATCTTCGACGATGTGACCCAGTGCGCGCCGACGGCGACGGTCTTTACCGCACCGACGTCTTTGTACGTGCCGGCAGGGATTTCGTCGGCCGCGAAGAACGGGAAATCCTTGGCGAGCTTCTCGGCCCCGGCACCCACGATCGGTAGAATGTCGATGCCCGAGCCGGTCGAGGCGAGTTCGGAAATCGCGGCGGCCGGATATCCGCCGGTGAAGAAGAACGCATCGACCGAGCCGTCCTTCATTTTTTCGGCCGCTTGGTTGGGCTTCAGATACTCGGCCGACACGTCGCGCTCGCCAATGCCATACGCACCCAGGATGGCCTTCGCGTTCACGAGCGTGCCCGAGCCCGGCTCGTCGAGCGAAACCTTTTTGCCGCGAAGATCGGCGAAGCTCTTCACGTTCGAGGCCTTGCGCACCACGAGATGCACGGACTCAGGATAAAGGTTGGCGATCGAGCGCAGCTCTTCGATGCGCGGCTTGCCTTCGAAAATGCCCGTGCCGCTATAGGCCCAGAACGCGACGTCGGCCTGGGTGAAGCCGGACTCGGCAGCACCGCTCACGATCGCGTTCACATTGGCGACCGACCCGTTGCTTGCGACGGCGGTCGAAATCAGCTGCGGCGGGGTCGAGATCGCGTTCGCGATCAGGCCGCCGATCGGATAGTAGGTGCCGGCAGTACCACCGGTGCCGATGCGAAAGAAGGCTGGGGCTTGGGCAAAAGCGTTCGATGCGGCGAACGCAAACGAACCCGTCAGGGCAAGGGCGGCGCGGCGCGTAAGTTGGGCGGACATTGGCGGTCTCCTTCGATGTCGTATTGTACGACTGTTTTGTGTCGAAGGATCGTGACCAATCGAGCGCCGCGGCGCAAGCAGAACCTCTCAACCGACCTTCAGCGCCGCCCGCCCGGCATAGCGCGCTTCGCCGCCGAGATATTCCTCGATGCGGATCAGTTGGTTGTATTTGGCGAGCCGGTCCGAACGCGACAGCGAGCCCGTCTTGATGAGGCCGCAATTGGTGGCGACCGCGAGGTCGGCGATCGTCGCATCCTCGGTTTCGCCCGAGCGGTGCGACATCACGGCCGTGTAGCCGGCACGCTGCGCCAGCTCGACCGCCTCGAGCGTTTCAGACAGCGTGCCGATCTGGTTGACCTTGACGAGGATCGAATTGGCGAGGCCCTTGCCGATGCCCATCGCGAGGCGCTTGGGGTTCGTCACGAACAGATCGTCGCCGACGAGCTGCACCTTGCGGCCGAGCGCATCGGTCAAAGCCTTCCAGCCGTCGAAATCGTCTTCGGCCATGCCGTCTTCGATCGACACGATCGGGTAGCGTTTGCACAGATCGGCATAGAACGCGACCATGCCGGCGGCATCGAGCGTCTTGCCCTCGCCTTCCATCGCGTATTTGCCGTCCTTGAAAAACTCGGTCGATGCGCTGTCCAGCGCCAGAACCACGTCGGCGCCGAGCTTGTAGCCGGCCGCTTCAACGGACTTGGCGATGAAGCCGAGCGCTTCGTCGGCACTGCGCAGATTGGGCGCAAAACCGCCCTCGTCGCCGACATTCGTCGCGAGCCCTGCATCCGACAGGCGCTTCTTGAGCGCATGGAAAACTTCCGCACCGATGCGGATCGCCTCGGCGCAGGACGCACCGCCGACCGGCATGATCATGAATTCCTGGATGTCGATCGGATTGTCGGCGTGCGCGCCGCCATTGATGATGTTCATCATCGGCACCGGGAGTACGTGCGCGCGCGCGCCGCCGACATAGCGATAGAGCGGCAGATGGGCCGCTTGCGCTGCGGCCTTCGCAACAGCAAGACTCACGCCCAGAATTGCATTGGCGCCGAGGCGCGCTTTGTTGGGCGTGCCGTCGAGTTCGATCATCGTACGGTCGATCTTGAGCTGCTCTTCCGCCTCGAGGCCGGAGAGCGCGTCGAACAATTCGCCATTCACGGCCGCAACGGCCTTCGTCACACCCTTGCCGAGATAGCGCTTCTTGTCGCCGTCGCGCAGTTCGACTGCTTCGTGCGCGCCCGTCGAAGCGCCCGAAGGTACGGCTGCTCGCCCGAGCGTGCCGTCCGCCAGCGTCGCGTCCACTTCGACGGTCGGGTTGCCGCGCGAGTCCAGAATTTCGCGAGCACGGATATTGGCGATGGCGGTCATGGCGAAAAGTCTCTCCGGTTGGTCGTCAAACGCCGAGTTGGTCGGCCAAATCTTCCAGATCGCGCGCAATGTAGGTCCAGTCGCCTTCGGGCCCGAGATCGGCTTTCTGGGCGGGCCCGTATTCGGTCGGGCGATGGATGAAGGCGGTCCGCAGCCCGAGCGCTTGGCCAGCGCGCAGATCGGCATTGTGCGCGGCCGTCAGCATCACCTCGCCCGGCTTGCAGCCGAGCATTTCGACGGCCCCCAGATAGGTCTGCGGCATCGGCTTGTAGGCTTTGAACACTTCGGTCGACAGCACCGTGTCCCACGGCAGGGCGGCGCGCTTGGCCATATCGACCAGCAGGCGCACATTGCCGTTCGACAGCGGCGAGAGGATGAATTTGGTCTTGAGCCGGTTGAGCCCAGCCACCGTATCGGCCCAGGGATCAAGCCGGTGCCAAGCGAAATTCAAATTGTCCGTCTCAGCCTCGCTGAGCGGCAAACCGAATTGGGCGCACAAAGCAACCAGCGTTTCGCGATGCAGAACGTCGAGCGGAACGTACGGCCGCTTGCCGCTGCGCACCACTTCCATCGACGGCGAATAGTTCGCGCGCCAGGCGTCGGTGAAGGCGAGCGCGTCGACCGCGACACCTTTTGCCTTCGCCATGGCCGCGACTTCGCGCGCGACGCAGGTGCGCCAATCGACGCAGGTGCCGAAAACATCGAACAGAATCGCGGTCGGGACGGGTTTGGCCATGGCGATGCGGCAACGGCGTAGCAGACCGCCCGCGACGGGACAAGCCCGCCGTTGTTGCATTAGGATCGGGCCATGACCGAACCGCAGATTCGCACCGTTTTGCCGCCCGAAAGGCAATTGGCCGTACTGCGCCGCTTGGCCAAGGCCGCGCGCGTTTTGGCCGATCCGCCGATCTCGAGTTTCGCCGTGGGTGCCGCCCTCGTGGGCGCGAAAACCGGCCGGGTCTATCTCGGCGGCAATATCGAGTTCCCCGGGGCCGCCATCGGCCAATCGATCCATGCCGAGCAGGCGGCTTTTACCAATGCCTGGCAT
The DNA here is from genome assembly GCA_020248985.1 of Telmatospirillum sp. GTDB lineage: Bacteria > Pseudomonadota > Alphaproteobacteria > CACIAM-22H2 > CACIAM-22H2 > Tagaea. Next base: position 63,305 of record JADCGL010000025.1, on the reverse strand, counting down.
GCGGGCGAGACCGGCATTGCGGCCCTCGTCGTCACCGCCATGCCGTGCGGCCATTGCCGCCAGTTTCTGTGGGAAACGCTCGGGCCCAAATCCTCGCGCTTCAGCGTGACGGTGGGCGCGCGCACGCAGCGCATCGACCGTCTGCTGCCGCACGCGTTCGGCCCCGCCGATCTCGGCGGCAAATACGGCGCAATGTCCGCACCGCCCGCACGGCTTGCCGCATCGGGCAATGCGCTGGTCGAAGCCGCACGTGCGGCCGCGCGCCGCAGCTATGCGCCGCACACGCGCGGCCATGCTGGGCTTGCATTGCAGTTGGCCGACGACAGCGTCTTCGCCGGGCGCTACGCCGAGAACGCCGCCTACAATCCGAGCCTGCCGCCGCTGCAGGCAGCACTCATCCTGCGGCATCTCGCCGGCAAAACGCGCGTGCCGATCGCGCGTGCCGTGCTGGTGGCAGCCCCCGCCGCCATCGACCATGCGGTGCAGGCCGAAGCGCTGCTGGCCCTCGTGGCCCCCGGCGTGAAACTCGGCGTGGTGCGCGCGGCGCGCAAATAATGGGCGGCCATTTCGTCTACATGCTGATGAATGCCGCCCGCACGATCTACACGGGCTATGCAATCGACGTCGCGCGCCGGCTTGCCCAGCACAATGGCGAAAAGCCGGGCGGGGCCAAATTCACGCGCGGCCGCGGCCCCTGGCGCATCGTGCACATGGAAGAGCTGCCCAGCAAAAGCGCGGCGCAAAAGCGCGAAGCCGCCCTCAAGCGCGACCGCAAATTCAAAACTAGTCTGAAGACCGCGGCACAGCCCGCGCGTCGGCCTCGGCGGGCGACGACATAGCGTCGCGATGAGCGGCGCGCAACCAATCCTCGGCCGCCTCGACGCTGATAAAGTGCTGCAGTTCGAAATCTGCGGGCGCATTGGTGATGCGCTCGGCGATCAAAGTCGCGGCAAGTTTGGTTTGCAGATGGCCGACCGCCGCTGCGGTGACGGTCGCATAGCGGCGCGGCCGGAAATTCTGCAGCGTCGAACCGTCGAGGGCGGTGCGCACGGCTTGCAGCTGCTGGCCGGAGGCGGGCGTCGTAAGCCCGCGCGCATCGACGATGATCGGCATCCCGACCGCGTAGTCGGGCATGCGCAAAAGCTCGGCCACGGCGCGCAAATACGCACCGACGTCGTAGTCGCCGCTTTGCGTCATGTAGACGACGTCGTTCCGGATGGTGACCGCGACGTCCATGTCTGCCCCGATCGGCAAGATAGATCGGCAGAAACCTTAGCGCGCAGCGCGGCGCTTGGCGATAGCGTCGTATTCCTTGAGTTCGGCCAGGATCGCTTCCATTTCGCGAAGCGGCACCATGTTGGGGCCGTCGGAAGGCGCCTTGTCGGGGTCTTGGTGGGTTTCCATGAATACGGCCGCGACGCCGACCGCGATCGCGGCGCGTGCAAGGACGGGCACGAACTCGCGCTGCCCGCCCGACGTCGTGCCCTGCCCGCCCGGCTGCTGCACCGAGTGCGTGGCGTCGAACACCACGGGATAGCCGCTTTCGGCCAAGATCGGCAGGCCGCGCATGTCCGAGACCAGCGTGTTGTAGCCGAACGACGTGCCGCGCTCGCACTGCAGGACCTTTTCGTTGCCCGTGCTTGCGATCTTGGCGACGACGTTTTTCATGTCCCACGGGGCCAGGAACTGCCCCTTCTTGACGTTGACGACGCGGCCCGTTTCGCCGGCCGCCAGCAAGAGATCGGTCTGGCGGCACAGGAAAGCCGGGATCTGCAGCACGTCCACGGCCTCGGCCACGGGCGCGCATTGCTCGGCCGTGTGCACGTCGGTCAAAACCGGGCAGCCGTATTTCTCGCGCACCTCGACGAGGATCGGCAGGCTCTTTTCCATGCCGATGCCGCGCGCCGAATCGACCGAGGTGCGGTTGGCCTTGTCGAAGCTGGTTTTGTAGATAAGCGGAATGCCAAGTCGCCCCGTGAGCTCGACGAGCGCATGGCTCATCTCGAGCGCATGTGCGCGACTCTCGAGCGCGCAGGGCCCGGCGATCAGCGCGAAGGGCCGGTTGTTGGCGATCTGGAAATTGCCGAGCGGGACGGTTTTGGGAGCGGTCATGCGCGAGGGGGGTCCTACACCAACCGGCTCTGCGTCACGGCGGCTTTGACGAAGCTCGTGAACAGCGGATGCGGGTCGAAGGGTTTGGATTTGAGTTCGGGGTGGAACTGCACGCCCACGAACCAGGGATGGTCGGGTATCTCGACGATTTCGGGCAATTGGCCGTCGGGCGACATGCCCGAAAACCGCAAGCCCGCTTTTTCGAGACGGTCTTTGTAGTTGATGTTCACTTCGTAGCGATGGCGGTGGCGTTCCTGGATGCGGCGACGGCCGTAGATTTCGGCCACGTGGCTGCCGGCCGCAAGGTCGCACTCGTAGGCACCAAGGCGCATGGTACCGCCCTTGTTGTCGTTCTCCGAGCGCTGCTCGAGCGCGTTGCCGCGCACCCATTCGGTGAGCAGGCCCACGACCGGATCGGACGTGGCGCCGAATTCGGTCGTGTTGGCGTTCTCGATGCCGCACAGATCGCGCGCGGCTTCGATGCACGCCATCTGCATGCCGAAGCAGATGCCGAAATAGGGCACGCGCTTTTCGCGCGCATAGCGCACCGCACGGATTTTGCCCTCGGCCCCGCGTTCGCCGAAGCCGCCGGGCACGAGGATCGCGTGCGCACGCGCGAGCGGTTCGAAATTCGGGTTCGGCCCCTCGAACTGTTCGCTCTCAAGCCAGTTGAGCTTCACGCGCACGCTGTTGGCAATGCCGCCATGCGTGAGCGCTTCAGCCAGCGATTTGTAGGCGTCGAGCAGATCGGTGTATTTGCCGACGATCGCGATCTCGACTTCGCCTTCGGGCTGCTGCAGGCGCCGCACGATTTCCGTCCAGCGACCGAGATCGGGCTCGGGCTGCGGCAGTCCGAAATGGCGCAGCACTTCGCGGTCGAAGCCTTCGCGGTGGTAGGCGATCGGCACTTCGTAGATCGAGCTGGCGTTGAGCGCCGGGATCACCGCCTGTTCGCGCAGATTGCAGAACAGCGCGATCTTCTTGCGCGCCGAAGCGGGCAGATCGTGCTCGGAGCGGCACAGCAGAATGTCGCAGCGAATGCCGACCGACTGCAGCTGCTGCACCGAATGCTGGGTAGGCTTGGTCTTGAGCTCGCCCGCCGAGGCGATGTAGGGCACCAGTGTCAGATGCACGAAACACGCGCGCTCGCGGCCCAATTCGTTGCCGAGCTGGCGGATCGCTTCGAGGAACGGCAGGCTTTCGATGTCGCCGACCGTGCCGCCCACTTCGCAAAGCAGGAAATCCACGTCGTCGAGATCGGCGGTCACGAACTCCTTGATCGCGTCGGTCACGTGCGGGATCACCTGCACGGTCGCGCCGAGGAAATCGCCGCGGCGTTCCTTGGCCAGGATGTTCGAATAAATGCGGCCCGTCGTGATGTTGTCGGACTGGCGCGAGGCCACGCCCGTGAAGCGCTCGTAGTGGCCGAGATCGAGATCGGTCTCGGCCCCGTCGTCGGTCACGTAGCACTCGCCGTGCTGGTACGGGCTCATCGTGCCCGGATCGACGTTGAGATAGGGATCGAGCTTGCGCAGGCGCACTTTGTAGCCGCGCGCTTGCAGAACCGCTCCGAGGGCCGCAGACGCCAGCCCCTTGCCGAGCGAAGACACCACGCCGCCGGTGATGAAGATAAACCGCGTCATGGACGTCCCCTATAGCGCCAACTGCCGTCAGTCCCAAGCGGAACCGTCGCCCCAATCGGCTTTTCGCGCAAAATTTCCAGATTGACGGGTTTTCTCGCCCGCCCTACCCGAGTCGCAAATCCGATGCTTCAGCGCGCGACGGGCGGGGCCGGAACGGCCGGAGCTGCCGGAATCGTCGGGATCGGCCCTTCGAGCGGATCGACCGTGCGCGACGAGTGCGTGCCCGCGAAAAACGCAAGCCCAATGCTCGTCAGCATGAAAGCGCCGGCCAGAATCGCGGTCGTGCGCGTCAGCAGATTGGCCGTACCGCGCGCCGACATGAAGCCGCCCATGCCCCCACCCGAGGAGCCGCCCATGCCGAGGCCGCCGCCTTCGCTGCGCTGGACCAGCACAACGCCGACCAGCGCGATCGCGATCAGCAGATGGATGACCGTCAGAACCAATTCCATGGCGCATTGCCTCGATTGAGAGTACCGGACCAAAAGCGGCGTAGGTCTAACGCGATCTTGGCCTAAAATCCAGCCTTGGCAGCGATCGATTATTTATCCAAAAGAAACAAAAAATCAAAAATTGGCATAATTGTTATTCAAATCCTGTGCCCCTATCTTTGCTGCAACAGAGGCGGCCAATTCCGGCCCCCTCAACCATATAGGCCCCACCCCACAGGAGCGCTTGCCATGACTGCGACCCTCAAAACCGCCCCGCTTGCAGCACCGAAAATCGTCGTGCGGCCCTCCGCCCAGCGCGGGCCCGTCGATTTCGGCTGGCTGCAGAGCCGCCATAGTTTCTCGTTCGGCGGCTACTACGATCCGAACCATATGGGCTTCCGGGGCTTGCGCGTCATCAACGAAGACCGCGTGGCGCCGGGGACCGGCTTCGACACGCACGGCCATCGCGACATGGAGATCGTCTCCTACGTGCTCGAGGGCGCACTCGCACACAAGGATTCGATGGGCAACGTCGAAGAGTTGAAGGCGGGCGAAGTGCAGGCGATGAGTGCGGGTACGGGCATCCTGCATTCGGAGTTCAACGCCGACAAAGCGGCACCCGTGCATTTCCTGCAGATCTGGCTGCTGCCCGACCGCAACGGCCACACGCCGCGCTACGCGCAGAAAATGTTTACGGCTACCGACAAGCGCAACAAGCTCTCCCTCGTCGTGTCGCCGGACGGTGCCGACGGTTCGCTGCCCACACATTCGGGTGCGCGCATGTACGCAAGCCTGCTCGATGCGGGCAAAAGCGTGGCGCTCGATCTCGCCCCCGGCCGTGCGGCCTGGGCGCAGGTCGCGCGCGGCTCGGTCGATCTCGACGGCACCGTGCTGGCCGAAGGCGACGGGGCGGCCGTGACGGACGCGGCACGTATCGCGCTGACGGGCTTGGCGCCCGAAAGCGAGTTGCTGGTGTTCGATCTCAAATAGGGTCGCGTCGCCGGGCGGCCCCGCAGATATTCAACAAATCGGTTGACGATCTGCGGGGCCGCAACTATATTCAACTGTATGGTTGAACATAAAGACGCCCTCGACGCCGTTTTCCACGCCCTCGCCGACCCGACGCGGCGCGCGATCCTGCAGCGCCTGTCGGCGGGCGCGTGCAGCGTGGGCGAACTCGCCGCGCCTTTCGAAATTTCGCTCGCCGCCGCCTCCAAGCACATCAAGGTGCTCGAAGGCGCCGGCCTGCTGCGGCGCGCGGTGCAAGGCCGCACGCATCTTTGCAGCCTCGATGTGGGCCCCATGCATGCGGGCCTCGAATGGCTGCGCCACTACGAACAGTTCTGGAACCGCAGTCTCGACGCGCTCGAAGCCGCTTTGCGCGCCGAAAACCCGCCGCCCAAGCGCAGGAGCAAAAAATGACGCCGCCATTCGCCGACAGCCACGACGCACGCATCACGCACGACGAGCCGGAAATGTTGCGCCTCACCCGCCTGCTGCCGGGCACGATCGACCGCGTCTGGGCGTATCTGACCCAATCGGATCTGCGCGCCACCTGGCTCGGCGCCGGCAGCATGGATTTGCGGCCCGGCGCCACCGTCACGCTTGCGATCGACAATACGAAACTGACGCCGAGCGCCGACAACGTGCCGCCCAACCCGGCGACGCAGGGCGGTCCGAAAACGCTCGTCTGGCGCGTCGTCGAAAGCGAAGCGCCGCATTTGCTGGTCGTCGATTGGGGAACCGCCCCGGATGCCTCGCGCGTGCGCTTCGAACTTGCGGCCGAGGGTACCGGCACGCGCCTTACGATCGAACATCGCCGCGTTGCGAGCCGCGGCATGCTGCTCGGCGTGTCGGCCGGCTGGCACACACACACCGACATTCTGCGCGATCGGCTTGCCGGGCACGAACCCGCCGCCTTTTGGCCGCGCTATGCGAAACTCGAAACGCTTTATGCGGGTCGCCTGCCGGGTTAGCCGTCAGGTTCGCAACTCGGTCTCGAATATTTTCTGCGCCACGAGCCAGCGCCCGTCGACTTTGAGGAACGCCAGCAGGTCGGTGAAAAACCGCGGCGGAATGGCGCAGTTGAGTTTGACAAGCGCCATCGTGGGCCCGATGCGATCGAGCATCAGAATTCGGTCGTGGCGGCCGAGCCCCTGCGCCTTCGACGAGCGGCGCGTGCGCACGGCCGCAAGCCACGTGTCGCGCGGGATCGTCTGCAACCCCTCCGGCGTCATATGCGTGAGCACGCAGGTCGGATGGAACACGGTGGCGAGCTTGTCGGCGTCGGCCTCGTAGAGCCCATCGAGATAGGTCTGCACGGCCGCAGAAATCGCGTCGAGATCGGCGTCGATCGGGTCCATTTTGCGTTCTCCAGTCAGCGCGCCGCCGCGACGATCGCGGCGAACGCGTCCGGTTTGAGCGAGGCACCGCCCACGAGCGCGCCGTCGACATTCGCGACGGCCATCAATTCGGCCGCGTTTTTGTCGTTGACCGAACCGCCATAGAGGATGCGCATCGCGGCCCCGTCCGCAAAGCGTGCCACCAGTGCCGCGCGGATCGCCGCGTGGACTTCGGCCACTTGTGCCGTGGTCGGCGTGCGCCCCGTGCCGATCGCCCAGACGGGCTCGTAGGCGACCACGAGGTTGGCCGCGGTTGCGCCGTCCGGCAACGAGCCCGCGAGCTGGCGCCCGACGATTTCGAGCGTGGTGCCGGCATCGCGCTCGGCGAGGGTTTCGCCCACGCAAGCGATGGCGCACAAACCCGCGCGCCATGCGGCAACGATCTTGGCGTTCACATCGACATCGCTTTCGCGATGATTGGCGCGGCGTTCGGAGTGGCCGACGATCGCGTAACGGCAGCCTATGTCGAACAACATCTCGGCGGCGACGTCGCCCGTGTGCGCACCCGCTGGCGCCGGATGGCAATCTTGCGCACCCACCTGGACGGCACTGCCCGAAAGCGCGTCCGCCACGGAAACCAGATGGACGAAAGGCGGGCAGACGAGAATCTCGGCGCGCTCGGCCGTCGGCAAGGCCGCTATGGCCGCCGCAAGCGCCATCGCATCGGCCTTGCGGCCGTTCATCTTCCAGTTTCCGGCGACGAGTTTTCGGGGGGCTGGCATCTCGGGGGCTCTCGCAACAAGGGCAAAGGCGGGTCGGACGACGGGTTGGGTAAGGGTTTTGCTTGGTTTTCGCAAGGGTTGCGGGGGGGATCGTGCGGCCCTATTCTCCCCCGCTTTCCTGCCGCCCCTCACTATTGGACCTGTTGCCCGCCCATGCTGCAATTCATCCGCGAAAAAGCCTCCGGCACGATTTTCAAACTGCTGTTCGGCATGCTGATTGTCAGCTTCGCCGCCTGGGGCATTGGCGACTACGCGTTCCTGCGCGCGGGCGACGACACGGCAATCAAAGTAGGATCGCGCAAGATCCCGATCCAGCAGGTCGATGCCGAATACCGCCAGGCGCGCGAACGCCTGCGCCGCGCCTTCGGCGTCGAGATCGACGAAGCGATGCTGCGCCAGTTCGGCCTGCTCGACCAGACGGTCGACCGACTCGCGGCCGAAGCCGCCCTCGACGCCGAAGCCGCGCGCTTGGGCCTGGTGGCAAGCGACGCGCTCGTACGCCAGCGCATTGCGAACGACCCCAACTTCCGCGGCCCAAGCGGGCAATTCGACCGTTTCCTGTTCCAGCGCCTGCTGTTCGACAACGGCTTCACCGAGCAGCGCTATATCGAACTCGTGCGCGCCGACATCGTGCGCAGCCAGCTGCGCGAGGCGGTCGAAGCGGGCGTGCAGGCCCCGCTCGCTTTGGCCGAGACGCTCTACCGCCACCGCAACGAAAAACGCGGCGGCGACCGCGTGTTCGTAGCCAACGGCGCGTTCGAAGATGTCGGCACGCCGTCGGACGCGGATTTGGCTCAAACCTACGAAGCCAATGCCGCGCGCTTCACGGCGCCCGACTATCGTGCGCTTTCCGTTGTGCGCGTTGCGGCCGAAGACGTCGCAGGCCAAGTGGCGGTCGACGACAAGGCGCTCGCCGACGAGTTCGAGCAGCGCCGCCGCGAATTCGAAACGCCGGAACAGCGCGAACTCAAGCAGATGCTGTTCGACAATCAAGAGGCCGCGCAAGCCGCCGCCGCAGCGATCGCGGGCGGCAAGAGCTTCGATGCGGTGGTCGCCGAAACGCCGGGCCAGTCGCCCGAACGCGTCGCGCTCGGCCTTGTGGCGCGCAACGAAACCCTGCCCGCGATCGGCGCGGCTGTCTTCGAGGCGGCATCCGGCGCAGTGGTGGGGCCCGTACGCACGCCGTTCGGCTGGCACGTGCTGCAGATCGTGCGGATCGAGCCCGGCAGCGAAGCGACGCTCGAAAGCGTGCGCGCACGCATCGAACCGGCGTTGCGCCAGCGTCTGGCTGCCGAAAAAGCCTTCGAGATCGCCAACCGCCTCGAAGACCAAGTCACGCGCGGCCGTTCGCTCGACGAAGCCGCCGCCAATGCCGGGGCCACGGTCGTGAAGATCGCCGCCGTCGATGCGCGCGGCCTCGACGACAAGGGGGCGCCCGTTGCCCTGTTCGCGGGTGCGCCCGAAGCGTTGCGCGCGGCCTTCGACACGATGGTCGGCCGCGAAAGCCAATTGATCGAAACGCGCAATGGCGGATTCTTCCTGCTGCATGTGGATGGCACCACACCCGCTCAGCGCCGCGCCTTCGACAGCGTCAAGGACGAAGTCGCCGCTTTGTGGAAGGCCGAGCGCCAGGCCGAGCGCGCGCTTGCGCGCGCGCGCGAGATCGTCGCGGCTACGGCTGCGGGCGAAACGCTCGAGGCGGCAGCCCTGCGCTTCAATCTGCGCGTCGAGTCCGTCCCGCCTGTGCCCCGCACCGGCGACAATGCTGCCGTCCCCAGTGCGGTCGTCGCACGCCTGTTTGCGCTGAAGCCCGGTCAGTCCGGGCTTGCCGCCGGCATCGACGGCCAGTTCGTCGTGCGCACGGGCGAAATCGTCGCAGCCGATCCGGCGGCGGACCCGACCGGCCTTGCGGCCCTGCGCACGCAGCTTGGCCGCGAGATGGCCGGCGATTTGTCGAGCGAATACAATCAGGCACTGCGCCAGAAATTCGGCGTCACGATCAATCGCAGCATCGTCGAACGGCTGAACTGACCATAAATCCAGACTGCAGCAAAACCAGACTGCGACGTTTTTACGCAGCTGCCTTAAACTTCTCTTAATTGATTCAGCGCATGCTCCATTTTGTACACAATACAAGTGTGTAAAAACGGAGGACCGCCATGTCGATGCAAAACGAAAACCTGAACGAACGTCTGCGTTTCATCGACTTCCGCGAGGCGGACGCCGCAGCCTTGCGCGCCTTCCGACCGACGCTCGAATCCAACATCCAGAAGGTCCTGACCAAGTTCTACGGCCATATCGAGAGCTACCCGAATCTCATGGCGATGTTCCGGGGCCAAATGGGTGTGGATCATGCGCGCACCGAACAGGCCAAACATTGGCTCACGATGTTCCAGGGCAGCTTCGACGACGCCTATGTCGGGCGCGTGCAGCGCATCGGCCGCACGCACGAACGCATCGGGCTCGAACCGCGCTGGTACATTGCGGGCTACGCGCTGGCGATGGGCGAATTGATGGGCCTGCTGTTCGAGATGTACCGCAAGAAGCCGGCGGAAGGCACCGTCGCCGCAAAGGCGCTCATCAAAGCGATCATGCTCGACATGGACTACGCGATCTCGATCTATATCGACGAAGGCAAAGCGAATTTCGCGACCAAGTTGAACGGCCTTGCCGACACGTTCGAAGGCAGCGTGCTGAAGGTCGTGGACGGCGTGGGCGACTCGGCCGAAGCCATGAAGGGCGCCGCCCAAACGATGGCGGCTGCAGCGGAGGAAACGCAGCGTCAGACGACCGTCGTTGCAGCTGCGGCCGAACAGGCATCGACGAACGTGCAGACGGTCGCGAGTGCAGCCGAAGAGCTTTCGGCCTCGATCCAGGAAATCAGCCGCCAAGTCAGCCACGCTTCGACGATCTCGCGCCAGGCCGTTTCGCAGGCGCAGGAAACCAACGCGCTCGTGAAGCAGCTTGCCGAAGCCGGGCAAAAGATCGGCTCGGTCGTGAATCTCATCCAGGCGATCGCGGGCCAGACCAATCTTCTGGCCCTCAATGCCACGATCGAGGCCGCGCGCGCGGGCGAAGCGGGCAAGGGTTTTGCGGTCGTGGCGTCCGAGGTCAAAAACCTCGCGAATCAAACGGCCAAAGCGACCGGCGACATTGCCGCCCAAGTGGGCGCCATCCAAGAAGCGACCAAACATTCGGTCGACTCGCTCGCGCGCATCGCCAAAACGATCGAAGAGATCAGCGGCATTTCGGCGGGCATCGCCTCGGCGGTCGAAGAGCAAGGAGCGGCCACGCAGGAAATCGCGCGCAACGTGCAGCAGGCCGCGGCCGGCACCACGGAAGTGTCGTCGAACATCGCAGGCGTCACGCAGGCGGCGACCGATACCGGCAACAACGCCCTCAAAGTGCTGCAGACCGCCGACCGCCTCACCGCGCAGTCCAACGATCTGCGCGGGAATGTCGGCGAGTTCCTCGGCCGCGTGCGCAGCGGCTGAGGCTAGGCGGCCCGTCCGACATAGACGAAACCCGCCGCCTCGGCGGCCGCCTGCACCTGGCGGTCGTCGAGGCCGGCGACCGTCACGCGGCCCTGCGCCAGATCGATCTCGGCGGGTGCGCTCGCACCTTGAGCCGTCAGGGCGCGCGTCATAGCGCGCGCGCAGCCGGCGCAGGTCATCCCGGTCACTCGGTAGGATATCGTTTCCACGGCGGTTCTCCTGCGGCAGCGGCGGCGGGTTCGGGAATAGCGCGCGTGACGGTTGCCGCGCGCGTCGGCACCGGTGCCAGCGCTTGGGGCAGCGATGCCGCCTCGTGCAAGGCGACTGATGCGGGGGCGCGCGAAGCGACCGGGGCAAGATTGGGGCTTGCCGGCGCTTGGCGCTGTTGGCGCACAACCGCGGAGACCGGAACCAATTGCAGGCCCCGTGAATTCATCGTCGGAATCCAGGCGGCGAGCGCTTCAAGCGTCGCGTCGTGCGGATGGCCGATCGCCACCGCCGTCCCGCGCCGATTGGCCACACGCTCAAGTTCGGCAAGCTGCTTGCGCACGGCACCGGCCTCGATCTCGTTGTCGAGAAACACGTCGCGCACGGCGTGCGCTACGCCCAGCGACTGGGCGACCGCACTGCCGGCCGAATTGCCGGTCGTGCGGCTGTCGACGAACAGCAGGCCGCGCGCCGCGATCTCTTGCAGAACGGGCGCGAGCGCATTGGGATCGCGCGTGAAGCGGCTGCCCATATGGTTGTTGAGCCCAACCGCATTCGGCAGCCGATCGAGCGCACTTGCGGTTCGGGCACGGATGTCGTCGGCCGACATGCGCACAAACAAGGCACCCGGGCCCGGATTGTCGCGCCCCTCGGGCTCCATCGGCAGATGCAGCATAATCTCGTGCCCGGCCGCACGGCCCTGGCGCCCCTGCTCGGCAAGGTCCGGCGCATAGCTCAGAAACGACAGCGTCAACGGGCCCGGCAACGCCATCGTGCGGGCAGCACGCGCCGGATCGCCCCCCAGATCGTCGATCACGATCGCGATCCATGCCCCTGCCCGAATCTGCGGCGGGCGCACGGCACGCGCTTCCCAGCCTGCGTCGCTCGCGCGCGGGACGACGTCCGCAGGGGCACGCGCTTGCTCGACGATTGTTACCGCCGGTGCGGCCACGCGCACGATCTCGAAAAACGGCACGACAGTTTCGGGCGCGGGCGCCGGTGTGGGCGCCGAAGTGCGCGCGCGCGTCTGCGCCACAGGCTCGGCCTCGATGGTTTCACTGGGGCCTGCAAGTGCGACCGTGACCGGTTCCGGCGCGTCCGGGACAAGTTCCGCAGCCTGCCAATAGATGTACCCGCCGGCAGCGGTCGCGATCAGCGGAATCGCAATGAGCGCCGCGACGCCGAAATCGCGGGCAAATCCCCTCGGAGCGGGCGGAGCTTGTCGGGCCATCGGCCTTTTATAGCGCGATTCGATGCCGGACTAACGCGCCAGATCGTCGAGGATCGGGCAGTCCGGCCGGTCGTTGTTGTGGCAGCGGCGCAGCAGCGTCTGCAGCGTCGCCTTCATCGTTTCGAGGCTGGCGATTTTCTGTTCGATCGCCGCCATATGGGCGACCGCCATCGCATGAACCTGCTGGCTTGCCCGGCTGCGGTCGCGCCACAGCGCCAAGAGATCGGCCACGTCCTTGACGGAAAAGCCCAAAGACCGCGCCCGATGGACGAAGCGCAGTTCGGCAATTTCGCGCGCGCCGTAGGCGCGGTAGTTGTTTTGGCCGCGCGCAGCCGGAGCCACAAGGCCGACCTGTTCGTAGTAGCGGATCGACTTGGCTGTCATCCCGGTTTCCGCGGCAACTTCGCCGATATTCATCGCAGTTCTCCTTCCAATCGATTTCGCCATCGACCATAAACTATCCCCTTACGGGAAGGTAAAGCTTCGATGCAGTTGCGCCAAACCGCGCAACAAGCGAGACTCGGCCGCAATCACGATGGGAATTAATGAAATGAAGAGCTTGCGTGCATCCGCCTGGCGCTGGCTTGGGCTTGCCGGATTGGCCTTGGCGCTCGCCGCGTGCGGCCTGCGCGGCGGCGGCGGTGCGATTTCGGCCGCCGACGGCGTGTTCGTCGGCGAAGCGATCCGCAGCAGCGGAGCCGACTCGCGCTGCGAGCGACGCTACACCGTGCGCGCCACGCTGAGGCTCGGCGAGTTGACGATGGAGTTTTCGGACATCGACAATCCCAGCCGTTCGCCGATCCGCACGGCCGGATATGTCGAAGCCAACGGGCGCATGGTCGCGAACATATTCTTCCAGGGCGAGAGCCACGTGATCGAGGGCTTGCTTTCGGCCGACAGTCTGCGCGCTGCGATCGACGTGCGCAGCTGCCGCATGTCGATTTCCGCCCGGCGCGCCAATGCTGCCTAGCGACAGCGACGGCCGTTCGCTGCGCCACGGCCCGCTTCGCCTCGGCTATTCGCGCTTTCGTTGGGGACTGATCGGCCTTGCCGTCGGCATCAGCGTCGCCTTCATGGGCTATTTCGTCTACAACACGCGCGCCAACGCCGACCAAGCCGAGCGTGTCGCCGAACGCGAGATCCGCAACATCACGAACGTGATGGCCGAGCAGGTGGCGCGCACGCTGGCGGCGGTCGATCTGGGCGTGCTTGCCGCCGCCGTCGATCTTGCGGAAACCGAATACTGGCAACCCGGCGCCGACGTCTCGCGCATATCGGAAATGCTGATGCGCTTCACGACCGCCGAGCCCGCGATCGGACGTCTCATGGCGATCGACACAACCGGACGGCTGCGCGCCTCGAGCGACGCGACCTTGCCGGGCACTTCGTTCGCGCATCGCGCCTACATGGCCACGGTCGGCGACGGCGTGCTGCTGAGCGTGGTCGATCCGCCCATCGACGACGGCCCCGCCTGCCAAGGCTGCATCTCGATTTCGGCCCCCGTGATCGGGCGCGACAACGGGCAGTACGGCCTTATCGTCGCGGAAATCCCGCGATCGTCCTTCGAGCGCATCTTCAAGCGCCTGGACAGCGGCCGGCGCAGCGTTTTCGCGATCGTCGATGTGCGCGGCCATCTGGTGGTCCGCGTGCCCGCCACCGAGCGGACGGCGATCGCAACGGCAGCCACTTTTCCCATCGCGCTGCGTGCCTTCCAGCAAAACGAGACGCTGAGCGAGCGCACGGCAAGCATCGACGGTTTCGATCGGCTGTTTGCTTTCAGCCCCGTGCCGGGGCGCGGCTGGGTCGTCTATGGCGGCGTCGCGCCCGAAGATTTCCTCGCCGAATGGCGCCGGTCGCTTCAGATATCGGTGCCTTTTTCGGGACTGGTGCTGGCTTCGGTCGTATTCCTGATCCTTGCCCTGTCGCGGCATTTGGGCCGCGTCGAGGAAAGCGAACGCAGCCTGCGCCTATCGGACCAGCGCTACCAGTCGCTCGTCGCCAACATCCCGGGCGTTGTGTTCCAGCGACGCCGCCTGCCCGACGGGCGCACGAACATCGTCTGGATCGGGGCGGCGCTCGAGGATCTGTTCGGGTTTTCGGCCGAACGCGTGATGCGCATCAGCGGCGGCTCGCTGCGCGCGATCCTGCTCGCCGAGGACCTGCCGCGCTTCAAGCACGCATTCGAGGAGTCGGCGCGCGACATGTCGGCCGTCAGCTGGATCGGCCGCGCGCGCCATGCCGACGGCCGAATCCTGTCGGTCGAAGTGACGGCGCGCCCGCGCCTCGAAGCGGCCGGGTCGGTGCTGTGGGACGGTATCCTTCTCGACGTGACCGACCGCGTTGCGGCCGATGCGGCCCTTGCGACGCTTCGCGCCCAGCTCGAACTCGCCCTTGCGAACATGGCGCAAGGCATGTGCGTGTGCGACGCCGAACAGCGGCTCGTCGTCTACAATCGCCGCTATCTCGAGATCGGCAGCATCGCCGACGACGACGTTGCACCGGGCGTCGCGGTGGAAAAGGTGCTGCGCGCGTCGAGCGCGCGCGGCGTGTTTCGAACCGAGACGCCCGAGCAGCTCGTCGAAAAAACGCTCGCCGCCCTGCGCGCGAAAGCGCCCAGCAAATTCAATATCGACATGGCCGACGGCCGCACGGTGGAAATCGACGTGCAGCCGCTGTCGGACGGCGGTTCGGTCTCGAGCTTCACCGACATCAGCGACCGCGAGGCCGCCCAGGAAGCGCTGCGCCTGGCCAAAGAGCAAGCCGAACTTGCCGACCGATCGAAGTCGCAGTTCCTCGCCAATATGAGCCACGAGCTGCGCACGCCGCTCAACGCCATCATCGGCTTCTCCGAGATCATGACCGACCGGCTGTTCGGACCGCTGGGCGACGCGCGCTACGAGGAATACGCGCGCGACATCCGCGAGTCCGGCCGCCATCTTCTCACGCTGATCAACGACATTCTGGACCTCTCGAAGATCGAAGCGCGCCAGGCGACCTTGCGCGAAGAACAGGTGTCGCTGGCCGAAGTCGTCGATGCGTGCGTTCGCCTCGTCGACGACCGCGCCCAGCGCGGCAACCTTTCCCTCGCGATCACCGATTTCGACGAATTCCCGCCGATCTGGGCCGATCGGGTGAAGCTCAAGCAGATCCTGCTCAACCTGCTGTCGAACGCCATCAAGTTCACGCCGGCGGGCGGCAGCGTGGGCCTGTCGGGCGCGCGCGGGCCGGACGGCAGCCTCGTCGTGCGCGTGACCGACACCGGCATCGGCATGCGCCCGCAGGACATCCCCACCGCCCTGCAGCCGTTCCGCCAAGTCGAAAGCAGCTTGAGCCGCAAGCACGAAGGGACTGGCCTCGGCCTGCCGCTGACCAAGGCCATCGTCGAAATGCATGGCGGCACGCTTGCGATCGCGTCGGCTCCGGGCAAGGGCACGACCGTATCCTTCACGATCCCGGCCGAGCGCGTGATCGACCCCCAAGGCCTGACCGATTCGATGCTGACCGAGGCCATCCAGGCGGCGCGCGGCCCTTTGTAGGGGCATGAAGTTGCTGCTATAAGCGCCGGACCGATTTTCCAAGGGCGTGCCAAGAACGGGCGGGAGACAGCCGAATGCCGGGCGACATGACGCAACTCAAAGCGCTGATCGCGCGCGTGGCCGACGGCCATGCGCTGTCCGAGAGCGAAGCCGGCGACGCGTTCGAAATCGTCATGTCGGGCAATGCGACGCCGGCACAGATGGGCGCATTCCTGATGGCGCTGCGCTTGCGCGGCGAAACCGTCGATGAGATTGCGGCCGCCGCGCGCACGATGCGCGCCAAGGCCCTCAAAGTGGTCGCCCCCGACGGCGCGGTCGAAGCGGTCGGCACGGGTGGCGACGCGTCGGGCTCGTTCAACATCTCGACCGCCGCCTCCTTCGTGCTTGCGGGCTGCGGCCAGAAGGTCGCCAAACACGGCAACCGCGCGTTCACGTCCAAATCCGGGGCAGCCGACGTGCTGACGGCCCTCGGCGTCAATATCGAGTGCGATCTGAAGCTCGTCGAATATGCAATCTCGAAAGCCGGCGTTGGCTTCATGATGGCGCCGCGCCACCATTCCGCCACGCGCCACGTGGCGGGCGTGCGCGTCGAGATGGGCACGCGCACGATCTTCAATCTGCTGGGGCCGCTGTCGAACCCGGCCGGGGTCAAGCGCCAGCTCGTGGGCGTGTTCGCGCGCAAATGGGTGGCGCCGCTTGCGCAAACGCTCGGCCGCCTCGGCTCCGAGCGCGCCTGGGTCGTGCACGGCTCGGACGGGCTCGACGAGATCACGACGACCGGCCCCACTTACGTTGCCGAATTCAAAGATGGGAGCGTGCGCGAATTCGAGGTCTCGCCCGAACAGGCGGGCCTGCCGCTTGCCAAAGCCGCCGATCTCAAAGGCGGAACGCCAGCCGAAAACGCCGCGACGATGCGTGCCCTGCTGGGCGGCGCCAAAGGCCCGGTGCGCGACGTAGTGCTGCTCAATGCCGCCGCCGTGCTCGTGATTGCCGAGGCCGCCGCCGATCTGCGCACGGGTGTGGCCCAAGCAGCTGCCGCGATCGACAGCGGCAAGGCGCTCGCCGCCCTCGACGCACTCGTCGACATCACCAACCGGTCCGGCGCATGAGCGACGTTCTTGCCCGCATCCTCGCCGACAAGCGCGTCGAAGTCGCCGCGCGCCGAGCTGCCGTGCCCGAAGAGGCGCTTGCTGCGAAACTTCCACATGCCCCCAAAGTGCGCGGCTTCGCCAAAAGCTTGCGCAAGCGCGCGCAAGCGGGCGACGTGGCGTTGATCGCCGAGATCAAAAAAGCATCGCCGTCCAAGGGCCTGATCCGCGCCGATTTCGACCCCGCAAGCTTGGCCGAGGCCTATCGCAATGGCGGGGCATCGTGCCTCTCCGTGCTGACCGACGAGGCCTATTTCCAGGGCCGCGACGCGTATCTCCAACAGGCGCACGCGGCTGTCGCTCTGCCGATCCTGCGCAAGGATTTTGTCGTCGATCCCTACCAGCTGCGCGAAACGCGCGCCCTCGGCGCCGACTGCGCATTGCTGATCCTCGCGGCGCTCGACGATTGCCAGGCGCAGGATCTGTGCGAAACGGCACTCGAGCTTGGGCTCGACGTGCTCGCCGAAGTGCACGATGCCGCTGAAATGACGCGCGCCCTTGCCTTGCCCAAGAGTGCGGACAACGGGGCCGAAACGCTGATCGGCGTCAACAACCGCAATCTCAAAACGCTCGCGGTCGATTTGGCGACGTTCGAGGCCCTCGCCCCGCTTGTACCGCGCGACCGGCTGCTGGTCGCGGAAAGCGGCATCCGCAATCCGGCCGACATCGCACGGCTCGAAGCGGCCGGAGCCGCTGCCTTCCTCGTCGGCGAAAGCCTGATGCTGCAGGCGGACGTGGAAGCCGCCACGCGCAGCCTCCTCGCCCGCGCCAAGGTCTCGGCATGAGCGGCGATCTCACCCATTTCGACGCCGCCGGCAATGCCGTGATGGTCGATGTCGGGGCGAAGGAACACACGCAGCGCCGGGCGACCGCACGCGGGCGCGTATGCGTGTCGCGCGATACGCTGCGTTTGATCCAGGGGCGCGGCTTCAAGAAAGGCGACGTTCTGGCCGTCGCCCAGCTTGCCGGCATCATGGCCGCGAAGAAAACGCACGAACTCATTCCGCTGTGCCATCCGCTGGCGCTTTCGAGCGTTGCGGTCGAACTTTCGATCGACGAAGCAGGCAGTGCCGTCGAAATCGAAGCGACCGTCGGGCTCACCGGCCAGACCGGCGTGGAGATGGAAGCGCTGACGGCCGTGTCGGTCGCGGCCCTCACCGTCTACGACATGTGCAAGTCGGTCGATCGCGGCATGCGCATCGAAGCGATCCGCCTCGTGCGTAAAGAAGGCGGCAAGTCGGGCCTGTTCGAGCAAGCTTGATGCTGGCGGTCGCGCAAGCCCAGGCACGCATCCTAGCGGCCCTCTCGCCCGTCGGCGCCGAGACCGTGTCGCTTGCGCAAAGTGCGGGACGCACGCTGGCGGTCGATCTCGTCGCCAAACTCACGCAACCGCCTGCCGCCGTCTCGGCGATGGACGGCTACGCCGTGCGCGCGGCCGATATTGCGCAAGCACCCGCAAGCCTGCGCCAGATCGGCACGGCACCGGCCGGGCATCCGTTTGCAGGCCGTATCGGCGCCGGCGAATGCGTGCGCATCTTCACCGGCGCAATCGTGCCCGAGGGTGCCGATACCATCCTCATCCAGGAAAACGCCGAAGCCGACGGCGACCGGATCCGCGCCAAGCAGAGCGAACCTGTCGGGCGCTTCGTGCGTCCGGCTGGCCTCGATTTCAAGCGCGGCCAAAATCTGCTGCCGGCCGGCACCGTACTGGGGCCGCGCCAGATCGGTCTTGCGGCCGCCACGAACCATGCGTGGCTCGAAGTGCGGCGGCGGCCGCGCGTCGCGATTTTGGCCACTGGCGACGAGATCGTGCTGCCCGGCACCGAGCCGCTGCCCGGCCAAATCGTGTCGTCGAACAGTGCGGCACTTGCCGCCTTCGTCGAACAGGCGGGCGGCTTTGCGAGCGTGCTGCCGATCGCGCCCGACACGACCGAAGCGCTGCAGGCATTGGCGGAGGGTGCGCGCGGTGCCGATCTGCTGGTCACGACAGGTGGCGCCTCGGTCGGCGACCACGATCTCGTGCGCGCGGCTTTGGGCCAGAGCGGGCTTGCACTCGATTTCTGGCAGATCGCGATGCGCCCCGGCAAACCGTTGATGTTCGGTCGCTACGGCAACGTGCCGATGCTGGGCCTGCCCGGCAATCCCGTATCGTCGCTCGTGTGCGCCGTGCTGTTTCTGGGGCCGATTCTCGCGACGATGCTGGGCCGCGCCGACCCGCTGCCCAAACGGCGGCGCGCCGTGCTGGGTTGCGATCTTGCGGCGAACGACATGCGCGAGGATTATCTGCGTGCCAAGATTGTCGAAGACGAAAACGGCAACCTTGTCGCAACGCCGTTTGCGCGCCAGGACAGCTCGATGCTGACCCTGCTCGCGACCGCCGACGGGCTCGTCGTGCGCCCGCCCCACGCCCCACCGGCCAAGGCCGGCGACAACGTGCAATTCGTGGAACTCGCCGCCGCCTGTGGATAAAGCTTGACGACAGGTCCGAACTAAAATAGAACAGTTCGTGACTGTTGCGGCTTCGTTTACGGGATGTTGTGGATACCGCCCCAAAAAGCGCCTAGCGCTTGCGGTTCTGCCCGAAAACCAGCTGCAGCTGCAATCCGGTGCCGCACGCACGCGCGTGCCCAGAAAACAGGTGTTGCCCCATGTTGACCCGCAAACAATACGAGCTGCTGCTGCTCATCAACCAGCGCTTGGCCGATGTCGGCGTGCCGCCGTCGTTCGACGAGATGAAAGACGCGCTCGGCCTCAAATCCAAATCCGGCATCCACCGCCTGATTACGGGGCTCGAGGAACGCGGTTTCATTCGCCGCCTGCCGCATCGCGCACGCGCGCTCGAAGTCGTGCGCCTGCCGGACAATCTGCAGGCCCAGGGCCTCAAGCCTGCCTCGGGCCCGGCTCTTGTCGCCAACCCGGGCGGGCCCGGCGGCGAAACCGCGCGCGGCTTCCGCCCGCAGGTTGTCAAGAACGAGTTCCGCACGGCGCATACGCTCGCCCCGGTCGGTGTCGAAGTCGTCAAGCTGCCGCTCTACGGCCGCATTGCCGCGGGCCTGCCGATCGAGGCGATGCGCGACAATTCCAACACGGTCGACGTGCCGCCGCAGATGCTGAGCCGCGGCGAGCATTTCGCGCTCGAGGTCGCCGGCGATTCGATGATCGAAGCGGGCATTCTCGACGGCGACACGGTCCTGATCCAGAAGGCCGACACGGCCGACAACGGCCAGATCGTCGTGGCGCTGATCGACGAGCAGGAAGTCACGCTGAAGCGCTTCCGCCGCCGCGGGGCCTCGATCGCGCTCGAGCCTGCCAACAAAGCCTACGAGACGCGCATCTTCGGCCCCGACCGCGTGCGCGTGCAGGGCAAGCTCGTCGGCCTGATGCGCCGCTTCCACTGACGCCGAACTAAAACCCCGCCGCGCCCGGCCCAATGCCCGGGACGGCGGGAACCGGCCGCGGCTGCGTGTTGTCCGGCGCAGGCGGAACCCATGGACGATTGCCGCGGGCAGCCCGCACGGTTTCGATGCGTATGCCGTTCGTTTCGATCCAGATGGCGTGTGCGCCGTCGCGCAGCAGATCGGCCCGGTCGATCGTCCGCCCCGCCGCCGCCCGGCACGCCGCAAACAAATTGACGGTCGCGATCACCAAATCGCGGTCCGTGCACGCCACCGGCAGCACGCGCGCCTGGCGCACGATCGCCACACTTGCCCCATCGACACGGTACACACAGTCGCTAGGCCGGCATTCGAGCCGGCCATCGACCGTGGTGCCGTTGCGCGGCCAGCTCTCGGCTTCTTCGAGCCCGTCGCGCCGCAGCCACGTGTCGCGCGCAAAACGGTCGCCGCGCGGCACCGACAAAGTGAGCCGCCCGTCGGCGTCGCGCACGGCCATCAGCCGCCCGTCGCCCGATACCAGAATATCCGGTGGGACCACTGTCGCGAGTCCGGCGAGGCCCACCGCGATCGGAACGGCCCCTGCCAGGCGCCACGCACTGCGCCACAGCGACAGCCACACGAGCCCCGCCGAGACGGCGACGAGCCCCCAGGCCGGCATGGCGGGCAGCAAGGCCACCGCGCCGTCGAGCCCTGCCACCCATTTGGCGATGGCGAGCAGCCCGTCCACGCCCCAACCGAGCGGCACGAGGGCCCAGGCGTCGAGCCCGAACGGCAGCAACAGGCCGGCGGCGAGCGCCAATGGCATCACCCACAGGCCGGTCAGCGGTACCGCCAGCAGATTGGCGAGCAGCCCGAACACGGTGAAGCGATTGAAGTGGTAGAGGGCGAACGGCGCGCTCGCCATGCCGGCCACCAGCGAGGTCATTACCGTGCCGGCGAGCCACACGCGGGCCTTGGCGGCCCATCCGCCATCGGCGCGCGCACGCGCGAATGGCCCGCGCGCAGCCTCCCACGCGGCCACCAGCGCCGTCACGGCCGCAAACGACATCTGGAAACTCGCCGAGACCAAAGCCTCGGGCATCGCCAGCAGGATGAGCCCGGCCGCCCACGCGACGAGCCGCAGCGTGATCGCTTGGCGGTCGATCAGGATCGCCGCCAGCACCACGCTCGTCATCAGCCACGAGCGCTGCGTGGGCACGCTTTGCACGGCAAACGCCGCGTAAAAGCTGATCGCGAGAAAGGCCGCGACGGCCGCGATCTTCTTGGTGTTCCAATAGAGGGCCGCGCGCGGCACGAGGGCAAGCCCCAGCCGCACCGTGAAAAACACGATGCCCGCGACCATGCCGATATGCAGCCCCGAGATCGACAGGATGTGCTGCAGGCCTGAATCGCGGAACGCGGCGAGCGCCTCCGGCGATACCGCCCCCTGCTCGCCGGCGATCAGCGCGATCGCGATCGCGCCGGCCGGATCGGGCAGCACCGCACGGATGCGCGCGACGACGCTTGCGCGCAGCGCGTTCATGCCCAAGCGCCAGTCGGAGATCGCGCCGCGCGCAACCAATTCGGCACTCCCGCGCGCACTGCCCACGGCGCCGAGCTGATCGAACCACGCTTGGCGCGCGAAATCGAAAGCGCCCGGCGCACTCGGCCCCGGCGGCGGAAGCAGGGCCACGCGCGCGAGGCGTATCTCGTCGCCGGGCCTGAGATCGCCGACATTGTCGAGGCGCACGCGGATGCGCTCGGGCGTCTGCGATGGCCCGAGCCCTGCGATCGACAACCGGTCGAGCAGCACGCGCTCGCCCTCCGCCCGCGGTTCGATCGCCACGATGCGG
The DNA here is from genome assembly GCA_020248985.1 of Telmatospirillum sp. Lineage (GTDB taxonomy): Bacteria > Pseudomonadota > Alphaproteobacteria > CACIAM-22H2 > CACIAM-22H2 > Tagaea. Next base: position 41,155 of record JADCGL010000025.1, on the reverse strand, counting down.
CCCGTGACCGCGACCGAGGCCAGCCGCCGCTCGAGAACAGGGGCCGCCACGTCGTGGCTGCGCCAATGCGCCACGGCAAATCCCAGCGAAATCGCCGCCAACGCGACCGCTGGGACGAAAACGCTGCCAACGCTGCGGCCGAGCACGGCAAACGCGAGTGCGACCGCCAGAAACGCCGGTGCGATCCACCCATCGGGTTCGCGATCGAGCGCGAAATACAGGGCAATGCCAACGCCGAGCAACACCGGCAACCACAAGGCCAATTGCGGCCGCTCGAGTTCGCGCGTACGAAGCCAGAACTCGTTCCAGGATGGCCATCGGCGCGCGTCATGTGCCGATGCTGCCTGCGGCCTGTGCATCCCTGCGGCCCCATGATAGGAGAAGCACGCGTTCGTTCCGCCGCACCTCTCACCTGTAGATGTAGCTCGATTTCGCCATGACAAACAATGCCGCCGCACCTGTCGTCTGCCGCTTCGCCCCTTCGCCGACCGGCTATCTGCATATTGGCGGGGCCCGCACGGCCCTGTTCAACTGGCTTTATGCCAAACATGTCGGCGGCAAATTCCTGCTGCGCATCGAGGATACCGACCGCGCGCGCTCCACGCCCGAAGCGACAGAGGCGATTCTGAACGGCCTCAAATGGCTTGGCCTCGATTGGGACGGCGACGTGGTGTTCCAGTTTGCGCGCATGGACCGCCACGCGGCCGTTGCGCACGAGCTGATGGCCAAAGGCGGGGCCTATTTCTGCTATGCGAGCCCGCAAGAGCTCGAGGAAATGCGCAGTGCCCAGAAGGCGGCCGGCAAGCCGATACGCTATGACGGGCGCTGGCGCGACCGCGACCCCAAGGACGCGCCCGAAGGCGTCAAACCGGTCGTGCGTCTCAAAGCGCGCCAGGACGGCGAAACCGTCATCCGCGACCGCGTGCAGGGCGACGTCGTGGTGCGCAACGAACAGCTCGACGACATGATCCTGCTGCGCGCCGACGGCACGCCCACCTACATGCTGTCGGTCGTGGTCGACGATTACGACATGGGCGTGACGCATGTGGTGCGCGGCGACGACCATCTCAACAATGCCGCGCGCCAGATGCAGCTCATCGAGCGGCTCGGCTGGCCGGTGCCGGTCTATGCGCACATTCCGCTGATCCACGGCCCCGACGGCGCCAAGCTTTCCAAGCGCCACGGCGCGCTCGCGGTCGAGGCCTATCGCGACATGGGCTATCTGCCCGAGGCGATGCGCAACTATCTGCTGCGCCTCGGCTGGGGCCATGGCGATGCCGAGATCGTCGATACGGCCCAGGCGATCGAATGGTTCGATCTCGACGGGATCGGCCGCAGTCCCGCGCGCTTCGATTTCAAGAAGCTCGACAGCGTGAACGGCCATTACATGCGCGAGGCGAGCGACGCGCATTTGCTGGCCGCCGCAACGCCGCTCATCGAAGCGGCGGCAGCGGCCAAGATCGACGAGCTGGCGCGCACGCGCTTGCTCGCCGGCATGGGTGGGCTCAAAGCGCGCGCCAAGACCCTGCTCGAGCTTGCCAAGGCAGCGACTTTCTACGTGCAGGCGCGGCCTTTGGCGCTCGACGCGGGAGCGCAGAAATTGCTGGCGGGCGAAGGCCTTGCGTATCTGCAGGCGGGCCGCACGGTGCTCGCAGCATGCGAAGACTGGACCGCCGCCGCACTCGAAGCCGCCTTCCGCACGGCCAGCGACGCCAGCGGCGTCAAGCTCGGCACGCTTGCCCAGCCCTTGCGCGCCGCTCTGTCGGGCCAGGGCACCTCGCCGCCGATTTTTGAGGTTATGACCATTTTGGGTCGCTCGGAGACGCTGGGCCGCATCGACGACGCGCTCAAAGCCGTACCGCCGGTCTGAATTCACCAGTCACGACTTGCCAAAAGGCGAGCACTAGGCTCCAATACCGCACCTGCGAACAAACGAAAAAGAGAGCCGCCGCATGACCCAGGACAAAGCCACCGTCACCGTCATCGACAACCAGACCAAAAAGCAATTCGAGCTGCCCGTGCTGTCGGGCTCGGTCGGGCCGCAGGTCGTCGACGTGCGCAAGTTCTACGGGGATACCGGCTATTTCACCTACGACCCCGGCTACACGTCGACGGGGGCGTGCAAGTCCAAAATCACCTATATCGACGGCGACGCGGGCATCCTGCTGCACCGCGGCTACGCGATCGAAGACCTCGCCGAGAATTGCGACTTCATGGAAGTCGCCTATCTGATCCTCAAGGGCGAACTGCCGAACGCGGTCGACAAGAAGAAGTTCGAGCGCGACATCACGCTGCACACGATGCTGCACGAGCAGATCAACCGCTTCTTCTCTGGCTTCCGGCGCGACGCGCATCCCATGGCCGTCATGTGCGGCGTCGTCGGCGCGCTCTCGGCCTTCTACCACGACAGTCTCGACATTTCCGATCCGCACCAGCGCATGGTGGCGTCCTACCGTCTCATCGCGAAGATGCCGACGATCGCGGCCCAAGCCTTCAAATACTCGGTCGGCCAGCCCTTCATGCATCCGCGCAACGACCACGCCTACGCGGCCAACTTCCTGCAGATGACGTTCGGCGTGCCGTGCGAGCCCTACGAGGTCAATCCCGTGCTCGCCAAGGCAATGGACAAGATCTTCATTCTCCACGCCGACCACGAGCAGAACGCCTCGACCTCGACCGTGCGTCTGGCGGGCTCCTCGGGCGCCAATCCGTTTGCGTGCATTGCGGCCGGCATCGCCACGCTGTGGGGCCCGGCGCACGGCGGTGCGAACGAAGCCGTCTTGAAGATGCTCGCCGAGATCGGCACCAAAGACAAAATCCCCGAGTTCATCAAGCGCGTCAAAGACAAGAACGAAGGCGTGCGTCTGATGGGCTTCGGCCACCGCGTCTACAAGAACTACGATCCGCGCGCCAAGGTGATGGCCAAGACCTGCAAGGAAGTGCTGGGCGAACTCGGCGTGACCGATCCGCTGCTCGACATCGCGATGGAACTCGAGCGCATCGCGCTTTCGGACGAGTATTTCATCTCGAAGAAGCTCTATCCCAACGTCGATTTCTATTCGGGCATCATCCTGAAGGCGATGGGCTTCCCGGTCGCAATGTTCACGGCGCTGTTCGCGCTTGCGCGCACGACGGGCTGGATCGCGCAGTGGAACGAGATGATCGAAGATCCCGAACAGAAGATCGGACGCCCGCGCCAGCTCTACACGGGTGCGGCCCATCGGCCCTTCGTGCCGATGGACAAACGCTGACGGCAGACGGGAGCGCCGGCAATGGCCAAACGCGGAACCGGGCAGATGCGCACGACCACGCACGACGCAAGCATTGCGCGCGCCGTGCCGCCGGCCCTGCTCGGCCGCCGTCGCCTGCCGCCCGCCGTCAACGACAACCGCCCGTCCTTCTGGCGCCTGCTGCGCCTGGCCGTCGGCCCGGTCGCGATCGTTGCCTTGCTCGCCGCGATCTGGTGGGGCTGAAGCGCTAGACCGTCGCCGCTTCGAGACTGCGTGCGGCTGCGACCGCGAGGCGGTATTTGGTCGCGGTTGCGGTGAGCTCGCGATACCAATCGACGAGATCGCCCCACGGGTCGTTGACCTTGGCAAGGCCCGAGATGAAGGCCACGACCGTGCCGATCTGCGCGTCGCCCGCGACCACGAACCAGCAGCCGACCGCGAGCACGCAAGCCGTGCCGGCATGGTGCAAGAGGTTCATCAGGAAATTCATCGAGAATTTGAGCTTGTAGATGCCCATGTTCAGCGCAAAAGCGTGGGCGATGCGCGCATCCTGCGCGTCCGTGGCGGCATCCTCCGCCGTCGGCCCGTCGGCGATGGCCCCGCCGACCGAACGCAGCGTCGCGATGCGCGCGGCGATGCGCGCATTGATCGCCCGCTGCAGCAGCGGAACGAACACGACCTGCGGCGACAGGGCGGCAAACGCGACCAGCGCCATGGCGGGCTGCAGATACAGCATGTAGCCGAACACGCTCGCAAGCAGGCCGCCTTGCAGGATCGGCTCGGAGACCGCACCGCCGACGAAGCCGCCGATGGGCTCGGCCTCCATCAGGATCGCCGATGCGCCAACGCCGCGCGACGCGGCACCAGTTGCGCCCGCCGGCAAAAGATCGATCAGTCGGCGAAAACGCACGCGCAGATCGCGCACCGCCGTTTCGCTGATCCAGGCCCGGTATACGTTGAGCCCGAGCTTCAGCAGACCCTCGGCGAGCGCCAAGCCCGCATAGGCAACCGCGAGCCACACGATCGCAGCAACCGAACCGCCGGCGACGGCATCGTCGATCAGGCGCCGTTGGATTTCGAGCGGTGCGGTCGATGCGGCGAACACAGCGACCGACAAAAGCGACAAGGTCGTCTGATGCCAAACCCCGGTCGCGCGCACGAAGCCCAGCAGCGTTTCGGGCAGCCGATCCGCCTCGCGCACTAAAGGGCGGGGGCAAGACCTTTCGCAGGTCCCATAACCGCATCGGCGACACGATGTTCGTCGAGATTGAGCGGGTGCTTGAGGGCAAGCACGGCCTTGGCGCGCGCCATTTCGGCCGCCGTCCCGTGCGCCATGACGAGGAACTTGTCGGCCTTGACCGTCATTTCGTACTGCACGACCGTGTCTTTCGGCACGCCAAGACCGTAGAGAGCGGCCCCAACGGCACTCAAGCCGCCGACCAGCACGGCGTTTTCAATTGCGGCCAACGCGAGCGCGCCGAGATAGCCGAGTGCCACCACGGGGCCTGCGATGGGCGTCACCACAAACAGCCCGCCGAAAAACACGCCCCACAACGCGCCCCAGAAGGCACCGCGCGTGCCCCAGAAGCGCACGCGGTCGCCGGTATTGTAGAAGCCCACCACTTTTTCTTCCGTGTGGTAGCCGCGGCCGAGCACGCTCAGCTGCTTCATCGCAAAGCCGCTGTCGGCCAGCGCTTTGACGGCCCCTTCCGCGGCAAGATGATCGGGGAATGCGGCGACGACGGAGTTTTCGAGATGCATGGCAAAGCCTTCCGGCGGCCCGACGGCGCGCCAACGGCAAAACGCCGAACAAAGCGCCCGACGGCCCCGCCACGATGGCGCGGAGAGTCGCCGCCGCCTAGCTGCGGAAACTACCCAGGCTCAGCGCCAATCCATGATCTGCGCGAGCGGCTTCTTCGTTATGGCCGGCACCTTGACGCCGTCGGCCGGATAGCCCGCAACCAGCAGCACAAAAGGCTTTTCGTTGGGCGGTCGGCCGAAGATTTCGTTCAAGAAGCCCATCGGCGACGGCGTATGCGTGAGCGTGGCGAGCCCCGCATGATGCAAAGCCGCGATCAGAAAGCCGGTCGCGATGCCGACGGAGTCGGGTGCGTAGTAATGTTTGATCTTGTCGCCGTTGGGGCCGATGCCCCAGCTTTGCTGGAAGATCGCGATCAGCACCGGCGCGATTTCGAGAAACGGCTTGCGGTCGTCCGTACCCAGCGGCGCCAGCGCTTCGAGCCATTCCTCGCTGGCGCGGCGCGCATAGAATTCGCGCTCTTCTTCTTCGGCAAGCGCGCGAATGCGCGCTTTGACCGCCGGGTCGCTTGCGACCGCAAAGAACCAAGGCTGCTGGTTCGCCCCCGAAGGGGCCGTGCCGGCCGCCCGGATCGCATCTTCGATCACGATGCGCGGGACGGGCTCGGACGAAAATTCGCGCACGGTGCGGCGCCGCTTGATGTCGGCATAGAACGCGGCCGCCCGCGCCGCCATCTCGGATTCCGGATAGCGGCGATAGCTTGCCAGCGGCACATGCGCAAACGCCGACATACCCGCCTCCGTTACTTCTGCACGAGCTCGATCTTGTAGCCGTCGGGATCTTCGACGAACGCGATCACGCTCGTGCCGTGTTTCATGGGGCCGGGCGGGCGCGGGATTTTGGCGCCGGCCGCGGCGAGCTTTTCGCAGGCTCCGTAGATGTCTTTCACGCCCAAGGCGACATGGCCGAAGCCCGTGCCGATCTGGTAGGGCTCGCTCTGCCCCCAATTGTGCGTGAGTTCGATCACGGCGTTGGTTTCTTCGGGGCCGTAGCCTACGAAAGCCAACGTGAATTTGCCGTCCGGATAATCCTTGCGGCGCAGCAGCTGCATGCCGAGCTTGTTGCAGTAGAAATCGATCGATTTGTCGAGATCGAACACGCGAATCATCGTGTGCAGCATGCGGTATTCGCTGGCCATGGCAGGTCCCTCCTCGTTCATTCGGGCATCAGAATGGCAAGCTTGCGGGCTTTGCGCCAGCCCGCAAAACGCGCTACCAAACGGCATGAAAACGCTACGCACCGCCGTCGTCGGCGCCGGCCATTTCGGCCGCTTCCATGCCGACAAATACGCGAGCCTGCCGGGCTCGCAGTTCGTCGGCATCGCCGACCCCAACCCGGCCGCCCGCGAAGCCGCCGCCGCCAAACATCGTGTTGCGGCGTTTGCCGATGCGCGCGAACTCATCGGCAAGGTCGATGCCGTGTCGGTCGTGGTGCCGACGTCGCTGCATTACGACGTGGCGCTGGCGCTCATCGAAGCCGGCATCCATGTGCTGATCGAGAAGCCCATCGCCGACACGCGCGACCAGGCCGACAAGCTCATCGCAGCGGCATCCGCCCGCGGCACGGTGCTGCAAGTGGGCCACCTGCAGCGCTTCCTGCTCGACCGGTTGGGCGCGCGCGAGTATGTCGGCACGCCGCTCTACATCGAATGCGACCGCATCCATCCGTTCAACCCGCGCGCGACCGACGTGTCGGTGGTGCTCGATCTGATGATCCACGATATCGACCTGATCCTCGCCCTCGTGGGCGCACCGGTCGAAAGCGTGATGGCGGTGGGGGCCCCCGTCGTGACCAAGGGCGAGGACATCGCCAATGTGCGTCTGGGCTTCGCCAACGGGTGCGTGGCCAACATCACCACGAGCCGCATCAGCCTCAAGACCGAGCGCAAGATGCGCATCTTCGGCCACGAGAGCTACGTATCGCTCGATCTTGCCAAGCGCAAGCTCGTGGCGATGCGACGCGGCAAAGGCGGGTTGCTGCTCGGCACACTGCTGCCCGCGATGATGCCGGGCATGCCGCCCATCGAGCGCATCGAGCGCGACTACCCGGACGGCGACGATCTCAAGACCGAGATCGAAAGCTTCCTGGGTGCTTGCCGCGGCGACCACAAGCCGCACGTGACCGGCGAAGACGGCCGTGCCGCGCTCGACGTCGCCCTGCAGATCGAGGACGCGATCCGCGCCCACCGCAAACGCTTCGCTAATCTCGGCTTCTGAGCAGATCCAGTATTGCCGCTGCCGCACGGTCGGACGGAAGTTGCCCGCGCGCGATTTCGCTCTGCCCCAAGGCGTCGCACACGCTTGCAAGATCGGCGCGCATCCGAGCCGCCGCCTTCGGATCGTCAAGCAGATGCGCAACGGCGGCTGCAAGCGCCGTCGGCGTGCAGTCGGCTTGCAGCAACTCGGGGATGATTAAGCGGCCCGCGATCACGTTGGGCATCGCAACATACGGCACTTGGATGAGCTTGCGCGCAAGCCAGCCCGACAGCGCATTCACGCGATGCCCGACCACCGTCGGCAAACCCGCCACCGCAAGCTCGAGCGTGGAGGTGCCGGACACGCTGAGGGCGGCATCGGCCGCGCGGAACGCGGCCCGTTTCTCGGCCGGGTCCGCGACGCGCACGACCTTGCCCGGCAATGTCGCTGCGAATGCAGCCGAGGCCGCATCGGTGTTGGCGACATAGGGCACCACGAACGCAGTTTGCGGATGCGTGGCGGCCAAAGCATTTGCGGCGGCCGCGAAGATCGGCGCCATGCGGCCGAACAGGCCGGCGCGGCTGCCGGGCAGCACGGCGACCAGCGGGGCATTTGCCGAAATCCCGTGACGCATGCGAAAACCCGCCGCATCGGCCGGTGCGAGCGCATCTTCGAGCACGGGATGGCCGACATGCGTGCAGGCGAGCCCGAGCTTGGCGAAAAAGTCGGGCTCGAAGGGCAGCAGCGCCAGCATCGCATCGATGCGGCCTTTGAGCTTTTTGGCGCGGCCCGGCCGCCAGGCCCACAATTGCGGCGCCACGTACTGCACGACCGGAATGCCGCTCCCGCGAATGCGGTCGGCCACGCGCAAGCCGAAGCTGGGCGCATCGATCAGCACGACGACATCGGGCCGCGTGCGCGCGATCGCGTCTGCCGTCTGGCGCAGCCGCGCGAAAATCGTCGGCAAACGCGGCACCACTTCGGCCAAGCCCATCACCGACAGATCGGACAAGGGGAACAGGCTGGCAAGCCCCTCGCCCGCCATGCGCTCGCCGCCCACGCCGGAGAATTCGACGGCCCCGCCCGCAGCGCGCTTCAAGGCAAGCATCAGCTTGGCGCCGAGATTGTCGCCCGAAGGTTCGCCGGCGACGAGAAAGACGCGTTTGGCGGTCATGCGCCCACCATGAAAAGCCCGTATCGGTCGGCTGCGGCAACCGCCGCATCGCGGTCGAGCAGCAACGCATTGCCGGCCTCGAGTGCGATGCCGATCACGCCTGCGGCCGCAGCGGCCTCGACCGTCGCAAGCCCCGCCGTCGGCAGATCGACGCGGCGATCTTGGCCCGGCATCGCGGCTTTGACCAGCACGGCACCTGCAATGCCGGGCTGCCGCAGCAAAGCCGATGTGCCGCCGCGCGTCTCTTCGCCGATCACAGCGCCCCCGCGCACGAGCACGGCTTGGCCGCGTTGGCGCGCCCCCAAGGCACGTGCCGCTTGAAGTCCCACGGCGATGTCGGCGCGTGCCGCCTCATCGGGCTTGCTGGCGCCGTAGGTTTTTGCCGCCACAAGCAGATCGGGCAGAATCTCGTGCGCCCCCACAGCGCGGAAGCCTTGCGCTTCGAGCAGGGCCAGCACGCGCGACAGCAGCGACGCATCGCCGCCCCAAACGCGCAGCAGACGCAGCAGCGTCGAAACGCCGGTCCAGTCGGGGCGCAGCTGGGCAAGGCCAGGGCGCCGCACCGGGCCCGCCAGCACGATTTCGACGCACGCGGCCGCGCGCAAGGCAGCGAACAAGCGGCCGACCTTGGCAAGGCCGATCCAATCATGCGCGTAGCCTGCGACCGTGGCGGGCTCGCAGAAACCTTCGAAGGCAACGATATGGACTTGCCGCCCGGATGAGGCGGCGGCATCGGCGACGGCCCGCGGCAAAGTTCCGCCGCCCGCCAGGATGCCAAGCTTGCCGCTCACCCTGCCTGTCACAGGGCTGCGTCGGCCTTGGGCAGGCAGATCTGGCGGTTGTTGGCGCCGCGGATGAACTCGAGAATGTCCATCACCGCACCGACCTTGCCGTAGAGCTCGGCCACGTCGTCGAGCCGCTCGGCCATCGTGCCTTCCTGCGCGAACAGCAGCCGGTAGGCCGTGCGCAGATCGTGGATCTCTTCGCGGCTGAAACCGCGCCTTTTGAGTCCCACGATGTTGAGCCCCTGCAGCCGCGCGCGGTCGCCCATCACGATGCCGTAGGGGATCACATCGCCCTCAACGCCCGTCATGCCGCCGATCATGGCGTGTTTGCCGATGCGCACGAACTGGTGCACGGCCGAGATTCCGCCCAGGATCGCGTAGTCGCCGACCTGCACATGCCCGCCCAGCGTCGCCTGGTTCACCATCACCACATGGTCGCCCACCCGGCAATCGTGCGCCACATGGGCACCGGCCATCATCAAGCAACGCGAGCCGACCTTGGTGAGGCCGCCGCCGCCCGACGTGCCCGGATTCATCGTTACGTGCTCGCGCACGATCGTGTCGTCGCCCACGACGAGGCGCGTGCGCTCGCCCTTGAATTTGAGATCCTGCGGCGGGTGGCCGAGCGAGGCGAACGGAAACACGCGCACGCGGGCACCCAGCTCGGTGTCGCCCGCGATCACGACGTGGCTCACGAGCTCGACGCCGTCGTTCAGCGTCGCGTCCTTGCCCACCGTGCAGAACGGGCCGATGCGCACGCCCGCGCCGATTTTGGCGCCCGCCTCGACGATCGCCGTCGGATGGATCTGCGTTTCGGGTTTGGCGGCACCGGTATCCATCAGTTGTCCACGATCATGGCCGAGAAGGTGGCTTCGGCGACGAGCGCGCCCTCGACGCGCCCCTCGCCCTTGAACTTCCACACATTGCCGCGCGAACGCTGCTTGAACACGTGGATATGCAGCGTGTCGCCGGGCGTTACGGGTTTGCGGAAACGCGCATCGTCGATGGTCATGAAATAGACGAGCTTGCCCTCGGACTCGGGCCCCAGCGTGTGTACCACAAGTACGCCCGCGGTCTGGGCCATCGCCTCGACGATTAGCACGCCCGGCATGATGGGACGGCTCGGAAAATGGCCCTGAAAATGCGGCTCATTGACCGTCACGTTTTTGATGCCGACGGCGGACGCGTCGCACACGACGTCGACGACGCGGTCGATCATCAAGAACGGATAGCGATGCGGGATCATTTCCATGATCCGCAGCAGATCGATCGTCGAAGAAGACGGGGGGGTCGATGCGGAAACGTCGTCCATCATGCGCTCTCGTTGGGTTCCTTGGTCGGCTCAGAAGCGGTGCGGCGCACCAGACGGCGCAGGGCGGCCGATTGGCGGCGCCATTCCTCGGCCGGCACGGCGGGCGTGCCGCCGACCGTCTGGCCGGCCTCGATGTCGCGGTGCACGCCCGATTGTGCGATGATTTTTGCTCCCGCCGCCACCTTCAAATGGCCGGCAAGCCCGGCCTGTCCGCCCGCCATCACGCCGTCGCCGAGCTCGGTGGAGCCGGAAATTCCGACCTGCGCCACGATCACGCAGTTGCGCCCGGTCTTCACGTTGTGGCCGATCTGCACGAGATTGTCGATCCACGTGCCGTCGCCGATCACCGTGTCGCCGGCGCTGCCGCGGTCGATGCAGCTATTGGCGCCGACCTCGCAATCGGCCCCGATGCGCACGAGTCCGAGCTGCGGCACCTTGACGAAACCCGAGAGGCTGAGAGCAAAGCCGAATCCGTCCTGGCCGATGCGAGATCCCGGATAGAGCCGCGTGCGCGGACCCACGAGCGCATGGCTGACGCTGGCGTTGGCACCGACAACGACGAAATCGCCGAGCTCGACATTGGCGCCGATCATGGCGCCCGGTCCGATCTCGACCCCGGCGCCGAGCTTGGCGCCCGCCATCACGACGGCATAGGGACCGATCGCAACGCCCGCGCCGAGCGTGGCCGTCGCATCCACGACGGCCGTGGGGTGTACGCCCGCTGGACTGCGCGCGGGCGGGTGGAAGGCGGCGGCAAGACGCGCATAGGCAAGATAAGGGTTGGCGACGGCAAGCGCATGGCAGCCGGTCGGCACGCGCGCGGCAAGGCTCGGATGGACGAGACAGGCACCCGCCTTGGTCGTCGCAAGCGCGCTCAGATATTTGCGGTTTTCGAGGAAGGTAACGTCGGCAGCGCCGGCTGCACCCAGGGCCGCGACGTCGTCGAACAGCCGATCGCCGCTTGCACCGGCCGGCATGGCCGCCCCGACGATCTCGACGATGCGCTCGAGCGCGAGGGCGCCGGCGTACGTATGGAATCGCCGGTCGGCCATCGCGCGCGGCGGCTCAGTTCGCCATTGCCGCGGTCGGCAATTTGCGGTTCAGGCGGCGTGCGACTTCGCCCGAAATATCGAGCGCCGAGCGCGCCACGAAGATGAACGAGTTGGGCAGCACGATCTGGTATTCCTGCTCGTTCATGACCTCGATCACGGACTCGGTCAGCGACTGCTGGATCTTCTGCGCCGCGTCGCCGTAATTCTGCTCGAGATTGCGCCGGCGCGTCTGCAGCTGCACCTGCACGGTCTGCACGCGGTTTTCGAAATCGCGGCGGCGCTGGTTGAACGCGTCCTGCGCCAGCGTCGCGCGCTGGTTGGCGAGTTCTTCTTCCTGGCGGCGCAGATCGGTCTCCTGGCGCGTGGCGTCGGCCTGCAGCGAGTTGCGCGCGCGCTCGGCCTGGGCATTGATGTTCTGCATCGCGGTCGAAGCGCGCATGACCGCTTCGACGTCGAAGAACACGACGGAGGTCCCCTTGGGTGGCAACTCGGTCGATAGGGCCGGCGCGGCTGCCCCGCCCGCTGCCGGCGAGGCTGCGCGCGGCTGGGCCGGCGCTTGGCGCGGCTGGGCCGGTGCCGGCTGCTGGGCCTGCACGGGCCAAGCCGCGACAATCATGCCGACAAATGCAGCGCTGACTGCCGCAAGACGCAGGGCCGAAGAAGTCCGGTTTTTCATCGCAAGCAATCCTGTAGGGAAACTAGAAACGCGTTCCAATGCCAAAGCGGAAAGCTTCGGTACGATCGTATTCTTCTTTGGCAACGGGCTTGGCATAGGATACGCGCACCGGGCCGAAGGGCGAGCGCCACAAGGCGCCGATACCCACCGAGGCGCGGATCGATCCCGAATCGTCGACCACGGCCGTGTTGCCGGGGCGACCCGGCGGGGGACGGTCGAACGTGGTGAGCGTGCCGACATCGGAGAACAGCACGCCGCGCAGGCCGAACTCTTTGGGCAAGCCCGTCGGGAAACTCATCTCGGCCGTGCCGGTGTAGAAAAGATTGCCGCCCAATGCGCCGCCCGTCGCGCGGTCGCGCGGGCCGATACCCTGCACGCGGAAGCCGCGGAAATTGTCGCCGCCCAGCGAGAAACGGTTCTGCAGACGCACGCGGTCGTCCGAGAAGGCCGCGATATGGCCGCCTTCGAGCACCAAAGATACGACGTATTCGGGCGTAATCGGGTAGAAATAGCCGGTGGTCGCCGTCGAACGCAGGAACTTCGCGTCGCCGCCGAGGCCCGCCACGTCGTTGCCGATCTTGAAGAAGTAGCCGTCGGTCGGGTCAGAGCGGTCATCGCGCCAGTCGAACAGGGTCGTGTGGCCGACCGAGCTCTGAAGCACCGAACCGGCCGCGTCCTGCACGAGCGTTGAAACGCCCGATGCGAGATTTGTGATTTCGTCGTTGCGCAGCGTGTAGCGCAAAGACTGGTCGATATATTCGCCCAAGCGGTAACCGTTGCGCAGCACGAAGCCGAGCGAAATGAAATTGTATCCGGCTTCCGATTGCAGATCGCGCTTCTGGCGGAAAACATCGAACCCGGCCGACATATCCATATCGAGGAAATAGGGATCGGTGAAGGCAAGATCGATCTGGTTGCGGCGCCGCGAAACGGTGCCGCCGAGACGCAGGTCCTTGCCCTGGCCAAGTAGGTTACGTTCGCGGATCGAGGCGTCGAGCAGCACGCTGTCGGCGGTCGAGAAGCCGATGCCGAAGCTGAGGTCGCCCGTCGATTTTTCCTGCACTTCGACGTTCAGCACCGTGCGGTCGGGCGCTTCGCCCGGCACATTCGTGACCTCGACGCGCTCGAAGAACTGCAGGCCGCGGATGCGGTCGCGCGAGCGGCGCAGCTTTGCGGTGCTGAACGCGTCGCCTTCGCCGAGCAGCATTTCGCGGCGGATGACCTTGTCGGTCGTGCGCGAATTGCCGACGATGTTGATGCGCTCGACGAACACGCGCGGCCCGTCCTGGACCTCGTAGACGATCGAAACCGTGCGCGCATCGCGGTCGCGCGTGACGCGCGGACGCACTTCGGCGAACGCATACCCGGCCGAGCCCGCAAAGTCGCTGAGGGCCGTGACCGACGCTTCGACGCGGTTGGCGTCGTACCAGGAGCCTTCTTTGGTCGTCACGAGATCGACCATCTGCTCCTTCTTGAGATCGCGCAGCTGCGAGACGACGTCGATCTTGCCGAAACGGTAGCGCTCGCCCTCTTCGATCGTGAAGGTCACGTAGAAGCCTTCGCGGTCGGGGCTCAATTCCGCGATCGCCGAGACGATGCGGAAGTCGGCGTAGCCGGCCGAGAGATAGTATTTGCGCAGCAATTCGCGGTCGAACGACAGGCGGTCGGGATCGTACACGTCGTCGTTCGACAGGAAGCGGAACCAGCGCGATTCGCGCGTCTGGATCTGCTCGCGCAGCGTGCCGTCGGCGAAACTGCGGTTGCCGACGAAATTGATGCGCTGCACGCCCGTGACCTGGCCCTCGTCGATCTCGAACACGACGTCGACGCGGTTCTGCGGCAGCTGGATGATCTTGGGCTCGATCGTCGCGGCAAAGCGACCCGAGGCACGGTAGACGTCCTGCAGGCGCTTGACGTCGGCCTGGACGCGCGCGCGCGTGAACACCGTGCGCGGCTTGATGGTCAGTTCGTTGTTGAGGCTTTCGTCCTTGAGGCGGCGATTGCCTTCGAAAGCGATGCGGTTGACGATCGGGTTCTCGACGACGCGCACGACGAGCGCTGCGCCTTCCTGGCGGATCAGCACGTCGGCGAACAGGCCGGTGCCGAACAGCGCTTTGAGCGAACGGTCGATTTCGTCGGCGTCGGCTTGGCTGCCGGGCTGCACCGTGATGTAAGCGCGCACGGTCTCAGGTGCGATACGCTGGGTGCCTTCGATGCGGATCTCGGAAACAGGGCCCGCAACCACGCCGGTGCGCGTGGCGAACTGGGCGTGTGCGGGGTCCGCCGCGAACAGTCCGATTGCCACGGCAAGCGCCATTGCACATGTCGCTATCGCCGTTCGGCCTGTCGCAAAAAACATTGCAAGTCGTTCCATATTCGCCGGTTTTCCGCTCTCGAGTCGCACCGCAGTCCAGCAGATTACCCCAAAACCCCGGCGATAATCACGAGACGAGTCCCACCAGGAAACGCACCACACCCGTATGGACGAGGTCGTTCCAAGTCGCAAAGACCATCAGACTTATTACCAAGCCAAAGCCGATCCGGAAACCGTATTCGACAGCCCGCGGCGGTAAAGGCCGCCCGCGCACGGCTTCGAGCGCATAAAGCACCAAATGGCCGCCGTCGAGCATCGGAACTGGGAAAAGATTGATCAAACCTAGGTTAATTGACAGGATTGCCATGAATACGATCAGGTTTGCGATCCCGCCTTGTGCGACCTCGCCCGACATTTGGGCAATCCGGATGGGTCCGCCGAGTTCCTCGGTACCGCGCGTGCCCACTATCATCTGACCGAGCGCCTTGAGGGTGCCGGCGGCTTGCGTCCAGGTTTCGCCCGCCGCCCGCCAAACGGCGCTCAGAGGATCGTGGGTTTTGAACGACATGCCCTGGCCGCGAATGCCCAAGCGCGCCACGCGCGTGACCTGGCCCAAGCGGTTGGTTTCTTCGATGACGGCCGGGGTGACAGGCAGATCGAGCGTGCGCCCGTCGCGGTCGATCGACAACACGGTCGGCCGCTCGAGATTGAGCTGCACGAAACGTTGGATCTCCTCGAAACGCTCGATGCGCTTGCCGTCGATCGCCACCACGCGGTCGCCGGCCTGGATGCCCGCGCGTTCGGCGGCGGAACCCGGCAGCACGCCGCCCACCAAAGCGGGCGTAAAAGGCTGGCCCACGGTCGCAAAAGCACCGGCCAACAGCACGATCGCGAGCAGGAAATTCGCGGCGGGCCCTGCAACCACGATCGCCGCGCGCTGCAGCAGGGTCTTGTGGTGGAACGAAACCGCGCGCTCGGCCGCATCCATGTGCGAAATCTCGGCGCCCGGCGTGGAGGCCGGATCGGCGTCGCCGTACATCTTCACGTAGCCGCCGAGCGGCAGCCACGAGATCTTCCAGCGCGTGCCGTGGCGGTCGTTCCAGCCGACGATCTCGCGCCCGAAGCCGATCGAGAAAACTTCGACCTTCACGCCGCAGCGCCGCGCGACCCAGAAATGCCCGAGCTCGTGGAAGAAGATCAGCACGCTCAGCACGAGCAGGAATGGCAGCAGATACTCGAAGATATTCATCTCAGCCCCGACTTTCAGCAGCCGCCAACACCGCGCGCGGGCGCGGTGCATCGATCCATTCGCGTGCGCGCACGCGGGCAAGCGCATCGATCGCAACCACATCCGCGATCGATGCCGGGGCCGGCGGCGCATAGCCGTCCAACACGCCGGAAACGCAGTCTGCGATACCCAAAAACCCGAGCCCGCCGCCCAAGAATGCCGCCACGGCCACTTCGTTGGCCGCGTTCAGGATAGTTGGTGCAGCTCCGCCCGCTTGCAAGGCCAGGCGCGCCAATTTGAAGGCCGGAAAGCGCGCGTAATCCAAAGTTTCGAACGTGAGATCTGCCATTTTGGCAAGATCGAGGCGCGGCGCCGTCGTCGCCATGCGCCCGGGCCAAGCGAGGGCGACGGCAATCGGCGTGCGCATGTCGGGCGTGCCGAGTTGGGCCAGCACCGAGCCGTCGGCATAGGCGACCATCGAATGCACGACCGATTGCGGATGCACGATCGCCTCGATACGCGCTTCGCCGACCGGGAACAGATGGAACGCCTCGATCACTTCGAGGCCTTTGTTCATCATCGTCGCGGAATCGACGGAGATCTTGGCCCCCATCGACCAGTTGGGATGGGCGACGGCTTGCGACGGCGTGACGCTCGCCATGCGCTCGAGCGACCAGGTCCGGAACGGCCCGCCCGAAGCGGTCAGCACGATCTTCTCGACGCGGTCCAACGCATCGAGATCGAGCACCTGGAAGATCGCACTATGCTCGCTGTCGACGGGGACCAGCGTTGCCCCGTGCTGGCGCACTTCGGCCATCGCAAGCGCACCGGCGCACACAAGCGTTTCCTTGTTGGCAAGGCCGATCGTGGCCCCGCGCCTGATCGCGGCAAGCGTGGCGGGCAAACCGGCCGCCCCCACGATCGCCGAGCACACGAACTCGGCCGGCATCAGCGCGGCTTCAACAACGGCTTCAGCGCCTGCGGCCGCCTCGATGCCGCTGCCCGAAAGGGCATCGCGCAGTTCGCCGTAGCAGCTTTCGTCGGCCACGACCGCGCGCTTGGCGCGCAAGGTCCGCGCCTGCTGGGCAAGCTTCGCGGCATTGCGGTTGGCGACGAGCGCTTCGACTGCAAAACTTTGCGGGTCGGCGGCGAGCAGTTCGGCGGTGTTGCAGCCGACCGATCCGGTCGAGCCCAAAATCGTCACGCGTTTCATGGCCATGCCAGCATAAGCCCGCTTGTGGACCATTGGAACGCCGCAAGTGCGCAAGCAGCCGTCAGAAGTCCGTCGACGCGGTCGAACAGGCCGCCATGCCCCGGAATGAGACCGCTCGAATCTTTGGCGCCGAAATGGCGCTTGATCCAGGATTCGAGCAGGTCGCCCGCTTGCGCCACCACGGCCAACCCTGCCCCGGCACCCGCCAAAACCGGCGCCGGCGGGCCAAGCGGCACCAGCAATGCCGCGCCCCACCCGACCAAAGCGGCCGCAACCATGGCGCCGATCAGACCGGCCCAGGTTTTGTTGGGCGACAGGCGCGGTGCCAGCTTGGCGCCGCCGATCAGCCGACCCGCGAAATAAGCGCCCGTATCGGTCGCCCAAACGCTTGCCATCAGCCACAAGATTGCGGCCAATCCGCCTTGCGCATCGCCGCGCAGCCAAATCAGCGCAACGACCGGAATGCCGATATAAAGCGGCCCGACCGCCAGCCAACGGCAATGGTCGCGCCCGCTGGCGCGCGCAAAGGCCAGCACCAACAAGGCCCCGACCAGCGCAAGGCCAAGCCCGATATCGGCGCGCGTGAGGGCGGCCGCCGCCCCGCTCGCCAAGACGCCTGCCGCCACGAGCAAGCCTGTGGCGCCGAAACGCCCGTCGCCGACCAGCCGCGTCCATTCCCAGGCAAGGACGGCACCGCAAACAGCAACCATGAGTTCGAAGGCTTCGCGGCCCGAGAACAGCCCCGCCACGGCAAGTGCCAGCAGCACGGCGGCCGACATCGCGCGCTGGCGCAGATCGCGCATGCGCAAGCCCGCAGCTGGGATCGGCGGTTGGGCGGGGCTCAACCCACGACGGCGCCGTAGCGCCGCTCCCGCCGTCCGAATTCGGCGATCGCCGCCTCGAAGGCCTCGCGCCCGAAATCGGGCCACAGCACGTCGAGAAACACGAACTCGGTATAGGCGCATTGCCACAGCAGGAAATTCGAAACGCGCTTTTCCCCGCTCGTGCGCACGAGGAGATCGGGGTCGGGAATGTCGGCAGTCGCAAGATGGCTGGCGAACAACGTCTCGTCGATCGCCGCCGGATCGAGCGTGCCGGCTTTGGCCGCTTCGGCGAGTTCGCGCGCGGCCAAAACGATCTCGGCACGTGCGCCGTAGGACAGGGCCACGACGAGATCGAGGAACGTGTTGTCGCGCGTCGTCGTCTCGGCCTGTTCGATCAGCGAGCACACGTCGGCCGGCAGTCGCTTGCGCTCGCCGATGATGCGGATGCGCACGCCTTGGCGATGCAGCTCGGCCAGTTCCGCGCGCAGGAAATGGCGCAGCAGGCCCATGAGGTCGGCGACCTCGTCGCTCGGGCGGCGCCAGTTTTCCGACGAGAATCCGAACAGCGTCAGATAGCGCACACCCAGTTCGCCCGCCGCGCGCACGGCGTTGCGCACCGCATCCGCCCCGCGCCGATGGCCCGCTATGCGCGGCAGGCCGCGTGCTTTGGCCCAGCGACCATTGCCGTCCATGATGATGGCGACATGACGGGGAATTTGGCGATCGTGCGACATTGCGATTGGGCGGGGCGGGCTCGCGGGGTTCCGGGGACCGGCTTGGAAGGAAGCGACGATGCTGCCGCTAGACGGCCATGATGTCTTTTTCTTTGGCCGCCATCGCCTCGTCGACCTTCTTGATGAAATCGTCGGTCAGCGTCTGGATGTCGGTTTGGCGCTTGCGGTTGTCGTCTTCGGTGACCTTGCCGTTCTTGAGCAGCGCCTTGAGCGCGTCCATGCCTTCGCGGCGCACGTTGCGCACCGAAACGCGCGCGGCCTCGGCGTAGTTCTTGGCGATCTTCAGCAGCTCCT
The DNA here is from genome assembly GCA_020248985.1 of Telmatospirillum sp. Classification (GTDB taxonomy): domain Bacteria; phylum Pseudomonadota; class Alphaproteobacteria; order CACIAM-22H2; family CACIAM-22H2; genus Tagaea. The sequence goes on along the minus strand of JADCGL010000025.1, from coordinate 22,305 downwards.
TGCGGCGCTCTTCGGTCATCGGCGGCATCGGGATGCGCACGAGCTGGCCGTCGGCCATCGGGTTGAGGCCGAGGCCGGCGTCGCGGATGGCTTTTTCGACGGCTTTGACGAGGCCCTTGTCCCACACCTGCACCGTCAGCATGCGCGGCTCGGGCGTGCCGACCGTGCCGCACTGGGCAAGCGGCATCTGGCTGCCGTAGGCATCGACCGTGACGGGATCGAGCAGGCTCGCCGAAGCGCGCCCCGTGCGCAGACCCGAGAACTCCTTCTTGAGCACGTCGAGCGAGCCCGTCATGCGGCGGCGCAGATCGTCGATTTCGGCGGTGGCGGACATTGGCGTGTTCCCTTGGAAACGGTTTGGCGAACGGACGGCAGGCTCGGCTTCACCCCACTCAGTCGCACACGGTCGTGTAGCGCCCGGTACCCTTCATCACTTCGGCGAATCCGCCCGGCTTCTGTATCGAGAAGACTAGAATAGGAATGTGGTTTTCCCGTGCAAGCGCGATCGCGGCGGCGTCCATCACGCCGAGATCGCGCTCCATCACGTCGCGGTAGGTCAGCGTTTCGAAACGCGACGCGTTGGCGTCCTTCTTCGGGTCGGCCGAATAGACGCCGTCCACCTTGGTGCCTTTGAGCAGCGCATCGCACCCCATTTCCGACGCGCGCAAGGCCGCGGCCGTGTCGGTCGTGAAAAACGGATTGCCCGTGCCGGCGCCGAAAATCACGACGCGGCCCTTTTCCATGTGCCGCATCGCGCGGCGCCGGATATAGGGCTCGCAGATGCTTGCCATCGGAATGGCCGACTGCACGCGCGTGGGCACGCCCACGCCTTCGAGCGCGTTCTGCAGCGCAAGCGCGTTGATGACCGTGGCGAGCATGCCCATATAGTCGCCGTTGGCGCGCTCGATGCCGCGCTTGGCGCCCGAGAGGCCGCGGAAGATGTTGCCGCCGCCGATCACGAGGCACACCTGCACGCCGAGATCGACGACCTCTTTGACGTCGGCGGCAATGCGGTCGATCGTGGCGGGGTCGAGGCCGCGCTCGTCGCTGCCGGCCATCACCTCGCCGGACACCTTGAGCAGAACGCGGCGATATTTGGTCTGAGGCGCCTGCGGCATGACGGGACTAACCCTCGCCAGAAAATTCGGCCGGTCTTTTGGGGAAAAGACCGGCCATCGTCGGATCAGGCTTTCAACTGCGCGGCGACTTCGGCCGCAAAGTCGGACTCTTTCTTCTCGATGCCCTCGCCCAAACCGAAGCGGCGGAAGGCGACGAGCTTCACGGGCGCGCCCACATCGGCGGCGGCCTTGGCCACCACGTCCTTGATGCGGGTTTCGCCGTCCACGACATAGACCTGCTCGAGCAGCACGGACTCTTCGTAGAACTTGCGGATGCGCCCTTCGACCATCTTCTCGACGACCGCGGCGGGCTTGCCCGACGCCGCCGCCTGCTCGCTCAAGATCGCCTTTTCGCGCGTCAACGCGGCCGGATCGACCGACGCGATGTCGAGCGAGATCGGGTTCGTGGCGGCGATGTGCATGGCGATCTGGCGGCCGAGCGCGTTGAGCTTCTCGACGTCGCCCGTGCTCTCGAGCGCCACGAGCACGCCGATCTTGCCGAGGCCGGGGGCGACCGAACTGTGCACGTAGGTAGCAACGGCGCCCGCCGACACTTTCAGCACGACCGCGCGACGCAGCGTCATGTTTTCGCCGATTTTGGCCACAAGAGCCGTCAGCGCTTCGGTCGCCGTGCCGCCGGTCGGATAGGCAGCGGCGGCAAGGGCCGCCACGTCGTCGCCGGTCGACAGGGCCGACTTGGTGACGTTGCGCACGAAATCCTGGAACGCGTCGTTGCGCGCCACGAAGTCGGTTTCCGAATTGACCTCGACCATCGCACCGACGGCACCGCCGGCGGCAACGCCGATCAGGCCTTCGGCCGCCACGCGGCCGGCCTTCTTGGCCGCAGCCGCGAGGCCCTTCTTGCGCAGCCAGTCGACCGCCGCCTCGATATCGCCGCCGTTTTCGGTCAAAGCGCGCTTGCAATCCATCATGCCCGCGCCGCTCTTTTCGCGCAGGTCCTTGACCAGGGCTGCCGTGATTTCGGCCATATCTATTCCATCCGTGTTGGGGTTCGTCGCAGGAGTGGGGATCGCCCGAGCAGCCGATCAGGCTGCGGGCGACGCCGCCTTTTCCTTCTTCTTGCGGGCAGCCGGCTTCTTCGGCGCGGCCGCATCCTTGTCGGCTTCCGGTGCTGCTTCGGCCGGGGCCGCTTCGGCCGCCGCAGCCGGGATCTCGAGGGCGGGCGGCGCGACGGCCGCACCGACATCGACGCCAGCAGCCTTCATTTCGGCCTGCAGACCGTCGAGCACGGCGTTGGCCATCAGCTCGCAATAGGTCGAGATCGCGCGCAGCGCGTCGTCGTTGCCCGGGATCGGGTAGGTCACACCCTTGGGATCGCTGTTCGAATCGAGCACCGCGATGACCGGGATGTTGAGGCGACGCGCTTCTTCGACCGCGATCGCTTCCTTGTTCGTGTCGATCACGAACAGCATGTCCGGCAGGCCGCCCATTTCCTTGATGCCGCCAAGCGAACGCTCGAGCTTGTCGCGCTCGCGCGTCATGAACAGCAGTTCCTTCTTGGTGAGGCCGCCCGAGGCCGAGCCGCCGGGCAGATCGCCCGACAGGCGCTCGTCGATTTCCTTGAGGCGCTTGATCGAGTTCGAGATCGTCTTCCAGTTGGTCAGCATGCCGCCGAGCCAGCGATGGTTGACGAAATACTGGCCGCAGCGCTTGGCGGCTTCGGCGATCGGCTCCTGCGCCTGGCGCTTGGTGCCGACGAACAGCACGCGGCCGCCGCCCGCGCACACGTCGCGCGCAGCCTGCAGCGCGCGGTCGAGCAGCGGCACGGTCTGCTGCAGATCGATGATGTGCACGCCGTTGCGCACGCCGAACAGGAACGGCGCCATTTTGGGATTCCAACGGCGCGTCTGGTGGCCGAAATGAATGCCGGCTTCAAGAAGCTGGCGCATCGAATAGACGGGCATCGCCATGAGCGATTTTTCCTTTTTCCGGTTGAGCCGCCGCGGGACGAGCACCTGCCCCCGATAAGGGAGACCGGCACCGGAACGAGCCTTGGCCTATGGCGCCAAAGACCGCAAAATGCCCCGCGTGAGGGTTTGTCGTCCGGACCCAATGTCCGAACGCGGCGCGGGAGATACCGCAACTGGCCATACTTTGCAAGTAGGCGCGTATTGCAAGCCCGCCCGGCCCGCCGGCCTTGTTCCGTCAGTGCGGGACCCGCCGCCCCGCGTAATAGAGCACCAAATCGGCGATCGTGCGGGTAAACGGGCTTTTGACGGCATCGAGGCTCTGGCCGAAGGCCACACCGCGCAGAAACGCCGCCATTTCGGTGCGCGAGGCGTCGCCGGGGGCCCCCGGGGCAAGCGGCTCGGCTGTGCGCACGAAGCCGATCAGCTCGAGCAACGCGCTGTGGATCTTGGGATCGAGCACCAGGAGTTCGTTCAAAAACGCCGCGCGCGGGATCATCTCGATTTCGGCGTTCGTCGCGGCCCGCGCGCCGGCCATGCGCGCCGCACCATCGACGAGTTCGAGTTCGCCGAACATCTGGCCTGCCTTGGTGCGCGCGATCTCGATCTTCTCGTCGCCGCGCATGCGGAAAATCTCGATTTCGCCGGACCGAACGAGGCACGCAAAATCGCCGCGCGCGCCCTCCTCGTAGACGAGCGTGCCTGCCGAGTAGCGAACCACCGCAGGCACGAACGCCATCGCCTAGTACCCCGGCACGATGGCGCGGGCCCCGCGCGCCTGGGCAAGTGTCAGGGAGTCGAAAGCGCGCATAGCTTCAGTCACGGGGCGGCCGACATTGCCGTGCAGGCGTGCGAGCGTCACCACGATCGATTCGAAATTCACGTGGTTCATGCCGCTCGCCCGGCACATCGTAGCGAGGTCGCCGAAATCGGCAGTGCGGCACGCGCGACGCACAAGCCGCAACGGCTCGGCGAGGTGCTCGGCCAGGGCCACCTCGAACAGATCGAGCCGGCCGGCCTCGGCCAGGCGCACGAAACCGCCAACCTGGTCCTCGGCCCACTGCCCCCATTGGCCCAGCATGGCGCCGAGCACGCCCGTCACCACGCCGTCTTTGGTGCCGATGTCGCGCGCCACTTGGTCGGCGGCATTGGCCACGATGTCGCGCAAAGCGTCGGGCGCCATCGCGATGCGCTTGTAGAGATAGCCGTGTAGCGCGTCGGTGATCCAGCTCAGCATTTCGTAGGCGAAGGCAGCCGGCAGATCGGCGCGCTGCGAGAGCGGATCTTCGAGCTCGGGCCATTGGCGCGCAAGCTCGCACACCACGCCGAACGTGGCGTCCGAGATCTGCGCGCGCTCGTTGGCGAGCAGCGTGCCGACGACGTCTTTTTCGCGGAATGCCACCAGCGCTTCGCTGAGTGCAGAGCCCACGTCGGTGCGCCCGGCGATCGCCACGCGATGCTGGATTGTGGCTTGGTTGGCGACCTCGATCAGGTCGTTTTCCTGCAGCACCGGCGAGCCTGCGAGCACGGGCCACGACACTTCGATCTCGTCGGCAGCCAACAGCTTCACGATCGAGGGCGCGATGTTGGGCTCCTGGCTCAGCCGCTCGGCCACGAGGCGGCGCAGGGGCGCTTCGATCTCGCGGATGATCGCGCGCACGAGCTCGACCGCCATGGCGCGGATGCGCTGGTTGCCGGCATCCATGCCGATCGCGGCGACGAACTCCGACAGATGTTCGACCGCCACGCGCCGATCGTCCGGATGGTCGGCAGCCAAACGGTCGGCGATAGACTGCAAACGCTGGATCAGCGTATTGGGGTCAGCGGGATTCAACGTGGCTCGCGCATTCGAGTCAAAAACAATCAAGAATAAGCGTATTTTCCGCAAGCGGCAAATGCAAGGGTTGCCCCCACGCTGCCGTCAAATCTCGGCCACTTCGAGGATGCCCGGGATGTCGCCGAGGGCACGGCGCAGGTCGGGCGTGATGGCGCGGCCGTCTTTGAGGCGGATATCGACCTCTTCGTCGGCCCCCGTGCGGATCTGGATGCGGATCGCCCCCCTGCCCTTTGGCGCTTTGCCGAGTGCGGCTTTGAGCCCGGCGATCGCCCCCGTGTCGGCCAAGGCCACGCGCAAGCCCGCCGAGGTGCTGGCAACCGCATCGTCGAGGGCGCGCACTTCGCTTGCCAACAGCTTGATCGTTTCGCCCTCCACGCGCGCATCGGCCGTCACGAGAAGCGGCTTGTTCGAGGCGAACAGCTCGCGCGATTTGGCGAGCAGTTCGGAGAACACCATCACCTCGAACGTGCCGCCCGCGTCCGACAATTGCACGAACGCGAATTTGTTGCCCTTGGCGGAGGTGCGCTCCTTCGAGCTCAGCACCGTGCCCGCAAGCTTGACGCGGCTCGACGCCCCGCCCGAAAGGCTGCGCGCGAGATCGGCCGAGCGTACGGCGCCCAGGCGCTTCAAGCCGACCGCGTAGGAATCGAGCGGGTGGGCCGTGAGGTAAAAGCCCACGCTTTCGAACTCGGCCTGCAGCCGCTCGTGCAGTTTGAGATCGGCCACTTGCGGCAGCGGCGGATCGGCGGTTTTGCCGCCGGCCGGGCCGCCGAAAATGCTCATCTGGTTCGAGGTCTTTTCCTCGGCCGCGGACTGCGACAGGCGCAGCATCGTTTCGATCGCCGCCAGTACGCGGGCCCGGTTGGGCTCGAGCGAGTCGAACGCCCCCGCTTTTGCGAGATTTTCGAGCTGGCGCTTGTTGATCTGGCGATGGTCCAAGCGCCGCGCCAAATCATAGAGCGACGTGAACGGGCCGTTCGCATTGCGCTCCGCCACCAGGGCTTCCATCGCCGCAAGGCCGACATTGCGCACGGCCGCAAGCGCGTAGCGCACGCAGCCTTTGGCGTCCGTACCGTCGGGATATTCGACCGAGAACACGGCTTCCGACTTGTTGATATCGGGCGGCAAGGTACGATAGCCGAGGCGTGCGACTTCCTGGCGGAACAGGTTCAGCTTGTCGGTGTTCGACATGTCGAGCGTCATCGACGCTGCGAAGAACTCGACCGGATGGTTGGCTTTGAGCCAAGCGGTCTGGTAGGCGACGATCGCGTAGGCGGCGGCATGGCTCTTGTTGAAGCCGTAGCCCGCGAACTTGTCGACGAGATCGAAAATCTGCGAGGCCTTGGCTTCGTCCACGCCGTTGGCGACCGCCCCGTCGATGAAGACTTTGCGCTGGGCGTCCATCTCGGCCTGGACCTTCTTGCCCATGGCGCGGCGCAGAAGGTCGGCGCCGCCCAGCGAATAGCCGGACAGCACCTGGGCGATCTGCATCACCTGTTCCTGGTAGATGATGACGCCGTAGGTTTCGACGAGGATCGGCTCGAGCTTGGGGTGCAGATAGTCGGGCTTCTCCGAACCCTGTTTGACGGCGATGTATTTCGGGATGTTGTCCATCGGGCCCGGGCGGTAGAGCGCCACGAGCGCGATGATGTCTTCGATGCGGTCGGGGCGCAGGCGGCGCACGGCGTCGCGCATGCCCGTGCTTTCAAGCTGGAACACCCCGCCCGTATCGCCGCGCGACAGCATGTCGTAGGTGCGCTTGTCGTCAAGCGCCAGACGGTCGATGTCGACCACGACATCCTTGCGCTTGAGCAAGGCGGCCGCACGGCTCAGCACCGTCAGCGTCTTCAGACCGAGAAAGTCGAATTTGACGAGGCCGGCCTTCTCGACGTCCTTCATGTTGAACTGCGTGACCGGCGTGGTCGAACGCGGATCGCGATAGAGCGGGACCAGATCTTCGAGCGGCCGGTCGCCGATGACGACACCTGCCGCATGCGTGGAGGCGTGCCGGTAAAGACCTTCGAGATGCAACGCGATTTCCGCGAGCTTGGCGACGGCCGGATCGGCGTCGATCATCAAGCGCAACTGGTCTTCGCCGTCGATCGCTTCCTTGAGGGTGACGGGTTTGGCCGGATTGTTGGGCACGAGCTTGCAGATGCGATCCACCTGGCCGTAGGGCATGCCGAGCACGCGTCCGACGTCGCGCAGCACGGCGCGCGCCTGCAGTTTTCCGAACGTGATGATCTGCGCAACGCGGTCTTCGCCGTAGGTGTGCTGCACGTAGCGAATCACCTCGTCGCGCCGGTCCTGGCAGAAATCGATGTCGAAGTCCGGCATCGACACGCGCTCGGGATTGAGGAAACGTTCGAACAGCAGGCCGAAACGAAGCGGATCGAGATCGGTGATCGTCAGCGCCCATGCGACGACCGAGCCCGCCCCCGAACCGCGCCCCGGCCCCACCGGAATGCCGTGGTCCTTGGCCCATTGGATGAAGTCGGCGACGATCAGGAAGTACCCCGGAAAACCCATCTTCACGATCACGTCGGCTTCATAGTCGAGCCGCGCGCGATAGGGGGCTGCGGCCGCTTCGCGCGCCGCCTCGTCCATGGCATCCGTATAGACGTGGGCGGCCAAACGCTTTTCGAGGCCGGCCTTGGCGAGTGCGCGCAACGCATCTGCCTCGGAACTGTCCTTGGCGCGCGTGGAGGCGGGCAGAATGGGTTTGCGCCCGCCGACCCAATAGGAACAGCGCTTTGCCACAACCAGCGTGTTGGCGACCGCTTCTGGCAAGTCGGCGAACAGGCTTTGCATCTCGTCGGCCGATTTGAAGCGCCATTCGGCCGTGGAACGGCGACGCTCTTGGTCGGCCAAGAATCGGCCCTCGGCGATGCACAGCAACGCATCGTGTGCCGCCGACATCGTCGCGTCGGCAAAATAGACGTCGTTGGTCGCAACCAGCGGCAGATCGCGCGCGTAAGCCAGATCGAGCAACGCGCCCTCGATGCGTTTTTCGGCCGCCAAACCATGGCGCATGATCTCGATATAGAGGCGGCCCGCGAATGCGGCTTGGAGCCGGTCGAGCACGGCAGCGGCGGCATCGGCCTGTCCGTCAGCCAGCAGACGGCCGACTGGGCCGTTCGGCCCGCCGGTCAGGCACAGGAGGCCGTCCGAAAGACCGGCGAGCTGGTCGAGCGTGACTTGCGGCGTCTCGCCGCCCGGCGTGTCGAGGAATGCGCGGCTCGAGAGTTTGGCGAGATTGGCCCAGCCGGATTCGTTCTGCACAAGCAGCAGCAGCCGGTCGGGCTCCGGCGCTTTGCCTTGGCGGCCCGCCCCGCCGCCTAGGCCGCCGTCATCCTCGCGCCTTATGCCCAGATTGCAGCCGATGATCGGCTGCACGCCCGCATCGGCGGCAGCGGCCGAAAACTCGAGCGCGCCGAACAGATTGCCGGTGTCGGCGATCGCGACGGCCGGCATCTTGTTTTTGGCCGCAAGCTCGACGAGCTTTTTGACCTTGATCGCACCTTCGGACAGCGAATAGGCCGAATGGACGCGCAGATGGACGAAAGAGGCATGCGGCATGGCGCCGAGACTACGCCGCCGGGGACGAGTCGAGCCAGCGCCATGCGGGGCTGTGGATAGCAAGGTCATCGGTCGTGCGCAGCATGCCGAGGCGCGGCTGCGGCAGGATGGCGATCTCGGCCGTCCAATGGCGGTCGAGCCAGGCGCCGAGCGCCGCCGCCGCCGTCGGATCGAGATCGCGGTCGAGATGCCAGAGGCCGACCGCGTAGAAGCCCGACACGCGCGCGCCCACGGCGCGCTGCAGATCGGCAAAGACGTCGGTGCCTGCACGGCACTCGGGATAGACGCGCAGATAGATGCGTCCGTGATTGCGGTCGCCGACAAACGGGCCGCCCAAGCGGATTGCCGGTGCGCCGGCACCAAGCCAAGCTTGTGCGGCGCGCGCGCACGCGTCGCCCGCGGCCGGATCGAACGGCCCTGCGATGGTTGCGTGCAGCACGTCGCGGCGGCGGCGGCCGATATCCCATGCGATCGCCGGGCCGGCGGCACCGGCTTTCAGCTCGGCCTCGATCGCTTGGAAAACCGGGCTTTCGTCGAGCACGGCAGCGGGCACGTGCACGACGAGCGCGTCGCGTGCGCTTGAGTAGCAGCCGTTGCGATAGTCTTTGCCCGGCACGGACGCGATCGCGCGCGGATGGCCCGGGGCCACGAGCGGCAAATGGGCAAGCCGATAGTCGGGCCCGAGTTCGAACGGCGCTTGGGCGGCGAAGCTATGGCGCGTTTGCGCAAAGCGCATCTGCGCGTCGCCGGTGAATTCGCCGGTGGGCACGCTGCCGCCGCCGCGCGAAGGGAATTTCAGCGCAACGGCGCGGATTCGACCGTCGTGCGCGGGACAGCGACGCCGCGCGCCGGTGCCGACGGCGGCTCGACGGCCTGGCTCGTACGCTGCGGCGTGCCGCCCGTACCGCCGCGCGGCGCCATCGTGAGATCGACGGTCGAGCCGCCCGTGATGCCGCGCGTGGGCGTGATCTGGATCGTGACCACGCGCTGGTTCTGCTGGAACACGAGCACGCTGTTGGCGGCGCGCACGGTCGTTACTTCGCTCCACCCGAAATTGGGCATCTCGCGACGGTAGAACTCGTACATGTCGGCGACGTTGCTGCCCGAATTGATCACGAGCCGGCCGGTCCATTGCTGGTCCGTGCCCAGGATCAGCGAACGGTCGAGATCGATCGAATTGTTGGCCGGCATCGGAATGTCGGTGAAGCGCGTGAAGCCGGGGCTCGGCGTGGCGTTGCCGTTGCCGCCGGAGCTTTGCGAGCCGGTCGAGGCGGTCTGCCCGGTGAGGCCGCAAGCGGCGAGCGTCAGGGCGGCCGCAGCGGCAAAAAGGATGTTGCGAAATTTCATGGCGGGTTCCGACCTTCGAGTCGCGAGTTTGACGCCAAGTGTTTCGCCGCCGCGCCACCGCGTCAAGTCTTTGCCGGAATTTCCTCGCTTAAAACGCCGTCGGCCATTCGCAAAATGCGATCCATTCTGCCCGCGAGTTCCGGATTGTGCGTGGCGATGAGCGCGGCCAGCCCGCTGTTGCGCACGAGGCCCAGCAGCGTTTCGAACACGTCGGCGGCGATGCGCGGATCGAGATTGCCGGTGGGCTCGTCGGCCAGCAGCACGCGGGGATTGTTGGCGACCGCGCGCGCGATCGCCACGCGCTGCTGCTCGCCGCCCGACAGGCGCCCGGGTCGATGCGAAGCGCGGGCCCCCAGCCCCATCTGCGCCAGCAGCGCATCGGCGCGGGCACCGGCCGTGGCCTTGTCCTGGCCCGCGATCAAGAGCGGCATCATCGCGTTTTCGCGCGCCGAAAACTCGGGAAGCAGATGGTGGAACTGGTAGACGAAGCCGAGCGTCTTGAGGCGCATGCGCGTGCGGCCCGCATCGTCGAGGGCAGCGCAATCTTCGCCTGCAATGCGAATGCTGCCCGCATCCGGCCGCTCGAGCAGGCCCGCACAATGCAGCAAGGTCGATTTGCCGGCGCCCGACGGCCCCACAAGCGCCACGCATTCGCCCGCGCGCAAATTGAGATCGAGGCCGCGCAGCACGTGCAATTCGCCCCCGCCCTGGCGGAAGCGGCGGTGCAGGCCCGATATTTCGAGAACGGCCTCACTCATAGCGCAGCGCTTCCACGGGATCGAGGCGGGCCGCGCGCCACGCGGGATAGATCGTGGCGAGGAACGACAGGCCCAGCGCCATCGCCACGACCTCGACCACTTCGCGCGGATCGGATTTGGACGGCAGTTGCGCGAGGAAATACACCTCCGGCGAGAAGAGCTGCGTGCCCGTCATCGCCTGCAAAAGCTGGCGGATCGATTCGATGTTGGCGTTGAACAGCAGTCCCAGGCCGAGCCCGCCCAGCGTGCCGAGCACGCCGACCGCCGTCCCCGCCATCAGGAAGATGCGCAACACCGATCCGCTCGAAGCGCCCATCGTGCGCAGGATCGCGATGTCGCGCGTCTTGTCCTTCACGAGCATGATCAGGGACGAAATGATGTTGAACGCGGCCACGAGGATGATCAGCGTGAGGATCAGGAACATCACGTTTCGTTCGACCTGCACCGCGTTGAAGAAGCTCGAATTGGCCTGCTGCCAATCGTAGACGCGCGCGGGCTGGCCCATCGCCTGCAGGATGGAACTGCGCGCAAGCCACACACGCTGCGGGTCCTTGACGAACACTTCGATGCCCGTCGCTTGGCCCTCCTGGCGGAAGAAGAGCTGGGCGGATTCGAGCGGCAGGAACACAAACGAATTGTCGTATTCGAACATGCCGACTTCGAAGATCGCAGCCACGCGGAACGCGCGCAAGCGCGGCATCGTGCCGAAGGCGGTGACGTTGCCCTGCGGCGAAATCAGCGTGATGCGGTCGCCGAGGGCAAGCCCCATGCGCTGGGCCATGCGCGCGCCGATCATCGCCGCATCGTCGCCCGCGAATTCGGCGAGGCTGCCGCTTTTGATGTTCGAGACGATCAATGCGCGCCGCGCCATGTCGGCGGGCGCAAGGCCGCGCACCAGCGCGCCGCTCGCCACGTTGTTGGCCGTCGCCATGACCTGGCCTTCGACGAGGGCGGCCGCATCGACGACGTCGGGCAGCGCGCGGATGCGCGATGCGGCCCCTTCCCAATCCTCGAGCGGCACGCCCTGGCCGTAGACCGTGAGATGCCCGTTTAGGCCCAGAATGCGGCCGAGCAGTTCGGCGCGGAAGCCGTTCATCACGGCCATCACGATGATGAGCGTGGCCACGCCGAGCGCAATGCCGCCCAGCGAGAACCACGCGATCACCGAGATGAAACCTTCCTGCCGGCGCGAACGCAGATAGCGCAGCGCCACCGTCCGCTCGAACGCGTCGAACCAGGCCATTCAGGACGCCGTCAGGCGGTTGAGCGCTTCGTCGGCCGACATCTCGACGCGCTCGCCGGTTTTGCGGCGCTTCAATTCGACCTTGCCGGCCGCAACGCCGCGCGGGCCCACGACGAGCTGCCACGGCAGCCCGATCAGATCCATCGTCGCGAATTTGGCACCCGCACTTTCGGCCGTGTCGGCATAGAGCACGTCCTTGCCGGCCGTCTGCAGGCGCGCATAGAGCGCTTCGCAAGCTTCGTCGCATTTGGCGTCGCCGCTGCGCAGATTGACGAGGCCCACATCGAACGGGGCCACCGCGTCGGGCCACACGATGCCGGCATCGTCGTGGCTCGCCTCGATGATGGCACCCAACAGACGCGACACGCCGATGCCGTAGGAGCCCATTTCGACGGGCACGAGTGCGCCGTCGGGGCCGACGACGCTCGCCCCCATCGGCTTCGAGTATTTTGTACCGAAATAGAAGATGTGCCCGACCTCGATGCCGCGCGCCTTGTGCAGCCGCTCCGGCGGCACCGGGCATTTGGCGGCGTCGTGCATTTCCGACGTCGCCGCGTAATTCGCGAGGATCGCCTCGACGGCCGGCTGCAGATCGGCCGAAAAATCGATGTCGGCCTTCAGCATGTCGGTCTCGAGCCACGCCGCGTCGCAATAGACTTCCGACTCGCCCGTCTCGGCGAGGATGATGAATTCGTGGCTGAGGTCGCCGCCGATGGGGCCGGTGTCGGCGCGCATCGGAATGGCCTTGAGGCCCATGCGGGCGAATGTGCGCAAATAGGCCATGAACATGCGGTTGTAAGCGGCGCGTGCGCCCTTTGCGTCGACGTCGAACGAGTAGGCGTCCTTCATCAGGAATTCGCGCCCGCGCATCACGCCGAAGCGCGGGCGCACCTCGTCGCGGAACTTCCACTGGATATGGTAGAGATTGAGCGGCAGATCCTTGTAGCTCTTGACCGCATTACGGAAAATCTCGGTCACGAGTTCTTCGTTGGTGGGCCCGTACAGCATCTCGCGCTCGTGCCGGTCGACGATGCGCAGCATTTCCTTGCCGTAATCTTCGTAGCGCCCGCTCGCGCGCCACAGCTCGGCCGACTGGATGGTCGGCATCAGCATTTCGATCGCCCCTGCGCGGTCCTGCTCCTCGCGCACGATCTGCTCCACCTTGCGCAGCACGCGATGGCCGAGCGGCAGCCACGAATAGATCCCGGCCGACGCCTGGCGGATCATGCCGGCGCGCAGCATCAGGCGGTGCGAGACGATCTGCGCTTCGGAGGGGTTTTCTTTGATCAACGGCAGGAAAAAGCGCGACAGGCGCATGGGGCCACCAAACCTCGGAGCTGGAGAAAATCGACGATCGACCGCCGGACCCTAAGCGAAGCTCAAGGCTTTGCCAAACCCTGCGCGCGGCAGGCCTCGCGCAGCGCTTCGAGCTCGGGATTGCCGAGCGGTTGGCCGTTATAGAGCACGCGGCCCGAGGCCACGTCCATGCGCACTTCGCCCAGTTTGAAATTCGGCTGGAACAAGGGCGAGGTCGACGCGATGCCGTATTTCTTGAGATCGACCGCGATGTCGAAGGCGACCGTATCGGGCACTTTGAATTGCGGGGCGGGATTGATATCCGCCCCCACCACGGGCCTTCCGCGCACATCCACGCCGGGCTGGTAGGCGACGTCGGGGGCGGGGCGATGTTCGGTCAGCACGCGCCGGCAATCGGCCGGTGTCGCCCGAATCGGGGTCTGGGTCGGCGTCTGGGCCAAGCCCACCGCCGAAACCGCGAGCCCGAATCCGACGATCGAAACTGCGAGCCGCTTGCCCATGCAAAAATCACCCTCTTCGACTGTAGAAGAAAAGCACCGCATTCTGGCTTTTTTAAGGGCAGTTGCGCAAAGGTCGCGTCGCGATGCTGCGCCGCACGCAAGAAGATTTCGTTCGTACACGGTCAAACGCTCAAAAATATCGTGACTCCCAAAATTCTCCGGATATACTCGCGCAACTTAGATCCTCGGGTTAAGGGGACGAGGAGTTGTCCGGCGCGACCAGCCCGTTTGTTGGGCAAGCGACACGGCCCAAGTTTGGGGAGCGAATTGCAGCCAAGCCCGGTCGCCCATTGAATGGGCACCGGGCTTCGGTGTTTCTGGGGCTTGGCTCTTTTCGGCGACCCGGCTCTCAGCGACCCGGCGGCGGCGGCAACACCAGCGCATCGCGCACCGGCAGCAAGTCCGACTGCACAACCGCAAAAATCAGACCCCACACGATTGCCGCGGCAAGCGTCGTCCACAAGGCCTTCTTCAGCATCATCGGCTTTTCGGGCGCGCCTGTCATTTGGCCGCGACCGCCGGGTTCGGTCGTGGGGCGCACGCCGAAGGGCAGGATCGCGAACAGCACGATCCACCAGATCACGAGATACATGGCGATGCCGGTGACGGCGGTCATGCCTGTTCGAGCTCGACCAGCGTGCCGCAGAAATCCTTGGGATGCAGGAACAGCACGGGCTTGTCGTGCGCGCCGATCTTCGGATTGCCGTCGCCGAGCACGCGCGCGCCCTCGGCCTTGAGGCGGTCGCGCGCCGCCAGAATGTCGTCGACCTCGTAGCACACATGGTGCATGCCGCCCGACGGATGGTCGGCGAGGAACTTCGCGATCGGCGAGCCTTCGCCCAGCGGATGCAGGAGCTCGATCTTGGTGTTCGCAAGCTCGACGAACACGGTCGTCACGCCGTGCGCCGGCATGTCCACGGGTGCGGACACGCGCGCGCCCAGCGTGCCCGCATAGGTCTTGGTCGCGGCCGCAAGGTCCGGCACCACGATGGCGACATGGTTCAAACGTCCGATCATGGCGCAACAGATAGCACCGGTCCGCCGGGCGATCAAATGCGCGCGATCGCGCGCGCCAGCATCACATAACCGGCGTCACATAATCGCGTCGAGGTCCGAATACTCGGGCACGCCGTCGGTCACGCGCCTGCCGTTGTTCAGCACGATGCGGTCCGCTTGGGCGCGGCACATCAGCTCGTTGAGCGTGCGCGCCTTGAACAGGATGAGGCGGGCGGATGCCCCCACCTCGATCCAGCCCACGCGCGGCTCGCCCACGATCGCCGAGGGGATGGGCCCGGCCATCGCCACGGCCTGGGATACCGGCGCATCGAGCTGGAACACGCGCACCGACTGCTGGATCGTGTCGACCATGTCGTGGTCGCCGAACGGGAACCACGCGTCGCGGCAATTGTCGCCGCCGATCGCGACCGGGATGCCGGCCGCCAGCAGCTCGTGCGCTGCCGTCACGCCGCGCCAGCGCGGCGTGCGGCCGGGCTTGCGGTCCTGCAGATACATCATCGGCGTCGGCAGCGTGACGAACATGATCTTCGCCTTGGCGCACAGTTCGATCGTGCGTGCGATCACATCGTCGGGCTGGAGGGCGAGATTGACGCAGTGGCTTGCCACGACCCGGCCCTTGTAGCCGGTGCGCAAGACCGATTCCGCGATCAGCGGCAGCGAATAGGCAGCCGGATTGTCCGACTGGTCGGCATGCAGATCGACATCGAGATTGCGGCTGCCCGCAATCTCGAAAAACAGATCGAGCAGATCGGCGAGCTCGTGGTTGGCCGCCCCGTCGAAATGGCCGATCGCGTCGGTCGTGCCGCCGAGAATGCCTTTGAGGGCCGCAACCCGATCGGCCTGTTCGCGGCCCCAGTCTTTGCGGAAGAAGGTCAGCGGCGACAGGCCCACGGCCTGCAGCTCGACGCGGCCCGCCCATTCGGCGCGAAGTTCGGAAAAAACCTCGTAGCTCAAGGCCACTTTGTCGTCGACCGAGTCGAGATGCGTGCGGATCGCCGAGACCCCGTGCGCATAGGCGCAGCGCAGGCCGAACTCCATGCGCGTGCGCATGTCGGCATGCGTCCAGCGCTTGCGGTCTTCGAAAGTGCCGGTCATGCCGCCGTCGAGCGTGCCGTCGGGCATCGCGCGCGGAATGACCTGGCCCTTGTCGAGGTGCGTATGCATGTCGATGAGAGTCGCCCAAACCTGGCGCCCCTCGACATCGACCGACGGCAAGGCGCCGAAATCGGCCGTGCCCGTCGGGACAATCGCCGCAATGCGCCCGTCGGCGATCTTGAGATCGACCACGCCGCTGCCTTCGCCGTCGGCAGCCAGCCCGACGATGGGCGCGCGGAAAAAGCAGATCGGCACGCGCGCGCGGCGCAAAACATAGTCGCCGCTGGTCGGAATCGCGATGTCGCCGTGTTTTGCCATGGTTTTCTCCCTGTCGCAGACCGCGTTGGGCAGGCAACCCGCGTGCCAGAAACGCATCGCTGGCACATTAAATGCTTAATTCCGGCGGTCACGTTCCGAACAAACCACCCCCCGGAGGAAGCATGCCGACCGCCATCCCGAACCGCCGCTTTGTCGCGTCCGCCCTGATGGGCCTTGCCCTCGGGCTGGGGCTTGCATCCGCCGCCCAAGCGCAGGCGCCGACCAATATCCGCCTCACGCTCGATTGGGCGCCGCAGCCGCACCAGACGCCGTGGTTCGTTGCCGCCGACAAGGGCTATTTCCAGCGCGAAGGCCTCAACGTCACGATCGACCGCGGCTTCGGCTCGGGCGACGCGATGAGCAAGGTCGCAGCCGGCGCCTACGACATGGGCTTGGGCGACCCCAACCTGCTCGCCCAATGGAACACGGCCAACCCGAACCTCAAGCTCACGACCGTGTTCCTCTACATGGATCGCGGCATGCACGCGATGGTGACGCTGCGCAGCTCCGGCATCAAGACGCTGTCGGACCTCTCGGGCAAGAAGATCGCGACGTTGAACGGCGACATCATCCGCCCGATGTGGAACGTGCTGGCGCGGGTCAACAACATCGACAGCAGCAAGATCGAGTGGCTGACCGTGCAGCCGGCCTTGCGCGACGCGCTTCTGGCACGCGGCGGTGCGGATGCCGTGACGGCCTTCGCTTCCACGACCTATTTCAACCTGCTGGCGCTCGGGCAGAAACCCGAAGACATCGTGCTGTTCCCGATCAGCGAGCACGGCTTCGAACTGCTCGGCAACGGCATCATCGTGACGGCCGACTATGCGCGGCGCAATCCCGACACGATCCGCCGCTTCCTGCGCGCCACGATGGCGGGCATGCGCGACGCGCTTGCCGACGTGCCGGCCGCCGTGCAGGCCGTCGCCCGCCGCGATCCCACGATCAATCCGCAGGTCGAAGCCGACCGCTTCCGCTTCATGATCGAGCGCGCGATCGTGACCCCGCATGTGAAGGCCGAGGGCGTCAGCGTCGTCAATCCCGAGCGCCTCGCCAAGCTCAACGCCCTGCTGACCGAAGCCTTCGAACTGCCGGCCGCTTTGCCGGCCTCCGAGCTCTACACCGACGCGTTCCTGCCGCCCTTGGCCGAGCGCAAACTGCCGTGACCGCGAACGACGCCGCGCGGTCCGTGCCGATTTATCGCGGAATGGACCGTGCGGCGCTCGACCGCGCCTACCAGAACGGGGCGGCCGTGCCCGACACGGCCGCCATTCTCGAAAGCTGGCGCGTGCGCAGTGGCGCCTATCGCCGCTTGCACCCTGCCCTGCTCGACCAAGCCTGGGGCTCGCACGCGCGCCAGGCGACCGATTTTTTCGACTGCGGCGTTGCGGGCGCGCCGACCTTGCTGTTCGTGCATGGCGGCTACTGGCACTATCCGCAGCACAGCCGCGAAGCGTTTTCGGCCCTCGCCACGGGCCTCGTCGAACACGGCGTGCATGTGGCGCTTGCCGGCTATCGCCTGGCGCCGGAGGCAACACTTGCCGAGATCGTCGGCGACGTCGCAACCGCGACAGCACACCTCGCCGGCTTGCGCCGTGCCGTCGGCGCCGATCCCGCGCGCCTGTGCGTCGCGGGCTGGTCGGCCGGCGGGCATCTGGCGGCGCTCGCGCAATATCTGCCGGGCGTGTCGGCATGTCTTGCGATCAGCGGCATTTTCGATCTCGAGCCGATGCGGCTTTGCTTCGTCAAAGACAAGCTGGCTCTGTCGCAAAGCGACGTCGCGGACTTCAGCCCGATCCATCGCCCGCCGCCGCCGCAGACACGCCTTGCCGTGAGCGTGGGCGGCGAAGAACTTCCCGAACTGCGCCGCCAATCGGCGGACTACGCGGCCGTCTGCCGTGCGGCCGGCGCCGATTGCCGCCACATGGAACTGGCGGGCCACAACCATTTCACGATCCTCGACGAATTGGCGGAATCCGACGGCGCTCTGGCGGTCGAAGCGCTTCGCCTGCTGGAGTGCGCGATTTAAGCGGCCTCGACGGCATCGCGTGCCGACGTCCGCGGGAGTCTTCCCGAAAACGCCACGCTGCGCGTCGTGATCCTCGCGGTGCGCGCGGACGAAGCGCATCACCGCGACGTCAACCACGCTTTCGCAGGGCGGACTCGGCGGCGCAAATCTGCCGGATCGCGCGACCGCGCCGTATCCCGCCCGCACGCCGATCAGCGCCGCCGCGAACGGCTTCTAGCGACGTTCGGCGCTAGGCCAGTATCGCGTCGGTCGATCGGATCGTTGCGTATTCGCCCTGCAGGTTCGACAGCGCCATCAGGTGCCACTCGGCGGCCGGGCGAACCGCACCGAGATAGTCCGCCTTGTCGTAGGTGTAGCAGGCGTCTTCCGGCAGCGTGACGCCGAAGCCGAGGCAGCTTGCTGCCCGCACCGTCGCTTCGACGGAATTGTTGGTGCTGACGCCGACGACGACCAGATCGCTTATGTCGCGCAGGCGCAGCCAGCGCTCCAGGCCGCTATTGGCAAAGGCGTCGGCGACGTTCTTCTCCATCCGGTGTTCGGACGCGAGGGGCGCAAACCGCGGCTGAAAGTCGCAGTTCGGCGTGCCCGGCCAAAAAGGGCTGCCGGGCATGCGCGACATGTGCCGTACATGCACGACCGGCCGGCGCTGCTTGCGCCAATGCACCAGCAGCCGTTCCATATTGTCTTCGGCCTGCGGATTGTTTCGCGGCCCCGTATTTTCGGGCCGCATGCCGCATTGCATGTCGACGAGGATCAAGGCGGCGTTGCTGTGCATGCGAGTTCCCGCGCGACGCCGTTTGGGCGCCGTTTCGAGCCTGCCATAAAGCGACTTTTCTGCGAACCCAAGATATGCAAATATAGGAACTATGACCGATTATGTCGTCTGCGCTGTTTGAAATCGTGAAAAGATTGTTCCCGGCGCGTTTTTGGGCGACGTAACCCAAAAACGCGCTTGAGGAGACAATTGTTGTATTTCAATGCGATAAATAGGTTACCGTCGCGCTTGGTAACCTATTGTCGCGTGGGAACGGGAGTTCGCTGCATTTTACCGGCAATGGAGTAAATTTTCCTTATAGCCGCGCTTTCGGCTATTACGGCGCCTTCGCGAGCCCCGACTGGACCAGCGACAGGTCGAAGGCCTTGCGCCAATACTCGCCCTTCTCGACCACGCCGGCCGTCGACATTTCGTCGAAGATCGCCTGCCAGCGCGCCTGGCTCATGGCGCCGATGCCGTCCTTGGCCGCGTCGCCCGAATGGATCAGGCCGCGCTCGACCATCACTTTCATCGAGTTGGCGATGAGGTCGTCGGTCAATTGCGCGTTCTGGCTTTTGATGAGCGCGAGGCCCGGCGCGGAATCGCCGAACAGGAAGTCGCGCCAGCCTTCGCTGAGGGCGCGCACGAAGCGCTGCACCGTGTCGCGGCGCTTCTCGAGCGTCTCGCGGCGCACGAGCAGGATGCCGCCGTAATCGTTGTAGCCCGCATCGGCGAGCAGAAACACGTCGGCCTCGGCCCCCTGCTTGCCCACGGCGTAAGGCTCGTAGGTCGCGAAGCCCTGCTGGATCGCTTGCGGGTTGTTGAGGAAATTGACGAGGTTGAACGTATAGGGGCGGATCTGGTCGTCGCTGAAGCCGTACTTCGCCTTGAGCCACAGCCAGTAGCCGTTGCGCGCAAGGGACGAAATCATGATGGGCTTGCCCTTCATGTCCTCGAAGGATCTGAGGCCGTAGGCTTTGTGGCTGATCAGGATCTGCGGATTGCGCTGGTAGATCGCCGCGACCGCGACGATCGGCACGTCGTTCTTGGCGTAGTTGAACGCCTCGACCGCCGAGGTCACCATCACCGCGTCCATGCGGCCGGCCGCCAGAAGCTGCGGATTGTTGAGCTGCGGGCCGCCGGCCTGCACGGTCACGTCGAGCCCGTATTTGCGGTAAATGCCCGCCGCCTGCGCATGGTAGAAGCCGCCGCGCTCGGCATCGGGCAGCCAATTCGTTCCGACCGAAAACGCTTCTTGTGCGGCAGCAGGCAGCGCCGCGCAGATAAACGTGGCGGCGATCATCAAGCGGCGCAAACGATCCATGGCGGCATCCCCCCGGTGCTTCGAATTCACCGGGCCATGCATGTTCAATGCCATCGCACGCAGCGACGGCTAGAGCCGGACGACGTGGACCTCGGCGACCGGCTTCTTGCCGCGGCGATTATGGACAAGCTTGCGAATCGCCCGCCGTGCGGCTTCGGCGAGCACGTCGTCGCCGGCTTTGTCCGGGCAGCGCGCCACGGCCCCACGCACGGTCTCGACCAGATCGTCGGCGAGATCGTCCTGTTCGGTCGGATCGACAAGGCCAGGGGCCGAAATGCGCGGCTCGGCCATCAGGCGGCCGCGCCGATCGACAACGACGGTCGCAACAACCGCGCCGTTCCACAAAAGCTTGGCACGGCCGCGCACGACCGCACCGTCCATCGGCAGCAGGCGGTCGCCGTCCACGCCCCAGCGTCCGGCCTGCACATGCTCCGCCACCACCGGGCCGCCGGGTGAGTCGAGCCTGATGATCTGGCCGTTTTCGGGCACGAGCGCATAGGGCACCTGGCAATCGCGCGCCAAAGCCGCGTGCGCGCGCATGTGCAAAGCTTCGCCGTGCACGGGGATCGCGATGCGCGGACGGATCCACTGGTACATCGCCGCCAACTCGTCGCGGCACGGATGGCCCGACACGTGGATCGGCGCATCCTGGTCGGTGATCACCTTCACGCCCAGGCGCATCAGCTGGTTCTGCAGATGGCCGACCGGCTTCTCGTTGCCCGGAATGGTGCGCGAGGAGAACAGCGCCCAGTCGCCCTCTTCGAGCACAACATGCGGGTGCTGGTCTTCGGCGATGCGCGAAAGGGCCGCGCGCGGCTCGCCCTGCGAGCCCGTACACAGCATCACGATGCGCTCGCGCGGCACGTAGCCCGCGTCGCTTTCGGTGAGAAAAGGCGGCAGGTCGCGCATGTAGCCGTTCTCGCGCGCCGCTTCGTAGATGCGCCACAGCGAGCGGCCGACGAGCGCGCATTCGCGGCCCGCTTTTTTGGCAGCCCGCGCCACGCTCTCCACGCGCGCGACGTTGGAGGCGAAACACGCCACCGCCACGCGGTTCGGCGCTTGGGCGATCAACTTTTCGAGTTCGACTGCAACGCCGCCCTCCGAGCCCGACGTGCCGTCCTTGATGGCGTTCGTCGAATCGCCAATCAATGCGAGCACGCCTTCGTTGCCGACGCGGCGAAACGCGGCTTCGTCGGTCACGGGCCCGAGCATCGGCATGTCGTCGAGCTTCCAGTCGCCGGTGTGCAGGATTGTGCCGGCCGGCGTGCGAATGGCGAGCGCGTTGGGCTCCGGGATCGAATGCGTGATGTGGATGTACTCGATCTCGAAGTCGCCGAGCCGGAATTTGGCGCCCTGCTCGAGCGTGTGGATCGGCACGTCGCGCGCAAAATCGGTCTCGAGCAGCTTGCGCTTGAGGAAAGACGCCGTGAAGCCGGTCGCGTAGATCGGACAGCGCAGCAGCGGCCACAGATACTGCACGGCGCCCAGATGGTCTTCGTGCGCATGCGTGAGCACGAGGCCAAGCAGATCCTCGCGCCG
The DNA here is from genome assembly GCA_020248985.1 of Telmatospirillum sp. Taxonomy (GTDB): domain Bacteria; phylum Pseudomonadota; class Alphaproteobacteria; order CACIAM-22H2; family CACIAM-22H2; genus Tagaea. The sequence goes on along the minus strand of JADCGL010000025.1, from coordinate 605 downwards.
TTCGGCGATGAAGCTTGGGTCCGGCATGATCACGTCCACGCCGCTGCCGCTGCCCTCGCCGAAGGTTACGCCGAGATCGACCATCAGCCACTTGCCGCGGTAGCGGTAGAGATTGAGATTCATCCCGATCTCGCCCGAACCGCCGAGCGGCAGAAAATAAAGGCCTGGATCGCCGCTCATAGATTGCGGTTCATCGCGTAGATATCGACGAGGCCTTTGAGCGTGAGGTCAGGATCGACATGCTGGATGAGCTTGGTGTGCTCGGCCACGATCGAGATGAGGCCGCCGGTGCCGATGAAAGTCGGCTTGAGGCCAAGCTCCTCCTCGATGCGCAGACCGAGCCCTTCGATGAGGCCGATATAGCCCCAGAAAATGCCAGACTGCATCGCGCCTACGGTCGAGGTGCCGATCGTCTTTGCCGGGCGCCGGATCTCGATGCGGGGCAGTTTGGCGGCCCCCATGTACAGCGCTTCGAAGGCGAGATTGATGCCCGGACTGATTGTGCCGCCGCAATAGTTCCCGTCCCGGTCGAGAACGTCGAACGTCGTGGCGGTGCCGAGATCGATCACCACGCCCGGCATGCGGTAGCGCGTGCGGGCCCCCAC
>JADCGL010000024.1 GCA_020248985.1 Telmatospirillum sp. | reverse complement strand
CTCGTGCGTGTCTTTGCGGCTGGTCTTGGCGAGGTTCGACATGAACTCGTTGCGCAGCACGCGCTCGACGTCGTCGAGCACTTCCTTCTGCACCGTCTCCATGCGCAGCATGCGCATGATGACTTCCATCGCGAAGGCTTCGGGCAAGGTGCCCAGCACGCGCGCGGCATGGTCGGGGCGGATCTTGGCGAGCACCACGGCCACGGTCTGCGGGTACTCGTTCTTGAGGTAGTTGGCGAGCACGGCTTCGTTGACGTTGCCGAGCTTGTCCCACATCGTGCGGCCGGCGGGGCCGCGGATGTCTTCCATGATGTTGGAGACGCGGTTCTTGTCGAGAACCTTGCCGAGCAGGCGCTCGGTCGAATCGAACGAACCGACGAGCGAGCCGGTCGCGGCGATTTGGTCGGCGAACTCGACGATCAGACGCTCGATGATCGAGGAATTGACCGTGCCGAGCGTCGACATGGTCTGGGAGAGTTCCTTGATCTCGTCGTCGCTCATCAGCGCGAAGAGCTTGGTCGCGACTTCTTCGCCCAGCGACAGCAGCAGGATCGACGCCTTTTCGGCCCCGGTCAGTGTCCGGTAATCGTCGCGAATGCGCATCTGGCGGGTTCTCCAACCGTCAGGAAGAGGACGCGAGCGACGCCGACGCGCCGTCGCATTCTGCATTTTAGCGCAGCTTGCGCAGTTGTGGCAAAGCCAGTTATCCCACGGGCGGCGACATCGTCGAGAAAGCCCATAAAGCCGCGACCGGCGGAGTCCGTTTTCGCAAAAAATTCGTATACGAACAATCTGGCGCACCGCTGCGGGCGCCTTGAATCGCGCGGAATGCGCCCACGATTCGCGGTCGACGCATGGCCGACAAAAGCGTATCCCTTCGCATCTCGTCCCAGACCGGAGTTTCGAAACCGCTTGAACGCGCAGCTCGGTTTTGCCGCCCTTGCGTATCTGCTGTTCGCCTCGAGCGATGCGGCGGTCAAGCTGCTGACCGCGCGCTACGACCCGCTGCAGCTGCTCGGCACGATGGCGCTTGCCAACCTGCTGCCGGTCGCCGTCGTCGTATATTTCGAAGGCGGCTGGCGCAGCCTGCGGCCCAAGCGGCCGGGCCTGGTGGCTTTGCGCATCGTCACGGCCTTCGGCGGCGGCATTTTCGGCTTCCACGCGCTTGCGAACCTGCCGCTTGCCGATTTCTACGCGCTGACGTTTCTCGCACCGGTCGTGGCGATTTTTGCGGCCCGGCTCATCTTGCGCGAGCGCGCCGACGCGCGCGCATGGCTCGCCGTGGCGGTCGGGTTTGCGGGCGTATTGGCTGTGCTGCAGCCGGCCGGGATGGCGCCATCGGTCGGGCATCTGAGTGCCCTCGCCGCGATGCTGTTCGCCGCCGGCGCCCTGCTGGTGCTGCGCTGGATCGGCCCGGTCGAAACGCGCGGCACGCTTGCCTGTGCGGTCGCGGTCGGGATCGCGGCCCTGACGCTGCCGACATTTCCGTGGATCTACCGGCCGCCGTCGCCGGGCGATCTCGCCATGATGGTGGGCTGCGGGATTCTCACCGGCTGCGCGCAGATCGCACTCGTGCATACGCTCAAAAAGGCGCCGGTCGCGTCCGTGGCCCCGTTCCAATTCACCATGCTGTTCTGGGGCATGGTCTTCGGCTATCTGGTGTTCGACCAGCTCCCGCATCCCGCCGCGATCGCGGGTGCGGTCATGATCGTGTCGGCGAATCTTTTGGTGCTGCTGCGCCGGGAGACGTAAGCCGAAGCTTGCGTCGCCCGGCGCCCGGCTTCAGGCAGCGTCAGGAAGCGCCCCAGACCTCGTTCGCGATCTCGACGATCATCTCGAGCTTCTTCCACTGCTCGTCTTCGGCAAGCGTGTTGCCTTCCTCGGTCGACGCGAACCCGCATTGCGGCGACAGGCACAGCTGGTCGATATCGACGAACTTGGCCGCTTCGTCGATGCGCCGCTTGATGTCGTCCTTGCGCTCGAGCACGCCGGTCTTCGACGTGACGAGACCGAGAACCACGTGCTTGCCCTTGGGCAGGAAGCGCAGCGGCTCGAAACCGCCGGCGCGGTCGGAATCCCACTCCATGAAATAGCCGTCGACCGGCATCGAATTGAACAGCACGTCGGCAACCGGCTCGTAGCCGCCCGAAGCGATGAAGGTCGAACGGAAATTGCCGCGGCACAGATGCATGGTGATCGCGAGGTCCGCAGGCTTGCCGGCCAGCGCCTTCGCCACCATGCCGGCATAGATCGCGGACTGTTTGCTCGGATCGTCGCCGCGCGAACGCAGCATCTCGCGCTGGTCGGGATCGCACAGATAGGCGAACGAGATGTCGTCGAGCTGCAGATAGCGGCAGCCCGCGTCGTAGAAGGCGCCGACCGCCTTGGCATAGGCCGTCCCGACGTCCGAGTAGAACAGCTCCATGTCGTCGTACACGCCCGGGCGCATCATTTTGCGGCCGCCGCGATAATGCAGCATCGACGGGCCGGGGATCGTCATCTTGGCCGTGCGCTTGGTGTTTTCTTTGACGAAGCGGAAATGGTCGATCATCGGATGCTTGCCGGAAAAGCCGACCCGGCCCGTGACGCGCAGCGCCTTGGCGATGCCCACCCCGCCTTTGAAGTTCATGCCCGAATCGGCCGCGACCGATTCCACCTCGTCGAGCTCTTCGAGGAAATCGAAGTGCCAGAAGGCGCGGCGAAACTCGCCGTCGGTGATGCCGTGGAGGCCGATCGCCTCCTGCTTGCGGATCAGCGCCACGATCTCTTTGTCTTCGACCGCTTTGAGGTCGGCCGCACTGATGGTGCCGGCGTGGAACTTCTCGCGTGCCGCTTTGAGCGGTGCGGTGCGAAGCAGCGACCCGACCATGTCGGCGCGGAAAGGGGGCTTGGTGCGTTGCATAGGGTCCTCCAGGTGAAAACGCAATTCTGCGTCAGGCTGCCGCCACGCCGAGATGCTTCTCGAGCGGGGCGGGATCGGCGATCAGATCGCGGCTTGGCGCCGCGTGCACGACGCGGCCGCGGTCGAGAATGATCGAATCGTCGGTAACGCCGAGAATCTTCTTGGCGTGCTGCTCGACCACAATGGCGCTCAATCCCTCGTCGCGGATGATGCGCTTCAGGGCCGCCATCAGCTCTTCGATGATGATGGGGGCCAAACCTTCGGTCGGCTCGTCGAGCAGGATCAGGCGCGGATTGAGCACGAGGGCGCGGCCGATCGCCAGCATCTGCTGCTCGCCGCCGGAAAGCTGGTTGCCGAAATTGCGGCGCCGCTCGGCAAGGCGCGGAAACAGCGCATAGACGCGCTCTTTCGTCCAGGGCCCCGGCAACGCGACAGCGGTCATGTTTTCGTCGACCGTCAGCGAACGGAAAATGTTTCGTTCTTGCGGGACCCAGCCGATGCCGATGCGCGCGCGCGCGTCCGACGAAAGACGCGTGATGTCGCGGCCCGCGAACGCCACGCTGCCGCCCATGTGGCGCGTGGCGCCGATGACCGTGTTGAGCAGCGTCGTCTTGCCCGTACCGTTGCGGCCGAGCACTGCAAGCGAACGGCCGGCGCGCAGTTCCACGTCGATGCCCGCGATCACGCGCGCTTCGCCGTAGCCGGCCGCAAGATCCCGCAGCACCAGCAGCTCATCCATCGGCGCTCTCCCCGAGATAGACCGCGCGCACGCGGGGATCGCGCGAAATTTCGGCGACGGTGCCTTGCGTCAGCAAGGCGCCGTCCACGAGCACGGAGATTTTCTCGGCAAACGAGAAGACCAGATCCATGTCGTGCTCGATCAGCAGGATCGAAACGTCGCGCGGCAAGGCGCACACCGTGGCCAGCAATTCCTGGCGTTCGGCCTCGGGCACGCCGGCGGCCGGCTCGTCGAGCAGCAGCACGCGCGGGCGGCAGGCGAACGCCACCGCGATCTCGAGCAGCCGCTGTTTGCCGTAGGGCAAGGTCGCGGTCCGCGCCTCGAGCACATCGGCGAGGCCGAAGCGCGCCGCGATTTCGGCGATGTCGTCGAGAACGCGGGCTTTCGAGCCCGCAACGCGCCACCAATCGGCACCGCTGCCGCCCACCTCGGACACGGCGACGCCGAGCGTTTCGAGCGGCGTCATGGCGCCGAAGAGCTGGTTGATCTGGAACGTGCGCACAAGACCGCGCTTCACGCGCCGCTCGGCGCTCAGATTCGTGATCTCCTGGCCTTCGAGAAAAATCTGCCCGGCCGAGGGCGCATGCACGCCGGTCAGCAGATTGACGAAGGTGGTTTTGCCCGCGCCGTTGGGGCCGATCAGCGCGTGCCGCTCGCCCTGGGCCAAACGAAAGCTCACGTCGTTGGTCGCGACGATGCCGCCGAAGCGTTTCATCAGGCCGCGCGTTTCGAGGGCGGGAGCCGACATGCTAGCGCGTCCCGCGGCCGAGGCGCGCCCAAAGCTGCGAAACGCGCGCGCCCACACGGTCGCGGCCGACGAGCACCAGCACGACGAGCAAGGCGCCGACCCAGAAGGTCCAGTATTGCGGCGTCCAATCGGAGATGACTTCCTGCAGCACCTTGAACACGATCGCACCCACGATGCCGCCGTAAAGATAGCCGGTGCCGCCGATCACCAGCATCAGCAGCACGTCGGCCGAGCGGTGGAACGCCAGAACGTCGATCGACACGAATTGCGCGGATTGCGCCAGGAGGGCACCGGCGGCGCCCGCATAGGCCGCCGCGATCGCGTAGATCGCGGACAGGCGCGCATTGACCGGGATGCCGATCGCGCGCGCGCGCAGCGGATTGTCGCGGATGGCGAGAAGCGACAGGCCGAAAGGCGACGCGACGATGCGGCGCGCCACGACAAACAGCAAGAACGTGACGACAAGGCTGTAGGCGAAGGCCGTTCGCCCGAACAGATCGAACTCGAACACGCCGAAGACCGGCGCCATGAAAATCCCCTGCAAGCCGTCGGCACCGCCCGTGAGCCAGCCGTTTTTGTTGGCGATCTCGCCGAAGACGAGGGCGACCCCGAGCGTGACCATCAGGCGCGTGAGATCCGCCCCGCGCAGCACGAGGAAACTGCTGACATAGCCCACCACCGCCATCAGCAGCGTCGCGAAAACGAGACCCAGCACCGGATCGGCCGTGACATGGATCGCGAGCAGGCCGGCGGCGTAGGCCCCGACGCCGAAAAACGCCGCGTGGCCGAGCGAGGCAATGCCGGCAAACCCCAGGATCAGATCGAGCGACACGGCGAACAGGCCGATGATCGCGATCTCGTTGAGAATCAGATGGTGCCCGGGCAACGCATAGACGGCGCCGAACGCGACGAGCCAGAACAGGATCTCGGCCGGCCGCCAGCGGCCGCGCTTGAGCAGCGACGCTGCCGCCCGATCGGCCACGGAATCTGCGAACTTCGCCATCGCCTCAGCCCCTCGCAAAAAGCCCTTTGGGGCGGAAGACGAGCACGACGATCATGACCGTGTAGATGACGAACGCGCCGAGTTCGGGCACGAAGTATTTGCCGCCCACATCGGCGATGCCGAGCAGCAGGGCCGCCAAAAACGGTCCGATCAGGCTGGAGGTTCCGCCGACCGTGACCACGATCAGGAAGTAGATCATGAATTTGAACGGGAAGGTCGGGTCGAGGCCGAGGATCTCGGCCCCCAACGCGCCGCCGAGCCCGGCAATGCCGGAGCCGACCGCGAACGTGACCGCGAACACGAATTCCACCGGAATGCCGAGCCCGCGCGCCACGCGCGGATCGTCGACCGCCGCGCGCAGCCGGCTGCCGAACCGCGTTTGCGTGAGCACGAGCTGCAGGGCGATCACGAGCACGCCGCACACGGCGATGATGAAGCTGCGGTAGAGGCCGACCTGCACGCCGAAGATGTCGACGCGCCCGCGCAGCCATTCCGGAATCTGGATCAGCTGCGGCTGCGAGCCCATGAAATAGTCGGTCGCCGCCACGGCCATGAACACGAGACCGATCGAAAAAAGAACCTGGTCGAGATGCGATGCGCCGTAGAGCCGCCGATAGAGCGTACGCTCGAGCAGCAAGCCGACCAAGGCCGGCACGAAAAACGCCATCGGCAGCGTGGCGATGAAGGACCAGCCGTAGCGGTTCATCAGAATGGCGGTCGTGTAGCCCCCGGCCATCGCGAACGCTCCGTGCGCCAGATTGACGAAATTCATCAATCCGAGCGTCACAGAGAGTCCGCAGGCCAGCACGAACAGCACCATGCCGTAGGCAATGCCGTCGAACAGGATCGTCAGCACGCGATGCGCCTCGCTTGCAGGCAGAGCCGCATTGCTTACTTGCCCTTCGCCGGGTCTTTGACGTTCGGGATCGTCTCGAACTCGATATTGTAGAGTTCGCCGTCGACGCGGGCGACGCGACGGATATAGACGTTCTGCACGATGTCGCGCGTTTCGGCGTCGATCGAGACGGGGCCGCGCGGGCTCATCCAGCTGAGGCCCTTCATCGCGTTGACCAGCGCTTCGCCGCCCTGCCCGTTCGACTTCTTGAGCCCTTCGTAGATGGCATGCATGCCGTCATAGCCGCTCACGGCCATGAAATTGGGACGCATGCCGCCATTCGCCGCCCTGAAGGCCGCAACGAACGCTTTGTTCTCCGGGCTGTCGTGCGCGGCCGAATAATGGTGCGCGGTCACGAGGCCGAGGGCGACGTCGCCCATTGGGTTCAGGATGTCGTCGTCCGTGACGTCGCCGGTGGCGATCAGACGAATGCCGCTCTTGTCCATGCCGCGTTCGACGAACTGCTTGATGAACTGCGAGCCCACGCCCGACGGAACGAACACGAGCACGGCTTCGGGCTTCATGTCGGCGATGCGCTGCAGGAAAGGGGCGAAGTCGGGGTTCGCGAGCGGGACGCGCAGATTTTCGATGGTCCCGCCGCCGGCCCTGAACGTGTCGGAATAGAATTTTTCGACGTCGTGGCCGGGGCCGTAGTCGGAAACCAGCGTCGCCATGCGCTTGATGCCCTGCTTGAGGGTCCATTCGGCGAACGGCGTCACGATCTGCGGCACGGTCTGCGCCGTGCGCACGATGAAGGGCGAACGCTCGGTGATGATCGAGGTTGCCGCCGACATCACGACCATCGGCGTCTTGGCCTGTGTCGCAAGCGGTGCGGTCGCAAGGGCGAGCGGCGTCAAGCCGAAGCCCGCGATGACGGAGACCTTGTCGTTGACGATGAGGTCCTGCGCGATGCGGCGCGTGACGTCGGCGACACCCGTATCGTCCTTGAGGACGATCTCGATGCGCTTGCCGGCGACGACGGCACCCTTCTGCTGGACATAGAGATTGGCGGCCGCCGCGATCTGCTTGCCGGTCGAGGCGAACGGCCCGGTCATCGGCAGAATGAGGCCGACCTTGAAGGTCTCCTGCGCCGAAGCGCCGGAAGCGGCCAGCACGATGCCGGCCGCGGCAACAGCGGTTCGAAGAAGCGTGCGTCGAAACATGGTTTCCTCCTTGGCGTTTTTTTTGGGTCGTCAGATCGCTTTTGCGGCGTTTTCAAGCACAAGCATACCAACACCGGTCATCGAAGCGGGCACAAAATAATGCGAATGGCACACGCGGACCGCGCGATCGAGCGCACCGCGCATGACGAGCCACATGATGAGTTCGGCCCCTTCGCTGCCGAACACGCGCACATAGTCTTCGCGCGACATCGAGGCAAGCTTTTCGGGGTCGCGCGCGATGTCGGCCAGAAAGGCGCGGTCGGCGGCGGGATTGACGAAACCGGCCCTGGCGCCCTGCAACTGGTGCGACAGCCCGCCCGTACCCAGCACCACAATGCGCGCATCGCCCGGGAAACTGTCGATCGCCTGGCGGAGCGCTGCACCGAACGCGTAGCAGCGGCTCGGCAGCGGCGTGGGCTGCTGGATCACGTTCACGAAGATCGGCACGACCCGCACCGGCCAACGTGCGGCAGGGCGCCCCCAGAACAGCTCCATCGGCACCTGCAGACCGTGGTCGACCTCGACCTCCTGCAGCACCGTCGGATCGAAACTGTTGGCGACCAGCGTATCGGCCAGATGCCAGCCGAAGGCGGCATCGCCGTCGAACGCCGGCAGCGGGCGCGGGCCCCAACCTTCGTCGGCGATTTCGTAGCGGTCGGCGCAGCCGACGGCGAAGGTCGGCACGCGGTCGAGGAAAAACGCGTTGCCGTGGTCGTTGAAGATCGCCACGGCGATGTCCGGGCGCTGGGCCGCGACCCAGTCGCGCCCGGGGCCGATCCCGTCGAAAAACGGCTTCCAGTCGGGCGTCTGCATCAAGCCCTTGTCAAGGGCAGCGCCGATCGAGGGCACGTGCGAACAGCCGAGACCGCCAACGAGAATCGCCATCTATTTCTTGCCCAACCGTTCGCGCAGAAACGTCTCGTGTTCGATGCCCGCCTGGTGCGCGCCGATTTCGGTCATCTTGGCCGGATAGATCGCCGACAATTTGAGCACGTAGAACACGTTGCCGCCCAAGCGCACGAGTTCGCGCCAATCGCAGGCAAGGGCGGCGCGTTTTTCTTCCGCCGTCAGCCCGTAGGAATCGAGATAGGCCGCGGGATCGCGGCGAAACGCGTCGCGCCGTTCGGGAAAGCGCAGCGCCATCGTCGCCTTGTTGAGGCGATAGCCGCGCAGCTGGCGTGCGCGGTCGAACATCGGCGTGTCGGGGATCGTATCGGCGGTCATGCGCTTTGCCGTTCCGGAACATCGACGCCGATCCAGCGCAACAGGGCGGCGGATACCGCCGCCGGCTGCTCGACCGGCGAAAAATGCCCGCTCTCTTCGATCACCTCGAGGCGCGCGCCCGGGATGGCGGCGGCCAGCGCTTCGTGCTGGGCGAGCGTGGCCCAACGATCCTGGCGCCCGACCAGCACCAAGGTGGGGCACCGGATCGTAGGCAGCACGGGCGTGGCATCGGGCCGCTCGATCAGAGCTTGGATCTGGCGCGCATGCTGGGCCGGGGTCGCGCGCAGGACCATGTCGGCAAGCGGGCCCATCAAGCCTGCGTCGTTTTCGCGCGCCGGATGCACCATCGGCGGCAGCCATTGGGACGCGAGCGCTTGCATGCCCTCGCGGTTGGCGAGATCGACGAGCTTGCGGCGGCCGGGCAATTCGGCTTCGCGCGCGGGCGCAAAGCCCGTGTCCATCAGGCAAAGCCGCTCGATCCGGTCGGGCGCCATGCGTACGGCTTCGAGCGCCACGCGTCCACCCATCGAATAGCCGACCAGCGACAGCTTGCCCTCGAACAGGGCCAAGGCCGCGCGCGCCATGCCGGCGATCGAATCTTCGGCCGCAAAATCGGCGACCGCCACGTCGGCATGCGGCGAAAGAGCAGCGATCTGGCTTGCGAACACGCTGGCGTCGCACAGCAACCCTGGCAAGAACGCGATCTGCGCGCGACTCGTCATTCGGCGTTTTTCTCCCGGTTTATGGTCGATGTCTAGGCTACATGGGGGGCGGAAGAAAATGGAATGATTTGGACGTTTAATGAAAATTCTGCATGATAGCTCGCGCGCGCCGACGATCTTTTTGCGGAGAAACCCATGCGCATCGATTTTCTGGGCCTGCACGCCTTTGTCGCGATCGCCGAGCGCGGCAGCTTCCAGATGGCGGCCGCCCACCTCAATCTCTCGCAGACCGCCCTCAGCCACCGCATCCGCAAGCTCGAGGACAATCTCGGGGTCAAATTGCTGTCGCGGACCACGCGCGAGGTTTCGCTGACCTCGGCGGGCTTGGGCCTGTTGCCGCGCGTGCGCGCCTTGATCGACGAGATGGGCGCTTCGCTCGACGCCATCCGCGGCCTCGGGAAAGTGCGCCAGGAGCGCCTCGCGATCGCGTGCCTGCCGACGATCGCGGCGGGCCTGATGCCGTCGATCCTGCCCACCTTCCGCAAAGACCATCCCGACGTGATGCTGCGCATCCACGACAATGCCGCCACCGAAATCGCCGAACTTGTCGAAAACGGCACGGTCGAATTCGCCATAACGCTCGTGTCCGCGCATCGCTGGGATTTCAACATCCAGACCTTGGCGCGCGACCCTTTCGTATTGATTTGCCACCGCGATTCGCCGCTCGGCAACGGTGCGGCCGTGACCTGGGCCGACATCGACGAACAGCCGCTGGTGCGAATTTCGACCCATACCGGCAACCGCATGATGATCGACGATGCGCTCGGCAGCCGGCGCGAGACGCTCAATTGGCGCTACGAGGTGCAGCATATCGCCAGCGCGATCGGCGTCGTACGCTCAGGCGTTGCGATGGCCGTCGTGCCACGCATGGCGCTGAGCTCAGCCGAGATGACGGGCTTGCGCGTCAAAGAACTGCGCAATCCGAGTGTCACGCGGCAGATCGGCATCGTCTCGAAACGCGCCGTACCCCTGTCGGCCATCGCCACCGATTTGCGCAAACTCGTGGTGCGGGAATTGACCGCGCGCAACCGCGCTCTGGGTGCGCGAAAAGCCGGCTGAGCGCATATATGCATCGGATTCATTGAAACCTCCGAACAAAGCATTTGCTGCATCGCGGTACCAAAGCGCAGAAAAGACCGAACAAGATTTGGGAGGGACCGATCCAAACGCGCATCCGTTGCATGATGTTCCGGGGCGGAACGTCGAAGGGCGCCTATTTTCTCGCCGACGATTTGCCGGCGGATCCGGCCGCGCGCGACGCGGCAATTCTCTCGATCATGGGCTCGCCCGATGCGCGCCAGATCGACGGGATCGGCGGCGCGCACCCGCTCACCAGCAAGATCGCGATCGTGGCACGCGCAAAAGATGCCGGCTGCGACGTCGAATTCCGTTTCGGCCAGGTGCTGCTTGACGCAGCCCGCATCGACTACACGCCCAATTGCGGCAACATCCTTGCGGGCGTCGCTCCGTTTGCGCTGGAGCGCGGCCTGCTCGATCTTGCGGACGGCGAAACGCGCGTGCGCGTGCGCACCCTCAACACGGGCACGCTGGCCGAACTTGCCGTGCAAACCCCGGGCAAACGCGTTTCCTACGACGGGACGGCGCGCATCGACGGCGTGCCGGGGACAGCAGCGCCGATCCGCGTCGCGTTTCTCGACGCCGAAGGCTCGGTCTGCGGCAAATTGCTGCCGACCGGCAATGCCGTCGATCGCGTGGCCGGCATCGACGCCACCTTGATCGACAACGGCATGCCCGTGGTCGTGCTCGAAGCCGCAATCGTCGGCCGCACCGGCTACGAAACGCAAGACGCCCTCGACAAAGACGTCGCCCTCAAAGCGCGGCTCGAAGAAATTCGCCTCGAAGCGGGCCGCCTGATGGGGCTTGGCGACGTCAGCGCCAAAGTGATTCCGAAAATGGCGCTTGTGGCACCGCCGCTCGCCGGCGGCACCTTGTGCACGCGCAGTTTCATCCCGCATGCGTGCCATGCCTCGATCGGCGTGTTCGCGGCCGTCAGTGTTGCGACCGCGGCCGCCCTGCCCGGCACGCCGGCGGCACGCGTCGCGCGCATGCCCGCGGGCCGCACGCGCCTATTGTCGATCGAACATCCGACCGGCGTGCTCGAAGTGGCCCTCGAGGTCGGCGGCACGGATGCGCAACCCGTCGTCGAGCGTGCGGGTCTGCTGCGCACGGCGCGCCTGCTGTTCGACGGTTATGCCTATGCCCAAACATCTGCCCAAGCATTTGAAGGATGAACATGAGCGCTGAAAAATCGGGTCTCGTCGTTTCCGCCCATCCCGGCGATTTCGTCTGGCGTGCGGGCGGGGCCATCGCGCTGCATGCGCGCAAAGGCTACCGCATGAAGATCGTCTGCCTTGCCTATGGCGAGCGCGGCGAGAGCCAATGGGCGTGGAAAAAGGCCGGCGTCGACATGGCCGAGGTCAAGGCCCAGCGCCAGGCCGAGTCCGAGCGCGCTGCCGCTTTGCTGGGGGCCGAAATCGAATTTTTCGATGCGGGCGACTATCCGTTGCGCACGACCGAGGCGATGCTCGACCGCATGGTCGACATCTATCGCGAGCTCAAACCGTCCTTCGTGCTCACGCATGCGCTCGAAGATCCCTACAATTTCGACCATCCGCTGGCTGCACACTTTGCGCAGGAAGCGCGCATCGTGGCGCAGGCGGCGGGCCACAAGCCGGACCCGGCGCGCGCCTATCTGGCCCCGCCCGTGTTCTTGTTCGAGCCGCATCAGCCCGAACAGTGCAACTACAAACCCAATCTGCTGCTGAAGATCGACGAAGTTTGGGAGACCAAGCGCCAGGCCTTCGAAATCCTGGCGGCCCAGAAGCATCTCTGGGAATACTATACGCGCGTCGCCCTCAATCGCGGCGTGCAGGGCAGCCGCAATTCGGGCAAGCCGATGACCTACGCCGAAGCCTACCAGCGCATCTTCCCCGACGTGGTCGAGGAACTGCGATGAAACCCGTCGTCGTCACCGGAGTGCCGCAGCTCGACGCCGGTTTGCTGGCCCGGCTTGTTCCGCTCGGCGTTGCGACCGCGCACGAAGCGATGGGCCGCTTCGGTCTCTTGAAGCCCTATATGCGCCCGATCTGGCCGGGGGCCGCGATCGCGGGCCGGGCGATCACCGTGCTGGCCCAGCCCGGCGACAATTGGATGATCCATGTCGCGATCGAGCAATGCGGCCCCGGCGACATTCTCGTCGTCGCCGTCACGGCCGACAACACCGACGGCATGTTCGGCGATCTGCTGGCCACATCGGCCAAGGCGCGCGGCTGCCAAGGCCTCGTGATCGATGCGGGCGTGCGCGACGTCGCCACGCTCAAAGAGATGGGCTTTCCGGTGTGGTCGCGCGCCGTCTCGGCCAAGGGGACCGTCAAGGCCACGCTCGGAGCGGTCAACGTGCCCGTCGTGTGTGCGGGCGCTTTGGTGAAGCCGGGCGACGCCATCGTCGCGGACGACGACGGCGTGCTCGTGGTGCCGCGCCGCGAGATCGCAGCAACCGTCGCAGCCGGCGAAGCGCGGCTTGCCAACGAAACCGCCAAACGCGAAAAACTCGCCGCCGGCACGCTGGGGCTCGATCTCTACGCAATGCGCGCGCCGCTTGAAAAAGCGGGCCTCGCCTACGTGCCGTGGCGGGAGGAAGAGTAAATGGAAACCAAAATCGCCTTCATCGGCTTCGGCGAAGTTGGCCAGCTTTTCGGCCGCCAACTCGCCGCCCAAGCGGGCGTATCGGTAAGCACCTTCGACCGCCTCTTTGCCGATCCTGAAAAAGCGCCGAAGCTGAAGGCGATCGCGGCCGATGCGCAGGTGCGCGTCGCAAGCGACTGGGCGGATGCCTGCCGCGGGGCCGATGTCGTGGTTTCGGCCGTCACGGCGGATGCCGCCATCGAAGCCGCGCGCCAATGCGCGAGCGCCCTTGCGGCTTCGCAGATCTATGTCGATCTCAATTCCATTTCGCCCACCACCAAAGCGGCGGTTGCCGCAGCGGTCGCCGCTTCGCGCGCCAGCTTCGTCGAGTTCGCGGTCATGGCGCCGGTCGCTGGCCCCGGCATTGCCGTACCGATCCTTGCGGGCGGTGCCGATGCTGCCGCCCTTGCCGCACGCCTCAATCGGCTCGGCATGAAGATCGACGCGGTCGCCGACCGCATCGGCGTTGCCTCGGCCACCAAACTTTGCCGTTCGATCGTGATCAAAGGCCTCGAGGCCATCATGGTCGATCTCAATGCCGCGGCCAACGCCGCCGGCGTGATGCCGGCCGTGCTGGCGAGTTTGACGGCCTCCTATCCCGGCATGGATTGGGCCGAGATCGCGCGCACGATGCCGGGCCGCGTGAAGCGCCACGGCGTGCGGCGGGCGGCCGAAATGCGCGAAGCCGCCCGCATGCTCGAAGAAGCCGGGCACGACGGCGCTTTTGCCGCCGCCATCGCCGACCGCCACGAAAAATACGCGATAGCCGAAAACAACATAGGCCGACAAACGGCCGGAGGAGGAACCCATGATGACGCTCAACGTGAACGGCCAGCAACGGCAAGTCGACGCCGCGAAGGACACGCCGCTGCTCTGGATCCTGCGCGAACATCTTAAACTCACCGGCACAAAATACGGGTGCGGTGTCGCCGCATGCGGCGCTTGCACCGTGCATCTCGACGGCCAGCCCGTGCGCGCCTGCGCAACCAGCATCGCCGACGCGGTCGGCAAACGCGTGACGACCATCGAAGGCCTGCCGCGCGGCGACGGCCATCCGCTCGTCCGCGCATGGGTCGAAGAGCAGGTGCCGCAATGCGGCTACTGCCAATCCGGCCAGATCATGCAGGCGGCCGGCTTGCTCGCCAAAAACCCCAAGCCCACGCGCGAGCAGATCGTCGAACATATGGACGGCAATCTGTGCCGGTGCGGCTCCTACGGCCAGATCGTCGCCGCGGTCCAACGCGCCGCGCGGGAGGGCTGACACATGAGCGCCAATCTGCTCGACAGCGCCGCCGTCGACCGCCGCGGTTTCCTCAAAGGAACGGCCGGCGCCCTCGCTTTCGCCTTCACGCTCGTCGAAAGCGCCGACGCGGACGCGCAGGCTTCCGCATCGCGCCTCAACGCGTATGTGACGATCGCGGCCGACGGCCGCATCACGATCGCTGCCCCTGCGCCCGAAATGGGCCAGGCCACAAACACGACGATCCCGCTGATCATCGCCGAGGAACTCGATGCCGACTGGCAGCGCGTGGCCGTGCAAACCGCACCGGTGGCGGCTGCCTACGACCATCCGATCTTCCGCTCGCAATTCGTCGTCGGCAGCCTCACGACGCGCGGCTACTGGATGGCCATCCGCACCGCCGGTGCGCAAGCCCGCCGCATGCTCATGGATGCCGCCGCAGCACGCTGGGGCGTGCCGGTGTCCGAACTTGCGACCGAGCCGAGCGTGGTCGTGCATGCCGCCTCGAACCGGCGCCTCAGCTACGGCGAAATCGCGACCTTCGCGCAGGTTCCCGCACAGCTTCCCGAAATCGCACCGACCATGCTGAAGCCCGTGTCGCGGTTCCGGCTCGTCGGGCACGACGTGAAACGCTGGGACGTGCCGGGCAAAGCGACCGGCAAGGCGGTCTACGCGATCGACGTGCAGGTGCCGGGCATGCTCTACGGCGTGGTGGCGCGTTCGCCCGTCATGGACGCGGCACCGCGGTCGCACAACGGCGCCGAGATCGCGCGCCGTCCGGGCATCGTGGCGGTGCTCCCGCTCGCCCAAGGCGTCGCGATCGTCGGCGAGCGCATCGAGACGGTGCTCGAGGCGCGCGCCAACCTCAAGGTCGAGTGGAACAGCGCGCGCGGCTCGGCATTCGATTCCGATGTCGGCCGCGAAACCTACCTTGCCCATGTGCGCGACGAAGCGCAGACCGTCGTCGTCGGGCGCCGGTCGGGTGCGGTCGCACCGGCCCTTGCCGGGGCCGCGCGCCGCGTGAGCGGCGAATTCACGACCGACTATGTCTACCACGCGCAGATGGAGCCGTTGACTTGCGTCGCCTCGGTCACGGCCGATGGCGTCGAAGTCTGGGCGGGCACGCAATGGCCGTCGCGCGCGCGCGACGAAGCCGCGCGCATCGCCGGCGTGGCGGCGGACAAGGTCAAGTTCAACGTGCTGCCGATGGGCGGCGGCTTCGGCCGCCGGGCGCAGATCGAGTACGTGACCGAAGCGGTCGAAGTGTCCAAAGCCGTCGGCAAACCGGTCAAGCTGATGTCGACCCGCGAAGACGACGTCGCCAACGCGCATTGCCGGCCGATGACGGCCCATAAGATCGATGTGGGCCTCGATGCGGCGGGCAAAATCGTCGGCTGGCGCCACCGCATCGCCGCCGACCTCGTGGTCACGCAAGTCTACGGCCAGCCGCGGCTCGACGCGCAGAACGGCGTCGACCATATCGTGATGGCGCATGCCGACGTGCCGCTCTACGACGTCGAGACGCACCAGGCCGAACATATCTACGAAAACCCGGGCGTGCGCTCGGCGGCATGGCGCGGCATCGGTGCGGGGCCCAACGCGTTCGCGATCGAGGCGATGGTGGACGAGTTGGCACGCCTTGCAGGCCTCGATCCCGTCGCCTATCGGCTGCGGATCCTGAAGGACCCGCGCGGCCGCCTGGCGGTCGAGCAGGTCGCCATGATGGCAGGCTGGCCCAAGCAGTCGACCGGCAATACCGGCTACGGCATGGCGCTCACACGGCTCGGCGTTCCGCAGCTCGGCGAATCGATCGCGGCGGTGATGGTCGAAGCAAGCCTCGACCGCGCGCGCGGCCGGATCGCCGTAAGTCGGATGTGGTGCGCTGTCGATGTCGGCCTGCCGGTGCAGCCCAAAAACATCCGCCAGCAGGTCGAAGGCTCGCTCGTCTGGGGCCTGTCAAGTGCTCTCACCGAGCGGATCAGCTTCAAGAACGGCGCGGTGCAGCAGCAGAATCTGTTGGACTACGAGGTGCTGCGCATGTCGGCAATGCCGCAGATCGAGATCAACATCATCCGCAGCGGCGAGATCCCGCTGCCGGTGGGCGAACTCGGCCTTGCGTCGGTGATGCCGGCGGTTTCCAACGCGATCGCGAGCCTCACCGGCCGACGGCTGCGCAACGCGCCCTTCACGCCCGACCGCGTGCGCGACGTGCTGCGGGCCTGACAGCCACCCGCAAACCCTGCCGCCACGCCGGTCGCGGCGGCAGGGTCTATTGCTTGAGCCAAACTGTCGACAGATCCTGGAACAGGAAATGGCTCGGGCTGAACGGCCAGCCGCGCACTTCGGCGGCGACCGGGATGATGCGATAGGCCCAGAACAAAGGAATCGTATGCGCCTCCGACAGCAGGCGGTCTTCGAACTGGCGAACCAAGCGGCGGCGCTCGACGGGATCGGACATGCGGCGCTGGCGCTCGAAAAGATCGTCGAGCGTGCGGTCGATCGCGCGCGAGGCGTTGTTGGGTGCGCGGTCGAACGAGGTGAAACGCTCGAGCTGGATCGAAGGATCGTCGACCGGATCGGCGGAGAAATCCGTGATCGCGTCGAAATTGCCGGCCTGGAGCGTTGCGGTCCAAGGGGCGGTTTCGAGCTTCACGTTTTCGGCCGCAACACCGATCTGCCGCCATTGGTCGACGAGATAGACCGCAAGCTGCTGGTGCGGATTTTCGATCGAGCGCGTGACGAGGCGGATCGACAGCTGCGACTGGCCGGCCTCGGCCAGCAGACGGCGCGCCTCGGCGCGCGCGGCGGCAATGTCGGGGCCGAAGCCGGGCGCTTTGGCAAGCTCCTCGGGCGTTGCCGCCATCGGCGTGCCGGGCCGCAGGAAGCCGCCGGCGGTGCGCACCGAGGAGATGCGCGTCATCGTCGCCTGGCCCACACGCCGGTCGAGGGCGAGCGTGAGCGCACGCCGCACGCGCGCATCGGCCAGATACGGCTTCTCGGTGTTCAGCGCCACGACGTAAACGCTGATCCGGTCGCCTTCGAAGAAATTCATGCGCTCGCCGCGGATCGATTTGATGCGGTCGCGCTGGGTGGGTGTGACACCGCGGAACTCGGCCTGGATCTGCCCCGCCGACAGCGCGTTGACCGTCGCAGCGCCCTCGATGAAGACCGCGCGGAAGCCGTCGAGATAGGGCTTGCCCGGCTCGAAATAGCGCGCGAAACGCTGCCCGGTCCAATACTGGCCCTGGCGATATTCGACGAACTCGAACGGGCCGCTGCCCATCACGCGGCGCTGCGGATAGTCCGGATCGCGCGCCAGGAGCGCCGCCGAATAGATGCAATTCCACGGGCTCGCCATCGCCGCTTCGAACGCCGCATCGACCGCGCGCAGGCGCACGATTACCGTCTGCGCATCGGGCGCATCGACGGCGGCAATGTCGGCGAACTGCGCCTCGCGCACCGAGATCGTGCCCGCGGGCGGCTTGCGCAGCCGGTCGAGTGTGGCCTTCACGTCGGCGGCCGTGACGGGCGTGCCGTCATGGAACAGCGCATCGGTGCGCAGCTTGAAGGTCCAGGTCAGACGGTCGGGCGAAGCGCTCCAGCTTTGCGCAATGTCGCCGACGACGCGCGGATAGGCGTCGGGATCGAATTTGAGCAGCGTCGAATAATGCGGCGCCACGTAGTGGAGAACGGCGAAGGTGTTGGTGGCGTGGCAGTCGAACGTGTTCGGCTCGCCCGCAACGCCGAAGGTCAGCGTGCCGCCGCGCTGCGGCGTCTCGGCGGCCGGCGCTTGTGCTGCGGCAATGCCCGCCGACGCCAGCAAGCCCGCGACAGCGCTTGCGAACCCGCGCAATGTTCGACGCATCTGCATCTCCTCGCTCCCGTTCGACGGTCGTTTCGTGCACCGTCGATTGGCGGTCAAGCTCGCACGGCCGTGCCGCGCGAAGCAAAGGCGTTTTCTGCAAGGCCCGATGAATCGCATGCATGAGTCCGCATGCGCCGATTTTCTCTGAAGGGGGAGCCACCATGGCACGCATCGTCGGCGGCATCGCCGCCTCGCACACGCCGACCATCGGCTTCGCCTACGACAAGGACAAGCGCAGCGATCCCGTCTGGGCGCCGATCTTCGAAGCGTTTGCGCCCATCGAAGTCTGGCTCGCCGCGCGCAAGCCCGACGCGCTCGTCTTCGTCTACAACGACCACGTCACTTCGTTTTTCTTCGACCACTACTCGGCCTTCGCCCTCGGCATCGGCGAAAGCTGGGCGGTCGCCGACGAAGGCGGCGGGGCGCGCGATTTGCCGCCGCTCTCGGGCCATCCGAAGCTCGCCCAGCATCTGGGGGCGTCGCTGATGGCCGACGAGTTCGACATGTCGTTCTTCCAGGACCGGCCGCTCGACCATGGCTGCTTTTCGCCGCTCTGCATGATGATGCCGCACAAACCGGCGTGGCCCGTGCCGGTCGTGCCGCTGCAGATCGGCGTCTTGCAGTTTCCGATTCCGACGGCGGCGCGCTGCTTCAAGCTCGGCCAAGCGCTGCGCCGCGCGATCGAGAGCTATCCCGAAGACATCTCGGTCGCGATCGTCGCGACGGGCGGGCTGTCGCACCAGGTGCATGGCGAACGCTGCGGCTTCAACAACACGCCGTGGGACATGGAATTTCTCGATCTCTTCGAGAAGGACCCGGCGCATATCGCCGGCATGACCCATGCGGAGCTCGCCACGCGCGGCGGCTTCGAGGGGGCCGAGATCATCATGTGGCTGGTGATGCGCGGGGCGCTGAGCGCGCAGGTGCGCAAGGTCCATCAGTCCTACTACCTGCCTTCGATGGCGGGCATTGCGACGGCGATCTACGAAAACGCGGCAACGCCGCCGACGGCGGCGGAAAACGCACGCCACCGCACGCATGTCGAACGCCAGCTTGCCGGCGTCGATAAACTCGAGGGCACGTACCCGTTCACGCTGGCGCGCAGCGTCGCGGGCTATCGGATCAACAAATTCCTGCACGGGCTCATCGTGCCGGCCGCGCGCGCAGCGTTCCTGGCCGATCCCGAACGCGCTTTCGAAACAGCCGGGCTCAGCGAAACCGAACGCGATCTCATCCGCCGCCGCGACTGGCGCGGCCTCATCCGCTACGGCGCCATCTTCTTCATGCTCGAGAAACTGGGTGCCGTGGTCGGCGTGTCGAACCTGCACATCTACGCAGCGATGCGCGGCCAAACGCTCGAAGAATTCCAGAAAACGCGCAACGCGCCGGGGGCCCTCTATTCGGTCGCAGCCTCGGCCGCCGCAACGACCGGATGGGACAAGCCGAAGGCGTGAAAAAGCGCGCGCGGCCTATCGGTCGGTTTCACGTCGAAGAGAAGATGGTGCCCAGGGTCGGAATCGAACCAACGACACTGCAATTTTCAATCGTAAAAGTCTCTTTGTTTATCAGATACTTAGCTAGAAAATTTTGGAAAAACCTGCCTGATACCTAACCAAAAACAGTGGTTTTGGAAAAACTTGGACCACCCATTTCCTGTCTTGAATCAGTGCTTAAGCGTACCACTATGCGACAGCTTCAAACAAACCATGTTGAGACTTTATAAAAATCATCTGCGCGGCCCTCGCACTAGATAGTCTAAAGTAGTTTCTAGCTTATCTGCAATTTTACACAAAGTTTCTAAGCTGGGTTCCCTCTTGCCGGCTTCCCACAACCGGTAGGTATGAGGATGTATATTAATTTCTTTCGCAAATTGTTCCGCTGAACCAAATCGACTCAACTCGCGGATTTTTTTTAAACGCCGCGAAAACTCTAAAGTAACTTTCGTTGGCGGAGGCGATGGCATCGTAAACTCCAAAAAATCAGAGTTCCGAAGTAACGTAATGCGACGACAGTTTTTCCAAAAAGAAACGTGGGATTTCAAGGGTTTTGGAAAAGACTATTAGATTGACGTTGGAAAAATAGGGAACTTTCACTGTCCTAAAATGCCATAACCCCTTGAAAAGAAATGGTGCCCAGGGTCGGAATCGAACCAACGACACTGCAATTTTCAATCGCATGCTCTACCAACTGAGCTACCTGGGCACCGGGTAATGCGACAGACCCGCGCTTATAGAAGGGCAACGCCGCCCTGTCAATGCTTGGCCTTGGCCGCCTTTTTCGGGGAATCCAGCCGCTTTTCCAGCCGCTTAGCCTCGATTTGGGCCGCTTCGACGAGTTTGCGTTTGGTGGCCGCATCGAGCTTGTCGAAGCGCGTGCCGGCAAGCGCCCCGTGCAGCGCATAGAGCAGGATCGTCGACACGTCTTTCATGCGCCGCTTGACCAGCACATAGGCTTTGACGGCCCCGACGCGCTTCAAGTCGGCAGGCGTGTGGATGCCGATTTCGGCAAGCCACGCGCCCGTCTTGGGGCCGAGATTGAGGAGGCCCGCCGCCTTGCGCGGGGTCGGCTTCGGCTTGCGGGCGGCCGCCGCACGAAACGCTGCATCGGCCGCCGCGCGCGCCCAGGGGCGCATCTCGGCACGGTCTTCCATCGCCGTGTCGGGCGGCTGGAAATAGCTCAGCGCCTGGCGCTTGCCGCGCGCTTCATAGACGAAAGGCGGCAACGCTTCGGCTTCGAACAGCGGCCGGCTCTCGGCATCGACCTTCAGATACAGCACCTCGTCGGCGATGAGGGCAAACATGCAGCCTTGCACATAGAGCCCCCAGCCGCCGAACATGCGCCGGGCCGCGACGGGCCCGAGATCGCCGAGCAATTCGACGCAATGTTCGACGAAATCCGGCAGTGCGCCCGTGCTCACGGCACGTCGGGCGCGTCCGGCCCCTCGTCGGTCGGGATGCGATAGCCGCCGTCGAGCCAGCGGCGCAGATCTTCGTCTTTGCAGCGCTTCGAGCAGAATGGCTCGAGGCCGGCGAGCGACGGCCGCGCGCAGATCGGGCATTTGGCCTTGCGCGGCTTGCGCTTGAGTTCGACGATTTGCGACATCGCCCTGCCCCCGTCCCGTGCTTCAGTCGACCAAGCCGCCGCGCGCGCGCGCGCGCGTCATTTCGACCACACCGCCCGGCGTAAAGCCGAGCACGTCCACGCGCCGCCGGTCGGATTGCGTGGCGTGTTTGGCGGCCTCGAGCGTGCGCGTGCGCTCGCCGGGTTTGGCCATGCGCAGGAAATCGACCGCGACGAGCCCGCCCAGATCGCGCAGCCGCAATTGCCGCCCGATCTCGCGCGCCGCCGCCACGTTTATCTCGACCGGCGACTGGCGCGAATTGCCTTGGTTGACGTCGATCGCGACGAGGGCCGCCGTCGGCTCGATCGCGAGCCACGCTCCGCCGGCCAAATCGACGCGTGTGGCCTCGGCCGAGGCGAGAATGTCGCCGACGCCGTAGCGTTCGAACAATTTGGGGTCGGCGACGCGCGCCACGAACCCGGCGACATCCGGGAAAAGTTCGGCAAGCCCCTCGCGCGCGGCGCGCAATGCTTCGGCCGTGTCGCAAAAGATCGCGGGCGTGTCCTGCGGGGCGAGCGTGCGCAGCAGGGCCGCAAACGGATCGTCGGCGAGCAGCATGCGTGGGTGCCCGCCAAGCTCGCCCGCGAGCGAGGCAGCTGTTGCGCGTAGCTTTGCAAGTTCGGCCTCGACGCGCTCGGCGGCGACGTAAGCCGCCGCGAGGCGCAGATTGAGGCCTTCGCCTTCCTGCACCAGGCGCGCGGCCATTTCGCCAAGTGCTTCGCGCTTGGGACCGACCAAGCGCTTGGAGATCGCCCCGCCCTTGCCGCCCGGTGTGAGCACGCAAAAGCGCCCGGCGATCGCGAGATTGCGCGAGGCCTTGGCGAGTTTTTCGCCAAAGGGCGGCTCGACGATCTGCACGCGCAGCAACGCCCCCTGTTCGGGGGCCCGGCCCGGCACGTCCATCAATGCGCGCGCACCGCCTTCGAGATCGAGGATGGCGCCAAGCTGCGGCACAAGGCGCGCCACACGCGCCACATGGATGGTGCCGACCGCCAAGCGCCGGTCGAACGCTTCGCTCGCCACGTCGCGCAAGGCACCCTGCACGAGGGCGACGGCGCGATACGCATCCTTGCGGGTTTCGACGAAGATTTCGTCCGTGGGCGCTCTCATAGCAGGGCGCGTCCTTTGAGCATTTGTGCCACCTCGAAAAGATCGAGGCCGACGACGTTGGTGTAGGAGCCCGACAAAAACCGCACAAACGCGGCGGCCGAGCCCTGAATGGCGTAGCCGCCGGCCTTGCCGTCCCACTCGCCGCCGGCGAGATAGGCGTCGATTTCGGTTTGCGTCAGGCGCTTGAAGGCGAGCGTGGTGACCGACAGGCGCACCGCCGGTTTGGCACCGGGAAGGATCAGGCAAATGCCGCCGAACACAAAATGGCGGCGGCCGGAGAGAAGCGCCAGGCACGATGCGGCCTGCGCGCTTGTTTCGGCCTTGGGCAGGATGCGTCGGCCGACAGCGACGACGGTGTCGGCCGCCAGGATCGCCGCATCGGGGCGGAGGGAAGCAACGGCAGCGGCTTTGGCGACGGCAAGGCGCAGCGCCAACTCGCGCGGAGTCTCGTGCGGCTGCGGCGTCTCGTCGATGTCCGCCGGCGCCACCGCAGACGGCGTCACGCCGATCTGCGCCAGCAAAGCCAAGCGGCGCGGGCTGGCCGACGCAAGGACGAGCGGCGGCGCCAAGTGGCTCCTACTTGAAGCGGAACGTGATCCGACCCTTGGTCAGATCGTAGGGCGTCATCTCGACATTGACGCGGTCGCCCGCGAGCACGCGGATGCGGTTCTTGCGCATCTTGCCCGACGTGTGCGCCAGAACCTCGTGGTTGTTGTCGAGCTTCACGCGAAACATCGCATTGGGCAGCAGTTCCTGCACAACGCCCGAAAATTCGATAAGTCCTTCTTTCGCCATAGGCCTCCGTCGGAACAATCCGCTGGGCGCGCGAGCCACGCGAAAACCGCGCGCTTGCACGCCAAAAGTTGCGGGAAATTGGCGCTTTAAGGGGCCGGGGTCAAGCCCTTATCCGCCGGGCTCGTCCGCGTCCTCGCGCGCGATGTCGGGAAACCGGCGCAGGATGCGGGTCTTGAGCTGGTCGCGCAGCTGCCGGTAGCCCTCCATCCGCGCCTCGCGGCTGCCCTCCTCGATGAGGGCGGGGTCGAAAGTGGGCCAGTATTCGACGTCGCAGGCCATGATGCGCGTGAGTTCGAGGGCCTTGTGGTGCGCCTCGGGGCTCAAGGTCACGATCATGTCGAACGAGCTGTCGACGAGCTCGTCGAAGGTCTTGGCTTTGTGGCGGTGGATGTCGATGCCGACCTCGTCGAGGGCGGCGATTACGAACGGATCGACCGGTTCGCGCTTGACGCCGGCCGAGTCGACATAGACGCGCGTGCCCATCAGCCGCTTGGCCAGCCCCTCGGCCATGGGCGAACGCACGGCGTTCAGCGTGCAGCAGAACAGCAGGCTTCCGATCTTCGGCGTCGGGGGAGCCGCCATCGGCCCGTCACGCGCGAATGTGCAGCACGCAGATCAGCGTGAACAGCCGCCGCGCAGTGTTGAGATCGAGCACGATCTTGCCTTCCAGCCGCTCGCGCAGCAGTTCGGAGCCCTCGTTGTGCACGGCACGCCGGCCCATATCCAGGGCCTCGATCTGCGTCGGCGACAGGCGCTTGATCGCGTCGTAGTAGCTTTCGCAGACCGTGAAATAGTCTTTGATCACGCTGCGGAACGGGGTGAGTGCGAGCACGATCTTTTCGACCGCATCGCCCTGTTCGGCGCGCACGTCGAAGGCGAGGCGCTGCTCTTCGATCGAGAGTTTCAGATGGTAGGGGCCGGCTTCGACGCCGACCATCTCGAAACGGTTGTCTTCGAGCAGGTCGAAAATCGCGACCGTACGCTCGTGCTCGATGTCGGCGTTGCGCCTTACGCGCAATTGCTCGTCGAGATCGATCTTGGAAATGCGGTTGCGGCGGTCGGAAGAACCATCCATCCCTACCCCCTCTTGGCAGCAGCGCGAAGTGCGATCGAAGCCGCGTGGCTGAAAAGTCCCTCGGCTTCGGCAAGTGCGGTTCCGGCGGGCGCCAAACGGCGCAGACCGGCAGCATCCGCACCCATCAGGGTCGTGCGCTTGACGAACGCGTCCACGCCCAAGCCCGACGAGAAACGGGCGGCGCGCGAGGTCGGCAGCACATGGTTGGGCCCGGCAAGATAGTCGCCCAACGCCTCGGGCGCGAAACGGCCCAAGAAGATCGCGCCGACATGGCGCACGCGCGCGGCAAGGCGCTCAGGAGCGGCGACGGCGAGCTGGAGATGCTCGGGCGCCAGCCGGTCGATCAGCGCCACGCTGTCGTCGAGCTTGGCCACGCGGATCGTGGCCCCGTGCTTGCGCCACGAGGCGGTGGCGATGGCGCGCCGCGGATGCGTTTTGAGCTCGGCCAGCACGGCCGCGTTCACGGCTGCGATGAAACGCGCGTCGTCGGAAATCAGGATCGACTGGGCCGCTTCGTCGTGCTCGGCCTGGGCCAATAGATCGACCGCGATCCAGCGCGGATCGTTTTTGCCGTCGGCCACGACGACGACTTCGGAGGGGCCCGCGATCAGATCGATGCCGACCGTGCCGAACACGAGGCGCTTGGCGGCGGCCACATAGGCGTTGCCGGGACCGGTGATCTTGTCGACCGCCGCGATCGTCTTGGTGCCGTAGGCAAGGGCGGCCACGGCCTGCGCCCCGCCCACCCGGTAGATCTCGTCCACGCCCGCGATCTTGCACGCGGCAAGCACAAGCGGATTGAGCTTGCCGTCGGGCGTGGGCACCACGACCACAAGCCGCGGCACGCCCGCGACCTTGGCCGGCACGGCATTCATCAGCACCGACGACGGATAGGCCGCCTGCCCGCCCGGCACATAGAGCCCGACCGCGTCGATCGGCGTCCAGCGCCAACCCAGCAGCAGGCCCGCTTTGTCCTTCCACACCGCATCGGTCGGATGCTGTTTGGCGTGGTAGGCGGCAATGCGGCTTGCGGCAAGCTCGAGCGCCTTCACGGTCGCCGGCGCGCAAGCTTTGAGAGCCGCCGAAATCTCGGCCGGGCGGATGCGCAGATCGGCCGCCTTGATCGCGGTGCGGTCGAAACGATTCGTGTATTCGAGCAGGGCCGCATCGCCGCGCTTGCGCACGTCGGCCACGATCTTGGCGGCGATCGCGTCGGCCGATTGGGAATGCGCGTCGCGCGAGCCCAGCAGGCGCTTGAATTTGCTGTCGAAGCCGGGCTTGGTCGCGTCGAGATCAAGCGGCACGGGCGACCTCCGAGATGCGGTCGATCAGCGGCTGCACGTCGCCGTGCCGCGTTTTGAGGGCCGCGCGGTTGACGATCAGCTTCGAGGTCACGTCGGCGATGTGCTCGACCTCGACGAGCCCGTTGGCTTTGAGCGTGGCGCCCGACGAGACCAGATCGACGATGCGCCGCGCAAGCCCCAAGGCCGGCGCAAGTTCGATGGCGCCGTTCATTTTGATGCATTCGGCCTGCACGCCGCGGCGCGCGAAATGCTTGCGCGCGACGTTCGGATACTTCGTGGCGACGCGCACATGGCTCCATTTGCGCGGATCGTCGCGCCCGGCAAGGTCGGCGGGCTCGGCCACCGACAGGCGGCATTTGCCGATGCCCAGATCGAGCGGCGCGTAGATCTCCGAATAGTCGAACTCGACGATCACGTCGTTGCCCGCAACGCCGAGATGCGCGGCGCCGAAGGCCACCAGTGTGGCAACGTCGAAAGCGCGCGCGCGCACGATGTCGAGGCGCGGATCGTTGGTCTGGAAGCGCAGCAGGCGCGTGTCCGGATTGTCGAACTCCGCCTCGGGGCGGATGCCGGCGGCGTAAAGCAGCGGCATCACTTCCTTGAGGATGCGTCCGTTCGACAGGGCAAGGATGAGTTTGTCGTTGGCTGGCACGGGCAGAAAAACTCCGATCGAGGCGTAAACGGTCTTGCGCGCAAAAAGGCGCGTCGTCTTAGCCGACCGGATGTCGCGGGCGCCATTGGGTCGGCCAGGGATCGCCGATATCCTGCATGAGGCACGCGATGTGCGGCCCTTCGAGGCGGATCGCCGCGTCGCCCGCAAACACCATGACGATCGCTCCCGGATGCGCTTCGATCGTCAGCAATTCGAGCACGCGCCCGCGCTCGCGCTGGTCGAGGCCGCGCCGGCGCACATTGTCCACGCCCGCGAAATGCACGCCGCAATTGACGCGCTCGTAGGAATTGCACGGCGCAAAAGCCGGATCGACGGGCTCGGGGGCGGGTTCGACCTCCCAGGTATCCTGGCAGTTTTCCCAGCGAAAGCGGTTGGCGACGAGCACGAATTCGCGCTGCGGGGCGTCGAACTTCATGTCGCCGATCGGGATCAGCGCGTCCTGCAGGCACGCGGCGATGATGCGGAAATCTTCCGCGTCGGTCGCCTTCAAGCGCAGGCCTTGGGCGGCGGCCGTCATGCGCCCTCCTTGAGCCGCTCGATGTCGGCGCCGCAAGCCGAAAGCTTCTCCTCGAGCCGCTCGTAGCCGCGGTCGAGATGGTAGACGCGCGCCACCGTCGTCTCGCCGCGCGCGGCAAGCCCCGCAATCACGAGCGAAACGGACGCGCGCAGATCGGTCGCCATGACTTGCGCGCCCGTGAGCTGCGGCACGCCGCGCACCATGGCCGAGCCGCCATGCAGATTGATGTTGGCCCCCATGCGCCGCAATTCCGGCACATGCATGAAGCGGTTTTCGAAGATCGTTTCGGTCACCATCGACGCCCCTTCGGCCGACGCCAGCAGCGCCATCATCTGCGCCTGCAGGTCGGTCGGAAATCCGGGGTAAGGTTCGGTCATCACGTCCACGCCCGTCAAGGCGGCGTTTGCGCGACTGACCCGGAAGCCGCGCTCGGTCGGCGCAAACGACACGCCTGCCTGGCCCAGAATGTCGGCCGCCGCCTGGATGAGATCGAGGCGCCCGCCGACCAGTTCGACGTCGCCGCCGGTCGCCGCCGTCGCCATCACGTAGGTGCCGAGCTCGATCCGGTCGGGCAGGATCGTGTGGCGGGCGGCATGCAGCTTCGCGCCGCCTTCGATCGTCAGCGTGTCGGTGTCGATGCCCGTGATCGTGGCCCCCATCGCAACGAGGCAGCGCGCAAGGTCGCCCACCTCGGGTTCGCGGGCGGCATTGACCAGCACCGTGCGGCCCTTTGCGAGCGTTGCCGCCATCATCAGATTTTCGGTGGCGCCGACCGAAATGAACGGGAACACGATGCGCGCGCCCACGAGCCCGCCCGGGGCCGAGGCTTCGACATAGCCCTCTTTGAGTTCGATCCTGGCGCCGAGCTGCTCGAGGCCCTTGAGATGCAGATCGACCGGGCGCGCACCGATGGCGCAGCCGCCGGGCAGCGACACGCGCGCCTGGCCTTCGCGCGCAACGAGCGGCCCCAGCACCAGGATCGAGGCGCGCATTTTGCGCACGAGATCGTAGGCCGCCGTCGTGCTGGTGAGATTTCGCGCGCTGAGGGCCAGGGCGCGCCCGGCATGGCCGCCGTTCGGCGCATGGCCGTCGAGAGCGATTTCCACGCCCAGCGTTGCCAGCAAATTGGCAAGCGTCGAGATGTCCGCCAGATGCGGGATATTGACCAAAGTCAGCGTTTCGTCGGTCAACAGACTTGCCGCCATCAGCGGCAGCGCCGCGTTTTTGGCGCCGCCGATCGGGATCGTGCCTTTGAGCGGCCGACCGCCGCGAATGCGTATCTTGTCCATCACCCTCCCTTACCTCGGTCGGGCGGCAAAATCCAGAAGAGACAATGGACTAGGCTCGGGTCTGGGCTGCGTGCTATCGCCGCCTTCATGTGGATTGGGATAGCAGCAGGGCTGGGTGCCGGCGCCATGTGGGGCTTGAGCTTTATCGCCCCCTTGGCGGTCGCTCCCTATACCGCCTTCGACGTCACCGCCGGACGCTACGTGGTTTTCGGCCTGTCGTCGGCGGTCATTCTGCTGGCCGCACGCCGCGCGGTGCTGCGCGAGCTCTCCGCCGCAGACTGGCGCGTGGCGCTATGGCTCGGGCTGCTCGGCTATGTCGTCTATTACCTTCTCGTGGCATTTGCCGTTCAGTTGGCGGGAGCCGCTTTGCCGGCCTTGGTCGTCGGCTGCCTGCCCATCCTGCTCGCGATCTATGCCAATATCCGCGAGAAAGCGATCGCGTGGCGCGCACTCCTGGCCCCGCTCGCCGCGATCGCCGCAGGCTTGGCCCTTGTCAATCTCGAGGCAGCTCTGCAAGCACCGACGATCGACAGCCGATTGGCGCTGGCGGCAGGCCTTGCCCTCGCCATCGCCGCCACGCTCGTGTGGATGTGGTACGCGATCGTCAATGCCGATGCGCTGAAGCGCCGCCCGCGCATGGACGCCG
Organism: Telmatospirillum sp.; assembly: GCA_020248985.1. GTDB lineage: Bacteria > Pseudomonadota > Alphaproteobacteria > CACIAM-22H2 > CACIAM-22H2 > Tagaea. Next base: position 123,460 of record JADCGL010000024.1, on the reverse strand, counting down.
TCGCCTGGGCCGGCTTGACCGGCCTTGGTGCAGGGGCCGGCATGGTGCTGCTCGGGCTGCCGGGTGTTGCGTTGGGAATGTCGGAGATCCCGACACACGGGCTGCTGCGCACCGAGGCGATCCCGTTGATCGTTTGGTCGTTGGCGACCGGGCTGCTGAGTTCCTGGTTTGCAACGTATCTGTGGTCGCTTGCCGCCCAGCGCCTGCCCTTGGCGCTGTCGGCGCAATTGATCGTGTCTGAAACGCTGTTCGCATTGCTGTTCGGCTTCATCCATGCCCAACGCTGGCCCAGCGCTTTCGAGGCGGCCGGCGCATTGCTGCTCGTCGCGGGCGTGATGCTCGGAACCTATCGCTTCTACAGAGCGCGCTAGAAGCCCGCCCCCGGCTCGGCGAGATAGGCTTTTTCCGCGGGCGTGCTCACGCGGCCCAACACCGCATTGCGATGGGCGAAGCGGCCGAAGCGCGCAATCACGTCGCGATGCGCGATCGCGGATTTGAGCGCATTCGCGCGCCACGGTGTCTCCGGCAGGCTTTCGACGAGCCGCACGCAGTCGTCCTGCGCGCCGAGATCCTCGGCATGCGTGAACGGCAGATAGACGAACAGGCGCATGACCGGGGGCAAAGTCTGGTCGAAACCGCGCGCGACGATCCGGCGGGCCAAGGACAGTGCTTGTCCATCGCTCGCGAACGCAAGCGGCATGCCGCGATGGATGTTGCGCGGCATCTGGTCGAGCAGAAGGATCAGCGCCAACGCGCCCTCCGGCGTATCGGCAAGCCGCGCCAACCCGCCTTGGGCAGCCTCGGCCGCAAGCGCGCCGAAACGTTCGCGGCATTCGCTGTCGAAGGAAGCGTCCGGCTTGAACCACGCCTCGCGGAACATCTCGCGCAGCGGATCGTCCGGACTGCCGAACCAAAAATCGAGCACCGACGCCACAATCGCCTCGTCGGCCAGAGCCTGGCGGCCGCGCAGCTGCAGCTTGCGGCGCTTCAGGTTCGCGCGCAGCGCCTCGGCCTCCGCCGCTTTGCGCCGCGCTTCTGCCGCCAGCGCATGCGGGCCTTTGATGTCGCGGTTCACAGCTTCACCAAAGGCAGTTTCAAGAAGCGATTGCCCTTGGGCGACGCCGGCGGCATGTGCCCGCCGCGAATATTGATCTGGATCGCGGGCAGCAGCAGATTGGGCGTGTCGAGCGTGCGGTCGCGCGCTTCGCGCAAGGCCACGTAGGCAGCCGCGTCCACGCCGTCTTTCACATGGATATTGCCGGCACGCTGTTCGGCGACGGAAGCACAAAAGGCGAGCGCCCGCCCGCCGGGCTGGTAGTCGTGCGCCGTATAGATCAGCGTGTCGGCGGGCAGATCGAGCAGCTTGCGGATCGAGCGATACAGCACATGCGCCGAACCGCCGGGGAAATCGGTGCGGGCGGTGCCCGAGTCCGGCATGAACAAAACGTCGCCGACAAACGCATGGATGCGGCCGGATTCGCCGGCCACGAGAAGGCTCGTGCAGGCCGGCGTGTGGCCGGGCGTATCGCGCACAGTGGCGCGCAGACTGCCGATCTCGAGCACGTCGCCGTCGTGCAGCAGGCGGTCGAACTGGCTGCCGTCGCAGCGGAATTCGGGCTCGAACTCGAATCGCGCGGCCCAATGCTTCTGCACATCGACGACGCCGGCACCGATGGCCGTGCGCCCGCCGATGCGCGATTGCAGAACGGCCGAACCGCTCAAATGGTCGGCATGCGGATGCGTGTCGACGATCCAGTCGACGGTTTTGCCCGCCAGTGCGGGCGCCAGCCGGTCGAGCGAAGCCGATCCGAGGCGCGCCGATTTCGCGTCGAAATCCAATACCGGATCGACGACGAGCGCATGGTCGCTGGCCGGATCCGCCACCACATAGCTGAGGCTCGACGTCGCTCCGTCGAAGTAGGCGGTCACGTGCGGTTCATGCGTGTCCATGGATGCGGCCTCGCGCGAACGGGAAACTAAGGATTGCGGCCGAGGGCGCGCAACTCTTCGACGAGGCGGCGCTCTTCGTCCTCGAGCACCTGACGATACGCCTCGTAGAGCGCGGGCGGTATATTGTCGAACGTGCCGCGCCGATTTTCGCGCAAGCGTGCCAAGCGCCGTTCGAGCCGGAACACGCGGGTCGCCGCATCGTCGGCAGTACCCTCTTCGAGGCGGCTCACGAGCGGCGCGAGCCGCGCGCGCAGCTCGGCGCGCTGTTCGGGCTCGAGGGCGCGGTCGAGCAATGTCTCGATCTGGCTCACCAGCTTCTCGAATTCGGCGCGCACATCGACGGGTGCGGGCGCTTGCGCTTCAGCCGCACTGCCGCACAAGCAAAAACCGAGGGCGAGCGCCCTCAGCGTTGCTTGATATGGTGGTAGACGTGCCATAGGAACAAGGCACCCGCCGAGCGATGCGGCCGCCACGCCTCGCCAAGCTTGCGCAGCTTCTTTTCGTCGGGGCGCGCGCGCAGGTTTTTCAGCACGCGCATCGCTTCCTGGAGGGCAAGGTCGTTGGCAGGCCAAATGTCGGTGCGCTGCAACGCGAACAAAAGATAGATCTCCGCACTCCAGCGCCCGAGGCCTTTGAGGCGCGTGATCGCAGCGATCGCGTCCTCGTCCGGGGCCGCGTGCAGCACGTCGAAATCGAGATCGCCGGACACGACGGCCTCTGCGAGACCGCGCGCGTAGAGCGCTTTCTGGCGCGACAAGCCGAACGCGCGCAGCGCCTCGGCGTCGAATTCGAGCAGGCGTTCGGCGCGGATCTCGCCGAGCCCCGCTTCCAAACGCTTCCAGATGCCGCTTGCCGCCGCGATCGACACTTGCTGCGACACGATGGCGCGAAGAAAACCCTCGAAGCCTTGCGTGCGGATACGCGGTGCGGGCTTGCCGATCCGCGCAAGCCATTGCGCGACGTCGTCGTCCTGCTTGGCAAGGGCGCCGAGCGAACGCGACAGGGCGCGTTTGGCGCGGGCTTCGGTCGAGGCTTGGAGCTGCGGCGGCAAGGAAAAGCGCGCTTTGCGTCAGGCGGACGGCAGATGCGCCAGCGACTGCGTCAAGGTCGATAGGCGCGACAGCAGATAGTCGGCCGTGGCCGGATCGGCATCCTCGACCTTGGTCAGCACGCGCTCGATCATCTTGCGCCGGTAGCGCTCGCGATCGGACGGGCCGCCGTCGTAGCTGGTCTCTTGCGCGACCTCGAGGGCCGCGCGCACGGCCGGATACAGACCCTGCGGCATGAACGCGCGTTCGTAGACGTATTTGAGGCCGCCGACCGGATCGTAGATCAGCTGGCGCGCGCGTTCGATCGGCACGTTGGCGCGGCGCGCGAGGCCGTGTTCGAAAAGGAACATGTCGCCCATGCAGAGCGCGCGCACGACGATGCCCGGATCGAGACGCCCGCTCTGGTGGAGGTGCGTGGCCAGCCGCGAAACGTCTTCCTCCTGCGAAGCGATCGAGGAGCCGACCGTGGCGATTTCGCGTGCCTGCAGGGCGAGATCGGACGCCATCTCGCTCGACACGTCTTCGCGCTCGAGCAGCTTGTCGCGGATCGACTCGGAGGCCATGCTGTAGAGCTTTTCGAGCACGCGCAGCGGCACGTATTTGCGGGCCGCGAGCTTTTCCTGCACCGCGCCCGAAGCGCCGTGCTTTTCGACGAGCTTTTCGGCCGTCGCGTCGGAAAGTTCGGCCCCCTCGTTGGCTGCGAGCGTGGCGGCCACTTTGTCGTTGCCGTGCTGGATCAGGGATGCCGCGACCGCATCGGAAACTTCCTTGCGGCTGGCGATCGCGACCTGCTTGTTCGAGCCTTGCGTCGCCGCAATCTCGATCAGGTCTTCGTCGCTGAACACCTTGCCTTCGAGCAGCAAGGGCAGCGCCACCGAATCGATGTCGCGGGCAAGCGTCATGGCGAGCCCCGCCGGCAGCAGGCTCGCATCTTTCAGATGGTCCGACAGGGCCTGGCGCACGGCGACAGCCGCGTCCTTGGCGAGGAGGCGCAAGACTTGCTCGGCCTCGGCGCGCGCTTCAGGCGTCAGCGCGGTGGCTTTCCAAGTGGACGCAACTTTGCTGGCCGTCGCGGCACGCGCAGCGCTCGACGGATCGGCGGCAAGACGTTCAAGATCCTGTTGCGAGAGTTCGGCCATCTTCCGCGTTCATTCCCCGTTACGAGCCGCCATTATCTACCTGAGAAGAATTCGGCGCAACCCCTTGGCCTGCCTCGCAGGAGGTTTGACACTCCGCGACGGCACTCCTATTAAAGAACAGGCGGCAAATGTCGATCCGCACGGCAAAAAAAGGCGCAATGAAAATGCCCATGGACGGCACCGGCCCGCACGAAATCGAGCTTTCGCCGAAGGTCTCGGACGAGGTCAAGTGCACGACCTGCTACATGTGCGCGTGCCGCTGCGGCATCCGCGTGCATCTGCGCGACGGCCGCATCCGCTATATCGAGGGCAACAAGGACCACCCGGTCAATCGCGGCGTTCTGTGCGCCAAGGGCTCGGCCGGGATCATGAACCACTACAGTCCGGCACGGCTGTCGAAGCCCTTGCTGCGCGTCGGCGAACGCGGGGCCGGCGACTTCAAAGAGATCGAATGGGACGAAGCGCTGGATCTGGCCGAAAAATGGCTCGGCGACATCCGTGCGAGCGATCCCAAAAAACTCGCCTTTTTCACCGGCCGCGACCAAAGCCAATCCTTGACCGGCTGGTGGGCCAACCAGTTCGGCACGCCCAATTTCGCCGCGCATGGCGGCTTCTGCTCGGTCAACATGGCTGCGGCCGGGCTTTATTCGATCGGCGGCTCGTTCTGGGAATTTGGCGAACCCGATTGGGAACGGGCCGAATATTTCCTGCTGTTCGGCGTGGCCGAAGACCACGACAGCAATCCGATCAAAGCCGGCCTCGCCACGCTCAAACAACGCGGCGCCAAATTCGTCGCCGTCAATCCGGTCAAGACCGGCTACCAGGCGATCGCCGACGAATGGATCGGCATTGCGCCGGGCACCGACGGCCTCTTCGTGCTGGCCCTCGTGCACGAATTGCTGCGCGCCGACCGCATCGATCTCGATTTTCTGGCGCGCTACACCAATGCGCCGTGGCTCGTGGCGCGCGACGACGGGCTGTTCGTGCGCGATGCGGCTGGCGCGCCGCTGTGCTGGGATGCCGACAAGAATACGGCCGTCAGCGCGCTCGGCGCCGATTTCAATCCGCGCCTCGTGGGCGAGGTAACGCTCGCCGACGGGCGCAAGGCGGTGCCCGCCTTCGAACTGATGGCGCTGCGCTATCTTTCGCCCGACTATGCGCCCGAGGCGGTCGCCGAACGCTGCGGCGTTTCAGCGGCGACGATCAAACGCATCGCCGCCGAACTGGCGCACGCCGCGTTCGAAAAACAGATCGTTCTCGACCAGCCTTGGACCGATTGGGCCGGTCGGCGCCACGAAAAGACGATCGGCCGCCCTGTCGCCATGCACGCGATGCGCGGCATTTCGGCCCACTCGAACGGCTTCCAGACCTGCCGTGCTTTGCATCTGCTGCAGATGCTGCTGGGGGCCGTCGATACGCCCGGCTCGTGGCGCTACAAGGCACCGTTCCCGCGCCCCTGCCCGCCGGGTCCCAAGCCCACCGGCAAGCCTGCCCAAGTGAATCCCGGCAAGCCGATGGGCGGCATGCCGCTTGGCTTTCCGCTCGGGCCCGAAGATCTGCTGCTCGACGACGACGGCCAGCCCATGCGCATCGACAAAGCCTATTCGTGGGAAGCGCCCATCGCGGCGCACGGGCTCATGCATATGGCGATCCGCAATGCGTGGGCGGGCGATCCCTACAAAATCGATACGCTGTTCATGTACATGGCCAACATGGCGTGGAACTCGTCGATGAATTCGGCCGGGACCGCCGCCATGCTGACCGACAAAAACGCGGACGGCAGCTACAAAATCCCGCACATCATCTATTCCGACGCGTTCTATTCGGAGCAAGTCGCCTATTCCGATTTGATCCTGCCCGACACGACCTATCTCGAGCGCTGGGACTGTATTTCGCTGCTCGACCGGCCGATCGGCTCGGCGGAGGGCCCGGCCGATGCGATCCGCCAGCCGGTCGTGGTCCCCGACCGCGACGTTCGCGCCTTCCAAAGCGTGCTGATCGAGCTTGGCAGCCGTCTCAAACTGCCGGGCTTCACCAATGCCGACGGCACGCCGAAATTTCCGGGCGGCTATCCCGACTACATCGTCAATCACGAGCGCAAACCCGGCGTGGGGCCGCTCGCCGGATTCCGTGGGGTCGATGGCGACAAGGCAGGCGTGGGCGCGCCCAACCCCAAGCAGCTCGAACGCTACATCGAGAACGGCGCGTTCTGGCGCCACCATCTCGAGCCCGACCAGCTCTATTACAAACACGCCAACAAGGGCTATCTCGAGGCCGCGACCAAGCTCGGCCTCATCGACAAGCCCGAACAGATCGTGCTGCAGATCTATTCCGAGCCGCTGCAGCGCTTCCGCAATGCCGCCCGCGGCATCGGTGCGATCCAGGCGCCGCCCGAGCACCGTGCGCGCCTCGAAACCTATTTCGATCCGCTGCCCTTCTGGTACCCGACCTTCGAGGCAACGCAGATCGCCGAGGCCGAATTTCCGCTGCACGCGGTCACGCAGCGGCCGATGCCGATGTACCATTCGTGGGGATCGCAGAATGCGTGGCTGCGCCAGATCCTCAACCGGAACCGGCTCTACATGCACCGCCAGACGGCGGCCGATCTTGGCCTTGCCGACGACGATTGGGCGTGGATCACCTCGCATCACGGCCGCGTCAAGGCGCAGATCCGCACGATGGAGGGTGTGAACCCCAACACTGTGTGGACGTGGAACGCGATCGGCAAACGTGCCGGCACCTGGGGCCTCGACGCCGACGCGCCCGAATCGAACCAGGCGTTTTTGCTCAACCATCTGATCGGCGAATTGCTGCCGGCCAAAAACGGCTATCGTTATTCCAATTCCGATCCCGTCACGGGCCAGGCGGCTTGGTACGATCTGCGCGTGCGCGTCGAGAAGGCCGCGGCGGCGGAAGCCGGAATCACAAGCCCGCGCCTGCCCGACATCGCGACCCCGCCGCACATGCCCGAGCATCCCGCCGTGCTGCGCTACGGCAGCGAATGGAAGCCGCAATGACCAGCTACGCCGAACCCGCAGCGGGAGCGAAAAAACTCGGCCTCGTGATCGATCTCGACACGTGCGTGGGCTGCCATGCCTGTGCGGTCAACTGCAAGGAATGGAACAGCGGCGGCCATTCGGCCCCGATGACCGATCTCGACCCTTACGGGGCCAACGCCGACGGCGTGTGGTTCAACCGCATCCACACGTTCGAAGCGGGCGAAGGCCCGGACAGCCGCACCGTCCATTTCCCCAAATCGTGCCTGCATTGCGAGAAGCCGGCATGCGTCGAAGTGTGCCCGACGGGGGCGAGCTACAAGCGCGAAGAAGACGGCATCGTGCTCGTGAACGCCGACACCTGCATCGGCTGCAAGCTGTGCTCGTGGGCATGCCCCTACGGGGCGCGCGAATTCGATGCCGACGAAGGTGTGATGAAAAAATGCACGCTGTGCATCGACCGCATCTACAACGAAAACCTGGCACCTGAAGAACGTGTGCCGGCGTGCGTGTCCACGTGCCCGGCCAGTGCGCGCCATTTCGGCGATTTGGGCGATCCGCAGTCCGACGTGTCGAAACTCGTCGAAGCGCGCGGCGGCTACGCGCTGATGCCCGAAATGGGCTATGCGCCCGTCAACCGCTATCTGCCGCCGCGTGCGGGCAAAAAAGCCGTCGGCTGCACGGGCGCTGAAGCCGAGCTTGCCAAACCCGCCGAGACGGCCGGCCTCCATCCGCTGCTGCGCTGGATGGACAAAGTCCTTTCCCGCTGAAAGTCCGCGCACGATGCATCCCGCTTTTTCGGTCATCTTTTTCACCGTCGCTTCGGGTGCGGGTTATGGCCTGTTCGCGTTGCTGGGGCTCGGCAACGCGCTGGGCTTGGTGCCCGCCGACCGCGTCTTCGGTCTGTGCAGCCTCGGGCTTGCGACGGTGTTGATCACGGCCGGGCTGCTCTCGTCGACCGCGCATCTGGGCCATCCCGAGCGCGCGTGGCGGGCTTTGAGCCAATGGCGAACATCGTGGCTGAGCCGCGAGGGCGTTGCCGCCTTGGCGACCTATGTGCCGCTTGGCGCCTTCGGCATCGGCTGGGCGATTTTCGGCAACGTCGACGGGCCTGTCGCGATCGCGGGCCTGCTGGGGGCCGCCCTCGCGTTTGCGACGGTCTACGCCACGGCGATGATCTACCGTTCGCTGAAGCCGATCCACCAATGGCACAATCGCTTCGTGGTGCCTGGCTATCTTGCGATGGCGTTGGCGAGCGGAGCCGCCCTGCTGAACGCATTTGTGCAGATCTGGGGACGCCCGCAATTGGCAGTCGGTGTGGTGTGTGCCGTCGCCATCGTCGTCGCGATGTTCGCCAAGCAACGCTATTGGCATTTCATCGATACGACGAAGTCGGCTTCCACACCCGAAACCGCGACGGGCTTGGGCGGCATCGGCAAGGTGCGCCTGTTCGAAGCACCGCACACGGAAGAGAATTATCTGCTCAAAGAGATGGGCTACAAAATCGCCCGCAAACACGCGGCCAAACTGCGCGCGATAGCACTCAATGCGGGCTTTCGTATTCCCTTGGCGCTGACCCTACTTGCAACCGCTTTGCCCGGTCCGCTCGCAATCGTCGCAAGTAGCGTTGCCGCAATTCTATTGTTGGCAGGGCTCGCGGTTGAACGCTGGCTGTTCTTCGCCGAAGCCAAGCACAGCGTGATGCTCTATTACGGCGCTCAAACCGCCTGACAATCGAGACGGCGGCGGATGGCGCAATCGGCACGCCCGTGCGCAATGCAGAACGTGCCGACGAAATCGTGGATCGACGCGGCCGCTTGGCGGGCCCCTTCGTTGGCGGCATCAAGGCGGGCGGCAGCCGCTTCGGCTTGAGCGCGCAGCTTGGGTTCGTCGAGCGTCAAGAGCTTGCCGTCTTCGAACACGACCTTGCCGCCGATCATCACGCGCCTTATGGCCGAGCCCGACTCCGCGAACACCATCTGCGTGAGCGGGCTGCGCAGCGGCACGTAATGCGGTTGGTCGAGGCCCAAGAACACAATGTCGGCCGCATATCCGGGTGCGATGCGGCCGATCTTGTCGAAGCCCAGCAGGGCCGCACTGCCTTGCGTGGCCGCCACGAAGGCCTCGCGCGCCGTGACCCATTGGCGATAATCCGGCCCCTGCAAACGCGAGAGGTATGCAGCAAGCCGGGCGGCCTCGAAGATGTTCTGGCCGTCGCCGGTGTTGGTGCCGTCGGTGCCGATGGCAAGCTCGATGCCGGCATCGAGCATTTCGCGGATCGAAGCCACGCCCGAGCCGAGGCGCAGATTGCTCGACGGGTTGTGCGCGATGCGCCCGCCGCGTTTGGCGACGAGATCCATCTCGCTGCGGTCGATCCAGATGCCGTGTGCGCCGCTGAAATGGGGCCCGAGCAGGCCCAAAGAGTCGAGATGCTGCGTCATGCCGGTGCCGTATTTTCGGCGCGCGAGCACGGCCTGCACTTTCGTTTCGGCCAGATGCGTCTGCAGCTGCAGCCCGTAGTCTTTCGCATAGATGCCGCAGGCCGACAGGAACGCGTCCGAGCAATGCAGCGGGATCGTGGGCGCAATGCCCGGCTTCACGAAAGCGCGGTCGAACGGCCAATCGGCATAGATGGGTTTGAGATTGGCAAGGCTGGTTTCGAACGGCGCCAGAGCGAGCTTTTCGAAAGGCCCGCGCAAGGCGGCCGGGATCGCCTCGAGCAGACCTGGCAATGCCTGGTAGAGCGTGCGGTCGGCCATCATGGGGGCGACGACCGCGCGCATCCCGGCATCCCAATAGGCTTGCGCGGTGGCCCGCATCCCCTCGGCCGACGGGGCCGGGAATTCGACGAACAGATCGAAACTCGCCGTGCAACCGCGCCGGATCATTTCGGCCGCCGACAAGGTCGCGGTCAGATACTTGTCGTCGACCGTGCGCTGGCCGTTGATCGCGCCCGACGCGTTCAAGAACAGTTCGAGCGGCACTTGGTCGCCCACGGCGCCGCGGCCCAAAGCGCCGTGCGCGTGCGTATGGGCGTTGACAAGGCCCGGCACCAGCAAGCGGTCGGCCGCATCGAGCCGGTCGGCTTCGGCCGCGTCGAACGCACCGGCCGGGCCGATCTCGGCAACGAAACCGGCGGACACGAGAATGTCCGCCGGCTCGGCCTTGTCCTTGTCGATGTCGAGAAGACGCCCGCCTGTGACGACGAGCGCGCGGGTTTGGCTCAACTCAGTTTCCCATATAGACGAGTTCGCGTTCGCCGCGGGCGGGGAGGAATTCGCGCGAGAAGACTTCGCGCACTTCGGGCGTGCGCGTCAAGCCGTAGCCCGTCACGACCATGCCGATCGAACGCGCCAGACGCTCGTCCTTGACGTCGCCGGCGCCGATCTCCTTGCTCTCGGCCGAGACCATGAGCTTTTCGTAGGCGAATTTGAGGCGGCGGGTTTCGACGTTCATGTCGACGAGCGCGTCGTAGCGGCGAACCGAGGCCATCGCACCCGGAATGTCGCGGCCCACTTCGAGCGTGGCTTGGTTGACGGCGCGCACGAGGCCCGCAACGGCCTTGGGGTTCTCGCGCATCAGCTTCTGCGAGACCATCATGCCGTTCGAATAGAGATCCATGCCGTAGTCGGCGAACGAGAACCACGTGTAGTCCTTGTCCGGATCCTGGTTGAGGCCGACGAGATTGAAATAGGCCGTGATGTTGAAGACCATGGCCGCATCCATGTGGCCCTGGATCAGCATCGGCTCCTGCAGGTTGGGCGCCATGCTCGTGAATTTGATCTTCGAAAGATCGAGCTTGTTGACGGAAGCGAACACCGGCATCAACCGCGTCGTCGGCGTGCCTTGGGCCCCGCCCAGCGTCTTGCCCTCGAAATCCTTGATCGACTTGATGCCGGCCGCATTGCGCGCAACCACCGCGAAGGGCGGCTGGTTCCACATCTGGTAGACCATGATCGGCTGCTGGCCTTGGTTGGCCGCCGCGTTCTGGATGATCGCGTTGATGTCGCCGAAGCCCGCATCGTAGGCGCCGCCCATGATGCGCGTGACGGTGGCCCCCGAGCCTTCGCCCTGGTCGATCGTCACGTTGAGCCCTTCGCGCGCGAAATAGCCCTTGTCGCGGGCGACGAAAAACGCCGCGTCGCTGCCCTGGGTCTTCCAACCGAGCGTGAATTTGATCGTCGTCGGCGTTTGCGCGTTTGCACCCGCCGCACCGGCGACGAGGGCCGCCGCAAAAGCTGCGGCCGTCAAAGACTTGAACATGGGGGTTTGCTCCGGGTAAGGGCCAAAGAGAAGGTTCGAGGGGGGGGGTTCAATTCCCGTGCCAAAACATTTGACGCCCCGCCCGATCTGCCCTTTACTCGCCCTCATGATCTTCCGGCGCTGCACGATTCGACTTATTTGAGCCGCTTCCCCCTTCCGTCGCGAAGGGGTCCAAAGCGGTGCGGTCGAATTTTGTGCCTCTTTTTCAAGCGAGCCGGAACATGAATTTCCAGAAATACAAAGCCTTCGCCCCGATCAATCTGCCAAACCGCCAATGGCCGAGCCGCGTCATCGACAAAGCGCCCGTGTGGTGCTCGGTCGATCTGCGCGACGGCAACCAAGCCCTCGTCGAACCGATGGGGCCTGAGCGCAAACGCCGCATGTTCGACTTGCTGGTGCGCCTCGGCTTCAAGGAAATCGAGGTGGGTTTTCCGGCCGCCTCGCAGACCGATTTCGATTTTGTGCGCTCGATCGTCGAGGAAGGGGCGATCCCTTCCGACGTCACGATCCAGGTGCTGACGCAAGCCCGCGACGAGCTGATCGCCCGCACGTTCGAGGCGATCAAGGGCGCCAAGCGTGCGGTCGTGCATCTCTACAACTCGACCTCGACCACGCAGCGCCGCGTCGTGTTCGGTCTCGACCGGCCGGGCATCGTCGATATCGCGGTCAAGGGTACTCGCACCGTCAAACGCCTCGTGGCCACCGTGCCCGAGACCGAGATCGTGCTGCAATACAGCCCCGAGAGCTTCACCCAGACCGAAATGGATTTCGCCAAGGAGATCTGCGAAGCGGTGATGGACGTGTGGCGGCCCACGCCATCCGCCAAGATGATCTTCAATCTGCCGGCGACGGTCGAGGCGGCGACGCCGAATATCTACGCCGACCAGATCGAATGGTTTTCGCGCAACGTGAAAAAGCGCGACAGCTGGATCCTGTCGGTGCATCCGCACAACGACCGCGGCACGGGCGTGGCCGCCGCCGAACTCGCCGTGATGGCCGGGGCCGACCGCGTCGAAGGCACTTTGTTCGGCAACGGCGAACGCACCGGCAATGTCGACATCGTCACGCTGGCGCTCAACCTGTTCAGCCAGGGGGTCGATCCGGCCCTCGATCTGTCGGACGTGAACGAGATCGTGCGCACGGTCGAATACTGCAACCAATTGCCCGTGCATCCGCGCCATCCTTACGGCGGCGAGCTCGTGTTCACGGCGTTTTCGGGCTCGCACCAGGATGCGATCAAGAAGGGCCTCGCGGCCCAGGCCAAGTCCAACACCGGCCTGTGGGACGTGCCCTATCTGCCGATCGACCCCGCCGACGTGGGCCGCTCCTACGAAGCCGTGATCCGCGTCAATTCGCAGTCCGGCAAAGGCGGTGTGGCCTATCTGCTCGAAAGCGACTACGGGCTCGAATTGCCGCGCCGGCTGCAGATCGAATTTGCCGGTGTCGTGCAGCGCGTGGCCGATGCGACCGGCAAGGAATTGTCGGCCAAGGACATCTACGCCGCCTTCGCCGACGAATATCTCGAGGGCGGCTCGATCGCTTTCGCCGACCACACGACCTTGCCGACCGGCACGGCCGGGGCCGAACGTCGCATCGAAGCCAACGTCGCCATCGACGGCGTCAAACAGAAGCTGATCGGCGAAGGCAACGGCCCGATCGCGGCCTATGTCGATGCCCTCAACCGCATCGGCATCGCCGTCGACGTGGTCGATTATCGCGAACACGCGATCAAAGGCGGCCAAGGGGCCAAGGCCCAGGCGGCGGCCTATGTCGAAGCCAAGATCGGCGAGCGCACGCTGTTCGGGGTCGGTGTCGATGCCAACATCGTGGCGGCATCCTTGAAGGCAGTCACGTCGGCGGTGAACCGCGCCAAGCGGCGATCGGCCTAAACCTAGCGCCGCACGCCGGGCACGCCGCGCCCGGCGACAAGGCGGCGCAATTTGCCTTCTTCGACCATCTGCTCGAGGACGGCGAACACGACCATCGGCGAGGCACCGACCACATCGGCGATCTGGCCGAGCGAGAAGGTGCCCTTGCCCTTGACGGCCGCGCGCACGACCGGATCGATCGTCTGCGAGGGCGCCATTGGGGCCGGCGGCGGGGCTGCAAGGGCTTGGGTCATCGCGGGCAGTTTGCCAAAATCCTGCCCGCGAACCAAGCGAGTTGCACACACCGGCCGTCTGTGGCATCAAGCGACCGATTGCGGGTGGCGCGCTGCCGTAGCTCAGTGGTAGAGCGCATCCTTGGTAAGGCTGAGGTCGGGAGTTCAATCCTCCCCGGCAGCACCACCCGCAATCCTTTCCCCCATACATCAACGGCAGCCTTGGCGATCGGCTAATTTTCCCTTCTTCGCTCGCCCGCAGGCCATATCTGCGCGCCAACGGTACGACTTTGGCGCGTCCTCGGCGCAACATCCATGCGACCCAGACGCGACATCTATGCGACATTTTTTGATATCAACCCATTGAAATAAAAAGAAACGTCGCGCAGATTCGAGCATCTTTCCGACCGCCGCTTTCTCTTCACTTTTCAAACAGCACGGACATCTTGTCGCCACGACGCCCTATATAGGATTTTAGCACCTTAGTCCGTTTGCCGAAACCGGTTTTTGCCGTCCGACAGACGAAACTTCTCAGCCGGCCGTCGCTTCGATTCGGTAAGCTCGAAGCACCGCGACAAACGCAGTATCCGTCGCGGCCCAGCCTTCAATCGCCAAGAGCGCGCCATGGAAATCTCCGTCCTTTGGATCTTCGCCCTCGCCTGCGTGGCGCTGGCGGCAACGCCCGGCCCCGACATGCTGCTGATCGCCGCGCGCAGTGCGAGCCACGGCACGGCAGCGGGTTTTGCAACGTTGGCCGGCATCCAGATCGGCACTTACGGCCACGCGCTGGCGACGGCGCTGGGCCTTGCGCAACTCTTCGCCGTCTATCCGCTCGCCTACGACATCGTGCGCTATGCGGGTGCGGCGTATCTGGCGTTTCTTGCGTTCCGCATCCTGACCGCACCGCAAGCGCCCCTGGCGCAAGCGACAGCCGCGGGCGAAGCCCCAACCGCCGCCGCGATTGCGCCGATGTTCCGCCAGGGCCTGTGGAACAATGTGCTCAACCCCAAAATGGCGCTGTTTGTGGTGGCGCTGTTCCCGCAATTCGTCGATCCCGCAGGTCCGTCGATCGTGCTGCAGATGCTGCTGCTGGCGACGATCCTCAACGCGATCGGCCTCGTCGTGAACGGGGCCGTGATCGTCGTCTCGGCGCGGGCGGGCCGCGCCATCGCGGGCAGCCCGCGTGCGGTCACCGCCATGCGCTGGTTCCTGGCCTGCGTGTTCGCGGGCCTTGCACTCCGCCTCGTGTTCGACGCGCGGCGCTAAGCGGTTGCGATGCCACGGGCCAAACGGCATAAAACGACCGCCAAGTCGAAACGCAACGACGTGGAGCAAGTGATGGCAACCTATATCGCGCTGATCCACAAAGATGCCGACAGCGATTTCGGCGTGTCGTTCCCGGATTTTCCGGGCTGCGTGACGGCGGGCCGCACGCTCGACGAAGCGCGCGCACACGCGGTCGAAGCCCTCGCCCTGCATATCGAAGGCATGCTCGAAGACGCGGTCGAGATCCCCGCGCCGAGCGACCTCGACGCGATTATCGCCAACCGCAAAAACAAAAACGCCGTCGCCGTTCTGGTCGATGGGCCGGTGCGAACGCCGAAGACCGTGCGCGTGAACATCACGCTGCCGGAGGACACGCTCGCCGAGATCGACGCCTATGCCGAGACTGCCGGCACCACGCGGTCCGGCTTGATCGCAACGGCGACGCGCAAATTCATCCGCGCCGCGTGAACCGCGACGCAAGGCGCGCGCGGCGCTGAAGCGTCAGCCCAATCTTGCGGGCAGCCAGCTTAGCGGGTCGGCGTCGTGCTGTTCGCCGCGCGCGAGGTCTTTGACCTTGTGCGCCGCCCCCGCTTCCGCGGGCAGGAACCACACGTAGGGAATGCCCTTGTCGGTCGCGTATTTGAACTGCGCGTCGATCTTGCGGTCCTCGTGGTACATCTCGACCTTGAGGCCGCGGCTGCGCAAGGCCTGCGCCGTCGCCGCCACGTCGGCATAGGCACCGCCGCGCGGGAAGAGGACGAGCACGTCGCTCGGGCTCTTGCGCGTCGGCTTGATGCGGCCCTCTTTCTGCATCTTCCAGAAGATGCGCGTCAGGCCGATCGAAATGCCGATCCCCGGCATGCGCCGGTTGATGAGCGAGCCCACCAGATTTTCGTAGCGCCCGCCGCCGCACACGGTCGGGAAATCGGGATACTCGACGAGCTTGGTTTCGTAGACCGAGCCCGTGTAGTAGGCGAGCCCGCGCGCGATCGAAAGATCGGCAACGAATGCGCCCGTCGGAAAACGCTTCAGCGCATCGAGCACGAAGCCGAGCTCGTGCAGGCCCTGCTCGAGCGTTTGCGACTTCACGCCGAGTTTTTCGACGGCGCCCAGCACGCTCGAATCGCTGCCTTTGATTTCGGTCAGCGCCAGAATTTTGGCGACTGCCGACGGGTCGAGGCCCAATTCGCCAGCCAGCATCGCACCCACGCCGGACGGCCCGATCTTGTCGAGCTTGTCGACGATGCGCATCGTGTTGGCGGCGTCCGCAATGCCGAGGCCCTCGTAGTAGCCCTGCAGGATTTTGCGGTTGTTGATCTTGGTGGCCGTCGGCCCCACGCCGATGCGGTCGAGCGCTTCGAACATGATGGCCGGCATTTCGGCGTCGAAATGCAGCGGGATGTCGCGCACATCCACCACGTCCACGTCGCACTGGTAGAATTCGCGGAAGCGCCCGTCCTGCGGGCGCTCGCCGCGCCACGCCTTCTGCATCTGGTAGCGTTTGAACGGGAAGACAAGCTCGTTCATGTTGGCGGCGACGTAGCGCGCCATCGGCACGGTCATGTCGTAGTGCAAGGCGTGCTCGGCAACCTCGCCGGGCTCGGCCGCCAAGCGCCGGATCGCGTAGATTTCCTTGTCGGTGTCGCCCTGCTTCAGCAGCACTTCCACGGGCTCGACAGCGCGCGTTTCGATGGGCGCGTAGCCGTAGCTCTCGAACAGAGCGCGGATCGTATCGAGCCATTTGAGCTCGACCATGCGCAGCTCGGGCAGCCATTCGGGAAAGCCGCTGATGGCTTTGAGTTTCTGTTTTTCGATCACAGGGTCACATTTCCAAAGACGGCAGGGCGCATTGGATAGCGCACTCGCGACGCGCGAGCAAACGCGGCGGTTAGCGCGGCGGCGGTCGGTCGCGGTCGAACGGACCGAAGGGCGGCGGGCCGCCGCGCCCTCCCCCCGGCGGGCCGCCGCCGGGCGGACCACCCGGGCCGCCGGGACCCGGCGGACGTTTGATCGCGAAGCTCTGGTCGGGCGTGCCCATGAAGCAGCGCGGCACAAACGGGAACGTTTCGGTCAGCACATAGTGATAGATGCCGTTCGGATATTCGAGCGTCACGCCGCTGCGCCCGTTGCATGCGTCGAGATCGCCATGTCCGGGCACGAACTCGAAATCCTGCGCGTAGCTGCCGTCGTAGCGGCCGGGCGGCGTTCCTTCCGGGCGCGACCCGCTGCGCAATCGGTACGAAGGTGCGAGTTTTTTGAGCGCGCTTGCCGCTGTCGCCGCCTCGGCATGGCCGAACGGCCCGTAGATCGGAAAACCGTCGGCGGCATAGCCGAGCAAGGTGGGGGCGTCGCGCTTGGCCAAACGCTCGAGCAGGCCGACCGGAATGCCGTGGTAATGGTAGGTCCCGTCGGGCTGCACATGCGCGTTGCTGGAATCGAGCCCCAAATTGCGCGGGCCGCCGATCGCTTCCATGATCCAGCCGCTGCGCGGATCGTTGTTCCAGAATTCGGCCGTGCCCGGATCGAACAGCACGCCGTTCAGCGCAATGCCGAAAGGCTGCACGCGCGACGGCGTGGGGGCGGCATTGGCCTTGGGGGCAAGCGTCACGCGCAGCGTATAGCTTTGCGCGCGGATGGTGTTGGGATTGCCGGGGCCCGGAAAGCGGCCGGTCGTGTGATCCGGCATTCCGTCCGCGCGGATATAGCGAAAGCCTGCGGCCGCGTCGACTTCGATGCGCGCGGCCGCACGCGCGGGCGACAGGATCGCAAGCGCACGACGCTGCTCGGCCCCTTGCGGTGCTTCGTGGCCTTTTTCGCCGTGCGCGAAGGCAGGTGCGGCACTTGCGACCAGAATCGCCGCTGCCGCTATCCAGTTGCGCATGCCCGCCCCTCCGCTAAAGTCCGTCCGTCATGCCCGAAACCACCGACATTGTGATTGCCGGCGGCGGCGCCGTCGGCGCTTCGATCGCCTACCATCTCGCCGCATCGGGCTTTGCCGGGCGCGTGCTTGTGCTCGAGCCCGACCCCACCTACGCGCGCGCGGCGAGCGCTTTGTCGGCCGCCTCGATCCGGCAACAATTTTCGTCGCCCGTCAATATCCGCGCATCTTTGTTCGGCATCGATTTTCTGCGCCGGGCGGGCGACGTTCTGGCGGTCGATGGCGAGCGACCCGAGATCGGCCTTCGCGAAGGCGGCTATCTTTTTTTGGCCACCGCCGCCGGCCAAACGGTGCTCGGCGAAAACCATGCGCTGCAAACCAAACTCGGCGCAGACATCGCGTATTTCGACGCCGCCAGTTTGCTGCAGCGTTTCCCGTGGATTTCGACCGAGGGGCTCGCCGCGGGAACCTGGGGCCGCAGCGGCGAAGGCTGGTTCGACGGCTACAGCCTGTTGCAGGCCTTCCGCAAAAAAGCGCGCGCACTCGGCGTCGAGTTCCGCAAAGCGGCGGTCGCGTCACTCGATATGGCAGGCGGGTCCTGTCGCGGCGTTGTGCTCGACGACGGCAGCCGCATTGCGTGCGGGCAGTTGGCGATCGCGGCGGGAACCGGGGCGCGTGCGCTGGTGCGCCAAAGCGGTTTCGACATTCCGGTGCACGCCAAAAAGCGCATGATCTTCACGTTCGAATGCCGCGAAACGCTTTCCGACTTCCCGCTGCTGATCGATCCCACCGGCGTCTATTGTCGGCCCGAAGGGACCGGCTATCTGTGCGGCAGCGCGCCCCCCGCCGATGCCGATCCGGACGCAGACGGCGATTTCGAAGTCGACTACCAATTCTTCGACGACCATGTGTGGCCGGCACTGGCCACGCGCGTGCCCGCCTTCGAGGCGATCAAACGCGGGCGCGCTTGGGCGGGCCATTACGACATGAACGGCTTCGACCACAATGCGCTGGTGGGGGCCGTGCCGGGCACGTCGAACGTGTGGCTCGCCAACGGCTTTTCGGGCCACGGTCTGCAGCAAAGCCCGGCCGTGGGGCGCTATCTTGCCGACCGCCTGCAAGGGGCGGCCGCAACCGCGATCGACTTGGCCGATTTGGCGCCGCAGCGGCTGCTCGAGAAACGCCCGCTCGTCGAAAAGAACGTGGTCTGAATCGCCGCACGCCTGCGCTATATTCGGCGCAAACAATCGGGGGAAGCCAAGATGACCGCAGTGCCGCGCACGATCCGCCTCAACGCATCCGACAATCTCGTGGTCGCCGTGGACGCGATCCCCGAGGGAGCTTCGATCCATGGGGCGATTGCCCGCGCGCGCATCCAGAAGGGCCACAAAATGGCCATCGCCGCGATCGCGCAAGGCGAAGCGGTGCGCAAATTCGGCCAGACGATCGGCTTTGCGCACAGCGCCATCGCGGCGGGCGACCATATCCATACGCACAATTGCGACTTCAAAGCGTTCGCGCGCGACTACCATTTTGCCGAAGACGCCAAACCCTACGCGCCGCTGCCGCTTGCCGAGCGTGCGACGTTCCAGGGCTATCGCCGGGCGGACGGGCGCGCAGGGACCCGCAACTATATCGGCATCCTCACCTCGGTGAATTGCTCGGCCTCGGTCGCGCGCTTCATGGCCGAGGCCGTCACGCGCTCCGGCATCCTGGCCGATTATCCGAACGTGGACGGCGTGGTGTCGTTCGTGCACGGCACCGGCTGCGGCATGGCGTCCAAGGGCGAAGGGTTCGACGTGCTCAAGCGCACGCAATGGGGCTATGCGACGAACCCGAACGTGGGCGGCGTGCTGCTCGTGGGCCTGGGCTGCGAAGTGTTCCAGATCGACGAGATGAAGCGCGCCTACGGCATTGTGGACGGCGATCTGTTCCAGTCGATGACGATCCAGGACAGCGGCGGCACCCGCAAAACGATCGAAGCGGGCGTGGAGCGCATCAAGGCGATGCTGCCGCTCGTGAACCGCGCCAAGCGCGAGACGATCCCGGCCAGCGAATTGATGCTGGCCCTGCAATGCGGCGGCTCGGACGGCTATTCGGGCATCACGGCCAACCCCGCCCTCGGCGCTGCCGTCGATCTGCTCGTGGCGCATGGCGGCACGGCGATCTTGTCCGAAACGCCGGAGATCTACGGCGCCGAACATTTGCTGACGCGGCGTGCGGCCACGCGCGAGATCGGCGAAAAACTCATCGACATCATCCGCTGGTGGGAGGACTACACCAAGCGCAACGACGGCTCGATGGACAACAACCCCTCGCCCGGCAACAAGGCGGGCGGGCTTACGACGATCCTCGAAAAATCGCTGGGTGCGGCCGCCAAAGGCGGGACTACGACCTTGCGCGGCGTGTATCGCTATGCCGAGCGCGTGGACACCAAGGGCTTCGTGTTCATGGACACGCCGGGCTACGACCCGACCTCGGCCACAGGCCAGGTGGCGGGCGGGGCCAACGTGCTGTGCTTCACGACCGGGCGCGGCTCGGCCTATGGGTGCAAGCCCACGCCGTCGATCAAGCTTGCGACCAACTCCGACATCTACCGGCGCATGATCGAAGACATGGACATCAATTGCGGCGACATCGTCGACGGCGTTTCGGTCGAGGACAAGGGCCGCGAGATTTTCGAGCACATCCTGCGCGTGGCCTCGGGCGAGCGCAGCAAGTCCGAACAGCTCGGCTACGGCGACAACGAATTCGTGCCGTGGCAAATCGGCGCCACGATGTAAGCGCCGTGGCGTTCGATCCCGAAAAACTGGCGCGGCTGCGGCGCGACTATGGGCAAGCCGCCGGCGGCGACATCAAACACCCGGAATTCGCGCGCGTCGCCGCCAAAATCTTCAAAAGCCCCGACCAGCGCAAATGGCCGTTCGCGGAGCCCGCGACGTTCCTCGACGCGCCCTATCGCGCCCTTGCCAGCGACGCCGATCTCGCCGGGCTCGATGCCGCCCTTGTCGGCGTGCCGATGGATCTGGGCGTCACCAACCGCGCAGGCGCAAGGCTGGGGCCCCGTGCCGTGCGCGGGGTCGAGCGCATCGGCCCTTACGAGCATGTGCTGGGCCGAGCACCCTTGACCGAACTCAACGTGGCCGATATCGGCGACGTGCCGATGCGCAGCCGCTTTTCGCTGACCGAGTGCCATGCCGACATCGAAGCGCATTTTGCCAAGCTCGTTGCGGCCGGCATCGTACCGTTGGCCGTGGGCGGCGACCATTCCATCACCTGGCCGATCCTGCGCGCAATCGGCGCCAAGCGGCCCGTCGGCCTGGTGCATTTCGACGCGCACTGCGACACGAGCGGCCCGTACGAGGGCTCGAAATTCCACCATGGCGCGCCGTTCCGCATGGCCGTGCTCGACGGCGTGCTCGATCCCGAACGCACGATCCAGATCGGCATTCGCGGCGGGGCCGAGTTTCTGTGGGAGTTTTCGTACGACAGCGGCATGACCGTGATCCATGCCGAAGACATCGACAAAATGGGCGTCGAAGCCGTGATCGCCAAAGCACGCGCCGTCGTCGGCGAGGGTCCGGTCTATGTGACGTTCGACGTCGACGGGCTCGATCCTTCGTTCGCACCGGGGACCGGCACGCCCGAATCGGGCGGCCTCACAATGCGCGAAGCGCTGGCGATGCTGCGGGGCTTGGCCGGGCTCGACATCGTCGGCGCCGACGTCGTCGAGGTCGCCCCGCAATACGATCCCTCGACCGTGACGGCGCAGAACGCCGCCCAGGTGCTGTTTACCGAATTGTGCCTTGTGTCGATCGCGCGCGAAAAGCGGGCGCGCTACCAACGATAGGCAAGGCCCAGATTGGCAAACGGCGCGGTGTCGCGCTTGGAAATCGGGCTGTCGGCCGCGTCGCCCAAGAGGAAGCGCACGCCGCCGCCGCCGCGCACCGACCAGTTGGGCGTCAGCGCATACGTCGCCATCAGCGAAAGATCGACGTTCTTGAACCCGGCCGACGGATTGAACTGCGTCTTGCCGGCCGCAGCTCCCAGGCGCGCGCGCGAGTTGGCGGCTTGTGCGGCCGTGACGCCGAAGTAGCTGTCCATGTAGCTGTCGTCGGCCCACACGGCGGCGATGCCGGGCATCAAACGCAGCTTTTCGTTGATCGGATAGGCCATGCCGGCCCCCAGCCGAACCGTGGTGCCGTCGCTGCCGCCAAGGGCGCGCGCCAGCACGGCGTCGAGCCGGTACGGCCCGGTGCGGTATTCGGCCAGCAGCCGCGCCTGCGCTGCCGCATCCACGTTGCCGAGACCGTCGAGTTCGCTGCGGTCGAGGCTTTCTTTGCGGCCGAACTCGTAGCCGATGGCACCGCCGATGCTGAAGCCAGCGGACCGATAGGCCCAGGCGCCGAGCCCGTTCAAAGTGCTCAAGAACACGCGGTCGCGCCATACCACGTCGATCAGCGGCAGCGGCATCACCTTGTACTTGTCCGCACCTTCGTAGGCGGGCGCATAGGCGGCAAGGGCGCCGGCCGAAACCTGCCAGTCGCTCTTGGGCGGCTCGGGCCGCGTTTGGGCCGCCGCAGCGCTCGAGAATGCGGCGACAAGACCCAGCGATGCGAACGACAGACGGATGAAACGCGCAAACATGGTTTTCGACCTCGGCACGTGGCGGCACAGCGAATCGCAGCACCTCCCTTCTATTTAGAGTGCTGGAGCCCCAAGACCAAGTGACGTTGCGTAACTTTTTGTGTCGCAAAAGCGCAATTTTTCGCGGCAAAACAACATCTTCGCCGCGTTGAAAGCGGCCTCGCACGGCCCTCCGCGTAACTTCGGCGCGTGCGGCTGCGAAATGTCGGTACCTCGAACATTCCGGAGCCGCCAAAATGGACCGCCTCGCACCTGCCCTTCGCACCGCCCTGCCTTGGGTGCTGGCGCTGTGGATTGCCTACATCTTCGTCTGGTATCTGCAATACAAGTTCTTCGGCCACGAGGGCAGCGTGTGGTTGTTCACCGTGCTTACCGACTGGCTCGGCTTTTCAGGCTACGAGAAAATCATGCGCATCGGCGTCGGCACGGCAGAATTGGCGGCGGCCCTCTTGTGCCTTTACCGGCGCACCCAATTGGTCGGCGGTTTGGCCGCGACCGGCGTGATGACGGGCGCGATCTTCTTCCACGTCGTCTCGCCGCTTGGGATCGACCCCTACGACGACGGGGCTGTGCTGTTCAAAGAGGCGCTGCTCGTGTGGGCGGCCGGCCTTGGCTTGGCCTATCTGCGCCGCGGCGACCTGCCCGACCTCCTGCGGCTTGCGAATCTGGGCCCGCGCCCGGC
The DNA here is from genome assembly GCA_020248985.1 of Telmatospirillum sp. Classification (GTDB taxonomy): domain Bacteria; phylum Pseudomonadota; class Alphaproteobacteria; order CACIAM-22H2; family CACIAM-22H2; genus Tagaea. The sequence goes on along the minus strand of JADCGL010000024.1, from coordinate 100,489 downwards.
ATGACGACAACGGCCAAAAAACTGCGCGACATTCGTCTCGATTTCTTCCGCGGTCTGTCGCTGGCGGCGATCTACGTGGCGCATGTGCCGGGCGACTGGCTCGCGCAGATCATCTGGGCGCGCTTCGGGCTTTCGGACGCCGCCCACGTGTTCGTGTTCATCTCGGGCTATGCCGCCGCGATCGCGTTCGGCGGCACGTTCGTGCGCGACGGGTTCGCGGCCGGCGTCAAACGCATCGCGCGGCGCTGCGTGCAGCTCTACGCAGTGCACCTCGCCTTGTTCGCGTGCGGCGTGGCGCTGTGCGCGGCGGCCGCGGCGCGCGGCATCGACTACGCCGCGTTCCTCGGCATCGACGCGTTTTTCGCCGATCCCGCCGCCACGCTCGCCCTGCTCGTGCGGCTTGCCTACGTGCCGACCTATTTCGACATTCTGCCGCTCTATATGGTCGTGCTGGCGGCGGTCCCGCTCGCGATGGCCCTGGCGCGCATCGACCCCAGATGGGTGCTTGGCCTGTCGGCCGGCCTGTGGCTCGCCGTGCAGATCTTCGAGATCAATTTCGAATCGAACGCGCCCGAAGGCCGCGGCTGGGGCTTCAACCCGATGGCGTGGCAGCTGCTGTTTTTCACAGGCTTCGCCGCTTCGCGCGGCTGGCTGCCGAAATTGCGGCGGAGCAAGCTGCTGCTGGCGGCATCCATCGTGTGGCTCGTGCTCGGCGTCGGTGCGGTCTCGCCCATCGTCTACGAACACAATGCGACGCTCAGGCTGCTGCACGAATGGTTCTACGCGCACGCCAACAAGCCCAATCTCGACATCCGCCAATTCGCGCATTTTCTGGCGCTTGCGGTCGTCGCCTTGCGCATTGTCGACGCATGGCCGAGCCTGTTGGCGCACGCCTATGCGATGCCGTTCGCGACGATGGGCCGCCAGGCGCTGACGGTGTTTTTCACCGGCATGGTGCTGGCCCATGCGGGCGGCATTGCGTTTGCGCTGATCGGCACTGACTTCGTCCAGCAAATCGCCGTCAACGCGGTCGGCCTCGGCGGCATCTACGCCGCCGCGCGCATCGCGGCCTTGCTCAAAGGCCGCGGCCGCGTTGCCGTATCCGCGACGGCCGCAGCCTAAAGCGCGGCAAGCGTTCCGCCCGCGTCAAGTCGTGCATCCACCCGCACGGCCTTCGCCGTCATTCCGGCGGCAAGTGCGGCGTCGTGCGTCACCAACAGCATCGCCAGACGTCGCTCCGCGACCACCTCGCGCAGCAAATCCATGACCTCCTGCTGGATGATCGGATCGAGCCGCGACGTCGGCTCGTCGGCGAAAAGGAAAGCCGGATCTACGAGCAGTACGCGCGCCAGCGCAACGCGCTGCAATTCGCCGCCGGACACTTGATCGGGGCGGCGCAAGAGCAAATCGGGATGGATGCGCAGACGCGCCAAGATCCGCGACGGAGCGTCAAGCGGCAAACCGTGCCGCCGACAGACGTCGTCCAAAGCGACGCCGAGAGGCGATCCCGACGCGAATGCCGAAACGGGATCCTGGTAGAGCTTCTGGAAACGGTGCGCGTCGGCTCCGCTGACGCGGCGAACAATGCCGCTCTGCGGCGCGAGGAGCCCAAGCAGCACGTTTCCGAGACTTGTTTTGCCGCAGCCGCTGCAGCCCGTCGCTGCAACGATCTCGCCCGGACACACGGCGACGCTCAGCCCTTCGAACAGTCTTCTGCCACCGCGTTCGACGGCGAGATTTGCGGCTTCGACGACTGGATTTGCGGCGGCAACAGGCTTCGCCGGCGCCCATCCGGCCGGGTCGGCCGCGAGCAGCCGTTTGGTGTAGGCGTGGCGCGGTGCGGCGAGAAGGCCGGCGATCGCCCCTTGTTCGACGATCTCCGCATCGAGCATAACCGCCATCTCGCCGCCGAGCTTCCGCGCAAACGCGATGTCGTGCGTGATCACGATCAGCGCGGCTCCGGCCCGTGCCTGGGATAGCAGCAGTTCGGCAACCTCATCGCGGCATTCGGCGTCGAGACCCTTGGTCGGCTCGTCGGCGACGAGAAGCCGAGCGCCGCCAGCCAGGGCGACCGCCACGGCCACGCGCTGGGCCATGCCGCCGGACAGCTGGAACGGATAGCGTCCGCCGGCAGACCCCAGCCCGAGTGTTCCGAGCGCGCGTCCGGCAAGTGCCCGCGCCTCCCGCCATGTTCGCCGGCCGACCAGCGCATGGACCTCGGCGATCTGGTCTTCCGCCCGCATCAGCGGATCGAGCGAAGCCCAAGGTTCCTGGGGCAACAGCGCGATCGCGCGCCCCCAATGCGCACGGCGACTTTTGGGATCGAGCGCGCCGAAATCGATGCCGCCGATCGCGATACGCCCGCGCCAGTCCAGCTCGGCCGGCAGCGTGCCCATAACGGCGTGCGCAAGAAGAGACTTTCCGGACCCGCTCTCGCCGAGGATCACGAGAATGCCGCCGGCACGCAACGACAGGCACGCATTTCGAACAAGATCGCGACCGCCGGCGGCGACGCAAAGGCCTTCGACCTCGAGGGCAGGTGCGGCATTCATTTCGTATCGCGCCCGGCGAGAAGCTGGAGCCCCAGCACCGTCGCGAACAACAGCCCAGCCGGCGCCAGCAGCTGGATCGGCGCCTCGTCGTAGTAGGGCAGAAGCTCGGTCATCATGTTGCCCCATTCCGGGGTCGGCGGCCGCAGGCCAACCCCGATGAAGCTCAGCGTCGATACGGCGGCCACCGATGCGCCGAAACCGAACGCAAACAGCGCGCCCAAGGCCGGAAGCAGGTGGGGCAGAAGATGTCGCTTTACGATGTGAAGATCGCCGAAGCCGAAGAGGCGCGCCGCTTCGACTTCCGGTGCCATCAAGCGCGATCGAGCGACCGTACGCACGAGCCGGAAGAACTCGACCCACAGGGCAAGCGCTATTCCAAGATAGAGCGGCCAGAAAGCGCCGGGCGCAAAGGCTGCCAAGATGAGAACGAGCAACAGGCCCGGCAGCGCCATCGTTGCGTCGCACAACGCACCGGCCACGCGATCGACGATGCCGCCGCGCAGCGCCGCGACCAGGCCGAGCCCCGTGCCGAGGAGCGCGGCACTCGCCGCACTGGCTGCACCGAAAGAAACCGAGAGACGCGCCGCATGCGCGAGCCGTGCCAGCACGCTGCGCCCAAGATGGTCGGTGCCCAACAAATCGTCGCCGAAAGGCGGGCGCAAGGCCGCGCGCAGATTCTGCCGCAACGGATCGGCTTCGATCAGCCAAGGCCCGAGAATCGCCAAGAGCACGACGGCGCCGACACAGGCAGCGCCGATCGCGCGGCGAACGAAGCGGCTGCTCATGCGTGCCGCACGCGCGGATCGATCGCCCGACAGGCGAAATCGACCGCGGCATTGAGAAGCACGAAGAGCAGGCCCATGGCGAGTGCCGTTCCCTGCAGCATCGGAATGTCGCGGGCAATCACGGCATGCACCAGCGCATGGCCGATGCCGGGCCAGGCAAACAGAGATTCGACGACGACCACGCCTTCGACGAGATAGACGAGTTGGACGCCGAGATACGCGACGACCGGCGCGGCGGCGTTCCGGACCGCGTGGCGGCGGACGACGTCGAACTCGCCGAGGCCCTTCGTGCGCGCAAATGCGATCTGGCTCGACTGCAGCACGGCAAGCGTCGCCTGACGGGACACGATGCTCGACGTTGCAGCCAAACCAAGAGCGAGCGTCGTGGTGGGCAGCAGCCAAGATTGCGGCTGGTCGTAGCCGGCGGCCGGCACGACCGCCAGCCACGATGCAAAAACCAACATCAAGGCGATGCCGACGGCGAACGAGGGCAGCGCCCGCAGCGCTGCAGCGGCCGCCGTGCCGATCGCATCGGGGAGCTTCCCCGCACGCAGCGCAAAGAAAACGCCCAGCGGCGGCCCGACCAGCGCCGACAGCGCCAAGGCCGCCAGCGACAAGCCGATCGTCGAGCCAAGCTGATGCACCAGTTCCTCGAACACGGATTCGCCGCTGACCAGCGAAACGCCGAGATCGATCCGCGCGATGTTCAGCAGCCAGTCGGCGAGGCGAAGCCATGCCGGCCGATCGAGGCCAAGTTCGGCGCGCACCGCGTCGGCGGCAATGCCGCTGACCATGTCTTCGCCGTAGCGCGCGGCCGCGATGCGGAATGCCTGGTCGCCCGGCAGCGCTTCCGCAAGGAAGAAACACAGGACCCCGACAAGCAAGGCAACAAAAAGCGCCTGCAGGAGTCGGTCGGCGAGCGCGCGGCCTACTCCGCCCATCGCATCGCATCCAGTCGATAGGAAAGTTCGAACGGATCGATAGAGACGTTCTGCAGCCGCCGACTGGCCGCGACGCCGTAGTCGAACCACGCCACCGGAATAACCGGCAGTTCGGCATGCAGAACGCGCGCGGCGGCGGCGCGCAAGCGCGCGCGTTCCGCCGGATCGCTCGTCGAGCCCAGCATTTCGAGCGTGCGGGCAAGGTCGGCACTCGACCAATTCATGGCACCCCAATCGCCACCTTGCGGGCCATAGTCCTGCAGCAGCGTTCCGATCGGATCGGGGACGAGCGAAAAATTCCGCGCAAACAGGGCCATTTCGAGCGTTCCGTCGCGATGCCCGGCAGGTATCTCGCCGCTGTTGACGATCGCAACGCGCATGTCGATCCCGATCTCGCGCAGCTGCGCCTGGATCGCAGCCGCCATCGGCGGCTGCTCCGGTCGGTCGGAGAACGTCCGCAATGTGACACGAAACGGCCGACCGTCCTTTTCGACGATGCCACTCTGGCCGGGCTTCCAGCCGGCGTCGGCAAGCAGCGCGCGCGCGCGCGCCGTGTCGTGGGTCAGGGCAGGCAGGCTCTGCACATGCCACTCGGAAAGACTGGGCGGGAAAAGCTGTGTCGCCTGCGATTCCGGACTGCGCAGCAGGGAAGCGGCGATGCCCTCGCGATCGAGCGCGAAGCTGATGGCCGCCCGCACGCGTTGGTCGGCGAAGAAAGGCGACGCCGCATTGAGCTTCAGCAATCGCGTCCGCGGAATCGGCGCGACGGCCACGGCCAAGCGCGGATTGCGACGCAGCCGATCGACCGCTTCGGGCGGCAGGACATAGACGAGATCGGCCTGGCCGCTTTCGGCCATCGCCGTGCGCGTTTCGCCGCGCGTGACCGCAAGATAGGAAGCGCGCGCAATTGCCGGCGGTCGGCCTGCCCAACCTTCGAATTTTGCGATCTCGACCTTCAGCGGCGGCTCGACGACCGTAGCGCGGTAGGGTCCAGTGCCCACAATGCGTGTCACCGCGCCCGCCTCGCTGTAGGCGCTCGGCGCAAGCACGATCGCGCTCGAATGCGCGAGAAACGCCAGCAACGCGACGAACGGCCGGTCGGTGCGGATCGAAACAACACCGTCGGCCGCCGCAATCTCGGCGATCGGCGCGTTGGTCAGCATGCCGCCAGTCAAGGATTGGGCCCGCTGCAGCGACCGCGCGACGGCCTCGGCATTGGCTGGGGTACCATCATGGAACTGGGCGTTGGGACGAAGACGAAAGCGCCAGCTCAGCCCGTCCGGCGAGACGGTCCAATTTTCGGCAAGGCTCGGCACAGGATTGCCGCCATTGTCGGCGCCGACCAACGTCTCGGCGACCTGCAGGCGCGCGAAGATATAGCCCGAGCGCGCAGGGTCCAGCCCCGTGATCTCCCACGGCGACACGATGCGCAGCGTGCGCGTTTCGTCTGCGGCCGCAGGACCCGAAGCTGCCAATGCCCAAGCCGCGACCGTTGCCGCGACAAAACCGCAAAACACGCCCCGAAGATGCATTGGTATTTCCCCGCCGATCCAGCCGATGAGACAAACATGAAATAGTATAACGTATCATGTTTTGTCAAATCGAATGGCTCGCGCGGCATCTACGCCGCCGCGCGCATCGCGGCCTTGCTCAAAGGCCGCAAGCGCGTTCCGGCATCGGCAGCGGCGACGGCTTAAAGCGACCAGCCGCCGTCGACTTTGTATTCGGCCCCGGTGATGAAACTCGACTCGTCGCTGGCCAGAAACAGCACGAGCAGCGCGATCTCCTCGGCCGTCGCAAGCCGCCCCATCGGCTGGCGCGCGATGAAATCCTTGCGCGCCTGAACGGGATCGGCGAAGGCGCCGATGCGCCCCTGCAAGGACGGCGTATCCACCGTGCCAGGGCAGACCGCGTTCACGCGGATACCCTGGCGCACATGGTCGGCCGCGAGTGCTTTCGTAAGCCCGATGACGGCCGCCTTCGTGGTGCCGTAGACGAAGCGGTTGGGCGCACCCTTGATCGACGAAGCGCCCGACGACATGTTCACGATCGACCCCTTGCCCTTGGCGATCATCGCGGGCAGCAGCGCCTTCGTGACCCAGAACATCGAGCGCACGTTGAGGTTCATCGAAAAATCCCAGGCCTTGTCGTCGCAGTCGAGAATCGTGCCGTGATGCACGAAGCCCGCGCAGTTGAACAGCACATCGACCGCACCGACTGCCTCGGCCGCCGCGAACACGGCGGCACGGTCCATCACGTCGAGCGTGCGCGCTTCGATGCCGGGAATCTTGGCAAGCTCGGCGAGTTTGCCCGCATCGATGTCGGTCGCGATCACGCGCGCACCCTCGGCCGCAAACAGCTTGGCGCTGGCAGCGCCAATACCCTGGGCGGCGGCGGTGATGAAAGCGGTCTTGCCGGCAAGTCTCGTACCCATCGTTTTTCTCCCCGTTTTCTCTTCGTTTAAGCGCGCGCGGCAGGTGCGTCGTCGCGGCGGTAGTTTTCGATCATCTCGTCGATCGAGGCGTCGGCCGCAAACCCCATCGTCACGGCACGCTTGGCCGCCATGCGCGCGGGCCAGCCGGCCACGATCTTGGCGATCGCCGGATCGTGTTTCCATTCGATCAACGCGTAGGCCGCCTCGCCCGCAGCACGGCGCAGGCCCTCGGCCATGTCGCGCACGGTGATGTCGAGCGAAGGCAGCAGCAGCGTGCGGTTCCAGCCCCAATCGGCATCCGAAAGATCGTGCGCGCGGATGAAGGCGTCGATGCAGCGGCGCGGGCTCAACAGCGGCATCCAGGTTTCGGGATCGACCGGGCACATGGCCCGTTCGCCCGCGAGCGGTTCGCGCAGGATCGACGAGGCGAAGGTCGAGGCCGCAAGATTGGGTTTGCCCGGCCGCACGACGATGGTCGGCAGGCGCAGGCTGCGCCCGTCCACGTAGCCCTTGCGCGCATAGTCGGCGACCAGCAACTCGCCGATCGCTTTCTGCGTGCCGTAGGAGGTTTGCGGCGTGATGCGGAAATCGTCGGGGATCACCGGCGGCAACCCGCCGCCGTAGCAGGCGAGCGACGAGGCGAAGACGAGCTTGATCGGCTGCGGAAGGCGGCGTGCCGCTTCCAGCACTTCGCGCGTCCCGTCGAGATTCACGCGGTAGCCCAGATCGAAATCGCGCTCGGCGCCCGAACTCACCACGCCCGCGAGATGGAAAATCGCACCCGTGTCCGGCGCGATCAGCCTGTCGACCGTCGCGTGGTCGTCGACGTCGCCGAGTTGCACTTCGATGCGCGGATCGGCCGGGATGCCCGGCGACTCTGCGATGTCGAACAGCACGATCTTCGAGATTTCCCGCGCCTTGCCGCTGCGATCGACAAGTGTGCCGCGTTTCAGCAGTTCGCCCGCAAGCTTCTTGCCGAGCATGCCTGCGCCGCCCGTGATCACCACGCGCATCGTCGATCTCCCCCCTCGTTTTCAGCTATGGCCGTTTTTGGCGTTTTCTTCCGGCGGCAAAGCGCCTTGCGCAAACAAATGCCGATTCACGCAATTGCGCAACCGATTTTCCTTCAGATAGTCGCGGATCGTCGCAGCCGCCTTGAAGCGCAGGTCGCGCCAGCTCTCGGGGCTGTAGAAAGCCGCATGCGGACTCAAGACCAAGCGCCCCGCAAGCCAGGACGGCGGCAAGCGGTAGGCGGCGATCAGCGGATCGTCGGGATCGGGCGGCTCTTGCGGCAACACGTCGAGCCCAGCCCCGCCGACCTGGCCCTTCTCGATCGCGGCCAGCAAGGCGGCCGTATCGACGATGGGCCCGCGTGCGGTGTTGACCACGATCGCTCCCGGCTTCAAGCGCTCGAACGCACCCTGGCCGAACAGGCCGTGCGTGTCGCTGGTCAAAGGGCAATGGATCGACACGATGTCGGTCTCAGCCAGCATTTCGAACAAGGTTTCGAAACGGCGATAGGGCAAAGCCGCGGCGGCCGCGTCGCGCAGCAGCGGATCGTGATAGACCACGTCGAAGCCGAAAGCGGCAGCGCGTGCCGCGGCCGCGCGCCCGATGCGCCCCATGCCGACAATGCCGAAGATTTGGCCGCTCAAGCGGCGCATCAAAGGGGGCGCATCCCAGCGCCAGCCCGCCTGCGGATCGAGACTCAGCATCTCGCCGTAGGTGCCGAGCCCGCGGCGCAGCGACAGCACCATGGCGAGCGCGTGGTTCGCGACTTCTTCGGTGCCGTAATCCGGCGTGTTGCACACGACGATGCCGCGCTCGGCGCAGGCTTCGAGATCGACGCGGTCGAAGCCCACGCCGTGGCGCACCACGATGCGCGCGCGCACGAGCTTGTCGGCGACCGCGCGGTCGATCGGCATGTCCTGCCACAGCAAGACGCCGTCGGCACGCGCCCACGAACTGTCGGGGATCTGCAAGGGATCGCGCGCGCGATGCACGAGGAACTCGGCATCGGGCAGCGCTTGCGCCTCGATGTCGGGCAAGCCCGGATATTGCGCATCGGGGATGAGGATGCGCATCGCCCGATTCAGCCGAGAAGGCCGGCTTGGCGCGCGATGCGATAGAGGCCGCCTGCCGCCGCCTCGTCGCCTGCGACCGTCGCGGCCGCAATGCCCGCGACGTTGAGCGCGATCGCGTAATGCTGCGCAAGCGGCATGCTGCCGATGACGGTGACGCTTGCGGGCGCGAACTGCGCCTTGGCCGCCGCGATTTCCTCGCCGATCAAAACACCCGACAGGAAGCTCGGGGCGGCGTCGCGCCCCAGCCCTTCGAGCAGACCCGCCGTGCGCACGGTGAAGAGATGGTGCAGAAGCCCGCCGGGTGCTTGTGCACGCACAAGGCCGCGCGCGAAGGCGGCCGCATCGTGCGGGGCTTCGTTCATCAGGCGGCCGAGGATCGAATGGCGGCGCATGACGGCGAACACTTCGCCGGTCATGAAGGTGGCGAAGCGCACGACCTTGCCGCCCGCGATCACGGCCCATTTGGAATGCGTGCCGGGCAGGCACACGACACCATCCTCGATCCCGCTGCCGAAAATCTGCGTTTCCTCGCCGCGCATCACGTCGGGTCCCGCAGGGCCCACGCCGTGCAGGCCCGGCACGATGAAGATGCGCCGATGCGGATCGGGTACGGGTGCAAGCCTGCCCGCGAAGTCGGCGGCCGCCGCCGGGATCGGCAGATAGGGGGCTTCGACCCAGCCCTGGGCCGAGCCGATCATGCCGGACATCAGCGTGGCCGTACCGCTGCCGACGTCGATCCAATCGCCCGCGATCTTGGTGAGTGCTGCGGAGAAATCGCTGTTGCGTACGGCGAGGATGCCGGGACCGTCGGTGCGGCGCTCGAGCACAACGCCGTGTCCGTCGATGCGGTACGCACGGCAGTTGCTCGTTCCCCAATCGATCCCGACAAACGACGCCATCACGAAGCTCCCTACCGCAGCAGCGGTTCGATGCGGTCGAGCGCTTCGCTCAAGCGTGCGGGATCTGTCGCAAAACACAGCCGCACGAAGCCCTCGCCCTCGGGCCCGAAGGCGCGGCCGGGGGCGAGCCCCACATTGGCTTCGCGCACGAATTTCTTGCACATCGCGACCGAGTCCGACATGCCGTCCACCGCGAAGAACGCGTAGAAGGCCGCTTGCGGGCGCGTGAGCCGCACGCGGCCCATCGCCGACAGGCGCTGGAAGGCGATGTCGCGCGCTTGCGCGTATTCCGCACGGATCGTGCGCACAAAATCTTCCTGCTGCAGCGCGACGATGCCCGCGCGCTGCACGAAAGTGGTGGCGCCCGACGTGTTGAACTCGACGATCTTGCCGAGCGTGTCGACGACCGCCTTGGGGGCGACGAGCCAGCCCAGGCGCCAGCCGGTCATGCACCAGCCTTTCGAGAACGAGTTCACGATCATGACCGGATCGTCGGGGCCGGCGAAATCGAGCAGCGACGGCGATCTTTCGACGTCGTAAACGATGCGCTCGTAGACGTCGTCGCCGATCGCCCAGATGCCGCGCTTGCGGCAGAATTCGACGACGGCTTTGAGTTCTTCGGGTGTGGCAAGCCAGCCCGTGGGGTTGCCCGGCGAATTCAGGAAAATCGCCTTGGTGCGCGCGTCGCACGCGGCGAAAAGCCGCTCGAGATCGAGCGACCAGCCGCGTGGCCCCAAGGCCAGCGGCACGCGACGCACCTCGCCGTTCAGATGCTGCACCATGTCGGCGGCGTTGGGCCATAGCGGGACCGCGAACACGACATTGTCGCCCGGATCGACGATGAGCTGCATCGCGATCTGGATCGCCGAATTGCCCGAGGCGGTCACGCAAATGCGGTCGGCATCCACGTCCACGCCGCGCAGACGGCGCACATAGTCGGCGATCGCGGTGCGCAACTCGGGCCGGCCGAGGCTCGAGGCGTAGAACTGGTAGCCGTCGTCGATTGCCTTGTGCGCTTCGGCCACAACCGCGGCGGGCGCCGTGCGGCTGCCCTCGCCGAACCACAGCGGGATCAGGCCGGGCTTTTCCATCGCGTCTTTGGAGACTTCGCGGATCAGGGAACCGAGCAGATTCTTGGATTTTTCGCGCAAGGCAAGAGGCGGGATCATGACATCTCCGAAAACGGCGGCAGGCGACCGTTTATAGGGGCAAAACGCGGGCCCCGCTACACGGGCGTTTCGCGCGCAACACCGTCGGAGGTCTCGCTGCCGGGGCGGTATTTGTAGACGCCCGTCCCGGTCGAAACCAGGCGGCCGGTCGCGTCGCTGATCTCGATCGTGGCGAAGAAAATCGATTTGCCGCCCGGGTTGGCGATCCCGCGCGCCGTCAACCGGTCGCCCATCTTGGCGACCGACACGAACTGCGTGTTCAGCGACAGCGTGGAGGCGCGCCTTATGCGGTTCGGATGCGGGCACCAGCAGCCGGCAAAACCGCCCGCCGCATCGGCCAAGGTCGCGATCACGCCGCCATGCGCCACGCCTGAGCGGTTACGGTGGCGCGTATCGATTTCAAGCGCCAATTCGACGTAGAATTCGCGCCACACGACCGGCGCATAGCCGACGAGATCGCGAAACGCGCTGTGGTCGTCGTTCCACATCCATTCGGGGACATCGCTCATGGCCCCACCCTAGCCGCACGGGGCCCGCTTCGTCCATTGACGCAAGTGCTGCCGGGCCTTTAACTGCGCCTGGGCGAGGAAACGACGTTCGACTCCGAGGATTCGAAAACATGGCATTGCGCGCGCGTACCGGCGGCCGGATTCTGGTCGACCAATTGCTGCTGCACGGCACCGACATGGCCTTCTGCGTGCCCGGCGAGAGCTATCTCGACGTGCTCGACGCGCTCCACGACAGCCGCCAGGTCAAGCTCGTCAATGCGCGCCACGAGGCGGGCGCCGCCAACATGGCCGACGCCTACGGCAAGCTCACCGGCCGGCCGGGCATTGCGCTCGTCACGCGCGGGCCGGGGGCGTGCCACGCGGCCGTGGGCGTGCACACGGCCTATCAGGATTCGACCCCGCTCATCCTGCTCGTGGGCCAAGTCGGGCGCGACGCGACCGACCGCGAAGCGTTCCAGGAGATCGACTATCGCCAGATGTTCGGACCGGTCGCAAAATGGGCGGCGCAGATCGACCGCACCGACCGCATTCCCGAGTACATGGCGCGCGCCTTCCATGTGGCGACTTCGGGCCGCCCCGGCCCCGTGGTGCTGGCCTTGCCCGAAGACATGCTGACCGAGACCGCGACGGTCGCCGACGCCGCCCCCTATCGCGCGGTGCAGGCCGCCCCCGATGCGGCGGCGCTCGACCGCGTGCGCGCGCTGCTTGCACAGGCCAAGCGCCCGCTGATGATCGTCGGCGGCTCGTGCTGGAGCGATGCGGGCAGCCTCGCCTTGCAGAAATTCGCCGAAGCGAACGCGCTGCCCGTCGCCGTCAGCTTCCGGCGCATGGATGCGTTCGCCAACGACTCGGCGTGTTATGCGGGCGAGTTCGGCACGGTCACGTCGCCTGCCCTCCTTGCGCGCGCCAAAGAGTCCGATCTGCTGCTCGTGGTCGGCGCACGTCTGGGCGAGATGACGACGCAGGGCTATTCGATGCTCGAGCCGCCGCGTGCGCGTGCCACCCTCGTCCATATCCATCCGTCGGCCGAAGAGACAGGCCGCGTCTTCAATGCCGACCTCGCCGTGCAGGCGAGCGGCAGCGCGTTTGCGCTGGCCGCCCAAACAATGAAGCCGATCGCCGATCCCGCATGGCGCGACTGGACGCGCCAAGCCAATGCGGATTGGCGCGCCACGCTCGAGCCCACGCCCTACAACGGTCCGCTCGATATGGGCCGCGCGATGCGTGCACTCGCCGCCGAATTGCCGGCGGCCTTCACCGTCACGGTCGATGCCGGCAACCATACGGGCTGGCCGCAGCGCTATCTGCCGTTCAAACGCCCCGCGCGGCTGGTGGGGCCGACCTCGGGGGCGATGGGCTATTCCGTACCCGCGGCCGTCGCCGCGTCGCTCGTCGATCCCGACCGCATTGTCGTTGCGTGCGTGGGCGACGGCGGCTTCATGATGGCGGGCCAGGAGATTGCGACCGCGCGCCAGCATGGGGGGACCCCCATCGTGCTCGTGTTCAACAACCGCACCTACGGCACCATCCGCATGCACCAGGAGCGCGAACATCCGGGTCGCGTGGTCGGAACCGACCTCGTCAATCCGGATTTCGCGGCGTTTGCGCGCGCCCTCGGCTGCTTCGGCACGATTGTCGAAACGACCGATGCGTTTTTGCCCGCCTTCCGCGCGGCCGTCGCGTCGAAGCTTCCGGCCGTGATCGAACTCAAGACCGATCCCGAAATGATCACGACGCGCACGACCATCACCGCCATCCGCGAAGCCGCCTTGAAGCGCCAAGCCACCGGAAAGAGCTGACATGTCCGACATCGAAATCGCCCGCAAGGCAACGCTCGCACCCTTGGCTGCCGTCGCCGCCAAGCTCGGCATTCCCGATACAGCGCTCGAATTCTACGGCAAGACCAAAGCCAAGATCGATCCGGCCGCCCTGCCGAAGGCACGCAAGCCCGGCAAGCTCATCCTCGTGACGGCCATCAACCCGACCAAAGCGGGCGAAGGCAAGACGACGACGACGATCGGACTTGGCGACGCGCTCAACCGCATCGGCAAGCGCACGGCGATCTGCCTGCGCGAGCCGTCGCTGGGGCCGTGCTTCGGCCAGAAAGGCGGCGCCACCGGCGGCGGCCACGCGCAGATCGTGCCGATGGCCGACATCAATCTGCATTTCACCGGCGACATCCACGCGATCGGCACCGCGCACAATCTGCTGGCCGCCCTCGTTGACAACCATGTCTATTGGGGCAAGTCGCCCGCCGTCGATCCCAAGCGCGTGCTGTGGCCGCGCGTGATGGACATGAACGACCGCGCACTCCGCGATCTTGTGGCGGGCCTGGGTGCGGGCAACGGGGCCGCGCGCCAGACGCGCTTCGACATCACCACGGCATCCGAAGTGATGGCGATCCTGTGCCTTGCCTCGGACGCGCACGATCTCGAAAAACGGCTCGCGCGCATCGTCGTCGCGGACAACAAAGACGGCAGTTTCGTGACGGCTTCCGACCTCAAAGCCTCGGGGGCGATGGCCGCACTGCTCAAAGAAGCGATCAAGCCCAATCTCGTGCAGACGCTCGAGAACAATCCCGTGTTCGTGCATGGCGGGCCGTTCGCGAACATCGCGCACGGCTGCAATTCGGCGATCGCTACCAAGATGGCGCTGGGCCTCGCCGACTACACGGTCACCGAGGCGGGCTTCGGCGCCGATCTGGGAGCCGAAAAATTCCTCGACATCAAATGCCGACAGGCGGGCCTCGCCCCGGATCTTGCGGTCGTCGTCGCGACCGTACGGGCGCTCAAGCTGCAAGGCGGGGCAGACGCCAAGGCGCTCGGCACCGAAGACGTCGCGGCCGTCGAGCGCGGCCTTGCCAATCTCGTGCGCCATGTCGAGAACCTGCGCAAATTCGGCCTGCCCGTGCTGGTCGCGATCAACGCCTTCACGACCGACACCGACGCCGAATGGCGCGCGATCGAAAAAGCCTGCGCTGCCGCCGGCACGCAAGCCATCCGCGCCCAGCATTGGGCCAAAGGCAGTGCCGGTGCCGAAGACCTCGCGCGGGCAGCGGTCGCCCTCATCGAAAAAGAGACAGCGCGCTACAAGCCGCTCTATTCCGACGACCTGAAGCTCAAGGAAAAAATCGAGACCATCGCGCGCGAGATCTACCGCGCGGGCTCGGTGAGTTTTTCGAGTGCCGCCGCCAAGCGGCTTGCGGCTCTCGAGAAGGCGGGCTTCGGCCACCTGCCCGTCTGCATGGCCAAGACGCAGTATTCGTTCGCGGCCGACCCCGATCTCAAAGGTGCGCCCAGCGGCCACGACGTGCCGGTGCGCGAAGTGCGCCTGTCGGCGGGGGCGGGTTTTGTGGTGGCACTCGCAGGCGATGTGATGACGATGCCCGGCCTGCCGCGCGTGCCGGCCGCCGAAGCGATCGGCCTCACCGCAAACGGCGAAATCGACGGAATTTTCTGACGTGGAAAAAGCCGGGCTGCGGCCCATCCTGATGGCCGTGGCGGCGATGGCGCTGTTCGCGTCGATGGATGCCGTCAACAAGCATCTCACGCAGATCTATCCTGTGGCGCAGATCATGGCCGTGCGCTTTGCGATCTTCGTCGCGATGGGCTGTTGGCTCGCGCGCAGCGGCCCATGGATCGTGCTGCGCACGCGCGCGCCCTGGTGGCAGGCGCTGCGCACGGCCTTTCTGCTGCTCGAGATGCTGCTTTTCATTCTGGCCTTCCGCACTTTGCCGCTCGCCGACGTGCATGCTGTGGCGGCGACAGCCCCGCTGCTGGTGACGGCGCTCGCCTATTTCTTCCTGCGCGAAAAGGTCGATGCGACGGGCTGGCTGCTTGTGGCGGGCGGCATGGCGGGTGCCGTGCTGATCGTCGGCCCGTCTTTCGACGAACTCGGGCCCAGTCTGTGGCTCGCGGTTGCAGCCACTTTCGCCTGGGCCGTCTACCAGGTGCTCACGCGCGTGGTCTCGAGCCGCGACGACACGCACATCACCACATTGCACACGCCGCTCGTCGGCGTGGCACTTCTCGGCACCGTCGCCGCCTTCGACTGGCACGCCCCCGATGCCAGCGGCTGGGCATTGCTGATTCTGGGCGGCTCATTCGGCGCGGCAGCGCACATTCTGATGGTGCGCGCCATCGCGCTTGCGCCCGCTAGTGCGCTCCAGCCCTACAACTACACGCTGCTGCTGTTCGCGACCCTGCTGGGCCTCGCGGTCTTCGGCGACGTGCCGGGCCTGTGGACCTGGATCGGTGCCGGCATCGTCGTCGCCTGCGGCATCGCCGCGATGCGGCGCGCCGCTAAATCGTAAAACCTGGATCGTGCAGGGTGCGGCTGTCAGCGGGGGCTTCGGCGCGCGCGAACATGCCGTAGTCGCGGATCACGCCGGCCACGCGCAGACGGTAGTCGGCGAACACGCCGCCGCGCCCGGCCGTTTGCGCGTCGCGATGGCATGGGCGGTTGCGCCAATTCAAGATCGACGCCTCGTCGCGCCAGAAGGACAGCGACAGCATCTTGCCGTCGTCGCCGAGGCTCTGGAAGCGTTCGACCGACACGAACCCGTCCACGGTTTCGAGCTCGGCGCGCAACGCGGCCGCATGGTCGAGATAGTCTTGCTTGCGGCCCGTGGCCGGGCGCACTTCGAAAATCACGGCGATCATCGTCTAGCTCTCCAACAGACGCTCGGCTTCGGCGGCACGGATGTCCCAGCGGCACGTGGCGGTTGCGTGGGCGACTTGCATTTGCAGCCGCGCTTCGAGAGCGGGATTTTTGGCTGCAAACGCCTCGGCGATCGCGGCGGCGGACGACACGTAGGCTTGCGGATCGATATTGCCGGCCACGACCGGTGCGAGGATGCCAAATTCGCCGACGGTTTCCGGCAAAGCGCCCAGCGCCGTCGTGACCACGACGCAGCCCGCTGCCATCGCCTCCATGACCGCGATCGACGACGTCTCGGCCGCGACATTCGGATAGAACAGCAGGATGGCGCGCTTGAGGGCGTCCGCCAATTCGGGCTGCGGCACGTTGCCGTGATAGGCGACCCCGGCCGCCGATTTGGCTTCGGCCGCCAGCAAGAGCCAGCTCGGCTGGCGGCGGAACAGATTGTTGGCCGGATAGAAATCGAAACTCGAAAACACGTCGAGTATCAGCTCGGGCCGCAGCGCATGCAGGTCCTTGAAAAACGCGAGCGCTTGTTTGAGTCCCTTGTAGGGGACAGACGTAAACGCCGCGCGCGGTGTTTTGGCGGCGAGGATGGACTCGCCCGGCGCAAAAAGCGTTTCGAAACGCGGTCCGATCGCGTTGCGCAGAATATCGATACGGTCGCCCGCAACGCCGTTCGCCGCGTAGTTGGCCTTGTGCCAGTCGCTCACGCACAGAATGCGGTCGCGCGGATGGGCAAGGCCCGCCAGCAATGCCGCCTCTTCGGTGCCGGGCACGATCACATTGTGCTGCCACGCATAGATCGGGCCGGCAAAACCAGCCCCGCGCAGCGGCGCCAGAAGGTCGACCGCCGAGGTCACGAAAACCGCATCGAAATCGCCGTCGAGCGCGCCGGACCAGCGCTCTTGGCGTACGCCGCGCATGCGGCCGCTCGCGCGCGTGCTGCCCGTGAAAACCGCGATCTCGTGCCCGCGCCGCGCGAGCGCGAGCGCGAGATACACTTGCGCCGATTCCGATCCCGGCAGCGGGGCAGCGAACGGCGTTTCGACGTCGTAGTCGTGCGCCAAGTTCGGATTGACGAAGGCGAGCTTCATGGCATGCGGCGCAGAATGAGCATGGCAATTGGAATAGCTCGATTGTAGCGTTTTGTCCAAATCGGGAGGAAAACATGGCCGACCAGGGTGTCGATCTCGATTTCCTGGTCGCAAGTCGGGCGCACCGGTCGGCCGCGAAAGCCACTGAGGCGGCAACGCAGCCTTACCGCCCTTCGAATTTGGGGCGGCGTTTTTCGAGGAAGGCGCGGTAGCCTTCGAGATAGTCGCGCGTGTCGCAATTGGCGAAACCTTCGAGATATTCGGCGCGCGTGAGCGGCTTTGGCGAACGCAGGCGGCGCGCGAATTTTTTGTGCCAGCGGTTCGACAGGGGAGCACCCGCCGCAATGCGCACGGCCGACGCGTAAGCCTCTTCCTCGACCTTGGCGTCGGGGACGACGCGCGTGACGAGGCCCTTGTCCTTGGCTTCGGCGGCACCGAACACGCGCGCCTCGAGCAGGATCTCTTTGGCGACCGCTTCGCCGACCAAGCCGATGAGGGCGGAGAGTTCGGGGTACGCCATGATCACGCCGATGCGGTTGATCGGCACGCCGAAGCGCGCCCCCTCGCCCGCAATGCGCAGATCGCACATGCTGGCGATCTCGAGCGAGCCGCCGACGCACAGGCCCTTGATCAGCGCCACGACCGGATGGCGGCATTCGCCGACCGCAGCCAAGGTCGCGTGCATCGTGCGCCCATAGGCGACGGCAAGCTTCGTGGTCTTGCGCGTCTTCTCGAATTCGGAAATGTCGGCCCCCGGCCCGAACGCGTGGTCGCCGCTCCCTCGCAGCACGATGCAGCCGATATCGGGCTCGGCATGGAGGGCGCGCATGGTCTCGCCCAATTTGGCCCACATGGCCGACGAGATGGCGTTGAGCTTGGCCGGCCGGTTCAAAATCACCGTCACGATGCGCGGATCGCCCGCAACCGCGCGGTCGACCAGCACCGGATCGTCCGGGGCCGTTTCGTAGGGTTTGGGCGGCGTGCGGCGTTTGGCGGCCATGGCGAGTCCCCCTCGTTTTGCGGAAAGCTTAGGCGAAGAGTGCGAGCTTGCGCAAAGCCGCAAAATCCCTGCTTGCGGCTGCTGCGGCCGGGGGCCTAAAAATGGGTGCGCATCCCCCCTCAGCATCCGTCCCCAGCGCCTGCATTAGGACCCGCCATGTCGCCCGAAGAAATCGCCCAGACGACCGCCCGCATCCTGATCGAAACCAAGGCGATCCATTTCAATCCGGCCAATCCCTACATCTTCACCTCCGGCTGGGCGAGCCCGACCTATTGCGACTGCCGCAAACTCATCGGCTTTCCGCGCGCGCGCAACAAGCTCATGGACATGGCCGTGACCGTGATCGAGCGCAAGATCGGCTTTGCCGGTATCGATGCGGTGGCGGGCGGCGAAACCGCCGGAATTCCCTACGCCGCCTGGATCGCCGAACGCCTCGAACTGCCGATGCTCTATGTGCGCAAGAAGCCCAAGGGCTTCGGGCGCAACGCGTTGATCGAAGGCGATCTGCACGAGGGCCAGCGCGTGCTGCTGGTCGAGGATCTCGCGACCGACGGCAAATCGAAAATGCATTTCGTGAACGGGCTGCGCGAAGCGGGCGCAAAGGTCGCGCACAGCTTCGTCGTGTTCCATTACGGCATTTTCCCCGAGAGTGTGGCGGGCCTCAAAGCCGAGGGCGTGGATCTGCACGCACTCGCCACTTGGTGGGACGTGCTCAAGGAAGCGCAGGCGCAGAAGGCCTACAGCGACGCCGAGCTTGCCGAGGTGCGCAAATTCCTCGAAGCCCCCGCCGTGTGGTCCTACGCGCACGGCGGCATTGGCCCCGACGGCACCAAAAAAGCCGGATGAAACGCGCGCGCGCCCTTCTGCTCGCTTTGGCAGTAACGCTCGGGTTCGACGGGGCGGCGCAGGCGCAATCGCACGACACGCTGACGATCGGCATTTCGCAGTTTCCGTCCACGCTGCATCCGATGTTCGATTCGATGGCGGCCAAATCCTACGTGCTGGCGATGGCGCGGCGGCCGCTCACGACCTACGACAAGGATTGGAAGCTCGTCTGCCTGATGTGCGAGACGCTGCCGACCTTCGAAAACGGCGGCGCCAAGCGCGTTCCCCTGCCCGACGGCAAAGAGGGCGTTGAAGTCACGTTTCGGCTGAAAGACGGCTTCAAATGGGGCGACGGCATGCCCGTTAGCCCACGCGACGCGATCCTTGCCTGGGATATCGGCCGGCATCCGCGCTCGGGCGTCGCGAGCGGGGAAAGCTACCGGCGCATTTTGAGCGTCGTCGCCAAGGACGAGCGCACGATCGCCTTCACGAGCGACCGCGTGACCTTCACCTACAACGATTTCAGCCAGTTCGAATTCATCCCCGAACATATCGAGCGGCGGCTCTTCGAGGCCGATCCCGAAACCTATCGCCGCCGCACGACTTTCGACACCGAGCCCACGAACCCGGCTTTGTTCAACGGCCCCTACCGCATCGCCGAGGTCCAGCAGGGAGCGGCGATCATGCTCGTCCCCAACGGCCAGTGGGCCGCCAAAATGCCCGCCTTCAAACGCGTCGTCGTGCGCGCGATCGAAAACACGGCCGCCCTCGAGGCCAATCTTCTGTCGGGCAGCATCGACTATGTGGCGGGCGAGCTCGGCTTCACGCTCGACCAGGCGCTGGCGCTCGAAAAGCGCCACCCCGCACGTTTCGATTTCCAGTACGTGCCGGGGCTCGTCTACGAGCATATCGATCTCAATCTCGATCTGCCCGCGTTGCAGGACAAGCGCGTGCGCCAAGCGCTGATCCTGGCGACCGACCGCGCGGCACTCGTGCGCCAGCTCTTCGAAGACCGCCAGCCGGTCGCGGCCTCCTTCATCAACCCGAAAGATGCGGGCTACGCGGCGGACATCGCCCCCTACCCGTTCGATCTTGCGCGCGCGCAAGCCTTGCTCGACCAGGCGGGCTATACGCGCAATGTCGGCGGCGTGCGCCAGAACGCGGCCGGCCAGCGCCTGTCCTTCGAATTCGGCACCACGGCCGGCAACCGCATTCGCGAGACCGTGCAGCAGGTGCTGCAGGCGCAGTGGCGGCGCGCGGGCATCGAGGTGCGCATCCGCAACGAGCCCGCGCGCGTGTTCTTCGGCGAGACCGTCCGCCAGCGCAAATTCCAGCTCGCCATGTATGCCTGGATCTCGGCTCCGCAATCGGTGCCGCGCACCACGCTGCACTCGGAGAGCATCCCGACGGCCGAGAATGCGTGGGCGGGCCAGAACCAGCCCGGCATTCGCAACGCCGAAATGGACCAGCTCATCGATACGATCGAGCGCGAGCTCGATGCCGACAAGCGCAAAGCCCTGTGGGCGCGCATGCAGCAGATCTACGCGGACGAAGCGTGGGTGATGCCGCTGTTCTTCCGCGCCGATCCGTTCGTGGTACCCAAATGGCTCGCCGGCCTCGCGCCCACGGGCCACCAATATCCGTCGCCCCTCGCCATCGAGCATTGGCACGTGCGATGATGCGCTACGCGCTGCAACGCGCATTGCAGGGCGTGCTGGTGCTGGTGGCGGCGAGTTTTGCGATCTACGTGCTGCTCGGGCTGATGCCGGGCGATCCAATCGATCTGATGATCTCCGGCAATCCGCAGATCACGCCGGACGACGTGCGGCGCTTGCGCGAACTCTACGGCATCGACCGGCCGATCCTGTCGCGCTACGCCGAATGGGCGACGGCCGCCTTGCAGGGCGATCTCGGCTATAGCCGCCTTTATGCCAAGCCCGTGCTCGCGGCGATCGGCCCGGCACTCGCCAACACCAGCGTGCTGATGCTGGCCGCCTTCGCGATCGCTTTGGCGATCGGCATCCCGCTCGGGCTGCTGGCGGCCGCCAAGCGCGGCAGCTTCGTCGATGCTGCGATCAACGGCTTTGCGTTCGTGTCGGCGGCGACACCTTCTTTCTGGCTCGGGCTGATGCTGATCGTGCTGTTCGCCGTCGTACTGGGCTGGCTGCCGGCAAGTGCGTTGCCCTTGCCGGGCCAGGACGGCCTGGGGGCAAGGCTCCTGGGGCTCATCCTGCCGGTCGCGACGCTGGCCCTCGTCGAAGCGGGCGAGTACGCGCGCTACATGCGCAGCGCTGCGAGCGAAGCTCTGGCGCAGGATTGGGTGCGCACGGCACGCGCCAAAGGCGCCTCGCGCGCGCGCGTGCTGTTCGGCCATGTGCTGCGCAACGCCGCCATCCCGGTCGCGACGGTCGCGGCCTTGGGTTTCGGCGGGCTGTTCTCGGGCGCCCTCGTGACCGAGACGATCTTCGCCTATCCCGGCATGGGCAAGCTCATCTACGACGCGATATTGGGCAGCGACTACAATCTGGCCCTTGCCTGCTTGCTGATGGCGGCAGGTCTCGTAATCGTCGCCAATTTCGTCGCCGACCTTGCCTATGCCGCCCTCGATCCGCGCGTGAGCGTGGCATGAGCCCGCGTTTTACCCTCCCGCTCGGCATGCTTGTTCTGCTCGCACTCGCCGCCGCCGCCATCCCGCTCACGGGTGCCGATCCCGACGCGATCGACCTTGCCAAGCGCTATGCGGGCCCGAGCCTCGCGCACCCGCTGGGTACCGACGAGCTCGGCCGCGATGTGGCCTTGCGCCTGCTCTATGGCGCGCGCGTGTCGCTTGCCGTCGCGATTTCGGCGGCTCTTGCCGCCGTCGCGATCGGGACTGCAATCGGGCTTGCCGCGGGCACGCTTGGCGGGCGCATCGACGGCGCTTTGATGCGCGCGACCGATGCCGTGCTCGCTTTGCCCGTGCTGCCGGTGCTGATCGTGCTGGCCGCGATCGACACGCAGAAGCTCGGCCTGCCGCAGAGCGACGATGGCGGGCTGTGGCGCATCGTGGCGATCGTGGCCTTGTTCGGCTGGCCCAAAGTCGCACGGCTCGTGCGCGCAACCGCCCTTGCCCTCGTGAACCGCGATTTCGTGCGCGCGGCAACGGCACTGGGCGCCGGGCGCTTGCGCATCATGGCCGTGCACATCCTGCCCAATTGCGCGGGACCCTTGCTGGTCGCGACGGCTTTGGCGGCGGGGGGAACAATTCTCTACGAAAGCGTCTTGTCGTTCCTGGGGCTCGGCATCCAGCCGCCGACGGCAAGCTGGGGCAACATGCTGACCAATGCCCAGGAAACGATCTGGCAAGCGCCGTGGCTCGCTTTGTGGCCCGGTTTGGCGATCCTCGCGACCGTGACGGCAATAAACCTGCTGGCCGACGCGTTGCAGGACAGGATCGCAGGCCGACGCTGACCGCCCCCCGGTTTGCCGGGGCTGGCACGCAACCCCGGAATGCGCTAGCAAGACGCTGTTTTTTCGAGGAGTCTGCCGGATGCTTCAGCCCATCGTGCCAGTCATTCTCTCGGGCGGCGCCGGGACCCGCCTGTGGCCGCTGTCGCGCGAGCTCTACCCCAAGCAATTGCTGCCGCTGGCGGGCGAAAAATCGATGATCGCCGAAACCGCCTTGCGCGTGGCCGGCGCCCCGTTCGGCGCCCCCATCATCGTGTGCAACGAAGAGCACCGCTTCATCATCGCCGAACAATTGCGCGCGGCCGGTGTCGCTCCGCGCGCGATCTTGCTTGAGCCCATCGGCCGCAACACGGCCGCGGCCGCGGCCGCCGCAGCAGCACTGCTCGAGCCCGGCGAGACCATGATGCTGCTGCCGTCCGACCATGTCGTGCGCGATACAGCCGCGTTTGCGGTAGCTGTGGCCACCGCGCGCAATGTGGTGGCGCAGGGCCGCCTCGTGACGTTCGGCATCGATCCCGAACAGCCCGAAACCGGCTACGGCTACATCAAGCGCGGTGCCGCCCTGCCGCAAATCGACGGCGCCTATGCGGTCCAGCGCTTCGTCGAGAAGCCCGACCTTGCGACCGCCAAGGCCTATCTCGCCGAAGGCGGCTGGGCGTGGAACTCGGGCATGTTCCTGTTCGAGGCCGCGACCTTCTTGGCCGAACTGGCGCGCTACGAACCTTTGATCGCCGAACACGCCGCCGCCGCCGCCAAGGCCGCGTCGCGCGATCTCGATTTCGTGCGCCTCGACAAGGCTTCGTTCGCGCAAGCGCCGTCGAAATCGATCGACTATGCGGTGATGGAACGCACCGACCGCTCGGCCGTCGTGCCCGCCCGGCTCGGCTGGTCAGATGTGGGGGCGTGGAATGCTCTGTGGGAACTCGGGCCCCGCGACGGCGACGGCAACGTGCTGCTCGGCGACGTCGCGGTCGCTGACACGCAGAATTCCTATCTGCGCAGCGAGCATCGGCTGCTCACGGCGGTCGGCGTGCACGACCTCGTCGTCGTCGCCACGCGCGACGTGGTCATGGTCGCCGACCGCGACCGCGCGCAGGACGTCAAAAAAATCGTCGACCGACTCAAAGCCGAGGGGCGCAGCGAAGTCGCTTCGCACGTGGTCGTGCACCGCCCCTGGGGCAGCTACCAGACGATCGATGCGGGCGAACGCTTCCAGGTGAAGCGCCTCACCGTGAAGCCGGGGGCCAAAATCTCGCTGCAGAAACACGCGCACCGCGCCGAGCACTGGGTGGTGGTGAGCGGGGTAGCGCGCGTCACGCGCGACGCCGAAACGCTCGATCTCCAGGAAAACATGTCGACCTACATCCCGGTCGGCTGCGTGCATCGGCTCGAAAATCCGGGCACCGAGCTTCTGCACATCATCGAGGTGCAATCCGGCGGCTATCTCGGCGAGGACGACATCGTGCGCTTCGAAGACAGCTACGGGCGCAAATAGCCATGGCCGTCGTGCATGCCGACATCGCCGCCGCCGCCGCGCGCATCGAGGGCCAGGTCAAGCGCACGCCCACTTTGCGCAGCGGCACGCTCTCGAAGATCTCGGGCTGCGAGCTTTGGATCAAGTTCGAGAATCTGCAGTTCATCGCCTCGTTCAAGGAACGCGGGGCGCTCAACAAGCTGCTGCAGCTTTCGGCCGACGAGCGCAAGCGCGGCGTGATCGCAATGTCGGCCGGCAACCATGCCCAGGCGGTCGCCTACCATGCCGGGCGCCTCGGCATCGCGGCCACCATCGTGATGCCGAAATTCACGCCCAACGCCAAGGTCGCGGCGACGCGCCACCATGGCGCACGCGTGATCCTCGAAGGCGAAGCGCTGGCAGAGGCCGCAAGCTTCGCGCGCGACATGGCCGCGAAAGAAAAGCTCGTCTTCGTGCACCCATACGACGACGCGGCGATCGTCGCGGGCCAAGGCACGCTCGCCCTCGAGATGCTCGCCGATCAGCCGGACCTCGACGCCCTCGTGGTGCCCATCGGCGGTGGGGGCATGATCGCGGGCTGCGCCATCGCGGCCAAGGCGATCAATCCCGCCATCGACATCTACGGCGTGGAAGTGTCCGCCTTCGCGTCGGCCGCCCAGCGCAAAGCGGGCCAGCCCGTACATACGGGCGGCACGACAATCGCCGAGGGCATTGCGGTTGCCGATATCGGTGCGGAATGCTGGCCCGCCATCGAGCGCGACGTGCGCGAAGTGCTGGTCGTGGACGAGCTCGAGGTCGAGCGCGCGATCGTGCTTCTGATCGAAATCGAAAAGACCGTGGCCGAGGGTGCGGGTGCCGCCGGCCTTGCCGCGATCATGGCCTATCGCGACCGGTTCGCGGGCAAGCGCGTGGGCATGGTGCTGTGCGGCGGCAATATCGACACGCGCGTGCTGTCGAGCGTGCTGCTGCGCGGCCTTGCGCGCGACGGCCGCCTGCTGCGGCTCGAAGTGGACATTGCCGACCGGCCCGGGGCTTTGGCGGAAGTGGCGCGCCGCATCGGCGAAAGCGGCGGCAACATCGTCGAGATCGAACACCAGCGGATTTTCACCGAGAAATCCGCCAAGAACGTGGTCATCGAAACCACGGTCGAAGTCATCGAGCGCGCGCACGGCGAAAAACTGATCGCCGCCCTCAACGGAGCGGGCTTCCCCACCCGCCCCGTCTAGGCACGGGAAGCTACATCCGCGGCTTGACGACGTTCTCCATCACGCGCAGCGGCGTGAACGAAAACAGGCCCGGCTCGGCCGGATCGACGCCGATCTTGACCGCGTGGATCTCGTCGGCGCCCATCACCATGAGGCGCGTGGCGTTCTCGATCGTGCGCTTGGCGGTGTCTTTCAGCGGCTGGTCGATGCGCAGCAGATGCGTGTCGCCGTGGATCAGCAGCACCGGCTTTTCGAACGCGGCAGCGCCCGCCGTGAAGGCCGCCAGCGTGGCCGCGTAGCCCGACGACATGTCGTCGCGCGGGGTCGCTTCCTGCCACATGTCGGCCTGGAAGCCGAACACGATGCCGTGGCGGTTTTCGGCCTGCGCCACGCGGAACGCGTCGCGGATCCAGGCGACGTTTGCGGCGTTGCGTTCCATGAATTCGGCGGGCGCACCGGTGCGGGCCTCGAAATTGTTGTTCGAACCCACGACATGCAGCGACACGAACAGCACGTTGTTGTGCACCCAGCGCGAATTCTCGACGAACTTGGCGTGCGGCGGATCGATGTCGGCCTGGCGCGTCAGCTGGATCGGCTTCTGGCCGAGGCTGCGCGCATCGGCGAAATGCATGCGGCGCACGGTCGCGAGGCGCTCGAGCGGATCGAAGCCGCCCGCGCGTGCGCGGTGGCAGTCGGTCCATTCATTGTCGCCGACCGAATAGATCAGGGCCCCCGCGATGCGGTCGAGCGTCTGTTTGGAACGCTGCAACATCTCGTCCGAGCACGGGCTCGAGCCCGATTTGGTGTCGCCGATAAACAGCGTGAAGGCCGGATTGGCGGCGTTGATGCGGTCGACGAGCCGATCGACGCGCGCATAGTCGGCCGGCACGCTGTAGGGCATGTCGCCGAAGGCGACGAAGTCGAAGCGCTGTGCAGATGCCGGCACGGCCGAAAAGACGATCGCGGCGGCAAGAGCTGCGTTCGGAATTCCGTATTTCATCGAACCCTCCCTGTCGGGCGAACAGTCGCCCGACCTTCGGTTCGGAGAATAGGATCGAGTTGCGACGGTTTTATTGCAGTCTGCCGCCCGCTACAGCAGCGGATTGGGCGGCGGGGCGGCGGTGCGTTCGAGATCCGGTAGGCGGCCCTCTTCGGCCGCGTGGCACGCGACCATGGCGCCCGTCTTGGTGCGTATCGCACGCGGCGCTTCCGCCCGGCAGCGGTCGTTGGCATAGGGGCAGCGCGGATGGAAGGTGCAACCCGACGGCGGATCGATGGGGTTGGGCACTTCGCCCGCCACCGGCGTGCGCGGCCGGCCCGACATTTCGAGATCGGGGATCGCGTCCAGCAGCATGCGCGTGTAGGGGTGCACGGGCCGCGCGAACAGCGTCTTCACGTCCGCGATTTCGACGAGTTTGCCCAGATACATGACGCCGACGCGGTCGGAGATGTAGTAGACGACCGCGAGATTGTGGCTGATGAAAAGATAGGTGAGGCCCAGTTCGCGCTGCAGATCCTTCATGAGATTGAGGATCTGCGCCTGCACCGACACGTCGAGTGCGGAGGTGGGTTCGTCGCACACCAGGAATTCGGGATTCGAGGACAAAGCGCGCGCGATCGAAATGCGCTGGCGCTGGCCGCCCGAGAATTCGTGCGGGAATTTCTCCTGGTCGGCCGGCGACAGGCCGACCTGGCGCAGCAATTCGTCCACGCGCTTTTTGATCTGGGCGGGACCCGACATGAGCCCATGCACGACAATGGGCTCGGCGATGATCTTGCCCACGCGCCAGCGCGGATTGAGGCTCGCGTAAGGATCCTGGAAAATCATCTGGAAGCGCTTGCGCACGCGGGCCGCGTCGGCCGACGAGCCGAGCTTCGACATGTCGGTGCCGTCGAACATCATGCTGCCGCGCGACGGCGGATAGAGCCCGACCACGAGGCGGGCGAGCGTGGATTTGCCGCAGCCGGACTCGCCCACAAAGGACAACGTCTCGCCTTTGGCGATCGTGAAATCGACGCCATCGACCGCGCGCAGCGTCTGGCGCGGCAGCTTTTCGAGCAGGCGGTTGAGCAGCGGCTTCGAGACGTCGAAATAGCGCGCGAGGTCGGTCGCGACGACGAGGGGGGCGCTCATTCGGCCGCTGCCTTCTTGGTTTGGTCGTAGAGCCAGCATGCCACGTCCGTCGCCCCGACCGGGATCGGATCGGGGCGCAGTTGCGTGCACGGCGTAAAACGCTTGGTGCAGCGCGGGTTGAATGCGCAGCCCTTGGGGATCGCGGTCAGGCGAGGCATCGCACCGTCGATCTGGGCGAGGCGTGCGGGCGCGTTGCCGAGCTTCGGGATCGAGCCCATCAGCCCTTCGGTATAGGGATGCTTGGCGCGCTGGATCACGTCGCGCACCGGGCCGATCTCGGCAATACGACCCGCATACATGACCGCGACGCGATCGGCCGTCTCCGCGATCACGCCCATGTCGTGCGTGACGAGCATCACGGCCGTGCCGTGTTCGCGGCACAGGCGCTTGATCAGCGTGATGATCTGCGCCTGGATCGACACGTCCAAAGCCGTCGTCGGCTCGTCGGCCACGATTAGGCGCGGATTGGCGCACAAAGCGAGTGCAATCACCACGCGCTGGCGCATGCCGCCCGAAAACTGGTGCGGATAATGGTCGATGCGGCGCTCGGGCGCGGGAATGCCCACATCCTGCAGCAAGCCGATCGCGCGCGCGCGCGCTTCGCTCTCCGACATGTCGAGATGCGTGAGAATCGTCTCGGTGAGCTGGCGGCCGACCGTGTAGAGCGGATTGAGCGAGGTGAGAGGATCCTGGAAGACCGCACCGATTTCCTTGCCGCGGATGCGGCGCATCTTCTCGTAGGGCAGATTGTCGATG
Organism: Telmatospirillum sp.; assembly: GCA_020248985.1. Classification (GTDB taxonomy): domain Bacteria; phylum Pseudomonadota; class Alphaproteobacteria; order CACIAM-22H2; family CACIAM-22H2; genus Tagaea. The sequence goes on along the minus strand of JADCGL010000024.1, from coordinate 72,519 downwards.
CGCTGGCCGTCGAGCAGGATCTCGCCGCCCGCAACCCGACCCGGCGGCTCGAGCAGGCCGATGATCGCGGCACCCGTGAGCGACTTGCCGGCGCCGGACTCGCCGACCACGCCCAGCACTTCGCCGGGTTGGATCGAAAACGAGATGTCGTCCACGGCCACGAGCGTGCCGCGCCGCGTCGGAAACTCGACGCGGAGATTCTTGACTTCAAGCAGCGGGCGGTTCGAAAGCTTGTCCATGTCCCGCCCCTAGCGCAGCTTGGGATTGAGGGCGTCGCGCAGCCAATCGCCGAGGAGATTGACCGCGAGCACCATCACGACGAGAGCGAGGCCCGGGAACACCGTGATCCACCATTCGCCCGAGAACAGGAAATTGTTGCCGATGCGGATCAGCGTGCCGAGCGACGGCTCGGTCGGCGGCACGCCCACGCCGAGGAACGACAGCGTGGCTTCCGTGATGATCGCGAGGGCAAGATGAATGGTCGCGATGACGAGGACGGGGCCCAACACGTTGGGCAGCACATGCTGCAGCATGATCGCGATCGGGTGCCGGCCGATCACGCGCGCGGCCTGGACGTATTCCTTGCTCTTTTCGACCATGCACGAGCCGCGTACGGTGCGCGCATACTGGACCCAGCCCGAAAAGCCGATCGCGAGGATCAGCACGTAGATCGCGATATCGTGGTGCAGTTCGCGCGGAATCACGACGCGCGCCACGCCGTCGATCAGCAACGCGATCAGAATGGCCGGGAACGAGAGCTGCACGTCGGCAACCCGCATGATCACCGCGTCGACCGTGCCGCCGACATAGCCCGCCAGCAACCCGAGGGAGATGCCGAGGATCATCGCGAAAACGACCGAAAACACGCCGACGAGCAGCGAAATGCGGCTGCCGAACAGGATCGTCGACAGCACGTCGCGGCCTTGCGTATCGGTGCCGAGCGGATATTGCGGCAGGCCGTCGGGCAGCCACGCGGGCGGCAGCGAGGAATCCATCAGATTGAGCTGGCGCAGATCGAACGGGTTCTGCGGCGCGATCAGCGGGGCGAAGACGGCCCCCGCAAAGAACAGCACCGTCACGATCGCCGCCGCGATGATGATCGGCGAACGGCGGAAGCTGTAGAAAACGTCGCTGTCGACGAACCGGCGCACGGCGTCCATGGCGGATCCCCCGATCAATGGCCGCCTGCCGCACCGCGATCGACCCGCAGACGCGGATCGACGGCGTAGTACAGCAGGTCGACGACGAGATTGATGAGCACGAAGAAGAAGGCGATCAGGATCAGATAGGCCGCCATGACCGGCACGTCGGCGGCCGACACCGACTGGATGAACAGGAAGCCCATGCCGGGCCACTGGAACACGGTCTCGGTCACGATCGCGAAGGCGATGATGCCGCCGAGCTGCAGGCCCGTGATGGTGATGACGGGCACCAGCGTGTTCTTGAGCGCGTGCCCGAAATTGATGGCGCGGTTCGAAAGCCCGCGCGCGCGCGCGAATTTGATGTAGTCGGTGCGCAGCACCTCGAGCATCTCCGAGCGCACCAAACGCATGATCAGCGTGAGCTGGAACAAGGCGAGCGTGATCGACGGCAGGATCAGCGCGCGCAGGCCCGTCGGCGTGAGGAAGCCCGTCGTCCACCATCCGAGGGCCACCGTGGTGCCGCGCCCGAAGGACGGCAGCCAGCCCAACAGCACCGAGAAGACGAGGATCAGCAGAATGCCGATGAGGAAGGTCGGCAGCGACACGCCGACGAGGCTCACCGTAAGCATGAGGCGCGACAAAAACGAATCGCGGTTGAGGCCGGTATACACGCCCATCGGCACGCCGACGAGCAGCGCCAGCAGGGCCGCGCACAGCGACAGCTCGAGGGTGGCCGGCAGCCGCTCCATCAGCAAATCGGAGACGGGCCGCGCCAGACGATACGAAATGCCGAATTCGCCCTGGGCCGCTTTGACGAGGAAGTTGAAATACTGCACGAAAAACGGCTGGTCGAGCCCGAGATCGCGCACGAGACGCATACGCGCCTCTTCGGTGAAATCCTGGCCGAGCATGATCGCGACCGGGTCGCCGACATAAGCGAACAGCGAAAACGCGACGAAGCCGACCGCCATCATGACGAGCACGGCCTGCAGCAATCGGCGGATGATGAAAGCGACCATGGTTCAGCCGGCCTTTCGCAGCTTCGGAGAGAAGACTCCGGACGGCGCGAGGCCGTCCGGAGCTTCCAAGCGATCGGTCAGTTAACCTTGACCCACTTGACTTCGAGCTGGTTGAGCGGGCTGTGCACGAGATCGATGTTCGAGCGCATCGCCCACGGAATCACCTGGTGGTGAAGCGGCAGATGCGGCACGCGCTCGTGGTAGAGCTTGTTGAACTCGTCGATCAGCTTGTTGCGCGCGGCCACGTTGGTCTCGAGCTTGACCGCGTCGATGACCTTGTCGAAATCCGGATCGGAGAAGCGGCCGTGGTTCCAGATGCCGTTGCCCGGCTGGCCGTCGCGCGTGCGGATGAGCGACTGCAGCGAATAGAGCGCGTCGAGCGTGGGCACGCCCCAGCCCAGCAGATAGAGCGAGGAATCGTCGCGCTGGACCTTCGGGAAGTACGTGGCGAGCGGCATCGCGTTCAAGTTCGCCTTGATGCCGATCTGCGCCCACATCGCGACGAGCGCTTGGCAGATCGCCTCGTCGTTGATGTAGCGGTTGTTCGGGCAGTCGAAGGTGATCTCGAAGCCGTCCGGATATCCGGCCTGGCGCATCAGATTGCGCGCCTCGGCGACGTTGAACGGATAGCGCTTGTCCCAGGTCTTGGTGTGGCCGGTGACCGTGTCGGGATAGAGCGCCCCCGTGTTGACGGATTGGCCCCGCATCACACGCGTGTGGATCGCGTCGATATTGACCGCATGGTACATCGCCAAACGGACGCGCACGTCCTTGAACGGATTGCGGCCCTTGACCGACGAATAGAGCAGCTCGTCGCGGCTCGTGTCGAACGCGATGAAAATCGTGCGCACTTCGGGGCCCGAGACGATCTTGAGGCCGGGAGCGGCGCCAAGCTGGGCGATGTCCTGCACCGGCGGGTCGAGCACGAAGTCGATCTCGCCCGAGCGCAACGCCGCCGTGCGCGTCGCAGCCGACGCGATCGGCTGGAACACGAGTTCGGTCACGTTGCCTTCGCGCGCGGCGTTGTTCCACCAGGTCGGGTTCTGCACCATTACGGTGCGGACGTCGGGCTCGCGGCTGCGCTGCACGAACGGGCCGGTGCCCATCGTGTTGCGGCCGGTGAAGCTGTCTTCACGGCCGCGTACATTCTGCGGCCGCGTGGCGTTGTTGGCTTCGCTCCACTCCTTGTCCATCATGTAGACTTGGGTGAGCTTGTCGATCAGCACCGGGTCGGGAACCTTCGTGACGATGTCGACCGTCAGCGCGTCGATCTTGCGCGCTTCGGCGATCGTGTCGGTGAAGATGCCGTAGTTCGAGAATTCGTGCAGCGAACGCTGGATCGAGAAGACCACATCGTCTGCGTCGAAGGCGTTGCCGTTCGAGAACTTCACGTCGGGGCGCAGATTGAAGCGCCAGCGCGTCGGCTCCATCAAAGTCCAGCGCACAGCCAAGGCCGGCTGCAGTTCCATGTTTTTGCCGCGCTGCACCAGCGGTTCGTAGATCTGGCGCAGCACGAGCGTGACGTTGCCCGCATTCTGCGAGTGCGGGTCCATGGTGTTGGCGTCGCCCGACACGGACATGCGGAAGGTTTTGGCCTCGGCGTTCGGCAATGCGCCGAACGCGAGCGTTCCGGCAGCCGCAGCGACAAACGCCAGGCGCGCGAAACGAGATTGGTTTTTCATGGTGCCTCCGTTGAACACCTTGCGCGAACGCAAGGTTGGGGGGATTCGGCTCAAAGGTTGTCCGGCTCGACGCGAAACACGCCGAGCGCGGATACGAACCGCTGGCTTGGCAGCTTTCGTGCCAAGTTCGCAATTCGCAAGGCCCTCTTCGTAACGCGTTGGTCGCACAAATCAATGGAATTTTGCCGCGCAATTAGGCAAGTGCGGGAACACTTGTCGAACCTTGCAGCACGGGACAACCGCATGCGGGCTGCGCTAAGGTTTGCGCAAGAGGGGGATAGAAAAATGAACGACCAACGCCCGCGCGGCAACTCGCTTGCCGCCCGCGACATCGCAGCCCTTGTGCATCCCTACACGAATTTGCGTGCGCACGAGACCGACGGTCCGGTCGTGATGGCCAAGGGACGCGGCATCTATGTCGTGGACGACAACGGCAAGGAGTATATCGAGGGGCTTGCGGGCCTATGGTGCGCGTCGCTCGGCTTCGACGAGCCGCGCCTCGCCGATGCCGCCCATCGCCAAATGCGCCAGTTGCCCTTCTACCATATCTTCGCGGGCAAATCGCACGAACCCGGCATCGTGCTGGCCGAGAAGCTCAAGGAACTGGCTCCCGTGCCGATGTCGAAGGTCTTCTTCGCCAATTCGGGCTCGGAAGCCAACGATACGGCGATCAAGATCCTGTGGTACATCGCCAACGCCAACGGCACGCCCAAACGCAAGAAGATCCTGAGCCGCGAGAAGGCCTATCACGGCGTCACGATCGCGGCGGCGTCGCTGACCAAGCTGCCCGCGAACCAGCGCGATTTCGATCTGCCGATCTTCCCCGTCGCCTATGCCGAGACGCCGCATTTCTATCGCGGCGGCCTGCCCGGCGAGAGCGAGGAACAATATTCGACGCGGCTTGCCGAAAATCTCGAAAAGCTGATTCTGGCTGAAGATCCCGAAACCATCGTGGCGATGTTCGCCGAGCCCGTCATGGGGGCGGGCGGCGCCATCGTGCCGCCGGCGGGCTACTTCCCGAAGATCCAGGCCGTTTTGCGCAAATACGGCATTCTGCTCGTTGCCGACGAGGTGATCTGCGGCTTCGGGCGCACGGGCAATATGTGGGGCAGCCAGACTTACGGCATCGAGCCCGACATCCTGACCTGCGCCAAGGCGCTGTCCTCGGCCTATATGCCGATCTCGGCCGTGCTGATCTCCGAGCCCGTCTATGCCGCCATGCAGGCCAACAGCGCCAAGATCGGCACGTTCGGCCACGGCTACACCTATTCCGCACACCCCGTGCCCGCCGCCGTCGCCGTCGAGACTCTGGCGATCTACGAAGAGCGCGACATGGTGGGCCATGTGCGGCGCATGGCGCCCCGGTTCCAGGCAGCCCTTGCCGGGCTCGCCGACGCGCCTATTGTCGGTGAGGCCAAGGGTGTGGGCCTCATCGGCGGCCTGCAGCTTGTCAAAGACAAGGCCAGCAAGACCATGTTCGAACCGAGCCAAGCGGTCGCCCCGCTGATCGCCAAAGCCTGCGAAGCCAACGGCTTGATGGTGCGCCCGCTGTTCGACAACCGCCTGGCCGTGTGCCCGCCGCTGATCATCGACGAGGCGGGCATCGACGAACTGTTCAAGCGCTTCGCCAAAGGCATTGCCGAAGGCACGCAAGCCGCCAAGGCCAAAGGCTTCATCGACTGATCCGAACGCAAGGACCGACCACCATGCGACGCGACTACGACCGTTATTTCTCCGACGCGATCGGCGCCTTGAAGGCCGAAGGGCGCTACCGCGTGTTTGCCGAACTCGAGCGCGTATGCGGCAGGTTTCCGCACGCCGTGTGGCATTCGCCCGACGGCCCGCGCGACATCGTGGTGTGGTGCTCGAACGACTATCTCGGCATGGGCCAGCATCCCGACACGCTCAAAGCCATGCACGAAGCGCTCGACAGCAACGGTGCGGGTGCGGGCGGTACGCGCAACATTTCGGGCACCAACCACCAGCATGTGCTGCTCGAGCGCGAGCTCGCCGATCTGCATGCCAAGCCCGCCGCCCTCATTTTCGGCTCGGGCTACAGCGCCAACGAGGCCACGCTTTCGGCCCTCGGCCGCCTGATGCCGGGCCTCGTGATCCTGTCGGACGCGCTGAACCACGCCTCGATGATCGAAGGCATGCGCCATTCGGGCTCGGAAAAGCGCATCTTCCGCCACAACGATGCGGCCGATCTCGAAATCCAGCTCAAATCTGTCGAACCGGGCCGGCCCAAGCTGATCGCGTTCGAGAGCGTCTATTCGATGGACGGCGACGTGTCGCCGATCCACGCCTTCTGCGACCTTGCCGAAAAATACGACGCGATGACGTATCTCGACGAGGTGCACGCGGTCGGCCTTTACGGCGCGCGCGGAGCCGGCATCTCCGAGCGCGACGGGGCGCAAGCCCGCCTCGACATCGTGCAAGGCACGCTCGCCAAAGGTTTCGGGGTGGTCGGCGGCTATATTGCCGCCACGACGTCGCTGTGCGACGCCGTGCGCAGCACGGCCCCCGGCTTCATCTTCTCGAGCTCGATGCCGCCCGTGGTGGCCGCAGGGGCCCGCGCCTCGATCCGGCACCTCAAGCAGAACAATGCCGCGCGCGAAAAGCTCGCCGAGCGGGCTGCACGCCTCAAGCGGCTGCTGACGGCGGCGGGCATGCCGGTCATGCCGTCGGTCACGCATATCGTGCCGCTGATGGTCGGCGACGCGCGCCTGGCCAAGCAGGCCAGCGACGAGCTCTTGCTGCGCCACGGCATCTACGTGCAGCCGATCAATTTCCCGACCGTGCCGCGCGGCACCGAGCGCCTGCGCATAACGGCAACGCCGTTCCACGACGATGCATTGATGGACCGGCTCGTCGAAGCGGTCGTCGATGTGTGGAGCCGGCTTGCGCTGCGCCGCGCGGCCTGAACAATTCTCGCTCTGGAAAGTCCGATGAATCCCCGCAGCGTCAAGACGGCCGAGCAGGCGGCCGCCCTCCTCGAACAGCGCAGCATCGACAACGTCAAAGTCGGCCTGTTCGACGTCGACGGCGTCATGCGCGGCAAGTATCTCGCGCGCGAGAAATTCGCGAGCGTACTCAAATCAGGCTTCGGTTTCTGCGACGTGGTGCTGGGCTGGGATTCGAACGACCAGCTCTACGACAACGGCACCTACACGGGCTGGCACACGGCCTATCCGGACGCGCCCGTACGCGTGCTGCCCGACACGTGCCGCGTTTTGCCGTTCGAACCGTCGACCCTGCTGTTCCTCGCCGAATTCGCAGGCAAGGCCGAAGCCTTGTGCCCGCGCGGGCTGTTGCGCCGCGTCGTCGCCCGCGCGGCCGAGATGGGCTTTGCCGCCAAGGCGGCAGCCGAGTTCGAGTTCTTCGTGTTCGAAGAAAATCCCGTCTCGGTGCGCGAGAAGAACTATCGCGGCCTCAAGACGCTCACGCCCGGCTTCTTCGGCTATTCGATGCTGCGCAGCTCCGTGCACGCCGAGTTCTACCACGGCCTGCTCGAGACGATGCGCGCCATGGATGTGCCGATCGAAGGCTTGCACACAGAAACGGGTGCGGGCGTGCTCGAAGCGGCCCTTCTCTACGACGACGTGCTTGCAGCTGCGGACAAGGCGAGCCTGTTCAAGACCTTCACGAAAATCTACGCGCAGCGCCAGAACCGCATGGCGACGTTCATGGCCAAATGGTCGCACGATTGGCCGGGCCAGTCGGGCCATCTGCATCTGTCGCTGCAGGACAAGAACGGCAACCCGGTTTTCCACGACGCAAACGCACCCAGCGGCATTTCGCAGACGATGCGCCATTTCATCGGCGGCCAGCAGCGTCTGATGCCCGAACTCTTGGCCATGGTCGCCTGCACGGTCAATTCCTACACGCGCCTTGTGCCGGGCTTCTGGGCGCCGACGGCAAGCCATTGGGGCATCGAGAACCGCACTACGGCCTTGCGCGCGATCCCGGGCGGGCCGTCTTCGCAGCGCGTCGAGTACCGCATCGCGGCTGCCGACATCAATCCGTACATCGGGCTTGCCGCCGCCTTGGGCTCAGGGCTCTGGGGTATTGAACATCGCATCGAGCCGAGCGAACCCATCGCGGGCAACGCGTACGACGTCGCGCCGCCGGAAACCCTCAAACTGCCGCGCACCTTGGGTGCTGCGGCTGCAAGGCTGGCGGCCTCCGACGCCGCCAAGAACCTGTTCGGCGAACAGTTCGTGGCGCACTACGCCGCGAGCCGCGACTGGGAGCAGCGCGAGGCCGACAAAGCCGTCACCGATTGGCAGCTGCAGCGCTATTTCGAGATCATCTGAGGAACCGACCGCAATGGCGCCCAAGGCCAATTGGAACTATCCGACGACCATCTGGGCGGGCCCCGGCCGCGTCGCCGAACTGCCGGCCGCATGCAAACGCCTCGGCATCGCCAAGCCCTTGCTCGTAACCGACAAAGGCCTTGCCGCAACCGCCATGGTCGGCCAAGCGCTGGCCGCAACGGGGGCGCTCATGTTCGCCGACGTGCGCGGCAATCCGACGGGCAGCAACGTCGCGGCCGGCGTTGCCGCCCTCAAAGCCGGCGGCCACGACGGCGTGATCGCGTTCGGCGGCGGCTCGGGCCTCGACGCCGCAAAGGCGATCGCCTTGATGGCACGTCAGACGCGTCCTTTGTTCGATTTCGAGGATGTCGGCGACAATTTCAAACGCGTCGATCCGGATGCGATGGTGCCGGTCGTCGCCGTGCCGACCACCTCGGGCACGGGCTCGGAGACGGGCCGCGCCTCGGTCATCACAGACGAGACCGCGCATGTCAAAAAGATCATCTTCCATCCCAAAATGATGCCGGGGATCGTGATCCTCGATCCGGAGCTGACCGTCGGTTTGCCGGCGAACCTCACGGCCGCGACCGGCATCGACGCGTTCGTCCATTGCTTCGAAGCGTTCTGCGCCCCCGGCTTCCATCCGATGGCCGACGGCATCGCGCTCGAAGGCATGCGGCTCATCAAAACATGGCTGCCGCGCGCTTTCGCGAACGGGGCCGACCTCGAGGCGCGCGCGCAGATGCAGGCCGCCGCCAGCATGGGGGCGGTCGCGTTCCAGAAGGGGCTGGGCGGCGTGCACGCCCTTGCCCACCCGATCGGCGCCTTGTTCGACACGCATCACGGCCTTACCAATGCGGTCCTGCTGCCCTATGTGATGCAGCGCAACCGTGCGGCCATCGCGGGGCGGATGGCGATCCTTGCCCGCACGCTGGATCTCGCTTCGGGCGATTTCGACGCGGTCTTGGCCTGGGTTCTCGAATTCCGCGCCAAGCTCGCCATTCCGCCCGCCCTGGCCGCCCTGGGCCTCGACGCCGCGCGCGCCGACGAGATCGGCGCCATGGCCGCCGTCGATCCGTCGGCAGGCGGCAACCCCTGCCCGCTCGACGCTGCCGACTACGCGGAAATCTACCGCGCGGCGGTGGCCGGAAAAATTTAACTCCGAGTTAGCTATTTCGAGTCTAGTTTCTGGCTCGCTTTTCTGTCCCTTCAACGCGTGCGGACCTGCAATGTCGAAAATCGAACTTTCGGACGACGAATATTTCGCGATCGAAGACGCGCTGCTGAACAGCACGCGCGGCCGCGCCTTTCTGCGCGCGCGCGACGCGCGGACGCGCGTGGTGGCGGTCGACGAGGCGCGGCGCATCGCCGCCTCGTTCCGCGAATGGACGATCCGGCAGATGGCGAGCGCCAAGGAAACGCAGAGCCTCGAAGTGCTGCGCGCCGAGCTGCAGAGCATGGCGGCCCACATCCAGGCGGCCAAAAACGAAATCGCGTCGATCCACAACAAGGATGCCAAGGACTCGATCGCCAACAACCGCATCAACAGCGCCACGAGCGAACTCGACCAAATCGTCGCGTCGACCGAGCGCGCGACCTCGGACATTCTCAATGCCGCGGAGCGGATCATGGAAGTCGCGGGCCAACTGCCGGCAGAACATGCCGAGGCGGGCCAGGTGCTGACCGACCAGGCGACCGAAATCTTCACGGCCTGCTCGTTCCAGGACATCACGGGCCAGCGCATCTCGAAGGTCGTCAACACGCTGCGCTACATCGACCAGCGCGTGAACGCGATGGTCGAGATCTGGGGCCTCGACAAACTGCCGAACGCGGACGCCAAGCCCGACGCCAACGCCGACACGCGCCCAAACGCCCATTTGCTCAACGGGCCTGCGATGCCGGGCGAAGGGCGCACGCAAGACGAGATCGATGCGCTTCTGTCCGGGGCCGGTTTCGACGCGCCAGCCCCGCGCGCCGAGCCGCCGCCGCAAGCTGCCGCCAAGCCGGCCCCTGCCCCCGCCGCCGCACCGCCTCCGGCACCGGCACCTGCCCCCAAAGCCGCAGCGGCACCGCCGCCGGCAGCCGCGCCGAGCGGCGCGACCGCCTCGCAGGCCGACATCGACAAGCTCTTCGACTGAGCCGAAAGCCGCCATATCGGGGCTAGCCATTGCCCCTCTTACGGCGTAAAAGCCTTCATCATGGAACAAGCTAAAGAACCCGAAGCGCCCCCGGCGGTTGCCGGCGACATGAATGTCGGCGAGTACGATGCCGAGGGCCAAGACGCGCTCCACATTCTGCCGCTCAGCATCATCCCGCTCGAAACGCCGGGCTTGCGGCGCCTGCGGCTGATCAAGAACGTTCGGCTCGATTCGGTCGTCGAGCTTTACAAAGACCAGGGCCACAAATCCGCGCAGGTGCCGCTCGACGCGCTCAACAGCGTGTTCCAGAGCTACGGCGCGCAGCTGCGCGCCGACATGCCGCTGCTGCAGAGCCTCAGCAGCATTCCCTCGTTCGACGTGTACACGCTGCGCGTCGCCTTGCGGGCGCTCAATCTGCCCATCGACGAGAAGGCCGCCCTGCAGCTGTCGGACACCAAGCGGCGCGAACTCACCGACCACATGAAGGTGTTCACGCATCCGCTGATCCAGCAGATCTACGGCACTGCCGACTTCGAAGTGAACGACGTTTCGGACATCATGAAGCTGATCGCGTCGCCCAACCGCGACGATGCGCTCAAGAATCTGCGCATGATGTCTCAGAAGCTCAACGTGCCGCTGACCGAGATCCCGCGCTTCCTCGAAGACTACGGCGACACCTTCCTGTCACTCGCCTATTTCCGCTCGTGCCTCGACAAGGTGGTGCCGCAGGTGCAGAGCTTCCTCGACTGGGTGAAGCCGCTCGACGACAACCAGATGATCAAGGGCGACCGCATGTCGAAGCAGATGCTCGACAAGACGCGCGAGTCGATGTCGGGCGTGATCATCTCGCTGACCGGCCGCTTCGAGGCCTTCAACCGCAAGAGCGCCGATTTCTGGCGCGACATCAACGCCGACAGCTTCAGCCGCATGAAGGACATGGTGTTCTCGAACCACCGGTCGATCGGCGGCGTGCTGTGCGGCCTGTCGGTCAAGATGCAGCTGTGGCGCGACCGTTTCCCGTCGGCCAGCGGCGGCCCCAACAAGCGGCTCGAATTCGTGCGCTCGGAAGTGGTGCCGGGCATGCAGCTGATCGACGAGCTCGAAGCCGCCGCGCGCAAGACCGGAATCTAAGCCCGCTTTATCCTAAAATCCGTGCGACAGGCAGACCAAGGCGGCTTCCTGGCCGCGGAAGGCCATGCGCTTGGCCGTGGCCGCCACCGGCGTCATGACGCCCGACAGCGTCTTGAGCGGGGTCGGCATCGGCGCCGAGGCCGCGAACTTGCCGGTCGCCGCGATCAGCGTTTTGAAGGCACCCGGCAATGCGAAATGCGCAGCCAGCGACGTTCCCAGCAGGTCGAACTCGCTGCCGTCGAGCAATTCGCGGAACGACGCGTTGAGCCACAGGATCGTGCCGTCGGCGACGGCAACGAGGGCTGCCGCGACCGGAACCGCATCGAGCGTTTCGGCCAATCGCGATTCGGCGTCCTGGGCTTCGTTCTCGGCTGCCACGGCGAGGCCAAGCAGAATGCGGCCGCCGCCGAGCCCGACCACGCGCAAAGGGCCCTCGAAGCGCGTGCCCAAAAGCATCGCCGGCGCACATGCGACCGCCACAGCGGCCCCCTCGGCTATGCCGTCGATCGCCGCCAGCAGCATTTCAGGCGCATCGTCGCCGAACGCCGCAGCACCGCTTTCAGCAGCCGGAAATTCCTGCGCGAACACGCTGTCGGCCCAGACCAGACGGGCCGCACGCGCTTGGCCCGGTGCTGCCGCCAAAACGGCGATCCCGCCTGCAAATTCAACTTCGCCGTTGTCCGACATGCCCAATCCCCCGGCGCCCGAAGCGGACCCCTCGAACACATGTTAGCCAAGAAACGACCCGTGCAGAAGTGGCCGTTACGAACATTTCCCAAGACGCACGTGGAAGGTCTAGACTTTGCGCCGTCATGTTCGCAAAAGGACCCCTGCTGATCCGCCACGCCGTCGTCACGATGCTCGACGCATTCGCGAAGGCAGCGCAGGAGACGGCCGCGAAGAACGGCGGCAGGATCGATTCGGCCGACATTGCGCGCATCGGCGAGGCGATGAAAAGCTCGGGCGAGATCGAGAATTTCTATCGCGCCGTTTTCGGCCAGGTCGTGTCTTCGATCGTCGAATCGCAGAACCAGCATCGGCGCATCAACGCATTCGGCAGGCTCGTCGCGCACCCGCTCGGCGATTTCTTCCAGTCGCGGCGCCTCGACCGCGCGCTTCTCCACAATTTCTTCTTTTTTGTGCAAGCGCTGATCGGCGAGGCCGAAAACGACTGGAACGCCACCTGCGCGCACGTGCTCGACGAAATGCGCGACAAAGCGGGCGACGCGTTCGCGTGGGAGACCTTCTACGGCGATCCGCGCACGCAGGCAATTTTCTGGCAGGTGCTGGTGCGCATCGCCCAATCCTTCAAACGATTCGACACACGCCGCGATTGGTTCTTGCGCATCATGCAGCACAAACAGACCTCGGTGAGCCTTGCGCCGAACAAATACGTGCAGCTCGGCGACGGACTCGACGTGGCGCAGTTCGGCAAAGACGAGTTCCTCAACCTGTTCGACAGCCTGTTTGCGCCGGTCAAAAAACTGACGCTGCAGGAGGTCGTGCGCTTCGAGGCCGCGACGGGCCTGACGCCGAAAGCCGCTTTCGACCGGTTCCTCAGCGACTTGGATCGATACCGGCGCGAGCGCTAGCGCGGCTCCCTGATTATCAATGATTCTGATGCGTACGCGCGACAGATCGACTATTATTGTGTTATACCTATGTAGTCATTGAGTTTGCCGACGCCTTCGGCGCCGACCACTCGTGCAAACCCAAAGCAGCACCTCAGATGCTTGAATTTCTGCGTGTTTTGAATTGGTTATGATCGCTGAAGCGGCCCGCCGGATGTGGGTCTATCGACGCCTCTCAGCCATCGCATCAATTATACTCTTGTTTATTGTAGTTATTGCCGTATCGATCGGACTTGCCGCCGAAAGGCGGGCGATCGTCGCGGCAGCCACATTGCGCACCAACGCTCTTGCCGCAGCGGCGGCGGCCCATGTCCAGCAGGTTGTGGGCTCGATCGATCTCGTCATGCGCTCGCTCGACGCGTCGCCCGGCGACGACTACATCGAATTGACGCGCGACGGGGCCGCCCTCAACGAAGCGCTGAACCAGATTCAAGCCGGCACCGGCGCTTTGCGCGGCATCGGCGTCATCGACCGCACGGGCCATCTTGCGATGCGCGCGGGCCAACCCTATCCGCTTCCGGTCGACCTCAGCGACCGACCTTACTTTGCGGCGCACCGCGCCGATCACAGTCTCGGTCTGTTGCTGAGCCCGCCCGTGGCCCGCCGTCCCGACAATCAGGTTGCAATCCCGGTCTCGCGCGGCATTCGCGGCAAGGACGGTGCGTTTGCAGGCGTGCTCGCTGCAACCATCGATCCGGGCTATTTCGAACGTTTTTTCCGCGCACTGGGCGCCGACGTCGTCGCGATCACGCTCGAAGACGGCACTGTGCTGGCGCGCTTCCCCGAAACGGACCTGCTCGCCGCCCCGCGTGTCGCGGCGCCGGCAAAAGGCGCATCCGGGGTCGTGGATTTCGTCGGTCCGTCGCCGATCGACGGCGTCGTGCGTTTCACCGCGTTCCGGCGATTGGCGAACGCGCCAGTGGCCGTCGAAGCGGCGATCAATGAAGATTCCGTCCTCGCCGAGTGGCGACAGAAGCGCGACATCGTCGGCGGTGCGACGGCTGCGATCCTGTGCTTGGGCGTCGCGGTGCTGCTGCTCAACGCCCGGCATACGCACGAATTGGCGATGCTGCGCGCGATGGAAACGACCGCAGAGCGCGAGACGCTGGCCAACCGACGCAAATCGGATTTCCTCGCACATATGAGCCACGAAATCCGGACGCCGCTGAACGCAATCATCGGCTTTTCGCAGATGATCGAAGGCGAGATGCTGGGACCGGTCGGCCAGCCGCGCTATCGCGGCTACGCCGCCGACATCCTGCACAGTGCCGAGCATCTGCTGGGCGTCGTGAACAACATTCTCGACGTTTCGAAGATCGAGGCCGGGAAATGGGTTCTCGACGAGGCGCATTTTGCGCTCTTCGAACTCGTCGGCGACACGCTGCGCCTGGCCGCCAGCCGTGCGCAGCACGAGGGTGCGACGCTGGTCTTCGACGACGAAACGCCGCCGGGCGTACGGATATTCGCCGACCGCCGCGCCCTGATCCAACTGCTGCTCAATCTGACCGTCAACGCCGTGAAATTCGCCGGCGAAGATCGTGTTGTCCGGATCGTCGCGCGCTTGTCGCCGCAAGGCGACCTCGTCGTCAGCGTCGCCGATCGCGGTCCGGGCATGTCGGCGCAGGATATCGCGCGCGCCTTGCGGCCGTTCGAAACGCCCGCCACCCAGAATGCGCGCAATCGCCAAGACACCGGGCTCGGCCTGCCGCTCGCCGCGATGTTCGCTTCCCTGCATGGCGGCACGCTGCGGCTCGAAAGCACCCCGGCGCGCGATACGGCGGCTATTCTCACCTTGCCCGCCGCGCGCATCGATTTTGGGGTCTGAGATCCGCCGGGGCGCGAAAGGCGGATTTTTCGTCGCCCTTCATGAATTGTTAAGACATTTAGGATAAATTTTAAATATGTTGAAGATAAATCATCGCACCCGCGCGTTTTTGGCAGCCGGCCTTGCCGGCATCGCCTTGGCTGCCTGCACCAAAACGCCGAGTTTCCAGGGCAGTCCGCCGCTTTCGGCCGTGCCTGAGAAGGTCAGCAACTTCGCGGCGCCCTATGTGAACGCTATCGTCACGCCCGGCGTGGTCGGGGCTGCGATGCTGGTCGGCCCAAACTTCCTGCCTGGGCGCTGCGACGAGATTTTCCTGACCGGCGACCGCAAACTCATTTGCGACCAGATGGCGCGCTACAACGAAACGCCACTGCCGGGCAAACTGCCCGATCCGAACGCGCAATATCGCTGCATCCGCACGCTCGGCGGCGTTACCGAATGCACCGACGCGGCGCGCCCCGCGCGAATCGCAGCACCCTGATCGATCGACTCAATTCTTGGCGTCGGCCGCTGGCTTTTTCGGCACCGACGACGGGGCTGTCCACACATTGCCCGACAAGGGCTTGCCGGGCCCGGCATGGAATACGCGCGGATTGCGCGTGTTGAGTTCGTCCGCTTCTTTGTTGACCTTGGGCGGCGAATTGTTGGCGCGCGGATCGTCTGCCGCGGCGGCCGGATTGCTGCAGAGCCCCACCGCACCTGCGATCGCGAATGCCGTTGCCAGTGCCGAAATACCGCTGCGCGCCATCGTCCGTCTCCCAAATCCCGCATTCCGCCCCCTTTTCCCAGAGCCGGAACGTGATAACGTCCTTGTCCTTCTTATAGCATAAACGGCCACCGACAATCTCGACCTAAGGGCTGGCGCGACCCAAGGCCCGGCTCTGCACAAGGACTGACATTTGGAACCCCCGGCCGATATCCATGCTTTGATCGCCGAGTACGGCACACTGGTCTACGCGATCATTTTCCTGTGGACCTTCTTCGAAGGCGAAACTTTCGTGCTGTTTGCGGGGGCTGCTGCCCAGCAAGGCGCGTTAAATGTCTGGGTGCTGCTGCTCGTGGCCTGGTTCGGCAGTTTCGCCGGCGACCAGATGTGGTTCTGGATCGGGCGGCGCTACGGCAGCCAAATGCTCGAGCGGCGCCCGAAATGGCGCGCAGGCGTGGACGGTGCGCTCGAAATGCTGAAGCGCTACGACACGTGGTTCATCCTGTCGTTCCGCTTCATCTACGGCGTGCGCAATTTCGCGTCGTTCGCCATGGGCGTGGCGCGCATCGATCCGCTGCGCTTTGCCGCCCTCAATTTCGTGGCGGCTTTCGTATGGGCCGCGTCGTTCGTCGGAATCGGCTATATGTTCGGCCGCGCGCTCGAAGCCATGCTGGGCGACGTGGTGCACCTTTTCCTCTACGTGATGCTCGGTGTCTTCGTCGGCTCGTCGGCGATCGTCTATTTTGTGCATCGCCGCCAGTCGCGCAAAGCCGCGGCACGCCAGGCGGCCAAAGACGAAGCCGCAAAAGCCGCGGCTGCCGACATCGCCGCCGACTAGATCTCAGAACTGTAGCAGCGCCAGCGCCAGTGCCGCCACGACGCAGGCCATCGCGGCGATTTCCGTCCAGCCCAGCGCTTCGCCGAGCAGCACGGCCGAACTCAGCACGCCCACGACCGGAACCGCGAGCGTGCCGATCGAGGCGAGAGATGCGGGCAGGATCTCCAGCACGCGATACCACGCCCAATGGCAGAAAATCATCGGCACGGTCGCGGCGTAGACGAGCCCGACGAGCGACGGCAGCGACGGCATGCCGTGCGCAAAACCTGCCCCGCCGCCTTCGAAAACCAGCATGCCTACGAACACCGGAACGCCGCCGATCGCCAACTGCCATGCCGTGAGCGTGACGGCCGACATCTCGAAACGCATCGCCTTGACCGCAACTGTGCCGGTGGCCCAGCCGATCGCGGCCGACAGCATCAAGGCGAGCCCCAAAGGCGACTGCGCCAACGCGTCGCCCGCCGGCAGCGCCAATAGCCCAAGGCCGGCAACGCCGCACAGAAGTGCGCCGATCTTGCGCAAGTCCAAACGCTCGCCGAGCAGCAAGGCCCCCAGCAGCGATGCCCAGAGCGGCATCGTGAACGCCACCAGCACCGCGCGCCCGGCCGACATCACGACAAGCCCGTAGGCCGAGGTCACGTGCCAGATCGTGATGTTGAGGAACGAAGCCGCTGCCAACGCCAAAAACCGGCCGCGCGGCAAGCGCAGATCGAGGCCGCGCAGATAGCCTACCGCGAACAGGCCGGCAGCACCGACGTATAGACAGATCGTGCGGAAGGTCCACGGCCCCGTCTCGGCCACGGCAAGCTTCATGGCCGGCCAGTTGACGCCCCAAAGAAGCGCCAACGCGGCCAGCAGCCACAGGCCTTCGCGCCGGGCGGCAAGGCTGGTCAACGCGGTCTAGGCGCTCTTGCGAATGTCGAACACGAACACGCCGTCCTGCTCGACGAGCTTTTCGAGCGTGGCCCCGGTGTTGCGGCACAAGGCCTCGAAATCGCGCACCGCACCCGGATCCGTCGCCAGCACCTGCAAGGCGGCACCCGCAGGCAAGCCGGCCATCGCCTTTTTGGCGCGCAGCACCGGCAGCGGGCAATTGAGACCTTTGAGATCGAGGATGGTCACCGACATCTGTCGCATTCCTATTCGTTTGAGCGGAGCCTACGGGTTGAATATGCAGGCCCGCAAGCCCTACATTCGCATTCCTGATTTGCCCCGGCCTGCTTTGCCCCCCGAAAGAACCGCGCGCAATGTCCGACCTGCCCGTCCATCAGCTTGTTGCCCTTCTCGGATTCGGCCTCGGGGCGGTCTTCGGTGCCGTCGTGCAGCGCACGAATTTCTGCGCGATGGGCTCGGTTTCCGACATCGTCTATCTCGAGGATTGGAGCCGCTTCCGCGCTTGGCTGCTCGCGATCGCGGTCGCGATCGCAGGCGCCACGGCACTCGACGCTGCAGGCCTCGTCGATCTCGGCAAGGCGATCTACGCCACCCCCAATCTTGGCTGGCTCGGGGCCATTCTCGGCGGGCTGCTGTTCGGCGTCGGCATGACGCTCGCCAGCGGCTGCGGCAGCCGCAGCCTCGCCCGGCTGGGGGCCGGCAATCTCAAGAGCTTCGTCGTGGTGCTCGTCCTCGGCGTCTTTGCCTACATGACGCTGCGCGGGCTCCTCGCGGCTGCACGTGTGGCCGGGATCGAGCCCACCAATCTCGATCTGCGCGCATCCGGCCAGCAAACGCAATTGCTGCCCGAGTTGCTCGCGACCTGGACGGGCGTCGATGCCGTGCGCATGCAGGTGGGGCTGGCCGCGTGCATCGTGCTGGCCCTTCTCTGGTTTTGCCTCAAAGACCGCAGCTTCCGCAGCGATGCGCGCAATCTCGTATCGGGCCTCTTGATCGGCCTGTTGGTCGTGGCGGGCTGGGCTGCCACCGGCATTGTCGGGAACGACGATTTCGAGCCCGTCCCGCTTGCCTCCTTCACGTTTGTGGCCCCGATCGGCGACGCCCTCGTCTACCTGATGACATGGACGGGGGCCAAGATCGGCTTCGGCGTGGCAAGCGTGTTCGGCGTCGTTGCAGGCGCGTTTGCCGCTGCCCGTGTTAGCGGCGAGTTCCGGCTTGAAGCTTTTGCCGGAACGGCCGATCTGCTGCGCCATCTTGCCGGAGCTGCAATGATGGGTACGGGCGGCGTGCTCGCCTTGGGATGCACGGTCGGCCAGGGCATCACCGGACTTTCGACCTTAGCGGTGGGCTCCGTGCTGGCGTTCGCTTCCCTCATTGCGGGCGCCGTACTCGGGCTCAGATATCTCGAGCATGGCGGCGTCGTGGCGGCACTCAAAGCGCTCGCGGCGCGCGCGTGACGGCCGCCGCCCTCGCCGTTTCGATCAAGGGCGTGCTCGAAATCGACGGGCGCTTTTGCTTGCTGCGCAACGATCGCGGCGAATGGGAACTTCCCGGCGGCCGCCCCGAGCCGGACGAAGAGCCGCAAGCCGCTTGCCTGCGCGAAATCGCCGAGGAGCTCGGGCTCAAGGTCGAGCTCGCCCATATCCTCGATAGCTGGCGCTACCGCGTGCTGCCTGATCGGCACGTGCTGATCGTGACCTATGCGTGCCGACCGCTTGCAGGCGTGCGACCGCGCGTCAGCGACGAACATGTCGAATATGGCTTGTTCGCGCCCGCCGAGATCGAGGCCCTTGTCATGCCCGCGGGCTACAAGGCCTCGATCCGGCGCTATCTCGATTCCCCGCCGCGCAGTTAGGGCGAAATGCGGCGCTCAGGGGCCGGCGGCAGGAAGGCTTCGGTATAGACTTCCTCGGGTTTCACGCGGCCGGCGACGTTGTAGGCCTCGGCCACAGTCGCAACCGAAGCGGCCAAACGCGCGGCCGGAACTGCCGACAGGCCGTTGCGTTTTACGTTGTCGGTCAGCATGGTCAAGTCGCGCACCATCTCGAAGCGCTCGAGTTCGATCGCTTCGTTGAACAGCGGATCGCGCTGCTTGAGCTGCGCCATCCCGCCCTTGGGATCGGCAAGGGCGTCGCGCACGCCCGCAATCGAAGCGCGCACGAAGCGGCGCACCGTCTCGGGATTGCGCGCCGCGAACGACTGGCTCACGATCAGCGCCGAGCCCAGCAGATCCACACCGTAGTCGTTGTAGCGATAGACCATCAGTTCGGAGGGCTGCACGCCGGCCATCTTGATGTTGAACACGCTCGTCGAGATGAAACCCGTCACGCCGTCGACCTGCCGCTGGACGAGCAAAGTCTCGCGCAGCTGCGGGGTAACGGTCTGCCAGTTGATGCGCGCGAGGTCGATGCCTTGGGCGCGCGCAAAAGCCGGGAACAGCATGCGGCCTGCATCGGCCTCGGGGGCCGCAAGCTTCAGCCCTTCGAGCCCTTTGGGGTTCGCAACCGCCCCTTTGCGCAAGATGACCGCGGCCAGCGACTGGTCCATGACCAGCAGCACGCCGGTGATCTTGTCGGTATTGGCGGGGTTGGCGTTGAAAGGGATCACCGTGTTGAGATCGGCATAGCCGATATCGTAGGCGCCCGACGCGACCTTGGTGACCGTATCGCCCGAGCCGAAGCCGCGATCCATCGTCACGGCGAGCCCCTCGCGCGCGTAGTGGCCCTTGTCGAGCGCCATCGTGAAGACAGCATGGTTGCCCTGCAGCGCCCAATCGAGCGCGAATTTGACGGGCGTCTGCGCTTGCGCGGACGACGCCGCTGCGGCCGCAGCGACAAACAAAGCGGCGGCGAACCTTGCGGAATGTTTGAACATCGATAATCCCCCCGGATCGAGATGGCACTTGTGCGACACTGCCAGCCGTCTGCCGCAAGGTCAATCAACGGCAAAAAGCACCGGAGACCGCATCCGCGCATGGGACTTTTCGACGCATTCTGGGGCGGGCTTGCAAGCCTCGCCGGCCCGTCGCGACTGCCCCTGCTGCTGCCTTTTGCGGCCGTGCTGCGGCTGGCCGGGCCCCTGTCGATGCGTGGCACTGCCGTTTGGGCCGCTTCCTTCGGCGGCGGCTTTGCCGCAAGCCTTGGCGGGCTCGAATTTTCCGCGATCCAAACCGCTCTCGCCTGGGGCTGGATCGTGCTTGCCGCAGGGCTCGGGCTTGCGGGCTACGGCCTCGCAGCAACCGGTGCTTTCGGGCGACCGTATCCGCCGGGACCGGCGATGGCGGCACTCCTGGGCGCCTGCCTTGCCTTCGGCGCCACGCCGTTTCGCGGGCCCATCCTGCTGGCGACCGACGCGCTCGAGTTCTACGCGCTGGGCGCATTCGTCGGAACAATGGCCGTGGCGACGGCCTTGCGGCCGCTGCTGCGCGCCGGCCCCTCGCCCGCCCTCTGCGGCGTGGCGCTCATGATAACGGGCGGGCTCGTCGCGATGGGTGTTTATGCCGGGCTCGGTTTTTCTCTGATCGAATGGGCCCCGGCGCTGGCACGTCTTGGCTAATGCCGGCGTTTAGTTCCTTTGCCTTGCGTTTGCGGGGGCGGCTGCGCCAAGACATGCCGCTTCTTGCCGATCGCGCAAGAGCGCCTTAATTTGCCTTGCAAGAACACTTCTGAGCCGGAGAAATCGCCCGCATGAAACCGTTCCATTTCGCGCTGTTTGGCCTCGCGTTCGGGGCGGCAACCCTGCCTGCCGTTGTCGCCGCCCAAACCCCGCCCGCCCCTGCCTCAGGTCGCGTTCTGATCGCCACCTGCACCGGCTGCCACGGCCAGAACGGCAAGAGTGCCGGTGCCATCCCGACACTCGCAGGGCAAACCGAAGCGCAGATCCGCCAGGCGATGCTCGACTACAAAAACGACCGCCGCCCCGCCACCATCATGAGCCGCCACGCCAAAGGCTTCAGCGACGATGAGATCGGCGCCATCGCGCGCGAAATCGCCGCGACTTGGCGCTAAGGGAGATCGCACACATGGCCCAATTCAAACTGTCCCGGCGCGCCTTCGGCGCCTCGCTGCTCGCTTCGAGTGCCCTCTCGGCGTGCGCCATCCGCACCGAGCCCGCCGCCAAAGCCCGCGTCGTCGTCGTGGGCGGCGGCTTCGGCGGAGCGACGGCCGCCAAGTTCCTGCGCCTGGAAGATCCCGGCATTGCGGTCACACTCGTCGAGCCCAAATCCGAATTCCAGACCTGCCCGTTCTCGAACTACGTGCTGTCCGGCTTCAAGACAATGGCCGACATCACGCACAACTATTCGGCTCTCACGTCCACGCACGGCGTGCGCCATATCCGCGAGACGGCCGTTGCGATCGATGCGGCCGCCAAAACCGTTCGCACCAGCGGCGGCCAGACGCTCGCCTACGACAAGCTCGTGCTGTCGCCCGGCATCGAGATCCGCTACGGCGCACTTGAGGGCTACGATGCGGCCGCCGCCGAGCGCATGCCGCACGCGTGGGCGGCGGGTGCGCAAACCGTGCTGCTGCGCCGCCAGCTTGAAGCGATGCCGGACGGCGGCACGGTCGTGCTGTCGATCCCGGCCAATCCGTTCCGCTGCCCGCCGGGTCCGTATGAGCGTATTGCGATGATCGCGCATTATCTCAAGACCACGAAGCCGCGCTCGAAGATCCTTGCCCTCGACGCCAAGGACGCCTTCTCCAAACAGGGCCTGTTCCAGGACGGCTGGCAGAGCCAGTACGGCGCCATGATCGAATGGGTGCCGCTCGGCAAGGACGGCAAGGTCGTGCGCGTCGATCCGGCAGCGCTGACGCTGACGTCCGAATTCGGGGAAGTGCACAAAGCATCGGTCGCCAACGTCATCCCGCCGCAGTCGGCGGGCCGCATCGCCATCGCAAGCGGCCTTGCCGCAACCGAGGGTGCGCTTGCCGGCTGGTGCCCGGTCGATCCGTTCACGTTCGAATCGACGCGCGCCAAAGACATCCACGTGATCGGCGACGCGTCGATCGCCGGGGCAATGCCCAAATCGGGTTTCTCGGCCTCGAGCCAGGCGAAGTTCGTCGCACAAGCCATCGGCGCCGTCGTAAACGGCCGCCCGGCGCCAACGGCCGTGTTTGCGAACACATGCTATTCGCTGATCACGCCCGACTACGGCATTTCGGTCGCCGACGTGTTCCGCCCGACAGCACAAGGCATCGTCGCGGTCCAGGGTGCAGGCGGGGTGAGCCCGCGCGCACCCGCCAACGCCGCGCAGTTCCGCGCCCAGGAGGCCCACTATGCCGAAGGCTGGTACGCCTCGACGACGAAGGAAACCTGGGGCAGCTGACGGGCCCCCGATCCCAGACGCATGCGTTTTTGGGCGCGCATCTTTGCACTTGGCGCAAATCCCCCCGCCTGCTTGAGTAGGTCCCAAACAGGCGGGGAGAAACGGCCATGAACAAGATCGATCTCAGCGGCAAGCGAGCCGTCGTCACGGGCGGTGCGCGCGGCATCGGACTCGCCATCGCCGAACGGTTTCTGGCCTCGGGTGCGGACGTCGCCCTCTGGGACCGCGATCCGGCCGCGATCGACGCGGCGGCCAAGCGCCTTGCCGCCGGCAAACGCGTGACGGGGGTAGCAGTCGACGTCGCCGACGAAGCCACGATCGCCGCGGCTGTCGCCGCCACCGTGGGTGCACTCGGCGGCATCGACATCCTCGTCAACAATGCCGGCATCACCGGGCCCAACGCGCCGACCTGGGAATATCCGGTCGCCGACTGGAAGCGCGTGATCGACGTCGATCTCACCGGACCGTTTTTGTGCAGCCGCGCGGTCGTCCCCGTCATGCTCGAAGGCGGCTGGGGCCGCGTCGTCAACATCGCCTCGGTTGCGGGCAAAGAGGGCAATCCGAACGCGCCCGCCTATTCGGCCGCCAAAGCAGGCCTCATCGCGCTCACGAAATCGATGGGCAAAGAGCTCGCCAAATCGAACATACTCGTGAACTGCATCACGCCCGCCGTCGCCGACACCGACATCCTCAAACAGATGAGCGAGGCGCACGTCGCCTACATGCTCGGCAAAATCCCGATGGGGCGCTTCGTGCAGATCGGCGAGATCGCGGCGATGGCGGCCTGGCTTGCCTCGCCCGAATGCTCCTTCACCACCGGCGGCGTGTTCGACATCACCGGCGGGCGCAGCACCTATTGAGGCTTGAATTTTCCGCCGAGAAATTCGAGCACGTCCGGAAAGGCGGCGGCCCACGTGCCCCAATCATGGTCGCCTTCGGTGACGGCACTCGTCACGGCAAGGCCGGCGGCCTTCAAGCGCAACTCCATCACATCCTGCTCTTCGGCAAGGCGAAACCGGTCGCCGCGACTGGCGGTGAGATAGAGCGCGGGATGCGGTGCCCCTGACGGCAAGCGCAGCGCCACCTGCTCGGGGTCGCGCGCCACGAAAAACTTGGGATCGAAAGGCGTGCCGAACGCGCCCGAAAACACGCGCGCGAGACGTGCTTCCATCGCCGCGTCGATCTGCGTATCGGGTTTGATGCGCGTCCAGAACGCCCCGCTCATCGAGGCGGCGGCGACGTAGCGCTCGGGATAGGCGAGTGCGATGCGCACCGCCCCGAACCCGCCCATCGAATTGCCGGCGATGGCGCGGCCCTCGCGGTCGCGGCGAACGTCGTGTTTCCGCTCCACGTCGGCCGCAAGATCGCGCACGATCGCCGTTTCAGCCGCCATGGCAGGCCCGTCGACGTACCAGCCGTTGCCCGCATCGGGCAGCACGATCATCACGGGCGGGATGCGCTTCTCCGCCACAAGCCGGTCGAGCGTTTCGGCGACGTTTCCCAGGCGCAGCCACTCGGCTGCTGAACTGTCGCGCCCGTGCAGAAGATAGACGACCGGCAACGTGCCCGCAGCCTTGTCGGGCCGCACGGTCGAATAGTTCGCCTGCCGCCCGAGGGCGGCACTGTCGTAATGCCGGTCGACGACGACTTCGCCCGCGCGCCCGGCATCGGCGGACGCAAACAACGCGGCGAGCGCAAGGGCGCTAATCGTCGTACGGCAAGCCGACATAGTTTTCCGCCAGACTCGCCAACGCGGCGCGCGAGGAAACCAGATATTCGAGATCTGCGAATTGCCGACGTTCGTCGAACGGCGTTTCGTCGCCGAATTTGTGCAGAAGCGACGTCATCCACCACGAAAAACGCTGCGCCTTCCAAATGCGGCGCAGCGCCGTGGTCGAATAGGTGTCGAGCTTCGTGCCGTCGCCGCGCTTGATCTGGGCTTCGAGCGCGCGCGCCAGCAGGCGAACGTCGCCGATCGCCAGATTCATGCCCTTGGCACCGGTCGGCGGCACGATATGGGCGGCATCGCCCGCCAAAAACAGCCGGCCGCTCTGCATGGGCTCGGTCACGAAGCTGCGCATCGCCGTGATGCCCTTCTGCAGCATCGGCCCTTCGGTCGCAAGGCCGCCCAGGCGGCGTTTGAGCTCGGCCCAGATGCGCGCATCGGACCAGTTGGCGATGTCGTCGTCGGGCTCGCACTGCAGATAGAGGCGGCTGATTTCGGGCGAGCGCATCGAGAGCAGCGCAAACCCGTCGGCATGGCGCGCATAGATGAGTTCGTCGCACGCGGGCGGCGCTTTGGCGAGGATGCCGAGCCAGCCGAACGGATATTGCCGGTCGAAAAAGCGCAGCTCGCCCGCGGGTACGGTGGGCCGCGATATACCGTGGAACCCGTCGCAGCCGGCCACGAAATCGCACACGAGTTTTTTGGGCTGCCCCTGTTCGACGAAATGCAGTTCGGGTGCGGTGCCCTTGAAGTCATGGATCGCCACGCCTTTGACGTCGAAGCGCACATCGCCGCCCGCCGCAAGCCGTGCCGCAATCAGATCCTTCACGACCTCGTGCTGGCCATAGACCGTGACGGCCTTGCCGTCGGTAAGGTCGACCAGATCGATGCGATGGTTTACGCCGTGGAAATGCAGATTGACGCCCGTGTGGCGCAGGCCTTCGCGGCGCAGGCGTGCCCCCACGCCCGCGTCTTCGAGCAAAGCGGCGGCACCGTGTTCGATGACGCCCGCACGAATGCGCTCTTCGACGTAGCTGCGCGTGCGGTCTTCGAGCACGACCGATTCGATACCTTCGAGATGCAGAAGATGCGACAGCAGAAGCCCGGAGGGCCCCGCCCCGACGATGCCGACCTGCGTGCGCAAGGCCGCGGTCATTCGAGATCGCCCAATTCTTCGCGCACGGCCGCAAAAGCGCCGTTGACGGCCGGCACGCCCGCATAGACGGCCGCATGCATCAAGAGCGCGCGCAGCTCGGCCGGCGTCACGCCGTTCTTGAGGGCCGGGCGCAGATGCAGCTTGAACTCGGCCTCGCGGCCGAGGGCGATCATCATCGCGAGCGTGACGAGGGAGCGCGTCTTGAACGGCAGCGTCGCGTCGCCCCACATCTCGCCCCAGGCGATGCGCGTGATGAAATCCTGCCAGGGCTGGCCGAAGGATCCCGCCTTGTCGAGCGAGCGCTGCACGTGATCCACGCCGAGCACGGCCTTGCGGTTGGCAAGGCCGGATGCAAACGGCGCATCGGTGTTCGGGTGCGCCGGGGGCAGGAAGTCCAGCAACAGGGCTGCCGTTTCGGCAGCACGTTCGATCGCAAACAGATGGGCCGCATCCGCAACACTTGCGAATTTTGCGCCCGCAATGCCGGTAGCAAGGTTTTGGCCCATCGCGACCGTGGTGACGGGATCGAGCGTTGCCGCCAAGACCAAGGTCGGCGCTTTGATCAGGGCCAATTGCGCGCCGAGATCGGCATGTGCGATCGCCTCGCACGCGGCGGCATAGCCGTGCGCGTCGATTCCGAGGATGCGCGTACGATTGAGGGCCACCATCGCCGTATCGGCACTCGGGCTGAACCAGCGCTGCAGCACGGCCTCGACGATGGCACCCAGCCCTTCTTCGCGCACGGTCCTGGCGCGCGCGAGCCAGGTTTCGGCCGGCGGCAAGGCGGATGCCGTTGCGAGCAATGCGAGATGCCCCGTGCGTGCGGGATAGCGGCTTGCAAAATCCTGCGCGACCATGCCGCCCATCGACAGGCCCACAATATGCGCCTGGCCGATATCGAGCTGGTCGAGAAGCTGCACGAGATCGTCGGTATAGTCGCGCAACGCGGCCGGGCCCGCCTGATGCGCCGAGCGGCCATGGCCGCGCGCATCGTAGCGCAGGCAGCGATAATGCGGCGCCAATGCCCGCACCACGCCGTCCCACATTTCGACGGTCGCGCCCAGCGAATTCGAAAACGCGACGACCGGGGCGGCGTGCGGCCCCGTGATGTCGTAGAAAATCTTCTGTTCGTTGAGTTCCGCGATCGGCATGACGGCCACTATGCGCGGGCAACAAGGCGGGCTGCAAGCGCATCCGCGTCGGCCGCCACGGGCGCGACCCAAGCGGCGGCGGCGGCCACGGCTGCCGTCGGATCGAACGCGGCGGCGAGCGCTTTTGCGTCGAGCCCTGTGTCGGCCTCGGCGAGGACGGCCTGCAGATCGCGCCCGCTGTCGCGCACTGTATCGGCCGCACGTGCGAGGAGCGCATGCGCCGCAGCACGGCCAAGCCGCGGTGCGAGCAACGAAGCCGCCGCATCGGCGAAGACGAGGCCGCGCGTGGCGCCGATATTGCGCGCCATCGCGGCCGTATCGACCACGAGCCCTTCGGCAAGGAAGCGTGCGTGGGCAAGTGCGCCGCCCGTACAGCCGAACAAAGACGCGACCGCGTGCCACTCGGCGTGCCACGCCCCCGCCGGGCGCTCGTGCGCTGCGACAAGGCTTGCCGCAAGGCCGCCCGCAAGGCCGGACGCGGCCTGCGCATTGGCAAGGATCGCCGCCGCCGCGACCGGGTTGCGCTTGTGCGGCATGGCGGTGGAGCCGCCGCGGCCTTCGACATGCGGCTCGCTCACCTCGCCGATTTCGCTCGCGGCCAGCGCCACGATATCGCCCGCCATCTTGCCCAGCGTGCCCGCGAGTGTCGCAAGCCACTGCCCGGCCGCAACGATGCCGGCCCGGCGCGTGTGCCAGGCGATCGACGGCGCCCCCAGCCCCAACTCGCGCGCATAGTCGGCGAGCAAAGCGGGGCCTGCCGCACCCAACGACGCCAGCGTGCCGACCGGCCCGCCCAGTTGCGCTTGGCACGCAGCGTCGCGGCAGGCCTCGAGCCCGCGTGCCGCATCGGCAATGCCGGCGAGCCACACGGCCGCTTTGAAGCCGAACGAAATCGGTGCGGCGTGCTGGCCGTAGCTGCGCGCAATACACGGCGTCTGCGCATGGCGCCGTGCGAGCGAAGCAAGCGCGCGCAGAACGTCGGCCAGATCGGCCGCCAACAGATCGAACGCGACCGCCATCTGCAACGCCAGTGCAGTGTCGAGTATGTCCTGCGATGTCGCCCCTTTGTGCAGATCGGCGGCGAACTCGGGCGGCAGCATCTTCTGCAGCGCCTTCACGAACGCGATCGTCGGCACGCCGGCAAGGACCGTTCCGGCTGCCAGCGCCTGCTTGTCGAACGAAGCGGGCGAGATGGCCGCGATCGCGTCGGCAAGGCCCGAGGGCGTCAGGCCCGCGCGCGCCTGCACGCGCGCAAGGCCTGCCTCGGCGCGCAGCATCGCCGCGACCAGCGCCTCGTCGGCGAACACTGCCGCCAGACTGGGGGATGCGAATAGCGGCCCGAAGATTTCGGAATCGAGTGGCGAAAAACTCATCTTATTTGCGATTCTAACCGGTTCTGCGCGCGGCGCAATCGTTGCCCGCGATGGCACGGCGCGCGAAACTCGGTCCCAACGACAAAAGAGGGGGAACACGCATGCGCATTCGCCAGCTGCGGGCATTCATGACGCGCGACAAAGACCGTCCGCGCGTGCTCGTCGCCATCGACACCGACGAAGGAATTACCGGCTGGGGTGTCGAGATCGACGAAGAAGTGCTGAAGCGCGACGGCTACATCCATTGGCAGCGCAAAGTGCCGACCAAGCCCGACGGCAGCAGCGGCTACGTATAGCTAGCGGCCCTTGGCTTTGCGCCACGCCTCGAAATCGATCTTCGATTTCTCGTCGGTCGGCGGATAGAGGCCCGCGGTCGAGCGGCCTTCCTGCACCTTTTCGACCACGAAATCCTCGAACGCCGTCATCTCGACGGCTTCGGTCGCGATTTCGTCGGCGATCCCGGCCGGGATCACGACCACGCCCTCGCGGTCGCCGACCACCACGTCGCCGGGCCACACGGCAACGTCTCCGCAGCCGATCGGCACGTTGCTTTCGACCGCCTGGTGGAGCGTGAGATTGGCCGGTGCCGACGGGCGATGGTGATAGGCCGGAAACGGCAAGGCCGCGATCTCGGGCGAATCGCGAAAGCCGCCGTCGGTCACAATACCCGCTACGCCGCGCACCATGAGCCGTGTGACGAGAATGCCGCCAGCGGACGCTGCACGCGCATCCTTGCGGCTGTCCATCACGAGTACGGCCCCTTTCGGGCATTCTTCGATCGCCACGCGCTGCGGATGTTTGCGGTCGAGAAACACGGTGATCGGATTGAGGTCTTCGCGCGCCGGGATGTAGCGCAGCGTATAGGCCTCGCCGACCATGTTCGGCAGATTGCCGTTCAAGGGCCGCACATCCTGGATGAACTGGTTGCGCAAGCCGCGCTTGAACAGGGCCGTGCACAAGGTCGCGACGCTGACCCCCATCAGCTGCGCGCGCGTCGCCTCGGACAGTTTCGATGCCATCGCTCAGCCCTTCGGGAAATAGACGCCGCGCTTGAGGCGTGTTTGCACATAGACCTGCTCGTCGTACGTCCCCTCGGCATAGGCCCCGCTTTTGGCCGCACCCGGGATCGAGACGTTGCATTCGCTGGGATGGGCTTTGACGAAAGCCTCGTCGATATCCACGCCGAGCCCCGGCGCATCCGGCACTTTGAGAAAGCCGTTCTCCTGGATCGGATGCGGCACCACGGTTTGGGCACGCCCCGCCCAATCGTCTTCGATGCGTTCGAGGATGAGGCCGTTCGGGATCGCCGCCAGCACATGCAAGGCCGCGTATTCGGCGACGGGCCCGAGCGAGCCCGAATGCGGCGCCATCATGATGTGATGCGCTTCGGCTTGGGCCGCGATCTTCTTCATCTGCGTGATGCCGCCGGCCCGGCCCGTGTCGGGCTGCACGATGTCCACGAGCTCCTTTTCGATGAGCTCGCGCAGGCCGTAGATTGTCGCCATGCGCTCGCCCGCCGCAAGCGTGACATTGGCCGAATCGCGGATGCGCCGGAAACCGTCGAGATTTTCGGGCGCGATTGGGTCTTCGACGAACATCAGCCGGTAGGGTTCAAGGGCGCGCGCCACTTGGGCCGCGTCGGCCGGCGTCAACCACGGCGGCCCGTGCAGATCGATCATCAGATCCATCTCGTCGCCGATCGCCTCGCGCAGCATCGCCACTTTGCGCACCGGATCGGAAACGCCGCCGCATTTGATGGCCGTGATGCCGCGCTTCTTGAGCGACAGCGCCACCTCGGCCGTGTTGGCATGCGCGTAGATGCGAATACGGTCGCGGATCTTGCCGCCGAGCAGATTCCAGACCGGCGTGTTCAGCGCCTTGCCCTTGATGTCCCACAGCGCCATGTCGATGCCGGTCATCGCCCCGCCGCCGACCGTGCCGACCATGCCGTGGCCCATGATGGCGCACATCATCTTTTGCCACAGCCGCTCGATATGCATGGGGTCTTCGCCGATCAGGATCGACTTCAGATCCTGCACGGCCGTCTGGATCACGCGCGGCCAGCCGCTGCATTCGCCGATCCCGACGATCCCTTCGTCGGTATGCACCTTCACGAACAGCCAGTTGCGCGTGCCTGTGAGCCCTTGGCGCGTCGCTGTCGTGCCGAACGAACCGTCGGATGCCCACCCGCGCAGATTGGGCGCATCCACCTGCATCAAAAACGTTTCGATATCGACGATACGCAAGAGATATCCCCCCGATAGACTCAGCCGACGTAGCGGAACCGTTTGTGGATGCTGCGCGCGCGCGGATCGGGGCGCGGAATGGCCGACAGCAGCGCCTTCGTGTAGGCGTGGGTCGGCGCGTCGCAGACCTGGTCGGCCGGCCCCGTTTCGACCACGCGGCCGCGATACATGACGGCCACGCGGTCGCACATGTAGCGGATCACGCCGATATCGTGGCTGATGAAAACGTAAGACAGGCCGAGCTCGTCCTGCAGATTCATCATGAGGTCGAGCATCTGCGAGCGGATCGACACGTCGAGGGCCGAAGTCGCCTCGTCGGCCACGATCACGCGGGGCCGCAGCGAAATCGCGCGCGCAATGCCGATGCGCTGGCGCTGCCCGCCCGAAAACGCGTGCGGATAGCGCTCGCGCCACGCAGGGTCCAGCCCCACTTGCTTGAGCAGGACGGCAACCCGGTCGTCGAGATCGCTGCCCTTGGCGATGCCGTTCACGTAGAGCGGTTCGCCCACGATTTGCGCGACGGTCATGCGCGGATTGAGCGAACCCACCGGATCCTGGAAGATCATGCGGATTTCGCGGCGTGCCGCTTTCAGGTCTTCGCCCTCGGCCGTGACGAGATCGACGACCGAGCCGTCCGCGCGGCGATAGGCGATCGAACCGCCGTTGGGATTGTAGACGCGCAGCAGGCAGCGCCCCATCGTGGTCTTGCCCGAACCGGACTCGCCGACGATACCGAGCGTCTCGCCGGGTTTCACCGACAGCGACACGTCGTCCACGGCCTTGAGCGGTGCGGTCGGCTTGCCGAAATACATGCACAGGCCCTTGACCTCGATTACGGGCTGGGCGTCTTGCGGGATGGGCGCGCGGCGCAGGCGGATTTCTGCCTTCTGCTCGAGCCGCACGACCGAGCCGATCAGCATGCGCGTATAGTCGTCCTGCGGCGCATGGAAGATGCGGTCCACGGGGCCGGTTTCGGCGACCTTGCCGTGGTACATGACCAAAACGTCGTCGGCGATTTCGGCGACCACGCCCATGTCGTGCGTGATGAAGATCACGGCCATGCCGAGATCGGTCTGCAGACGTTTGATGAGATCGAGGATTTCGGCCTGCGTCGTCACGTCGAGCGCCGTCGTCGGCTCGTCGGCGATCAGCAGCAAGGGATTGCAGGCGAGCGCCATCGCGATCATCACGCGCTGGCGCATGCCGCCCGAAAACTCGAACGTGTAGCGGTCGATCGCCTTGTCGGGATTGGGGATCTCGACCTGCTTCAGCAATTCGACCGTGCGCGCGCGCGCGGCCTTCTTGTCCATGCGCAGATGCAGGCGCAGCACTTCCATGATCTGGTCGCCGACCGTATGCACGGGCGACAGCGACGACATCGGCTCCTGGAAGATCATCGCGATGTCGGCTCCGCGCACTTCGCGGATGGCGCGGCTGCGCGGATGGAGGGCAGCAAGGTCGGTGATGCTGCCGTCGCGGCGGCGCAGTTTCATGGTGCCGGCGACGATGCGCCCCGGCTGGTCGACGATCTGCAGGATCGAGCGCGCGGTGACACTCTTGCCGCTGCCGCTTTCGCCGACAATGCACAGGGTCTTGCCGCGCGCGACCTTGAAGGACACGCCGTCCACGGCCTTCACCATGCCGGTGCGCGTGGCAAAATGCGTGACGAGGCCTTCGACCTCGAGCACCGTTTCGTTCGGGGGCGGCATCGCGTTCATTTGTTGTAGGGGTCGGCTGCGTCGCGCAGGCCATCGCCGAGGAAATTGAGCGCCATTACCGCGACCACGACGGCCGCACCGGGAGCGAACAGCCACGGGGCCGTGGCGATCGAGCGGATATTCTGCGCCTCGCGCAGCAGCACGCCCCACGAAATCGTCGGCGGCTGCAGCCCGAGCCCGAGGAACGAGAGCGAAGTCTCGGCCAGGATCATCGCCGGAATCGCGAGCGTGATGCTGGCGATGATGTGGCTCATGAAGCTCGGCAGCATGTGGCGGAAGATCACGCGCCCTTCCGAAGCGCCGTCGAGCCGCGCGGCCACGACGAATTCCTCGGTGCGCAGGCTCAAGAAACGGCCGCGCACCACGCGCGCGAGCTGCGCCCAGCCGGTCAGCGAGAGAATCACCGTGATCATGAAATACTGCGTGGTGGCCGGCCAATCCTGCGGCATGGCGGCGGCGAGTGCGAGCCAGATCGGGATCGACGGCAGCGACAAGATGAACTCGATCACGCGCTGGATGCCGAAATCGAGCCTGCCGCCGAAATAGCCCGAGATGCCGCCCAGAACCACGCCGATGGTGAGCGACAGGAACACGCCGACAAGCCCCAGCGACAGCGAGATCTGCGCACCTTGCATGATGCGGCTATAGACGCAGCGCCCGAGCCGGTCCGCACCGAGCAGGAACAAAGGCTGGCGCGCGTCGCTCGAGGCGAACATGTGCCGATCCGTCGGAAACAGGCCGAACAAATTGTATTCGTAGCCCTTGCCGAAGATTTCGAGCGGGATCTTGCGGCTGGTATCCTCGACATAGACCGCCGCAAGCGACACGGGATCGCGGCGCAGCGCGTAAGGATGGAAATAGGGCCGGAACGCGAAGCCTTCGTCGGTATCGAAAAAATGGATCGTTTGGGGCGGATGGAAGGCCGCGCGCGCGTTCTGGCGCGCAGGATCGTTCACGGCGAAAAAACCCGGGATCGCCGCCACGATATAGAGGGCCACGACCACCACAAGCCCCACCATCGCGAGGCGATGGCGCTTGAAGGCCCACCACAGCAACTGCCATTGCGAGGCAACCGCCATCTGCTTGGCATCAACCGCCCCTTCTGCGAGTGCCGCCATTGCCTACTCCAGCCGGATGCGCGGATCGACGAGAGCGAGCAGAATGTCGCTGACGAGCGAGCCCAGCAGCGTCAAAGCGCAGATCAGCAGCACGAAGGCGCCGGCCAGGTACATGTCCTGGCTCATCAGCGACTGCAGCAGCATCGGCCCCGCGGTCGGCAGGCTCAGCACGATCGCCACGATGACCGAGCCCGACACGAGATTGGGCAAGAGCCACGCGATGGTCGAGATGAACGGATTGAGGGCTACGCGCAGCGGATATTTGACGAGCAACGCGAACTCCGACAGCCCCTTGGCGCGCGCCGTGGTGACGTAGGGCTTGTTGAGCTCGTCGAGCATGTTGGCGCGCATCACGCGAATGAGGCTCGCGGTCCCGGACACGGCGAGGATCACGACCGGAACCCAAAGATGCGACAGGAGATCGAGCACCTTGCCGAAGCTCCAGGGAGCGGCGACGTAGGGCTCGGAGAACAGCCCGCCCACATCCTGGCCGAACTTGACGGCCGCCACATACATGAGCACGAGGGCGAGCAGGAAGCTCGGAATGGCAAGGCCGAGAAAGCTGAAGAAGGTCGCGATATAGTCGCCGACCGAGTATTTCTTGACGGCCGAAAAAACGCCGATCGGAAGGGCCAAGCCCCACGTCAGCAGCAAGGTCGAGACCGTCAGCAGCAGGGTCAGCGACATGCGCTCCCAGATGAGCTCGGAGACCGGCTGCTGCCACTCGAAGCTCAGGCCGAAATTGCCTTCGGTCACGATGCCGAAGATCCATTTCCAGTACTGCACGACCATAGGCTGATCGAGGCCGAAGCGGGCGCGCAGATCGGCGGCCGTGTTCTGGTCCACGACCTCGTTGGACGCGGCGAGCGTGGCGATGTAGGTCGTGACGTAGTCGCCCGGCGGCAGCTCGATCAGCACGAACGACAGGAAGCTCAACGCCACCAGCGACGGGATCATCCATAGCAAACGCGAGACGATGAAGCGCAGCATGCGTGTTCGGTTTTCCGCTTTGGGAAGAAGCCGGCGGCCGGCCCGCCCCATTCGAAGGGAGGACCGGCCGCGCGAACCTTGTCGTTTACGCCGTGAAGAAGAACTGCTGCGGCAGGGCCGGACCCGGGTTGGGCCAGCTCCAGGCCTGCGGCATCTTCAGCGGTACGTTGCGCAGATTGTTCTTGGCGATGCCGAACGAGTTGACCGCAAGGCACACGCCGATCGTCTCGAAATCCTCGGCCGTGAGATCGAGCATTTCCTTGACGATCTGGCCGCGCTTGGCGATGTCGGGGGTGGCGCGCGCGTCGTCGAACAGCTTCATCCGGCGCTTCTGGCTCTCGGGCGGCTCCTGGCCTTCCTTGCCGCCCGAAACGTACCATTGCGTCCACGGAATCGCGTAGCGCGAGCCTTGCGGATGCTGGGCGAGATAGTCGCGCGGATCGAGGATCGGATCGAGACCGCCGGGGCCGGGCCACGTCGCGGCATCGTGGTCGTTGTTGTCGCCGCGCGTGTAGTAGAGCGCGCGCTCGATCGTGTTGACCTTGATGTCGACGCCGAGTGCGGCCCAATGGCGCTTGACGAGTTCGAGCGTGTCGACGGCGTCCGGATAGAGAGTCGGGATCACGTCGATCGCGAAGAACACTTTTTGCCCATCGGGGCGCAGGCGCATGCGGTCGGGTCCGCGCCGGTAGCCGAGACGGTCGAGGATCGCGTTGGCCTGCGCGGGATCGTGGTTCGTGAACTGGCGCGCGAGCTTCTCGTGGTACCAGGGATGGCCGGGCCGAGGCCCTGTCTGGTAGGGCTCCGACTGGCCGAGATAGACGAGATCGATGATCTCCTTGCGGTCGATGCCGAGCGACAGCGCCTGGCGGAACTCCTTGTTGGCGAACATGGCGCGCATCGCGGGATCTTTGTGCGTCATGTTCAGATAGATCATGCATTGCTGCGCGCCCGAGGCGACCAACTCGACGAGACGGTAGCCGCCGCGCTGCATGTTCTGCGACAGGGTCGGCTTGTTCTGCAGCGAGTCGATATGGCGATCCTGGATGTCGATGCGGCCCGAGATCGTGTCGAGCATCAGCGATTCGACGTCCTGCGAGATGTTCATCGTCAGCTGGTCGATATAGGGCAGCTGCGCGCCGTTCGGATCGACCTGCCAGAAATACGGGTTGCGGCGCATCGTCACGCGCGTCGCACCGCCCGTATAGGCTTCGGCGACGACCCACGGATCAAGCGTGGGCTTCTCGGCGTTGCCCCAGCGCGACGGGATTTCGATGTCGCCGCAGCGCGCGCGGAACAGCGTCGGCCAATCCGAAAGGTTGGCCGCACGCACCTGGGCGTCGAGGCCGCTGTTGTACTTCGGATGGAACTGGCTGCAATAGTGCTTGGGGAACAGCGTGGGATGCTGGCCGAGCGGGGTCGCGAGATTCTCGAGGAACATCGCGTAGGGCGCTTCGAACGCGAACTTGACGGCCGTGTCGCTGACCTTGGTCACGACAGCCGGCTTGCCGCCGATCGTGAGCACCGAGGGGACCGAGCGGTAGAGTTCGGAATTCTTGGTGCAGTCCTCGATCGCGAACACGACGTCGTCGGCGGTGAAGGGCTTGCCGTCCGACCATTTCATTCCGGCGCGCAGATGGAACACGAACTCGGTCGCGGTGGCGTTCACGTCCCAGCGCTCGGCGACGTTGGGCAGCACTTGCGTGAATTCGAGGTTCCAGCGCACGAGGCCCTGGTTGCCGACCATGCGCAGAATGCCGTTGTGGTCGCTCGAGCCGCGCAAGCCGCGACGCAGCGTGCCGCCGTAGCGGCCGACGGTTTCGTGCGGGGTCACGACCATCGGATTGCGCGGCAGGCGCTGGTCGAGCGGCGGCAGGCGGTTCTCGGCGACCATGCGCGCGAGTTCGGGCGCTTCTTTGGGGGCCGCCTGCGCGAACGCCAAAGGCGGGCTCGCGGCAAGCGCGGCAACGCCAGCCACGCCCTGGAGCAATACGCGCCGCGATACGGCGCTTTCGGTCTTCGAATCCTGACGGTCCGACATCGGTTCCCTCCCGCTATGGTGCGCCTTTGGGCGCGTTTGTTCGTTTCATTAGGGCACTAATATATCAGCGTGTCAACCTTGCTCCTTTTCGGCCGAATGGGGGGCCGCAGCCGCAGGAGTGGCGCGCACATATTCGGGAAAGCGCGCGCAGAGATTTTCGATGTTCGCCAGCGTGCCGGACAGATGCTTGCGCAAAAAGGCTTGCGCCACTTCCGGCTGGCGGTCGGCGATCGCCTCGACGATCGCCTGGTGGTCGTCGAGAACGATCTGGATCTTGCCGAGCGCGGGCAAATGCAGGCGCCGCAGCCGGTCGATCTGGCCGCTGTGGCGGCGGGCGAGATGCCACAGATCCTGCACGCGCGCCGCTTCGTACATCAGACGGTGGAAATGCTGGTCCTCGGCCGAGAAGGCGCCGAAATCGCTGCTTTTCGCGATCTGGCGCTGGCGCGCGAGCGAGGCGCGCAAGGCTGCGATCAATTCGGCCGAGGGCGCCATGGCAAGTTCGCGCACGATTTCGAGTTCGATCGACCGGCGCAGGAAATGGGCCGCGCGCGCGGCCGTGAGATCGATGAGGCTCACGACCGTGGCATGCTGCGGAAAAACTTCAACGAGACCTTCGGCCGCCAGCCGCATCAGCGCATCGCGCACCGGCGTTTGGCTTACGCCCAATTGGCGCGCAAGGGCGGCGCGCGACAAAACCGTGCCCGGTGCGAGCTGCAGCGAGACGATCGCCTCGCGCAGCCGCTCGAACGCGTGCGGGGCCGCACGGCCGCGGCGCACCGGCAGGGCGGGCGGCGAACGACGGACGGGTTTGCGCGAGCGCAGCGGGGCGGCAGGCGTTGCCATAGCGCACGAGTGTAGCAGCGTTCGCGCAGCTGTCGAGCACTAATATATTAGTGCTTTGAAGCCGGCGCCTTCCCCGCTAGAGTGCGTCCAACGAACAAACGGGAGGGCCCCTTGAACATTCTTCTGACCGGTGCCGCCGGGCATATCGGCGGCAAGCTGCGCCGCCTGTTCGCCGGGCGCTACGCCAAGCTGCGCGTGAGCGACATCGCACCGATCGCGGACCTCGCCCCCGGGGAAGAAAATTTCACCTGCGATCTCGCCGACAAAAACGCGGTCGAACGCGCCATGGACGGGATCGACGGCGTGATCCATCTCGGCGCCCTGTCGGTCGAATACGATTTTGAGCGCATCCTGCAGGCCAACATCGTGGGCACCTACAATGTCTACGAAGCCGCACGCAAAGCCGGCACCAAACGCATCGTGTTCGGCAGCTCGAACCATGCGGTGGGATTCCATCCGCGCAGCACCAAGATCGACCACCGCGTCGACATCCGGCCGGACACGCGCTACGGCCTCAGCAAATGCTGGGGCGAAGCGGTCGCGGCTCTCTATGCCGACAAATACGGCGTCGAAACGCTCAACATCCGTATCGGCAATGCGGCCGACGTGCCGCAGACGTTGCGCGCTCTTGCGCTATGGACGAGTGCGCGCGATCTGGCCCAGTTGATCGCGATCGGCCTCGAACATCCGGATATTCGCTGCGAGATCGTGTACGGCATCTCGCGCAACAGCCGCGCCTGGTACGACAATTCGAACGCCTATCGCCTCGGCTACAAGCCGCAGGACAGTGCGGACGACCACGTGGCGGCCGCCGAAGCCGGCGAAAAGACGGCCGTGCAGGACGCGGTTTCGCTGCTCTATCAAGGCGGGCCGTTCTGCTCGGCCGAATACGCGCAGCCGCTGCGCCCGGCCCGCTAGCGCCATGCCCCGCTCCAATCCCCGCATCGCTGCCGTCCGCACGACCCCGATCGCGTTCCGCGATCCGCCGCTGCTCAACGTGGCCGGCGTGCACGAGGCTTTTGCCTTGCGCAGCATCATCGAGGTCGAAACCGAAGACGGCCGCATCGGCCTCGGCGAGAGCTACGGCGATCTCGAGACGCTCGCCAATCTTGCCAAGATCGGCCCGCTGCTCGTGGGCCTCGATCCGTACGACCTCAACGGCCTTGCCGCCCGCGCCTACCAGGCGGTGACGGGCCAGGAATTCACGGGCCAGACCTATCCCGCCGGCGGCGACAAAGCGCTTGCGAGTGCCACAGGCGCTTTCGAGGTGGCGTTTCTCGATCTGCAGGGCCAGATCGCGGGCATGCCGCTGTGGGCCATCCTCGGCGGCAAGGTGCGCGAACGCGTGCCCTTCAGCGCCTATCTCTTCTACAAATTCAAGCAGCACAAGGACGACCCGGGCTATCCCGCCGACGAGTGGGGCGAAGCGATCGACCATGCCCAGATCGTGGCGCAGGCCAAGCGCATGGTGTTGGACCACGGATTCGGTTCGATCAAGCTCAAAGCTGGCGTGTTCGAACCCGACTTCGAAATCGAATCGTTGCGTGCGTTGCGCAAAGCCTTCCCCGACCATCCGCTGCGCATCGATCCCAACGGCGGCTGGTCGGTTGCGACGACAAAGCGCGTGATGCCGCAGCTCGACGGTCTGCTCGAATATCTCGAGGACCCGACCGGCACGCTCGAAGAGATGGGCGAGGTCGCGGCCTTCGCCAAGATGCCGCTCGCCACCAACATGGTCACGATCGCCTTCGGCCACATCCCGAAATCGGTGCGGCTCAATTCCGTGCAGATCGTGCTGAGCGACCACCATTACTGGGGCGGCCTGCGCGCGACCCAGAACCTCGCGCAGATCGGCCGCGTGTTCGGGCTCGGCATTTCGATGCACTCGAACTCGCATCTCGGCATCAGCCTCGCAGCGATGGCGCATGTGGCGGCGACGATCCCGAACCTCGCCTATGCCTGCGACACGCATTATCCCTGGCAGGTCGAAGAGGTCATCGACGGCGGCAAGCTCAAGTTCGAAGGCGGCAGCTTGGCGCCGCCGCAGGGCCACGGCCTCGGCGTGCGGCTCGACCGCACCGCACTTGCGACCTTGCATCGCCAGTACCAGACTTGCGGCATTCGCAAGCGCGACGACGCCAAGGAGATGCGCAAATACCGGCCGGACTGGAGTTCGGCCCGGCCGCGCTTCTAGGCTCAGACGGCGAAGAACACCGTTTCGCCTTCGCCCTGCAGGCGGATGTCGAAACGCCAGCGCCCGGGCGCTTCCGCCGTCGCGATCAATGTCGAACGCCGCGCGGCCGGCACCAAAGCCAACACGGGGTCCGACGCGTTGGCCGCTTCGCCGGCAAAATAGGCCCGCGTATAGAGCCGGTTCAAGAGCCCGCGCCCGAGCACCGAAACGGCGATGTGCGGCGCGTTCGCCCCCGCCGCGCCGGGCTTCACGGTTTGCAACCGGAAGACGCCGCTTGCATCCGTGGCCACGCGCGCGAAACCGCGGAACGGCGCGTTGGCGGGCGGCCCCGCATCCGCATAGCGCCCGGCCGCATCGGCCTGCCAGAATTCGAGCATCGCATCGCCGACCGGCGCGCCGTCGCCGTCCAACACCGTGCCGACGATTTCGACCGCGGTCCCCGCCCCCGCAATCGCCGCATCGACCGCCGCTTGGTAGGGATAGGCTGCGGGCACGAGGCAATAATGGAAAAACGGCCCGACCGTCTGCGACGGCGTGATGCCCAATATTTTGCGCTCAACCATGCGAACCGCTCTCCATCGGCGTGGCCGCACGGCCGCGCAGCACGATGTCCCACACATAGCCGAGCGCCCATTCGGGCATCGTCGTGTCGATGTCGAAGCGCGCCACCATGCGCGCGCGCGCGGCCGCATCGGTCACCGAGTCCATGATCGGATCGAGCGCATGCAGCGGATCGCCGGGGAAATACATCTGCGTCACCAGCCGCTGCAGAAACGAGCGCCCGAACAGCGAGAAATGGATGTGCGCAGGCCGCCAGGCGTTGGCGTGGTTGCGCCACGGATACGCGCCGGGCCGGATCGTCGTGAAACGGTAGCGGCCTTGCGCATCCGTCGCCACGCGCCCCGCACCGTAGAAATGCGGATCGAGCGGGGCCGGATGCTGGTCGACCGCGTGGATGTAGCGGCCCGCCGCATTGGCCTGCCAGATCTCGACGAGCGTGTCGGGTACGGGCCGGCCGTCTTCGTCGAGCACGCGGCCCGACACGACGATGCGCTCGCCTTGCGCTTCCTTGCCGTCGGCGGTCTTGGTGAGGTCGTCGTCGCCGGGGCGGATCGCCTCGTGCCCGAGGATGGGCCCCGACAATTCGCCCGCCCCCGCCGGAATCGCGATCGGCGGCAGCAAGGGTGCGCGCTTTTGCGTACTGCGATAGCCCGGCGACAGCGACGGCGCATGCGCCGCCAAACTCGCCGTCGGATAGATCTCGGTCATTGCGTCTCTCCCCCACTCTGTCGCAGCACTTGGTGCACTGCTTGCGACACGCGACAATAGGTTACAATCGGCGACGGGCGTTGACTATAGGCGACATCGGTAACCTATTTCCAACACCCTGAAATCAAACGCCAAGTACGCGATTTTGGGCCAAATAGGCGACGGATTCGGAATTTCCGAAATGTCGCCAATTGCCCGTCTTTCACGATGTCAAACAGCACAACGCCGCTGCCCCTCTTTTGCCAAAAGAGGGGCAGCGGCGCATGATTCAAGTATGGCAAAAAACAACCTAAATGTCCATGATTTTCAGGGTGCCGCTTCGAACAGAATGTCCTGCGCGCCCTGCCACAGCACGGTCTTGCCGAAGCTCGCGAGATTCTCGAGCCCATCGGTCAGCGTGATGAAATGGTTGCCGGCCAGTTGCCCAACCTTGCTCGCAAAGCGCACGCCGCCATAGGCCAGGATGAGCTCGGTTTCGCTGATGCCGCCGGGATAGAGCAGGATATGGCCGGGGGCCGGATAGCTCGTGTGGTTCTCGAGCCCGAGCCCCAAATCGAGGGACCCAAGCGGAATCCAGCAGCCCTCGCCGCTCCAGCGCACATGGATGATCTTGCTGCGCCACGGCAACAAGCTGCGGAATTTCGCCACCGTCGCCGGGGCAGCCTCGGTCTCGAACCGCCCGCCGAACACAAAGCTGCCTGCCGTCACGCGCACGCGATCCATTCGCTGTCCCTTTTGTTGTTTTCGCCGTTTCCAACCACCGACTCTAGAGCGGCCGGGCGGCTGCGCCTAGGGCCTGTTCGCCGCTTCAGCGCCGACATAGAATTGCGCATCTTCCATTTGGAACCTGAACAATGCCCCTCATCAAATACATCACCGACATCCAGATCGATTTTGGCGCTTCGAAGCTGCTGCCCGAGGCCTGTGCGGCCGCCGGGATCAAGCGCCCGCTCGTCGTGACCGACAAGGGCGTGGTCGCCGCAGGCGTCGCCGCCCAAGCGCTTGCCGCGATCGAAGGGAAGCTGCCCTATGCGATTTTCGACGGCACGCCCGGCAATCCGACCGAGTCTGCCGTCGAGGCCGCCCTTGAGGCCTATCGCGCGCACGGCGCGGACGGGCTCATCGCCGTCGGCGGCGGCTCGTCGATCGATCTTGCCAAGGGTCTCGCCATACTCGCCACGCACCCCGCCCCGCTGTCCCAATACGCCACGATCGACGGCGGTGCGCCCAAAATCACCTCGGCCTGCGCGCCCTTGATCGCGATGCCGACCACGGCGGGAACCGGCAGCGAAGTGGCGCGCGGCGCCATCGTGATCCTCAAAGACGGGCGCAAGGTCGGGTTCCATTCGTGGCATCTCGTCCCGCGCACGGCGATCCTCGATCCGGATTTGACGCTCTCCTTGCCGCCGGGCCTGACGGCGGCGACCGGCATGGATGCGATGGCGCATTGCATCGAAACCTTCCTTGCCCCCGCCTTCAACCCGCCTGCCGACGGCATTGCGCTCGACGGGCTGGCGCGCGCCGCCAAATGGCTGCGCCGAGCGGTCGAAAACGGCAGCGACCGCGAAGCGCGCCGCCAGATGATGAGCGCATCGGCGCAAGGTGCGCTCGCCTTCCAGAAAGGTTTGGGCGCCGTGCATTCGCTGTCGCATGCGCTGGGCAGCTATCGCGAAAAATCGCTGCATCACGGCACGCTCAATGCCGTGGTGCTGCCGGCCGTGCTGCGCTTCAACGAAGCCGCGCCGAGTGCCGTCGCCGAAGACAAATACGCAAGGCTGCGCCATGCGATGGGCTTGGCCGCCGGTGCGGCCGTCGATGCGGCCGTGGCGAACCTCAACCGCGATCTCGGCCTAGCCTCGGGGCTCGGCGCCATGGGCGTGCAAAAAGACTTCGTCGACGAGGCGATCGGCAAGGCGATGAAAGACCATTGCCACGCGACCAATCCGCGCATCGCAACACCGGAAGAATATCGCGCGATGCTGGCAGAAAGCTGGTAAGGCGTTGCGCGCCCGCCTCGAGGAAAACACAATGACCGCCATCGACCTGCCCCAAGAAACCGCCCGCCTGCTCGCACAGCTCGGCGTGGATAAAGCCGCCTTTTCGAACGGCGCACGCCTCGTGCGCACGCCGATCACGGGCCAAACGATCGGCCGCGTGGCCGATGCGGATGCGCGCCAAACCGCAGCCGCGATCGACGCGGCCCACGCGGCATATCTGTCCTGGCGCCTGGTGCCGGCCCCGCGACGCGGCGAGCTCGTGCGCCTGTTCGGCGACGAATTGCGCGCGCACAAGGCCGAGCTTGGGCGGCTCGTGTCGCTCGAGGTCGGCAAGATCGCGTCCGAGGGTTTGGGCGAAGTGCAGGAGATGATCGACATCTGCGACTTCGCGCTCGGCCTGTCGCGCCAGCTCTACGGCCTCACCATCGCGACCGAACGCGCGCAGCACCGCATGATGGAAACCTGGCATCCGCTGGGCGTGGTCGGCATCGTGTCGGCCTTCAATTTCCCCGTTGCGGTGTGGGCGTGGAACGCGGCCCTGGCGCTGGTGTGCGGCAATGCGATCGTGTGGAAACCGTCGGAAAAGACGCCGCTCACCGCCCTTGCGACGCAAGCGCTGTTCGCGCGCGCGCTTGCCAAATTCGGCGACGCCCCGGCCGGCCTCGCCGCCGTGCTGCTCGGCGGGCGCGACGTGGGCCACGCGCTCGTCGATCATGC
Organism: Telmatospirillum sp.; assembly: GCA_020248985.1. GTDB lineage: Bacteria > Pseudomonadota > Alphaproteobacteria > CACIAM-22H2 > CACIAM-22H2 > Tagaea. The sequence continues at coordinate 29,329 of JADCGL010000024.1, read as the reverse complement.
CAAAGTGGCGCTCGTGTCGGCGACCGGCTCGACCGCGATGGGTCGTGCGGTGGGCCCGCGCGTGGCGCAGCGCTTCGGGCGCGTGCTGCTCGAACTCGGCGGCAACAACGCCGCCATCGTGTGCCCGAGTGCGGATCTCGATCTGGCCGTGCGCGGCCTTGCCTTCGCGGCGATGGGTACTGCCGGCCAGCGCTGCACCACGCTGCGGCGCCTGTTCGTGCATTCCTCCGTCTACGACGCGCTGATCGGGCGGCTCAAACAGGCCTATCTATCGGTCGGCATCGGCGATCCGCTGGTACCCGGCACGCTCGTGGGCCCGCTCATCGACAAGGCCGCGTTCGACGCGATGCAAGCCGCCCTTGCCCAAGCGGCCACCCTCGGCGGCAAGGCAACAGGCGGCGCGCGCGTGACCGACGGTTTCGCCGCCGACGCCTTTTACGTGCGCCCGGCCCTTGTCGAAATGCCGGACCAGACCGGACCCGTGCTCGAAGAGACGTTCGCACCCATCCTCTATGCGATGCGCTACGACGATCTTGGCGACGCGATCGCCAAGCACAATGCGGTGGCGCAGGGCCTGTCTTCGTCGATCTTCACGAACGATCTGCGCGAGGCCGAGCTGTTCCTGTCGGCGCGCGGCTCGGATTGCGGCATCGCCAACGTCAATATCGGCCCGTCGGGCGCGGAAATCGGCGGCGCTTTCGGCGGCGAGAAGGAAACCGGCGGCGGGCGCGAGTCGGGTTCCGATTCGTGGCGCGCCTATATGCGGCGGGCGACCAACACGATCAATTACGGGCGCACGCTGCCGCTTGCGCAGGGCGTGAAGTTCGATATCGGCTAAAGCTCGAGATAGGTTTTGCGCACGGCCGCGTCCGCCATAAGAGCGGCCATGGTGCCTGTGTAGCGCACCTGGCCTTTCTCGAGGATCACCGCGCGGTCGGCGAGCCGTCTGGCGAAATGCAGATTCTGCTCGCACAGCAGCACGGCGAGGCCGTCGCGTTTGAGGGCGGCGATCGCCGCTTCCATCTGCTCGACGATCAGCGGCGCCAAACCCTCGGACGGTTCGTCGAGCAGCAGCATCTTGGGATTGCCCATCAGCGTGCGCGCGACCGCGAGCATCTGCTGCTCGCCGCCCGACATGCGCCCGCCCGGCCGGTCGACCAGCGTTTCGAGGTTGGGAAAGAGCTTGAACAGGCGCGCAGGCGTCCAAGGCTCGAGTCCGTCGCGCGGGGCCCGGCGCGCGACTTCGAGATTTTCGCGCACCGAAAGGTCCGTGAAAATCCGCCGCTCCTCGGGCACGTAGCCAAGACCCAGCCGCGCAATGCGATAGGGGGCGAGGCCCGCAATGCCGGCGCCGTGGAAGGCGATACGTCCGCGCGTCGGCGGTACAAGGCCGAGGATTGTTTTGAGCGTCGTCGATTTGCCGGCCCCATTGCGGCCCAAGAGTGCGACCACCTCGCCCGGGGCGACGTCGAGTGCGACGCCCGACAGGATCTGCGCGCGGCCGTAGCATGCGTCGAGATCGCGGACTTCGAGCATCATGTCGCTTCGCCGTACATGGTGCCCGCACCCAGATACACGCGGCGCACGGTCGGATCGTTGCGCACGGCGGCGGGGCTTCCCTCGGCAATCAAGCGGCCGCGATCGAGTACCAGGATGCGGTCGGCGTGCGCAAATACCGTGTCCATATCGTGCTCGGTGAACAGCACGCCGATCTTGTCGCGGCGTGCCAAGCTCGCGGTCAATGACATCAGCGCCAGGCGCTCGGCCGGCGCCATGCCGGCCGTGGGTTCGTCCATCAGCAGAAGGCGCGGTTTGCCGGCAAGCGCCACCGCAAGCTCGACGCGCTTCAGATCGCCATAGGCAAGCGTGCCGCATTGCCGCTCGGCCTGGTCTGCCATGCCGACGCGCGCGAGCAGCGCTTGCGCTTCTTCGCGACAGAGCGTGTCGGCCGCGCGCCACAGGCCGTAGCTTTTGTCCGCGAAGGACTGCAACGCCGCCTGCACGTTCTCGCGCACGCGCATCGAGGCGAAGGTCGCCGTGATCTGGAAGGTGCGACCCACGCCAAGGCGTGCGATCGCGCGCGGCGGCAGGCCGGCGATGTTCTTGCCGCCGAGTTCGATCGTGCCGCGATCGGGCGCAAGCTGGCCGTTCAGCATGTTGAAGCACGTGCTCTTGCCCGCCCCGTTGGGGCCGATCAGCGCCACCACCTCGCCCGGGGCGACCGCAAAACCGACGTCGATGACGGCTTCCACGCCGCCGAAGGCTTTGCGCAAACCGTTTGCGACGAGCAGCGTCATGATGCGCCCCGCAGGCGCTTCAACGCCCCGCCAAGCCCGTACGGGAAGGCGAGCACGAGCGCCAGGATCGCAAGACCCAGGATCGCGCGCCAATACTGCGTGTTGCGCGCGATCTCGTCCTGCAGCCAGGTGAAGACGGCAGCACCCAACACGGGGCCGGTCAAAGTGTGCACGCCGCCCAGCAGCACCATCGCCAGCCCGTCGACCGAGCGCGCCACGCCGAGCGTGTCGGGCGAGATGCTGCCTTTGGCGAACGCAAACAGCCCGCCCGCAAGCCCTGCGAAGGCGCCGCTCAGCGCGAAGGCGAGCCATTGCACGCGGCGCGTGTCGATGCCGACGGCCTCGGCGCGCATCGGCTGGTCGCGCGCGGCGCGCAAGGCAAGCCCGAAGGGGGCGTGCACCGTGCGCCACAAAAAGAAAATGCCGGCCGCACACAGAGCCAGTGTGGCCCAGAAATAGAGCGTGCGGTCTTTGAGCCAGCCCGCGGGCCACAGGCCGATGAGGCCGTTCGAGCCGCCGGTCGCGTCGTTCCACTGGAACACGACCGACCACGCGATCTGCGCAAAGGCGAGCGTAAGCATCGCAAGATAGACCCCGCTCAGCCGCACGCAGAACCAGCCGAACAGCAACGCGGCAAGCCCGCCCGCGAGCGGGGCTGCGAGCAACGCCGCTTCGGCCGGCAGATCGAGCCTCAGGAAGGCCAAAGCCGCCGCGTAGCTGCCGAGCCCGAAATAGGCGGCATGGCCGAACGACACGAGCCCGCCGGGCCCCATCAGGAAATGCAGGGCGACCGCGAACAGCGCAAAGACGGCGATGTCGCCCATCAGCACCAGCAAATAGCGGTCGCCGCCGAGCGGTGCGAAAGCGAGCAGCATCAGCACGAACAGCGACGTCGGCCAGAAAAGCTGCCCCGGCGGATCGAGCGGGCTCGCGTGCGCGCTGCCCCCGCGCGCCAAGGCCAGCGGTTTGCCGAGCAGGCCCCACGGGCGCAGCACGAGCACGGCCGCCATGATCGCGAACTCGACGACGAGCGTGAGTTTGCTGAAGGACACGATCGTGCCGAACATCGCGACGTCGCCAAGCGCTATGCACAAAGCTTTGGCCTGCGCGATCAGCAGGGCCGCCAAGAAAGCGCCGCCGATCGAGCCCATGCCGCCGACCACGACGACCACGAACGCATCCGAGATGACGGCAAGGTCGAGCGACAATTGGGCCGGCTCGCGCGGAATCTGCAAAGCGCCGCCGAGCCCCGCCAGAAACGCGCCCAAGAAGAACACCGACGTGAACAGATGGCGCTCGTTGGTGCCCAGGGCCGCCAGCATCTCGCGGTCTTGCGTCGCCGCACGCACGAACATGCCGTAGCGCGTGCGATGCAGAAGCAGCCACAGCAGGCAAAGCACGAGCGGGCCGGCCACGATCAGCAAAAGATCGTATTCGGGCAAACGGCGGCCGAAGATTTCGACGGCCCCGCGCAAGCCGGGCGCGCGCGGCCCCAGCAATTCCTCGGCCCCCCAGAAATACAGCACGGCGTCCTTTATGATCAGCACGAGCGCAAATGTCGCGAGCAGCTGGAACAGTTCGGGCGCCTTGTAGATGCGGCGCAGCACAAAAACTTCGATGGCGGCGCCGATTGCGCCGACGCACAAGGCGGCGGCCAGCACGCCGCCCCAGAAGCCGAGCAGCGTGCTGCGTCCGAAAAGATCGATCAGGCTCCAGGCGAGATAGAGCCCGAGCATAAACAAAGCGCCGTGCGCGAAATTGACGATGCGCGTGACGCCGAAGATCAGCGACAGCCCCGCCGCCACCAGAAACAGCGACGAGGCCCCCGCCAACCCGTTCAGAAACTGGATCAGGATGTCGGCGAAGATCTCCGACACGAAGTGCTCGTCCTATTCGGGCGGACGCAGGCTGCGGATCTCGGCGTCGGTGGGCAGATACTCGGCCCCGTCCGCATAGCGCCAATCGGTCATCACACCCTTGCCGTTGCGAAGGCCTATGCGGCCCACATAAGCGCCCATCGTCGACTGATGGTCGAGCGTGCGATAGACGATGCGCCCGAACGGCGTGCTGTGCGACAGGCCCTTCATCGCATCGACGATCTTTTCGGGCTCGAGCGATCCCGCCTTGCGGATCGCCTCGGCCGCTCCGATCACGGCCGCATAGCCGACGACCGAACCCAGGCGCGGATAGTCGCGGAACTTCGCCTGATAAGCGCTCAAGAAACGGTCGTGTTCGGGCGTCTTGATGTCCTGCCACGGATAGCCGGTGACGTACCAGCCGACGGGCGCTTCGTCGAGCAGCGGGTCGAGATATTCGGGCTCGCCCGCCAGCAGATTGAAGACCTCGACATTGCGGAAAAGGCCGCGCGTGGTGCCCTCGCGCACGAAGCGCGACAGATCGGGGCCGAACAGCGACGAGAAAATCGCCTCGGGCCGGGCCGCCTGCAAAGCCGCAGCGACCGGGCCCGCCTCGATGCGGCCCAAGGGTGTCGCCTGCTCGGCCACGAACTCGATGTTCGGCTGGCGCGCCTGCATGAGTTTCTTGAAGGCGGCCGTCGCCGACTGGCCGTATTCGTAGTTCGGATAGACGATGGCCCAGCGACGTTTGGCGACGCGCACGGCGTCGGGCACCAGCATCGCGGTCTGCATGTAGGTCGAGGCGCGCAGGCGGAACGTGTAGCGGTTGCCCTGCTCCCACACGATCTTGTCGGTCAGCGGCTCCGACGCGAGGAACGGCACTTTGCGTTCCTTGGCGAAGCTCGACACGGCAAGCCCCACGTTCGAGGCAAACGTGCCCATCAGCATCGACACGCGCTCGCGCGCGAGCAGCTCTTCGGCCACGCGCACCGCGTCGCCGGGCTGGCCGTTGTCGTCGCGCACCACGATCTCGATGGGCCGGCCCAAGGCGCCGCCGCCGGCATTGATCTCGTCGACCGCAAGGTCCATGCCTTTTTTGTAGGGCTCGAGGAAGGCCGCAAAAACCTTGTACGAGTTGAGTTCGCCGATGCGGATCGGCTCGCGCGCCTGCGCCATCGCGCGCGGGACAGCCAGGGCGGCGGCGGCGGCCCCTCCGATTTTCAGCACATGCCTGCGGTCCATTGCCTCGTCTCCTTGGACGCGAATCATTGCGGCCGATTGTGGCCCGATTATGGCCCAAATGGCGGCGCTATTCGACGACTGCTTCGGCTTCCATTTCAACCGCATAGGGGCCGACCAGGCGGCCGATCTCGAGCAGCGTGTTGGCCGGGCGCACCGCCCCGAACACGCGCCCATGCACGCGCGACACGGCCTCGCAGTCGTCCGCGTTGGCGAGATACACGCGCGTGCGCACCACGTCTTCGATCGTGGCCCCGAGCGCTTCGAGCGATGCCGCGATCTTGTCGAGAATATAGACCGCCTGCCCTTCGGCATCGCCGGGGCACACGACCGTGCCCGATCCGTGCGTGGCGGTCGTGCCGCTCACGAACACGCGCTGGCCCTCGCGCACGGCGCGCGAATAGCCGGCAATGGGTTCCCACTGGCTGCCGCTGTCCACGCGCCAGCGTGCCGCACGCCCGGGCACGGGCTGCGCTTCGTAGATTTTCGGCAACGCATCGAGATGGTGGCTCAGATCGCCCGAGGCGGTCAGGAACGGCGGCCGGCGATATTCGTCGCCGCAATCGCCCGGGATGGGCGCGGCCGTCGCCAACGCCGCATCGAGCCGCGCGCGATCGGCTTCGTCGAACGCAAACGCGAAGGTCCGCAGATTGGCTGCACGATGTTCGCGCTCGCCGGGCCGTGCGCCGACGATCGCGGCCGACACGGCTTCGTGGTCGAGCACCCAGCGCGTGGCGACGTTGGCGACCGACACGCTGTGGCGCTTGGCGATCGCGGATGCGGCCGCGAGGATCGTCTGCAGCACCGACCAGCCGCCTGCCGCATCGATGAAGCGTTTGTATTTGGATTTGCTCCAGTCCGGAATGTCGACGGGCTCGGGCTGGCCGACCCAGCGGTCGGTCAGGAACCCGCCGGCAAGCGTGCCGTAGGCGAGCAGCTTGACGCCGTGCGCCTTGCAGAATTCGCCCATGCGGCCGGCCGCCCGCCGATCGAGCAGCGAGAACGAAACTTGGTTCGTCGCGATCGGAATGCCGTGTTTGACGAGCAGCCGCAGATGGTCGGTGTCGAAATTGGTGAGGCCGAGGGCGCCGATGCGCCCCTCGCCCACCATCTTCGCCATCTCGGCAAGCGCATCGATATAGGCCGGATGGCGATACTGCCACCAATGGAACTGCATCAGATCGATGCGCTCGAGGCCGAGACGCTGGAAGCTGCGCCCCACGCCTTCGCGCACGATCTCGGCCGTCATCGGCCCCGGCGGCGGGCACCATTTGGTGAAGGCGCGTGCCTTGCCGCGCCACGGGCCTGCCAGCAGCCGACCGACGATGATCTCGGCGCTGCCGTAATGGTCGGCCATGTCGAACGCATCGAACCCGGCCGCCGCATAGTCGGCAAGCGATGCGGCGGCTGCATCGGGATCGAGCGGCCCGCGGTCGCGCTCCATATCGGCGACCTGCCACAAGCCGGTCAGCAGACGCGGGATGTCGAGCCCCGGTGCGAGTTCGATGCGCGGCGGAACATCCGCCATGGCGAAGCCCCTTGGGCTGCCGGGTCAGCGCGGCGGCAGGCGGCGCTGCACGTCCTGCACTTCGTTCGTCGACATTTCGCCGACCGTGACGATGTTGCCGTCCGTGATGCGCCACTTGCGGAACGGCCCCGTGATGTCGCCGTTCGTATCGAACGTGACCGGGCCGATCACGCCGACATAGGAGATGCGCTTGCCTTCGCGCAGCAGCTGCAAGCCGCGGCGGAATTCGGCTTGCCCCGCATGGATCGGCTCGCCGCCCGGGCCCGTCACTTCGCGGATCGCGTCGCGGATGGCGGCCGATTCCGCGCGGCCCGCTTTGGCGATCGCGAGGCCCAGAATGGCGGCGGCATCGTAGGCGCGGTCGGCGGCCGGCGCGTTGGCGTCGAACCCGCCCGACATGGCCGGGTACGCGGTCGCGAAATACTCGGTCGACGGCGTGCGCACAGTGCCCGAAGACGTGCCGAACGCGTTGTTGAGGAAACGCGGGCCGACGTCGCGGATGAAGTCCGCACTGTTCATGCCGTCGTTGAGCAGGAAGGTCTGCGCGCCGCCCTGCTGCAGCCAGGTGCGCGCGATCGTCGTGCCGTCGCCGGGATACGAGACGAGATAGAGGGCGGGCGGATTGCCGCGCATCGCCGCCGTCACTTCGGGCGCGTAGGAAGGCTGGCTCGGATTGTAGGGCACCGTGTTCGTGATCTTGCCGCCGAGTGCTTCGAAGGCGCGGCGGAACTCGGCCACCATGTTCACGCCGAAATCGTTGTTCACATGGATGATGGCGAGTTCCTTGAGACCTTGATCCATCGCGTATTTCGCGGCGGCCGTGCCCTGCAGCGCATCCGACGTGATCGTGCGGAAGAACACGCCCTTCGACGTACCCTCGGCCGACAGGCGCGTGAGCGTGGGCGAGGACGAAGCGGGCGAAATCTGCACGATGCCGGCGGGGGCCGTGACCGACGTCAGAATCGGGATCGACACCGACGAAATGATGCCGCCGAGGATGGCGGGTACGCGACGCAGATCGACGAGTTGGCGCGCTTGGTCGACCGCGACCGAACCCTGGCTCTGCGCATCGCGCAGATCGATGGCGAGACGGCAACCCGCGACGCCGCCCGCCGCATTCAGATCGTTGAACGCAAGCTCGGCCGATTTGGAGGCCGCCTGGCCGAAGCGCCCAGCCGGCCCCGTCAGCGACACGACCATGCCGATCGTGTGGGTGCAGCCCTGCGCCAGAACGGGTGCGGGCTGGAATTGGGCGACGGCGGCGACGGCAGCGGCGGCAATCAGCGAGGCAAAGCGCACGGCTTGGGTCCTTTCGGATGAGGCGGATGGGGGGATATTAATTGCGCACAGTTTGGTAGGGGAACTCCGGTTTGGCAAGCAGGTTCAGACGTTGGACGCAATCCACGTCTCGTGCACGGCGAGCCAGCGTAGGCCGTTGGCGGCGGCGGTGTCCGCGCGAAACAGCGCACTGGCGCGGCGCTGCAAGGGGCCGGGGCGGCCGGTTTGGATTTCGTCGTAGCCGACGCACACGAAGCCCGGCCCGTGCGCCAACGGCACGGCGGCTTCGATCTTGATGGCGAAGCCCGCACCGAACGCGGCACGGTTTGCGGCCAGCATCGCGAGCACGCCTGCCCGGTCGAGGCGTTTGCCGCTGGGCCCCACCATCGAGAATTCGGGTGCGAACGCCGCCTCGAAACGCGCGAAGATTTCGGGGCCTGCACCCGGCCCCATCCATGCGGCAAAGGCGGCGTGCAGCTCTTCAATTTCGCGTATGGCGGCAGCGAGGTCCGGATTCTCGTCGGTCATGGCTTGTTCAAATTGTATTTCATGATGCGGCCGTGGCGGCCCTCTTTGTCGCGCTCGAGCGTGTAGGTGTCGCCGAGCGGCCCCTTGCGGCTGGCCAGCACCGCGTCGATGCGGGCACGATCCTGCGCATCGAGCGCAAAGCCGAACATGCCGAGATTGTCGGCGAGGTGGGCGGCATAGCGCGCGCCGACGATGATGCCGGCCACGTGCGGGCGGTCGAGCGTCCAGCGCCCGGCCACGCAGGCGAGCGACACGCCGTGTTTGTCGCCGGTCGTCTGGCAGGCCGCGAGCAGTTCCTGGAACAGATCCCAACCGCCGAAATCGTCGATCACGAGCTTGTATTTGACGAGGCTGCGATTGTGCGAAAGGTCGCTCGGCTCCGGCTTGCCGAGCCAGGCTTTCGACAGGAACCCGCCCGCAAGCGTACCGTAGCACAAGAGCTTCATGCCCGTGCGCGCGCACAGGCCCGCAAGGGCAGTCTCGGGGCGCGCGTCGAGCAGCGAATACTGCACCTGCATCGAGGCGAGCTTCACGCCCGCATCGAACATCGCCTGTGCATGCGGCGTGTCGAAATTCGTCGCCCCCACCTGGTCGATTTTGCCCTCGCGCGCAAGATCGGCCAGCACGCACGCGATCTCGGCATGGCGCGGCACGGCGTAGTTCCACCAATGGAACTGCACGAGATCGAGCCGCTCCGCCCCCAGGCGGGTCAGCGAGCGCTCGACGATCGCGCGCACATAGGCCGCATCGCAGGTCGCCAGATCGTCCCAGTCGGGCACGAATTTGGTGTGCACCTTTAGCGCAGCAAGAGCAGCGGCCCCGCGTTCGCGCAGCAGACGGCGGCGGAATTCGCCGATGAGCTCTTCCACGCCGGTATAGATGTCCGCGCAGTCGAACACGGTCACGCCTGCATCGACAAAGGCGAACATGTCGTCGACCGCGCGGGCCGCATCGACAGGGCCGTGGCCGCCCGCAAGCTGCCAGCCGCCGCGCAGCAGGCGCGAGATCTCGTAGCCCGGCGCGAGTTCGAAGCGTTCGACCGTCACGGCAGCTTCACGGCCGTCGTGGCCGCATGGCTGAAGCGGCGCTTGGCGCCGCGCTTGATGCGAAAACGCGTCGTGCAGTTGGGATCGGGGCACGCGACCTCGGCGTCCGTCGTCATCCAATCGTTGGGATGCGTGGGCCGCTGCTTGGCCGCCAGCAGCGGCAGCAAAGCGCCCAGCGAATAGATCGAAAAACCCTGCCCCGGCGGCAGATGCAGCATCTCGCCGCGCAGCTCGAAATGATCGCCGGGTTTGGCGCCGCAATAGACGGCCCCGCCCTCGGGTGCAACGACCTCGATACGCAGATCGTAAAGCTCGAAATTGTCGTCGCTCAAACGCCGATCCCCATATTGCGATGGCTTGCGGATGCGCGTTCCTTCATGCTCTATTTTCGCCATACGCGCAACGCCCCCCACATGAGCGCGCGCCTCTCGGGATCCATGCTGCACATACGCGACCTTGCCAAACGCTTCGGCGGCAACCGCGCCGTCGACGGCGTCTCGTTCGACGTGCCCAAGGGTGCGATCGCCGGCCTCATCGGCCCCAACGGGGCGGGCAAAACCACGTTGTTCAATTGCGTGGCCGGGCTCTATCGGCCCGATGCCGGCACGATCGCGCTCGACGGCAACCGCATCGACGGCAAGCGCCCGTCGCTTGTGCATGCGGCGGGGCTCGCGCGCACCTTCCAGATCCCGCGCCCGTTTCCGGCCATGAGCGTGCTCGAAAACGTGCTGGTCGGCGTGCCCGGCCAGAGCGGCGAGCGCTTCTGGGCCAATTGGTTTGCGCCCTCCCGCGTGGCGGCCGACGAAGCCAAAGCGCGCGAGACCGCGCGCAGCTGGATCGACTTCGTGGGCTTGGGTGCGCTCGAAAACGCGCCGGCGCGCGTGCTGTCGGGCGGGCAGCGCAAATTGCTGGAACTCGCGCGCGCGATGGTCGCCGATCCGCGCCTGGTGCTGCTCGACGAACCGGCCGCCGGCGTCAATCCCGCTTTGCTCGAGAAGATCATCGACCGCATTGCCGAGATCAACCGACGCGGCACGAGCTTCCTCATCGTCGAACACAATATGGATATGGTCATGCGCCTGTGCCATCCGATCGCGGTGATGGCGCAGGGCAAACTCATCGCGTTCGGCGACGCGGAGTCGGTGCGACGCAACCCGACCGTGGTCGAAGCCTATCTCGGGAGTGCCGTCGCATGAGCACGGCCCTTGCGATCGCGGAACTCGAAGCGGGCTACGAGCCCGGCCTTGCGATCGTGCGCGGGGCGTCGCTCGAGATTGCGGCGGGCGAAATCGTCGCCCTGCTCGGGCCCAACGGGGCTGGCAAGTCGACGCTCGCCAAAGCGGTCGCGGGCCTTGTGCCGATTTTTTCGGGCAGCGTGCGGCTGGGCGAAAAAGAAATCGCGGGCGCGCAAGCGCATCTGCTGGCGCGTGCGGGGCTCGGCTTCGTGCCGCAGACCGAAAACGTGTTTGCCCCGCTGACCGTCGCCGAGAATCTCGAGCTCGCGGCGGCCGTGGCACATGTAAAAGCCAAACAGCGCCTGCCCGAGCTTTACGCGCTGTTCCCGGACCTTGCCAAAGCCCGGCGCATCGATGCCGGGCGGCTCTCGGGCGGCCAGCGCCAGATGCTGGCGATGGCGCGTGCACTCGTGCCCAATCCGCGCGTGCTGATCCTCGACGAGCCGTCGGCAGGCCTGTCGCCGAAGCTCGTCGAGCACGCCTTTGCCAAGCTCGCCGAGATCGCGGCCAGCGGGGTTGCCGTTTTGCTTGTCGAGCAGAACGTCAAAGCCGCTCTTGCGATCGCCGCACGCGGTGCTGTGCTGGTTGAAGGCCGCGTGCATGTCGATGCCCCCGCGCGCGACCTGCAAGTGCCGGGCGTGCTCGAACGCCTGTTTTTCCCGCATGCCGAGGCGGCCGCGCCATGATCCTGCAGATCATCGCCGACGGTCTCATCGTTGGTTCGACCATTGCGCTCGGCGCGATCGGCCTCACCATGACCTATTCGCTGCTGCGCTTCGCCAATTTCGCGCACGGCGAATTCATCGCGTGGGGCGCTTATCTCGCGCTGACGTTCCTGGGCTTCTTCATCGCACTTGGCGGCGGCGGGGCGATGGCGCCGCTGGGGCCGTTTTCGTTCGGCTGGCAATTGCTGGCAGCCCTCGTTGCGGGTGCCATCGCCACCGCCCTCCTCGCCCTCGTGCTCGACTGGCTGCTGTTCGACCGGCTGTCGGCGCAGGGCAGCGCCATCGTGCTGACGATCGCGAGTTTCGGCGCGGCGTTGGCGCTGCGCAATTTCCTGCAATTCGTCTACGGGTCGCTGCCCGCCTACTACACGCGCGAATTGCAGATCGCGATCCATATCGTGCCGCGCGACGTCGGCGGGGGCTTGCGCGCCACACCCGACCAGCTCTTCGTGCTGGGATTGGCCCTCGTGCTGGTCGTGGGCTTGCACCTGTTCTTGCAGCGCACGACCGCGGGGCGCGCGATGCGCGCGGTTGCGCACAATCCGGCTTTGGCGCGCGTGACCGGCATCGACGTGGCGAGCGTGGTGCGCTGGACCTGGATCTTGGGCGCGATCCTCGCGGCGGTGGCCGGCACGTTCGCGGGGCTCGTGGGCCAATTGCGGCCGCAGATCGGCTTCGATCTGCTGCTGCCCTTGTTCGCGGCCGCCATTCTGGGCGGTATTGGCAGCGTGCCGGGGGCCGTGATCGGCGGGCTCATCGTCGGGCTCGCCGAAAGTGCGGCCGTTCCCCTCATCGGGGCGGAATACCGGGCGGCGGCGGCGTTCGGCGTGCTGATCGCGATCCTGCTCGTGCGCCCGCAAGGTCTGTTTGCGGAGCGCGCGAAATGAGCGAGCTGCTGCCGGTGCTTTCCTACGCGACGTTTTTTCTGGTGTTCGCCTCGATCTTCGCCACGATGGCGCTCGGGCTCAATCTGCAATGGGGCTATACGGGGCTGTTCAATGTCGGCGTGGCGGGTTTCGTCGCCGTCGGCGCCTATGCCTCGGCACTGCTGACCACGCCGCCCGATGCGGGGCCGGGGGCGGTGCGCGTCGTCGGCCTCGGCCTGCCCATCGTGGTGGGGTGGATCGGCGGAACGGCTGCGGCCGGGCTTGTTGCGGCGGCCGTCGGTTTTGCCGCCCTGCGCTTGCGCCACGACTATCTGGCGATCGCCACCTTCGGCATTGCGGTGGTGATCCAACTCGTCGCCCTCAATGCACAGAAGCTTACCGGCGGGCCGTTCGGCATCCAGTTCATCCCGAAGCCGTTCGATTCCGAACTCGACGGCTCGCTTGCCTTCAACGCGCTCTATCTGGCGCTGACCTTGGCGGCCCTCGCATGCGTCTACGCGGGCCTGCAGCGCTTGGCGGCAAGCCCGTGGGGCCGCGTGCTGCGCGCGATCCGCGAGGACGAAACGGCCGCCGAAGCGCTCGGCAAACGCGCCTTCGCGTTCCGCCTGCAGTCCTTCGCGATCGGCGGGGCCATCATGGGCTTCGGGGGCGCGCTCTACGCGCATTTCGTGGGCTACATCGCGCCCGAAGATTTTCTGCCGATCCTCACCTTCCAGATCTGGACGATGCTGATCGTCGGCGGGGCCGGCAGCAATCGCGGCGCGATCGTGGGTGCGGCCGTCGTGTGGGCGATCTGGACAATAGCTGGCAACGGCTTGCGCGAACTCATCCCGCCGGCCGACCAGGCGCGCGCGGCCTCCCTGCAGATCGTGCTGGTCGGCGTGCTGCTGGCGGCGATGCTTTTGTGGCGCCCGAACGGTCTCCTGGGCCCCCGCTTGTCCAGAAGCTCGCCAAAGCGCCCGCCGACATAAGGCCTTCGCGCTTGGCGGCCAGGCGGCGGACGCGGTATCAAGAAGACTCCAAGAACCCAAAAAAGGGCACGGCCATGATCGCAGCACGCACGCTCGGCAAATCGGGGATTGCCGTCACGGAACTCGGTTTTGGCGGTGCGCCGCTCGGCGATCTCTTCGCGGTTCTCGACGAAGCGACCTCGGTCGCAACGGTCGAAGCCGCACTCGATGCCGGCGTCACCCTGCTCGACACTTCGCCGCTTTACGGCCACGGCCTGTCCGAACATCGCATCGGCGCTGCGTTGCGCCGCCGGCCGCAGGTGCGGCCCGTGCTGTGCACGAAGGTGGGCCGTGTCGCCGATCCGTTTTTGCTGCGCGGGACCGAGACCGACTTTGTCGGCGGGCTGCCGCATCGGCTGCGTTTCGACTATTCCTACGACGGTGCCATGCGCTCGATCGAGCAGTCGCTGCTGCGCATGGGCGTGTCGCGTCTCGACATCGTGCTGATCCACGACGTCGACATCTGGACGCACGGGGCCGCCGCGATCGACGCGCGTTTCGAAGAGGCGGTCGCGGGTGCGTATCGCGCGTTGCGGCGTTTGCGCGACGAGAAAACGATCGGGGCGTTGGGTGTGGGCGTCAACGAAGCCGACATGTGCCTGCGTTTCGCCGAACGCTGCGACATCGACTGCGTGCTGCTGGCCGGGCGCTATTCGCTGCTCGAACAGCCGGCCGCCGAAGCGTTTCTGCCGCTGGCGCAGAAGCGCGACATCGGCGTGATGCTGGGCGGGGTGTTCAATTCGGGCATTCTTGCGACGGGTGCCGTCGCCGGCGCCAAATACAACTACAAACCCGCTCCGCCCGAGATCCGCGCCAAGGTCGAAAAGATCGAAGCGGTCTGCCGCCGCCACGGCGTCAAGCTCGCCGACGCGGCGCTGCGCTTTGCGCTTGCCCACCCGACCGTCGCAAGCGTCGTGTTGGGGGCAGTGGCGCCCGTCGAGATCGCCGCCCAGCAGGCAAGCCTTGCCGCGGCGATACCGGGCGCCTTGTGGACCGATCTCGCATCACAAGGATTGCTCGACGCAAGCCTGCCGGTGCCGCAATGACGCATCGGCGCATCGACGCGCATCAGCATTATTGGCGCGTTGCGCGCGGCGACTATGGCTGGCTCACGCCCGCGTCGGGCCTGCTCTATCGCGACTACATGCCGCCGGATCTAGCGCCCCTGCTTGCCGCACACGGGATCGGCGAGACCATTCTCGTGCAAGCGGCCCCCAGCGTGGCCGAAACGCGTTTTCTGCTGGAGATCGCGCGCGATACGCCAAATGTTGCCGGCGTCGTCGGCTGGGTCGATTTTGCAACTACCGACGCGGCCGCGACCATCGCAGCGCTTGCGCAAGATCGGCTGCTGGTCGGGCTGCGGCCGATGGTGCAGGACATCGCCGACGACGATTGGCTGCTCGACCCGCGTCTCGACGCCGCGTTTGCCGCCCTCGAAACGCACGGGCTCGTGTTCGACGCGCTCGTGCTGCCGCGCCATCTGCGGCAATTGCTTGTGCGCGCACGGCGCCATTCGCATGTGGCGTTCGTGATCGACCATGCGGCAAAGCCCTTCATCCGGGCCGGCACGCTTGAGCCGTGGCGTCGCGAGCTTTCCGACTTGGCCGCCCTCGCCAACACATTCTGCAAACTCTCGGGCCTTCCCACAGAAGCTGCCGAGAACTGGACGGTCGCCGACATCGCCCCCTATGCCGAGCATGTGCTGGCGACATTCGGCCCCGCACGCACGCTGTGGGGCAGCGACTGGCCGGTCGTGGAAAAGGCGGGCGGCTACGCACGCTGGTTCGAGGCTGCGCAAGCGCTTGCCGGTGCCCATCCCGGCGTGTTCGGCGACAATGCGGCTCGTCTTTATCTATCGACGCGCGGAAGGAACGCCTGATGCTGAAGAATATCGACCCGGTTCTGTCGCCGGATCTGCTGTGGGTGCTGGCTGCCATGGGCCATGGCGACGATCTCGCCCTCGTCGACGGCAACCATCCGGCCGAGACGATCGCCGCACACACGATTTCCAAACGCCTCGTGCGCCTGCCGGGCCTGACGATGGAACGCGCGGCGCGCGCCATCCTGTCGGTGCTGCCGCTCGACGAATTCGTCGACGATCCGGTGCGCCGCATGCAGATGGTCGGCGATCCCGCAACCGTGCCGAATGTGCAGCAGCGCGTTCAGGCCGAGATCGACCTTGCCGCCGGGCGCAGCCTTGCCCTCGTCGGCATCGAGCGCTTTGCGTTCTATGCGACCGCGAAAAGCGCATTCGCCGTCGTGCAGGTCGGCGATCCGCGCGCCTATGGCTGCTTTCTGCTGCGCAAGGGCGTGATCGCGACCGAACTTCGGTAAGCCGTCAGCCGAAGACCGGTCCGTGCGGGCGCAGGCGCAGGCCCTTGCGCAGGCGCTTCCACGCGAGGGCGGCGGGATCGGCCGGATTCGGTCCCGGCGCTTCCACGACCAGCACCTCTTCGGCGATCGGCTGGAAGTCGGCGCGGAAATGCACCGAACTTTTGACCGCGACGATTTTCTCGCGGATCGGCTCGATGCCGACATGGCGGAACATCTCCTGGTCGGCCGTCTGCACCTTCTTGCTCGCGAGCACGACGCGAACGCCGTTCGCCTCGAGCACGGCCATCGGTCCCAGCTGCATGCGGCTGCCGCCGTAGAACGGCCCCGTGCACATGAACGCGCCGTCCCCGGTCGCCAGCACTTTGAACGGGCCGATGACCGGCTCGACAGCCGGCCAACCGAACAAGGCGCCCAAGCGGAACTCGGCGCTGTTGCCCACCCCCACGCGATGGGCTTGGATCGCCGCCGCGGGATCGATCAGCATGCCCAGCACCGCTCCTTGCGGGCGCAAGCGCAGCATCGCCGCGAGCAGCCCGGTCGTGTCGCCGTTGCCGCCCGCACCCGGATTGTCCTGCGTGTCGGCCAGCACGACCGGCTTGCCGTTGCGTCCGCCGCGCGCGGCCGCGCGCGCGACCGCGTCTTCCGGCGAATAGAGCTCGGCCACATAGTCGCGCTCGGCATCGCACACGCTTGCCGCAAGTTCGGCAACGGCGGCTTCGACCGCGGCGGCATCGCGCGCGAAGCCGAATACGGACGGCGCGCAGTCGCGAATGTCCGCCGCCGGAAAGCCCGTGCAGTAGGACAGCACGGCACCGCTGCGCGCCTCGAGCTCGGCCAAGCGCCGATAGAGCCCCGCACCGGGTTCGATCAGCGAACATTGCGCGGTGAGCGGGATCATGAACGGGATCTGCCGGAATGCGCCCGCAAGCCGTTCGCCGGTGGCAAGGATCTGCGCCACGAGCGCGAATGCCCGCCCGCCCGTCTCGGCCATATCGACATGCGGATAGGTGCGGTAGGCCACGCACGCATCCACAATATCGAACATCGCGCGCGACACGTTGGCGTGCAGATCGAGCGACACGACGATGGGAATGCGCGGGCCGACGACGGCGCGCACGCGGCGCACGATCTCGCCTTCGCCGTCTTCGAGGCTGTCGGTGACCATCGCGCCGTGCAGATCGAGATAGACCGCATCGACCGGCAGCGCTTTGGCCAGATCGGCGCACATCGTATCGACGACTTCGGCAAAGATATCGTCGGCGACCTGGGCCGACGGTGTAGCGTTGGCGCAGATCAGCGGGGCGAGCCGGTGGCCCGCGGCCGTGGCGGCTGCGATGAAACCCGCGATCGGCACGTTCATGCCCGCAAACGCCGCTGGAATAGCGGCCCCGCGCACCATCGACGGCCAGCCGCCGCCATTCAGAAAGGCCGCGCGATCGGCCTTCGAAGGCGCAAACGTGTTGGTTTCGTGCTGGAAGGTTCCGACAGCGATCGTCGCCATTTTCTGTCCTCTGTTTATCTTGGTATGCGCGCCTAGCCGACCACGTGCCATTGGTGGCGAAAGCCGCCCAGCGCCCGGCCGCCGTCGGCGGTGACCAAGTAGTTGTTGGTGGCCGAGATTCCGAGCCCGTCGGCCGTGAGAATGCCGGGATGGATGTTGATCATCGTGTTCTCGCGGATGGGGTCGGTCGAGCCCGGCAGCCCGAACGGGCGCAGCAGCGAATGCATCCCCTGGCCGTGGAAATCCCACAAGCGGCGCCCGACGATTTCCACGCCGGATTTTTCGTACGTGCGGCGGATCACGCCGACCACGTCGTCCGCGACCATGCCGGGCCGCGTCGCGGCGATCGCGTTTTCGATCGCCGCGACCACAAGTGCATGTTTGCGCAGCCACGCCGCTCCCGGCGGGCGGAACGAAAAACAAGCGCCAAGCTCGACGAGATAGCCGTCGTCGGTCAGGAACTCCATGAACATTTTGTAGACGTCGCCGGACTCGATACGCCGGTCGCTCGCGGGCCGCGTGCCGGCTTTGAAATCGTGGTTGAGGTGGATCACGCCTTCGAGCGCGCCCCGGCCGATCGCGGTTTGGAACGCATCGGCCACAACCTCGCGCTCGCAACGTCCAGGCCGCAAGGCGGCCTTGAACGCCTCGAAAACGCACGCGACGTCGTCGTGCGCGCGGGCGACGGCCGTAAGGTCTTCGGGCGACAGGCGGCACCACAGTTCCTCGACGAGGTCGGTCGCATCGACAAGCGGATGGTCCGGCAGCGAAACCGCCAGACGCTGCGCATCGCCATGCGCCAATATCGTCTTCATGCCGACGATGCCGACCGGCGCTTTCGCCCCCACGGTTTCCCGGAGCAGGGCTGCGACCGCCTCGATCTTGTCGGGCACGGCGCGCGTATCGGCGATGGCGCTGAGCTCCTTTGCCCATTCGGCCTGGGCACCCAAGCCCAGCACCAGCGTGGGATCGCGCACCAGCGGCACCACGAGAAACGCCGTCCCGCCATAGAGCCGCCAATTCGCGTAGTAGCGGATATAGCCCTTCTGCTGGAACTCTGTGTTGCCGACGATGACCAGCGCCTCAAAGCCCGCTTCGCGCATCGCCGCGCGCAGAAGCAGCTGGCGGCGATCAATCTCAGTCGGCGATGCCATGCAAATTGGCCTTTCTGCGCGGTCCAGCGCGGGAAGCCCAAGGCTAGCCGTATCTCGGGCTCCAAATCCACCGCCTTGCTGCGGCGGGGTTTCTGTTCAAATTCGGGCACGATGTGGGATACTCGAACGACATCGTGCCGGCGGAGCGCAATTGACGGAATCGGACGAAGAAGAAGAGCGTCTCTACGACGTGCTTGTCGTTGGCGGCGGCAATGCCGCCCTGTGCGCGGCGATCGCCGCGTGCCGCGGCGGCGCCAGCGTGCTTGTGCTGGAAGCGGCCCCCAAATTCTATCGCGGCGGCAACACGCGCCACACGCGCAACATGCGCTGCGCCCACGACACGGCGACCGACACGCTGACGGGGCCCTATACGGAAGACGAATTCTGGACCGATCTCCACCAGGTAACCGGCGGCCAGACCGACGAGGACCTCGCCCGGCACATGATCGCGGAATCGAAAGAGATGCTCGGCTGGATCGCCGAGCAAGGCGTGCGCTTCCAGCCGTCGCTGGGCGGCACGCTGAGCCTGGGGCGCACCAATTCGTTTTTTCTGGGCGGCGGCCGCGCGATGCTGAATGCGCTGTACCGCACCGGCGAAAAACTCGGCGTCGAGGTGCGCTACGAGTCCGAACTCGTCGGCATCGACATTCGCGACGGCATGTTTCTGGCGGCTCGCGTGAAACGCGGCGACCGCACGACGAAGATTCGCGCGAAAACCTTCGTGGCGGCCGCGGGCGGCTTCGAGGCGAATATCGAGTGGCTCAAGCAGTATTGGGGCGACACGGCCGACAATTTCCTGATCCGCGGCACGCCCTACAATCGCGGCACCGTCTTGAAGATGCTGCTCGACGCCGGCGCCCATCCGGTCGGCGACCCCACGCAGTGCCATGCGGTCGCCATCGACGCGCGCGCGCCCAAATTCGACGGCGGCATCATCACGCGGCTCGATTGCGTCGTGTTCGGCATCGTCGTCAACAAACACGCGCAACGCTTCTACGACGAAGGCGAAGATTTCTGGCCCAAGCGCTATGCCGTGTGGGGCAGGCTCGTGGCCGCCCAGCCCGACCAGATCGCCTACATTCTGTTCGACAAGAACGCTTCGACGCTGTTCATGCCGTCGCTGTTCCCGGCCATCGAAGCGCCGACGATCGGCGAACTTGCCGCCAAGCTCGGCCTCGATGCGGCCGCCCTCGAAAAGACCGTGCGCGATTTCAACGCATCGGTCCGGCCCGGCACGTTCGACCCGACGATGCTGGACGATTGCCGCACGCACGCGCTCGAGCCGCCGAAAAGCCACTGGGCACGGGCCCTCGAAACCCCGCCCTATTTCGCCTATCCGGTGCGGCCGGGCATCACGTTCACCTATCTCGGCACGAAGGTCGATCGAAACGCGCGCATCCTGATGCAGGACGGCAAACCCTCTTCCAACATGTTCGCGGCCGGCGAAATCATGGCCGGCAACGTGCTGGGCAAAGGCTATGCGGCCGGCATCGGCATGACGATCGGCAGCGTCTTCGGCCGCATTGCGGGTCGGGAGGCCGCCAAACGTGCGAACAACTGAACCTGCCACGCCTGCCCTTGCCGAAGCCGACCGCCTGATGACGGTTTGCAATTCCTGCCGCTATTGCGAAGGCCTGTGCGCCGTGTTTCCGGCGATGGAGATGCGCCGCAGCTTCACCGATGGCGATCTGCGCTATTTCGCCAATCTGTGCCATGGCTGCGGCGCTTGCTACGACGATTGCCAGTTCGCCCCGCCGCACGAATTCGACGTCAACGTGCCCAAGGTTCTTGCGCAGCTGCGCGCCGAATCCTATGCGCACTACGCGTGGCCGCGCGCGACAAGCCGTCTGTTCGAACGCAACGGGCTCACGGTCGCCCTTGCCGCATCGCTGAGCGTAGCCGTTTTCGTCGCCGGCTTCGCGGCATGGACGGACCCGAGCGTGCTGTTCGGCGTGCATACAGGGCCGGGTGCGTTCTACCGACTCATGCCCCACAACACGATGGTGGCGATTTTCGGCGGCGTTTTTCTCTATGCGATACTGGCCCTCGCGATGGGCTTGCGCGCCTTCTGGCGCGAGGGCAAAGGTGCGGATGTCGCTGCCCATGCCGTTGCCGCACACGATGCAGCACGGCTGCGCTATCTCGACGGCGGCGGGGCCGGCTGCAGCGACAGCGACGGCCCCGCGCCGGACCGCCGGCGCCCGTTCCATCATCTGACGTTCTACGGCTTTCTTTTGTGCCTCGCCGCGACGTCTGTCGCCACGCTGTACCATTATCTGCTCGGTCGCGAAGCGCCGTACCCTTGGTACGATCTGCCGGTGCTGCTCGGAACAGCGGGCGGCATCGGGCTCCTCGTGGGACCGATCGGCTTGCTGCGCGAAAAAGCCAAACGGGCCGCCGCGACGCGCGTGCCGCAGCTGCGCGGCATGGAGGCTGCCTTCATTGCGATGCTGTTTTTGACGAGCCTGACGGGCCTTGCCCTGCTCGCACTGCGCGAGACGGCGGCGATGGGCCTGCTGCTGGCGGCCCATCTTGGCGTCGTGTTTGGCCTTTTTCTGACGCTGCCCTACGGCAAATTCGTGCACGGGCTCTACCGCTACGCAGCCCTCGCGCGCTACGCGCAGGAGCGCAAAGCAGGCCGCTCCGCGGACGGATAGACTGGCCGGAAATTTGATCGAAGCGAGAGTTTTCCGACCTTCGGCCTTTAGCTGCCGACTCGAAGCTTTTTGCCGATCGGATGCAGGCCAATATCTGGCGAACGCAGGAGCGGCAAAATCTAACCGGATTCCATCGCGCGGACGAACTTCGCGAGCTGGCCGCTTGCAACTTCGGCGACATAGATGCTTCCCAAAGCATCGACAGCGAGGGCGTGCCCGCCGAGCATCAAGTCGCAGGTCTCTGAGTCGCTCCCCCGCCACTGCGCCAAAAGCTCACGATCGAGCGTCCACAGACTGACCCGGCATCTGCCGGGACCGCGCTGCGCGTCGCGGAACGGCTGAAGCTCGCTCACATAGACGACGTCTTCCCGGATGCAGATCCCGCTGGGGTTCGCGAAAGGCCATTCGTCGAGATATGCGCCTTCGCGGTCGAATATCTGCACACGGTCGTTCTCGTCGTCGCACACGAAAACGCGCCCGCGACTGTCGAGTGCGATGTCGTGCACCAAGGCAAACTCGCCGGGCCCCGCCCCCTGCCGCCCCCACGAGCCGATCAGCTTTCCGTCCGCAGCGAAACGATGGACCTTGTGGTTGCCGTAGCCGTCGGCCGCATAGATTTCACCGTCCGGGGCGATCGCCAGATTGGTCGGCATATTGAAGGGGCGTGCACGCACGACCCGACCATCGCAGGTCGGGGATGGCGCAAGTTTGCGCCCCAGGGTCTGGAGGGGGCGCCCGTCCGGGCTGAACCGGGTCGCCACATGCCAGTCCCGATCGACGATCCAGATCGTACCGTCGGCAGCGGCAGAAATGCCGTGCGGCTGGTCCGAGAACAGACCGGCGCCCCAGGCGGCCACAAACGTCCCGTCCGCGCGCCACGCCGATACGGGATGATGCGAATTCCGGCATAGGACCCAGACGATGCCGTTCGGATCGACCGCGACGCCGCTGGTGCATTCGAACGACCAACTGTCGGGCAAGACCGGCCAGTTTTCGACGCGCTGAAAGCGATACGCGCCGCTGCCGACGATCGGGTAGGTCACGACACCTGTTTCGGAAAAATGCGGCAGTCTGCGGCGCCGAAACACGCCTGCACGCCCGTGCCGTTCGCCGCAATGCGGGCGCTGCGCGCATTCGGCAGCTTCACGACCAACTCGGTGCCGGACGCGAGGCGCAGGACGATTCGCATTGAGTCGCCGTGAAAGATCGTCCGATCGACGACCGCCGGCAGCCGGTTCGGCGTGTCGGCGCCGTCGATCTCGATGCGCTCCGGCCGGATGCTGACGACGACCGGCGTGCCGACCGCAAGCCCTTGGCGTGCGCCCGACAGCAGCGTCGTTCCGTCCACAAGCCGGATGCGCAAGCCGCCAGGCTCTTCGCCTACGACGTTTCCTTCCAGCCTGTTGTTCTCGCCGACGAACTCCGCGACGAAAAGGGATTCCGGCGCCTCGTAGAGCAATCCCGGGGGGGCTAGCTGCTGAATGCGGCCTTCGTTGAAGACCGCAACGCGGTCGGACATCGTCAATGCTTCCGACTGGTCGTGCGTGACATAGACCATCGTCACGCCGATGCGGCGATGGAGCTGCTTGAGTTCGTCCTGCATCCGCTCGCGCAGCTGCTTGTCGAGCGCGCCGAGCGGCTCGTCGAGCAGCACCAGCTCGGGTTCGAACACCAGCGCGCGCGCGAACGCCACGCGTTGCTGCTGCCCGCCGGAAAGCTGTGCCGGCCTGCGCGTGCCGAAACCGCCGAGTTTCACCATGTCGAGTGCTGCATCGACTCGCTTCTTGATGTCGGCGGCCTCGACGCCACGGACCTTCAGCGGATAAGCGACGTTGTCGGCGACCGACATATGCGGGAATAGCGCATAGTTCTGGAATACGACGCCGATGCCCCGTTTGTGCGGGGGCAGGTGCGTGATGTCCTTGCCGTCGAGAAGGATCGTGCCGACGGTCGGCGCTTCGAAGCCGGCAAGCATCATCAGGGTCGTCGTTTTGCCGGACCCCGACGGGCCGAGCAGCGTCAGAAACTCGCCGCGCGCGATGTCGAGATCCAGATCGCAGACGACGCGCGTCCGGCCGTCGTAGCTTTTGCTGACGTTCGAGAACCGTACGAGCGGCGACGCGGCGGATCCGTTCATCGGGTGCGCTCGGCCCAGGCCGCGTAGGTCGGGGGAAACACAGCGCCAAGCGAGCGGCCCTGCAGGTCGCTCTCCGGGAAGTGCTTCCAGACGCGCTCGCTGGAGGCGCTTGCCGATGCGAGGATCTCCGCTTCGTCGGCGACCGTGATCTTCCCGTTTTCGACAAGGACCCGCCCGCCGACAACGACGGCCGAGACCATGCCGGGCGTTGCGAGATGGACCAGTGCGCGGACCGGGTCCGGATTGGGTCCGAAGGACAGGCTTTGCGCATCGACGACGACAATGTCCGCCGTCGCTCCCGGTGCGATACGTCCGATATCGGGGCGGCCGAGCGCGGCCGCACCGGCAAGATTGCTCGCCTCGAACACGGCGCCGGCCGGGGCGGCCTCGAAATTCTTTTCGACGGTCTTGCACATGATGGCGGCGAGCCGCATCTCGCCGAACATGTCGAGCGGATAAGTGTCCGTTGCAAGCGCAACGTTCACGCCGGCGCGGCGGAAACGGTCGAAACTCTCGAACGCGACGCCGCGGCGGGAGAACGCGACGGGCGAATGCGCGACTGTGGCGCCTGTCTGTCCGAGCAGCGCCACGTCGTCGACCATCGGATAGCCGACAAGGCTGTGGCCCGCATGGTAGATGCAGTGCGCGAGGATCGTTCCGGAATCCAAGATGCCTTCCTCGGCGAGAATCTGAATCGGCGTTTTGCCGGTCGACTGCATCGTGTCGAAGAACTCGCGGTGCTGCTCGATGAAGTGCAGCGTGAACGGAACGCCAAGCGCGCGCGCCGCTTCCTTGCACGCCTTGCGCAGTGCCGGCGTCGAAACGTAATACTCGTCCAGCGCGATCGTCCCGCAGACTGCGCCCCTCGGGTTGCGCTTGAGGTTCTCGACAAAGGCGACGGCCTTCGCGAGACCGGCTAGCCCGGCTTTGTCGTCGATCTCGCGCTCGACGCGTCCGTCGTCGCCCAGCCAGTATCGCCCGCCCGAAACCAGCGGCGACCAGAAGAGCCGGATCCCGAATTCCTCGGCGGCGGCGAGCATCGTTTCGCCGCCGTCCGGACCTGCAGGTCCGAAGGCAAGCACCGTCGTCACGCCATGCCGCAGCAGCGTCGCAAAGCCGTAGCGCAGCGAAGCGCGGCTGTCTTGCGGCGCCAGAAACCCCGGCCCGCCAGAGCGCCGCGCCGGAAGGAAATGCAGAAATCCCGAGCGCACGAAGTCGCGCCGTCCTGCATCGACCAGCAAGCGCGGGCCTTCATGTGCGCCGATATGGGCGTGCGTCGATATCTGGCCGGGGATGACAATGCATCCCCGCGCGTCGATCGTTCGCTTCGCATCGACGGCGAGGTTCGGGCCGACGGCCGAAATGCGGTCGCCGACGATTGCGACCGAGCCCCTCTCGAGGTAGCGGTGGGACGTGCCGTCGAACGCGACCACGGTCGCGTCGCGGACGAGCAGATCGGCTTGGCGGTTCTCGGTCATGTGGTCTGTCCTCCGGCCATCTTCAGCTTTTCCGACCGTCGCCGGAGCAGTTCCATTATCCCCATGAGCGCGACCGAGACGACGAGCAGCACCACCGCCGCCGCCGTAATCGTCGGGCTTATGTTCTCGCTCACGCCGCTGAAGATCTGGCGCGGCAGCGTCCGCTGCTGGGGGCTCGACAGGAAGATCGCAACGACGAGTTCGTCGAACGACGTCACGAACGCAAACAATGCGCCGGACACGACGCCCGGCGCGATGATCGGCAGCGTGACGGTCCGGAACGCCAGGAATGGCGACGCGCCGAGGCTCGCCGCCGCCCTGACGAGATTGGGGTCGAAACCTTGAAGCGTCGCCGACACCGTGACAACGACAAAAGGCAGCGCCAGGACCGTATGCGCAAGCACGATTCCGGCATAGGTTCCGACGAGCCCGAGCGCTGCGAAGAAATAGAATGTGGCGACCGCAACGATCACGACCGGGATTGCAAGCGGCATGACAAGCAGGGCCATGACCGCGCCTGCCCATCGCGCCTTGCAGCCGTGCAGGCCAATCGCCGCCGCCGTGCCGAGCGTCGTCGCCAACGCGGTGACGACGACGCCGATCCATACGCTATTGCGCAGCGCGTTCGTCCAAATCGGGTTCGTGAAGAAGTCTTCGTACCACTGGAGCGACCAACCCGGCAGCGGAAAGACGAGCAGCTGGCCGGATGTGAAGGACAGAGGCAGCACCACGAGCACCGGCACGATCAGGAACACCAGCATGGCGCCGGTATAGATCCTTGCGCCTGCGCGGACGGAAACCTCAAGCGACGTTCGCGTTCCGCGCGCCATTACCGCACCTTGAGCCGCTCAAACCCGACCAGCTTGCCGAGCACGAGGTAGGTGGCGGCGACCAGCACGAGCAGGAAAGCGCCGAGCGCCGACGCAAGCCCCCAATTGACGGCCGAGTTCGTGAAATACGCGATGAAATAGCCGATCATCTGGTCGCGCGGGCCGCCCACAAGCGCCGGCGTCACGTAGAACCCTACCGCCGATACGAACACCAACGTCGCGCCCGCGGCCACGCCGGGCATCGTAAGCGGCAGATAGACCGTGAAGAACACGCGGACGGGCGAAGCGCCAAGCGAAGCCGCAGCGCGCAGGTGACTCGGGGATATGCCTTTCATGACGCTGTAGAGCGGCAGGATCATGTACGGCAACAGCACATGAACCATCGCGATGTAAACGCCCGTTCGGTTGAACACGAGCGCCAACGGCGCATCGATCGCGCCGAGCCAGATCAAGGTCTTGTTCACCAAGCCTTCGTTTTGGAGCAGGATTACCCAAGCCGTCGAACGCACAAGCAGCGACGTCCAGAAGGGCACGAGGATCGCCATGAGCAGCCAATTCGCCGCCGCCGGCGTCGCCTGCGCCATCACGGCGGCAACTGGATAGCCGATCGCCACGCAGAGCAGCGTGACGCCGATGCTGACAGTCAGCGTCCGGCCATAGAGATCGACGAAAATGGCATGGTCGCGGTCGACATCGACGACCGATCCGCTCGGATCGCGCTTCAGGTCGAGTGCGGAAAGCAAATAGAAATCCGTCACCTTTCCCGACTGTTGCCGCAACACGCCCCATGCCGCCGGATCGGCCCATGTCGCGTCGATCGCGATCAAGGCGGCCTTCGGGCTTTCCGGCATGGATTGGGGCAGCAAGCGGCCGGTGCGCGTGACCACGCCGCGGAAGCCGGGAATCGCGTAGTTAAGCCGACGCGCAAGCAGCGCCAACTGCGGCGTGCCGCGCAGCGCCGCAAGGTCCGAGACCAGCGCCGCGTAGACCGGCTCCGGCGGCAATTCGCCTTCGCGCCATTCCGCGATCGCCGCGGTCGTTCGCGGCAGAGCCTCCGGGATCTCGGCGTTGTCGATCGCGCGGAACAGGAAAAGCACGATCGGCAGCGCAAACAGAAAGCAAACGAACACGACGCTCGGCGCCATCAGCGCCAACATGCCGAGCCTGTGTCGGCGCTCGGCACGCGCGACATCGCGGCGGAGGGTCGCTCCCTCCGCCGCGCCCGTCGAACCCGCCGAGGCGAGCGTCACCGTTACTGGGCCACGAACGTCGCGAAGCGCTGCCGAATCGCGTCGCCGTTGTCGAGCCAGAAGTTGATGTAGAGTTGGCCGCCCTGCATCATGCCGCGGTCGAGATACTGGCCCGGCAGGTCGGCGCGCTTGCTCTCCGAAAGGAGCGGATAGGTATCGGCGTTCGCCGGCGGCAGACCCATGATCTCGGCGTAGCGGGCAAGCGTGTTGGCCGCGAGATTGTATTGGATCAGCTTGATTGCGTCGGCCTTGCGCGGCGTGCCCTTCATCACGCCAAGATAGATGATCGCGTTCACATAACCAGCCGGCCAGACGATCTTGAGATTGCGCTTGTTCGCCGCGTTCGCGGCATTGACGCGACCCTGCCATCCGTAGCCCATCTCAACCTCGCCGGTCATGATGAGCTGCATCGATTCGTCGCCGCTGCGCCACCAGCGCACATGCGGCTTGATTTCGGCGAGCTTACGGAACGCGCGATCGACGCCGCCGGGGGCCGTCAGCGCCTTCGGCACGTCGGGCGGCAAGACGCCGTCGGCAATCAACGCGACCTCGAGCATCTGGTCGGGCTGGTAGAGAAGCCCGCGCTTGCCGGGGAATTTGGCGACGTCCCAGAAATCCGTCCAGGATTTGGGCGCGCGGTCCGCGGAAATTCGATCGGCGTCGTAGACCATCACGCCTGGCGAGATCAGGTAGGGTGCGCCGCATTCGCCGAACCCGCCGACGGCCGCGAACGGCCGCGGATCGACCATCGACTTCCAGTCGATCTTTTCGAGGAGTCCCTCTTCGCAGCCGGCCGCCTCGTTGATCGGGTTCAGGCTGACGACGTCCCAGATCAGGTTCTTGGTCTCGATCTGCGAGCGCAGGCGCGCGAGTTCCTGGTTGTACGTGTCGACGACCACGCGAATCCCGGTCTCCCGAGAAAAGGGCTCGAAGACGGCGACGCGCTGCGCTTCCGCAGGTGCGCCGCCCTGGTTAACGATCGTCACGGTCTGCTGGGCTTGGGCAGCAGCGCCCATGAACGCGACGGCAAGTGCGATGCCAACGGCAGGTTTCCTGAACATCTTGGCGTCCTTTCTGCGCGTTATTGCGCCGCGAAAGTTATGAAACGCTGGAGCAGCGCGTCGCCGTTGTTGAGCCAGAAGTCGAGATAGAGCTGGCCGCTCTGCAGCGAGGCAAGATGCAGATGCCCGCTCGGCAGCGTCGAGCGTTCGAGTTCCGTCATCAACGGATACGCCTTCGCGTTTGCCGGCGCATAGTCGATCGAGCGCGCGAAATTCGCCTGCTGGGGCGGCGCCGAGGTGAACTTGATGAACTCCGTGGCGAGATTCTTCTTCGGCGTGCCTTTCATGACAGCGATCATCTGGCTGCCGGAGACGTGCCCGGCGCCGAACTCGATCTTGAGGTTCCTCTTGTTCGCCCGATTGGCGGTCGATACGCGCCCGTTCCACGCGAACGTCATCACAACCTCGCCGGTCAGGATGTTCTGCATGGATTCGTCGCCGCTCTTCCACCACTTCACGTGGGGCCTGATTTCGGCGAGCTTGCGGAACGCGCGATCGACGCCGCCCGGTGCTGCAAGCACCTTCATCACGTCGGCCGGCGGGACGCCGTCGGCCATGAGCGCCACCTCCAGCGTCTGTTCCGCACGGTAGAGAAGGCCGCGCTTGCCGGGAAACTTCTGGACGTTCCAGAAGTCGGCCCATGTCTTCGGCACGTTGTCGCCTTTGTAGACGTCGCCGTCATAGACGAGCCCGCCCGAAACGAAGTTGTTCGGGATGCCGCATTTGCCGAGCCCGCCGACGGCGGCGAAATCCTGCGGATCGAGAATCTTGGACCAGTCGATCTGCTCGAGCAGTCCTTCCTCGCAGGCCGTCGCCTCGTTGATCGCCGTGACGCTCACGACGTCCCAGATGAGATTCTTCGTCTCGACCTGCGAGCGGATCTTCGCTAGTTCCTGATTGAAGGAGTCGTCGACGACCGTATGGCCCGTCGCCGCCGTCCACGGTTTGTAGTAGGCCTCGCGGAAGCCCACGCCCGCCGCACCGCCATTGTTCGCGACCGTCAGCGATTCCGCAAAGGCGCCGCCCGCAAGCGCCGGTGCGGCAAACAACACTGCCAACGTGAGGGCTTTCCAGCGTTTCATCTCGGTCCCCTTTGCGAATGGTTGAAATTTGTTGCGTTGTGTTGGGTCGGTGAACGACAGTGCAAGAACTGGGTATGTCCACAGCGCTGGAACGGATCGTGAGATTGCGCGACATTGTTGTCAATCGCGGATACAACACGCGGCGCAAAAGAGCTGTAAATCGCGAGCGTTTTAGGCACGTTGCATTCAACCACGACAGTATTGGTTGCGAATGAT
>JADCGL010000023.1 GCA_020248985.1 Telmatospirillum sp. | reverse complement strand
GCTCGAGCGCGTGTGCGTCGAAACGGTCGAGCAGGGTTTCATGACCAAGGACCTTGCCGTGCTGATCGCGCCGGACGCGCCTTATCTCTCGACCAACGCGTTCCTCGCCAAGATCGACGAGAACCTCGTCAAGGCGATGAACTGAGTCCAATACTCCAGCGCTCTTGTCGAACTTTCCACGCTCGAACCGGCTTTGAGTGCCCGCCGCCGACGTTGTCGGCGGCGGGGGTTCGGGCAGCGGACGATGAGGAAGATCCAGTGCCCAATCACTGAATTGGTTTCGGTGACACGGTAATCAGACTTGATCGAGAAATTTCGCTCTGACACTCTCGCGCAGTTTCAACTGCGAGGAGATTACACGATGCCTGCCTACATCATCGATCCGCCGCCGGTCGCCGCTGCACCGATCAAGGGATCTGACAAGCTCTTTCCCGTCCGCCGCGTCTACTGCATTGGCCGCAACTATGCTGCACACGCGATCGAAATGGGGCACGATCCGAACCGCGAACCGCCGTTTTTCTTCCAGAAGAATCCGAACAACATCGACTTCTCCGGCACGTTTCCGTACCCCTCGCAGACCAAAGACGTGCACCACGAGATCGAACTGGTCGTCGCCCTTTCCAAGGGCGGGACGAACATCCCGATCGCCAAAGCGCTCGACCATGTGTGGGGCTACGCCGTCGGTCTCGACATGACGCGCCGCGATCTCCAGGGAATTGCCAAGGAGATGGGCCGTCCGTGGGAGATCGGCAAGGCATTCGAAAAATCGGCGCCGATGGGTCCGATCGTTCCGGCCTCTGAGATCGGCCATCCGGCGGCCGGCAAGGTCGAGCTCAAGGTCAACGGCAAGACCAAGCAGACCGGCGATCTCAACCAGATGATCTGGAAGGTGCCGGAGATGATCTCGTACCTGTCGGACTATTTCGAACTTGCGGCTGGGGACGTCATCATGACCGGTACGCCGTCGGGTGTGGCGGCCGTGGTGGCCGGCGACACGATGGAAGCCGCGATCGACGGCGTCGGAACGCTGACGGTCAAGGTCGTCTGACCAGTAAGCCCCGCGCTCTCCGGATGAACGCCGGAAAGCGCGGGGATAACGCGGTCGCGGACAGAGGCGAGATGTTCGCGCATTCGAGCGGCGGCACCGGCTGCATCACGCGCGGAAATTGCGGCGACGATCGAATCGTGCTGGCTGAAACTGGGATGCGTGCGCGGGGGCAAGGTCGATGCCCGAAGTTGGCCCCAGACAATCGATCGGCGCACCACGTTGAGTGTTTCGAACAGGTGGATTAGTACCTTGTTGTGCGTTGCCTTCGCGATAGCAAGGTGGAAATTGTTGTCCCACGCCTCGTAGGACCTCCAATCGCGCGCCTCTTGGCACTTTCGGCTGCAAGCACGGATCTCGTCGAAATCGACCTTGGCGCCGTGGATCGCCGATAGGCGTGCGAGCTCGGGCTCGATCGCCAGCCGCGCCTCGATCACCTTGATCGGACGTGCAAGCTTTTCGAGATACTCGACGTCGTTGAGATTGTGGACAGGACGCGCGCCGACGAATGTCCCGCGTCCGACCTGGCGCCAGATCAGGCTGTCGCTTTCGAGTTCGGCCAAAGCCTTGCGCAACTCGCCGCGCGACACGCCTAGCGTGCTGCAAAGGACGCGTTCAGGCGGAAGGCGGGCATTGTGGTCGAAGCCGCTATCGACGATGTACCGCCGAAGCCGTTCGGAAAGCGTTGCTTGCGATAACATTGTCATCGGACACCAATCGCGGAATTGGTAAACAGACCCGCCTTCTCAGAACATATCGGTTATCATATCAATTGGAAGCTTGGGTGAGTACCGTAGATTTCAGCGACGTCGGCAATACCGGCGTGCCAACGAGTCCATGCCCGTGCAGGAGGAAACACGCGTGCGAGTCGCAACGATCCGGTTCGAGGTGCGTCTTGAGAGTGCCGCCTCGGACAGTGGCCTCGTATTCGACATTACGCAGCTGTGAATGCGGAACGCCCAGACATGACGAACCCGATCACGCTCGCCTGCTGGGACCACGACCGTGCCATGCCCGTCGTGGATGGGACGGTGCCCGTGCCGGGCTTCGCGCTCGAGACGCATGTGCTTCCGACCAGCCAGCTGTTTCCGATCGCGGTCCAGGAAGCGCGTTTCGATGTGACCGAACTGTCGCTGTCGAGCCATCTTCTGCAGGTATCGCGCGGCGACGCGGCATACACCGCGATCCCGGTCTTCTTGTCGCGCGCCTTTCGCCACAACGGATTCTTCCGCCGCGCTGGCGCTGGCATCGCGACACTCGCGGATTTCCGCGGCCGCAGAATCGGGGTGCCGGAATATCAGATGACGGCGGGGCTGTGGATGCGCGGCATCCTCGCCGACGATTTCGGCGTGAATGCGACCGACATACGCTGGCGCACTGGCGCGCTCGATGCAGGCGTGCGCCGCGAGCGTTTGGCGCTTGCCCCGCCGCCCGAATTGCAGATCGAGCCGATTGAGGACGGCCGGACGTTGCAGGACCTGTTGCGGGACGGTGAGATCGACGGGCTGCTCGCGCCAGCGCCACCCAAGGCCTTCCTTGCCGGCGAACCCTGGATCGAGCGCGTGTTCCCGGATTTCGAAGCCATCGAGCGCGACTACCACGCACGGACAGGCTTCTTCCCGATCATGCATGTGATCGCTGTGCGTCGTTCGCTCGCGGTGCGGCATCCCGAATTGCCGCGGCTTCTTTACGATGCGTTCGGCAAGGCCCGCGACATCGCGCTGGCGCGCCTGAACGACGTCTGGCTCGGCTCGGCGAACCGCCTGAGCTTGCCATGGCTCAACGCGTCGATGGAGCGAACGCTTGCGTCGCTCGGCACGCACTATTGGCCCTATGGATTTGCAGGTGCGCGCGCGGAGCTTGCCGCGGCGTGCCGTTACTCGATCGAGCAACACCTTGCCGTGCGCGCGGTGGCGCCGGAGGAACTCTTCGACCCTTCGGTGCTCGATACATGACGACGGTGCCGGTTCCCCCGGACCGGCCGATCGAAAAGGAGATACGGATGACGCTGAAAGCCCCCCCTTCGCTCGCCGCCTTCGTTTTCTGCGGCGTACTGGCACTCGGTTTCGTGTCGAGCGCTGTACCGGCCGACGCACAGGAGATGCGTGCGCCGAGAGGTCCGGTCGAAATCACCGTCGGCGCCGGCGCCGGCGGTACGCCCGACGTGATCATGCGCTCGATCGCAAAGATCATGGCCGACGAAAAAATCGTCGACGTCCCGATCGTCGTCCAGAACCGGACCGGTGCCGGCCACGCCAATGCGTTCAACTTCGTGCTCGGCAAGCGCGGCGACGAAAACACGCTGCTGACGCTCGCCTCGCCGGTGTTCACGACGCCGATCGTGCAGGGTACGCCGTCGGTCATCGACCGCATAACGCCGATCGCCGGGTTCATCCAGTCCGAGCTCGTGCTGCTCGTGCCGGCGAACAGCCAGTTCAAGTCGCTGAAGGAGTTTGTCGAGGGCGCCAAGGCGCGACCCAGCCGCGTGCGCATTGCCGGCGGTGCCTCGGGCGGCAACGACCATCTTGCGATGGCATTGATCGAGCAGGCTGCCGGCATCAAGATGACGTACATCCCGCACGAGAGCGGCTCGGCGGCGCTGGCGACCTTCCTGGGCGGCAATGTCGAAGGATATTTCGCGACGCTGTCCGAAGGCCTGCCCCATATGCAGGCGGGCAAGGCGCGCGCCATCGCGATCCTGTCGGAAAAACGCCGCACGGACGAGGGCTACAAGAACGTGCCAACGGCTCGCGAAGAGGGCGTAGATGTCGTGTACACGCAGTTCTGGGGCGTCGGTGGCCCGCCGGGCATGGATCCGGCCGTTGCGGCATGGTGGGCGGACAAGTTCCGCAAGGCAACCGAGAGCAAGGCTTGGCAGGATAGCCTCAAGGAAAAGCTGCAGCTCGGCAGCTTCCACGCGCTCGCCGACGCCGACGCCTATTTCAAGCGCGAACAGGACACGTTCCGCCGGTTGCTGACGAGCGTCGGCCTCGCCAAGCCCCAGTGATGCGATCCCGATAGCGAGGTCCGCCGCCATGCGATTGGTCGAGGCCGTTCCGGCCTTCCTCCTAATCGTCCTGTCCGCGCTCGTCCTCTTCGGGACGGCGGACCTCGTCTATTGGGCGGGCATCACGCCCGGCCCGCGGTTCTTTCCCATCTGGATCGCAGGCGTCGGAATCGCGCTTTCGGCAGCACTGCTCGTGCAGCTTCGCCGCGGCACCGATTCCGGCACGACCGACCTTCCGGAGCGCGGCGCCTTCGCGCGCGTGGCGCTAACAACGGCGGGTATGGCCGCCTTTGTCTTGGCGATGCCTTTGATCGGCGTGGTGCCGGCCGTGCTCGTCTTCATGATGTTCATCCTTCTCGTCGTGCTCGGCCAGCGTGCGATGCCGAGTGCTGCCGCGTCCGCGATTGTCGCTGGGGCGATCGAGATCGTCTTCGTTCGGTCGCTCAAGATCGCGTTGCCACCAATTCCGTTTCTCTAGAGTTCCAGGCCCTTCATGAGCACGATCGAGCTGTTGACGCAGGGCTTCACGACCGTTTTCACATTCAAGAGCCTCGCTTTCATCTTCCTCGGCGTCGTGATCGGACAGATCATCGGCGCGCTGCCTGGGATCGGACCCTCCGCAGGCATGGCTCTGCTGCTGCCGCTGACATTCGGCCTCGACCCGGCGACCGCCATCATGATGCTCGCGGGGATCATGTATGGCGGTCAGTACGGGGGAACGCTGACTTCGGTGTTGATCAACGTGCCCGGCGAGGCGTCGGGCGTGATGACCGCAGTCGATGGCCACCAGATGGCGAAGGCAGGGCGGGCAGGGGCGGCACTCAGCATTGCGGCGATCGGTTCTTTTCTCGCCGGCGTGGGCGCCGTCGCAGCCGTTGCGTTCATCACGCCGGCGCTGAGCGCGTTCGCGTTGCGCTTCAACGCACCGGAGTATTTCTTGCTGGCGGTGTTGGGCATAACGGCGGCCGCGAGCCTCGGCGGCTCGCCGGTACGGGCACTTATGGCCGCCACGTTGGGACTGATGATCGCGCTGGTCGGCGCTGACCCGGTCACCGGCGCGCCGCGCCTGACCTTCGACCAGCCGGCACTGTTCGAGGGGATTGACTTCATTCCCGTCGCGATCGGCGTGTTCGGCCTCGCCGAGGTGCTCTCGTCGCTCGAGCGCGCGCACGACATGAAGCCGATCCGCACGCGTCTCAAGGACATGTGGCTGACCGCAGCCGAATGGGCCGAAAGCCGGATCGCGATCCTGCGCGGCGGCTTAATCGGCCTGATCGTCGGGATCATGCCCGGCGCCGGAGCCTCCGTCGCCTCGATGCTCGCCTACGTTACCGAGCGCCGCTTCAGCCGTCGGCCTGAGCGATTCGGCAAGGGGGCGATCGACGGGGTTGCGGCAGCCGAGGCGGCGAACAACGCCTCCGCGCACGGCGCCACCATTCCGATGCTCGCACTTGGCATTCCCGGCTCGGCGAGCACAGCCGTGCTGCTGGCGGCGCTCGTGCTGCACGGCGTGCGGCCGGGTCCGATGCTGATGCAGCAGGAGGCGGTACTCGTCTGGGGACTGATCGCCAGCATGTTCGTGGGCAACGTGGTCCTGCTGGTTATCAACCTGCCGCTGGCACCGCTCTGCGCCTCGCTGCTGCGCGTGCCCTATGTCTTCCTGGCGCCCGGCATCCTCGTCCTGTCGCTCGTCGGCGCCTATGCGGCGACGCTCGACATGGGCACGGTCTGGATGTGCCTTGTGTTCGGCGTGCTCGGCTGGCTGATGATCAAGTTCGATATCCCGCGCCCGCCGCTCGTGCTCGCCCTTGTGCTCGCCCAGCTTCTCGAGACGTCGATCCGGCAGTCGCTGCTGCTTTCCTTCGGAAGCCTATCGATCTTCGTTGAACGGCCGATCGCGGCGTTCTTGCTCGTGCTTGTGGCGGGCTCGATTCTGCTTCCGGTGATCGGCGCGCTGCGCCGCCGCTTCGGCGGGATCTGAACCGGCCCAGAAGAAGGGGGGCTCAGCCTTTTGAGCCAGCAAGCATTGCTGAGCATAACGCGGCGATCGCACACCAATCGTGGAATTGGTTAAGTGATCCGCCTTCACGGGATGCGCCTTCTATAATACCTATTATCGCCTCCGATTAAACCATCGGATTGAAGCGATGCAGGGCAAACCGGCGCGCTGATCGGAAGGAGGAAGTGCATATGCGATTGGCAACAATCCGTTTCGGTGAACGCCTTGAAAGTGCTGCTATCCTGCCCGATGGCGGGGCACTTCGGCTGGAAGCCGCAGCCCGGCTCGCGGGCGTGCCGACGGATGCATTCGCGTCCGTCCAGGCCATCGTCGAGGGCGGCGCGAATACGCTTGCGTCGGCGAAAAAGCTTGTTGCGTCCGCCGGCAGCATGACGGCTGCGGTTGTGGCAGCAAAGGCGGTCATGCTGGCCGCACCCCTGCCGCGCCCGACCAAGAATGTGTTCTGCGTCGGCCGCAATTATGCCGAACATATCGCTGAAGGCGAGCGCGCGCAGAACATCAAGGTCGGCATTACAGAACATCCGGTGTTTTTTACCAAGCCCGCGACATCGGTTGTCGGTCCTGGCAGCGTCGTGCCGCTGTTCGCCCATGTCTCGACGCAAATCGACTACGAGGTCGAACTTGCGGTGATCGTCGGCAAGCCCGGGCGCGACATTCCGCGCGAGAAGGCGTTCGAGCACGTCTACGGCTATTCGATCATCAACGACGTCACGGCGCGCGACGTCCAGCGCCGTCACGGCGGTCAGTATTTCAAGGGCAAAGGGCTCGATGGGTCGTGCCCGATGGGCCCGTGGATCGTTACGGCCGACGCGATGCCGGACCCGACCAAGCTCGCTATCCGCCTCAAGGTCAACGGCAACCTGCGTCAAGACGGAAATACGGCGGCGATGATTTTCGACATCCCGACGCTCATCGCGTCGCTGTCCGAAGGCCTCACGCTCGAACCCGGCGACGTCATCGCGACCGGCACGCCTTCGGGCGTAGGCTACGCGATGGTGCCGCCGCAATTCCTCAAACACGGCGACGTCGTGGAGTGCGAGGTCGAGGGCATTGGCATACTTGCCAACAGCTTTGCCACGGCCGCTGCCCCCAGCCGCGCCGCGTAAAAGACGCCGGGCGGCAAAATGGCCCGGACGAAATCAAAAAGCAAAAAAGAGGAGAGGAACCATCATGAGTGACTCGACATTTCCCCGCACCGGACGCCGCGCTGTCATCGCAGGCTCGCTCGCTACGGTCGCCGCAGTAGCACTTGGTGCCCGCGATGCGCGCGCCCAAGTTCAAAACGTAACCTTCGTTCAGCCGAGCCCATCGGCGATCAACTCGTTCCCGATCTATGTCGCGATCGGCGAAGGCTTTTTCCGGGAAGAAGGCCTCAATGTCCGCGTCGAATCGATCAACGGCTCCGGTCCTGTGCTGCAAGCGCTGTCGTCGGGCCAGGCCCAATTCGGCCGTCCCGGCCCCAGCCCCGTGCTCTCTGCGCGCGCACGCGGCGTCGATGTGATGTTTATCTACAACCTCTCAACGCGCACAAATTTCGGCATCGTCGTGCGCGACGGCGCGCCCTATCAGAAGCCGGCCGACCTCAAGGGCCGGACAATCGGTACGGGCACGGCCGACGGTGCGGAAGTCGGCTTCGCGCGCAACGTGCTGCGCGGCGCGGGCCTCGTGGAAAACACGGACTACAAGTTCCTCACGGTTGGCGACGGCGGTCCGGCAACGGCAGGGTTCACGCGAAACGACATCCAGGCCTACTCGGCCTCCACCGCCGACATGGCGATCTTGAACAATCGCGGTATGAAAGTGCGCGACATCACGCCTGCGGAGTACCTGACGCTGTTCGGCAACGGCATCGCAGCGATGGGCACCACGGTTCGCAACAACCCGGATCTCGTGACGAAATTCGGCCGCGCCGTCGCGCGCGGACACGCGTTTGCGCTCAATCCGGCAAACCGGGCGCGCGTACTGGCGCATCTGAAGACGGGCATGCCGCAGGAGAGCGAGGACGGCGCCTTTGCCGCAGCGTTGTTTGACGCGGTTTCGGCCAAGACGATCCCCATCGACCGCTCCAAGGGCTTTGGCTACCAGCCGCCCGAGACCTGGGAAGAGTGGCACAAAAACCTGCAGGCTACCGGCGATCTGAAAGCGCCGCTGCCCGATCTTAGCGCGGCCTATACGAACCAGTTCGTGGCTGCGTGGAACGCAGGGATCCGCTGATGTCGAGTGTCGCAGCCCTCGCGTCTGTGCCGACGCAATCGGCCGAGATCGTCTACCAGCTTTCCGGCATCGGAAAGACCTACGCAAGGAACGCGACCCACGCGCTCCAAGGGATCGACCTGACGCTTCGGAAAGGCAGTTTCTCGTCCGTCATCGGCTCCAGCGGCTGCGGCAAATCGACTTTGCTTAAGATAATGGCGGGGTTGGTTCCGCCATCGACCGGGCGGGTCGTCCTCCAAGGACGGCCCGTCACCGGCCCGCGCCGGGACATCGGCATGATGTTCCAGCAGGCCACGCTCTTTCCATGGCGCACGACGATCGAAAATATCGTGCTGCCGATCGAGATCCGCGACGGCAAGAAGGCGGCGCTTGCCGCCCACGATCCGGCCCGCGCGCTCCTCGAACTTGTCGGGCTCAAAGGATTCGACAAAGCCTATCCGGGCGAGCTTTCGGGCGGCATGGCACAGCGCGCTGCGATCTGCCGCATGCTGATCACCGAGCCGGCCGTGCTTTTGCTCGACGAACCGTTCAGCGCGCTCGACGAGCTGACGCGCGATTTCATGAACATGGAGCTGCAACGCATCTGCGCATCGCGCGATGCGACCGCGTTCCTCGTGACGCATTCTATACCCGAGGCGGTCATCCTCTCGGACGTCGTCTACGTCATGAAACCTCGGCCCGGCCGCATCGCGGAAGAGGTGGTAATCGACCTGCCGCGTCCGCGTACGCTCGAGATGATCACGACGCCGAAATTCGGCGCGCTGGTCGAGCGGATTCGCAATCGTCTCGACAAGGAGGCCTTCATTTGACCGCGCCCGCAAATCCAGCTCCGCATGGCGCCGACGCCGAGACCATCTGGGTCGAGCACGTCGCTTGGTTCGACCGCGTCCCGCGCGCCGTTGCGATGGCCTTTGTGTTCGCCGTCTTCATCGGGCTTTGGGAGCTTGTTACGCTGCTCGGCCTCGTTTCGCCGATCATTCTGCCGACGCCGCTCGAGACGCTTAAAGACGTCATCCTCGTGGGGCGCAACCTGATCGGCGGTGAATACATGCTTGCGGCTCTGTGGACCACGCTTCGCGCAGTCGCCTACGGCTTTGCGCTCGCGGTCGCGATCGGCTTTTCGTTGGGCGTACTGGTCGGCGAGACGGCGTTCGGCGAGCGCGCCATCATGCCGTATCTTGTGGCGATCGACACGATGCCGAAAGTCGCTTTTGCGCCGATCTTTATCGCGTGGCTGGGCTTCGACATCGAATCGAAAGTGGCGCTTGCCGCCTTTATCGCGACCTTCCCGATTGTCGTGGGCACAGCCGCAGGCTTGCATTCGGCCGATGCGAATGCGCGCATGCTGTTCAAGACGATGGGGGCGACGCGCTGGCAAACTCTCGTCAAAATGAAACTGCCGACGGGCCTGCCGCAGATCTTCACCGGGCTCAAAATCGCTGCGGTTGGCGTCATGGCGGGTGCGATTACCGGTGAGTTCCTGGGCGGCGGGCGTGGCTTTGGCGAACTTATCCGCATTGCCTCGACCCAGCTCAACACGCCGCGCGTATTCTCGCTGATCATCTATCTCAGCCTCGTCGGCATGTTGCTGTTCGGGATTGTGGTGTGGATGCAGCGCCACTTCGTCTTCTGGCACAAGGACCGCGTCGTCGGCGGCGAAGTCTGAGCCCCGTGGGTGCCGACAGCGCCGTCTCCAGGCAGACGCTCGAAGGCTTTGTTGCGGACGTGTTTGAGGCCGTTCGCGTGCCACCCAAGGATGCGCGCGCCGTCGCTGCGCTGATGGCCGAGGCGGACGCTCTGGGCTACGACACGCACGGCGTCTTCCGGCTCCGCCAATACGCAAACCGGCTGCGGGACGGCGGCTGCAATGCGCGCGCACGGCCCAGCATCGTCTCGGAGACAATGGCGACCGCCCTTGTCGATGGCGATAACGGACTTGGACAT
>JADCGL010000022.1 GCA_020248985.1 Telmatospirillum sp. | reverse complement strand
GTCGCCAAGAGTGCCCAACTCGTGAATGGCGAGATCGTCATCGACGGCGGCGACAGCGGCATCGTGTCGGTCAATGGCACGCTCGACGCTTCGGGCGCCAGTTCGGGCGAGCGCGGCGGTACGGTCAAGGTCTTGGGCGAGAAGGTCGGCCTGATGGCCGATGCGCGCATCGATGCCTCGGGCAACGCCGGCGGCGGCACGGTGCTCGTCGGCGGCAACTACCAGGGCAAGGGCCCGGAAGCCAACGCGCAGTATCTCTACATGGATGCGCGGGCGGTCATCGACGCGAGCAGCGCTGCGGGCGACGGTGGGCGCGTGATCCTGTGGTCTGATCTTACGACGCGCAATGCGGGCCACATCAACGTGGCGGGCGCGCGCAACGGCGGCTTCGTCGAAGTGTCGTCGAAGGGCATGCTCGATTTCCGGGGCACGGTCGATCTGCGCGGGCTTTCGGGCCGCGCTGGCGAATTGCTGCTCGATCCCAACGATATCACGATCGGCGGGACAGACACGAACATCACGAACAGCGCCAACACCTTCGGCGCGGCGGGCGCGGGCGCTTCGGTCATCAGCCTTGCGACACTTTATGCTGCGCTGGGGACCGGAGCCGTCACGGTCCAGACCGCGTCCGGTTCCGGCGGCAACGGCGACATCACAATCGCCTCGGCGATCGCCTACTCGGGGGCCGCCTCCTCGTTGACGCTGCTCGCCGATCAAGACATCGTCCTGAACTACGGCATCAGCACGACGAACGCGCTCAACGTCACGCTTAACGCCGTGCGAAGCGTTCAGGTCAACGCCAATATCGCCTCTGCAGGCGGTAATATTCTGATCAAGGGCAATGTCGCGTCCTGGGCAACGCCTGGGAGCACGGCGCCGGTTTTCGGCACGAAAGTCGGCAATTTCGACGGCGTTTCGTTTGCGTCCGGCACCAGTGCGACGACGACCGGCGGTGGCAATGTCTGGATCGCGGGTAAAGGCGGGACGACCGGCGGGCGTGGCGTCGCCTTCGCCGACGGCAGCGTCGCCACGACAAGCGGCACGGGTTCCATCGCGCTCGTCGGCGCGGCCGTGAACGGGATCGCCGTCGATATCTACCAAAGCACGCCAGCGAATTCGCTGGTCTCCGGCGGCACGGTTTCGGTCGTCGGCGACGACGGCGCGGGCCTGACCGCGAATAATGACGGCGTTTTGCTGAACGGCGCAGGCATTTCGGCCGCGGGCAATATCTCGATCACCGGTCGCGGCGGTGCGAGCGTCGGCAATGCCGTCAATATCGCGAACGGCGCCCAGATTTCGGCGAGCGGTTCGATTTCATTGACCGGCAACTCGTCGAACGCAAGCGCCGTCGGCA
This sequence comes from Telmatospirillum sp., assembly GCA_020248985.1. Taxonomy (GTDB): domain Bacteria; phylum Pseudomonadota; class Alphaproteobacteria; order CACIAM-22H2; family CACIAM-22H2; genus Tagaea. Next base: position 369,325 of record JADCGL010000022.1, on the reverse strand, counting down.
TCAGCTTCACTGCGGGCGCCTCGCTGACGGCGGGCAGCGGCACCAGCGTCGCGATCGTTTCCAACAGGGACGTCTCGATCGGGAACATCAACACGGCGTCGTCCACCACCCTCGCGTTCAACGTGGATGGCGCCGTCACGCAGACGGCGCCCATCTTGGGCAGCCCCTTGCTCGTCGTCGGCGGTAACGGCACGGTAACGCTGACCAATGCCAGCAACGATTTCACCACCATCACGCTGAACCGCGCGGGCACATCGACGGACGTGACCCTCGTCACGTCAATCTCGCCCAGTTTGCAGACCTCAACGCTGGGCACGGGTGCGTTCTCGCTGACCGGCATCGGGTTCACGCAGGCCGGCGGCATCACGCAGGATGCCGCCGGCGGGGCCGTCACGATTAGCGGCGGTACCGGCAACGTCACGCTGAGCCAGGCCAACAGCTTTACCGGTGCCGTGGACGTCAGCGGCGGCAGCATCACCGTTTCGGCGGCGCAGAGCGCGACTGGTACCGGTTCGCTGTCGTTGGTTGCGACGACAAACGTCGCGATCAGCGCCAATCTGACCACGGCAACCGGCGACATTCTGATCAAGGCCAACGTCAATACATGGTCGCCGTCCTATGCCGCCAACGCGCCGGTTTTCGGGAGCGCGACGGGCGATTTCAAGGGCGTCGAACTCTCCGGCGGCGCCGACATCACCTCCAGCGGCGGCAATATCGCCATTGCGGGCAAGGGCGGCGATGGGTCGCCGGGGGGGGCTCCACCGGCGGGGAGCAACCAGTTCGGCGTTTCGGCCGGCGCCAATTCGACGATCTCGACCACCGGTTCGGGATTTATCGTGGTTCACGGCTATGGCGGATTGTCGCCGTACGACAATCCCGGCTCGGGCGGTTCGCACACCGGCATTTACTTGAATGGCGCGGCGTCGGGCACGGCGGTCGACATCTCCACCGGCAACGGCCAGATCAAGCTCGTCGGTACGGGCAATTCCACGGGCGGCGGCTCGGGCGACAACAATGGCGGCGTTGCGCTGCTGTTTGCCAAGGTTCGTTCGACCGGGTCGGGCGCGATCGACATCACCGGGACAGCCGCGACGACCGGCACGGGCCGCGGCGTCTATGTCGGGTTGTCGGGCTCGGAAGTGACCGGGGCAACCGGCAATGTTACGATCACCGGGACCGGCGGCGGCACTGCCACGACCGGCTACGGGTTCTACAATGCCGGCGTCGAGATCGGCCAGTCGGGCATCGTGCGGACGACAGGTGCGGGTTCCGGAAACGTGACCCTCGTGGGCTACAACGGGTCGGGGGCTGGCAACGGAATCTTGTTCTCCTCGACTTCGCCGATACTCGGCGATGCTGGGATGATCGGGAATGTCACGCTGCGCACCGACAGTCTCGGCGATACTTCGACAGGCCTTTCGATCGCGCACCAAGCCGGCAGCGGCACGATCACCTTCCGCACCGACACGGCGCCGACGAACCTCGTGTTCAACGGGACCGGCGGCGGTTTGCAGCTGACCTCGGCCATACTCGGCGCGATTTCCGGCTTCGGCACGCTTGCGATCGGCGACACGTCCCACACCGGCACCATCACGACCGGGGCTGCCTACACAGCCCCGAGCGGCCGATCGCTGTCGTTCACGACCGGCGGAAATCTGACCGTCAACTACGCGCTGACGACCGCCGGGACCGGCGCCATATCGCTCACATCCGCGAAGGCCATCGCACTGCTTGGAAACGTGACCACCGGCGGCGGCGACATCGTGATGATGGGCGGTAATGTCGGGCCCTGGAGCAGTCCCTTCACCAACCCGACGCCGACCTACGGTGCGGCGACCGGCACTTTTGTCGGCGTGGCCATCGGCTCGGCGATTCAGGTAACGGCCGGTGCGGGCGGCAATATCGCCATCGGCGGTCGCGGCGGCGACACGGGCGGCAGTCAATACGGCATCCAGATGTATACCGGTGCAACCGTTTCGACCAGCGGGACGGGTGCGATCAACATGGTCGGTCGCGGCGGCGGGAACGGCGACGGCATGGCGATCGACGGGGCCACGGTCTCTTCGACCGGCTCGGGAGCGATCCAAATGGTCGCGATCCCGGGCACGACCACCGGCGGCGGCTTCCTGTTTTCGAATACTGTAACGCTCGGCAACGCGGCCTATACCGGCAATCTGACGCTGCGCAGCGACGGGGCCATCGCCGGCACGGCGTCCATCGTACTTCCGCACCAATCTGGGACGGGTACCTTCACGGTCCGAACCCATACCGATGCGACCCCGATTTTCGCGGCAACCGCCGGTGCAGGGCTCGAGTTCGCCTCCAGCCTTTTGTCGGCCGCTTCGTCCTATGGCGGGATCGTCGTCGGCTCCGCGACGCAATCCGGCGCCATCACGATGGGCGCCCACACGCTCGCCAACCAGTTCACGGTGGTTGGCGGCACCGCAGCGATCTCGATCGCTGGCGCCGTCGATTTGAGCACGTACACGTTGTCGCTCGAGACCGGCGGTGCTGTCACCCAATCCGCCGCGATCACGGGTGCCAACGGCATTCTCGCGTTGGGCGGCACCGGCAGCGGTGCTGTCACGCTGAGCAACGGCGGGAACGATTTCGGCAGGCTGTCGCTGGGCCGGACCGGCAGCACCGGCAACGTTACGGTGTCCACGACGGCCGACCTGGAGATTGCCGGCACCTGGTCGACGGCCGCCATGGACGTTACCGGCAACAGCATCGCCACGAACGGCGTCTTGACATCGTCCGGCGGTTCGCTCGAACTCAACGCGACCAACAATATCGATGTTTTCCACAATGTCTCCACGAGCGGCGGCAACATCCTGCTGCTCGGCAATGCGAGCTGGGCGACCGCGCCGACCGGAAATCCGACTTTCAATTCGGCCGCCGGCAATTTCGCCGGCGTCAGCGTCGTCGGTGCCGCGATCAATGCCGGCGCAGGCGGCATCTATATTGCGGGTGCGGGCGGCGATTTCAGCGGCGGCTCCCAGCACGGCGTGGTGATCGGCGCGGGGGCGAGCGTCGCGGCATCGGGCGCGATCAAAATCTACGGCCAAGGCGGAACGAGCACGGGCAACTACAACTCGGGCATCACGATCGACGGCGGCACGGTTAGTGCGGGTGCGGGAGGCCTTACGATCGTGGCGACGGGCGGTGCCGGCGCCGGCACCCTCAATCTTGGTCTTTACGCAGCGTCGAGCGGATCGATCACGGGAACGGGCGGCGGCGCAATGAGCGTCGCCGGCACGGGCGGCGCATCTTCCGGTGCAGGACTCAGCCTCAATGGCGCCAGTATTTCGGCTGCGGGCGCTACGACGCTGACATTGTCCGGCGATTCGGCCACGTCCTACGGCATCGAAGGGTACAACACCGCAAGCACGATTTCGACGGCGAGCGGCGCCTTGACGATGACTGCGACCGGGGACGTGTACTTGCCGGCGACGGCGATCACAACGGCGAGTGCCCCGCTCACCGTCACGACGACGGCCAATATCAACCTGACGAATGTCGGCAATGCGATCGGCGGCACCACGACCATCAACGCGACAGGATCGACCAGCACCCTGAATTTCCGCAACACATCGGCAAACCAAAATCTCAACGTCGCATCGACTGGGTATCTTGACCTCTACGATCTGACCTTGACCGGGGACTTGACGGCATCGGCAGTCGGCGCCCTCACCGTCAACACGCCGTTCGGCATGGCCGCGGGCAGGCACGTCGCTTTGACCGCGACGGGCGTTATGAGCAATATTCAGATTTCCGGCGACGTCACGCTGTCGAACGGCAATTTCAGCGCAATTTCGGACCGCGGCATTGCCGTAACCGCGAATGTCGCGACTGGCGGGGGCGACATCGTGATGTACGGCCAGGCGCCGGGCGGCGACGTAAATGTCGGGACGGCGACCGGCGCTTTCCACGGCGTTCGCATCGACGGCGCCATCACCGTCGATGCCGGCGGCGGCACTATCGACATTCGCGGGCGCGCGGGCAATGCGAGCGCCAGCCATGGCGTGACGATCCGCAACGGGGCGGGCGTGCTCACGTCCGGCATCGGTACCATGAACATCATGGGCCATGGCGGCACGTCGACCGCAGGCGGCAGTGCCGGCGTCGAGTTCTATGCGGGCGGTGCCTATGCCCAGACGCAGAACGGCGCCTTGACCGTGACCGGCTACGGCAGCACCGGCGTCGGCGGCGACAACAATCCGGGCGTGGCGCTGGCCACCGGCGAAATCCGCGCAACGGGGACCGGCACCGTCGATGTCGCGGGCGCGGGTGGTGCAGGCGGCAGTTTCGGCGTGAGCGTGCAGGGTGGGGGTACAACCCTGATTTCGACCGCCAACGGCAATCTCACGGTCATAGGCAATGGCGGCACTGGCAGCGGCGGCGGATTCGAAAGCTGGGGCGTCAATGTCGCGGGCCAGACCGGCCTCGGCGCCATCCAATCCACGGGCACCGGCAACGTCTCCGTAACCGGAACTGCCGGTGCCGCCAGCGGCAACAACCGCTACGGCGTGATCGTCGGCGCGGGTGGCGAAATCCTTGCAAGCAACGCATCCGGCGGCACGCTCAACGTCGTCGGCACCGGCGGCGGCGGGACGGGGACCAACAACCACGGCATCTATGTGACCGGGGCGGGTGCGACGATCGCGGCAAACGGCTTCAATGTCGCATTGAACGGCACGGGCGGGACGGGCGGCACCGGCAACGACGGTGTGCATCTTGCGGGCGGCGCGGATCTGCATTCGGATACCGGCACGCTGAACGTGACGGGGATTGGCACGGGCGGCGGTTTCGGCTTCGCCGCGACCGGCACCCTCTCGACGATCGGCGACGGCGTTGGACTCGGCAATATCGAAATCGCGGCCGACACGATGTCGATGAGCCTTGCGACTCTGAGCATCGAAAGCGGCGGCACCGTCAATTTGCGGCCCGTCAATTCGAGCACCACGATCGGCGTCGGCGGCGGGGCCGGCACGCTGCAATTGCCGGGCGACATGAGTTTCGTCGATGCCGCCCTGCTCGTGATCGGCGACGGCAATGCCGGCGCGATCGCGGTCGGTGCGGGCGGTTTGACCGGTTTCGCCGGGACGGATCTCGGCTTGCGCGGCGCTTCGATAGCGCTCACCGGCGACGTGACGGTGGGGTCGGTCGATACGCTCACCCTCTACGCCAATACAGGCGGCGTCACGCAGGCGGCCGGCAGCACGGTCACGGCGGCCAATCTGGTGCTGCGCGGCGGCGGCGACTTTGCGGTCAATCGCGCGGGCAGCGGCTACAACAACATCACCAACGTCGCGGCCGACGTGAGTGCCGGCTCCGGTTCCGGCGCCATCGTGCTCTACACAGGTGCGGGCGGCATTTCGAGCTCCAATGCGCTGACCGACGGCATCGGCACGGTCAACGGCATCGCCACGCCGGGCGGGCTGACCTGGGTGGCGTTCAACGGCCTCACGCAAACGGCGGCGGGCGGTCTGTCGGTGGGCGGCGTAACCAACCTCACCGCCCAGAACGGCACGCTCGACATGTCCGCCGGCACCAATTCGTTCGGCGGCCAGATCGCTGCAACGAGCGCGGGGGGCGGCTCGATCCTGCTGACGGCAAGCACGCTTGCGCTCGGCATTGTGAATTCGGACGGCAACGTGATTCTGAACGCGACAGGCGGGAGCATCAACCAAGCGGGCCTCTTGACGGCGAACGGCAATCTGAACGCGGCGGCCACTGGCGGGCCGCTGGCGCTGTCGAGCTACCAGAACGTGGTCGCAGGCTCGGTGTCGCTCGCCACGTCGGGCGGTGCCAACAACATCGCCTGGACGCAAAGCGGGCCGATGCTGGTCGGCAGCATTTCCTCGAGCGGGCAGCTCGATCTCAGCGTCACGGGCGGCGGCATCAGCCAGGTCGGCGCGATCTCGACGGGCGGTACGACGATTCTCTCGGTCGACACCGGCAACATCGCGCTGACCGACGCCGCCAATGCGTTTGCCGGTGCGATCACGGCAAACAACAGCGCCGGCGGGATCGCGATCGCCAATACGGGCAACACGCTGTTCGGCAACGTCACGTCGAACGGCGTGCTGAACGTGTCGGTTACCGGCGGCGCGCTGACGCAGATGAACGGCACTTCGATCACCACGACCGGCAACGCGACCGTAACGCTCGCCGGCGCTTATGCGCTGACGCTGACCGAATCGGGCAATAATGTCGGCGGCAATCTCGTGCTTTCGGGCAGCACTGGCACGCTCAACGGCACGCTCGGCGGCACGGTGACGGCAACGACCGGCACATTCCTCGTCAACGGCTCCACGATCGGCAGCGCGCCGGCCCCGACGACAAATTCGACCGCGCCCGCGCCGGGCGCCGGCGTCGGCGGAACGACGGTTTCGAGCGCTCTCACCGATGCCGCGCCGATCTCGCAGATTCAGGCCGCGGCGGCTCTTCCGCCGCCGCCGCCGCCGGGTGCGGTCGCGGTTGTTGCGGATTCGGTCGCCGTGCTGAGCGGCGGGCCCGGCCCGCTGCTCGGCGGCGGTCCTGCCGGTCCCGCCGGCCCCGTGGCCGGTGGCTCGGGCGGCCCCGCCGACGGCGGCGATGGCGGGCCTGCGGTCTCGCCGGCTGGCGTGGTGGTTGCCCCACCGGCCCCGCCGCCGGCCGCCGCTGCCCCGGGTGCGCCGCCGCCGCCGACTGCCTCGGGTGCGCCGCCGCCGCCCGCGATCGTCACGTCGAGCGGGCCGCCGCCGGGCCCCGGCGGACCACCGCTTGTGCCGACAACCGCACCGCCGCCGCCAGCAATGGCTGTCGGCAATGTCGGCGGCGCGTCGGCACCGGCGGTGAATGGCGGTGCCATGCCGCAGCCCAGCAGCACGCCGCGAACCGCCGTTTCGTCGCCGTTCCCGCCGCTTTAGGCGCAGATCGCGCGCGGCCGGGCGCGCGCGCCGCAATTCTGTAGCAAAGTATCGCTGGCAAGTTCGACGGCGCGGATTACAATGAAAACGCGAGTCATGCTCGCACGCTGATCCATAGCGTGCGCAATCTAAGCTGGAATCGAATGAAGCTCGGTCTTCGCCCGTGCCCTTCGTCGAAATCCCGCCGCTTGCGGCGGCGTCGGGCGACTGCGCGCATGGGGTGGCCGCTGGCGCTGGCGGTGGTCGGCATTTCGGCGCCGGGCTTGGCGCAGACCCTGCCGCAGGGCGGCAATGTGGTCGGCGGGGCCGGCACGATCACGCAGACCAACCCGAACCAGCTCACGATCAACCAAGCCTCGCAGAATCTCGCCATCGACTGGCAGAGCTTCTCGATCGGCGCCAACAACATCGTACGCTTCGTGCAGCCGAGCACGAGTGCCGTTGCCCTCAACCGCGTGCTGAACGGCGACCCGTCGCAGATCTACGGCCAGATCCAAGCCAACGGCCAAGTCGTGATCATGAGCCCGAACGGCATCGTGTTCGGCCCCAACAGCCGCGTGGACGTGAACGCGCTGGTGGCGACGACGGCGAACATCAGCACGCTCGATTTCATGGCCGGCAAGCTCTTGTTCGACCAGGCGTCCAGCGACGCCAATGCGCGCGTGGTGAACCAAGGTGTGATCTCGGTCGCGCAAGGCGGCTTTGCCGTGCTGGCAGCGGCGAACGTGTCGAACCAGGGCCAGATCATCGCCAACGGGGGCACGGTGGTGCTCGGCGGCACCAAGACGTTTGCGATCGATTTCCACGGCGACGGGCTCCTGAAGTTCGCCGCGACCGGCGTGGTCGACCAGAAACCCGCCGGTGCCGACGCACTCGTCGAGAACGCGGGCAGCATCGAAGCCAACGGGGGCCGCGTGCTGCTGACCGCGCGCGCCGCGCGCAGCGTGCTCGACAATGTGATCAACACGTCGGGCATCGTCGTCGCCAAGAGTGCCCAACTCGTGAATGGCGAGATCGTCATCGACGGCGGCGACAGCGGCATCGTGTCGGTCAATGGCACGCTCGACGCTTCGGGCGCCAGTTCGGGCGAGCGCGGCGGCACGGTCAAGGTCTTGGGCGAGAAGGTCGGCCTGATGGCCGATGCGCGCATCGATGCCTCGGGCAATGCGGGCGGCGGCACGGTGCTCGTCGGCGGCAACTACCAGGGCAAGGGCCCGGAAGCCAACGCGCAGTATCTCTACATGGATGCGCGTGCGGTCATCGACGCGAGCAGCGCTGCGGGCGACGGTGGGCGCGTGATCCTGTGGTCGGATCTCGCCACGCGCAATGCGGGCCACATCAATGTGAGCGGTGCGCGCAACGGCGGTTTCGTCGAAGTCTCGTCGAAGGGCAATCTCGATTTCCGCGGCACGGTCGATCTCAAAGGGCTCGCGGGCCGCGCGGGAAGTCTGCTGCTCGACCCCAGCGACATTACGATCTCGGCTGCGGCGGACTCGAACATCTCCGCCAGCTCGCCGTTCTTGACGACGCCCAGCACCGCTGCGTCCTCGGTGCTCAGTGTTGCAACCTTGCTTGGCGCTCTGGCGACAGGCGACGTCACGGTCAGCACCGCCGTGGGCCTGGGCGGCAACGGCGACATTACGGTTGCCAGCGACGTCGCCTATACGGGTTCGACGGCGCGCACGCTCACTTTACGCGCCGACCGCGACATCGTCGTGAATGCCAATCTCGGATCGACTGGGACGGGCGCGCTCAATCTGCTGCTCAATGCGCGGGCAAGCAATTTGACGACAGGGCAGATTCTGATCCAAACGATCACATCGGGCGGCATCACCATTGCGACCAATGGCGGCTATCTGGTGATGGGCGGGGGCTCGACGCTTGCATCCAGCATCGTGGCGTCGGGCGGCTCGGTGAGTTCGTCCGATATCTCGAGCCCGTCGAGTGCGGCCGCCAGCATCAATATGCTGCTGAGCAGCTTCAATGGCAGCATCAATATCACGACATCGGGCGGCGACTTGCTGATGCATGGGGTGGGCGGCGCGACCACCGCGACCCAAATGGGCGTGCGCATCGATTCGACGAATGCCGCCAATCCAGGCAATACCATCGCAATTTCGACCGGCATCGGTCAAATCTACATCAAGGGCACGGGCGGCACCTATACGGGCATCGAAAACAACGGCGTTTCGCTGCGCGGCCGCAGCGGGGCCCCGGTCACGATCGCCAATACGAGCGGTGGTTTCTGGATCGAGGGTACTGGCGGCGATTACGGCCTGTCGCGCGGCGTTCGCTTGCGCGACGTCACGCTGACGACCGGCCAGATCGGCGATACGGCCACGCGGCGGATTACCGGCACCGCCACGCTCAACAACAACCCCGGCATTCTGTTCGACGCCGCCAATGCGACGATCAATATCAACACCGACGGCCTGTTCGAGTTTTTCGGCACGGGTTACGGCACGGGCTATGGGATCGAAAGCGCCGGCACGGGCCATTCGATATTGGCGCCCAACGGGGCGAGCGTGCGTTTCAAGTCGGACACGCTAGCGCTCGATTCCGGCATAACGACCAATATCGGCACCGGCGGTCGCCTTGCCATCGACACGATGACCGCCGTACCGGTCGAATTCAACTACAGCACCGCCGCCCCCAATCTCACGAGCCTCTATGTGACGGCTGCAATGCTGTCCGCCATCACGACGCCGAGCCTCTCTGTCGGCTCGGGCAGCAATGCGCTCACCGTTTCGTCGGCCTACACCTACACGGGCGCTTCGGCCCGGCAATTGTCGCTGCTTTCCAACGGCGACGTGACGGTCAATGCCAGCATCACATCGACCGTGTCGGCGCTCAATCTGCTGCTCAACGCGCGCGCGGGCGGCGGGGCCGCCGGCCAGATTCTGATTCAGCCAACCGCATCCAGTCCGCTCAATATCGCGACCCTTGGCGGCTATCTGGTGATGGGCGGGGGCACAGGCCTCAGCGTGACGGCCACGGGCGGCACCGTTACGTCGTCCACGATCGCCGCGAATGCCGCCGCAAGCATCAATCTGCTGCTGAATTCCAGCTACAACGCCGGCATCAACATCGCGACGTCGGGCGGCGATCTGCTGATGCACGGGGCCGGCGGCGGAACCACGGCCACGCGCATCGGCGTGCGGATCGATTCGACGGGCGGATCGGGCAGCTATCTCTCCAATACGATCTCGATCGCGACCGGCAATGGTCAGATCTACATCAAAGGTACGGGCGGCACCGACTCGACCGGCAATGCCGGCGTGTCGATCACGGGCCGCAGCTCGGCCAGCGTTGCGATCGACAACCTTGCGGGGCTTTTCAACATCGACGGCACAGGTGCGTTGGGCGTCGACTCGCCTGGCTTGCGCCTGGGCCGCGTCAATATCGCCACGGGCGCCGCGGCTTTCGCCCCGACCGCCATTGCCCAGCTTGTCGGCTTGGCCTCGTCCGGGGGCGCCGACAACGCGGGCATCGCTCTCGAGAACAATGCCTTGATCTCCTTCAACGGCGACGCCACCTATCGCTTGATCGGCACGGGCGACGGCGCCCATGCCGGTCTGCAGACATACGGGACCGGCAACCAAGTCACCGGTGCGGCCGGCGCGTTCGTCAAGATCAGCGCTAATTCGCTCGCGCTCGACACGGGCTTTTCGGCGACGGTCGGCTCCCTCGGGCGCTTCATCATCGAAGAATTGAGCGCGACACCCATCCTCTTCAACTACAGCGTCGCGGCCCCGAACGTCGCGAGCCTCTACGTGACCAGCGCGCTGCTGGGCGCAATCACGACGCCGGAGTTGCAGGTCGGCGGCACGCTTGGGGCCCTTACGGTGTCGAACGCCTATACGATTGCGACCGGTAAATCGCTGCGGCTCTCCGGCGACACGCTGTCGCTCGCCAATGCGATCTCCTACGGCAGTACGGGTGCGGGCATGCTGTCGCTGACGGCCGCGACGGCGATCACGGTCGCGGCACCTCTGACGGCCGCCTCGGGCGGCACGCTCGACATCGCCATCGATACGCCCGCCGCAGTCGCCCTCAATGCCGCGATCACGACGCGCGGCGGCGATCTCGACATCACGGCGGGCGGCGGCGTCACGCAGACGGCGGCGATCAACGCCGTCGGCAATCCGGCCGTCCTCTTGCTGACGCTCGGCGGCACCGCGCCGACGCTGCTGACGAACGGTGCGAACAATATCGGCAACATCACGCTGAACTCGACCAGCACGGGCGCCATTTCGCTCACCACCACGTCGACGCCCAATCTCCAGGCCTCGACCATCGCGGGCAATCTCACCGTCAACGGCGTCGGCTTCACGCAAACGGGCGGTTTGACCCAGACGGCGGGCAGCACGGTCACGATCAACGGCGGGTCGGGCACGATTACGCTCAACCAAGTCAACAACCTGACAGGCTCGTTCGATCTCTACACGGGCGGCAACGTCGCCATCACCGCCAACCAGACGGCGGACAGCATCTACATGGGCGCCAACGTGCTCGGCAATCTGTCGCTGGCGGGCACAATTACGGTCGCCAACACGCTCCAACTCCCGTTTTTCAATAGCGGCACGCCCAATTCGATTTCGCTGGGCGGCAACACGACGATTTTGGCCGGCAGCGGCGTGAGCGTCGAACTGCCGATCGACGGCGCCTATTCGCTGAATCTGACCGCCTCGTCCGGCGATATCCAGTTCGCAGGCGCCGCCGTCGGCGCCACGAACGCGGGCAGCATTGGCGGCACCACGCCGCTCACCAGCCTTGCGGTGTCGGCGACGGCAGGACAGATTCTGTTTTACGGCGGCGGCAGCGGTTCGCCGATGCAGATCGTCACCACGGCCGTGGGCGGCCAAAGCTACAGCGCAAGCGCCGCGGGCGTGGCGGGCTATGTCGCGCTGGCGTCGAGCAACAACGCGATCACGTTCAACAGCACGATCAACGCGCTCGGGTCGGGCTATCTCACCGTCGCACACGGTGCGGGCACGCTCAGCTTCAACGGCAATATCGGCGAGGCCTTGTCGCTGGGCGCCGCCTTCGGCACGGCGGCGGCGCCGCCGCTCACCGAACTGGCAACCGTCGGCGCAGGCTCGGTGTTTCTGCCTGCGATTATCTCGACCCAGAACGACATCTCGATCGCGGGTGCGGCCTCGCGCAGCGGCAACGTCGATTTCTCGACCCTCGGCGGCAGCATCATTCTTGCGAACGTCTCGAACTCGTTCGTCAGCGGCAATGTCGGGATTGCCACCGGGGCGGGCGGCAACGTGAATTTCGCGGCGGCGAACGCCACCAGCTTCGGCGCCATTTCAGTCGGCGGCGATTTCCAGGCGACCGTCGCCGACGCCGTCGCGTTCAACGCGCCGATCAGCGTCACCAACAGCGCCGCGTTCGACGTGACATCGACCGGAGCGACGGCCGGCATCGTCTTCCAAGGCAGCGCCAACGCAACCCTGTCGGGCGGGTCTTCGAGTTTGATCTCGGACCGCGCCATCGCCGTCAACACCGCGATCGCGACGAACGGCGGCAACATACTGCTGCTGGCCGGCGGTGCTGCATGGGCGTCGCCGCCCACGGGCATGCCGACTTTCGGCGCGACGCCGGCGGGTACTTTCGTGGGCGTCTCGATCGGCGCTGCAGGCAGCATCGCGGCCGGCGGCGGCGCCGTCGCGATCGCCGGCCAAGGCGGCAATGCGAGCAGCGGCAATACGGGCGTGAGCATCGCGGGCGGCATATCGACGAACGGCGGCGGCGAGATCAAGATCTTCGGCAAAGGCGGCAACAGCGGCGGCGGCATCGTTCTGACCGGCGCCTCGGGCCTGGTCGACCATACCGGCTCGGCGGCCGGCTCGGTGCTGCTGAGCGGCGAAGGCGGTGCCACCGGCGTGGGCGGGATCGGCGTCGACATTGCGAACGGCGCGCGCGTGCGCTCGGCTGCCGCCGACATCGCGCTCAACGGCTTCCTCGGCGCCAGCGGCAGTTTGCCGGGCTTGCGCTTTATCAACGGCGGCGGCACGGGCGGCGTGCTGTCGACCGGGGCGGCCAACATCACGCTGTACGGCCAAGGCAGCAACGACATTCTGGGGGGCGGCACCACCAATCTCGTCGGCGGCGCCGGGATGACGGGCGACATCGTGCTGGTCGATGCCGGGGCGACGACGCTGTCGGGGATTCAAGTGTCCTCGACGCAGCTCCAGACCAGCGGCCAGATCATCTACACCTCGGACAGTCCGGGGAGTGCGCTGCTCAACGTCGTCGCTGCGGGCACGGTCGCGGGCACGCCGTCGCGGATCCGTTTCGACAATGCCGGAACCGGCGACATCGCCTTTGCGTTCGGCCAGACGCTGACCGTATCCGGCACCGACATCGTCTTCTACGGCGGCAACACGGCCCTCGACGGCAATCTGGTGCTCGGCGCCAGCGACGTGCTGACGCTGTGGGCCGGGCCCGGCGGCACCTTCACGCAGAACACCAACGGGAACATCGTCGCCCCGTCGCTCGTGCTGCGCGGGTCGGGCGATTTCAACCTGACGCGCAACGGCAGCCTCTACAACACGATCGACCATCTTGCGATCGCACCCGGTGCGGGAGCGGTGACGTTGCGGGCCAATGCCGTCGGCGGCACGCTGTTGGCCGAATCCGAAACCGACATGTTCGGTTCGTTGAGCGGTATTTCGGCCGCCGTACTTACCTTGAGGACCACCGGCGGCATCGGCCAGGCATCCGGCGCGCTTGTCACGGTTACCGGCGGCGGCGGCGCGACCTTCAATGCGGGCGGCGGCGGCGTGGTGCTGACGGAAGCGGGCAACGATTTCAGCGGGCCGATCAACGTCACGACCGCCGGCGTGGCCAATCTGCGCAGCAGCGGCAATACCCTGCTCGGCAATATCGCGGCCGCAAGCGGCCTTACGGTGCAGTCGGGCGCCGGTTTGACGCAAAGCAACGGCACGGCGCTGACCGGCGGCGGCAACGGCACATTTACGGCCGCAGGCACGATCAGCCTGACCGAAACCGGAAACAATCTCGGGACCGTTTCGCTGACCGCGACGGCGGGCGGGGCGGCGAGCTACACCGACAGCAACGCCTTCGCGCTCGGCAACTCGAACATCTCCGGCGGGCTGACATTGTTCAGCGGCGGCACGTTCACCCAAAGCGGCACGGTCACGGCCGGCGGCAAATACGATCTCACCGCGAACGGCAATACGACGCTCGGGTCCGCCACCGTCGGCGGCCCGCTGATCGTCACCGTCGTCGGCGGCACGCTCGGCCAAAACGGCGCCATGGCGGTTTCCGGCATCGTCAATGCGAGTGCTGCGGGCGCCCTTGCGCTGGGCAATCCCGGCAACGCGTTCATGAATTCGATCACGCTCGCATCCACCGGCGGCAACGTGGTCCTCGCCAACACGGGCAACACGTTGTTCGGCAATATCCTGTCGAACGGCACGCTAAATGTGTCGGTCACCGGCGGCACGCTTTCGCAGACGAACGGCAGTTCCATATCGACGTCGGGCAACGCCACAGTCGCGCTGGCGGGCGCCTATGCGCTGACCTTGACCGAGTCCAGCAACAGTTTCGGCGGCACCTTGTCGCTGACCGGCACCACCGGCGCCGTCAACGGCACGGCCGTCGGCGCCGTCACGGCAACGGCCGGCAGCTTCACCTTCAACAGCGTCGCGGTGCCGCTTGCGGGCGCGCAGCCGCCGCCCAACAACACCGCGCCCGCCCCCGGTGCCGGTGCGGGCGGCAGCACGATCTCAAGCGCACTCTCCGACGCGGCGCCCGTTTCGCAAATCCAAGCGGCAGCGATGTTGCCGCCGCCGCCGCCGCCAAGTGTGGCTGCCGGTTCGAGCGTGCTGGCCTTGTTGACGGCACCGCCACCTATCGTCGAGGGCGGCGGCGGCGCGCAGGGTCCCGGCCCCGGCGGTCCCGGCGCACCTGTGGTTGCAGGCGGTCCGGGTGCGCCGGGCGGCCCCGGCGGCCCCGGCAGTCCTGGCGACGGCGGCGACAGCGGGCCTGCTGTTTCGCCGGTCGGTGTCGTGGTTGCCCCGCCGCCGCCGCCGGCCGCTGCTGCGCCGGGTGCCCCGCCGCCAGCGGCTGCGCCGGGTGCGCCGCCGCCACCCGCAATCGTGCTTTCGAGCGGACCGCCGCCGGGTCCCGGCGCACCCGCGCTCGTGCCGACGACAGCGCCGCCGCCGGCAGTCATGGCTGTCGGCAATGTCGGCGGTGCATCCGCCCCGGCTGTAAATGGCGGCGCCGCGATGCCGCAGAGCAGCACGCCGCGCACGGGTGTCTCGTCGCCGTTCCCGACGATGTCGTTCTGACCGGGTCGCTCTAAACGGCGCTCAGGCGCGGCTGGTGGCACTCGGCTTCATGGCCGGGGGCCAGCGCCGCGATCGGCGGTGCCACGCTGCGGCACGTGTCGTCGGCCAAGCGGCAGCGCGGCGCAAAGGCGCAGCCCGTGGGCATGCGCGACAGATCGGGCGGAGCGCCCGGAATCGCCTCGAGCCGCGTGCCGCGCATGGCGCCATGCACGGTCGAAGCGAGCAGCCCTTGCGGATAGGGATGGGCCGTGCGGCGGATCACGTCGGCGGCCGAACCGCGCTCGACGATGCGGCCCCCGTACATCACCGCCATGCGATCCGACACTTCGACCGCCACGCCCACATCGTGCGTGACGAAAATCACGGCCATGCCGAACTCTTTCTGGAGCTCGCGCAGCAGCAGCAGGATCTGGATCTGCACGGTGGCGTCCAGCGCCGTCGTCGGCTCGTCGGCCAGCAGCAATTGCGGCTTGCACGCGAGCGCCAACGCGATCATCGCGCGCTGGCGCATGCCGCCGGACATTTCGTGCGGATAGGCGTCGAGCCGGCGCTTGGCCGACGGGATGCGCACGCGCTCGAGCATTTCGAGCGCGCGTGCGCGGGCGGCGTCTTTGCCGACGTCTTCGTGGCGCATCACCGCCTCGGCGATCTGGTCGCCGACCGTGAACACGGGATCGAAGGCGAGCATCGGCTCTTGGAACACCATCGACACCACGCCGCCGCGATACTGGCGCAGCGCTTTTTCGTCCATCGCCAGCACGTCGTGGCCCGCGACCGTCACCTTGCCCGACAAGGTCGTGCGCGAGGCGGGCAGCAGGCGCAGCAGCGCTTTGAGCGTGACCGATTTGCCCGAGCCGGACTCGCCCAGCAGCCCCAGCACTTCGCCGGGCTGGAGCGCGAAATCGACGCCGTTGACGGCATGCACCGTACGGTCGGCCGATTTGAACAGCACGCGCAAACCTTCGACGGAAACCAACGGGGCGGTCATGCGGCACCTGCAATGCGGCTATGGCCGGAGCCGGGCGCGTTCATGTGGCAGGCGACCGCGTGTTTTGCGTCGCCTGCGACCGACGCCAGATCCGGCACCTTGGCCGCACAGACGGGTTCCGAGAACGGGCAGCGCGTGTGGAAGCGGCAGCCGGCCGGCGGATTGATCGGGTTCGGCGGATCGCCGGCGATGGGGGCTTCTTGCGTGCGCGCATCGGGGTCCATCGACGGCATCGCCGACAGGAGCGCCTTGGTATAGGGATGGCGCGGATTGCCGTAGATCGCGTCGACCGGCCCGATCTCGGCCACGCGGCCCAGATACATGACCATCACGCGGTCCGACATGTAGCGCACGACGTTGAGATCGTGGCTGATGAAAACGTAGGTGAGGCCGAGCTGGGCTTTGAGATCCTGCAGCAGATTGAGCACCTGCGCTTCGACCGATTTGTCGAGTGCGGACACCGCCTCGTCGAGAATCACAAGGCGCGGGCGCAAGGCCAAAGCGCGCGCGATGTTCACGCGCTGGCGCTGGCCGCCGGACAACTCGTGCGGATAGCGGCGCACGAACAGGTTGGGATTGAGGCCGACCTGCTGCAGCAATTCGCGCGCCCGCGCTTTGGCTTCCGCGGCGCTGAGCCCGTGCACTTTGGGCGCGAAGGAAATCGAGTCCTCGATCGTCAGGCGCGGATTGAGCGAGGCGAAACTGTCCTGGAACACCATCTGCACATGGCGGCGCATCTCGCGCAGATCGAGCCCGTCCTGCGAGCCGATCTTGAGCCCGTCGTAAAGCACTTCGCCAGCATCGGGATCGATGAGCCGCACGAGCAGGCGTGCCGTCGTCGATTTGCCGCAGCCCGATTCGCCGACAATGCCGAGCGTTTCGCCTTTGGCGACGTCGAAATCGATCCCGTCCACGGCCTGCACGACCGCAACGGTGCGATTGAGCACGCCGCCCTTGATCGGGAAATGTTTGACGAGGCCGCGGATCGACAGAAGCGGCTGGGCCGGGCCGCCAATGTCCTCGTGGGGAACGGGTGCGCTCACAGTTTCACGTCCATGGCCGAGCGCAGCCCGTCGGAAAACAGATTGAAGCAGATCGAGGTCACAAAGATCATCGCCCCCGGCAAAGCCGCGACCGCCGGCTGCACGTAGATTGCGGTGCGCAGCGTGTTCAGCATCAGGCCCCATTCGGCCTCGGGCGGCTTGGTGCCGAGCCCGAGGAACGACAGGCCCGAAGCAAGGATCATCGACACCGACACGAGGCCCGTCGCATAGACGAAGACCGGGCCCAAGACGTTGCCGAGAATATGCACGCGGATGATGGTCAACGCCCCCGCCCCGCTGGCGCGCGCGGCATCGACGAAATCGAGATTGCGCACCTGCGTGGTCACGCTTTCGGCCACGCGCGCGATGGGTGGGATGAACACGACCGTCAGCGACACGATCGAATTGAAGATGCCGGCCCCCAGCGCCCCCGAAATCGCGATCGCGAGCAGCACCGAAGGGAACGCATAAAACACGTCGATCGTGCGCATGATCGCCATGTTGGTCTTGCCGCCGACATAGCCGGCGACCACGCCCAGAAACGTGCCGATCAGAAACGCGTTCAGCACGGGCACGATGCCCATGAACAGCGACAGGCGCCCGCCATAGATGAGGCGCGTGAGCATGTCGCGGCCGAGTTCGTCGGTGCCGAGCGGATAGCCCTCGGTGCCGATGGGGCGCAAGCGGCGGATGATCGAACCGCGATAGGGATCGCCCGGTGCGATGAGCGGTGCGAAGATCGCGGCGAGCAGGATCAGCACGAGGACCGCGAGGCACGCCATCGCGACCTTGTCGCGCGCGAGGCGCCGCAGCACGTTGGCCCAATAGCCGCGCGAGGCGACCGGCACTTGGCCCGCGTCGCTCGATAGGGCGGCGGAAGCAGCGCTCATCTCAGCCTCGCTTGATGCGCGGATCGAGCCAGGTTTGCACCAGATCGACCAGCAGGTTGAGGGTCACGAAAAACATCGCCAGCACCAGAATATTGCCCTGCAGCAGCGGCAGGTCGCGCTGCAGGATCGCGTTGCCGAGCAGGAAGCCCGAGCCCGGCCATGCGAACACCGTCTCGATCAGGATCGAGCCGCCGAGCAGATAGCCGAGCTGCAGCCCCATCACGGCGAGCCCCGTGGGGGCGGCGTTCTTGAGGATGTGCAGGAAGATGCCGCGCTCGGAGAGGCCCTTGGCGCGCAGCGCATCGATGAATTCCTGCGACAGAATGTCCGACACGAGGGCGCGCACCGAGCGCGCCACGATGCCGAGCGGAATGACCGACATGGTCAAGGCCGGCAGGATGAGATGGCGCATATGCGCCCAATCCCATTCCCAATCGGCCGAACCGCCGGGGCCGGCCCCGGTGGCGGGCAGCCAGTTGAGCTGCACCGAGAAGATGATCACGAGCACCATGCCGAGCCAGTAGTGCGGCAGCGAGATGCCGGCGACGGCAAGCGCGCTCGAAGCACGGTCGACCCAGGTGCCGCGATAGTAGCCGGCGACGAAGCCGAGGAACGCGCCGAGCAGAAAGCCGAAAGCGGCCGCGAACACGGCCAGCATGAAGGTGTTGCCGATCGCGCGCCATACTTCGGCGGCCACAGGCCGGCCGGTCGCGATCGAAAAGCCGAGATCGCCGCCAAGGGCCCGCCAAATCCACAGCCCGAACTGAACGGGCAAAGGCTTGTCGAAGCCGTAGGCGGCGCGCAGCTGCTCTTGCATTTCCTGCGAGGCGTCGGCCGGCAGCACCGACACAAGCGGATCGCCCGGCGCGATATGCACGAGCAGAAAACACACGAGGCTCACGCCCAGTGCGATGGGAACGGCATAGAGGATTCGTTTGAGGAGATATTCGAGCATTTTTGCGCGGGATCGACCGGACGGGCGCTTGGGCCCGCCCGGTCGGCACCTTTCAGTTCATCGTGATCGGCGAGAAATCGACGAACCAGCTCTGCGGCGGCACGAAGCCGCGCACGCGCGGGCTCATCGCGCGCGGACCCACATCGTGCGCCACCCACAAGAACACCGTCTCGTCGACGATGCGCTTGTGAAGGGCCGCAAGGGCGGTGTCGCGCGCGGCCGCATCGAACGTGGTGCGGGCGGCGGCCACGAGCCGGTCGAATTCCGGATCGTTGACGAAGCCCCAATTGTTCGAAACCGGCGGCGCCATCTTGCTGTCGACGAAGCGCACGAACGCGAAGAACGGATCCATCGCCGCGAAGGTGATGTTGACCGCGTGCGCGCCCCGCGCGGTCGGGTCCTTCGCGCCGATGCGCCAGTTCGTGAACAGCGTGTTCCACTCGATCACGTCGAGCTCGACGTCGAAGAAGCACTCGCGCAGGGCCTGCTGCAGATATTCGTTCATCGGCAGCGGCAGCATCTGGCCGGAGCCCGAGGCCGAGACCTGGATCTTCACCTTGAGCGGGCGCTGGGCCGAGTGGCCGGCGGCGGTCATCATGCGGCGCGCTTCGTCGGGGCGGTAGCCGATCTTGAAATCGGGGTTGCCCCACCACGGATGGCCCGGCGGCACCGAGCCGACCGCTTCGGCCATCAGGCCGTTCAACAGCTGCTTCATGTCGGTGCGGTTCACGCACAGATTGGCGGCCTGGCGCACGCGCTTGTCGAGCCACGGCGAGCCTTCGACGAACGAGAACTGCCACGGCCACACATGCGGCTGCTGGTTGGCGAAGAGCTGGAACCCGCGGCTGCGGATCTGCGGGACGGCGTCGGGTGCCGGCGCTTCGGCCCAATCGACCTGGTTCGACAGCAATGCCGCCGTGCGCGCATTGGCGTCCGGGATCGGCAGCAGCACCATGCGGTCGATCTTCGGCACGCGCGCCGTGTTCCAATAGGCGTCGTTCTTGGCAAGCTCAAGCCGCTCGCGCGGCACGAAGCGCACCATCTTCCACGGGCCCGTGCCCGAGGCGTCGGCCGCAAACGCGGTCCATGCGGCGGCCGCACGCGCGGGGGCTTCCGTTACCGTGGCGGGTACGGCCGCCAGCTTCGCCGCCCAATGCGCGGGGCTTGCCATGAAGAGGTTGGTCAGATTGATCGGAAGAAACGAATCTGGCTCGCTCGTGGTGAGCTCGACCGTGAGGTCGTCGATCTTGCGCGCGGTGCGCAGCGTCGGCATGCGGCTCGCCGTCACGCCGACTTGGCTCGCGTCGAAATGCGGCGCTTCGCGGTCCAGCACCTTGCGCACGTTCCACACCACGGCGTCGGCGTTGAAGGCGCTGCCGTCGTGGAACTTCACGCCCGAGCGCAGCTTGAAGATCCACTTGGTCTTGTCGTTGGCATCGACCGCCCATTCGGTCGCGAGGCCCGGGATCAGCACCGAAGGTTTGTCCGCACTGCTGAGGTCCCATGCCGTCAGCGCGTCGTACATGGTGAGGCCCGTGAAGCGGTTGCCTTCGAAGCCCTGGTCGGGCTGGCCCAGCGTGCGCGGGATGTCGGCGGCCGTCATGGCGATGCGCAGCGTCGTCTGCGCTTGGGCCGCGCTGGCCAGCAAACCAAGGCCGAGGGCGGCACCGATCAAAGTCCGAATTTTCATGGGGGGATGCTCCAAAAAGACAAGAACCGGCAAAGGGTTTGCAACCAAGGTGCCAGTGCGCCTTTGGCTGGCGAATCGACCCGATTCGGCCGATAAAGGGAGAACCCGGCCGCAATCGCCCAAAAAATAGGCAGTTTCATGCGACTCTTGCTGATCAATCCGAATACCTCGCCTGACATCACCGACCTGGTCGCAGCGAATGCCCAAAAATGCGCGTCTCCCGACACGCAGTTCGATCCGGTCACGGCGCGGTTCGGCGCGCGCTATATCGGCACGCGCGCGGCGGCGGCGATCGCGAGCCATGCCGCCCTCGATGCGTTTTCGGCGTTTTACCGCCCGCATCACGAAGGCGTCTTGCTGGCCTGTTTCGGCGATCCGGGGATCGAAGCGCTGCGGGAAATTGCACCCGTTCCGGCGATCGGCATGGCGGAAGCCGCGATGCGCGAGGCGGTCGAAATGGGCAGCCGTGTGGGCATTCTCACCGGCGGCGCGCGCTGGGTTCCGATGTTGACCGAGTTTGTGGGCACGTTGGGGCTGTCGGCCCAGCTTGCCGGCGTGCGCGCGGTCGCTGCGACCGGGGCCGAGATTGCCGCCAATCCAGAACGCGCCTTGGGCGAATTGGCGGCGGCCGCCACCGCCTGCGCCGACGAAGACGGGGCCGATATCGTAATTCTGGGCGGCGCCGGCTTGGCCGGCCTTGTGCCGCGCGTGCAGGCTTTGACCAAAGTGCGCCTGCTGGGTTCGCTCGAGGCCAGCATTGCCAGGCTCGAGCGCATGGTGCGCGATTCGTCGCCGAACTTCGCCCCGGCGCCGTCGGCGCCGAGCATTGGCCTCGCACCCGAACTCGCAGCGCTTATTTCGCGTCCAATGCCGTAACGGCTTCCCAATCTTCGGGGAGTTGTGCCGGATCAAGTGCCGCGACGCGCTCGACGAAGCTGCGCGCGACCGGATCCTTTGCCAAGACCGGCCCGGCCGCAATCCGCAATGCCGCTTGGAAATCGCGCTTGCGATAGGCGTCAAGCGCGCGCGCGAATTCCGCGGCGCGTGTTTGCGCGTCCGTCGCCAGCGTAGCCGCGATCCCCAAGGGTTCGAGGATCGTCACCGGCTGGGCGCGGCCTTTGACTTGGATGCGGTCGAGCTCGCGCCATGCGAACGGATCGTCGGCTATCGCGGCGCGCACCGCATCCGCGCACATGATCGTCGAGCCGTAATATTTGTTTGCCCCTTCGAGGCGCGAGGCGAGGTTCACCGTGTCGCCCATGACCGTGTAGTTGAAGCGCCGCGTCGAGCCGATATTGCCGACGAGGGCCGCTCCGGCATTGAGGCCGATGCGCGCTTTGAGGCGATGGCCCAGAAACGGCTGTGCGGCGTCCTCGTTCATCGCGTCGAGTTTCGCCGCACAGGCAAGGGCGGCTTGGACGGCGTTGCGCGCGTGTGCGGCATCGTCGAGCGGGGCGCCGAACACGGCCACGATCGCGTCGCCGATATATTTGTCGACGAAGCCGCCATGGGCTTCGACGATGTCGGTCATCGCCGACAGATACGCATTCATCACCTGCACAAGCTGCGGCGGCGTGAGCCCTTCGGACAAGGCCGTGAAGCCCGCAACGTCCGAAAACATCACGGTGACCGTGCGCTCCTCGCCGCCCAATTGCGGCGGCGATTGCGCATTCACGAGCCGGTCCACCATGGCCGGCGCCAGATAAAGCCCGAAGCTTTTGCGCAAGAGGCGCTTGTCCTTGTCGGCGACGGCGAAGCGATAGCCCATCAGCCCGGCACCGGCCGCTGCTGCGGCCAGGAGTGCGGTCAAAAACGGCAAGACGAGCCCGGCTTGCAAGGCCGCAACGCTGATCGCCGTCCAGACAAGCGCCACGCCGGCAAAGGCCGCTGCGGCAAGTGCAGCCGGCAGGCTCAGCGCCAAGGCGGCTGTTGCGGCAAGCAGCAGCGCACTCGCCGTCGCTTCGCCGGCACGGCCGAGCTCAAAGAGGCCGCCGCCGCGCACCAAATTGTTGGCGAAGCTTGCATGCACGAACACGCCGGGGATCGCGTCGCGCACCACATCGTCGCGCACAATGTCCGTGCGCGGCGGCAATGCGCAGCGCGGGGCGGCAGCAGCCCCTTCCGGCCCGGTCATGAAGCGACGCGACGTTATCTTGCGGTCTTCGACATCGAGCAAGGTGCCGACAAACACGATCTTGCCGTCGAAATGCGTCTTGAAAAACGCGTCGTCGCCCTTCTCGACGCAAGCGCGCAGATCGGCCAGCGAAAAGGCCGGGATGTCGGCGCCGCCGCCCTCGAAATCGATCGGCATTGCGTTGGCGGCGGAGCCTGGAATGCGCTTGTCCGCCAGCCATACGCCGTCGCTGCGCTTCTCGGGCGCTTTTCCCAGGGCGCGCGCCGCCGCTTCGAGGCCCAACGACGTTTCAAGGCGTACGGCGCCGCCCTCGACCACGTCGAAGAATAACGGCGCGCGGCGGATCGTCTCGTCGGCATCGCGAAACAGGTTCGTGGCGCGGATATTGGCATCGTGGCCGACGGCAAAACTCTGGCCCTGGAACGGCACGATGGGCGATGCCCCGTGCTGCACCTTGCCCAAGATCACGCGCCCGTCGCGCGCACCCGCGCGCAAGGCCCGGAGAAAATCGCGGTCGAAGCCCGGCAGATAGCGTTCGACCGACGTCGGAAAAATCACGTCGAACGCCACCACGCGCGCACCGCCTTCGAGCATGGCCGCCAGTACAGGTGCGATCTCGCGCGTCCACAGCACCTGCGGCGTGCCGGCAAAAGGCGGCGTGCGGTAGGTCTCTTCGTCGATCGCCAGCACGACGCTCGGCGATTGGGCGGCCGTGTGGCGCGCACCGAACACGGCGTGGCGCAGCGCAAACGCGACATCGACCGACAGGCCGCGTACCCCGTCGGCCAGCGGCGACGCGATCGCCGCCGCCCCCAACGCGACGGCCAGTGCGGCCGCCAACCAATCGCGCTTTGCTGCTTTCATCTAGAGCCGCAGCAGGCGGCTCAGCATCGGGGCCGCACCGGGTTTGGCCTCGGTATCGACCTTGAACACGATCTGCCGCGCATCGCCCGCACCGCCCACCGAAATGCGATAGATGCCGCCTGCAGCCAAGGCGCGGTCGGCCTTGGCCATGTCGAAGAAACTGCCGCGCATCAATTGCTGGGCCGGGATGTCGAGCGTGACCGGCGCTTCCGCTTGGTCGAGGCGCGCGATCGTGATCTGGCCCCCGCCTTTGACGTCGAGCACGGGCGACAGGCCGTAGATCGTCTGCGTGGGCTGTGCCGCGCTTGCGGCCGCAGCCGTCGGGCGCGGCGGCGCGCGGAACACCATCACGCCGGATTTGGCGGCCTGGTCGCTCGTGAGCTGCATCTTGGTGCCCGAACAGGCGACCTTCTCGCGCCGCACCGTGCCGCCCGCGACCGCGGATTGCTCGGCGCCGATCGTGACGGTGCCGCCCTTGATCGTTTCGCGCCAGCACGAGGCGAGATAGCCCACCACAAGCTCGTCGCCGGCGCCAAGTTTTACGACGCGCCCAGCCTCGAGATAGTCCATGAAATCGACATCGAGATTGCGGCCCTTGGCATCCTCGACGATGGCGACGGGATCGGCCGCCAAGGCCGGCATTGCGGCAAGGGCGAAAAACGCAAAGGCAAGACGCGGGACCATCGAACGGCACTCCTCTTTCGACGAACCAGCCAAGCTTAGCACGCCTCGGAAGCTGCGGGTTGTGACGCGCATCACTCGGCTTGCGCCACGCTGCGCCCGCTGCCGCCGCCGTCGCCCACGAGGCTGAACGGCGCCCAGAAGATCGGGTGGCTGTAGGCGAAAACGGTCTGGCGGCTTGCGGGATCGACGAAGCCGGGCCCGTCGAGCAGCCCCAGCATCGCCTGCTGCAAGGCGGAAGCGCGCGCAAGATTGGCGTCGCGCGCCTGGCGGGCGAACAGGTCGGTCGTGAGCGTGCGCGCGCTCGTGGTTTCGACCGGCCAGTTCGACACGAGCAAGGCGCGCGTGCCGGCATAGAAAAAAGCACGCCCGAGGCCGGAGACGGCTTCGGCCCCGGCCCCGTCGCCGGTCGCCGTGTTGCAGGCCGAGAGCACAACCCAATCGGCATTGAGCTTGAGGCCCAGCACCTCGTCGAGCGTGAGCAGCCCGTCGCCGTCGATGTCGGCGACGTTGGGGGCCGACAGCGCCAAGGCCGGCTGCAGCAGGCCGTTGAGATCGCCAGGGATCAGCCCGTGCGTGGCGAACATCACGACGCGACGATTCGAAAGATCGACCGTCTTGACGTTTCGCTCGTTGGCGGCGGCGCCCAAATACAAATCCGACGGTGCGGCATTGAGGGCAAGGGCGATGCCGCGCACCTCGTCGGCCGTGTCGGGCAGGCGCGGCAGATTGGCAAGCTCCGCGCTGTCGATGCCGGTCGTGGCCGGGGCCGAGCGGCGCACGAGCGGCAGCCCGCGCGTCTGCAGCCGATTGGCCGCACCGCGCGTGGCGAGGCTCGCGGTTTGCGCGGCGGCGGCCGCTTCGGTTTTTGCTTCGACCATTTGCTCGGCACTGAACCACGGATCGCCGAAGCCGATGAAGGCGCGCCGATTGGCGGGGGCGGGCGGCAGGCTGCGCAGCGTGGCAAGCGAGGCGACCGACGGCAGCTGCGTGATCGCGGCCTTGCGGATCAGGAACGGCACGGGCTTGTAGGCCGAGAATAGCGCCTCGCCGTCGCGCTCGGCGGCGAGCTGCACTTGGTTCGTGACCAGCACGCCGAACGGCAATTGGCCGAGCGTGTCGTGCGGCACCACGAGCAGCGACGCGGCATTGGCAAAGCCCGCTTCGACCGGCTTCAGCAGCGCGTCGTAGAGTTTGCCCGCAAGCGCGACGTCGAAAGCCGGAATGTCGCCGAGCGCAGCGGCGTTGGGATCGAGCGCTTTGCGCAACGTGGCGACCGTGTCGCCGATCGCCTGGCGGCCGAGCGGCACGCCTGCGAACGCCACCGGTCCCGTCTGCGGCACGGCCCATACGAAGCTCTGCGACTGCCCGACATAGGTGGCGATCAGCGCTTCGCCGCCGCGCAAAGCGCGGCGCGTCTGCTCGACCGTCGCGGGCCGCGGATCGATCAGATTCGCGTAGTCCGGAAAGCGGCGCTCGATCTCCTGGCGGATCGCGGCCCGCGCGGCGCGCAGATTGTCGATCTGCACGCGCAGTGCACGCACGGCGGTTTCGTCGCGCTCGGGGGCGGACAGAATATTGGTGAGCAGCCCTTGCAGGGCGCCCACTTGCTTTTGCGTGTCCTGTTCCTGGCGCACGAATTCGGTCAAAGCCGGATCGCTTGCGGCCGCGCGCGCCGAGGATTGCGCAAGGGCGCGCTGCACGCCCTGGCCGCGCACGGCGTCGGCGATGCGGAAGGCTTCTTCGGCGGCACCCGGCCGGTTGGAGGCCGCCAAAGCCGACATCATGCCTTCGAAGGCCAAGCGCAACTGCGCGTCGCGCCCGGCCGAGCCTTGCTCCTCGTCGTCCGACTGGCGCGAGCTCTGCAGCAGGATCGGGGCGGCGGCGTCGAATTCGGCGAGCGCACCCGGAACGTCGCCCCTCGCACTCTTCGCCGCACCCAACAAGGCGCGCGCCATGGCGGTGTCCCAGTTGCGCTCGCCGAGCGAGGCCAAGCGCCGGGTGGCGATATTCGCGAAGACGCGCTCGGCTTCGGGCGCATTGCCGCCGACCAGCGACGCCATGCCCCAGGTGAGGTTCGCGTCGAACACGCGCGCGACCGCCTGGCGATTGTTGCCCAGGCGCTTGCGCAGATCGGCAAAGGTGCGCAACGCGGCCGACGCGTCGCCGTGCAGCATCTGTGCGCGCGCCACCAAGCCCATCGCGCGCACATAGCCGTTGAAGCTCGGATCGAGCTGCATTGTCTCGTAGGAATCGTAGACCGCGTGCGCGAGTCGTTCGGCCTCTGCGATGCGGCCCTGCTCCATCAGATTGTCGGCCAGCAGCTGCACCGTCTGCAGCGTTTCGACCGCGTAGCGGCCCTGGCGCTGCAGGCGCGCCAGCAGAACGCGGCGGATTTCGACCTCCGCTTCGACGTAGCGACCCTGGCGCATGATCGCGTTGGCGAGGTTCTGCGAGAAGAACAGGCCGCGCTCGGTGAGGGCACCCGACGGCGCACTCCACTGCGCGGTCACGCTGCGCTCGTTGGCGACGAGGCGCGCGTTTTCCGCAAGGGCCGCGCGCAGATGCGCTTCGGCTTCGGCATAGCGCCCGCTTTCCATCGCCACGAGGCCGCGCGCGCGCGCGACCCCGCTTTGCACGTCCCACAGCGTCTGCTGCGGCATGCGCGAGTTCTGGCGGATCTCGACCAGCAGATCTTCCATCTTCTTGAGTTCGGCCGTCGCGCGCGCGAGATCGCCGCGATTGACGCTCCAGCCGACGAGGCCGCTGGTCGCGTTGAAGCGCTGCACGGGGTTGGTTGCTTCCGCCACGCGCGTCTCGGTCATTTTGATGGCGGTCCCGACATTGCCGGACGCCGCCTCGGCCTGGGCGAGCTGCTGCAGATAGCGCTGTTGGATCTGGCCGCCGACATTGGCGGCGCGCGCCAATTCGTTGGCTTGGCGCAGATCGGCCAGGCGCTGCTGGATGCGGCCCAATTCGCCCGATGCCAAGGCGCGCTCGTAAAGAAAGGCCGCAAGCTCCGCACCCTGCAGGGCGGGGGCGGGCTGCGCATCGGCCTTGGCAAGCGCGGCCGCGACTTTGGCGGGATCCGGCTTCTGCTGGTCGAGAATCGCGGCGATGTCCGAGATCGTGCGCGGCGGCGGCTGGAAGCTTTGGCCCTGGAACTCGGCGGCAATCTGCCGCGCTTGCTGCAGCGACACGGCGGGTTTGCCGTCCGGATCGCAAGCGGCCAGCAGCACCAAGCCCAGCGCCAAACCGGCGCGCACAATCGACTTCATCGGTCTCTCCCACCCACGGACGGCGCATTGTACGCCTTGGCAGACAATCTACGCCCGATCCGCGTTGATAGGGAGAGCGTTAACCGGGGTGCGGCACAACGCCGCGCACGCCTGATTCAGTTGGCAAATTTGTTCCGCGCGCCAAAGAAAAACCCCCGCCCGCCTGGTTTGGCGGACGGGGGCTGTTTCAGCACCGAGGATTTCAGCGCGACATCGTGATCGACGAGAAATCCTGGAACCAGTTCTGCGCCTGCACGAAGCCTTGCACGCGGGCGGTCATCGCGCGCGGGTTCACGTCGTGCGTGACCATCAGGAACAAAGCTTCGTCCACGTATTTCTCGTGGATTTCCTGCAGCACCTTGGTCTGTTCGGCGGGATCGAAGGTGTTGCGCACCTTCTCGAACAAAGCGTCCATCGCTGGATCGGCGTAGAGGCCCCAATTGGTGCCGGCCGGCGGATGCAGCGTGCTCTGCAGATGGCGGATGAGGCCGGTGAACGGGTCCTGGATGAAGTAGGTGTAGTTCATGCCCGTCGCCCCGCGCGACGTTTCGTGCTTGGCGCCCGCTCGCCAGATATTGATGAGCGTGTTCCAGTCCACGACCTCGAACGTGATGTCGATGCCGATGTCGGCGAGGTTCTGCTGCACGTACTCGTTCATCGGCAGCGGCTGCATCTGGCCCGAGCCCGAGGGCGCGATCAGGATCTTGGTCGCGAGCTTGCGGCCCGGCCCGTAGCCGGCTTCGGCCATCAGCTTGCGCGCTTCCGTCAAGTCGCGGCGCAGCTTGAACTTCGGCGCGCCGAACCATTGATGGCCCGGCGGGAAGAAGCCCTGCGCCGGGATCGCCATGCCGCCCAGCAATTCCTTGATGCCGTCGCGGTCGATCGCGAGGTTGGCCGCTTGGCGCACGCGGATGTCGTTCCACGGGCTGCCTTCGACGCGGCTTAAGTGCCAGGTCCAGTTATGCGGATAGGCGTTGGTCACGATCTTCATGCCGGCCTGGCGCAGCGAGGCGAGCGCGTCGGGCGAGGGCGCTTCGATCCAGTCGACCTGGCCCGAGCGCAACGCGGCGGTGCGCGCACTGGCTTCGGGCAGCGGGATCAGCACGAGCCGGTCGAGCTTCGGCACGCGCGCCTTGTCCCAATACTCGGCGTTGGGGACGAGTTCGGCGCGCTCGCGCGGCACGAAATTGGCGAGCTTCCACGGGCCCGTGCCCGACGGCGTGCGCGCGAAATTCTCCCAGCTCTTGCCGACCTTCTCCCACTGCGCCGGGCTCGAGAACATGATCCAGGCGATCTGGTAGGGCAGCGTGGCGTCGGGGCTGCGCGTCGTGATTTCGAGCGTCAGCTTGTCGACGGCCTTGGTCGCGGCGACGGCCGGGATGCGGCTGCGCCCCTGCGCCGACTGGCGCGGATCGAATTGCGGCGCTTGCTGGTTGAGCAGTTTTTCGAAGTTCCAGACGGCCGCTTCGGCGTCGAAATCCGACCCGTCGTGGAATTTGACGCCGGGGCGGATTCTGAAGGTCCATTTGTTCTTGTCGGTCGCATCGACCGACCAGCTCGTGGCAAGGCCGGGCACGAGGCCCGAGGGCTGGTCCGCCTTCGAGAGGTCCCAGTTGATCAGCGCGTCGTAGACCGTGTAGCCGAGAAAGCGCATGCCTTCCCCGCCCTGGTCGGTCTGGCCGGTGGTGAGCGGCACGTCCGACGCGGTCATGCCGATGCGCAAGGTGCCTTGCGCGTGGGCAACCGGTGCTGCCAGCGCCAAGCCGGCCGCGGCAATTGCCATCGTAAAGAACTTCATGGAACCCCTCCGAATTTGCGAGGGGCAAAGCACAGCAAGAATGGTGCCGTCTCTAACGGTGGCGGGGGTCGAGCGCGTCGCGCAGGCCGTCGCCGAGCAGATTGAAGGCCAGAACCACGAGGAAAATCGCCGCACCCGGAAACAGCGCCATCCAGGGCGCTTGGGTGATGAAACGCTGGGCATTGTTCAGCATCGAGCCCCAGCTGGGGGCGGGCGGCTGCTGGCCCAATCCCAGGAACGACAGGCTCGCCTCGGCGATGATGGCGGCCGCCAATGCCAAAGTCGCCTGCACCATCAAAGCCGGCAGGATGTTGGGCAGCAGGTGCACGGCCGCGATGCGCCAATGCGGATTGCCGACCGCGCGCGCGGCCTCGATATAGTCGTCGACCTTGGCATTGAGCGTGGCCCCGCGCGTGAGGCGGATGAAGGCCGGCGTCGCCGAAATGCCGATCGCGATCATCGCGTTGGTGAGGCTCGGCCCCAGGAACGCCGCAAGGGCGATGGCCAGGATCAGGAACGGGCAGGCCAGCATCGCGTCGGTGATACGGCTGATGACCGCATCGATCCAGCCGCCGACATAACCTGCGAGCAGCCCGAGCGGCAGCCCGACCGCGATCGAAATCGCGACCGAAATCACGCCGGCCTGCAGCGACGCGCGCGCCCCGTAAATCACGCGCGACAGAAGATCGCGGCCGTTCTCGTCGGTGCCGAACCAATAGAGGGCGCTCGGCGCTTTGCGGATCGCGCCCCAGTTCGTCGCGATCGGATCGGCGGGGGCGACAAACGGGGCGAGCAGGGCGGCCGCAACAAACAGCGTTACGATCGCGAGCCCGAACATCGCGGCGGGACGGCGCAGCAAGCGGCGCAAGGCGCGCCGTCCGGGGCTTTCGACCGTTTGGGCAATGCTGGTCATTGCTGGCGCAGCCGCGGATTGATGAGGAAATAGGCGATGTCGGCCAAAAGATTGAAGCCGACATAGGCCGTGGCCGTCACGAGCACCACGCCCTGCACGACCAGATAGTCGCGGTTGAACACCGCATCGACGACGAGCTTGCCGAAGCCCGGGATGGTGAAAACCTGTTCGGTGAGCACGGCACCTGAGAACAGCGCGCCGAGCTCGAGCGCGCCCAGCGTCACCACGGGCACCAGCGCGTTGCGCAAAGCATGTTTGTTGATGACGATCTTTTCGCTGAGGCCCTTGGCGCGCGCAGTGCGCACATAATCTTGGTTCAAGGCCTGCAGCATGGCCGCGCGCGTGTGGCGCATGAACACGGCCGCGATCGAATTGCCGAGCACGAAGGCCGGCATGATCGTGGTGGCCAAGCTCTGCTTCCAGTCTTCGAACGGGCTTACGTAGCCCGACGGCGGTAGCCAACCGAGTTCGACCGACACCAAAAGAATAAGCATGATGCCGAGCCAGAAATTCGGCGTCGACAGGCCCCACAAAGCGATCGCGTTGGCGGCGTAGTCCCACACCGAATCTTTGCGCACGGCCGAGAGCACGCCCATCGGGATGCCGATCAGGCACGCGATCAAAAACGCCATGCCGCCCAACTGCAGCGTGACGGGCAGTTTCGCGAGCACGAGTTCCAGCACCGGCTGGCCGATGCGCAGGGACGTGCCGAAATCGCCCTGCAGCACGCCGCCGATCCAGCGCAGATACTGCACGTAGATCGGCTGGTCGAGCCCGTAATAGGCGCGGATTTCGGCCAAGGATTGTTCGTCGCGATCCTCGCCCGCCAGCATCGAAGCTGGGTCGCCGGGCAGCAGCAATTGCAGCCCGAACACCAGCATCGAGACGACGATCAAGGTCGGCACGATGCTGGCGAGACGGCGGGCGAGGAAAGCGAACATGCGCGGGCCTTAGTTTGCGGCGAGCCGCACGCCCTGCAGGCGGATGAGCCCGTCGGTCACCGGCACGAAGCCGGTGAGACGCTGCCCGTGCGCAAGGAAGTTTGTGCGATGCCACATATAAAGGATCGGCCGATCGGCCGCCGTGATCGCCGAAATCTTTTCGAGCACGGCCATGCGCTGCGTGGGATCGGCGATGGTGCGCTGCTCGTCCATCAGGCGGTCCACTTCCGGGTTCAGATACTTGCCGTAGTTCTGCGGCCCGTCCTTGGTGACGAAGACGTAGAGATTGCCGTCCGGATCGGGGCGGCCGCTCCACGCGAGCAGATAGGCTTCGAACTCGCCGCGCTCGGCGGCGTTCAGCGAACTTGCGAACTCCATCACGTTGATGCGCACATCGAAGCCGGCTTCTTTGGTCATGGCCTGCACGATCTCGGCCACCTGGCGCAGATCGGGGTTGGGCGGCGTGGTGAGATTGACCACGACCGGCAGGCGCAGGCCGGTCTGTGCCATCAGCGCCTTGGCGCGGTCGAGATTGCGCGCGGACGCTTTGAGGTTCTTGTTGTGGTAGGGGCTCGAGGGCGGAACCGCCTGTGCCGTCGGCGTGAACTCGCCGTTGTAGACGACCTGGTTGATCACGGCGCGGTCGATGGCGAGGTCGAAGGCTTCGCGCACGCGCGCATCCGAGCCGATCGGCGATTTGGCGCGCTCGCCGTTGCCGGTGTTGATCGTGATGCCCTGGTAGCCGAGTTCGGAGATCGGCACCACGCGCAGGCGCGCGTTGCGCCGCGCGGCCGGCAGGTCGGTCGGCTGCAGGCGCTCGATCATGTCGAGGGCACCCGCCTGCAGATTGGCGAAGCGCACCGAGTTGTCCGGGATCGGCTGATAGATCACGCGGTCCACATGCACGTTGGCGACGTTCCAGTACTGCGGAAATTTCTCGAGCACGATGCGGTCCTGCGCGATGCGCTCGACGAAGCGGAACGGACCCGCGCACACGGGCCTGGCGGCGAACTGGTCGCCTGCGGCGATCGCGGCCTTGGGGCTCACGATCATGCCCGCACGGTCCGTGAACTGCGCCACGAGCGGGGCGAACGCTGTCGACAGCGTGAGGCGCACGGTCAAAGGATCGACGACCGTGATCGTCTGCACGACCGAGATTTCCGCACGCCTGCCCGAGCGCGGCGCGTTGAGATGGCGGTCGAGGCTGAAGCGCACGGCTTCGGCGTCCATCTTTTCGCCGTCGTGGAACGTGACGCCGTCGCGCAGCTTGAGCGTCAGCGTCTTGCCCGCATCGCTCCATTCGAAGCCGGTCGCGAGCTGCGGCACGATCTTGAGATCGTTGTCGATGTCGAACAATTTGTCGCAGAGACCCGCGAACACGATGCGGCCCACGAAGGTGCGCGCAAACGTGGGGTCGAGCGCGTCGGGATCCTCAGCGAGGCCGATGCGCATCGTCGTCTGCGCGGCGGCAGCGCCGGCCATCAGGCCGAGGGCCGTCATGGCGGCCATCAAGGTTCGGAATTTGGACATTTTTGGTCTCCTTCGTGGGGGATCAGACGAAACGGCTTTGCAGTTTTTCAAGCCGCTGTGCGGCTTCATTGTCGGGCGGGGCGGTGGCGGGCGTGAAAGCCGGAATGTCGCGCCAGAAATGGCACG
The DNA here is from genome assembly GCA_020248985.1 of Telmatospirillum sp. Taxonomy (GTDB): domain Bacteria; phylum Pseudomonadota; class Alphaproteobacteria; order CACIAM-22H2; family CACIAM-22H2; genus Tagaea. The sequence continues at coordinate 336,253 of JADCGL010000022.1, read as the reverse complement.
CAACGGACTGGCCTTTGGCCGCCTCTTCGAGTGCGGGCGTCTGCGTGCGGCAGCGCGGCTGCACGAAGCGGCAGCGTGTGTGGAAATGGCAGCCCGGCGGCGGATCGATCGGGCTCGGCACGTCGCCCTCGAGCAAGGTCTTGGAGCGTGCGAGCTGCGGATCGGGAGCCGGGATCGCAGCCAGCAGCGCCTGCGTATAGGGATGGCGGGGTGCTGCATAGAGCGTCGCCGTATCGGCCATCTCGACGATGCGGCCCAGATACATGACGGCCACGCGGTCGGCCGCATGTTTGACGACGGCAAGATCGTGCGCGATCAGCACGAGGGCAAGGCCGAAACGCGCCTGCAGATCCTTGAGCAGGTTCAGCACCTGGGCCTGCACCGACACGTCGAGGGCCGAGACGGGTTCGTCGCCGACGATGAGTTTGGGCCCGGCCGCAAGAGCGCGCGCAATGCCGATGCGCTGGCGCTGGCCGCCCGAAAACTCGTGCGGATAGCGCCGGTCGTGCTCGGGCCGCAATCCGACCACGCCGAGCAGCTCGCGCACTTTTTCCGCACGCGCCGCCCCGTGCGCCAGCCCGTGCAGCATCAAAGGCTCCCCGACGATTTCGCCCACCGTCATGCGCGGATTGAGCGAGGCGTAAGGGTCTTGGAACACGATCTGCAGATGGCGGCGCGCCTTGCGCATTTCGGGCTCGGTAAGGCGCGTAAGATCCGCCCCGTCGAATTCGATGTCGCCCGCCGTCGGTTCGATCAAGCGCAGCAGCATGCGCCCGACCGTCGATTTGCCGCAGCCGCTTTCGCCCACGAGGCCCAGCGTTTCGCCGGGGGCGACGGCGAGCGACACGCCGTCTACGGCTTTCACATAGCCCGTCGTGCGGCCGAACAGGCCTTTGCGCACCGGAAAATGCTTCACCAAATTGTGCGCACTCAAAAGCGGCGCGGTCATGCGGCGCCCGCCTTGAGAGGGGCCTCGTCGAGCGGTGCTAGCCAGCACGCGGCCGCTTGGCCGTGCCCGAGGTCGCGCATCGGCGGCTCTTCGCGCCGGCATTGGTCTTGCGCAAACGGGCAGCGCGCGGCAAAGCGGCAGCCCGGCGGCAGCTTGGCGAGATTCGGCACCGTGCCGTCGATCGTGGCGAGGCGTTCGCGCGCGCGGTGCAGCTGCGGGATCGCCCCCAGAAGGCCGATCGTGTAGGGGTGCTGCGGCCATGCGAACAGCCGCTCGACCGGGGCTTTCTCTACGATCTTGCCCGCATACATCACGACCACGTCGTGGGCGAGCTCCGCGATCACGCCGAGATCGTGCGTGATCAGCACGATCGCCGTCCCCGTCTCGTCGCGCAGGCGGCGCAGAAGATCGAGAATCTGGGCTTGGATCGTCACGTCCAGCGCGGTGGTCGGTTCGTCTGCGATCAGCAGCTTGGGATCGCAGGCGAGCGCCATCGCGATCATCACGCGCTGGCGCATGCCGCCCGAAAGCTTGTGCGGATATTCGTCGAAGCGCGCCTCGGGCGCCGGGATGCGCACGCGGCGCAGCATCTCGATCGCGTGCGCTTTTGCCGCCTCGGCCGAAATGTCGCGATGGCGCAGAATGCCCTCGACGAGCTGGTTGCCGATCGTGAAAGCAGGGTTGAGGCTCGTCATCGGCTCCTGGAAGATCATCGCGATATCGGCGCCGCGCAGTTTCTGCATCTCGGGCTCGGGAAGCCTCGCGAGGTCCTGGCCGCGAAAGCGGATGGCGCCGCTGGCGATGCGACCCGCCGGCTTTGCGAGCAAGCCCATGATCGACAGCGACGTGACCGACTTGCCGCAGCCGCTTTCGCCGACGATGCCGAGCGTGCGCCCGGGGGCGACGGCAAACGACACGCCGTCCACCGCGCGGAACTCGCCCGCATCGGTGTCGAAAGACGTGTGCAGATCGTCGACTTCGAGCAGGCCCGTCATTTGATGCCGGCCGCCGCGAGGGCCGCGTCGATTTTGCTGCGGTCGTAGGTGCCCGCGATATTGTCGCGCGAGGCGAGGAATTGGCGGAAAATCGAAAAACGTTCTTTGCTTTTTTCGTACAGGCGGCGCAGTTCGACGAGCGGATATTCGTGGTCGTCCACGCGGATGTCGAGCACGGGGTACTCGTCGTTTTTGTGGATGCGCAAGGCGGCCGACTGGCGCCCGCGCTTGTCCCCACCCACGGCCTCGCCCGCATCGAGGGCGGCGATGAAACGCTCGGCCAGCGGCAGGCCCGCATTCAGCGCGAACGCCTCGGCCGTCGCCTCGATCACCTGCTTGCCCGCGAGCATGTTTCCGGCGACCGAAAAATCTTCGAAGATCAGATGGCCCGCGAAGTCGATGCAGCCCTCGCCCGTGTGGGCGGCAAAATCGCCGACCGCGTCCATCAGATGCACTTGGCGCACGCTGCGCCCGGCATCGCGCGCAAGCAGGGCCGCCAAAGCTTCCTTGGCCGGAATGCCGCGCTCGAGCAAATCGATGCCGTCGATCCCGTGATAGGGATTGATCAAGGCTTGCGTGGCCACGGCCCCGGCCCCCGGCTTCACATACATGCACAAGGCGCCCACGGCAAAAAACCGCGTCGCCACGGCAATGCCGAATTCGCCGCTTGCGCGGTCGTGTGCCACTACGGACCAAGTCATGCCAAGGCCAACCCTCGTGCTAGATTTCGGAGCGCCAAGTTAAACGCCGGGCCCCGAACGTATGCAACAGAAAGACCAATCGATGGCCGACGACCCGCAGACGACCGCATTTTATGCGGCCGAAGCCGCGCGCTATGCCGCCCGCGGCACGCCGCCGAATATGCGCCACATCGAACGTTTCTCGTCGTTGCTCGCGCCGAACGCGGCCGTGCTCGAACTCGGCTGCGGCAGCGGGCGCGACAGTGCGGCCTTGCTCGCCAAGGGCCTCGACCTCACGCCCAGCGACGGCTCGCCCGAATTGGCGGCCGAGGCGCAGAAGCGGTTGGGCCGCTCCGTGCAGGTGCTGCGCTTTGCCGATCTCGCAGCGAAAAACGCGTATGACGGCGTGTACGCCAACGCGTGCCTGCTGCACGTGCCGCGCGCCGAACTGCCCGGCATTCTGCGCGCGATCCACCGCGCACTGCGTGCAGACGGCGTCTTCTATTCGAGCTTCAAAGAAGGCACGCAAGAAGGCCGCGACCGTTTCGGGCGCCTCTACAATTACCCTTCGCCAGATTGGCTCGCGGCCACCTTCGCCGACGTCGGTTTCCCGTCGCCGCAGATCGAGCAAGTGATGGGCACCGGCTACGATGCCGAGCCCACCCCTTGGCTGCATGTCTATGCGCGCAAAGACGCGGCAGGCCCTATGCCAGCGTAAACGCCTCGTGCACGGCGCTCTTCACGCCCCCGCCCATGACCGGGCCGCCGCCGGCGACGTAGATCGCGTCGCCGATCGCGACCGCCCCCATGCCGTGGCGCGGGGTGGCCATCGGCGCGTAGGCGAGCCATTTGTCGGTCGTGGGGTCGTAGGCTTCGTTCTGGCCGAACACGCGGTTCGAGCCTTCCCCGCCCATGCAGAAAATCTGGCCGCGATAGAGCGTGGCCCCATGCCCTGAGCGCGCGGTCGGCAGCGGATTGCGCATGCGCCACGCGTCTTCCTTGGCGTCGTAGGTGTGGTGCAGATGCGAGTTTGTGTAAAAACTATTCACGCGCCCGCCGATCACATGGACGAGCCCGGCATTCGCGACGATGCCGATATGGTCGCGCGCCGTCGGCAACGGGGCGGCAGTACCCCATTTGTCGGTCTTGGGGTCGTAGACGATGTGCTGGCTGCGCGACAGGCGCGCTTCGGCCGTGTCGCCGTCGGCCCCGCCGACCGCATGGATGCGGCCCTCGTAGGCGATGCAGCCCATCGCACCCATCGGTGTGGGCAAGGGCGCGATCTTCGACCAGCGCTCGCCTTCGGCCCCGAACACGAAACATTCGGCATGCGGGCGGCGATTCTGGTCGATGAAGCCGCCGAGCGCATAGAGCCGCCCGTCGAGCACGGCGACGCCGACATGGTTGGCCCCCAGCGGCAGGTCCGGTGCTTGCAGCCAGCTGTTGGCCGCCGCGTCGTAGATATGGTGGTAGGGCTTGTCGACGCGCTGCTCGGCATAGCCGCCCACGAGATGCAGCTTGCCGTTGCGCTCGGCCGCCCACGCCATTTCGGTGCGCGGCAACGGCAGCGGGGCGCGCTCGATCCAGCGCCCCTGCCGCGGCGCTTTGGGCGCGATCGAATCGAACACGCGCTGTTCTTGCGCGATCGCCGGCACGTCGATGCGGCCGGGCTGGTTCAGGCGTTCGTAGACGGGGCCGTGCCCGGCATGCTGCGCGAGCACGGGGGCCGAGAACAGCGCCAAGCCGCCGCCGACGGCAAAGCGGCGGGAGATCGAGCGGGGGGTCATTCGGGGGGGCTCCAGGTTGGGGGGTCGTATTTGTTTCAGGTCGATTCGCGCGTCAGCTTGTTGACCATGGCAAACGCAAACGTCTCGAAACCCATCACCGACAGCAAAAAGGCGCCGGTGCCGCCGATCACGTTTTCGCGGTACCAGCCATCGAGCCCGCCGGGCGGATGGGTGTGGTTGGGGTTCCAGGGACTCGGACTGTCCGAGAGGATTGCCAGGCCGTTGATCGTGATGCCGGCCGCCACGGCGCGGTCGCGGCCGATCTCGGCGGGCAGGCCGTTGGTGTTCGTCCCGTCGCCCGAAATGTCGATCGTGCGGCGTTCGGCCGGATAGGGGCAGCGCTCGAACTCGCGCGCCGCGTACGTGATCGCCTCGCCGATCGCGGTCGAAGCGGCAAAGGGCCGCGGCGGCAACAGCAATTGGCCGGCAAAACCTTCCGCACTCTCCTGGCCGTCGATCAGCGTCCAATCGACGAGCGTCATCTGCTGGCTCGGGCTCGACCATTCGCAATAGGTAAGGGCGAGCTGTTTGTGCCGCCCACCGGTCATGGCGCGCACGACGCGCGGATCGGCGATGGCGGCGGCATAGCCCTCGCGCTGCAGGCGGAAGCGACGGTCGTCGATGCTGCGCGAGACGTCGGCGGCGAGAACGAGCTGCAGATCGACGGCGGTGCCGGCGGCGACAGCGCGGCGCTGCGGCAAGGCCGCCGCAGCGGCACTTGCCCCGATCCCAGCCAACACAGCGCGGCGTCCGGCGTTTCGGGCCATGACGACAAGAATGCACGAACGATGCCGCGTCGTCCAGCTTGGGACCTCGGTACCGCGCGGCGTGCGTCAGCCTTCGACTTCGATCAGGTGCGCGCGCTCGAAGCCGTTGAAACCGGTGCGCAGCACCGCGCCGTAGGCGCCCAACTGGCCCAGTTCGATCCAATCGCCCTCGCGAATATCGCCGGGCAGAACGAACGGGCCCTTCATATGGTCCGCCGAATCGCAGGTCGGACCGTAGAAGTCGAACGCCACTTCGTCGGCGGCACTCGCGCGCAGCAGACGCGTGGGATAGCGCAGCCCCGGCACGCCCGCATCGGCGAGGGCGCCGTACACGCCGTCGTTGATGTAGAGCGTGTTGCCGCGGCGGGCCTGCACCTGCACCACGACCGAACCGCCGGCCGCAACAAGCGCGCGGCCGGGCTCGGCCCACAGGGCCGTGTTGCCAAGCGTGTGGCACGCGGCATGCGCCTGTTTGATCGCCGCGAAAAACGCGTCGATGGGCGGCACGTCTTGGCCCGGATAGGCAACGGGGAAACCGCCGCCCACGTCGAGCACTTCGACCGCAACGCCGGCCTCGCGCGCCAACGCATCGGCGTGCGCGATCGCGCGGGCAAAAGCCTGCGGATCGGCATTCTGCGAGCCGACATGGAACGAGATGCCGAGGTTGCGCGCATAGGGGCGCACGAGGCGCAGCAACGCGACCGCGTCGGCCGCCGATGCGCCGAACTTGCCCGAGAGATCGTGCAAGGGCTTTTCCGCGTCGGCAACGACCGGCGGCGCGATGCGCACGATGAGATCGAGCGTGCCGGGCTTGGCGCCGGTTTCTGCGCGCAGCTTGTCGAACTCGGCAACGGAATCGAGCACGAAGCGGCGCACCGCGTGGCGGCCGTAGGCTTCGCGGATGGCCGCGCGCGCGCGCACCGGATGCATGTAGGCGATCGTCGCCGCACGCCCGAACATCGAGCGCACGAGGGCGATTTCGGCCGGCGACGCGCAGTCGAAACCGCGCACGCCGCCGTCCCACAGCGCACGCAGGGTGCGCGGGTCGGCATTGCATTTCACGGCGTACAGCGTTTCGCCGGGGAAGCCCGCAACGAAATGCGCGGCCGTGCGCGCCAGCGTGGCCGGGCGCAGCGCATGCACGGGCTCGTGCGGCTGCAATTCGGCCACGACCGCGTCGAGCGGGCGCAGAGCGGGCGTCGGGATTTCGCGGGTCCGAGCCAGGGCGGCAACGGATTTGCGCAGCAGCGTTTGTGCCATCGGTCATCCTCGGCGACAAAAGCAGCCGCGAAAAGACGACGGGAAAGCGAATGCGTTGCGTGGTCGGGAAACTGCCCCGAGGCAAGCGTCTTTCGAAATCCCGGTTCCCTTCGCGACCGCACCGACCCTTACGGTCGGCTCATCGGAAAGGACGCGTGACGTCGTTGCTTGACCTCGAGCGCTGGGATCGGAAGCGGCTTCGGTTGGAAACGAAGTGCTGCCTTAGCGCGTTGCCTCGCGGGCCTGGGGCACGTGCGATTTGCGTCTGCGCGGATAAATAATCCAAATCCCCGCCAATGCAAGTGACAATTCGGTCCGGGCGTTATTTTTTTGCCGCCACCAAAGCGAGATACTCCCACGCGAGCGTGGCGGCGGCGAGCGACGTGATCTCGCCATGGTCGTAGGCCGGGGCGACTTCCATCACATCCATGCCGACGAACGCCACGCTGCCAAGGGCGCGCAGAATCGCCTGCGCTTGCCATGTCGCAAGCCCGCCGATTTCGGGCGTGCCGGTGCCGGGTGCGAAGGCCGGATCGAGCGCGTCGATGTCGAACGACAGATAGGCGGGCGCCGCACCGACGACGCGCTTGATCGTGTCGGCGACATAAGCCGGGCCGTTTGCGTGCACGCTTTGCGCGTCGAGGATCGTGACCCCTTGCGCGACCGTCCAGTCCCACACGTCGCGCGCGACCGGGCTGCGGATGCCGATCTGCACCATGCGCTTCGGGTCGACGAGCTTTTCTTCGATGGCGCGGTAGAACACCGAGCCGTGCCCGAGCGCATTGCCAAAGGTGGTGGGCCAGGTATCGACATGCGCGTCGAAATGCACGAGGCCGACGGGGGCGCCCAAACGCTTCGCCAATGCCCGCAAGAGCGGCAAGGTCGCTCCGTGGTCGCCGCCGAGGGCGACGAGATGCGCGATCTTGGCCGCTTGCGTCTCGATCAGGTCGAAGCTCGCCGCGATGTCGCCGAGCGCGATGTCGAAATCGCCGATGTCGGCAAGGTCGAGCAGGGCAGGCTCGATCCACTGCGTCGGGTGGTCGCCGTCGCACAGCATGCGGCTGGCGGCCCGGATCGCGGCTGGGCCTTCGCGGGCCCCCGACCGGTTCGAGGTGCCGAGATCGAGCGGCAGGCCGGCCACGCAAAAGCGTGCGGCTGGATTGGCGTTTGCAACGCCCAGAAAGGTCGGCCGCAGGCTGAATGTCGGCTTCATCGCCATGGTCGCAACGATCCTTTCGGGTGGCTGCTCAATACATAGGCACGCTGGATTTTTGCAATGACTTTCGCAAATTTTGCGTGGTAATTTCCAATCCATCGACCGGCTGTAAAAACCGGCAGCCGGACGAGGGTTTTTTCGCGTCCAAAACCGGACCACAGGGAGAAAAACGCATGAAACGTCGTAAATTTATCGTTGGCGCTGGCGTCGGCATGGCGGCCGCCCCGTTGGCGGCTCCGGCCATTGCGCAGGGCGTCATCCGCTGGCGTCTGGCTTCGAGCTTCCCGAAATCGCTCGACACCATCTACGGTGCGGCCGAAGTGTTGGCCAAACGCGTGCAGGAATCCTCGGGCGGCAAGTTCGAAATCCGCGTGTTCGCGGCGGGCGAAATCGTGCCGGGCCTGCAGGTTCTGGACGCGGTCCAGGCCGGCACGGTCGAGTGCGGCCACACCGCCAACTACTACTATGTCGGCAAGGACCCGACCTTCGCGTTCGACACGGCCGTGCCGTTCGGCCTCAACTCGCGCCAGCAGACCGCGTGGATGATCGCGGGCGGCGGCCAGCAGCTGATGACCGAACTGTTCAAGGCCTACAATGTCGTGGCGCTTCCGGCCGGCAACACGGGCTGCCAGATGGGCGGCTGGTTCCGCAAGGAAATCAAGGAAGTCGGCGATCTGCAGGGTGTGAAGATGCGCATCGGCGGCTTCGCGGGCCAGGTGCTGACCAAGCTCGGCCTGGTGCCGCAGCAGCTCGCCGCCGGCGACATCTACCCGGCGCTTGAAAAGGGCACGATCGACGCCGCCGAATGGGTCGGCCCCTACGACGACGAAAAGCTCGGCTTCAACAAGGTGGCGCCCTTCTACTACTACCCGGGTTGGTGGGAAGGCGGCCCACAATTGTCGGCGATCGTCAACGACAAGGCGTGGGACAGCTTGTCGGCCGACAACAAGTCGCTGTTCATCTCGGCAAGCTGGGAAGCGCATGCGGTCATGCAGGCGCGCTACGACGCCCAGAACCCGGCGGCCCTGCGCCGTCTGATCGCGGGCGGCACCAAGCTGCGCGCCTTCAGCCCCGACGTGATGCGCGCCTGCTTGAACGCGGCCAACGAGCTCTACGAAGAGACCTCGGCCAAGAACCCGCTGTTCAAGAAGGTCTACGAATCCTGGCGCGGCTTCCGCAACAACCAGATCGACTGGTTCAAGGTCGCCGAATACCATTTCGACATCTTCATGAACCAGAACGCGACGGTCACGCGCCGCCGCACCTGATGCGTTTCTAGCGCTTCGCGCGCCTGAAACGAAACCGCCCGCCGGGGCTTTCCCTCGGCGGGCGTTTTTTTTTATTTGGCTTCTTCTTCCGGCGGATCTTCGTCGAAATCCATGTCGAGCGGCTGGTCCGGCTGCTCTTGCAAGATGATCTCGGTCTTGTCGGCATCCGCACCCAGCGGCTTGTCGAGCGCCCAGGTCACGAGGCCGGGCCACGAGATCACCAAGGCCACCATGATCACCTGCAACCCCACGAACGGGATCGCCCCCATATAGATGTCTTTGGTCTTAATCTCCTTCGGTGCGACCGAGCGCAGATAGAACAGCGCGAAGCCGAACGGCGGATGCATGAAGCTCGTCTGCATGTTCACACACAAGATCACGCCGAACCAAATCAAAGCGGCGTCCGCACCCACGAGCGGCGCCAGCAGCTTCTGCGCCACGGGGGCCAGCATCGGCACAATGATGAAGGCGATCTCGAAGAAATCGAGGAAGAACGCCAGGAAGAAGACGAACACGTTGATGAAGGCCAAGAAGCCCCAAGCGCCGCCGGGCAGGCCGCTCAGCAGATGTTCGACCCACAGATTGCCGTCCACGCCCTGGAACACGATCGAGAAGCAGGTCGAGCCGATCAGGATGAACACCACCATCGCAGTGATGCGCATCGTGGTGGCGTAGGCCTGGCGGATAAGGCTGCGCAGATCCGGGATCAGCACGGCGCGGATGCACAGCCACACCACGCCCACATAAAGCGCTGCAAGCGCGAAGCGGAACGGCGTCGACTTGAAGGCGAAGATGCCGATCGCCGTGGCAATGCCGGCCGCCACGACCATCAGCACGAAGGCAAAGCGGCCCGTGGTGCCGATATCCTTGTGGTGAAGCACGGCCAGGATGACGGCACCGACCGCGCCCATGGCCCCTGCTTCCGTCGGTGTGGCGAGGCCCAGCATCATCGTGCCGAGCACCAGGAAAATCAGCACGGCCGACGGCACGATGCCGATCAGGCATTTGCGCCACAAGGCCCAGCCGACGAGTGTGAGATCGGTCTTGGGGATCGCGGGCAGCGCGTTGGGCTTGATCAGCGTCAGCGCAAACGTGTAGCCCGCGAACAAAGCGATCTGCATCAAGGACGGGCCCCAGGCCCCCAGATACATGTCGCCGACCGACTTGCCGAGCTGGTCGGCCAGAACGATCAGCACCAGCGACGGCGGGACAAGCTGCGTTATGGTGCCCGACGCCGCAAGCACGCCGGTCGCGTAGCGCACGTCGTATTTGTAGCGCATCATCACGGGCAGCGAGATCAGCGCCATCGCGATGACCTGGGCCGCCACGGTGCCGGTGATCGCCCCCAGCACGAAGCCCACGATGATGACCGAATAGCCGAGCCCGCCTTTGAGCGTGCCGAAGAGCTGGCCCATCGAATCGAGCATGTCTTCGGCGAGGCCGCAGCGCTCGAGGATCGAACCCATGAAGGTGAAAAACGGAATCGCGAGCAAGAGATCGTTGGCGAGGATGCTGCCGAACATGCGCAGCGGAATCGCCTGCAGGAAGCTCACCGTGAAGAAGCCGAGTTCGATCGAGATGAGCCCGAAAAACAGCCCGACCGCCATCAATGAAAACGCGACCGGGTAGCCGAACAGCATGAACACGACGAGGCCGCCGAACATCAGCGGCGGCATGAACTCCAGCGGAATGGTCACTGCTGCGGCCTTTCGTACTTGGCGTCGATCACGGTGTAGCCCTGCAGGGCGCCGATGCGCTTGATGATTTCGGAAATGCCCTGCAAGGACAGCAGCGCGAAGCCGAGCGGCAGCAGCGCCTTCACCGGCCAGCGCAGCAGGCCGCCTGCGTTGTTCGAGGCTTCGTTGATCAGGAACGACTGCCAGAAGATCGGCCAAGCGAGCCACATGAACAAAAGGCATGCCGGCAGCAGAAACAGCAGACCGCCGATGATGTCGACCCACAATTGGCCGCGCTCGGACAGCTGCATGTAGAAGATGTCGACGCGCACATGCTCGTTGCGCTGCAGCGTGTAGGAAGCCCCCAGCATCACGGCGACCGAGAACATGTACCACTGCACTTCGAGCCAGGCGTTGGAGCTGAGATCGAACGCGTAGCGCGACATGGCGTTGCCGGCACTGACTACGCAAGACAGTACGATCATGCTGTTGGCCAGCACGCCGAATTTGGCGTTGAGCCAATCGATCCCTTGGCTGATTCGCAGCAAAAACAGCACGCTATCCCCTCCCCCGTCCGGATAATTACGTTTTTAAAATGGAGTTCTAAGGTCGTGATATTGCACATTTGACGAAAATGCGCCATTCGAAACAGCGCGGTAATTTCTTGGCTTCACGCAGAATCGATACTAATTTCCGAGTGCAATGCCGACACAAGACGAGCTTTCCACAGCCACGCCGCCTGACGCAGCGTCGCAGCCTGCGCGTTTGGGTTTGCGCGCGCGTCTGCATGCGTGGTGGGAGGGCTACGAGCTCGGCAAACCGCGGCCCGTACCCGCCCCGCCCAAGCCGCGTGCCGAAACCAAAGCCGCCCCGCCGCCGCCGCCGCCCAAAGATTTCTGGGGGCCGGAGCGCATTCTCGTCGGCCAGATGATTTGGGGCGACGGGTTTACCTTTCCAGGCGGCGGGGAATTTGCCGCCAACCTTGCGCAAGCGCTGATCGTGACCAAGAGTTCGATCGTCATGGATGTCGGCTGCGGGCTCGGCGGCGGCACACGCACGATCGTCGAGCGCTACGGCGCCAAGGCGCACGGCTACGATCTGTCGCCGGAATTGGCGCGCGCGGGCGATGGCCTGTCGGCCAAAGCGGGCCTCGATCTGCGGGCGCCCATTGCCTCCTTCGATCTCGAGGCACCGGATTGGCCCAAGCAGCATTTCGACGCGGCCTTGCTGCGCAGCGTGCTGTCGGTGGTGCCGGACAAAGTCGCTTTTGTGCGCCTGGTCGGGGAATCGCTGAAGCGCGCGGGCCGGCTCGTGCTGCTCGATTGGGCGTTGGCCGAAGACGAGCGCCAGGGCCCGGCCTTTGCCGCCTACATCGCCGGCGAGGCGCGGCCCACCTATCTCGGCACGGTCGGCCAGCTCACCTATCTGGTCGAAACGGCGGGCTTCACCGTGCGCACGACCGAAGACTATACCGACACGTTCGCCCCCATCGTGCTCGAGGGCTGGTCGCGCATCGAATCGATGGTGTCGGCCGGCATGCTGAAGCCGGCCGAGGGCAAGGCACTGCTGAACGAGGCCCAATTGTGGGCACGCCGCATCGCGGCGATGAAAGCGGGCGAGTTGCGCGTCGCCCGCATCGAAGCCCACAAGAAAGCCTAGCTTGCCGCGAGCTTGCCGAGGAAGGCGCGCATGCGGCCGGCGATTTCCGACGCATGCGTCTCCAGCGCAAAATGCCCGGCATCGAAGCGATGGATTTCGGCCTTGGGCAGCAGACCTTTGAAATAGTCGATGCCGGCCTCGCGGAAAAACGGATCGTTTTTGCCCCACACGATCAGCATCGGCGGCTGGTTCTTCGCCAGATAGTCGCGCCAGGCCGGATACTGGGCCACGTTGTCCCGGTAGTTGTAGAGCATCTCGAGCTGGACCGCGTCGTTGCCCGGCCGGTCGAGCCCGGCCTGGTCGTGGATCCACGCGTCGGGCGACAGCCGGTCGCTGCGCGCTGCCCCGTGCGTGTACTGGAATTTCGTCGTGGCGGCCGCGAGGAGGGCCCGCACCGGCGCTTCGCTTGCGGCGTTGCGCGCCTGCCAGAACGGGGCGATGTCCTTGACCACGTCCGGGTTCCAGCTTTCCACGCTCGCCACCGCGTTCTGCACGATGAAGGCCCGCACACGCTCGGGGTGTTTGAGCGCCAGGCGGAACCCGACCGGCCCGCCGTAATCCTGCATGTAGATCGCATAGCTTTTGGCGCCCACCGCTTGGGTGAAGCGATCGACGAGGTCGGCCATGGCGGCGAAATTGTAGGGGAACGCGCCGATTGCCGGCTGGCTCGACTGGCCGAAGCCCGGATAGTCGGGTGCGATCACGCGGTAAGCCGCACTGAGCTGGGGGATGAGCGTGCGGAACATGTGCGACGACGACGGGAACCCGTGCAGCAGCAGAAGCACGGGCCGGTCGGCCGCCCCGGCTTCGCGATAGAAAATCTCGATCCCGTCGAGCGTGACGGTTTTGTACCGCACCTGTTGGTCGGCCCAACTGGCCGGGCCCGATGCCGTTGCGGCGTCCGCCGACACGGTTTGCGCCGCCCCCAGAACTGCGCCGGCCGCTAGAAGGGTGCGACGGGATATCTTAAGTGTTTCTTTTGGCATTGTTTTCTCCTGTGTAACCAGTGAAACTGTATTTGAAAGGTATATGTTGAATTGAAACCTGTCAAATGTTATTTTAATGGTGTCATTGAGAGAAAGCGCAAACCCATGGACTCAAAGCAGACAGGATCGGATCTGCGCGACGGCATGCCGTTTCTGGGCGGCCATCTGTGGCTCGACCTGTTGAACACCACGCCGATTCTGGCGGGGGTCGCGCAGGACCTGCTGGCAACGCCCGACCAATGCGAGCGCTGGCTTGCGGCGGCGGGATTGCCGACGCCGGAACCGCCGGCCCTCGAACAGGCAAGGCGCACCTTGCTGGCGCTGCGCCAACGCCTGCGCGCGGCGTTCGACGAATTGCGCCAGACCGGCACCGTTTCGAAGACGGCGGCCTATGCCGTCAATCTGCTGCTTGCCCAAGCGCGGGTCGAATTGCGGTTGGACGTGACGGCAAACGGCGCGCAGCTCGTCGAAAATTTCGATCCCGGGCCCGGCGGCCCGGCCGCAATCGTCGCCGAGGATTTCGCGCGTTTTGCCGCATCCCGTCCGGCGGCCCAACAGCGGCTCAAAGGTTGCGCCAATCCGGCCTGCAGCATGGTGTTTTTCGACGCCGGCAAAAACGCCACGCGCCGTTGGTGCAGCATGGCGCTGTGCGGCAACCGCGAAAAAATCAAACGCTACCGCACGCGAAGGGCCGAAATCTAAGGCGGGGATGTTGCGCGCCAAAGATCTTCCACGTATGTCAAATTTTCGATCGACGACCAGTGCCACTTTTAAAGCAAATCTTCTGGATCGGCAGATCGAAACTCGATCTGTCGAGTCTTCCTTTTGAAGTTGGGACGCGCAACTCCGAAAACCGAGATGGAGATCGTCGAAGCGCGTTTCGAGTTCGCAGGGATGGAGCACGAAGAGTGATAGGCAAAAGCAAGACTGCTGAAGTCGAAAGCGTGACCGTAACCCGCAAATCCGCGATCAACGCACTTAGCCTGGAAAATGCCGACGATCTCGCTCGGCGTGCGCATCTGATCTGGAAGGTCGGTCAGGTCATCAAGATGCATAAGCTTTCGTAAGCGGCCACTGACGCCAAGATCAGCATGGATCAACCGCGCGTCTCGGCACTTCTTGCGGAAAAAATCTCGAAATTCTCGACCAATCGTCTCGTGACGATACTCACGCGGCTTGGGCAAGACTTCGAAGTTCGCGTGCGCGCGTAGCGCAACGCGCACGGGGAACTTCGTCTTTCCGCGTGAACTGCGGCAGGGCGGTCGCTCGATCTCGACTCCATCGGTATCTGGATCGAGGCCTAGGCTTGATCTCTTCGAAGGCGATCGTCGCCGCGTAGCGTCCAGGGCAGATTCACTACCGCACTACCGACAGCTCGGAAGAACCTGAAGCGCCAAACAAAGACGAAGTATATCCGTCAGAAATCCACATTCATTTTTGCAATCTCGAGCGGTAACCCGTAAACCCCGAATAAAGACATCAAGATTGAATTATGAAAAAATATAACTTATAGTTCATACCGAGTGAGGCGTTGAACGAAGCTTCTGGATGTATGGCGAAGTTAGAGAAGATACCCGTTCTCATGGACACTACGCCGATTTTTAGTATTATTACGAACGGCTTACTTGCGATAAGTCTAACGCTATTGTGCACGCAGTTCTTTTTGGCGCGTTCCGCTATAGCTAAAGTACGCAGAATATCTTTAAATTTAGAACGTCTAAACTCATGTGTCGATAAATTGCAAAATGACGTCACCGCATTGTACGAAGGAACAGGTGAAAAATATCCCTTCTTGGATGAGATCAAAACCGCAAGGAATGCCTGCCTCCAAGTTAAAGCAATTCTAGATCTAGAGCCTTACATCGAACTTAGCGCAAAGATAAGCGCCCTTGGTTTGCTAAACAACGAGATATCCCTAGAAAAAATTGAAACTTCGACGATCATTAAAAACTCAATAAACTCGAACGAAATGACCGTAAAAAACTTCGTCAACTCATTTAAAAATCTAAAGTACATTTTGAGCGAAATAGCTTTAGCTGCAGGTGAACTTGAGCCAGTTGAAGCGAAATTCTTTTCGATTGTGGAAAACACAAAAAAGTCACTCTTCATAGAACTTTTGGCTCTGCGGCTTCCCGAGATTATAAGCTACATTGCCGCGAGCCTTTTTCTTATCTTTGTTCAAAGCACCCTCGCCAGGCCGGTGCATCAGGCGCAGTCGCTTATCCAACTCACCGAACAGACAATCGAACTGAAAAGGTCTGTCGATGCGCTCAAAAGCCAGGTCACAACGACTCAATCTTCACCGTCGAACGGTCGACTAACTTCTGAAGAAGTCCAGTTAAAGTCCTTAGCAATCTATTATCTAGAGTGGGCAATCTGGGCTGCCTTCTGGATTATTGTGGTCGTTTTCATACTTCGAACGCTTTCAGCATTTCTTGGAGCATATATATTTATAAAACGCCCAGAAAAACGACCGAACAAAGAGCAACTGACCGAAGCAAAGGAAGAATAAGATTTGCTGGAAACCTTAGAGTTTTTAAAGAAACTAATCGACACTGCTTTGGGTTATGATCCAACAAGTGGCGAAAAACGTCCGTGGTGGATGATTATCTTAATGATAATCCTATACTTTACGCTTGGAGTTGCTGCTATTGCCTTTTTCTTTCTTGGGGATATCAAAATCGAAAAACTGAAGATGGGAGACATCCTTCCGAATTTCAATTTCCTAAGTTACGCACAAAGGCCAGCGCCTCCCGCTCCAACCCTCGTGTCTTTCTCAGTTACGGCGCCTTCCTCTGGCTTGCAGACAATTAAACAAGAGGCGCTCCCATTGAGTTTCGTCTGCGGAGAGGACAAATACCGTCCGTTTCTGATCGAGAAGTTTAAGCCCGGCTCTAACGATAAGCTTCTTAACGCCCGAGACAATGAGAAAAAAGAACTTCAGGAGCAAGTAACGCAACTTGCGGTCAGATTGAAGGAGCACATGAAGCGGCATCAGATGGTGGGAATCATTCTGATAGGGTCAGCCGACAAATTGCCGGCGCACAATACCGAACTTGCAAACAAATCATATAACAACAATCTCGCCCTTATGCGCGCAGAAGAGGTCAGCCGACTGCTCCAGAAATCGCCTGCAAAGGACCATTTGTTGCAGCCACTGTGGTTCTGGGTGATCAACAACTCAATCCAGAATGTTCGCCTACTCGGCGTTGAAAAAGACGTCGACTTCGACACGGTCCGTGCAGTGCATATTTGTGCGGCGTTTCGAGAAGTCCAATCCGAAGACACCACCAATTGAACCTGACCATACGAACCTTGATTTCTTGGTAGGAATATGATCTGTTATCGACATCGTCGTGCGCGGCGAGCGCTGTTTGAAAAGTGAAGATCGGGCTTGCGGAAATGCCGCAAAAACGGGCATCCGTAACATGTAACCGAAAATCGTCGCCGAGGTTACATCGGTGGAAAATCAATGGGATAAATAGGCTGCCGTCGCGTTTTGTCGCGTTTGGTAACCTATTCTTTTCGTCCCCTACCGGTCGGCGATGATTTTGACGCGGGTGCCGGGTGCCAGCGCCTCGCCGGGTTGGAGGCCGTTGATGAGCTGGAAGCGCTCGAGCTCGAACCCGTCGTCTGTCGCCATGCGGCGGGCGAGCGCTTCCTGGGTTTCGCCCGGGCGCACCGTGGCGATGCGCATGCGCAGCGGGTGGGCGTCGCGCGCTTCGGCTTCGCTCAGCGCGCGGAACGAATAGGTCGTGCGCCGGAAATCGTCGGTGAAGCGGCCTGCCACATCGGCGGGGGCTGCCAGCAGCATGCGGTAGAAGGCGCCGTCGGGGTGCTGGATCACAACGAGGCGTGCGGCAACGGTCCCGCTCTGCGTGCGCAAATTGGCCGGAGCCGTCGCGGCCGGCATGCCGTTCACGACGATGGTTTCGACATTCTGCAGCGTTTGGCCGCGCGCCCACACGCCGGTCAGGAAGTCGCGCGGGTTCGTGGCCGCCCGCGTGCGCACCGCATCGACGCGCATCGTGGCGCCGCTGGGCCCCCGCGCCGACACCGCATCCGTGCCGTTCTCGATGCGGAAGCCCTTGGGCGCTTCGAAGCGGATGCGCAAAACCGGATGCATGAAGACATTGCCGCGCACGAAGCCCTGCTCGCGGTCGCCCAGGATCGAGAGTCCGTCGATCGCCTCGAAATATTCGGCCACACCTTGGCGCGGGTTCGCGGCCACGATCATGCCTTGCGCGCGTGCGGCTTCGGTCGCCGCCGCCACACGGTCGGCCGTGCGCGGATGGGTCTGCATGATGCTGAACGAGTCGGCCGATTCGGGATCGCGGCCGAGCATCTTGGCGGTGAGGCGCGTCTCGGCACCGAGCTTGGCCAGCATTTCGGCGGCCTCGGCCGGATCGTAGCCTTCGCTTGCCATGTAGCGCACGCCGAGCTTGTCGGCCTCGAATTCCTGCTCGCGCGAGAAGCCGGCGAGCCACATGCCGGCCCCGGTCCCGGTCGCCTGTGCGGCAAGGTTGCCGGCATCGCCCGAGCCCGTCAGCACGGCAACGCCGATGCCGAGGATGTTCGTGAAGATATTCGCGGCCTGGCCCCGGCTGATGCGCTCGGCCGTGTGGCGGGCCGTCACATGGCCGATCTCGTGGCCGAGCACGGAGGCGAGCTCGGCCTCGCTGCCCATCAGGGCGAGCAGGCCGCGCGAGATATAGACGAAGCCGCCGGGCAGGGCGAAGGCGTTCGAGATGTCGCTGTTGAGAACGGTAAAAGTGAATTGCGTGCCGGCGAGCTCGCTGCGCGCGGCAAGCCGTTCGCCGACGCGCTGCACATAGGCCTTCACGCGCGGATTGTTGTATTCGCCGCCATACTGTTCGAGCACTTTGGGATGCTCTTCGCGGCCGATGCGCACCTCTTCGGCGGGGCTCACGAAAGCCGTGAACTGGCTGCGCCCGCTGGCTTGGTTCTGGGCGCAGGCCCCCAGCGCCAAAGCGAGGCCGCACGCCGCAAAAAGCGAAAGGTATCTGCGCATGGCCGCGAATCTGTCGCGGGCGGCTCTCAAGGTCAAGCCCGCCTTGACGAACCGCCACGCCGCACGCGAAGCTCCGCCCATGCCTGCCGATTCAGCCCTGCGCACCGATCTCTATCCGCCGCTCGAACCCTACGGGTCGGGCATGTTGGACCTCGATGGCCGCCACCAGATGTATTGGGAGCAGTCGGGCAATCCGGCGGGTCCGGCCGTCGTGTTCCTGCATGGCGGGCCGGGGGCGGGAGCCACGCCGGCGCATCGGCGCTTCTTCGATCCGCTGCATTATCGCATCGTCGTGTTCGACCAGCGCGGCGCCGGCCGCTCGCGCCCGCACGGCGAAACCGTCGACAACACCACGCAGCTGCTCGTCGCCGACATGGAGCGGCTGCGGCTGCATCTCGCCATCGACAATTGGCACGTGTTCGGCGGCTCGTGGGGTTCCACGCTGGCACTCGCCTATGCGCAGACGCATCCTTCGCGCGTGCGCTCGCTGGCCCTGCGCGGCATTTTTCTCGGCCGCAAGATCGAGATCGATTGGTTTTTGTCGGGCATCCGCTATGTGTTCCCCGAAGCGTGGCGCAAATTCGCGGGCTTCCTGCCCGAACCCGAGCGCGGCGATCTGCTCGCGAACTATTGGACGCGGCTCGCCGACTCCGATCCGGCCGTGTCGCTGCCCGCGGCGCGCGCCTGGAGCGCTTACGAAGGCTCGTGTTCGACGCTGATGCCGAGCCCGGACACGGTGCTGGCCTTCTCCGAAGACCGCATGGCCTTGGGCCTCGCGCGCATCGAAGCGCACTATTTCCGCCATCAGGTGTTTCTGGGCGAAACCGAGCTTCTCGACGGTGTGGACCGCATCCGCGACATTCCGACGACGATCGTGCAGGGCCGCTACGACATGGTCTGCCCGATCGTCACGGCCGACGAATTGGCAGCGCGATGGCCGCAAGCGCGCTATCATGTCGTTCCCGACGCCGGGCACTCGGCCATGGAACCGGGCATCCGCAGCCATCTTGTTGCGGCGATGGAACGGGCCAAAAGGCTCTAGAAAAGGACTTTCTTTTGACCGAGGCGGATTCGCCGGCACGGCGCCAACGCGACTACGCTGTGATCGGCGCAGTCGGGCTTGTGCATTCGACGAGCCATGTTTTCCAATTCTGCCTGCCGCCGATGTTTCCGCTGCTGCAGGAAGAATTCGGCATGGGCTTCGCCGCACTGGGCAGCGTGGTCGCGGCGTTCTATCTCGCCTCCGGTTTGGGTCAGGCCTTCGTCGGCATCTTCGTCGATCGCTGGGGCGGGCGGCGCGTGCTGGCCGCCGGCATGGCGCTGCTGGCCGGTGCGATCCTCGCGATGGCGTTCGCCCCCGCCTTCTGGATGTTCTTGCCGCTCGCGGTCGTGGCCGGGCTCGGCAATTCGGTGTTCCACCCGGCCGATTTTGCGATCCTCGCCTCGCGCGTGCATCCAAGCCGCACGGGCCGCGCCTTTTCGATCCATGCGTTCGGCGGCACGCTCGGCTACGTCGTGTCGCCGCTGCTGCTGGCGGGGCTGGGCTTCTGGCTTGGCTGGCGAACCGCTCTTGCGGTGGGCGGCGTCTACGGGCTGATGCAGGCCGCGTTCGTGTATCTCGCGCGCGATCTGCTCGGCGAAGAGGCCCCCGCGGCGGCGGCGGCCAAAGAGGGCCTGCGCGAAGTCGCGGCCGCTTTCGGCAAGCTGCTGGTGATGCCCGCGATGCTGGCGGCGTTCGTCTATCTGACGATGACGGCGATGTCGAGTTCGGGCGTGCAGACCTTCGCGGCCGCGAGCCTGGCGGCGATCCACGGCATCGAATTCCGCACGGCCACGCTCGCGGTGACGCTCTATCTGGTCGGCAATGCGGTCGGGATTCTGGCGGGGGGGTTCATCGCCGACGCCACCGACCGGCACGACCAGGTCGCGGCGGCGGGCCTCATCGCAGCCGCATTGCTGCTCGCCAGCTCGGTCGCGTTGACCCCGCCTTTTGCGGTGGTGCTGGCGCTGTTCGCGGCAACCGGCATGGCCGTCGGCATCACGTCGGCCGCGCGCGATATCCTCGTGAAAAAACTGGCACCGCCGGGCGCCACCGGCCGCACCTTCGGGCTCGTCTATTCGGGCTTCGACATCGGCTCGATGCTGGCCCCCTTGCTGCTCGGCTGGTTCCTCGACCATGGCTGGCCCGAGGGCACGCTCTACGGCATTGCGGTCGCGTTCGCGGCCACGATCCTGGCCATCCGCATCGTGGATTCTTTCGCGCGCGCGGGCTATCCTGCGGCGCCGCGCACGTCCCCGTAGCTCAGCAGGATAGAGCAGCAGTTTCCTAAACTGCGGGTCGGAGGTTCGATTCCTCTCGGGGACGCCATTTGCCAAACTATGTTGGGTGCGTAGATCGACTTCAAGTCAACTCCGGCGGCTGCCATAGCTGCGGCATAGTTTAAACGATTTGAAAGTGTATTCGTTCGCGCCGAGCGTCTCTTCAGATTTCCCCGCGTCGGCGCCGCTCGGCGTCGTCCCAAGCCGTCAATGCCTGGTAGTCAGGGACGAAGCCGAGGCCCTTGCGTGCGTCGGACGAGATGGCCAATTGCGAAGTCACGACATCCACGACCGCTGGCGCATTCGCGATCGCCCTTTTCAGCGCGGCTTCCAAATCGCCCGGATCTTCGACCCGTTCGCCGTGCGCACCAAGAGCCCGTGCCATTGCGGCGTAGTCGGAATGGCGTAGCGTCGTGCCCACAACACGCCCGCCGTAATTCGTTTCCTGATCGAAGCGCTCGATATTCCATGCCGCATTGTTCGAGATGATGAAAACGGCCTTTGCGCCGTGCCGAACGGCAGTGTCGATTTCCATCGCGTTTATGCCAAAGGCACCATCGCCATTTACCGAAATGACGGTCCGCCCCGGGTAGGCAAGGGCGGCCGCATTTGCGAAGGGGACTCCCACTCCGAGGCAACCAAACGCTCCGGCGTCCATGTAGGTTGTGGACTCCAATCCAACCCGCGCGAAGCTCAAAAGATCGCCGCCATCGGCGATCGCGATATGATCGGGATCGGCGACCGCGCGGATTGCGGCAAAGATGGATTCGGGATGGATCTTGCCGTCTTCGCATGGCGTCGTGCGGGCCGACGACGCCATCTTCTTCGAACGCTCGATGTGTTTTGTCCGCAGGCCTTGGGCCCACGCTCTGTCGACTTCAGGTTCTCGGCCAACTGCCGCCGCTACGATGGCCTTCAGCGCCAGAGCGGGTGAAGCAAGTAATTCAGGGTCGCCCCGCCGGTTATCGATCAACTCGCCCGCGGTGTCGGACAGCCGCACGAAATGGGCATTGGGAAAAACGGCGGGCGAACCATAGCCGAGCTGGTAGTCAAGTTTGCGGCCGATCACGAGAACCACGTCGGCCTCGGTCATTGCAACTGCTCGCATCGCGCCCACGAAGGCCGGATGCGCGGCAGGCACGAGTCCCCGGCTTTCCTGCGTGTCGAGATAGACTGCCCCACATGCGTCGAGCAGGCCGGCGATCTCAGATCCCGCCCCGCGCGCGCCGCGTCCGGTGATCACCAGCGGCCGTCTGGCCGACCACAGCCTATCGACCGCCTGTGCAACTGCGGTCGGCTCGGGCGGAATCCTGCGTTGCGCCTTTGCGCGCATCCAGTCGTCGAGTACAAGGTGCGGATCTACCCGTGTACGCAGCACGTCTGTTGGAATCTCGATATAGACTGGCCCGGGCTCGCCCAAATCGCCAAAGGCGCGGGCGACTGCCTCGTCCAACTCGCGCACGACTTGATCGGCGACGCGCGCGGTGCGCGCCTGGCGCGTGACAGGACGCAGAATGTCGACATGCGGGATGTCCTGCAGCGGTCCCATATTGGCCTGCGGGCGCGAAGTGCAGCCGCCGATAAGGAGCACCGGAACGCGCGCGAGCGACGCGTTGGCCATGGCCGTGATCGTATTGGTGACGCCAGGTCCCGCAGTGACCATCGCGACACCTGGTGCGCCGGTCAGTTCGGTGTGCGCGTGGGCCATATGCACGGCCGCCCGCTCGTCGCGTACGTCGACAATTCTGATCCCCAAGCGTGCTGCATGGTCCCAGATGGGCTGGATGTGGCCACCCTGCAGCCCGAAGATACGGTCCACGCCCCGCCCTTTCAGGAACTTCGCGACCCATGCGGCGCAGGAAAGCGGGTCTGCGTTCAGGTCTTGGGCGTTTTCGGCCATCGCTCTGTGTCCTTGAAGTCGGCGATCGTTTCAGGTTCGGCGTTCGATCGTTTCACGAAGGACCCGATGTAGAATCTTGCCCGTCGCTGTACGTGGCATCTCATCATGGGCGATGAAGGAATAACCGCGTGGACGCTTGAAGCCGGCGATCCTGCTGCGGCACCATGCATCGAGTTCGTCTCCGGTCAGTTGGGTTTCGTCATGGGGGACCACGGCCGCATGGACGGTTTCGCCCCATTTCGGATCGGCGATACCGACGACAGCGACGTCCTTGACCTTGGGATGGGCGCCGAGCACCGCTTCGACCTCTGACGGGTATACGTTTTCGCCGCCGGTGATGATCATATTCTGCTTGCGGTCGATCAGCCGGATATAGCCGTCGGCGTCGCGCATCGCCATGTCGCCGACCGTACAGTAGCCGTCGCGGAATGCCTCGCGCGTCTTGTCCGGCAGGTTCCAGTAACCATCGAACGTGTAGGGATTGCGCGAGTAGAGCTCGCCCGGCGTGCCGTCCGGCACTTCGGTGCCGTCGGCCGCCAGGATGCGGATCGGCGCGGAGCCGACGCATTCGCGACCCACGCTGCCCAGCTTCGTGAACTGCTCTTCGGGATGCAGCATCGTAACCCAGCCCGCTTCCGTCGATCCGTAGAGTTCGAACAGTCCTGAATTCGCGAACATCTCCATCACTGCGCGTTTCGTTTCCTCGCGTGCCGGAGCAGAAGAAATCATGAGCTTGCGCATCCGGCGCGTGTCGTGGCGCGCCTTGATCGCGGAAGGCAGCGCCAGCATCATGATGTAGTGCGTGGGAACAAGCGAAGTAAACGTCGCACCTCCCCCCGCGATTGTCGCGAATGCCTCCTCCGGATCGAAGCTCTTGCGCGAATAGACGGTCGTCACGCCACCGCAATAGGCGAGCGAACCGAAGAAATAAAGAGAATTGGCGTGGCACATCGGCATGACGAGGAGCCCTTCGTCGGGCCTTCCAAAGCCGAGTTCGATCTCCGTCACGAGCGAAAGCAAAGCTGCACCCTGGTGGCTTCGGATGACCCCCTTTGGCTTTCCCGTGGTCCCCGACGTGTACATCAGCATCCATGGATCGGACGCCGCCACGGCGACGCCCGGCTCCGTTGCGGCCCCGCGCGCCAGAAAAGCCTCATACTCGACGATACCGGCCGGGCAGCGCTTGGCGCCGAAATGGATGGTTCGTTCCGGCGTGATCGGCAGTACGCCGTCCGCAGGGCCGATCGCGCCAAAAAGCTCGCCCTGCACGATCAGCGCCGCAACCCCAGCATTTTCAATGATGAAACGGATCTCAGGTGTGGCGAGCCGGAAGTTTATGGGAACTGCGACCAAGCCGGCTTTCGCCGTGGCGGCATAGATTTCAGTCCATTCAACGCAATTGTAGGCGAGCACCGCGACGCGGTCCCCTTTTACCAGTCCTAGACCGAGCAGCGCGTTGGCGAGCCGGCATGCGCGCTGGTTCCATTCAAGGAACGTCATTGCACGCTCTAAATCACGGGCGCCAATGCGGTCCGGCTGCAGACGTGCGTGCGTGCTTAGAATTTGACCGAATGTAAGCAGCGTATTGGTCGCTAGCATGCGTTTCTCGGTATCGTTCCGATACTCGTCCCGGTGCGCCGACATTCGAATGGACGGCAGCCATTTTCTGCCACATATCGAACAATAATACTCGCGTATGGTCAATCTGCTTGCAGCGTACTTGGCGTTATCTGGCCACGCCGTCCGCTGACCTAGTCGAATTATTGAATCAAGCCGAACGTCAGTTCAGGGCTGTTTCCAGAGACTCGGGCACGACACAAATGCAGTCTTTTTCGGCATCTTGAGGACGACGTAAGTTTTTGCCGGATTTCCGGCAAAGCTTCTCACTTACATCCACTACGGCACGCCAGCGCCGAACAAATGCGACAACCGGGCCGGACTGCGTCGCGCAAAATAGGTTGGCGCGGGTTCGCGCATCTTCCGTTTTCTTGCGCGCCACGGCGCTTGCTGCCGAAGAAGCGAAGGCTTCGGCATTCACAGATCCGCTTGTTGTTCGACAATCAATCCACGACAAGCCGTCGAATGGTGCGTTGCGTGTCTCGAAGCGCCACAAGCACCTCCGGATCGAAAAAAGCCGGGCGCATTCGATCGTCCCCCGTGGTCATGCGGGCGAGCACCTCGTCGTGCGAGATCGCCGTCTTGTAGGCCCGCCGCTCCCAAAGCGCGGCGTAGACGTCGGCGGCTGCGGCGATCCGTGCAGCAAGGCTCGCCGCATTGCCGATCAAGCGGTCGGGATACCCGCTGCCGTCGTAGCGTTCGTGATGGTGCAGCGTCACGTCTTCGACAAGTGCCAGCACCGGCGCTGCCTCCAATTTGCGCAACCGCAATGCGCCAAGTGCCGAGTGTTGGCGAATGATCGCCATCTCCTCTTCGGTCAGCCGGCGCGGGGCGTAGAGCACTTCGCGCGGGAGGTCCAGCTTGCCGATGTCGTGGAACTGGCTGGCGAGCTGGATCTTCAGGACGTCGACGGCTTCAATGCCGAGATGCGCTGCCACCACACCGGCGATCTGACCGACGCGGATGGAATGCGCGTGGACGATGCCGTCGCTGTCGCGTTGTTCGCGCCAGAGCCGCGCGACCCAGCCCTCCAAAGGCGCGGGAAACGGAATCTCTGTCCTATCCACTGTGGCGGCCCCATTTCGGCGTGGTTGCGTCGTCTTCACGCATCGTCGGAAAACGCATTTGCAGTCCGACGCCGGTAGGTCGGCAGAGACCATCCCCGGAGAATGGCGATCGCGCGTATCGCGAACACGAATCCGGCGGAAATCACGAATGCGTATTCGCGCGCGACCCCAGCCTCCGTCAACAGCACAAACAGCGCTGCGCCGGCGGCCGCTGCCGTCGCGTAGATCTCCTTTCGCAGGATAAGCGGCAGTTCGTTGCAGATGATGTCGCGGAGAATCCCGCCGAAGGTCGCGGTGACGGTGCCCAGCAGAACTGCCGCAGCAGGCCCCGCGCCGAACGAGAGCGCCGTCTCCGTGCCGACGATCGCATACAGCGAGAGCCCGACCGCGTCGGCCCAGAGAAGGGAGCGAAAGCGCGACTCGATCCGATGCGCAAAGAAGAAAACAAATACGCTGAGGCCGGCGCAGAGTCCGATCTGTGCCGGCGACTGCAGCCAAAAAACGGGCGTCCGCCCGAGAAGCAAGTCCCGGACCGTGCCGCCGCCAAAACCCGTGACGGCGGCGATCAGAATGAACCCAACGATGTCCAACTGCTTTCGGGAAGCAACCAATGCGCCTGAAACCGCGAGAACGGCGATCGCCAGGAAGTCCATCCATCGCAACAACTCATCCATTGTTCATCCTTTGCCACGCATGCCGACGCGCTCGGCCCCTTCATTTGGTTTTCTCCAGGAAGCTTGCGACCGCGCCGCGCATCTCCTCGGACTGTCGGTTCAGCCCCGAAGCGGCGTCGAGCACGGTACGGGCCGATTCGCGCACGCTTTCGGTCGATTGCGAAACCGATGTGATGTTCGACGTGACCATGCTCGTCCCGGCGGAGGCTTCGCTGACGCTTCGCGCGATCTCCTGTGTCGCGGCATTCTGCTCCTCCACCGCACCGGCGATCGCGGTCGTCGCTTCGTTCACTTTCGCAACCGTGGTCGCGATACCCCGAATTGCGGCAACCGCATCCTGAGTCGAGTCGGTGATGGCCGCGATCTGGCTGGAGATGTCTTCCGTCGCGCGGGCGGTCTGATTTGCGAGCCCCTTCACTTCGGAAGCGACAACCGCAAAACCTTTGCCGGCGTCGCCGGCGCGGGCCGCCTCGATCGTCGCGTTCAGCGCCAGCAGATTGGTCTGTTCGGCGATCTTGCGGATCAACGTCGCAAACTCGCCGATCCGCCCGGTCGCCGCGGCCAGCGACGTGACAGTCGCGTCGACGGCTTTGGCCTCGGTTGCGGCTTGCGTCGCGATCGAAGCCGCCTCGCCGACGCGCGAAGATATCTCGCGAATAGATGCCGAGAGCTCTTCCGCTGCGGCAGCAACCGTCTGTACGTTCGTCGTCGCCTGTTCGGACGCGGCGGACACTGCGAGCGAACGCTGCTGCGTGTCTTCGGCAATTTTGACCAACGACTCGGCGTGCGCGCGAAGCGAATGGGCGGATCCGGCGACGCCCTGGACGACCGAGCCGACTTCCTCCTGGAAGCCGACGGCGAGTTTGCGGTTCGCCACCAGTTTTTCGCGCATCGAATCGTTGGCCGTGTTGATCACCCGAGCGGCCCGCTTGAACGATCCCAGCATGCCCGTCTCGAGCACCTTTCTGTAGAACTTGCCTTGCCGGGCATGTTCCATCGACGCGGCCGCTTCGCGGACAAACGCGTCGGTTGCGTCGATCAGCGTGTTGATCGAATTGGGAAGCTCGCGCAGCTCGCCGCGCTCGCGGATGCCGACGAGACGCGGTTCGAGATCGCCTTTGGCCGCCGCGCGCGCGATCGCATTGACCTCGAGAACGCAGCGCCGCGCGGATGCCGAATAATAGGCCGCCATCAAGGCAGAAATGGCGCCGGCGAGGACCGGAATTGGGGCAAACGCAAAGTCCAACAAACCTGCGACGAAGCCCGCCAGACCGAAAAACGCGGCGAATGCCGTCGCAAAAACCGCTTTAGACAGCGAAGACAAATTCGTCATAGCTGACCCCCTTCGACTTGAGAACCGACTCGAGATGTTCGGAAGAATCCGCCATCCCGATCTTTTTGTCGGGCGCGCGCTGTTCGATCTCGAGAAGCGTTCTGTACAGGCTTGAGGCCGATTGTATCTGCGTCGTAGAGGGCTTGCGGCGATTGGAATGGTAGCCGACGATCTTGCCTTCGGCGCCGAATGTCGGCGTGACGTGCGCGAACACCCAATAGTGGTCGCCGCCCTTTGCCATGTTGACGACATAGGCAAAAATCTCGTCGCCGGCTTCGATCTTGTCCCACAGAAGCTTGAAAACGCACCGCGGCATCCATGGATGCCGCAGGATGCTGTGCGGCGCCCCGACGATCTCCGATTCGGGATAGCCCGCAATACGAAGGAAGACTTCGTTGCCGTAGGTTATCCTGCCCTTCAAGTCTGTTTTGCTGACGATGACCTCGTCTTCGCCGAAGGTCAGTTCTTTGCCCGTCGGCGTGAAGGCGTATTTTGCCATTTTGCGGTCCCCCCCCCTCGTCCCCGTTCTGACGAAAGGTTGGACCCGAGTGTTTAATTTTTAGTGAACTTTGCCGCATGCGCGCCGCGGACCTTCCGGCGGCCGACGTTGCTTAAGCCTTCGTTAAGAACGCAGACGATAGGGTGAGATGTCGGCGCCTCGATTCTGGCGCGCCGTTTCGGTTTCCGACCAAGAGTCTTGGGTCGAGAAGAAAGGAAACGCATTGTGGCGGCCGTCGATCTATCCAAACGTCTGAAGCTTCTGAACATCACCGACATCACGATCGGGAACATGCGCACGTTCCATCCGATCGTGCAGAACAACATCGACAATCTGATCTCGGAATTCTATCGCTTCGTGCACCATATGCCGGCGACGGCGGCGATTTTCCACGGCTACGACATCGACCGGCACCTGAAGCCGGCGCAGAAAAAGCACTGGGATTCGCTGTTTTCGGGCCGGTTCGACGACGACTATATCGATCAAGCGATCCGCATCGGCACCATCCACTACCGGCGGAAAGTTGCGCCGTATCTCTACATCGCGGGCTACAACTACTTCCATTGCGAGATGATTCGGCTGGCAGCGCTGCATTACAGCGGCATGGACCTCGCGGAACTGCTGCAGGCCATCGCCAAAGCGGTTGCCCTCGATATGGACCTCGCCTTGACTTCGTACACGCGCGCTGCTTGGCTGCACGACGCTTGACCTATCTCAACGCGCCGGAAACCGCTCGGATGCAGACTAGCCCTCTTTCAGGACCCGTCCGGAGCCCATTCGCGTGACCGATCATTCGCTGCCCGTCGACGCAGACCAGGTTCTTGCGGCATGGAACAAAGCGCGCGGGAGCGATCTCCTGCCGCCTGTTGCGTTTGCGGCTTCGGAGATTCCGCCGCATCTGCTGCCGATGAGCATGTGCTACCGGCGGATGCCGGACGGCACCTATCTCTACAGCCTGGTCGGCGACGACCTCGCCGCGCTGCTGCTCGAGGATCCGCGCGGCACGACCGTGCTGCATTCGGCGCCGGAGGATGAGCGCCGGCGACGCTACGCGCAGATCGACAGGGCGATCGACAGCGGGCATCCGTTCTGGTTCGAAACGAAATCGACGCTCACCGACGGAACGGCGGTCGAAGTCGGGCGGCTTGCGCTTCCCGCTACGAACGGGCCGCGCAAGGTTCTGTTGATGCTCTATTTCGTCGCCACCGACGATCTGCGTCCGGGCGTTCGTTTCGCGAGTTTTGCGCATTGGGACGAAGCGTCGATACGTTGGCTGGCCTAACCGCCCGCCGACGTTTCCTGCATTCGTCCGCTGCGTCACGCCGGCGACGCCTGATTCTAGGCGTAGAGATACCCGACCGGTTTGCCTTCGGTGCGCAAGGGCCGGCGCTCGGTGCGCGTGATGATGCGCGCGCCGAGGCTGTCGATCTCGTCGCGTTGCGTGGGCGTCCATCTGCGCAGCTTGTCGATTCCCTTCAGCAGACCGATGCGCAGGATCTGCGTGTCTTCGCCCATCGCAACCAGCGTGGCAGCGGTCTTGCCGGCCGTCACCGTGTCGCCGGTGGACAGGCCCAAGCTTTTACCGCTCGAGTCCTTGAATTCGGCCGTGCCGCGAACGACGCGATACACGACGTTTTCACATTCTCCGAAGGCCGTAACGTCGGCAAAACCCACGGCGCTCGTGGGCAGCAGCGCGCGGCCGCGCGGGTCCGTTGCTAAGATGTGTCCGGTTGCCAAACCACCGCTCGGGCCTGCGATGCCGAGATCGCGCACGTAAACGCCCGCATCCGGTTTGACCGCGAGGCCGGGGGCTTCGCCCGGCAACGGTTTGTAGAGTGCGTCGAGCGCCAGCGGGTCTTGGACCCAAAAGCCCGCACCGACCGGCCGGTCGTGCAGCGCATGGCACCAGGCGGTGCGCGGCGTTTCTGTTTCGTCGATGCGGTCGGGGCCCAGGATCGTCGGGTTCGGAAATTCGGTCGGGTCGGTGATGAAGCCTTCGAGGAATTTGCCCGAATAGCCCATGATGGTCGGGTCCGGCAAAACCGTCTGCGGCGTCTTGAGATTCGCGTCGGTCGATAGGCCGGACCATGTATAGAAAAACTGCCGGTGCACGATCGCACTTTGCAGAATCACGGCTCCCGGACCGACATAGTGGTAGCGGCCGTCATAGTCGAACGCGAACATGCCCGACGTGACCAGCACAAGCTGGAATCCGCCCGGCGGCAAATGCAGATGGAAATCGGTCGGGCCGGTGTCGCTGCGGTGGATCGGCAGATTCGTCGCCACCTCGTGCAGCAGGAAGGCTTCGTTGGTCGCCTGGAAGCCGTTCTCCGCGCGATTGTAGAGCGCTTGCGGCCGGTAGGTGGCGTTGTAGCCGGCGTCGCGGTCGCGATCGATGGCGATGAAATCGCCGCCATTGAGCCCCAGCTTGTCGCCGCCGGGATGTTCGAGGCCAGCTTGCTTGAAATCGACGGCAGCATGCACATTCATGGCACCCTCCGGGTCGCTGACAGGCATCGAGAGAGAAATTATTGTGCGTCGCACAATGAATGAATGCAACGTCAAATGATGTGCAACTTGTTGAAACTCGTGCCTGTTTTTTGGAATTCTGCCGGCATTCGCATCAGACTGCGCTTATATTTTTTGCAACTGCGATAAACGCTCGTAGCGGGATACGCCGAGCCTATTCGTTGGCCAGGATCGTATTGCGCACCAACGGATAGATTTGGCCTGCCCAGCGCCGCCCGGCGAACACGCCGTAATGCCCGACGCCAGCCTGCATATAATGCTTCTTGCGATAGGGGCGGAGGCTCGCGCACAGATCGTGCGCCGCCACGGTCTGGCCAAGCGAACAGATGTCGTCGCGCTCGCCTTCGACCGTGAACAAGGCCGTGCGGCGGATCGCTTTGGGATCGACCTTCCGGCCCTTCCATTCGAGCTCGCCCTTGGCGAGCAGGTATTTCTGGAACACGCGCTCGACCGTCTCGAGATAGAACTCGGCCGTCATGTCGAGCACGGCGAAATACTCGTCGTAGAAGGTCTTGATCGTTTCGGCCTGCGCATCGTCGCCTTTGGCAAGCGCGCGATAGAGATCGACCTGCGCTTTGATGTGGCGCTCGGCATTCATGCTCATGAAAGCCGTCAGCTGCAGAAAGCCCGGATAGACGCGCCGCATTGCGCCCTTGAAGCGCAGCGGCACGCGGCTGATGAGGTTCTGCTCGAACCAGCTCATCGGCTTGCTGGTGGCGAGTTTGTTGACCTTGGTCGGGTTGACGCGGCAATCGACGGGCCCCGCCATCAGCGTGAGACTGCGCGGCTGGGCGGGATTGTCGTCTTCGGCCATCAAGGCGGCGGCGGCAAGGGCCTGCACGCAAGGCTGGCATACGGCCACAACATGCGTGCCTGGACCCATGGTCTCGAGGAATTGGACGATGTGCTCGACA
The DNA here is from genome assembly GCA_020248985.1 of Telmatospirillum sp. Classification (GTDB taxonomy): domain Bacteria; phylum Pseudomonadota; class Alphaproteobacteria; order CACIAM-22H2; family CACIAM-22H2; genus Tagaea. The sequence continues at coordinate 305,126 of JADCGL010000022.1, read as the reverse complement.
TATTCGTCGAACCCGAAGCGGCCTTGCCACACGCCGACGTCGCGCGCATTCGTCCAGTCGGTCACATGCACGTCGTGGTCGGGCAGCAGCACGCGCACAGTATCGCGCAACAAAGTGGCGAAATGCCCCGAGAGCGGCACGACCAGCAGTACTTTGGGCTGCGGCGGCGCATTCTGCTTGGCAAAGCGCACCAGCGTGCAAAACGGCGTCGTTGCAACCGGTTCTTCGGTGACTGGCACCAATTCGTTGCCACACATCACGGATTCGATGTCGAAGGCGGGGCGGTTGTGGCTGAAGGCCGCCCGCGTCGTCATTTCGCAGAGTGCACCGATCGCGCGCCAGCGATCGAAGGTTTCAGGCCCGCCCAGCGCCAAGCCGCGGCTGGTCGCCGCCGCCAGGGCGCGCACGGGAAGCATCATATCGGCCGAGGTCTGATAAAGCGTGTACATCATGTCCACGGACAGGCTCGGATTTTGCATCCTTGGCGGTATGGCCGAGGCTTCGCTCACGATCAGTAGCAAAAACTATTCCTCTTGGTCTTTGCGCGGCTGGCTGCTGTGCAAAATGGCCGGGCTGGACGTCGAGGAAAAACTCGCATCGTGGGACGACCCCTCGACGCGTGCGGAATTGCTGTTGCTGTCGCCGTCGTTCCTGGTGCCGTGCCTCGACCACGGACCGGTCAAGGTCTGGGACACACTGGCGATCGCGGAATATCTGCATGAAATCAGACCGAATGCGGGTTTGTGGCCGACCGATCCAGTGGCGCGCGCACACTGCCGCGCGGTCTGCGGAGAGATGCATTCGGGCTTTGCGAATTTGCGCTCGGCCCTGCCGATGAATCTCAAATCGCACCACAAAGATTTCAAGATTTGGGCCGGGGCCCAGGCCGATATCGACCGGGTTACGGCGATCTGGCGCGAATGCATCGAGCGCTATGGCGGCCCGTATTTGTTCGGCAAAAGGCCGACCGCAGCCGATGCGATGTACGCACCCGTCTGCACGCGCTTTTCGACCTACGACGTGAAGCTCGATCCGATGTCGGCGGCCTATCGCGACCTGATGCTGAAATTCCCGCCGATGCTGGAGTGGATTTCGGCCGCGAAATCCGAGCCCGAAGAAGTCGAGGAACTGGACGTCGAGTTTTAGATTTGGCCGACGTTTCAGATTTCGCCGCATCGGCGATGCCCGCAGCCGGTTGATCCAGCCGTCGGTTCAACTCGACAGCTTCAGTCGAAAAAGTTTTTGTCCTCGTCGGCAAGATAGCGTTTGGCGCGTTCGGGCACGATGTCCACGCCCATGCCGGGCCGGTCCCATACGTCGATGAGCCCGTCGCGCACGATGGGATTGGGCAGCCCGTCGACAATGTCGTACCACCACAGCGGATCGCCCGCCGGATACTCGAACGCGATGAAATTGTGCGGCAGAGCCGCGCACACCTGCACGAGAGCCGCCAAGCCGAGCACGCCGTTTCCGGTCCCGTGCGGCGCCATCAGGATGCCGTGCAGATCGGCGTATTCGGCGATCCATTTGAGTTCGGCAATTCCGCCCACGTCGCACGGATCGGGCCCGACCACGCGCACGGCCTGGCGCTCGATGAGGTCTTTGAAATTCTGGCGCAGATAGATCTGCTCGCCCGTGTGGATCGGCGTGGTCGTCGAAACCGTGAGATCGCGATAGACGTCGGCATTCACGAACGGCACGTAGTCGCCGGTCAGCATGTCCTCGAGCCACATCAGATTGTGCTTCTCGACCGCGCGCGCAAAGCGGATCGCATCGGGCAGCATCCAGCCCGGGCCGCAATCGAGCGCCAAACCAACCTTGTCGCCGAGCGCTTCTTTCATGGCGGCCACGCAGTCGAGCGTATAGTTCATGCCGCGCTCGGTCATCGGCCCGCGATCGAGCCAGCCGTGCAAAGCGCTGGGCGCTACCTCGCCGTAGAAATAGCCGGGTTCGTTTTTCATCGGGCTATGGAACGAGATGCCCTGCTTCACGATCGTGAAGCCCTCGGGCAGCGCCATCATGCGCTTCATCTCGGCGGCCATGTCTTCGGGCCGGTAGCTCGGCAGTTTCGTGCGCAAGGCGCCGTTGTAGACGCGCACGCGGTCGCGCACCTTGCCGCCCAGAAGTTTGTAGACCGGCAGGCCTGCGGCTTTTCCGGCCACGTCCCACAGCGCCATTTCGATGGCGCTGATGGCGGCACCGTAAGGCTTGAAAGCGCCGCGCTGGCGGATGCGCAGCATCGTGCGCTCGACGTCCGTCGGGTCCGCGCCCAGCAGCGGTTCGCGGAACTGCAGCACAAACGGTTTGAGATAGGGTTTGTATTGCTCGACTTCGCCGAAGCCGCTGATGCCCTGATCGGTCACGATTCGGACGATCGGATTTTTGCCGATGACGGCACATTTGACGTCGATGATCTTCATTTTTTCGCCGCCTGCGCGCCGCCTATTCCAGGCGTGCGTGCAAGGCCCCTCCCCAGGTCGCTTCTTGTCCAAACGATGGAGCATCCGAACGCACGCTGTCAATCGCTACCATTTCGTATCGCGCACCCAGTCTTTCGCCGCCTCGATCATCGCAACTGTTCGGCGCGTGAGGGCGGCGCCGTCTTGCTGCGCTTGCGAGAGGACCGGAGCGGTACCGTCTTGCGGCACGTAGCCGATCGTCTTGCGCGTCGTTTCGATGTCCCAGCGCATGCCGGGATTGGCCGACATCAGATTGAGAACGGCAAAGCGCACGCTGTCGGGTGCGAGCACGGCTTTTTCGAAGCCCTGCGCCATGTCGCGGTCGGAGAGCCACATGCCTTGCCCCCAATCCGCCCAATCCATGTGCGGGCCCGGCTGGTTCGCACCGTGCTGGCACCAGCCAATGCGGAAGCTGATCGACGACACGCCGCGCCGCTCGGCAAAGGATTTGCCGATGCGTTCGCCCACGAGTTTGGACATGCCATAGGCATTGACCGGGCGCGGCGTGCGGTCCGTCGGCAAGGCGCCGTCGTCGAAACGATGGCCGGCCATGGTCCAGTTCGAGCTTGCGAATATCACGCGCCGCACTTTGTGCAGGGCCGCGGCTTCGTAGACGTTCAGCACGAGATCGAGATTGAGCGGCACGATCTTGTCCCAGGGTGCTTCGGGTCGCGGATCGCCCGCCAGTAGGATGACCGTATCCACGCCCGCGAAGTGCCGCGCCCAGGCATCGTCCCAAACCGACAGGTCGCAAACCTCGATACCGTCGCCGCTCTGCGTATCGACGAGGCGCAGATCCCAGCCCAGCGTTTTGAAATGGCGGGCAAGCTTGCTGCCGATATTGCCGGCCGCCCCGGTGATCAGAACCGTCCTTGCCATTTTTGACCTCGCAAGTTGGTGTGCGAACCGTCGCGCCGGCGCAGCAGCGGTGGGTTCCAATGGGGGAACTTGCCCTTGCCGCGCTGCTTTTCATCGCCCTCGATGCCGAGGCCGGCGGCGCGCGAGATCGGAAACGACGTGCCCGACAGGCTCGGGGCGCTCGGGAACAGCATGCGCCCGCCTTCGAGATACGGACTGCGATAAAGTTGCCGCCAGATCGCCGCGATCTTGCGCGGATCGGCGTCATCGATCGACACGAGCGGCATTTTTGCCGTCTGGCGCGCAGGCATTGCCATGGTTTCCCCCCCAGGAACCGTTTTTCTTGGCCGAAGCGTCGGTTGTGCGGCGCTTGCGGTCAAGTCCGATTTGCTCGGCATACGCGCGCATACGCGATTGCCGATTTCAGTGCGCCCGGATCGTGCTATTTCTTGTGTACGCGATCGCCATCCAAGGAACGCACCGATGCCCGACGACAGAGCCGTATTGCCGACGAGTCGCGCGCCCGAATCGCGCGGGAGCGATTCGGCTTTTGCGGTGATCTTCTCGCTCAGCTTCTGCCACATGCTGAACGACATGATGCAGTCGATGGTGCCGGCGATCTATCCGCTGCTCAAAGAATCCTACGCGCTCGACTATGCGCAGATCGGGCTCATCACACTCGCCTTCCAGTGCACGGCCTCGCTGCTGCAGCCGCTCGTCGGCGCCACGACCGATCGGCGCCCGATGCCTTATTCGCTTGGCCTCGGCATGGGCTTCACGCTGTGCGGCCTCGTGCTGATGTCGCAGGCCGCAAGCTATCCGGTCATTCTCGGCGCCGCCGCCTTGATCGGCATCGGCTCGGCCGTCTTCCATCCCGAGGCCTCGCGTGTGGCGCGGCTCGCGTCGGGCGGCCGGCACGGACTTGCCCAATCGCTGTTCCAGGTCGGCGGCAATTCGGGCTCGGCGATCGGACCGTTGCTGGCTGCCTTCATCATCGTGCCAAACGGCCAGGCCAGCATCGTTTGGTTCTCGGCGGCCGCGTTCGTCGCGATGGCGATCCTGTTTGCGATCGGTCGCTGGTACGCCGAAAAGCGGCGCGACGGTGCGCGCGCCGGTGTTCGTGCGCGGGCGGTTTCGGACGCACCGCCGCTGCCGCGCCGCACGGTCGCGTTTGCGGTCGCGGTGCTGGTGGCGCTGATTTTCTCGAAGACGTTCTACACGGCGAGCCTCACCTCCTATTACACGTTCTATCTGATCGAAAAATTCGACGTGTCGATCCAGTTCGCGCAGATCGCGTTGTTTGCGTTCCTGGCGTCGTTGGCGCTCGGCACGCTGGCGGGCGGCTGGTTCGGCGACAAGGTCGGGCGCATCCCGATCATCTGGATTTCCATTCTCGGGCCGCTGCCTTTCACCCTGGCGATGCCTTATGCCGGCCTCGAAGCGACGTTGGCTTTGTCGCTCGTAATCGGACTCATGATGTCGTCGGCCTTTTCGGCGATTCTCGTCTATGCGCAAGAGCTGATGCCGGGTCGAATCGGCATGGTGGCCGGGCTGTTCTTCGGCTTCTCGTTCGGGCTCGGCGGCCTTGGGGCCGCAGCCATCGGCTGGCTCGCCGATACGATGAGCATCGAGCAGGTCTATGCGCTGTGCGCGTATCTGCCGCTGCTCGGTGTTCTGACGATCCTTCTGCCGCGCCAGCCGGGGGCGGCAGGCACGCGCTAGGTAGTTGCCGTCGCTAGGCGGGTCTTGCGAGGCGGCCCTAGGATCGCCCCTCGAAACAAAATTCGCTTAGAGGCGAGCGCCATGGTCTTGAAACACGCTGCGACACTTCTGCTCTTTTCGGCCGCCCTTGCGGGCGGCGTTTTTGCAGGCGTGCCGCAAGCTGCGGCCGCGTGCGATGCCGGCACCAAAATCGACGGCTCGACGGCCGCAACCGCGACGAAGATGATCAAAATTGCCGACTACAAGGACGTCAAAGGCCTCAAAAAAGGCTGCGACAGCTTTTGGCACGCCACCGCGTCGAAGGACGGCGTGGTGCGCAAAATCTCGCTGTCGCCGCAGGGCATCGTTACGGTCGAGGGGAACTGACAGCTTCGGCCCGGACGCGTTTTTTCGCGGCCGTTGCGACGTCGCCGGGGCCGGCGGCGCCGAAAGTTTCGAAGATATCCTGCGAGATGCGGTCTTGGCGCAGGCTGTCGATGCGCCGTGCCAGCCGTTCGATCTCGTCGTCCGCGCGCCGGCATGCGGCATCCATGCGCGCAAAGCGCGCCGCGTTCTCGACCGCAAAACTCTCGGCGACGCAAAGATGCACGGCCGCATAGTCCGCCTCGCGTTCGAGCGCTGCGGCAAGGGTCGAAAACGGCTCCTGCATCAACGCCAGCGGCCGCGCGCGGCGCGTCGTTGCTTCGGCCGCGTCGCGTGCGCCGACGATGCGGCGCACGAGATCGGCCCCTTGCGGGCGGCTGCGGCATGCGACCAACGCCAGCGGCCCGCGCGCGGCAAGTTCGGCCAGCACATTTGCCGCACAATCGCCGAAGCCCGCCACGTGGGCTGCCATCGGCAACACGGCGTCGAACGGGATGTTCGCCTCGCGCGCGCGCCGGGCGCCGCGCCTGCCGACCAGCACGAGGCGCACGCCTTGCGCCGCCTGTCGGCGCGCTTCGCGGAGCACGGTTTCGTCGAACGCGCCGCAGAAGCCCGCTTCGGCCACGAACGCGGCCACGGTTGCAATGCGCGGGCGGGGCATCGGCAGCGGTCCCAAGATTTGCCGCACGGCGGCGGCAACTTCCGCTTCGTAGGCGCGTGCCGCCGCCCGGCCGCTGTCGGCTGCGTGCAATGCGTTGGCGGCGATCGCGCGCAAGGCGGCTGCGATCTCGCGGAAACGCCGCAAGCCCGCAATGCGCAAGACCGGATCGCGCGCTTCAGACATTTTCGGTCGTCTCGACCGACGCTGCGGCGAGCAGTGCCGCCAGCGCTTCGAGCAACTGCGCGTTCGCCGAATCCGCGATCGCGGCCCCTGCTTCGAGCTCGGCGCACAGATCGGCGAAGTTGCTGCGCATGGTTTCTTCGACGCGGTCGCGCAACGCGGCTACGGCCGCAAGCGGGTGCGCATCGAGCAGGCCGGCGCGCACGGCCGAGAGCAGCGCGTATTGGGCCGGCAGCGACAGCGGCGCATTGGCGGGCTGGGCGAGGGCGGCGCGCAATCGCAGCCCGTGGGTGAGGCGCGCGCGCGCCGCACTGTCGGCAAGGCCGCCGAAGCGCGCGAACTCCTCGAGTTCGAGAAACTGCGCATAGACAAGTTTCAGATCGCCCGCCACGCGGCGCAAAGCGGCGGGTTGTGCGCGCCCGCCGACGCGCGACACGCTGCGGCCGATATCGATGGCCGGGCGCTGGCCAAGCGCCCATAGCTTGGCGTCGCACACGATCTGGCCATCGACGATCGAGATGAGATTCGTCGGGATGTAGCCCGAAATGTCGTTGCCTTGCGTTTCGGCGACGGCAAGGATGCTGAGCGAGCCGCCGCCGAACTCAGGGGCGAGTTTGGCCGCGCGCTCGAGCAAACGCGCATGCAGATAGAATACGTCGCCCGGATAGGCCTCGCGCCCCGGCGGGTTGCGCAAGAGCAGGCTGATCTGGCGATGCGTGGCGGCGTGTTTGGTGAGATCGTCGAGCACCAGCAGCACGTCGCGGCCCGAATCGCGGAACCATTCGGCGATGGCGCAGCCTGCGAACGGTGCCAGCCATTGCAGGCCCGGCGGATCGTCGGCCGTGGCAACGACGAACACGCAATTCTCGGCGAGGCCACGCGCGCGCACGGTTTCGACCGCGCGCAGCGTGCCGACCGTGCGCTGGCCGATCGACACATGCACGCACACGACGTCGCCCGACTGCTGCGACAGAATTGCGTCGAGTGACAAGGTCGATTTGCCGGTGCGCCGGTCGCCGATCAGCAATTCGCGCTGGCCGCGCCCGAGCGGGATCAGCGCGTCGATCGCCGTACTTCCGGTGTGCAGCGGGCGCTCGATGAGCGCTCGCGCAAGGATCGGCGGCGGCAGACGCTCGACCGGGCTGCGCGCATTCGTCGTCGGCACGGGCCCGCCGTCGAGCGGCCGGCCGAGCGGATCGAGCATGCGGCCGAGTTGTGCCGGGCCTACGGGAATGTCGACGGGGCCCGTACCCGCACGCACGCGCGCCCCGGCGCGCAAGCCCTCGCCGCGGCCGAGCAGCACGCAGCTTGCGGTGTTGCCGTCGATCCCGCTTACGAGTGCGGGAACCGGTGCGCTGCCGTCTTCCGGCACGCACCACACGCCGTCGCCGACATGCACGTCGCGCAAACCTTCGGCGAGCACCACCGAATCGAACAGGCCCGTGAGGCGCCCGGCAGCGACGATGCGAGGCGCGGTCGCGCTCGCCGCAATGCGCGACCGCATCGCTTGGCCCCAGCTTCGCAGATCGGACCCGAGCGTATCAGTCGTCGGCATGGGCGAGCACGTCCTCGGCGGTCGAACGCAGCGAGAAGCGAACGCTGCCGCCCGGAAAATCGATTTCGACACCTGCCCCGATCGCCGGACCGTGCGCGAACTCCGGTGAAGTCTTCGCGCCGAACCGGTCGGCAAAAAGCGTGCGCCACGCGGCTTGCGCATCTGCATCGAGCGGGAAAGGCGTCGCGATGCGCGAGGGCGCAAGGCCGTCGAGCAGGGCGGCGGCTTGTGCAGCGGGCAGGGCGTCGCGCCAAGCGGCCAGCGCTTCGCGCAAACCCTGGTCGATCGCCGGCCCCGGCAATCCCGCCACGAACCGCCCGGCCAGCACGATGCCGAGTTCGGCCGCTTCGGCGCGCAAGGTTCGCTTGGCGGCCGCATGTTCTTCGGCAAGGCGGGCGGCGGCATTGTCGAGCCGTTCTTGCGCTTCCTTGCGCGCGGCTTCGGCAACGTGCGCGCGATCGGCCGCCGCTTGCGCGCGCGCCGCATCGAGCACCGCCGCGCGTTCGGCGTCGAGCGCTTGCATGCGCGCGTCTGCTTCGGCTTTGGCCGAGTCGGCCGCAAGCCGTGCGGCTTGTGCGGCCGCCCGCTCGTTTGCCAGTTCCGTGCGGCGCGCATCCACGGCCGCCAGCAAGGGCGCGTAGAACCAGCGTTTGAGCAGCCACGCCAAGACGAGAAAATTGACGAGTTGGAACGCGAAGGCGAGGGGCGAGAAGCTCATTGTGCGCCGGCGAACGGATTGGCGAAGAGCAGCAACAGGGCCACGACGAGGCAGTAGATCGCCATCGTCTCGATCATCGCGAGGCCCACGAACAGCGTCCGCGAGATCGGTCCCGCCGCGTCGGGTTGGCGCGCAATGCCTTCCAGGGCGGCGGCAAGGGCGCGCCCTTCGGCGAGTGCGGGTGCGATGGCGCCCACGCAGACGGCGACGACCGCACCGATGATGCTCCAGACTTCGACATTCATGTGGCTGTCCCTTTCGGCTTGGAAATCGCCGCCGCGATGTAGACGGCGGCAAGAATTGTGAAGATGTAGGCCTGCACGGCACCGATCAGCAGGCCCAAGGCCAGAAACGGGATTGGTACGAGGAGCCCTGCGATGCTGGCGACGAGGGCCAGCACAAGCCCGTGGCTCATCATGTTGCCGAACAGCCGAACCGCGAGCGACAGCGTGCGCGTGATCTCGGCCGCGATGTGGAATGGCAGCAGCAACGCGTTGGGGCGCGCAAAATGGCGCAGATAGCCGCCGAACCCAAGTGCGCGCACGCCGGCGATCTGCACGGCGGCGAACACGACGAAGGCAAGGGCTGCCGCCGTTTCGAGAAACTCGGTCGGCGGCAGAAAACCCGGGATCGCCGCCGACAGGTTGGCAACGAGCAGAAACAGAAACAGCGAGGCGAGCAGCGGCAGGAATGGCCGCGGATCTTCGTCGAAAATTCCGGCAAGCTCGCGCTCGATCAGCGTCACGATCGTTTCGGCCGCAACGGCAACGCGCGAATCCTTTTCGACCCGCGTAATCGCAAAGCGCGCAGTGCCGACCAGCAGCAGCGACACGCCGAGCGCGCCCAGCACCGACGGATGGACCGCGATGCCGAAAACATCGAAGGCCGGATGGTGCGTGAGGGAAGCGGCCATCGGCTCAGGCCCTGCGCACGGCAACGAAGGTCGCCACAAGCCGCGTGACGGCGAGTGCGGCGGCAGCGGCCAGCAAGGCTCCCGGCCCCCAGCGCAGCGCCCAGTAGCCCGCAAGCGCTGCGACTGCCAAAGCGCCCAACGCCAGTGCGCCCACGCCGAGGGCCTGGCCCGCAAGCGCCAAACGAACGCGCCAGGACAGCATCGCCTGCAGCAGCAGGCCGAGCGCGATACCGGCGCAGACGGCAAGAAGGATCATCGCGAGATACTCCGCCAGAGGGCGTACATGCCGATCGCTGCGGCCAGCACGATCGCGGCCCCTGCGATCTGGATGCCGGTGCCGAACAATTTGTCGAGCGCATGGCCGGCCCAGGCCGCAACGACGAGCGGCAAAGCGACCATCCAGCCGAGCCTGCCGCCGAGGGCGAGCAATTGGCCGTCGCGCGGCATGCGCCACACCGGATCGTGTGGATCGCGTGCCGCACGCGTGGCCGCTTCGTCGGCCGTGCGCTGCTTGGCAGGATCGACCGGCGTTGGGGTCGGGTTCATGCGCTGCCTGCCGCAAGGCGGCGCGCCAGCTGCCCGGCAATCTCGGCTTCGAGCCGGTCGAGCGCCAGGCGCCGCATATCGTCGGCTGCACGCGCGCTGCCCATGTCGCCGCGCAACGCGGACGCGACGGATGCCGGCGAGTCGCCAGTATAATGGCGCCGCGCCATGACCTCGACGCGGTTGCCGCCTGCAACGCGCAGGATGCCGCCCGGCACGCCCGCGTAATGGATTGTGCCCGTCGCATCCGTCCATTCGAGCAGGCACGGCACCAGGGCCGCCACGAAATCGGCATGGCCCGGCAAAACGGTAAAGCTGCCGCTCGTGTCGCGCGCCGTCACGCGTGTTGCATGCCTTGCGGCGATGTCCGGTTCGACCGGGCTCAGCAGCGCCAATTCGAGCGTGCCGATCATGCCGCTCTCGCGGCTTTGGCGCGCGCATCGTCGAGCGTGCCGATCATATAGAGCGCGTTTTCGGCAAGCGTGTCGGCGGCACCGTCGAGAATGGCGCTGCAACCCGCAAGCGTCGCTTCGAGCGTGATCGAGGCGCCCGCAATGCCGGTGAACACCGCGGTGGCGCCGAAAGGCTGCGTCAAAAAACGCTGCAGGCGGCGCGCGCGGGCGACCGTCGTGCGGTCTTCCTTGGAAAGCTCGTCGATGCCGAGGAGCGCGATGATTTCCTGCAGATCGGCATAACGTGCCAAAGCGCCGCGCACGGCGTCGGCGATGCGGCAATGATGCGCGCCCAAAGCGGCCGGTACGAGTAGGCTCGAAGTCGACGCCAGCGGATCGATCGCCGGATAGAGCCCTTCGGCCGCCATCGCGCGCGACAGCACGAGGGTCGAATCCAAATGCGCAAACGTTTCGGCCACGGCCGGATCGGTGAAATCGTCGGCCGGCACGTACATGGCGAGGATCGCGGTCACGGCCGCGCCGCGCACCGAGGCGATGCGGTCCTGGAAGGCGGCGATCTCGCTCGACAGCGTCGGCTGGTAGCCGCCGCGTGTCGGCAGCCGGCCGAGCTGGCTCGAAATTTCGCTGCCCGCTTGGATGAAGCGGAAGAAATTGTCGACGAGCAGCAGCACGTCTTCGCCGCGCGCGTCGCGGAAATATTCGGCCATGGTGAGCGCCGTGAAGCCTGCGCGCCAGCGTGCCCCTGGCGGCTCGCCCATCTGGCCGAACACGAAGGCAGCCCGTTTGTCGATGCCCGCCGCCTTCGCTTCGACGAGCAATTCATGGCCCTCGCGCGAGCGCTCGCCTACGCCCGCGAATACGGCGGCCCCGGCATGGCGGCCGATCGCCGCCCGCATCAATTCCATGACCAGAACGGTCTTGCCCACGCCTGCCCCGCCGAACATCGCGGTCTTGCCGCCGCGCACGAGCGGGGCCAGCAGATCGACGACCTTGATGCCGGTCGCAAAGGCCGATTGGCGCGCATCCTGTTTTTCGAGCGGCGGCGGGGCGCGGTGGATCGGCCAGCGAATGTCGCCCGCAGGGCCGCCGTCGAGCGGCTGGCCGACCGCATCGAACACGCGGCCAAGCACACTCGCCCCCACGGGTACGCGGATCGCACCGCCGAGGCTCAACGCTTCCGCACCCGCGACCAACGCTTCGGCATGTTCAAGCGCCACGGCGCGCACCGTGCACGCATCGAGATGCGCTTGCACCTCGGCCAGCAGCGTCTTGGCGCCGATGCGCAAACGCAGCCCGCCCAAAATTGGCGGAAGACTGCCGGCCGGGAATGCGATATCGACCGTCGAGCCGCGGAACCCGACCACGCGCCCTACCGGACGAAGGGCGGTCTGGCGCGCTGGCGGAAGGGTTGTTTGCAGATTCACTTTTTGCGCCCCGCGTCGGCTTTTGCTGGCGCCTTCGCCTCTGGCTGGGCGCGCAGCAGGCGGCTGCGGCGTTGGGCTGCGAAACTCTCCGCACCTGGCCCCGTAACATTGACGAAGCCCATCTGTGCGGCCGCTTCGGCAAGGGCGGGCGTGGCAAGGTCCGTCGCCACGCAGCGCGAAGCGCCGAGTGTCAGCAGCGCATGGCTTGCCGGTACGGCGGGATCGAACCGGCCTTTGAGCCAAGCGGCTTTGGCCGCGTGTGCCGCGATCGCGTCGACCGCCGCCCATTCGATCTGCGACAAGGCGACGGCAATGCCCGCCTCCTGCAAGCGCGCCATGATCGCGAACAGGCGATCCGGATTTTCGTGCGCGTCGACGGCCGAGAAATCCAGGATCAAACGCTCTTTTGCGACGCTCGCAAGCTGATCGACGAGTGTCCTGAAAAAATCATCTTCGGCGAAGCGCGAATGGAAATGCAGGCAGATCGGCCGTTCGCGCGCGCGCGTGGCGGCCGCGATATGCCGCAGCATGCGCCGCTCGACGAGCGTGCTCGCGCGCTCGACGAGCCACGAATTGCCCGCGATTTCGACACCCGCGATGTCGGCGACCGCGTCGAGCATAACTTCGGTGTCGGTGAAGACCACGTTGTCGCCGGCGGGGTCGAGGGCGAAGACCGGCCGTTCGCGCAGGAACTCGGATGCGTCCGTGCCGCCCAAGGCGGCTTCGACCTTGGCCATGCCGTCGATCGGCGAGGCTGATTCGTGCGGCGGGGCCGCGCGCAAGCTTTCGATCTGCGCCATCAGCTCGGCGCGCTCGCCCGGCAGGTGGAACAGGCGCCAGCGCAGCGTGCCGAAACCGAGGCGTGCCGTGCAGCGCGCAAGATCCGCACCGACGGCCGCCGCAATCGCCGAATCGTGCGGACCGACGACGAGCAGATGCACGCCGTCGGCGACCGATGCGAGATTGTGGTGCTTGCCGCCGAGGCGGTCGTCGGCGAACTGCGCGAAGAACCTGCCGAGCTTCGGGATGTCGCGCTCGCGGGTTCCGCGCGCGTCGAGCAGTAAGGTGCCGCCGATATGTCCGAGAGTGCCGTTTTTGGTCATTGTGCGCGCCACGACAGGATGAGAGGAGCGGGGATGCGGTCGCTGCGTGTGTCGGCTTCGCGCCGCACGTCGAGGGCGATCGCGCGCGGGGCAATGCCAAGATCGGCCAGCACGCGCGCCACGGCCCCGCCGCGCATCGCTGCCCATTCCCAGCTCGGCCCCGCGGTTTCGATCGCAAGGTCGCGCTGGGCGGCGAGCAGCGGATAGAGCCGCGCCAAGATGCGCCGCCCGTCGTCGCCGACTTCGACGTCGCGCGTCGCTGCCCAACTGCGCGGTTCGAACAGCGCGCGGATGTCGATCGCAAACGCGATGCGCTGGCCGCGCACGACCAAGGCCCCCATTTCGCCGAGCCCGATCGAGGCGAGATAGCGCGAAGCGATTGCCGCATCGGCATTGCCGAGTCCGGACTCGCGCAAACCCGCCAGCGCATCGCCGTCGGCGCGCGGCTCGGCGTCCGTTTCCGCCGAGTCCGCGGGGCGCCGCGTTTGGGCGAGCAGGTCGGGGATGCCGCGGTCGATGCGCGGGGCGATGAGCCCGAGCGTGTCGGTCAGGCCCAGCACGATCGGGCTCGGCGCCGGCGGCAGATCGAGCGTTGCGACCGCGGGCCCGGTTGCCGGAGGGGCGATATGGTCGCCGGTTTTCTCGCGCGGCGTCATGCCGACGATCGACACGACGATCACGAACACCGCGAACAGCAGCGTCATCATGTCGGCGTAGCTGATGAGCCAAAGGTCGCCCTCGCCCTCGTCGCCGGGCGGCATGCCGCCGATGCCGCCGCGCCCGGCCCCGCGCGTGGCCGCACGAATGAGGTTGCGGGTACCGGCCTCCGCGTCGGCGGCTTGCTGCGGATTGCTCGGATCACTCGGCATTGCCGACCTCGTCGCTGACTTCGCGCACCATCGCCTCGAGCGACTCCTGGATCATGGCCGGCGATTTGCCGACGCGCAGCAGCACGATGCCGGCCAGCATGATGTTCAGCATCTGCACGCGGCGCTGCGTGCGCTGTTCGAGCTTGATCGCGACCGGTTTGAAAATGAGGTTCGCAAGGATGAGGCCGTAGAACGTGGCAAGCAGCGCCACCGCCATGCTCGATCCCACCGCGCGCACGTCGGCTGTGCCGAGCTTGCCCATCATGCCGATGAGCCCGGTCAGCGTGGCCAGCAGCCCGAAGGCGGGCGCGAAGCCGGCAAGCGTGCGGTAGAAGCGGGCAGGCAGCGATTCGCGCTCGGCGAATTTCTGCACGCGCCAGTTCATCACAGTGAGGATGTCGTCGGTCGGCGAATCGTCGAGGCACATCTGCAGGCCGAGTTTCAGGAACGGGCTGCGGATGCCTTTGAGCCGCGCTTCGGCGTCGGCGATATTGTGCTTGCTGGTAGCGCGCGCAAAGGCGACGAGATCGCGCAGATCGCCGTCGAGCGCGCGGTCCTCGCGGAACACGTCGATGGCCGAGACCATCGCGCCTCGAATCTCGTCGATCCGGTAGGCAAGGAACGCCGCTGCGATTGTGCCGCCCAGCACGATCGCGATTCCGACGGGATCGAGAAAATGGCTGTCGCGCCCTTCGTAGACGACGACAAACGTGATCAGTGCGACCGCGCCGAAAACGCCGATGCCTGTCGAAAGTCCTTGTCCGCCGCGCGTCTGCGGACGCTGCTGGAAACCCACGTTCGATGCCACTTCACGCCTCGACTTTCACTTGCGTCGAAGCGTGTCGCGAAAGGCCGTTGGCTGCATTGCGATATGTCAATCGCCGCAGCGTCAGGGTTCGTCGGCCCAGATCGTCTTGCGATGGGTGTCGTCGGGCTCCCAAAGACGGTCGGGCGATAGAGCGAGGCGGCGCGCGTCTTCGAGCCGCCACCCTTCGCGCACCAGCAGCTTCAGCTGCTCAATGCGGTGCATTGCGCGCGCACTTGGCGTGCCGAAATCGCCGCCCGCCGGCACCACGCGATGCCACGGCACAAGGTCTCTTTCGTCGGGCGCCAACTGCGCGAGCATGTAGGCGACATGGCACGCGGGGATGTTCAGCGATTCGCCGAGGCGGTCGGCCTCGACGACGCGGCCCTAGGGAATGCGACGCACGGCGGCCAGCAGTGCGGCGCGCATCTTGGCATAGGCGGCGGAAGCTTTTGCCATCGCGCGTTACAAGCGATCGCCCCGCACTACGGGGGACACTGCAAGGAAAGATGGCGGACAGGGCGTCTGCCTTATTCGAGTCCCCCACCATCCCAACCCATCCAGTGATAAATCAAGAAATGCAATATTTATCGGAATAATTGTCGTAACCTGTCTTGTAACGTCCGCCATAGTTCCGCATAATCCAGCCCATGTGGATGGGTATATGGATGGGTAGAAGGAAAACGGGATGGCAGGTAAAGTCGACCGATTGAATGCGCTGACGGTCAAGCGCGCCATGGCCCCCGGCCTCTACGCGGACGGTGCGGGCCTCTATCTACAAGTAACGGCCTCGGGCGCTCGCTCGTGGATTTTCCGCTTTCGCTGGCATGGTGGGCGCCGCGATATGGGCTTGGGGTCTCTCGACGCTGTACCCCTCGCCAAAGCCCGCCAGAAGGCCGCTGAGGCGCGGCAGGCCCTTGCGGATAGAATCGACCCTATCGCGGCCCGAAATGCCGCCAAGGCGGCCGAAACGGCCGAACTCGCAAAGTCAAAAACATTCAAAGATGCTGCCAATGACTATATTTCAGCGCGTAAGGCAGCATGGACGAACCCAAAGCATGCCGCCCAATGGGAATCGACCTTAGCGACCTACGCTTACCCGATAATTGAGAAGTTGGCGGTCGGCGATATCGACGTGGGGCATGTCACACGCATCTTGCGACCGATTTGGGCGGAGAAACCCGAGACGGCGCGTCGCCTACGCGGCCGGATCGAAGCGATTTTGGATTCGGCCAAAGCGCATGGCTGGCGCACGGGCGACAACCCTGCGCGCTGGCGTGAAAGTCTGAAATCGATCTTCCCGGCCTACACCGAGCTTTCCTCGGTCGAACATCATCCTGCCTTGCCCTATTCGGAAATTGGCGCCTTCGTTGCCGAACTCCGCAAGCAAGCGGGCGTGGCACCCCGCGCGCTTGAATTCCTCATCCTCACGGCAGCGCGCACGTCCGAAACCACCGGGGCGCGGTGGTCGGAAATCGACATGGCGAAGGGCGAATGGAGAATTCCGAAAGAACGCATGAAAACCCGCAAGAAAATGAAGGGGCCGCATCGCGTACCGCTGAGCGCGCGTTCGCTGGAAATCTTGCGCGATATGGCGCGGGGCAGGACCGGCGAATTCGTGTTCCCCAGCCGTAAGCGCGACAAGCATCTATCGAATGGCGCGTTCCTTGCCGTTCTCGACCGTATGGGGCGCGGCGAAATCACGGCGCACGGGTTCCGCTCGACGTTTCGCGATTGGGCGGCCGAACAAACGAATTATCCGCGCGACGTTGCCGAAATGGCCCTTGCGCATGCCATTGGCGACAAGGTGGAAGCGGCCTACCGGCGCGGCGATTTATTCGCCAAGCGAGCGCGCATGATGGCCGATTGGGCCAAGCACTGCGATACGGTGGCGAAGGCTGGGAACGTGGTCGCTATAGGCGTGGCCCGACAACGAAAGGGAGGCTTCGATGAATCGCTACGATAGGCGAGCAGGAAGGTTGCAGGACCGAGTAGCTATAGACGAAAGATTTCAAACCGAGGACATCGATGAAATTGAGGTTCGCCGGGCTATCGTTCATGCGCGGCAAGACATTGTCTTGGTCGTTTCTCATCTATCGAGCCTTAACTCCCAGATTCAGCAGTTGCGTTGGATGCTTTACGCCGCATTCAGCGCATTGGGCATCGCGGCGCTTCATTGACCCGCGCGCGATGGTTCCGCGCATTGACGCGTTGCGCTATAATTGCAACCGGCGGGGATAGGGTAGCTCCCGAACGCGCGACACCGCATCGCGCTTCCTCGCCGCATCTTGCGGAGCCCTGCGGAGGGCGTGATGGATTCGAATACGCCTGACCTAACGTCAGTTTCGACGTGGTTTGTCGCGTTGGGAGCGGCAAGCATTAAATTCGAGACAGCTAAAAAGTCCGGTGACCCGGATAAAGTGGGAGAGGCCGCGCGAGGCTGGTACACAATCGCCGCCCAAGTATTGGCGACGTACTGCCTTGCGGAAAATTGGCCGGACGGCTTCGACAATCCGCCGACGCAACATCTCCCATTTGGGCTTGCGGAGAGCCTACGCAAGCAGTTTCGATACTTGGGTGTCGGGCAGATTCCCGGCCCGATGCGTGCGGCCAAAGTTAATAAAAAGGGCAAAAACCAAGGACCGGATGAGAGCCAAGATATC
Organism: Telmatospirillum sp.; assembly: GCA_020248985.1. Taxonomy (GTDB): domain Bacteria; phylum Pseudomonadota; class Alphaproteobacteria; order CACIAM-22H2; family CACIAM-22H2; genus Tagaea. Next base: position 287,877 of record JADCGL010000022.1, on the reverse strand, counting down.
GGCGTTGCCGTTTCCTACATTCAAGCGGCCCGCGACGGCATAGTGTCGGATAGCAATCCGTTGAAGACTGTCGCGAGCGCATATGGGGCAAGCAAGCGCACGATACAGCGTTGGCAATCGGCAAAATCCTGGGTCACGTCGGACATGTTTTTTCCTGGCGTCGCAGGCCAAGAACTTGCCGAGCGCGTGACCGACGCAATGCGAAAAGCAGGCGCGGAATACAAGGCGGCGGGACGTACTCAAGTCGCGGTCGCAAGACGGGCGCGCAAACGGCGTCAGGGGTGACACGACCTGCGCTTGTCGTGGCATAGCCAAGCGGTGCGAGTTCTGTGATTTATAGGATGCCGACAACCGGCCGTGCACCACCGCACGACCGCGTGTCCCCAAGTAAGGGGGCCAATCGGCCATGGAACCAATCGCCCTGACTATTCCCGACGCGGTTAAGGCGTCGGGCGCAAGCCGCACCGCAATCTACGTTGCCCTGCGGCGCGGCGAACTCAGCGCACGAAAGCACGGCAAGAGGACGCTGATCGAAGCGGAAGCCTTGAAGGCATGGCTGGCGCGCATGCCCGCCTACGAACCCGCGCGCGCCGCTTGAACTTAACCCCAAAAGAAAACCCCGGCGCGCTGCTTCCAAGGGCGGGCGCATCCGGGGTTTTTGGAGATTTGAAGAATGCAGAATGTAACCGCGTTGCCCGATATGGGCAACCTTCCGCTGTTCGCCTGGGCGTCCGCGCCCCGGTGGAATCCTCGCGACTATGGGCGTGCGTCGCAACGCCTCGCGCATCGCTTGGGCGTCCCGCTTCCCACCGCTGGGCTTATCGCGCAACTGGCTGGGCTTGGCGCCCAAGGCGGTGCCCGATGAGCGCGACCTACCGAATTGAAATCCTCGATTCCGACCCGCCGGTGGTCGCCCTGGTCAAAGGGCGCGACCATTGGGCCTTGTGCGAGTTGGTCAACGCTGGCGAGCACGGGTGCACCCCGATTGAACGTGTAGGGCCGCGCTGGTCCGCCTACGTTTTCAATTTGCGGCGCCTCGGGCTGATTATCGAAACGATCCGCGAAGCGCACGGCGGCACCTACGCCGGGCACCACGCGCGATATGTCCTGCGGTCGCGTGTCCGCTTTCTGGACGGCAGCGCCGTCGGGATGGCGGCATGAGCCAGAGAGCTTTGGAACTCTCGGGGGGCGCCGCGCAAGCGGCGCCCTTGCCCGAAAAGATTGATCCGATCGATAGGCGGATTTGGTGTGTCCGGTGGCCCACAGATTGGGACAACGGCGAAGTCCGAATGGATGTCTACGCTCGCGATTCATCGAGCGAGTACGGGCGGATTTCCATTCGCGACCACGCGGGGAATTCCGTCGAAATCGACCGGCATATCCTTTGGGACGTGTTCTACACCTACGGCAAGGACCTACTCGACTTGATCCATGATGACGCGAAGAACTACCGCGAGCTAGGCACAGCGAAGGCGGGGGCCGATGGCTAAGCGTGGTCGGCGTGCGAACGCTACGGGGCGGAATGATACCGAACAGTATTTTCCGCTTAGCTATGCCATGGCGCGCTCGCCCGCGTGGCGGAGCCTTTCGGGTCCGGCAACAAAAATATTTTGCGAGCTTCGTTGCCGGTACTCGGGCGCGAACAACGGCGATTTGAGCCTGTCACTCGACGAAGCGACGCGGTTGCTAGGCCTCGGAAAGGCTACGGCCGCGCGCGCCTTCGGAGAGCTAGTCGGTAAGGGCTTTATCGTTCTCACGCATCGCGGGCGGTGGATTGGGCGCAAGGCCGCGACTTATCGCGTGACGGATCGAAGCTACCAAGGGCATCCACCGACGCGAGATTGGCACCATTGGCAAGGCTCAGCGCTGGCGCTTCGTGGTCCGCCTCAGAACCACGAAAGGCTCGTTGCGGTTTCGACGCGGACCACGGGGCAGCTTTGTGGTCCGCTACAGAACCCGTCAGGCGCCGAAAATGCGCGCCAGTGGTCCGCCACAGAACCGCCTATATCTACCATGGGGAGGGGGAACGATGACCGGTGAGGGCGACACGCGCAAAGGCAACCTTATCGGCAAGGACGTTCGCCAAGCGGCGGCGTATCGCCTTTCGGCAAAGGTTGACGCGCGCACGGGACGAACTCCGGTGGGCCTCTACGCGGCCGATCTACTCGACGCCAAGGCCACCGTGCCCCTGCGGTCTGGTTTGGAAACGGAAGGCATCGGTGCGGGTGGGGAATTGGTTATCCGTATGCCCGGCCCGCCTGGGGACGCGCACGCTACGCACCTAAAAAACACCGTGGCGGACCCGAGTATGGTCACGGCAAGCGCCACGCTGGACCGCTTGCGGCTCGCTGAGGATGCGCGCGCGCTCGATCTAGCCTTGGACGCGGCCGAAACCATCGAGCCTAAGAACAGCCTCGAAAAAATGTTGGCGCACCAATTGGCGAGCGCGCACCAATTGGCGATGCGAATGGCAGGCCTCGCGAACGATTGGGCGGCCCGCGCAAGCCCTGGCCTTACGTCGCAAGGCCTATCGGCGGCCGCAATGGTGGAAGCCCAGCGCGCGGCGAACACGGCCGCACGGCTTATGGGCTCCTATCAGGATGGCATGTTGACCTTGGCGCGCGTACGCGGCGGCGGAAAGCAAACCGTCGTTGTGCAGCATGTCCAAGTCCACGAAGGCGGGCGCGCGGTGGTCGCGGGGAAAGTCGGGCGTGGGGGGCGCAAACGCCGTGGGGGATGACTCCGAAAACCACCAGCAACCCTATGAGCCCGATTGGCGCAACGGGCTGGCCCATGCGCGCGTGGCGAAGCGTTGCTGCGCCAAGACGCGGCGCGGGACGTTCTGCCAAGCCCCTGCCATGGCAAATGGGCGGTGTCGGCTGCACGGTGGTTTGTCGCCCGGCGCGCCCACCGGGGAGCGCAATGGAAACTATCGGCACGGGCGCTATAGCAAGGCGACGCTCGCAACCCGGCGCGCGGCGCGACGCGGCTTAGCTGCCCTTCGCGCGTTGATTCGAGAAACATCCGAGGCCGGTTAGCGATGGCCCGGAATTACGGTGCCGAGTTTCTGAAATGCTACAATCAAAGATATATAATTCTAGCTTAAGGCTTGGCTATCGCCGCCTTCCCAGCGGCGACTGCCTTAATTGATTGGAATTTTGACTCGTAAAAAGAAAGTGTGTGGAAAACAGCCTCATCAGCTGACGGAGGGATTGCTTTGCCTTGATGCAATTCAGGGGCAGAAATCTTTTGACGCTTCCTCCCCTGACCGATGTCAAAATCTCTAAGCGCTAAAGAATCGAGGCTCTCAATAACTTCAACGCCAGCCGCTATTTGCCGATCCGCTGATGGTAATGCTCCATCTTTTATCGCCTGCATCAACTCGGTCAAGTTTTGGACACTATAAATGAAGCAAAAAATTCTAGAAATTCGACTTTGTTCGTTCCCCCATCCAGCAACTCGACTGACTTTGGCTGGATCAATAACTCTTATATTCATATGCTTCATACTTGGCTGCCACTTTACAAACGCATCGTGTACCTCGGAATTGCGCGCGCACCAGATGTATTTTAGGAGTGGGTCATTTTCGCGAAGTTGATTCAAATCATCCCGCCAATCAGTCATGTCCAGTTTCTTTGCAGCATCAGCCAATGCTTGATGAACAGAATCGAATAGACAAAGAACAATCCAAAAGTGTCTTTCAATTCTTTCGATATCACGGCGCTGTCCCGCTGCGCGCATTTCCTCTCGGTGGTCATTGCTCCACCTTAACAAACGCTCAGCCTTTTGAAGAAACTGTTCAGCCCTCTTTACATCCAAAACGGTCTCCTAATCTTCTTTCGATTTAAAAATCCTGATTAGACCCTTTGCAGCTGCTAACCCTCTGCTTGTGGCTCGTCTAAGAATATTCGCAGTCATCCGGCATTGGTAGGATTTGCACGCGTGACTCGCGTACGCTGAACTACATAGCATTATAGCGTGAACCGTAAATCCGAACCCGTATTCCCACTGCCCACACTCGCGCAGCTATCCAAACGCGCGCGAAGCGTGACGGTCAAATACCCGACTTGCTGACACGGCCGGATTCCGCCGATGCGAGAGCTTATAGAACGGCAGGGCGCCACGGTCCGCGCGGTCGATCTACTGCCGCGCTTCCGGTGCGGCGCCTGTGGGGCGCGGCCGGTTTGGACCTGGATCGATTATCCCGGCGCACCAGAATTCGGGGGCTATCCAGCGATGGGCGGGCGGTAGAAAGCGAGCCCCGGCAAATCCAAATGAGCCAGATTCTTTAGTAAGCACCAGGGTCAGCGCTCGATCATTTTTGCGAGTAAAACAAAGTGGTGTGGTCCAAATGTTCTGTTCCGCATAGAGTCAATTGCGTATTCAAAGTCGGGGCTACTGAAGAACTCGCGGTACTTTTTTCTGATAGAAAGGCCGTTGGCTTCATCTTTTCGGATGTAATGGGTCCATTGGCTACACCCCATAAGCCATACAGCACATCTTTCGTTCAAATCCCGGGCCACGCCAAATGCTGTTCCGTCAGCACGAATACGCGCGGCATCTCGGATCGGCTGCAGCTTGCGAAACCAAAAAGAAATGTAAGCGGAGTATTTCAGGAATTCCAGATTGCCCGCTTGATAGATCAAAAGACGTTGAATATCTCGAACGGCCTTCTTCGCTACCTCGTCATACGCTTCGGATTCTAGGCCCTTGGCTTCGAACCCGTGTTCAGCGCACAAAGTGGGCACATTGCGCTGAAGCCCAATCACAATGCGAGCTGCCTGCGGCGCCTGATGCTCGTCAAGCATCGCATGAAGCGCACGCCAATCTGGTGTGGTTGTCAAATCAAGCCCCGACGTTATCGGTCCCGATAACGATTCCGGACTTCATCCATCGTCTCGAACTCAGAAAAAAATTCGTCGGGCCCAACGCCAGAATTGTCAGGCTCTGGCCAAGCATTGAGCTTACGCACTCGCTCTAACGCTTTAGCGTAAGCGTCTCGGGTAGCTGCGTCGGTCGTTTCCATAGGCGGAAACAACAGTTCCTGATTCATGGTGTGAGCCACCGTCAATGTCCCTAAATTGCGAAAACGCCGCACTCAACGCTAATGGGCTGAGGGCGTCAAGGGATATGCGACTCGGTGCGGGGAGAGTATAGCTGAAACGGGACGCTTGTGGCTCGGCCTTGAATTGCCTTTGCCGCGCTACGCCGGATGGGTAAACGGATGGGTATGGGGTAACAAAAATCCGTATATCCTTGATAATAAACGATAAAATAGGATAAAGTGGCGGACAGGGCGAGATTCGAACTCGCGATACCGTTGCCGGTATTTCAGTTTTCGAGACTGACGCCTTCAGCCACTCGGCCACCTGTCCGCACGAAAGGCTGTCTTAAAGGCGGGCATGTCTAATGCCAAATTCCGCCGAGCGCAAGTGCGCCAAATGCGCTCGGTCGGCGCCTTCAACGCACGTCGGCGTCGCGGGCGGCATTGGCGCGCGCGAACTCGCGCGGATCGAGGCCGTTATAGAGCGTCCAGGACGCCGCTACAGCGATCCCGACCGTAAAGGTGAGCGCATGGCTGATCAGCGCATAGGCGAGGGCCGTGGCGGCCGGCACGCCGTAGAAGGCAAGGGCGAACACGATCGCCGCATGGAATACGCCGATCCCGCCTGGAGCGGCCGGTACCAGAAAAGCCATCGCGACCACGCCGACCGTAAATGCCCCCATCGCCAAGGTCGCGTCCGGCCATACGGCACCGATCCCGGCCGTGAAAGACACAACCGCCAAGCCCCAAATCGCCGCCGACAAGGCCACGGCCTGCACGAACACGGCGGGCCGCGCCAAAACGCCGAGCCCTTTGAGCAATTCTTCGAGCCGCGGCAGCAAGGCGCCATGCCAGCGCCGCGGCAGAAGGACTGCAAAAACCCGCAAAGCCTGGGCACGCAGCCGCACGGCAGCGGCGATCAGCGCCATGCCCACGACGAGCACGGCGGTTACAATCTCGATCCCTTCGACGATGAGCGTCGGCGGATTCGGCATCGCGAAGATCGCAATGATTAACACCGCGAGGGCCGCCGCCAGATCGCACAGCCGGTCGAGCACGATCGCCGAAAACGAGGCCGGCAAAGCCACTTGGGACCGTCTTGCGAGCACCCACATCATCGCAAATTCGCCGGCTCGCATGGGCAGCAAGCTATTGATGGAATTGCCTAAAGCATGCGCGCCATAGGCGTCGTTGTAGGCGATTTGAGTGGCCGGTGCGGTTGCTCGCAGCAAGATGCGCATGCGCAATGGCCGCACGGCCAGCCACACGAGCCACACGCCGACCATCGCCGCCACCTGCCACGGATCGGCGCGGCCAAGGGCTTGGCCAACTTCCGCCAGATCGACAAAACGCAGCAAGGCCGCAACGGCGAGCGCCATGACCGGCACCCAGGCCCAGCGCACTGCAAGTCTTTTCAAGGTGTTGCTGGATTTTTCCGGGTCGGAAGCGGACATTGTGGCGGCCGGTGTAGCAGGCGGCCCCGATCGGGTCACGCGATTTTCCGGCACGCCGCTTGACAGTCGAAGTCCTGTAAGTATAGTGCGCGCTCTTTGAAAGACCGGGGCAGGCTCGGTTGGCCGATTTTCGGCTGCCGATAGCACCCGAGGGATACGCAAAATGTACGCAGTCATTCGCACCGGCGGCAAGCAGTACAAGGTCGCCAAGAACGACGTCATCGTCGTCGAGAAGCTCGAAGCCGAAGCCGGCAAAACCGTCGAATTCGGCGACGTGCCGATGGTGACCGACGCGGGCAAGGCCACCGTCGGCAGCCCGACCGTCGCGGGCGCCAAGGTCACCGCCACGGTTCTGGCGCAGGGCAAGGGCGAGAAGATCATCATCTTCAAGAAGCGCCGTCGCCAGAATTCGCGCCGCAAGAACGGGCATCGCCAGTTCGAAACGACGCTGCGCATCGTCGACATCAAGGTCGCCTAAGGGAGTATCGGGAAATGGCGCATAAAAAAGCAGGCGGTTCTTCGCGCAACGGGCGCGACACAGCCGGTCGCCGTCTCGGCCTCAAGCGCGCGGGCGGCCAGGTCGTTCTCGCGGGCAACATTCTGGTCCGCCAGCGCGGCACCGTCTATGTCGCGGGCAAGGAAGTCGGCATGGGCCGCGACCACACGCTGTTCGCGCTCAAGACCGGCAAGCTGATTTTCCGCAAGGCCGGCGGCAAGACGATCGTCTCGGTCGAGCCGGCGCCGGTGGCCGTCGCCGCCGAGTAAGCCGTCCCACATTCCGCCCGACGACAGGCGGCTCTGCCAGACAAGGGAACGGCGCAAGGCCGTTCCCTTTTCTCGTTTTTGGACCTGAAAAAAGATGAAGTTTCTCGATCAATGCAAGATCTTCGTCAAAGCGGGCGACGGCGGTGCCGGTTCGGTCAGCTTTCGGCGCGAGAAATTCATCGAGTACGGAGGCCCGGACGGCGGCGACGGCGGCAAAGGCGGCGACATCTGGATCGAAGCGGTCGCCAATCTCAACACGCTGATCGACTACCGCTACCAGCAGCATTTCAAGGCCGAAAAAGGCCATCATGGCGAGGGCCGCCAAAAGTCCGGTGCCGGCGGCAAAGACATCGTTCTGAAAGTACCGGTCGGAACGGCCGTACTGCACGACGACCAGGAATCGCTGATCGTCGACATGCGCGAGGCGGGCCAGCGCGTGCGCCTGTGCAAGGGCGGGGACGGCGGCTTCGGCAACACGCACTACAAATCTTCGACCAACCAGGCGCCGCGCCAAGCCGGTCCCGGCTGGAAGGGCGACGAGCGCTGGATCTGGTTGCGCTTGAAACTGATCGCCGATGTGGGCCTCGTCGGCCTGCCGAACGCGGGAAAATCGACGTTCCTCGCCGCGACCACCTCCGCCAAACCCAAGATCGCGGACTATCCGTTCACGACCCTAAAGCCGCAATTGGGTGTCGTGCGCATCGACGAGGACGAGCTCGTGATCGCCGATCTGCCGGGCCTTATCGCGGGGGCCGCCGAAGGCAAAGGTCTCGGCCATCGCTTTTTGGGCCATGTCGAGCGCTGCGGCGCTGTCTTGCATTTGATCGACGGCACGCAAGAAAAAGTCACGGCCGCCTACAACCAAATCCGCGACGAGCTTGAAACCTACGGCCATGGCGTGGCCGAAAAGCCCGAGATCGTCGGCCTCAACAAGATCGACGCGCTCGATCCGGATGCGGTCAAAAAAGCGCTCGCTTCGTTGAAGCGGGCCGCCAAAAAACGCAGCCCCAATTCGCTCGTGCTTGCTTTGTCGGGCGCTGCCGGAACGGGTGTTACCGACGTGCTGCGCGCGTTGGCGGTCCCGGTCGGCGTGCGCCGTGCGGCCGACCGAGCCGAGCGCGAAGCCATGCGCAGCGACGACGACCGATGAGCAGGCGATGAGTTTCGAAAACGTCAAACGCCTCGTCGTCAAGACGGGCTCGGCATTGATGGTCGATGCGGAAGGCGGCGTGCGCGCCGACTGGCTCGCAGGCCTTGCCGACGATGTGGCGATGCTCAAAGCGCGCGGGCTCGACGTGATCGTGGTCACGTCGGGGGCCGTCGCGATCGGGCGCTGGAAGCTCGGCTACGGTACGCGCGTGCTGAAAATCGAGGAAAAACAAGCCGCCGCCGCGACGGGGCAAGTGTGGCTTGCGCACGCATGGCTCGAAGCTTTGGCCGCACGCGGCATCGTGGGCGCTCAATTGCTGCTCACGCCGGACGACACCGAATCGCGCCGCCGCCATCTCAATGCGCGCGCGACGGTCGCGACCTTGCTCGAGACGGGGGCGGTCCCGATCATCAACGAAAACGACACGGTCGCGACCGAAGAGCTGCGCTTTGGCGACAATGATCGCCTTGCCGCGCGTGTGGCGCAGATGGCGTCGGCCGATGCACTCGTTCTCCTGTCGGATATCGACGGGCTCTACACGGCCGATCCGCATCGCGATCCGGCCGCCCGCCATCTGCCGCAAGTGACCGATTTGACGCCCGAAATTCTCGCGATGGCGGGCGAAGCGCGGCCCGGCTATTCGTCGGGCGGCATGGTGACGAAATTGGGTGCCGCGCGCATCGCGCTCGGTGCCGGCTGCCGCATGGCGATCGCGTCGGGCAAGCGCATGCGTCCATTACAAGCGCTCGAACAGGGGGCGCGCTGCACCTGGTTCATGCCCCAGGGCAGCCCTGCTTCGGCGCGCAAACGCTGGATTGCCGGCACGGTCGAGCCTGCCGGTGCTGTCGTGATCGACGACGGGGCCGTGCGTGCCTTGGGCCAGGGCAAAAGCCTGCTGCCGGCGGGCGTGGTCGGCGTGGAAGGGTCGTTCGAGCGCGGCGACGCGATCCGCGTGCGCGACAAGGCCGGGCGCGAAGTGGCGCGCGGCTTGAGCGCCTACGCCGCCGCCGACATTGCGCGCATCCAAGGCCGTCGCTCGTCCGACATCGAAGAACTGCTCGGCTATCGCGGCCGCGACGAAATCATCCATCGCGATGATCTCGCGATGGGTCCGGTTTGAACTGCCGATCCCGCCCGTTAGTATAATGCCGATGAAAGCCGAATCGATGGCCGCTCAAGAAGCCCCCCTTAAAGCCGCGATGGAAGCGATAGGCCTTGCCGCACGGCGCGCGGCCGCCCTGCTTGCGGTTGCACCGGCCAAAAAGAAGAGTGCCGCCTTGCGCATGGCTGCCGACAAGATCCGCGCGGCTTCCAACGCGATTCTCGAGGCCAACGCCGCCGACGTCGCGTTTGCGGTCGAGGCCGGCAATTCGCTTGCGATGGTCGACCGCTCGCGCCTCGATATCAAACGTATCGAGGCCATCGCAAAAGGCCTCGAAGACGTTGCGGCGTTGCCCGATCCGGTTGGCTCCATCCTGCAGGGCTGGAATCGGCCCAACGGCCTGATGATTTCGCGCGTCGCCGTTCCGATCGGCGTGATCGGCATCATCTACGAAGCGCGCCCGAACGTGACGGCCGATGCGGGTGCTTTGTGCGTGAAATCCGGCAATGCCGCGATCCTGCGCGGCGGCCAGGAGAGCTTCCATTCGTCGCAGGCGATCGTGGCCGCGATCCGTGCGGCGCTGGCTGCTTCGGGTCTGCCCGAAGACGCCGTGCAGCTTGTCCCCACGCGCGACCGGGCGGCGGTGGGGCACATGCTCGCCATGCACCGGCATATCGACACGATCGTGCCGCGCGGCGGCAAGAGCCTCATCGAGCGCGTGATGAAGGAAACGCACATCCCGGTGATCGCGCATCTCGAAGGGCTGTGCCACACCTACATCCACGAATCGGCCGACATCGACATGGCCCGCAAAATCACGATGAACGCCAAGATGCGCCGCGTCTCGGTGTGCGGGGCCACCGAAACGCTGCTGGTGGATCGTGCGGCCGCCCCTACGCATCTGCCCGCCATCCTCGACGATCTGATCGCCGCGGGCTGCGAGATTCGCGGCGACGCGGACGTGCAGAAGATCGACCGCCGTGCGCTGGCCGCAACGGACGCCGATTGGACAACCGAATATCTCGACGCGATCCTCGCCGTTAAGATCGTCGACGGGCTCGATGCGGCGATCGACCACGTCAACGCCTACGGCTCGCACCATACCGATGCGATCGTGGCGGGCGATCCGGCGGCGGCCGAAGCGTTTTTGTCGCGCGTCGATTCGGCGATCGTCCTGCACAACGCTTCGACGCAGTTCGCCGACGGGGCCGAGTTTGGCTTCGGCGCCGAGATCGGAATTTCGACCGGTCGCTTGCCGCCGCGCGGGCCCGTCGGGGCCGAGCAGCTCACGACCTACAAATATGTCGTGCGCGGGGCCGGGCAGACGCGGCCTTGAGTATCGCACCCCCTCTCTATCGGTTGGGTCTCGCACCCAAGCGCCGCGTGGGCCTGTTCGGCGGTTCGTTCAATCCCGCCCATGAAGGCCACGCGCACATCGCGCGCGAAGCGTTGAAGCGCCTCGATCTCGACGAAGTTTGGCTCATCGTGAGCCCGCAAAATCCGCTCAAAGACGCCGATGGCATGGCGCCTTTGGCAGCACGCCTTGCGAGTGCAAAAGCCATGTGTGCGGGCCACCCGCGCCTCAAAGCCGTCGCCCTCGAGACGTGGCTCGGCACGCGCTACACGGCCGATACGCTCGAAGCCTGCGCGCGGCGTTTTCCGCGCACGCACTTCGTATGGGTGATGGGGGCGGACAATCTGCTGCAGTTCGATCGCTGGCAGCGTTGGCGGAAAATTTTTAACACGATGGTCATTGCCGTTTTCGCGCGCCCGACGTATTCTAACAAAGCATTGGTCGCAAAGGCGGCTCGGGCCTTTTCCACAGCCCAAATCGGATCCCGTCGGGTCCGCCGTTTGGGCACGTTCGCGCCGCCGGCGTGGGCGTACTTTCCGGTCCGCCTGCACCCGGCCTCTGCCACACGGATTCGTGCGGGCCTCAAAGCCCCGTGGCCGTCCGCGCGAAACACGCCGCCCCGCTCTGAGTCACTGCCCCGTTCGCACCGTTAACCGTACGACCAACTCGGGAGACACGCGATCGCCACGACAAAGCGCAAGACCGTATCCGCGCCCAAAACGGTCCTTAAACTCGTCGCCAAAACGCTCGACGACGACAAAGCCGCCGACCCGGTCGTCATCGACCTCGCCGGCAAAAGCACGATCGCCGACTACATGATCGTCGCCAGCGGCCTCTCGAGCCGCCACATCCAATCCATGGCCCAGCACGTCGTCGAAAAGCTGGAGGGCAAAGGCCTTAAAGGCATCCGCATCGAGGGTGCCGACCAGGGCGATTGGGTGCTGATCGACGGCGGCGACATCGTCGTGCACCTGTTTCGGCCCGAAATCCGCGCCCAGTACGGGCTCGAGAAAATGTGGGCCGACGATTGGGAAGAGCCGGCCGCAGCGCATGCGTAAGCGCTAGGCTGGGAGCGCCGGGCCGGGATGCGAGTCACGATCGTGGCAGCGGGCCGCGCACGCGGCTCGCCCGAGGATGCGCTTGTCGGCGAATACGCCAAGCGCCTGACGGCGAGCCCGGCCGGCATCGGGCCGCTCGAGTGCCGCGAGATCGAGGCCAAACCCAAAGACAAAGCGGACGCCGCCGCGCGCAAGCGCGCCGAGGCCGAAAAGCTGCTGGCCCAGGTGCCCGACGGCGCCTTTCTGGTCGCCCTTGATCCGCGCGGCAAAACGCTGTCGACCGAAGAATTCGCGGCCAAGCTTGCCGCTTGGCGCGACGACGGCAATGGCGACGTTGCGTTTGCGATCGGCGGCGCCGACGGGCTCGATGCAACTTTGATCGAGAAAGCGCGCTTCCGTCTGTCGCTCGGCGCTATGACGTGGCCGCATCTGCTCGCGCGCGCGATGCTGGCCGAACAATTGTGGCGGGCTGGCTCGCTGTTGGCTGGACACCCCTACCACCGCGCCTAAAATAAGCGACTCCTTGCGAATCGAGTCGCTGCGATGCCCGCCAAAGCCAAATCCGCGCCGAAAAAAGCCGATGCGTCGCTGCGACTCTACCGCAGCTTGCGGCGCATCCGGCGCGTCGAAGAGGAAATCGCGCGCCTCTACCCGTCGGACAAAATCAAAAGCCCCGTGCATCTGTCGATCGGCCAGGAAGGCATTGCGGTCGGCGTGTGCGATGCGCTTGAGAAACGCGACGCGGTGTCGGGCACCTATCGTGGCCATGCGACGTATCTTGCCAAAGGCGGATCGCTCAACGCGATGATGGCCGAGCTCTACGGCAAGGACACAGGCTGCGCGCGCGGCAAAGGTGGGTCGATGCATCTGATCGACATGAGCGCCAAAGTGCTCGGCACCTCGGCCGTGGTCGGCACCACCGTGCCCGTCGCGGTCGGCTATGCGCTGGCACAAAAGCGCTTGAAGACCGGGGCGGTCGTCGCGTGTTTCCTCGGCGACGGGGCGACCGAAGAAGGCTGCTTTGCCGAGAGCCTCAATTTTGCGGCACTCCATAAATTGCCGGTTGTGTTCGTGTGCGAGAACAACGGCTTTGCGATCCACGAGCCGCTTTCGAAACGCTGGGCCACGGATCGGCTGTGCGCGCGCGTGGCGACCTACGGCATTCCGGCCAAGCGTTTTGCCGATTCCGACACGGTCGCGATCCGCAGACATGTGGAAAAGGTCTTGCCCAAGATGCGCAAAGGCGGCGGCCCGATCTTCATCGAGTGCCTTACCTGGCGCTGGCGCGAGCATGTCGGCCCCGGCGAGGATTATGATGCGGGGTTCCGCAGCAAGGCCATGCTGGCCAAATGGCAGAAGAAGGATCCGGTCGCCAAGGCCGCCAAAGCCTTGTCCGCCAAGCAGCGTGTTGCGGTCGATGCCGAGATCGAGGCCGAAATCGCGGCGGCCATCGCGTTTGCCGAAGCGTCGCCCTTCCCTGCATCCGAGGAGCTCGGCACCGATGTCTACGCCTAAGCTTTCCTGGCCGGGACGCATCGAAGACGGTCGGCGCGTGCTCAAATATGTGGATGCCTTGTCCGAGGCCGTCGCACTTGAAATGGCGCGCGACAAAAACGTGTTTCTGTTCGGGCTCGATGTCGACGACCACAAGGCGATCCAGGGTTCGACGCGCGGCCTACTCAATCGTTTCGGGCCCGAACGCGTGTTCACGACACCTTTGTCGGAAGACGCGATGACGGGGGTCGCCATCGGAGCGGCCATGGCCGGCATGCGGCCGATCCATGTGCATATACGCATGGATTTTCTGATGCTGTGCATGAACCAGCTCGTCAATATCGCGGCCAAAGCGCGCTACATGTATGGGGGCCAGATCAAGGTGCCGCTCGTCGTGCGCACGATCATCGGCAAATCCTGGGGTCAGGGGGCGCAGCACAGCCAGGGCCTCCATTCGATGTTCATGCATGTGCCGGGCTTGAAGGTCTGCGCGCCTTCAAATGCGCATGACGCCAAAGGCGCATTGATCGCGGCGATCCGCGACGACAATCCGGTCGTGTTCGTCGAGCATCGCCTGCTTTATTCGACGGAAGCTTTCGTGACGGAAGCGCCTTATGTCGTGGCACCGGGGCGCGCGCGTGTGTGCCGCTTCGGGCGCGACGTCACGATCGTCGGCGTGTCCAACATGGTCGTCGAAGCCTTGCGCGCGGCCGATCTCTTGAAAGAGGCGGGTGTTGCCGCCGAAGTCATCGATCCGATTTGGTTGGCCCCGCTCGACAGCGACACGATCGTCGAGAGCGTGCGGCGCACGCGCAAGCTCGTGATCGTCGACAATGGCTGGTCGATGTGCGGCGCCGGTGCGGAGATCGCGGCGCGCGTCGCCGAGTCTTGTGCGGGCGAAGGTCCGTTGCAGATCCAGCGCTTGGGCTTCGCCCCCACGCCATGCCCGCCTTCGCCGCCGCTCGAGGCCGCGTTCTATCCCAATCCCGCCACGATCGCGGCGGCCGCCTACAAGCTCGCGCGACCCGATGCGCCTGCGTGGGTGCCCGATGCGGCCAAAGCCGAGCTTGCCTATCAGCTGCAGTTCAAAGGCCCGTTCTGATGTTCTACGAACTCGCCGCCCCGTCCTGGGGCCCGGAAGAAATCGACGCGTTGCAGGCCGTCATCGCCTCGGGCCGCTACACGATGGGCGAGCGCGTCGCCGCGATGGAAGCGGCCTTTGCCGCCTATCACGGCAAGAAATACGGCGTGATGGTGAATTCCGGCTCGTCGGCCAATCTCATTTGCGTGGCCGCGATGGCCTACCATTCCAAGCGCCCGTTGGCGCGCGGCGACGAAGTCATCGTGCCCGCGATTTCGTGGAGCACGACTTACCATCCGCTGCAGCAATACGGCCTCAGATGCCGCTTCGTCGATGTCGAACTCGAAACGCTGAACATGGACGTTTCGAAACTCGAGCAGGCTTTGACACCCAAGACCAAGGCGCTGCTCGCCGTCTCGATCCTCGGCAATCCCGCCCGCCTCGACGAGATGCGCGCCTTCTGCGACCGCCATGGCCTTTGGTTCATGGAAGACAATTGCGAATCGATGGATGCGGTGCTGCCCTCGGGGCGCAAGGCAGGCACGCTCGGCGATCTCAGCACCTTCAGCTTCTTCTTCTCGCACCATATCTCGACCATGGAAGGCGGCATGGTGCTGACGGACGATCTCGAGCTTTTCCATCTCCTCAAATGCATGCGCGCGCACGGCTGGACGCGCGATCTGCCGGCCGACTCGCCGCTCTACAAACGTGCGGGCAGCGACCATTTCGAGGCCTATCGCTTTCTGTTCCCGGGCTACAATGTGCGCCCGCTCGAGATGGAGGCGGCGGTGGGCCTCGAACAGCTCAAAAAGCTGCCCGCCATGACGGCCGCTCGGCGGCGCAATCTCGCCCTTTTCCAGAAACTGTTTGCGGGCGATCCCAATTTCATCATTCAGAAGGAGCACGGCCAAAGCTCGTCCTTCTGTTTCACGCTGATCTTGAACCCGGCCAAGGATCTCGACCGCGATCGCATCTTTGCAGCGCTCAAAGCCGCCGATATCGGCTTTCGCATCATCACCGGCGGCTGCTTCCTGCGCCACGATACGATCAAATACTACGATTACGACATTGTCGGCGGCAGCGTGCCGAACGCGAATTTGGCGCATGATCGCGGCTTTTTCGTCGGCAACCATCCGCACGACCTCACGCCGCAGATCGAAAAACTGCGCCGCGTGCTCGACGCAGCCGTGCGTAGCTAGCGCACTTCGCTGTCGGGTTCGTAAACCACGATGCGGCTGCCGGGGGCGGCCACTTTCACGTCGACCTCGATCAGATCTTTGAGCTTCTCGCGCAAGGCCTGGCGTTTTTCGGGCGCAACCACGAACGCCACGAATCCGCCGCCGCCAGCCCCCAGCAATTTGCCGCCGACCGCCCCCGCCGCTATGCCGGCTTCGTAGATCGCGTCGATTTCAGGCGTCGATACACCGTCGGCAAGTTCGCGCTTCAAGCGCCACGCGTCGTTCATCAGCACGCCCAATTCGCGCATCGGCCGGTTCGTGCTCGCGATGATCGCCTGCGCTTCGTCCACCATCTCGCGCATGCGATGCAAGTTGCGCTCTTTGGCGTCCATATTGGCGATCTGTTTGGTCGCAACCGTCATCGCGTAGCGCGACAGGCCCGTGAAAAACAGCACGAGCGAGCTTTCGAGTTCGTCGCGCCGGTCGCGCGTGAGCACCAAGGGCGTCACGTCGAACGAACCGTCGGTGCGGAAATCGATGCGGTTGAGCCCGCCATAGGCGGCCCAGATCTGGTCCTGGCTGCCGACCGGCTCGCGGATCACTTGCTGCTCGATACGGATCGCTTCGCTCGCAAGCTTGTGCTTGGAGATCATCTGGCCGCGCAGCGCGTAGAGCGCGTTGAGCAGCCCCACCGTGAAGGCCGACGACGAGCCGAGGCCCGAGCGTGCGGGCAGGTCGCCGTCATGGTGGATTTCGAGGCCGCGCTTTTCCTTCTGGTCGAGCAGCACCGCGCGCACGGCCGGATGCTCGATTTCGAGCAGATCGTTGACGAGCTCGATTCGCGACCATACCACGCGATAGCGATGCGCGAAAAACGGCGGTAGACGGCGCAGCGAAATGTTGCAGTACTTGTCGATCGCCGTGCCGATCACGGCCCCGCCATGGCGCTGAAACCATTTGGGATAGTCGGTTCCGCCGCCGAACAGCGACAGCCGATAAGGGGTGCGCGAGACGATCACAAAGAGCTCCGTTTCCGGGACCTAGGCCAAGAGTTGCGGGGTCGGAAACATTCCCTTATATCATGCGCTTACGCATCGATGTCAAAAGCGGGCAAAAGCCGCACCGGAAAGGCCCAGGGCGATGGCAAACAAGCTGCGCATTCTCGTGACCGGCGGGGCGGGCTATCTCGGATCGACGCTGGTGCCGGCCTTGCTTGAGGCGGGCCATGCCGTGACCGTGCTCGACAATTTCATGTTCCGCCAAGCCCCGCTTGCGCATGTGTGCGCGCACCCGGATTTCGACGTGGTGCGCGGCGATTGCCGCGACGCTTCCGTGCTGAAACCGTTGGTGGCCAAGGCCGACATTGCGATTCCGCTCGCGGCCCTCGTCGGTGCGCCCTTGTGCAACAACGACCAGACCGGCGCCGTGTCGATCAACCGCGATGCGGTGCGCACGCTGCTGGGCCTGCTTGCCAAAGACCAGCGCGTGCTGATGCCGGTGACGAACTCCGGCTACGGCGTGGGCGAGCCGGGCAAGGAATGTACCGAGGAAAGCCCGCTGCGCCCGCTCTCGCTCTACGGCCGCACGAAGGTCGAAGCCGAAGAGCTCGTGCTCGGCCGCGACAACGGCATGTCGTTCCGGCTTGCGACCGTGTTCGGCATGAGCCCGCGCATGCGCATCGATCTGCTCGTCAACGACTTCGTGCACCGCGCCGTCACCGACCGCGCGGTCGTGCTGTTCGAGCCGCATTTCAAGCGCAACTACATCCATGTGCGCGACGTCGCGCGCGCTTTCCTGCACGGCATCGCGAACTTTCAGGCGATGAAAAACCGCCCCTACAATGTCGGCCTATCGGACGCCAATCTCTCGAAGATGGAGCTGTGCCAGCGCATCCAAGCGCATGTGCCGGGCTTCGTTTTTCTCGAGGCCCCCATCGGCGAAGATCCGGACAAGCGCGACTACATCGTCTCGAACGCGCGCATCGAGGCGACCGGCTTCAAGCCCGCTCATTCGCTCGATGCGGGCATTGCCGAGCTCGTCAAAGGCTACCGCATGATCCGCAACGGCATGTACGGTAACGTATGAAGATCGTCGATCTCGATCTGCCGGGGCTGAAACTCGTCGAGCCCAAAGTGTTAGGCGACGCGCGCGGGCTGTTTCTGGAAACCTGGAACCAGGCGCGCTACGAAGCGGCTGGCATTCCGGGCCCGTTCGTGCAGGACAATCTGTCGCGCTCGCGCCGCGGCACGCTGCGGGGGCTGCACTATCAAAAGCCCAATGTGCAGGGCAAGCTCGTGTCGGTCGTGGCCGGTGTCGTGTGGGACGTGGCGGTCGATCTGCGCCGCTCGAGCCCCGCTTTCGGCAAATGGTTCGGCGTCGAACTCAGCGCCGAGAATCGCCGCCAATTGTGGGTGCCCGGCGGTTTCGCGCACGGCTTTGCCGTACTCAGCGACTCGGCCGACTTCACCTACAAAGTGACCGGCCCCTACAGCCCGCAGGACGAACACGTGCTGCGCTGGGACGATCCCGCCATCGGCATCGACTGGAAGCTCGCGCCAAGCGACGTGCTGCTGGCGACGCGGGACCAAAACGGCAAGAGCCTCGCCGAGGCGGTGTGCTTTGACTGAACGCGGCGGCATCGTTCTGGCGGGCGGCTCGGGCACGCGCCTGCATCCGGCCACGCTTGCCGCGAGCAAGCAGCTCCTACCCGTGTACGACAAACCGATGGTCTATTACCCGCTCAGCACGCTGATGCTGGCGGGCATTCGCCGCATTCTGCTGATCTCAACGCCGCACGATTTGCCCGCTTTCAAGCGCCTGCTCGGCGACGGCTCGGCGTGGGGATTGGAACTGCACTACGCCGAACAGCCCAAGCCCGAGGGTTTGGCGCAGGCCCTCATCATTGCCGAGCCGTTTCTCGCAGGTCGCACATCGGCCCTCGTGCTCGGCGACAACATCTTCCACGGCGAAGGCCTGTCGCGCCGCCTGCAAGCGGCCGCGCAAGCCACGCACGAAGGGGCGACGATATTCGCCTATCAAGTCGCCGATCCCGAGCGCTACGGCGTGGTCACGCTCGATGCGGCGGGCAAAGCGCTCGATATCGTCGAGAAGCCGAAAGACCCGCCCTCTAATCTTGCGGTGACGGGTCTCTATTTCTACGATGCGAGTGCGCCCGCGCGCGCCAAGTCGCTGAAGCCCAGCCCGCGCGGCGAGCTCGAGATCACAGATCTCAATCGCCTCTATATGCAAGAAGGATTGCTCGCCGTCGAAACGCTCAATCGCGGCTATGCATGGCTCGATACGGGCACGCAAGATTCGCTGCTCGATGCGGCCAATTTCATCGCGGCCGTCGAGCGCCGCCAGGGGCTCAAGATCGGCTGCCCCGAGGAAATCGCGTGGCGCCAGCGCTGGATCGACTCCGCCGCCCTCGCGCGCCTCGCCGAGCCGTTGCGCAAAAGCGGCTACGGCGAATATCTGCTGCGCGTCGCCAAGGCCGGTTGACCTCGATGCGCAATTTGCTCGTCACCGGCGGTTGCGGCTTCATCGGCTCGGCCTATCTGCGCCATGTCGTGGGCGGCGGTCGGTGCCGTGCCGTCAATCTCGACAAGCTCACCTATGCCGCCAATCCGGCCGCGTTGGCCGAACTCACAGGCAATGACGCCTATCGCTTCGTCGAAGGCGATATTGGCGACAGCGCCAAAGTTTCTACGTTGCTGGCCGAGATCAAGCCCGACGCGATCGTCAATTTCGCGGCCGAAACCCATGTCGATCGTTCGATCGACGGGCCGCTCGCGTTTGTCGAAACCAATATTGCGGCAACGGCGCGCCTGCTTGTCGCAGCCCTCGGCTATTGGCGCAGCCTCAAGGGCGAAGCGCAGAAGAATTTTCGTTTCCACCATATCTCGACCGACGAAGTGTTCGGCACGCTCGGCTTCGACGACGCGCCCTTCACCGAGGCGTCTTCTTACGCGCCCAATTCGCCTTATGCGGCGTCGAAGGCCGCGTCCGACCATCTCGTGCGCGCGTGGCACGAGACCTATGGGCTGCCCACGCTCGTCACGAACTGCTCGAACAATTACGGGCCGTGGCAATTCCCCGAGAAACTAATTCCGCTGATGATCGCCAAAGCGGCTGCGGGCGAGAAGCTGCCGGTCTATGGCGACGGCCGCAATCGCCGCGACTGGCTGCATGTGGACGACCATGCCGCCGGACTCTGGCAAGCGCTCGACCGCGCTGCGCCGGGTGCGACCTACGCGTTCGGCGGCGGGGCGGAGCTAGCCAATCTCGATGTCGTGTACGCGATCTGCGATCACGTGGACCGACGCTTGGGCGTGGCTGCGGTGGGCCCGCGCCGCAAGCTGATCGAATTTGTGCCCGACCGGCCGGGCCACGATCTGCGCTATGCGATCGACGCGGCCAAGGCCAAAGCCGAACTCGGCTGGGCGCCGCGCTATCGCTTTGCCGACGGGCTTGCCGCGACGGTCGACTGGTATCTCGACCATGCCGACTGGCTGCAATCGATCCGCGCCAAACGCTACGCGCTGGATCGTTTGGGCAAGGGCTAGGCGCCGATGAAGCGCTTGCTCGTCCTGGGATCGAGCGGCCAAGTCGCGCGCGCCCTTTTGGCGCAAGGCACTGGGGCCGGCTGGGACGTGACGGCGCTCGGCCGCAACCAGATCGATCTTGCAAAGCCTGACGCGATCGCGGCCGCGATCGCCGCTTCAAAGCCCGATGCGCTCGCCAATGCGGCCGCCTATACGGCCGTCGACAAAGCCGAAAGCGAGCCCGATGCGGCCGCGTTTTTGAACGGCGAGATGCCGGGCCGTGCGGCGGCAGCGGCAGCGGCGGCGGGCATTCCGTTTGTGCATTTGTCGAGCGACTATGTATTCGGCGGTCAGGAGCGCATCCCCTATCGCGAGGCCGACCCTACCGAGCCGCTCAGCGTCTACGGACGCACCAAGCGCGCCGGCGAAATCGCGGCCTACAAAGCGGGCGGGCGCTGCGTGATTCTGCGAACGTCTTGGGTCTTTGCACCCTGGGGTGCCAATTTTGTGCGTACGATGCTGCGCCTTGCCAAGACGCAAGAGCGCTTGCGCGTCGTGGACGACCAGCAGGGTGGCCCAACCTCGGCCCTCGACATTGCCGATGCCGTGCTGGCGATCCTGAGGCGTCAAAGCGCAGGCGAGCACAAATCCGGGCTCGGCCTGTTCCATTTCCAGGGCCGCCCACCGACGACATGGGCGCGTTTTGCCGAAGCGATCTTGGACGAAGGGGCGACCCGCGGCCATCCGCGCCCGCCGGTCGAGCGCATTGCCACGCACGAATACAAATTGCCTGCCGCACGGCCGGCCTGGGGCGTGCTCGATTGCGCGCGCATCGCGCGCGAATACGACATCAAGCCACCCGATTGGCGCAAGCACCTGCCCGCCACAGTCGCCGCGATATTGGCGGACGGCGTTTAGGCGGGTTTGTAGCTCGGCAGGATGCGCTGCAGCGTGGCCACGACGCCCGCATCGTCGCAGCGCAGGGCGACCGCTTCGAGCGCCGCCAGATCGGCCTCGATCGCGGCGGCATCGACCGGCGGGGAGGCCGCAAGCTGGATGCCCGGCACGGACGTGGCCGTATTCTGCTCGTCCTTGTAGAAAAGTTCTTCGAAGAGTTTTTCGCCGGGGCGCAGGCCCGTGAACGAAATCGCGATGTCGCGCTCGGGCCGCTTGCCCGCCAGCCGGATCATGCGCTTGGCAAGATCGAGGATGCGCACCGGCCCGCCCATTTCGAGCACCAGCAGGCTGCCGCGCGCCGTACCGTCGCCCGCAAGGGCGAGCACGCTTGCCTGCAGCACGAGTTCGCAGGCCTCGCGGATGGTCATGAAATAGCGTTCGATATCGGGATGCGTGACCGTGATCGGGCCGCCGGCGGCAAGCTGGCGCTGGAACAGCGGCACCACCGAGCCCGACGAGCCCAGCACATTGCCGAAGCGCACGGCCACGAATCGCGTGGACGCACTCTGCGCGTCGCGCGCTTGGCAGAAGATTTCGGCCAGGCGCTTGGTCGCCCCCAGCACGTTGGTCGGATTGACGGCCTTGTCGGTTGAGATCAGCACCATCGCATGCGCACCCGCCGCCACGGCCGCGTCGGCGACGTTGCGCGTGCCGATGGCGTTGGTGAGCGCACCCTGTGCCGGATTGGCTTCGAGCAGCGGCACATGCTTGAGGGCAGCCGCATGGAACACGATTTCGGGGGCGGCGCGTGCCAGCACATGGCGCATCGCACCTGCTTCGCGCACGTCGCCGATCGTGGCGCGCCGCGGCACATGCGGCCAGGTCTCCTCGACCTCGCGGTCGATCGCGTAGAGGGCGAATTCCGCATTGTCGAGGAGATCGAGCTGGGCGGGGCCGCGCTGGGCGATCTGGCGCACGAGCTCGGCGCCGATGCTGCCGCCCGCCCCCGTCACCAGTACGCGTCGGCCGCGCACGAGCTCGTCCATGGCCGCCCGGTCGAGCACGGTCTGCGGCCGGCCGAGCAGGTCTTCGATCGCGATCGGGCTCACATCGAGAGCGCTGTCGCCCTGGGCTGCCCGGTTGAGTTCGTTGATGCGCGGCAGGCGCACGGCCGTGAGCCCGCAGCGGTCGGCGAGATCGACGACATTGCCAAGCGCCGTCCCGTCCATCGCGGCTGCCACGACAAGGCGCTGCGGGCGGAAGCCGCGGCGGCGCAGATCAGCAAGGATCGTCTCGAGTGCGCCGACCGGCCCCAGCACATCGACGCCGCCGATCTGGCGGCCTTTGCGCCGCTCGGCGTCGTCGAGGATGCCGACCACGAAATAGGGCGCGCGTCCGCGACGGCGATTGGCCTGCAAGAACAGCTCGGCGCCGTCATTGGCACCGACGAGCAGCACTTGCACCTGGTCGGCGCGCGGGGCGCCGAACGAGAGATTGAGCTTGCCCTCGCGCACCGTGCGGTAGAGCAGGCGCGGGCCCGTGAGAAGTGCAAACAGCACGAACCAGCCGATGAAAATCGTCGAGCGCGGCATGATCTCGAGCCGCGTCCACAAAAACATCGCAGGCACGAACAGCAGCAAGGCGAGCGTGGTGCCGCGCGCAATCACGGCCAAATCGTCGATCGAAACGTAGCGCCACACGCCGCGCGAAACGCCTGTGAAGCGGAAAGCAATGGCTGCGGCGGCGACGAACAGGGCCGTACCGCCCGCCAGAAAATCAAGCGGGAAGCCGAACATTTCATCGCCGACGCGCAGATAAAGCGAAACGAGAAAGGCTATCGCGGCCATGCCCAAATCGTGGGTCATGGCGAGCGCCATACGATTGAAGCGCGACAGGATGGGGACGGGGGTGCTCACAGCGCGCGGTAGCGGCGGCCGGGCGGCATGGCCTTGCCGCGCCAGAGGCCTTTGATGTCGAACAGCAGCGCTTGGTCGGTCGTCAGCGACACAAGGTCGAGATCGGCGAAGGTGCGATGGCCGACGGCGGCGACGACCGCGTCGTAGCGCACGCCCCCGTCAAGCGTTGCCACGAGCTCCACACCGTATTCGTGTTTGGCCTCGGCCGCATCGACGATCGGATCGTAGATGTCGACTTCGTGGCCGCGCGCGCGCAGATCGTCGGCCAGATCGACGACCTTGGTGTTGCGCAGATCCGGCACGTTCTCTTTGAACGCAATGCCCAGCACCAGGATTTTAGCGCCAAAGCCGCGATGCCCGACGAGCATGCGCGCGACTTCCGAAGCGCAATAGGCCGCCATGCTGTCGTTCGTGCGCCGGCCGGCCAGGATGATGTCGGGATGGTGCTTGAGGCGCATCGCCGCCTCGGCCAGATAGTACGGATCGACGCTGATGCAGTGGCCGCCGACGAGCCCCGGCGTGAAGGGCAGGAAGTTCCACTTCGTGCGCGCGGCCGCCAGCACGTCGTGCGCCGACAGGCCCATTTTGTTGAAGATCATCGTGATCTCGTTGATGAACGCGATGTTGATGTCGCGCTGCGCGTTCTCGATCACTTTGGCGGCTTCAGCCGTGCGGATGTCGCGCGCCAGAAACACGTTGCCGCCATTGACAGCGCCGTACATGGCGCCGAGTTTCGCGGCGACCTCCGGCGTTTGGCCCGCGACCACTTTCGTGATGCGGTCGACCGTATGCTCGCGGTCGCCGGGGTTGATGCGTTCGGGGCTGTAGCCCAAGAAGAAATCCGCCCCGCAGACGAGGCCCGAGGCCTTGGCGATTTCGGGCCCCATGATCTCTTCGGTGACCCCCGGATAGACCGTGCTTTCGAGCACGACGATGGCGCCTTTTTTGATCGCACCGCCGACCGTGCGGCTGGCGCCGACCACAGCGCTCAAATCGGGCCGGTTGGCGGCATCGATGGGGGTCGGCACCGTCACGATGAAGATGTCGGCCCCCGCCATCGCGGCGGCATCGGCCGAAAGCGCAAGCTTGCTCGCCTTGAGGCGGGCGTCGTCGATCTCGCCCGTGCGGTCGTGACCGGTCGCCAGCTCGGCGATGCGCGTCGCGTTGAGGTCGAAGCCCGTCACGCGGAAGTGTCCCGCAAGCCCCACTGCCAGCGGCAAACCGACATAGCCGAGGCCAACGACGGCGATATGCGTGCGCGATTCCATGGGTTTCTCCGAATTTAGGGTCTTTCGTAGCGGCCCGGCCTCACTTGCGCAAGCATCGAAAATCTTGGTCCCAAGGCCGCCAGACGCCTAGGCTAGCGCGGCGTCGAATCGGGCGGCATCAGGAGCACCATGCGCAAGCGCAAGCTCGGCAAAAGCGGGTTTTTCGTGTCGGAGATCGGCTTCGGCACCTGGGGCATCGGCGGCTTCGTCGCGGGTGCATCCTACGGTGCTACCGACGACCTCCAGTCGCGCGCGGCCCTCGCCCAAGCACGCGATTGCGGCATCGATTTTTTCGACACGGCCGACGCCTATGGCGACGGCCACGCCGAAACGCTGCTGGGCGAGGTTTTCGGCGCGTCCGATGCGGTGCGTATCGCGACCAAGGCGGGCCATCCGCGCTTCGGCGGCCCGCAGGACTTTTCGCCCGCCCATCTGCGCCGCTCGGTCGATGGCTCGCTTGTGCGGCTGCGGCGCGGGCGCATCGATCTCCTGCAGCTCCACAACCCGCCGCTCGAGCTGCTGCATGCCGAGCCGGAAGTCCTCGCCACACTCGAAGCGCTCAAACGCGAAGGCAAGATCGCGGCCTGGGGCTTGTCGCTGAAAACACCCGCCGAAGCGCTGGCGGCCATCGACGCGTTTGCGCCCGTGTGCGTGCAGGCGAATTTCAACCTGGCCGACCAGCGGGCACTTGAAATCGGCCTGCTCGACCGCGCTTTGGCGGCGAATGTCGGCGTCATTGCGCGAACACCCCTCGCCTTCGGGTTCCTATCGGGCAAGCTTGGCGCCGATGCCGTGTTTCCCGAGGGCGACCATCGCCGCAATTGGCCGCCCGAGCGCATCCGCCAATGGGCCGACGCAGGCCGCAGCCTTGCGGGCGACATTGCGGCCAAAGCGGGCCAAACGCTCGCCCAGATCGCGTTGCGCTTTTGCCTGTCGCATTCAGCGATTAGCGTCGCGATCCCGGGCATGCTGGCCCCCGCCGAAGTGCGCGAAAACGTGGCCGCATCCGATTTCGGTCCGCTCGATGCGGCCGACATTGCGCGCATTCGAGCCGCCTATGCCGACAGTGCTTTTGCAGGTCCTGCGACGCCCACACCCAAAACGCCGCTGCGAAACTAGCCGCAGAGCGGCACTACCGTCGCCTTCAGCGTTTCGATGATTTTGGTCTGGTCCTCATCGGGCATGCCCGGCCACAGCGGCAGCGTGATTTCGCCTTCGCCCCATTCGTGCGAGACCGGGAAGGAGGCCGGGGTGTAGCCGTATTTCTCGCGGTAGTAGGTCAAGGTCGGCACCGACCGGTAATTGACCGTGACCGGAATGCCCGCCGCATTGAGGGCGGCGATCGCCGCATCGCGTGTGGCCGGCTTGACGTGGATCGGGAACAGATGGTGTGCCGATACGCAATTGTCGGGAAGCTGCTGCAGGCGGATTGGCAGATTGGCAAGTTCGGCGCGATAGCGTTCGACCAAGGCCGTGCGCGCAGGCAGACGTTCGCGGATCGTCGCGATCTGGTTTGGCAGCAGGGCCGCCAGCAGATCCGGCAGATTGGCTTTGACGCCCAGGCGCGCCATGTCCCAATGCCGGTATTGGCCGGACTTGAAGCGGTCGGCGGCAATCGCGCTCATGCCGTGCAGGCGCGTTTGCTGCAGGGCCGAAAAGAGTTTTTCGTCCTTGAGGATGATCGCCCCGCCTTCGCCGCAGGTGACGTTCTTGGTGGCGTAGAACGAGAAGATGGCGACTTCGGCATGTTTGCCGGGCGGGGCGCCGTCGCGCGTGCCCTCGAAGCAATGCGCGCAATCTTCGATCAGCGTGACGTGTGCCGGCAAGGCTGCGCGCAAGCCCGCCATGTCGCACATCAGCCCGTACATGTGCACAGGGATGCAAGCGCGCGTGCGCGGCGTGACCGCGCGTGCCGCACCCTCCGGCGTCAGCAGCAGCGTGTGCGGATCGACGTCCGCGAAGACCGGCTTGGCGCCGATCAGCTCGACCATGTTCGCTGTCGCGATGAAAGTCTGGGCCGGGATGATGACCTCGTCGCCGGGCTTGAGGTCGAGCGCCAGCAGCACGGCAAGCGCGCCGTTGGTCCAGCTATTGACCAGCAGCGCGTAGGGCTGGCCGAAAAACTCGGCGATCTGCGCTTCGACCTTTTTGCCGACGGCGCCTGACGTCAGGAACGGCGTGTCGAGAACCTCGGCAATGCCTTTGGCGTCGGCGCTGGAAAGCCCGTGGCGGTAGAACTGCATGGTCGGTCTCGCAAAAGAGGCAGGGGAGCGGAAATGGAGCGGTTAACAGTCTTGTCGGCCGGTGCCGCCGTATCTGTCAACCCGCGAGCACGTAGCCGACCAAGGGCCGGCTCGGCGTTAGGTCGATCAGCCGCAGCAAGGTCGGCAGAATGTCGGACGGGTCGCTCGGACGCATCCGCGTTGGCACGGCACGCGCGCCGGGCATGTCGAAGGCGAAAAACGTCGCAGTCCAGGCCGCCAGGATTGTGCGCCTTGCAAGCCCGGTGCGCTCGAGATGGGCGCGGATGCGCTCGAACGCGATGTCCGAGCCGCGCCCGGCATAGAGAGCCAGGAAAAACGGCTGGCCGTCGCGCATGCGCGCATCGAGCCAGCTGATCGGGTCGGCGACGTCGTCGGCAACCCGATAGCCGGATCGTGCCAGGTCGCCTTCGATCGCCGAATCGAGCAAAACCGCATCGGCCCCTGGGCTGCGGCGGGCAAAGCGCCGCACGCTTTGTGCCCATTCCTCGAAGGCGGGGCCCGGCGGCTGTGCGCTTTCGTCGACCAGCAGCACCACGCTCCAGCGCTGGGCTTGCAGGCCGGGCACGCTCGGTGCCACGAACAAGGCCGCCCACACGGCCGTGAGCAGCAGCAGCGCCAGGATCGGGAGCAGAATTGCGAGTCGCATCACGCGCCATTCTAGGGCGCCAAGCCCACAGATGCGAGAAGCACGGACACGCGCTAGACTCGCTGCTTCCGAATCGCAAAAGAGGCAGGGCTCGATATGCGTGCGCAAGACATGGAAGCGGTAATTCTGGCTGGCGGTCTGGGAACGCGCCTGCGCGAGGAGACCGAAGTTCGGCCGAAGCCCATGGTCATGGTCGGCGGCACGCCGATCCTGCTGCACATCATGCGCATCTACCGCCGCTACGGCGTGAAGCGCTTCGTCGTGTGCCTCGGCTACAAGGGCGAGGTCGTGCGCGACTTCTTCGTGAATTACCGCCTGCACAAGGCCGATATCGAGGTCGATCTTTCGACCAGTGCCGTGCGTGTGCTGGGCGACACGGCCCCGCTCGATTTCACGGTGACGCTCGTCGAGACCGGGGCCGAGGCCAATACCGGCAGCCGCATCCGGCGCGCGCTCAAACATGTGCGCGGGTCCCAGTTTTTCGCGACCTACGGCGACGGTGTTGCGAATATCGACATCGACGCGTTGCTCGAAACCCACCGCAACGGCGGCCGGCTCGGCACGATCACGGCCGTGCACCCGCCCTCGCGCTACGGCGAGATCGACATTGCCGGCAGCGACGTGCGCAGCTTCCGCGAAAAGCCGCAGACCGCCGACGGCTGGATCAACGGGGGCTTCATGGTGCTCGACAAGCGCGCCTTCGACGGGCTGCCGCCCGACGACGGCAAGATGAGCCTTGAGATCGATCTGATGCCAGTGCTGGCCGAGCGGGCCGCACTCTCGGTCTATCGCCACGACGGCTTCTGGCAGTGCATGGACACGTTCCGCGACATGACGATGCTGAACGAGATGTGGGCGGCGGGCAAAGCGCCGTGGAAAGTCTGGGAATGACGGGAAGGGTGGGGGCCATGGCACGCATCGACATCTCGATCTCGGAAGTGGGCCCGCGCGACGGGCTGCAGAACACCAAGATTTTCATGGCGACCGACGCCAAGAAAGCGTGGATCCGCGCCCTTGCCGCCGCAGGTCTGCCGGAGATCGAGGTCTGCTCCTTCGTCAACCCGAAGATGATCGCGCAGTTTTCGGACGCCGCCGAAGTCGCGGCCGACGCGCTGACGATTCCCAATCTTTCGGTCGTGGCCTTGGTGCCCAATCTCAAGGGGGCGCAGCGCGCCGCCGAAATCGGCGTGCCGCGCCTCTCGCTGCCGATTTCGGCGAGCGAAGCCCATTCGCGCGCCAATGTGCGCAAGACCGTGGACGAGCAACTGGCCGAATTGGGTGCCATCGTCGCACTCCGCAATACGCTGCCGCCCGAACGCCGCTTCAAAATCAATGCGGGCGTTTCGACCGCGTTTGGCTGCACGCTGCAGGGCGACGTGCCCGAGGCCGACGTGCTGCGCATCGCGGCTGCGGCCGTCACCCTCGACGCGGACTCGGTGTCGATCGCCGACACGGTCGGCTACGCCAATCCGGGCCAGGTGCGCCGCCTGCTGGCGGCCGTCAAACGCGAGATCGGGCCGAAGCTCGATGCCGCCCATTTCCACAACACGCGCGGGCTCGGTCTTGCCAATTGTGTGGCCGCGATCGAAGCTGGCGTTTCGGCCCTCGATTCCTCGCTCGCCGGGCTCGGCGGCTGCCCTTACGCGCCCGGTGCGTCGGGCAATGTGATCACAGAAGATCTCGTGTTCATGCTCGAATCGATGGGCCTGCGCACCGGGGTCGATTTCGACAAGCTCATGCAGGCGCGCGAAATCCTCGTGGCGTCGCTGCCGGGGGCCGAATTCTACGGCCATCTCGCCAAATCGGGACTGCCCAAAGGCTTTGCCGGCGCGGTGGCAGCGTGATGGAAAACCTGCCGCTCGCAGGTTTGCGCGTTGTCGAATTCGTGCACATGGTTATGGGACCGAGCTGCGGCTTGATCCTGGCCGATCTGGGTGCCGACGTGATCAAGATCGAGCCCGTCCCGGGCGGGGACAATACGCGGCGCCTGACGGCCTCGGGCTCTGGTTTCTTTCCGGCCTTCAACCGCAACAAACGCGCGATAGCACTCGACATGAAATCGCCCGAAGGGGCAGCGATCGCGCGCAAGCTTGTGGCGCAAGCCGACGTCGTCACCGAGAATTTCCGCCCGGGTGCGATGGACAAGCTGGGCCTCGGCTACGACGCCGTCGCGGCCTTCAATCCGCGCGCGGTCTATTGCTCGCTCAAAGGTTTTCTCGACGGCCCCTACGAACATCGCACCGCCCTCGACGAAGTCGTTCAGATGATGGCGGGGCTTGCCTATATGACAGGCCCCGCTGGCCGGCCGCTGCGCGCGGGCACGTCCGTCAACGACATCATGGGCGGCATGTTCGCCGCGATCGGCATTTTGGCGGCCATCGAAGAGCGCCACCGCACCGGCAAGGGGCGCTATGTCAAATCGGCCCTCTACGAGAACTGCGCGTTTCTGGTGGCCCAACACATCGCGCAGTTCGGCGTGACGGGCGAAGCCCCGCCGCCGATGACTGTGCGCCGCGCCGCATGGGGCATTTACGACGTGTTCGACACGGCCGATGCGGGCCAATTGTTCGTGGCCGTCGTCTCGGACACGCAATGGGGTCCGTTTTGCGACGAGTTCGGCTTGGCCGACCTCAAAGCCAATCCCGAACTTGCCACCAATCCGCTGCGCTGTGCCGCGCGGCCCTGGCTCATTCCGGCCGTGCAGAAGGCGTTTGCAACCGTCACCAAGGCCGATCTTGTGGCGCGCGCCGAGAAACTCGGCATTCCGTACGCGCCCATTCAAACCCCGGTCGATCTGCTCGACGACGCGCATCTCAACGAAAGCGGCGGCTTCGTCGAAGTGACGGCCGCCAATGGCCGAAAAATCCGCGTACCCGGCCTGCCCATCAGCTTCGACGGCGAACGTTTGGGCGTGCGCCGCGACGTGCCCGCGATCGGTGCCGACGGCCGCGAAATCCTGGCCGAGATCGGCTACGAAGCCGCCGACATCGAGCGCCTCGTTGGCGCTGGCATTTTGGGCCTGCCGCCTGCGGTTTCTTGACGCTTGCCGCACGATGCGCCTAACTTGGCGCCTTAAAGCGACAAATCGCACAAAACAGGGAGTCGTTCGATGACCAAACTGACCCGCCGTCAATTTGCCGGGACCGCCGCAGGTGCGCTTGCCGCCGCGGCGATCGTTCGTCCCGCCGCCGCCCAGGCCAAGTGGAAATGGGATCTGCCCGCGGGGTACCCCGCCACCAACTTCCACTCGGTCAACCTGATCCAGTTTGCCAAAGACGTGAAGGATGCGTCGGGCGGCAAGCTCGAAATCACCGTGCATGCGGGCGCCTCGCTGTTCCGCGTGCCGGAAATCCTGCGCGCCGTGCAGACGCAGCAAGCCCAAATGGGCGAATTGCTGCAAGTCGTGCTCGAAAACGACGATCCGATGTTCGGTGCGGACAACATCCCGTTCCTCGCGACCTCTTTCGCCGAAGCGCGCCGCCTGGCCGCCGCCCAGAAGCCGTTCGTCGATCGCCGTCTGCAGACGCGCGGCGTGCGCATGCTGTTTGCAGTTCCTTGGCCGCCACAGGGCTTCTACAGCCCCAAGGCGTTGGCCACGCCCGAAGATCTGCGCGGCCTGTCCTTCCGCTCCTACGGTGCTTCGGCCGGGCGTTTTGCCGAGCTCGCGGGCATGCGTGTCACGACCGTGCAGGCGGCCGAACTCGTGCAGGCGCTGGCCGCCGGCCGCGTCAACTCGATGATCTCTTCGGGCGCCACGGGCTTCGATTCGAAGATCTGGGAACACATCAAGTTCTTCTACGACGTCCAAGCCTGGCTGCCGAAGAACATGACTATGGTCAACCAGCGCGCCTGGGCCTCGCTCGACGACGCCACGCGTTCGGCCGTGACCAAGGCTGCCGAAGTCGCCGAAGCGCGCGGCTGGGCCGAGTCGGAGCGTCTGGCCAATTTCTTCCTCGAAGAGTTCAAGAAAAACGGCATGACGGTCGAAGCGCCGTCGCCGTCCCTCAAGGCCGGCTTCCAGCGTTGGGGCGAGGAGCTGACCAAGGATTGGCTCGGCCGCGCGGGTGCCGACGGTGCGGCCCTCGTGGCTGCCTACAAGGCCAGCGCCTGAGGATTAGGCCCGGATATTGCTAAATCCGGACGACGCGTAACAAGGTCGGCATTGACCGCGCAAGGCGGGCGATGCCGACCTCTTCTTTTTGGGCCTGGCCTGAAGTTCGGCTGGGTGCCTTGAGCGGGGGCAACATGCGGCGTTTTCTCGATCTTCTCTACGAGGCGAGTGGCTGGGCCGCCGGCCTTTCGATGGTGATGATCCTCGTCGTCACGATGCTGCAGGTTCTGGGCGGCTTCACCGACATCTATGTGCGCGGCACCGACGCCTATGCAGGCTTCGCGATGGCCGGTGCTTCGTTCTTCGCGCTCGCCAGCACGCTCAAGCGCGGCGAACATATCCGCGTGACGCTGATCATCCAGCGCTTCAAAGGCCAGACGCGGCGCTGGATCGAAATCTGGTGCTTGGGCGCCTCGATTTTCCTGACCGGCTTCTTCGCCTGGTACGCGTGGGACATGGTTTATTGGTCCTACGAATTCGACTCGCGCTCGGATGCGATGGACGCCTCGCCCCTATGGATCCCGCAATCGATGATGGCGCTCGGGGTCACGATCCTGCTGATCGCCTTCGTCGACGAGCTTGTGCAGGTGCTGCAGGGTCGCGATCCGTCCGAGAGCGACCTTTCGGCCGAAATGCAGCACACCGAATAACGCCAATTCGAGGCGGGGAAAACGACGATGCTTAGTTTGGAAATTGCCGGTCTTTTGATCATTTTCATGTTCGTGGTCCTGGGCTCGGGCGTGTGGATCGGCCTGGCCCTGCTGGGCACGGGCTGGATGGCGATGGAGCTGTTCACGAGCCGCCCGGTGGGCCCGGCGATGGTCACGACCATCTGGGGCGCATCTTCTTCTTGGACGCTCACCGCGCTGCCCATGTTCATCTGGATGGGCGAAATTCTGTTTCGCACGCGGCTGTCGCAGGATCTGTTCCGCGGGCTCGCACCCTGGATGCAGTCGCTGCCCGGCCGTCTTCTGCACACCAACGTGATCGGCTGCACGATCTTTGCCGCGATCTCGGGTTCGTCGGCGGCAACGTGCGCCACCATCGGCAAAATGTCGATTCCGGAACTGCGCAAGCGCGGCTATCCCGAAAGCATGATTGTGGGCTCGCTTGCTGGCTCGGGCACCTTGGGGCTGCTGATTCCGCCGTCTTTGATCATGATCGTCTACGGCGTGCAGACCAACACCTCGATCGCCCAGCTTTTCATCGCGGGCGTCATCCCGGGTCTTGCCCTTGCCGGCATGTTCATGGCGTGGGTTATCGGCTGGTCGCTTTTCAACGCCGACAAAATCCCTGCCGCCGACATGAAAATGAACTTCTTCGAGAAGGTCTATGCCGCGCGCTTCTTGCTGCCGTCGGTGGGCCTCATCGTGATCGTGCTGGGCTCAATCTATGCGGGCTTTGCGACCGCGACCGAGGCCGCCGCCGTCGGCGTGGCGGGGGCGTTGCTCGTGGCCACCTTGCAGGGCGACATGAACATAAAAGTGTTCAAGGAAAGCCTGATGGGGGCGACGCGCCTCTCGTGCATGATCGCGTTCATTCTGGCGGGGGCGTCGTTCCTCACGCTCGCGATGGGATTCACGGGCCTGCCGCGCGCCTTGGCCGAATGGATCGATGCGCTCGATCTCGGCCCCGGCATGCTGATTTTGATGCTGACGATCTTCTACGCGATCCTGGGCTGCTTCCTCGACGGCATTTCGATGGTGGTGCTCACGATGGCCGTCGTCATGCCCACGATCGAACGCGCCGGCTTCGATCTCGTGTGGTTCGGCATCTTCATCGTGATCGTGGTCGAAATGGCGCAGATCACCCCGCCCGTCGGCTTCAACCTTTTCGTTCTGCAGGGCATGACCGGGCACCAGATCACCTATATCGGCTGGGTCGCGTTCCCGTTTTTCGTGCTGATGTGCGTGATGGTGGCGCTGCTGTTTTTCGTCCCCGACATCGCCCTCTGGCTGCCGCGCAACATGATGTAGCCGCGTGACTCTTGCGCCCCTTCGGCGTTAGATAAAGGCGGGCGCTTGCTGGGCAAGCGCCTTCACGGGGCGAACAGGTCATGCGCGTTGCCGATCGGCGGACGTTTTTGGCAGGGGTGGCGGCAGCGGCCGCAAGCGCCCCTTTGCGCGCCCGCGCCCAGGAAACGCGGTTTTTCCGCATCGCGTCGGGCCCCAGCGAATCGACGATGTTCCAGGTCGCAAGTCTGATCGGCCAGACCGTGAGTTCGCCGCCGGGTGCGCGCGATTGCGCGCGCGGCGGCACCTGCGGCGTGCCGGGCATGATTGTCGTCAACCAGACCACGGCAGGCTCGCTTGCCAATATCGATCTGGTCGCGTCGGGTCGCATCGATTCGGCGCTGTGCCAGGCCGATCTGGCCTATTGGGCCTATCATGGCACGGGGCCGTTTGCGCGCCGCGGGGCCGTCGCAAATCTGCGCGCGATCGCCAATCTCTATCCCGAAACGCTGCATCTGATCGTGCGGCGGGCGGCCGGGGTTGCGGAGCTGCGCAATCTGCGCGGCAAGGCGGTTTCCTTGGGCGAGCGCGAATCGGGCACGGCCGTGGCCGCACGCGCCGTGCTGCAGGCCGCGGGGCTCGGCGAGCGCGATGTGCGCGCACAATTCCTCACGCCGGCCGAAGCGGTCGAAGCGCTGAATGCGGCCAAGATCGATGCGTTTTTCGCTACAGCCGGCGTCCCGTCGGCTTTCATCGCCGAACTTGCCGAAGCGCAGGAAATCGCCATTCTGCCGTTGCAGAGCCTCGTCGCACGGCTGCGCGCCACGCAGCCTTTCTTGACCGAAACGACGATCCCGGCCGGCAGCTATCGCGGTGTGGGCGAAATCGCGTCGCTGTCGGTCGGCATTCTGTGGATCACGTCCGACGCCGCCGACGACGGCACGGTGCACGGGCTCACGCGCGCTTTGTGGCACGCCAACAACCGCCGCATTCTGGATGCCAATGCCGCAGTCGGGCGGTTTTTGAAGCTCGAAACGGCCGTCGAAGGGCTCGGCTTCCCCCTGCATGCAGGGGCGGCCCTCGCCTATTCGGAAAACGGCGTGCTGCGCTAGATAGCGCTAGATATCGTCGTCTTCGGCGGCTGCGTCGGCCGGGAAGCCCTCGGCCTTGCGCAGTTCGGCCAAAACGCCTTGCCAATGGCGCGCACCGGCGTTTTGGCCGCGCGTGCGCGCAAGATCGAGATTGTGGGCGGCAAAGGGCCGCGCGCGTTTGCCCAGGCGTGCGGCGACGAGACCCGCTGCAACCGGCGCGGGGAGCCAGCGCGCATCCCACGCGAACGGATCGAAATCGGCAGCGGGTGCCCGCACGGGCGCACCGCGTGCGCGCAATTGCAGGATCAGATATTCGAGCGGCACCGGCAGGCGGTCGGCGCTTGTACCTTCGAGCACTACGCCCGCTTGCGCCTGCGCCGACAGCCCGACGCGCAGAAGGCCCGCGAGGCCGGCAAAGCGGCGGCGATTGGCATCCGTGGTCAGTCGCGCATAGAGCCCCAGCACGCCCGCCGCATTGGGCACCGCCTCCAGCGATTCGATGTCGGTCCAGTCGAGCGGCGGCAATCCTGCGGCGGCATCATGGATGCCCGCCCGGTCGATCGTCACATGCGCGCGCGCGCCGTAATGGCGGCGCCAATAGCGCGCTGCAAAGCCCGCAACAATGGCGCCGAACACGAGGCTCGCAACCGCACCCAACGCGCCGGCTGCTGCAATCGCCGAGCCGGTCGTTGCGACCAAGGTCGCGACCACGATCGCAAGCCACACGAGATCGCTGAGCCCTTGCCCGCTGCTCGGCACGCGCAGAATGAGCCCGTCATGCGGCAGGCCGAATTGCAGCGGCGGCGTGCCGGTATCGGGGCGCGATGCGGTTTCGAGCGTCATAGCCGTCCCTAGTCTCTGAAAGCCAACATCCTATACCCAATCCGCGCGTGCGTGTAGGTGCAGCGGCGCTAGATGTCCGGATCTTCGTAGCGCGCCACCACCCAGGGCTCGGCCTCGGCCGCCGCGACCCATTCGCGCATCCACGGATGCTGCCACACCGCGTCGGCATAGCTCTGGGCGGCGGCCGACAGATCGGGCGCCCACGTATGGAACCGCGCCACGACGGGTGCATACATCGCATCCGCAAGGCCGAACTGCGCGCCGAACAGATACGGGCCGCCAGCGCCGAAGCGCTGCCTTGTTTCGCCCCAGATCCGCTCGATGCGCGCGATGTCGGCCAGCGCGCCTTCGGTGCGGCGCTTGCCCGGAAAGCGGCGGCGCACATTCATCCACATGGCTTTGCGCAGTTCGGTGAAGCCGGCATGCATTTCGCTCGCGATGGCGCGCGCATGCGCCCGAGCGATCGGGTCGGCCGGAAAGAAGGCCGAGGGATTGCGCTCGGCCAAATGCTCGCCGATCGCAAGCGACTCCCAGATCGTCGCGCCGTCCACGAGCAGGCACGGCACCTTGCCCGACGGGCTGTGCCTGGCAACCCACGCTTTCCAATCGTCGGCCCCCATGTCGTGGATCGCTTCTTCGACCTCGAGGCGCGCGATCTTGCACATGAGCCAGCCGCGCAGCGACCACGAGGAATAGGCCTTGTTACCGAGAATCAGAGTGGCAGCGGTCATCGTCGATATCCTTTCGCGAAGCCCAAGCTTTCCAGCTGCGGGCGTTTGGGGCAAGCTCGAAAAACCACGCTGCCAGCCAAAGGAATCGCAATGCCTGCGCGCCTGTCTTTTCGCCCCAAAGCCCTTGCCGACACGATTCGCCTCACCGTCCTCGCCAAGGCCGAGTGGCCCAGACACGCCAAGTCGCTGTCTGCCGCGCATCGCCGCTTTGCCGAGCAGAACGGTTTTGTCGCCGCAAGCGGCACGCATCTCGCGCTGCCGGGTCGCGACGGGCGCGTCGAGCGCATGTTGGTCGGTATCGTTGCGGACGATGCGGGCGATGGTTCGGGCGGCTGGATGTGGGGCTATGCTGGCCTGCCGTTGACGCTGCCGCTCGGCAGCTACCGGCTCGATCCCGAGCCGGCGACGGCCGCGGCGGCAACACGGATCGCGATCGCTTGGGGGATCGGCAGCTACGCCTTCGACCGCTACAAAAAAGCGCCGCGCAGCCCTGCCAGCTTGGTCTGGCCGACGCTTGCCGACCGTCGGACGGTGCAGAGCTTCGTGCGTGCCGACGGATTTGCGCGCGATCTCATCAATACGCCAGCCGAGGATATGGGGCCGGACGGCCTCGCCGAAGCGGCCCTTGCGATGGCCAAAGAGCTTGGCATGACCGCAAGCGTGGTCGAGGGCGAAGCCTTGCGCGCGCAAGGCTACAATCTCATTCACGCGGTCGGGCGTGCGGCGGCGCGCGCGCCGCGTTTGATCGAGCTCGGCTGGGGCGATCCGTCGCATCCGCGCGTGGCATTGGTCGGCAAGGGCGTGTGCTTCGACACCGGCGGCCTCGGCATCAAGCCCGATGCCGGCATGAAGCTCATGAAAAAAGACATGGGCGGGGCCGCCCACGTGCTGGCTCTTGCCCGCCTCGTCGTTGAAGCCAAGCTCAAGCTGCGCCTGCAAGTGCTCGTTCCGGCGGTCGAGAACAGCATTTCGGGCAATGCCGTACGCCCGCTCGACATCATTCGCTCGAAGGCCGGCAAGACGGTCGAAATCGGCCATACGGACGCCGAAGGCCGCTTGATCCTCGCCGATGCGTTCGCGCGCGCGGCCGAGGAAAAACCCGAGCTGATGCTCGATTTCGCGACGTTGACGGGCGCGGCGCGCGTGGCGCTTGGCCCCGATCTGCCGGCCTTGTTCGCCAACAACGACGCGCTGTCGAGCGCTCTGCTGGCGGCCGGCCTTGCCCACGACGATCCGGCCTGGCGCATGCCGCTGTGGAAGCCCTATCGCAGCCGCATCGACAGCAAAAATGCCGACATGAACAACGTTTCGGATGGCCCGTTCGGCGGGGCGATCATCGCGGCTTTGTTTCTGCAGGATTTCGTGCCGCGCGAGGCGGCATGGGCGCATTTCGACGTCGTGGCCTGGAGCCCGTGGCCGCGCCCAGGCCGGCCCGAGGGTGCGATGATGCAGGGCCTGCGCGCCGCTTTCGCCGTGCTGAGAGACCGCTACGCGCCGTAAGGCGCGTGGGCTGGCTTCAGCGCGTGAGGCTCCATTCGGAATCTTGCGGGAAGTGGCGGGCGACGAAGCGGTAGGTGATGCGAACGAGCTTGTCCACGCGGCCCTCGCGCTCGAGCGGCACGCCTTCCCAGGCCGTGATGATGTCGTCCCACAGCATGAAGCGCAGATGCAATTCGTCGCGCTTGTTGCGGATGTAGCTGATCGTCTCGCGCAGGCGCTTGAGCGCGTTGAACACTTCGCCCGTGTTGGCATCGACCTGCAGGAAAATGCCGGAAATGTCTTCGACCGGCTTTTTCATGAGGATGCGGCAGCGGGCGATTTCGTCCTGCACGCCGCGTTCGCGCTTGTAGGCGCCGAACAGCACGTTGAAGCCGTTTGCGATCTTCTGGATCTTGGCGAACCGCTCGCGCAACGCTTCGATGTAGGAGGTTTCGCGCGCCAGCTGCTCGATCATTTCGACGATCTGGTTTTTGTTGGCGCGGCCGAGGCCGAGCCGTTCGGCCAAAAGCTCGAACGCTTCCTGGACCTTCTTTTTGGTCTCGGGATTGTTGGCCAAGCCTTCGAGCTCGTGCGAATCGCCGACTTCGACGGGCTTGCCCGACATCCAGCTGATGATCTGCAGCGAGATGCGCGCATTGGCGCGCGCGATATGGTGCGGTTCGACCCGCCACGAGGCCGTGCCGTCGAGAATTTCGGCCGGGATCGAATCGCCGGGCACGATGCGCTTCACGAATTTCATCGATTTCTCGACGATTTCGAGAAGGGCGGCGTCTTCGCTGTCTTTGGGGATCTGGAACTGGATCTTGACCGCGTCCATCGGCAAGGCTGCCATGATGTCGCCGAGCGGCACGTGCAGGCAGACCGAATCGCCGTCCTTGCCGAAACCGAAATAGGCACCCTTCACCTGAAAAACCGCGTGGTCGAAGCTGAAGGTCTTCGACTTGTCGGCCTTTTTGGGCGGGGGAAGTTCGGCGGGAACTTCGGTTTTGACGGCTGGTTCGGTCATGGCGCCTGGGGACGGGGACGATGCGACCCCTGCATATAGCCTCGAAACGCCGATACTACAATGGTGTCATTTGTCCGATGTTCAATACCCGTTCGCGCGGTCGACGACGTTCGCCAAAGGCTTTCCGGCCAGGCAATTGCGGATATTTGCCACGACCTGAGGGGCGGCCGTTCGCGGATCGGTAAGGCTGGCGATATGGGGGGTCAGCGTCACCTTCGGATGACGCCAGAACGGGTGCTCGGCAGGCAGCGGTTCGGGGTCGGTCACGTCGAGCGTGGCATGGGCCAGATGGCCGCTGTCGAGCGCCGCCAGCAGATCGGCTGCATTCACATGTTTGCCGCGCGCGATGTTCACGACAAAGGCCCCGGGCGGCAGGGCAGCAAAACAGGCCGCGTCGAGCAGGCCGCGCGTGGCATCCGTCAAAGGCAGCACGCAGATCAGAATGTCCGTGCGCGCCAAAAAGGGCTTCCACCCGTTGCTGCCGGCAAAAACCGGGAACGGCAGATCGGTTTTGGCGCGCCGCGACCAGCCGGCCACGTCGAATCCCAAACCAGCGATGGCGCGCGCCACGGCCCCGCCGATCTCGCCGACCCCCGCCACGCCGACGCGGCGTTTGGACGTGGTCGGGGCCGGCAGCGGGTGCCATTGCGCTTGGGCCTGGAACGCGGCGTATTCGACCATCTGGCGGTGGTAGCGCAAAGTCGCCGCCAGCGCGTATTCGACCATGCCCGAGGTCAACGTCGGATCGACGAGCCGCACAAACGGCACGCCCGCCGGAAAATCCGGGTCGCGCAGCAGATGGTCGATGCCGGCCCCCAGCGACGAGACGAGTCGCAAATTGCGATAGCGCTTGAGCGCCCCCGGCGGATACTGCCAGACGAGGGCGAATTCGATTTCGTCGGGATCGTGCGGGCCGTTCGCATCGACAAGCTCGATCTCGGGGGCAAGATCGGCCAGCACCGCGCGCCACGCGGCAATCCGGTCGCTGCCGGACATGAAAAGGAGTTTCATAGGCGCGCCCCGTCGTGATCGACCACGTCGTGTGCGAAGGCCGCGGCGATGAGGGCGCGCGTATAGGGCATCTGCGGGGCTTCGAAAATCCGTTCGGCGGGTCCGTGTTCGACCACCGCACCGTCTTTCATCACCATCACCTCGTCGGCCAATGCGCGCACGACTTTGAGGTCGTGGCTGATGAAAAGGTAGGCGAGCTTGTGGCGGTCCTGCAATTCGCGCAGCAGATCGACGATCTGCGCCTGCACCGACATGTCGAGCGCCGAGGTGGGCTCGTCGAGCACCAGGAATTTCGGTTTGAGCACGAGGGCGCGCGCGATCGCGATGCGCTGGCGCTGGCCGCCCGAAAATTCGTGCGGATAGCGATGGCGCGTGGCCGCGTCGAGGCGCACCTCTTCGAGCGCTGCGACGACGGCGGCATCGCGCGCGGCCGCATCGCCGATGCCGTGGATTTTGAGGCCCTCGGCCACGATCTCGGCGACCGACATGCGCGGGCTCAAAGAACCGTACGGATCCTGGAACACGATCTGCATCTCGCGGCGCAGCGGGCGCAGCTGGTGCGCCGACAGGCCCGCCAGATCCTGGCCGCCGAAAACGATGCGGCCCTGCGCTTGCGTCAAGCGCAGCAGGGCGAGGCCCAGCGTCGTCTTGCCCGAGCCCGATTCGCCGACCACGCCCAGCGTGTGCCCGGCTTTGAGCGCGAAGCTGACGCCGTCCACGGCTTTGACATGGCCCGTCGTGCGCCGGAGGAAGCCCGACTTGATCGGGAACCAGACTTTGACGTCGCCCGCACGCAAGATTTCCGGGGAATTGGGATCGCGCGTGCCCGCCTTGCCCTTGGGCTCGGCTGCGAGCAGATGCTG
Organism: Telmatospirillum sp.; assembly: GCA_020248985.1. Taxonomy (GTDB): domain Bacteria; phylum Pseudomonadota; class Alphaproteobacteria; order CACIAM-22H2; family CACIAM-22H2; genus Tagaea. The sequence continues at coordinate 247,554 of JADCGL010000022.1, read as the reverse complement.
CGTGTAGTCGTGCTGCGGATGGCCGAAAACTGCCGCGGTCGGGCCGGTCTCGACGATGCGGCCGCGCTGCATTACGCAGACGCGATGGGCGAGTTTGCGCACGATGCCGAGATCGTGCGTGATGAACAGCATCGCCATGCCGAGTTTGGCTTGCAGTTCTTTGAGCAGCACGAGCAGCTGGGCTTGGATGGTTACGTCCACGGCCGTCGTGGGTTCGTCGGCGATCAGCAGGTCGGGCTCGTTGGCGAGCGCCATGGCGATCATCACGCGCTGGCGCTGGCCGCCGGACAATTGGTGCGGATAGGCGTCGAGCCGCTTTTCGGCCTGCGCACCCAAGCCCACGAGCTTCAGCAGTTCGACGATGCGCGCGCGCGCCGGTGCGCCCGTGAGGCCCTTGTGCAGCAGCAGCGCTTCGCCGATCTGTTTTTCGATCGTGTGGAGCGGATTGAGGCTCGTCATCGGCTCTTGGAAGATCATCGAAATGCGGTTGCCGCGCACGGCGCGCAAATCGTGTTCGCTTGCCCCCACAAGCTCGGATCCTGCAAAGCGCACCGACGAGGGCGCCGGATGGCTTGCCGCCGGATAGGGCAGCAATTGCAGGATCGAAAGGGCCGTGACCGATTTTCCCGAGCCCGATTCGCCGACAAGCGCGAGCGTTTCGCCGCGCGCGATTTCGAACGATACGCGGTCGACCGCGACGATCGGCGCGCGTTTTCCGGCGGCGAACACAACGCTCAAATCGCGCACGGACAGCAAGGCTTGTTCGGTCATGTGTCGAGCTCGACGCGGAAGGTTTTGCGCGGGTCGAAGGCGTCGCGCACCGCCTCGCCGATGAAGACGAGCAGCGACAGCAGGATCGCCAGCGTCAAAAATGCCGTCAGCCCCAGCCACGGCGCGTTGACGTTGGATTTGCCCTGCGCCAACAACTCGCCCAGCGACGCCGAACCGGGCGGCAGGCCGAAGCCGAGGAAATCGAGCGAAGTCAGCGCCACGACCGACCCCGACAGGATGAACGGCATGAAGGTGAGCGTGGCCACCATCGCATTGGGCAGCACATGGCGATACATGATCGCAGCGTCGCCTGCCCCGAGCGCGCGGGCGGCGCGCACATAGTCGAAATTGCGCGCGCGCAGAAATTCGGCGCGCACCACGCCCACGAGCCCCATCCACTGGAACAGCAGCAGCAGGCCCAGGAGCCAAAAGAAATTGGGCTCCACGAAGGCGGCCAAGATGATCAGCATGTAGAGCTGCGGCAGCCCGTCCCAGATTTCGATGAAACGCTGGAACGCAAGATCGACCCAGCCGCCGTAATAGCCTTGCACGGCCCCTGCGACCACGCCCACGATCGAAGAAAGCACGGTCAACGTAAGCCCGAACAGCACCGAAATACGGAAGCCGTAGAGCAGGCGCGCGACCACGTCGCGGCCTTGGTCGTCGGTGCCGAGCCAGTTTTCGGCCGAGGGTGGGGCCGGCGCGGGTACGGGCAGGTTGAGATTGACCGTGCGGTAGGAGAAGCGGATCGGCGGCCACAGGATCCAGCCTTTGGCCTCGATGAGTTCGACGACGGCTGGGTCGCGATAGTCGGCCTCGGTTTCGAACTCGCCGCCGAACGCCGTCTCGGGATAGTTTTTCGCGAACGGCGCGAAGAAGGCGCCGTCGTAGCGCACGAGGATCGGATTGTCGTTGGCGACAAGCTCGCTTGCCAGCGACACGCCGAACAGCGCCAGGAAAATCCACAGCGACCAAAAGCCGCGCCGGTTGGCGCGGAAATTGGCGAGCCGTCGCCGGTTGAGCTCGCTCAACTTCATGCCCGGCGCTCGAAATCGATGCGCGGATCGACGGCCGTATAGGCCACGTCCGACACGATTTTCATCACGAGGCCCAGCAGCGTGAAAAAATAGAGCGTGGCGAACATCAGCGGATAGTCGCGGTTGATGGCGGCCTCGAAGCCGAGCAGGCCGAGCCCGTCGAGCGAGAAGATGATTTCGATCAGCAGCGAGCCGGTGAAGAAGATCGAAACGAAGGCGGCCGGGAACCCCGCGATCACGATCAGCATCGCGTTGCGGAACACGTGGCCGTAGAGCACGCCGCGTTCGCTCAAGCCCTTGGCGCGCGCCGTCACCACATATTGTTTGCCGATCTCGTCGAGGAACGAGTTTTTGGTCAGCATGGTGAGGCTCGCGAATCCGCCGATCGTCATCGCAAAAACCGGCAGCGCCATGTGCCACAGATAGTCGAGCACTTGGCGCCACCACGGAAAGCCGGCGAACCCGTCGGACACCAGGCCGCGCAGCGGGAAGATGTCGAAAAAGCGCCCGCCCGCGAACAGCACGATCAGCAGCACGGCGAACAGAAAGCTCGGGATCGCGTAGCCGACGATGATCACGCCAGACGTCCACACGTCGAAGCGCGAGCCGTCTTTGACCGCTTTGCGAATGCCGAGCGGGATCGACACGAAATAGACGATGAGCGTCGTCCACAGTCCCAGCGAGATCGACACCGGCATTTTCTCGAGCACCAGATCGACGACGGGCCGGTCCTTGAAAAACGAGCGCCCGAAATCGAACGTCGCGTATTTGACGAGCATATTGAGGAAGCGCTCGACCGGCGGCTTGTCGAAGCCGAATTCGCGCTCGAGCTCCTTGAGGAAGGCGGGGTCGATGCCTTGGGCGCCGCGATAGCGCCCTTCGCCCGAGCTTTGTTCGCGCGCCTGCACTTCCGAGCCTGCACCGCCGGTAATGCGCTGCGTGGGATCGGTCGAAACGCCGCGCAGTTCGGCTAGCACCACGTCGATCGGGCCGCCGGGAGCGGCTTGGATGATCGCGAAATTGACGATCATGATGCCGAGCAAAGTCGGCACGATCAGCAGCAGGCGGCGGAACAGGTATCCGAGCATCAGCGGCCGCGGCGCGCGCGCAGATTTGCGTCCTTGGCCGCGTCGAACCACCAGACGCTGAGATCGAAGCCGCTTTTGGGTGTGGTCGCCGGCACGCCGAACTTGTCCCACGCCGCAACGCGGTCCTTGTCGGTGTACCAGTTCGGGATCACCCAATGGCCCCATTGCAGCGTGCGGTCGAGGGCGCGCGTGCGCTGGATCAGGCTTTCGCGGTCGGGGGCGGCGATCAGCAACTCGACGAGTTCGTCGATCGCCGGATCCTTGATGCCGACGAGATTGCGCGAGCCCTTCTGGTCGGCCTTGGCCGACGTCCAATAGTCGCGCTGTTCGTTGCCGGGCGATTCCGCCTGGCCCCAGCCCGAGACGATCATGTCGAAGTCGAACTCGTCGGTGCGATTTTGGTACTGCGCCACATCGACGTTGCGCAGGCGCGCTTCGATGCCGAGGCGCTTCAGGTTCGCGATGAAAGGCCCGATCACGCGCTCGAAGCCGCCCTGACCCTGGTGGATCAGGATTTCGAACTCCATCTGCTTGCCGCTGGCGTCGACCAGGCGCTGGTTGTCGATGCGCCAGCCCGCTTCGCGCAGCAGGCGCGTGGCTTCGCGCAAACCGTCGCGGATATTGCCGCTACCGTCGGTCTTTGGCGGATTGTATTCGGCTGTGAAAAGCTCGGTCGGCAGCTGGCCGCGCAGGCGTTCGAGGATCGCCAATTCTTCGCCCTGCGGCAGACCGCGCGCGGCAAGTTCGGAATTGTCGAAATAGCTGCGCGTACGCACATAGGCGTCGAAGAACAGGTTCTTGTTCGACCATTCGAAATCGAACGCGTGGGCGAGCGCTTGGCGCACGCGCCGGTCGTCGAAAGGTTTGCGCCGCGCGTTCATCGCGAGCGCTTGCATGCCGGCCACGCGCGTTTCGGGGATTTCGATTTTGCGCAACAGCCCGTCGCGCAAGGCGGGCGTTTCGTAGCCTTGCGCCCATTGGCGCGCGATGTTCTCGAGCTTGAGGTCGAACGCGCCCGCGAGGAACGCTTCGTGCGCCACGGTCGGGTCGCGGAACCATTCGGTGCGCAGCGTGTCGAAATTGTGCCGGCCGCGATTGAGGCCCAGGTCGCGGCCCCAATAGTCGGCCACACGGCGCAAAGTTACGGTGCGGCCCATTTCGAAACTTTCGATGCGGTACGGGCCCGAGCCCAGCGGCGGCTCGCCGAGCGGGCGGTCGAATTCTTTGCCCTCCCACCATTTGCGCGACAGAATCGGAATCTGGCCCACGATCAGGGCAAGTTCGCGGTTCTCGCCGTTGCGGAACACGAAGCGCACTTTGCGCGGTCCCGACTTTTCGGCCCGCACCACGTCGGCATAATAGGCGCGGTAGAAGGGCCGGCCCTTGGCCTTCAGCGTTTCGAAGGTCCAGATCGCGTCTTCAGGCTCGATTTGCGAGCCGTCGTGGAAGCGGGCGTTGGGGTTGAGTTCGAATTCGACCCACGAGCGGTCGGCGGGCGTTTCGACCGTCGTGCAGACGAGGCAATACATCGTGAAGGGCTCGTCGTCCGAGCTTGCCATCATCGATTCGACCGTGAGGCCGACCGAGCCCGCAGCCAGGCCCCGGATGATCCAGGGATTGAAATTGTCGAAGCTGCCGATCGCGTGCAGGCGCGCTTCGCCGCCTTTGGGCGCGTTCGGATTTACATGCTGGAAATTGGCGAAGCCGGCCGGGTACTTGATGTCGCCGTGCATGGCGATCGCGTGTTTGGGTCCGGTCCCCGGTGCGAGCGTCTGGGCGGCGGCGGGCAGGGCAAGAGCCGCAAGGGCGAAGGCAGTGAGCGCAAAAGCAGCGGGGGCAACGGCGCGCATGGGTTTGTCCAATACCGGGGGGGGCCAGGGGAGTAGGCACAGACACTAGCCCGATTTTGGCTTCAACCAATGCGAAGAAACAAGGGGGCTTAGGGGCTGCGGGCCGCCAGCGAATCGTCGAGAATTTCAAGGCCGCGGCGCAAAGCGCCCTCGAGAAACTGCGCTGCGTCGAAATCGGCGAATTCGACCGTCGTATGTTCGAGTATTCCCGGTGTTGCGAGCTGTGCCAGATGGCGGCGCAAAGCGGGCTCGAGCAGCGCGCGCGCGCGCACGCCGGGGCCCGCCACCACAACGTTCTCGGGCTGCAGAAGCTGCAGTAGGATCGAAACACCCTCGGCCAGCACTTGGGCAGCCCCGTCGAACACCGCAGCCGCACGCGCATTGCCAGTGGCGGCCATCTCGACGAGTGCCACCATCTCGCTTTCGTCCGCGGGTGCGGTGGCCGCCGTGCCCAACGCGAGCCGCACGTCGCGATAGAGCGCGTAGTCGGCGATCGAGGCCTCGATGCAGCCGCGCGCCCCGCAGCGGCATTGCGGTCCGTGCGCGCCGATGCGGATATGGCCGTATTCGCTGCCGCCCGCCCGCACGCCGCGATAGAGTTTGCCGTCGAACAGAAGGCCGAGACCGACGCCCTCGCCGAGCAATATCGCTGCCGTGCGCCCGCGCGCATAGCGCCGGTCGCGTTGCGCCAAGCCCAGCGCCAAGGCGCCGGCATCGTTTTCGACCGCAACCGGGCAGCCCAAATGCGCGCGCAACGCTGCCGCGAGCGCCACATCGCGGCAATCAAGCACCGGGCTCCACACGACCATGCCGCGTTCGGCATCGACGAAACCTTGGAACGCAACGGCAAGGGCATCGATGCGCGGCGCCTGCAATTGCGCCAATGCGCGGTCGATAAAGGCGGCAAGGGCTGCGCACACCTCGTCGGCATTGCGCCTGCGCAACGGCAGATCCTCGACTACAGGCGCACGCAGATTGCCTTGCGCATCGGCCAGCGCAAGTTCCACGCGCGCATAACCCACGCGCAGGCTCGCAACCGTGCCGGCGTCGGGCGCGAAATCGAGCCGCACCGAGGGCCGGCCGCGGATATTGCGCAAGGGTGGGGTGTCGTCGTCCGCAACCTCGCGCAGCACGCCGCGCGCGGCAAGGGCAGCCGTCGCCGCCGAAACGGTCGCCGGGCTCAACCCCAATTGGCGCGCCAAATCGGCGCGCGCCGTCGCCCCGAGCTGGCGCAAATGGCTCAGCACTAGCCGTTCGGGCCGAAATCGCGCCGAATTTTCTTCGTAAGCCGAACTAAAATCGACCATTTTCTCCCATTCACGCTTTATTATTGTAATTTTCTTGCCATAAACGTAAGAAGCAGCTTGTATTTAATTCTATACAAAAAATAAAAATTGACAAGCTGCGCGCGCTGTCGCTGAATAGGCGCAACGCAGGCATCAAGTCTGCAGAACAATCACAACGGGAGGAACGTGCAATGCAACGCGTCACAATGAACCGTCGTCATTTGCTCGCAGCAGGCATGGTCGCGGCTTCGCTGACCGTTTCGGGTTCGGTTTTCGCGCAAGCGCGCGGGCCGGTGATCGGCGTGAGCTGGTCGAACTTCCAGGAAGAGCGCTGGAAGACCGACGAAGCGGCCATGAAGACCGCGATCGAGCGTGCCGGCGGCACGTACCTCTCGGCCGATGCGCAATCCTCGCCCGCCAAGCAGCTCACCGACATCGAAAGCCTGATTTCGCGCGGCGCGAAGGCCCTGATCGTGCTGGCGCAGGATGCGCAAGCCGTGCGCCCGGCGGTCGAGAAGGCCGTCAACGAAGGCATTGCCGTCGTCGGCTACGACCGCCTCATCGAAAATCCGAACGTGTTCTACCTCACCTTCGACAATGTCGAGGTTGGCCGCATGATGGCGCGCGAAGTGCTGAAGGCGAAGCCCGAAGGCAACTACGTGTTCATCAAGGGCTCGGGTGCCGACCCCAACGCCAATTTCCTGTTCCAGGGCTCGATGGAAATCCTCAAGCCGCATATCGACTCGGGCAAGATCAAGAATGTCGGCGAAGCCTTCACCGACGGTTGGCTGCCTGCCAACGCCCAGCGCAACATGGAGCAGTTCCTGACGCGCAACCAAAACAAGGTCGATGCAGTCGTGGCCGCCAACGACGGGACGGGCGGCGGTGCGATCGCGGCCTTGGCCGCCCAAGGCATGGCCGGTTCCGTGCCTGTCTCGGGCCAGGATGCGGACCGTGCGGCGCTCAACCGCGTGGCACTCGGCACGCAGACTGTGACGATCTGGAAGGATGCGCGCGAGCTTGGCCGTACGGCGGCCGAAATCGCGGTGCAGTTGGCCAGCGGCAAGAAGCTCGCCGAAATCCCGGGTTCGATGGTTTGGAACCAGGGCCCCAACAAGGCCAACATGCACTCGATCTTCCTGCGCCCTGTGCCGATCACATCCGCCAATCTCGGCGTCGTGATCGATGCGGGCTGGGCCACCAAGGCGGCCGTCTGCCAGGGCGTGCCCGCCGGTCGCGTCGCGGCCTGCAACTGAGACGCTAAGTCCGACCGCTCCCCATGACCCACCAGCTGCGCGCGCTTGAAATCGATCCGCGGCTGGTGGGCATGTTGGGCGCGCTCGCCGCAATCTGGATCGGTTTCGATCTTCTGTCGGGCGGGGCGTTCGTCACGCCGCGCAATTTGTGGAACCTGTCGGTGCAGACCGCCTCGATCGCGGTCATGGCGTGCGGCATGGTTCTGATCATCGTCACGCGCAATATCGATCTCTCCGTCGGCGCCATTCTCGGTTTCGTCAGCATGCTCGTGGGCGTGCTGCAAGCACGCCTGTTGCCCGAGCTCCTCGGGCTCGAGCATCCGGCGACGTGGCTCATCGCCGTTGCGGCGGCGATCGTTGCGGGCGGGGCCATCGGCCTGTTTCAGGGCGCGCTCATCGCCTATCTCGGCATTCCGTCTTTCATCGTCACGCTGGGCGGCCTGCTCGTGTGGCGCGGGGCGGCGTGGTGGGTCACGCAAGGCCAGACGGTTGCGCCCATGGACAGCACCTTCCGCAAGCTCGGCGGCGGCATCGAGGGGGCGATCGGCGCACCGCTCTCGTGGGCGATCGCGGCCGTGGGCTGTGCAGCGATCCTCGCGGCTTTGTGGTTTGCGCGCCAACGCAAGATGCGTTTCGGCTTCGCCGTCCGGCCCGCTTGGGCCGAAGCGACGGTCGCATTGCTTTCGTGCGGGGCCGTCGTCGGTGCCGTCGCTATCGCCAACGCCTACTATCTGCCGCCGCGCGTGGCCGAGCGTCTGGCGCAAGCGCAAGGCCTCGCCATCCCCGAAGGCGGGCTCTTCATCGGTCACGGGCTAGCAGTCCCCGTACTCGTCGCCCTCGGCGTGGGCCTGGCGATGACGGTGCTGGCAATGCGCACGCGCTTCGGCCGCTACGTGTTCGCGATCGGCGGCAATCCGGAGGCGGCCGAATTGTCGGGTGTGAACACGCGCCGCACTTTGATGAAAGTGTTCGGTCTCATGGGCGTTTTGTGCGGCATTGCCGCGTGCATTTCGACCGCCCGCCTCAATGCCGCAACCAACGCCGCCGGCACGCTCGACGAGCTCTATGTGATCGCCGCCGCCGTAATCGGGGGTACATCGCTCGCAGGCGGGCTCGGCACGATCGCGGGGGCGATGCTGGGTGCGCTCGTGATGCAGTCGCTGCAGTCCGGCATGGTATTGCTCGGCGTGGATGCGCCGATGCAGAATATCGTCGTGGGCTTGGTGCTCGTGTTTGCCGTTTGGGTCGATACGGTCTATCGCCGGGGGATAAGATGAGCGTGCCGCTCGTGGAAATGCGCGACATCTCGATCGCGTTCGGCGGCATCAAGGCCGTCGACAGCGTGTCGGTCGATCTGCATGCGGGCGAGGTTGTGGCCCTGCTCGGCCACAACGGGGCCGGCAAATCGACGCTGATCAAAATTCTGTCCGGTGCCTATCCTGCGGACGCGGGCGAAATCCGTGTGCGCGGGCAGCAAGCGCGGATCGCAAGCCCGCGCGACGCCAAGACCTACGGCATCGAAACGATCTACCAAACGCTGGCGCTCGCCGACAATGTCGATGCGGCAGCAAACGTGTTCCTCGGCCGCGAGATCGTCACGCGCTGGGGCACGCTCGACGATGCGGCAATGGAATCGCAGACCCGCAAAGTGATGGCGCGCCTCAACCCGCATTTCCGCCGCTTCAAAGAGCCGGTGCGCGCTTTGTCGGGCGGCCAGCGCCAATCGGTCGCCATTGCGCGCGCGATCTATTTCGACGCCAAGATCCTGATCATGGACGAGCCGACGGCGGCCCTGGGCCCCGCCGAAACCAAACAGGTCGGCGAATTGGTGTTGGAACTCAAGCGCCAGGGAATCGGCATTTTCCTGATCAGCCACGACATCCACGACGTGTTTGACCTCGCCGACCGGGTCAGCGTCATGAAAAACGGCCGCTTGGTCGGCACAGCACGCGTCGAAGACGTCACGAAGGACGAGGTTTTGGGCATGATCATTCTGGGCAAATGCCCGCCGGGCGCTGTCCCCGGCCCGGGTGCGAGTGCGGACGCATGAGCACCGTCTATTCCGACCTCGCCGGCAAACACGTATTCATCACCGGCGGCGGCTCGGGCATTGGGGCCGACACGGTGCGCGCCTTTGCGGCCCAAAACGCCAAGGTGAGTTTTGTCGATGTGGCCGAAGCCCCCTCGCAAGCGATCGCAGCCGAACTGGGTGCGAACGTCGCCTACGCAAAATGCGATCTGCGCGACATTGCCGCGTTGAAAGCGGCCATGCAGAGCCTGCGCGCGAAATTCGGGCCCGTCCAAGTTCTCGTGAACAACGCCGCCAACGACGAGCGCCATAAGTTTTTGGACGTGACCCCCGACTATTTCGACGACCGTGTCGCCGTCAATCTGAAGCCTGCTTATTTCGCCGCCCAAGCCGCGATCCCGGACATGCAGGCGGCCGGCGGCGGGGCCATCGTCAATCTGGGCTCGGTATCGTGGATGTCGGGCTCGGCGGATCTCAGTGCTTATGCCACGCTCAAATCTGCGGCTTACGGACTCACGCGCGTGCTCGCGCGCGAATTCGGCCCCGACAATATCCGCGTCAATTGCGTGATCCCGGGCTGGATCATGACGCAGCGCCAGATCGAAAAATGGCTCACGCCCGACGGCGAGCGCGAGATCATGGAACGCCAGTGCCTGAAGCGGAAACTGCAACCGCCCGAAATCGCCAAGACCGTTCTGTTTCTGGCGTCCGATGCCGCCTCGGCGATCACGTGCCAGCAGCTGATCGTGGATGGCGGCTGGGTCTAGCCTGCGAGGGCGGCGATCGCGGCCGCATGCACGCGCGCATCGCCTGCCGCCACCACGCGCCCGTCGCTTTCCAAAGTAAGTTTGTTGCCGCGCCAATCGGTCATCAAGCCGCCGGCCCCCGCCAGCACGGGCACCACGGCGACATAGTCGTAGATCCCAAGCCCCGCTTCGATGTCGAGATCGGCGTAGCCTGAGGCCACGAGGCCGTAGGCGTAACAATCGCCCCCGTACATCGGCAGTTTTACTTGCGTGCGCACGCGCTCGAAGGCCGGAAAGTGCTCTTTGAACATCAGCGGCGACGAACAATAGAGCGTGGCCTTGTCGAGCGTGGCGCAGCTGCGCGTGTGTACGGGCCGTGCCGTGCCGTCGCGCAAGCGATGCACGGTTTGGCCGCCGACCGTTCCCGTCCAGCGCTCGCCCACGGCCGCACAATCGATCACGCCCAGTTGCGGCATGCCGTCCACGGCCAAGCCTACCAGCGTGCCGAACATCGGCCGGCCACTGATGAAAGATTTGGTACCGTCGATCGGATCGAGCACCCACACGCGCGCAGCATCCGTGCGTTCGCGCCCGTATTCTTCGCCGATGATGCCGTCCTGCGGGCGTTCTTTGGCGATGAGATTGCGCATCGCCTCTTCGGCCGCGCGGTCGGCGACCGTCACGGGCGAGGAATCCGCTTTGTCGTCGACCGCAACGCCGGTGCGGAAATAGCGCAGCACGATGGCGGCGGCCGCATCGGCGAGGCGCCCTGCAAACGCGATATCGTCGGCGTCGACGGCCATCGGCGCCTCAGCGCGTGGGAACGGGCTTCGGTCCCGAATAATCGTAGAAGCCGCGCTTGGTCTTGCGGCCGAGCCAGCCCGCTTCGACGTATTTCACCAAGAGCGGGCACGGGCGGTATTTCGAGTCCGACAACCCGTCATAAAGCACGTGCATCACCGCAAGGCACGTATCGAGGCCGATGAAATCGGCAAGCTCGAGCGGGCCCATCGGATGGTTGGTGCCGAGCTTCATGGCCGTGTCGATCGATTCGACCGAGCCCACGCCTTCGTAGAGCGTGTAGACGGCTTCGTTGATCATCGGCAGCAGGATGCGGTTTACGATGAAGGCCGGGAAATCCTCGGCCGTCGCCGAAATCTTGCCGAGCTTGGCGGTGAGTTCCTTGACCGACTCGTAGGTCTCGTTCGACGTCGCGATGCCGCGAATGAGCTCGACGAGCTGCATCACGGGCACGGGGTTCATGAAATGCATGCCCATGAACTGCGCTGCCCGGTCGGTCGAAGCGCCCAGGCGCGTGATCGAGATCGACGAGGTGTTGGACGCGATCAGCGCCGCCTTCTTCAGATGCGGGCAGAGTTTCTTGAAGATCTCGCGCTTGACCGCTTCGTTTTCGGTCGCCGCTTCGATCACGAGATCGCTGTCCGAGAAGATCGCGAAGTCGGTGCCGGTCGAGATGCGCGCGAGGGCCGTGTCCTTGGCCTCCTGCGTCATCGCACCCTTCTTGATCTGGCGGTCCATGTTACCCGCGATGGTCGCGAGCGCCTTGGCGAGCGAGTCGGGATTGGCGTCGAGCAGACGCACTTCGAAGCCGTTCATCGCGCACACATGCGCAATGCCGTTGCCCATCTGGCCTGCGCCGATGACGCCGATTTTCTGGATCATGGTCTTTGTCCCCGGTTTCTGGCGCTATTTGCGCGGCGGCAAGGCGGCGGTGAGTTCGGGCACCAGCTTGAACAGATCGCCGACCACGCCGTAATCGGCGATCTGGAAGATCGGTGCTTCTTCGTCCTTGTTGATCGCAACGATGGTCTTGGAGGCCGACATGCCGGCGAGATGCTGGATCGCACCCGAAATGCCGACCGCGACGTAGAGATCGGGGGCCACGACCTTGCCGGTCTGGCCCACCTGGTAGTCGTTGGGCGCAAAGCCCGCATCGACGGCAGCGCGGCTTGCACCGACGGCCGCCCCCAGCCTGTCGGCCAAAGGCTCGATCAGCGTCTTGAAATTCTCGCCCGATGCCATGCCGCGCCCGCCCGAGACGACGATCTTGGCCGCCGTCAGTTCCGGCCGCTCGGATTTCGACAATTCCTGTTTGACGAAGCGCGCAAGGCCGCTGTCGGCCGCACCCGCCACCGCTTCGATGGCGGCCGATCCGCCGCTGCCGGCCGCGGCAAATGCCGTTGCGCGCACGGTCACGAGCTTGGTCGCGTCTTTGGACTGAACGGTCGCGAGCGCGTTGCCGGCATAGATCGGGCGCACGAACGTATCGGGCGACACGACCTCGACGATTTCTGAAATTTGCATCGTGTCGAGCAGGGCGGCCGCGCGCGGCATCGCGTTTTTGCCCGTCGCGGTCGCCGCCGCCACGATATGCGTGTAGCCGGGGGCGAGCTTCACGATCAAAGCCGCGAGATTTTCAGGCAATGCATGGCCAAGGCTCGCATCGTCGGCCGTTCGCACTTTGGCCACACCCGCGACCGCCGCGGCTTCGGCGGCAACGGCCGCAATGCCCGCACCTGCGACGAGGATTTCGACAGGTCCGCCCATCTTGAGGGCGGCCGTCACGGCATTGCGCGTGGCGGGCTTCAGGGCCGCATTGTCGTGGTCGGCGAGAACCAGCACGGACATGTCAGATCACCTTGGCTTCGTTCTTGAGCTTGTCGACGAGTGCGGCAATATCCGGCACCTTGATGCCGCCGCTGCGCTTGGGCGGCTCTTCGACTTTGAGCGTGACGAGGCGAGGGCTCACATCCACGCCGAGCGCTTCGGGCGTCAGCGTTTCGATGGGCTTCTTCTTGGCCTTCATGATGTTGGGCAGGCTCGCATAGCGCGGCTCGTTCAAGCGCAGATCCGTCGTCACGATGGCCGGAAGCTTGAGGGCCACCGTCTCGAGCCCGCCGTCGATCTCGCGGACCACTTCAAGCCCGCCGTCGGTAGGCGTCACTTTCGAAGCGAACGTGCCTTGCGGCCAACCGAGCAGCCCCGCCAACATCTGGCCGGTTTGGTTGCAATCGTCGTCGATCGCCTGCTTGCCGAGGATGACGAGGGCCGGTTGTTCCTTGTCGATGATGGCCTTCAGGCACTTGGCGACGGCGAGCGGCTGCAGCTCCGCATCCGTCTGCACGAGGATGCCGCGATCCGCACCCATCGCAAGGGCGGTGCGCAGCGTTTCCTGGCATTGGGCCGCACCCAGCGACACCGCGACGATCTCGGTGGCGGCACCCTTTTCTTTGAGGCGCACCGCTTCTTCGACGCCGATTTCGTCGAACGGATTCATCGACATTTTGACGTTGGCAAGCTCGACGCCCGTTTTGTCGGCCTTCACGCGGATTTTGACGTTGTAGTCGACAACCCGCTTGACCGCGACCAGCACTTTCATTTGGCAGAACCCGGCTCGTTGTCTCGAAAAACAGGAGGCGGACAATAGGCGGGCCGCCCGCGCCCGTCAATCTGGCGCCGGTTGGGCCGACGATCGCTGCGCTAGCGGTTTTTGCCCGGGACCCACAGCACGTCGCTGGCGCCGTCTTCGTTGGCGTGGCGCGACAGCACGAAGAGATGGTCCGACAGGCGGTTGATGTAGCGGATCGCGGCCGGGTTGATTTGCGTGTGTGCGGCCAGCCGCACAATTTCGCGCTCGGCGCGGCGGGCGACGGTGCGTGCCAGATGCAGATTGGCCGCAAGCGCACTGCCGCCGGGCAGGATGAAGGAATTGAGCGGGGCAAGGGCCGCGTTCATCGCGTCGATCTCGCGCTCGAGTCGCTCGACCTGCGCTTCGACGATGCGCAAGGGCGGGTATTTGGGCTCCGCGGCTTCGGGCGTGCAGAGATCGGCGCCGAGGTCGAACAGATCGTTCTGGATGGCTGCCAGCATCGCGTCGATCGGGCCCGTCGCATGCAAGCGGGCGAGGCCGATGCAAGCGTTGGCCTCGTCGACTGTGCCGTAGGCGGCCACGCGGTCGTCGAACTTGTCGACGCGTTCGCCGTCGCCCAGCGACGTTTGGCCCGCGTCGCCGCCTTTGGTGTAGATGCGCGTCAGCCTAACCATGGTTTCTTTTGACCCAAACGTAGAAAAGCAGCAGCACCAGTGCGAGGCCCTGCAGGCCCACGCGCCAGCGCATCATGCGGTTGCCGTGGCGCTTGTTGAAAGCCCCGCCCTGGGCCATGCCGCCAAGGCCGGTGAACAGCGACACGATCACGCCGAGAATGGCGGCACCGATCGCGTAGGGCAGAACGACAAGCAGCATATCCATGGCCACGATGTAGGCCGCGGATCGGCGGAAGTCTAGCGCCGCTTGAATTTGAAATCGCCGCGCGCCTCTTCGAGCTCGCCCAGCAGCGCCAGCAATGCCTTGAATTTGGGGCCGATGGCTTTGCCCGCGGTCGCGGCCTGCGGCCACACGATCTCGAACGGGCCTTCGACGTCGCGCAAGAGCGCGTCCCACAGCGCGTCGAGATTGGGGGCGAAATGCGCTGAGAACTGCAGATCGTCCGCGATCTGGCGATATACCTTGTCCATCGTGTCGTGTTCGGGACCTAGTTTTGCGCGTTTCATCGCGGCACCTCGCGGAACGAGTCGTAATGGTCGATCGTTACGAAAATCAGACGGTCGTTCGAAAAAACCAGCCGCTTGGCGTTGCGTCGCCCGCACGCATAATCGAGATCGGCCTCGGTCCAGCGCCGATTGGCGGCATTGGGCAGACGGCCTTCGCGGTTCCAGAAGCGGTCGCCGCCGATCGCTTTGCCGGGTGCCACGCGGCAGAGGTCCGCTCCCGGCCGCCAGCCGGCTTTTTCGGCCGCATCCTTGTCGAGATAGCGTTCGCGCGGCAGGCGACCGGTTTCGCTGATGCTTTTGACGGTCGCCACGAAACCGTCGATGTCGCGCAAGCGCAGCTCGGTGCCGATGCGCCGCCATTCGGCTTCGTTGGCGAAGGTCGGGCCTGCGGCGAGCAGCAGCAGGGCGACAAGGGCCGAAAACAAAAACCGCATCTTCGTCAGTTTCTCCGTTCGAGCAGGCCGCGCGCCACGATGTTGGCTTGGATTTCGGCAGCACCCTCGAAGATATTCAGAATGCGCGCATCCGCCAACAGGCGGGCGGCATCGTATTCGAGCGCGTAGCCGTTGCCGCCATGGACCTGCACGCCATCGTCGGCCGCCGCCCATGCCGCGCGCGCGGCATAGAGCTTGGCCATCCCGGCTTCGATATCGCAGCGCCGGCCCGAATCCTTCGCGCGGGCCGCCCGCCTCGTGAGCAGGCGTGCCACCGTGGTTTCGACGGCCATGGCGGCGATTTTGCCGTGCACGCGCGGAAATTCGACGATCGCTTTGCCGAATTGGCGCCGCGCGCGCGCATAGGCAAGGGCGGAAAGCGTGGCCGCTTGCGCCACACCGACGGCGCGTGCGGCCGTCTGGATACGCGCGGTCTCGAACGTCGCCATCAACTGACGAAAACCTTCGCCGGTTGCGTCGCCGAGCAGACCGTCGGCCGGCACTTCGAAGCCGTCGAAGGCGAGTTCGTATTCGCCCATGCCGCGATAGCCGAGTGTGGCGATCTCGCTGCCCTCGAGCCCCGCCACCGGAAACGGATTTTCGGCGTGCCCGCGCGGCTTGGGCGCCAAGAAAATCGACAGGCCGCGATGGTCGCGGCTTGCGGGATCGGTGCGCGCCAACACCACGAGCAGATCGGCGCGTGCGGCATGCGTGGCCCAGCTCTTCGCGCCGGTGAGGCGCCACACACGCCCGTCGAACGAAGCGCGCGTCGTGATCGCACCCAGATCGGAACCCGTATCGGGCTCGGTGAAACATGCCGCGGCGAGGCACTGCCCCGATGCGAGTGCGGGCAGCCAGCGTGCGCGCTGGGCTTCAGTGCCGCCGCTGCGCACAAGCTCGGCTGCGATTTCGGCGCGTGTGGCAAGCGACCCCGTCGCGAGATGGGCCGCCGACAGTTCTTCGGACGCCACGCACATGGCGATCTTGCCGAGCCCGAGTCCGCCATATTCTTCGGGCACGCACAGGCCGAATACGCCGAGCTTGCCGAGTTTTTCGATCACATCGAGCGGAATTTCGCGGTTGTGCCGGTGCCAGTCGTTGGCGTGCGGCGCTATTTCCGCCTTTGCGAAGCGCCGCAGCGTGGCGTGCATCTGCGCCAACGACTCGTCTTCGAGGTCGGGGTCGGAAGCGAGCCGTTCGGCAGCGATGCTCTCGACGAGGCGGCGGCGCAATTCGGGCAAAGTCGTGTCGTGCATCAGGCTCGCGACGGCCGGATCGGCGGCAAAATCAGCCGCCTCAGCTGCAATGCGCATTTCGGCGGGCCGCACCGACTCGCTTTGGCTGATCGCTATGCCGAAGGCGAGGCGGGCCAACCCTTCGGCAAACCCGAGCCGCGCGAGGATTGCAGCGGCCGGATCGCCTGCCGCACGCACGGCCCATTCGGCCAACGCGTCGAGCCCCGCCACATTGGCGGCCAGCCACGCATAGCCATGGGCCGCCATCTGGTGCTGCGCAAGTGCGTCCGCGTCCACGCGCCCGTCGCGCACAACGCGCGCGGCCAACGCGGCACGCGCAGCTTCTTCAAGATTTCGGCACGCGACAAGGGCGGAGGAAAACATCGAAACACCTATGCTATAGAACGGCCCCTGCTCGAGCCAGCCTTGTCCGCGGAGCCGTTCCATGTCGTTTCTCGACCGCATTGCCGAATGCAACGCCCACGACCCCGCCGCCTTTCGGCCGTTTTTTGCGGGCGCGCACAAAGTGGGGGCCGTGCGCCACAAATTCGCCGAGCGCCTGCGCGGGTTTCCTTCGGTGTTCGACGTCGCGGCCGAGCGCGTGGCGTTGGTCGATGCGCTCGCAACGCCGGAAGCGCGCACGGCGGCCCTCGATACGGTCGTGCGCACGCTCGAAGCCGAAGGCATCGTCGCCGGGCGGCGCAACGAAGCCTATCCGGCGCTGCTCGAATGGGGCCACGCCCCGCTTTTTCAGATCGAGCGCGCGGCCGCCCCGCATTTCGGCATGCGCAGCTTCGGCGTGCATATGACGGGTTATGTGCGCAAGGCGGACGGCATCCATGTTTGGGTGGCCCGCCGCTCGCGCGTGAAGCCCACCTATCCCGGCATGCTCGACAACACGGTCGCGGGCGGCCAGCCTGTGGGATTGGGTCTTCGCGAAAATCTCGCCAAAGAATGCGCCGAGGAAGCGGGCATCCCGAAGGCGCTTGCGGACCAGGCGATCAGCGTGGGTGCGATCGCCTACAAAATGGATGCGCCCGACGGGCTCAAGCCCGACGTGCAGTTCTGCTACGATCTCGAGATGCCGGCCGATTTCAGCCCGCGCAACACCGACGGCGAAATCGAAGAATTCTATCTGTGGCCGTGGCGCGACGTGGCGCGCATCGTCGCCGACACGAACGAATTCAAATACAACTGCAATCTCGTGCTGATCGACTTCTTCGTGCGCCACGGCCTCTACAGCCCCGACGACCCCGATTATCTCGCGGTCGTGCGGGGTCTGCGGGGCTGAGCGTTACCGGGAAATCGACTGGAAGGCGGCAAGCGCCGCCATGTTGACGATCTCGCCGACCGATGCGCCGATCGGCACGATCTGCGCGGGTTTCGACAGGCCGATCAGAATCGGCCCGAGCATCGTTCCGCCCGCAAGTTTCTGCACGAGCTTCGAGGAGATGTTGGCCGAATGCAGGCCCGGCATCACGAGCACGTTGGCGGGGCCGGTCAAGCGGCAGAACGGGAACAGGTTGCGCATAAGGTCGTAGTCCAGCGCCACGTCCGGGCTCATCTCGCCGTCATACTCGAAATCGAGCGTGCGCCCGCCCTCGGCCATGGCCTCGAGTTCCTGCACGGCCTCGCGCACCTGACTTGCCTTCTCGCGCTGCGGATTGCCGAAATTCGAGAACGAGGTCAGCGCCACGCGCGGCTCGTGGCCGAGGCGCCGGGCGGCCGCGGCCGCACCGATTGCGATTTCGGCCATGTCGCGCGCGGTCGGGAGTTCCGTCACGGTCGCGTCGGCGATGAACACCGTGCGCTCCTTGGTCATCATGACCGATACGCCGATGCAGCGTTTGCCCTTCTCGACGTCGATCACGCGGCGCACGTCGTCGAGCGCTTGGTAGTAGCTGCGCGTCGTGCCCGTCACCATCGCGTCGGCGTCGCCGACGGCCACCATGGTCGCCGCGAAGATGTTGCGGTCCTGGTTCACGAGGCGCTGGCAGTCGCGCTGCAGATAGCCGAGGCGCCGCAGCTTGGCGTAGAGAAAATCGGTGTAACGCGCGTTGTCGCGCGACAGGCGCGCATTGTGGATCTCGAGGCCGAGCTCGGCCGGGCTGTCGGTCAAGCCCATCGCGGCCATCGTCGCCTCGATGCGCTCGACGCGGCCGATCAGCACCGGGGTGCCGTAGCCCGAATTGCGGTAGCTGATCGCCGCGCGGATCGTCTTTTCGTCTTCGCCTTCGGCGAACACGGTGCGTTTGGGATTGGCGCGCACGGTCTCGAAAATCCGGTCGAGCATGGCGCCCGTCGGATCGCGGCGCAGCGAGAGCGAATGGCGATAGGCGGCCATGTCGGCGATGGGCTTGCGCGCCACGCCCGAATCCATCGCGGCTTGCGCCACGGCCGCAGGCACCACCGAAATCAGCCGCGGGTCGAAGGGCACGGGGATGATGTATTCGGGCCCGTAGCGCAGGCTCTGGCCGCCGTAAGCGGCGTCGAGATCGTCGGGTACGTCTTCGCGCGCGAGTTCTGCGATCGCGTGGGCGGCGGCGGCTTTCATCGCCTCGTTGATCGTGCGCGCACGCACGTCGAGGGCGCCCCGGAAGATGAACGGGAAGCCCAGCACGTTGTTGACTTGGTTCGGGTAGTCCGAGCGGCCCGTGGCGATGATGCAGTCGGGCCGGGCGGCTTTGGCTTCCTCGGGCGTGATTTCGGGGTCGGGATTGGCCATCGCGAAGATGATGGGCTTGGGCGCCATCGTCTTCAGCATGTCTTGCGTAAGCGCACCCTTGACCGACAGGCCGAAAAACACGTCGGCCCCGGCGAGCGCTTCCGTGAGCGTGCGCGCCTTGGTGGGAACGGCATGCGCCGATTTCCACTGGTTCATGGAATCGGTGCGGCCCTGGTAGATCACACCCTTGGTGTCGCACAGGATGACGTTTTCGTGCGGCATGCCGAGCGACTTCACCAGCTCGGCGCACGCAATGCCGGCCGAACCCGCACCGTTGATGACCATCTTGGTCGTGCGCATGTCACGGCCCGTCAAATCGAGCGCGTTGATCAGGCCGGCCGCCGCCACGATGGCGGTGCCGTGCTGGTCGTCGTGGAACACCGGAATGTCGAGGAGCTCGCGCAGGCGCTGCTCGATCACGAAGCATTCGGGCGCTTTGATGTCTTCGAGATTGATGCCGCCGAACGTGACGCCGATATAGCGCACGCACTCGACGAATTTGTCGACGTCCTTGGTGTCGACTTCGATGTCGATCGAATCGACGTCGGCGAAGCGTTTGAACAGAACGGCCTTGCCCTCCATCACGGGCTTGCCGCCGAGCGCGCCGAGATCGCCCAAGCCCAGCACCGCCGTGCCGTTCGAGATCACGGCCACGAGATTGCCTTTGGCCGTGTAGTCGTAGGCGGCATCCGGGTTCTTGGCGATGTGCAGGCACGGCCACGCAACGCCCGGCGAGTAGGCGAGGCTCAAGTCGCGCTGCGTGGTCAGCGGCTTGGTGGCGGTGATTTCGATCTTGCCCGCCTTGCCGCCCTGATTGTGGAACAGCAGCGATTCCTGTTCGGTGACGGGCCCGGTCTCGTTCGCCATAGTTGCGGTTGCCTTCCCTCTGAAGTTCGTTTTGCTAGGCTTTGGTTCGCCATGGTACGGGGAACGGGTGCCGTTCGTCAAAACGCACGAATCGATGGGAATGCTGCACTGCAATGTCTGACGCTGTCCAACCACCGCAAAGCGACCAAGCGCCCACGCCGATGATGGCGCAGTATCTGGAACTGAAGCGCCAGCATGAAGGCGCGCTGCTGTTCTACCGCATGGGCGATTTCTACGAGCTGTTCTTCGAGGATGCGGTGGCGGCATCCAAAGCGCTCGACATCACGCTCACGCGCCGCGGCACGCATGCGGGCGAACCGATCCCGATGTGCGGCGTGCCGTGGCACGCGCACGAAGCCTATTTGGCCCGGCTGATCCGACAGGGCTTTCGCGTGGCGATCTGCGAGCAGATCGAAGACCCGGCCGAGGCCAAAAAGCGCGGCAGCGGCAAAAGCCTCGTGCGGCGCGACGTCGTGCGCGTCGTCACCCCCGGCACGCTCACCGAAGACACACTGCTCGATGCGCGCGCGAACAACTATCTGTGCTGCCTCGCGGAAGCCGCCGGTGCGCTTGGCCTTGCGTGGCTCGATCTTTCGACCGGCGATTTCCGCGTCGAGACCGCGACGGCCGCCGGCCTGTCGGCAGCGCTCGCGCGCATTGCCCCCGGCGAATTGCTGCTCGCCGACCGGCTCTTGGCGCGCGACGACATCGCGGCTGCCGTTGCACCGCTGAAACGTGCGCTCACGCCATTGCCGTCCGCGCGCTTCGACAGTGAAAACGCCAAGCGGCGCCTCGAAGCGCTCTACGGCGTCAAATCGCTCGACGGTTTCGGCGCCTTCGCACGTGCGGAAATCGCCGCGGCGGGGGCGCTCGTCGATTACGTGGAGCTCACGCAAAAGGGGCGCGTTGGCCGCCTGCAAACGCCGCAGCGCCAATCGGCCGCAGGCCTGCTCGAGATCGATCCCGCCACGCGCCGCTCGCTCGAAATCGCCGAAACCCAAACCGGCGAGCGCAAAGGCTCGCTGCTCGCCACGATCGACCGCACGCAGACCGCAGCCGGTGCGCGCCTGCTTGCCGCACGCCTCGCCGCACCGCTCGCCGATGCGCGCGCGATCGGCCGCCGGCTCGACATGCTCGGCTATTTCGTCGAGTCCGAACATGCGCGCGGCTCTTTGCGCGAAACGCTGAAGGGCTTTCCCGATCTCGAGCGCGCGGTGCAGCGCTTGGCGCTGCAGCGTGGCGGCCCGCGCGATTTGGCGGCGTTGGGGCAGGGTCTTTCTCGTCTGCCGCAGGTGCGCGCGCAAGTGCGCGCGCAAGGGCTCGATGCCGCACCCGAAGGGATCGGCCAAGCGCTCGACGATTTGGGCGAACATTCGGCCCTCGCCGATCTGTTGGCGCGTGCACTGGGTACGGACCTGCCGCTCGACATGCGCGACGGCGGCTTTGTGCGCGCCGGTTTCGCGCCCGAGCTCGACCGCATCCTTGAACTGCGCGACGAAAGCCGCCGCCTCGTGGCCGCATTGCAGCAGCGTTATGTTGAGGCGACCGGCATCTCCACATTGCGCATCAAGCACAACAATGTGATCGGCTATTTCGTCGAAGCGAACGCCAACGTCGCCGACAAACTTCTGAAGCCCGGCGGCATCTTCATCCATCGCCAGACGATGGCGGGAGCGGTGCGCTTCACCACGGTCGAACTCGGCGAGCTTGAAAACGCCGTCGTGGGTGCCCGCGACAAAGCGCTTGCCCTCGAGCTTTCCATCTTCGCCGATCTCGTGCGCGACGTGTTGGCGCACAGCGACGCGATCCTGCGCGCCGCACGCGCCCTGGCCGAGCTCGACGTCGCCGCAAGCTTGGCCGATCTCGCGGTCGAGCGCGAATGGTGCCGGCCGGTCGTGGACGACAGTCGCGTGTTCGCGGTCGAAGGCGGGCGCCATCCGGTCGTCGAAGCGGCCTTGGCCGAGCAGGCGCAAGGTTTCGTTGCCAACGATTGCCGCTTGGATGCCGATGGTGGACATTTTTTGTGGCTCGTCACCGGGCCCAACATGGCCGGCAAATCCACATATCTGCGCCAGAACGCGCTGATCGCGATCTTGGCGCAGAGCGGGGCTTATGTGCCCGCCAAATCCGCGCATATTGGTGTCGCCGACCGGCTGTTCAGCCGCGTGGGGGCGGCCGACGATCTGGCGCGCGGGCGCTCGACCTTCATGGTCGAAATGGTCGAGACCGCCGCAATCCTCAATCTTGCGACCGAACGCTCGCTTGTGATTCTCGACGAGATCGGGCGCGGGACCGCGACCTATGACGGCCTCTCGATCGCGTGGGCGTGTGTCGAGCATCTGCACGACGTCAATCGCGCGCGCGCTTTGTTCGCCACGCATTATCACGAGCTCACCGCCCTTGCCGCGAAACTCTCGGGCCTCGCCTGCCGCACGATGCGCGTCAAGGAATGGAAGGGTGAGGTCGTGTTCCTGCACGAGGTTGCGGCCGGTACGGCCGACCGCTCCTATGGCATCCATGTGGCGAAGCTCGCGGGCCTGCCGGCCGCCGCCGTCGCACGCGCGGAAACCGTATTGGCGGCCCTCGAGCGTAGCCCCGAACAGCGCAATCTCGGCCAGCTCGCCGAGGATCTGCCGCTGTTTGCCGCACGCCCCAAAGGCGGACCGGTTGCTGATGCGTCCGCACCGAGCGCTGTGTCCAAAGCGCTCGCCGATCTCAATCCCGACGAACTTGCGCCCAAACAAGCGCTCGAGGCGCTTTATGCGCTCAAAGCGCTTTTGCTGAAGGAGAAGGCCGAATGAAAGTCGCATTGCTGACGGGTGCCGGCAAAGGAATGGGCGCTGCGTGCGCCCGCGAACTCGCCGCCCGCGGCTGGGGTGTGGCCCTCCTGTCGCCGTCGGGCCGAGCGGTCGAACTTGCGGCCGAACTTGGCGGCGTGGGTGTGACCGGCTCGGTCTTGGAAACCGCCGACCTCCAGAAGCTCGTCGATGCCGCGATGGCAAAATGGGGCCGCATCGACGGCGTGGTCACCTCGACCGGCCATCCGCCCAAAGGCGATCTCTTGGCGCTCAGCGACGAAGATTGGGCCAAGGGCCTCGAGCTTGTGATCCTCGACGTCGTGCGCCTCGCACGCCTCGTCACGCCCATCATGGAAAAACAAGGCTCGGGCGCTTGGGTCAATATCTCGACCTTCGCGGCCTTCGAGCCCGATCTCATGTTCCCGATCTCGTGCGCGATGCGTGCAGGTCTGGGCGCCTTCGCCAAACTCTACGCCGACCGCTACGCCAAGGTCGGCATTCGCATGAACAATTTGCTGCCCGGCTTCGTCGATTCGCTTCCCGTCAAAGAAGCGCTGCTGCCGCGCATCCCGTTGGGTCGCTACGGCAAAGCCGAAGAAATCGCCAAGACCGCCGCGTTTCTCTTGTCCGACGATGCCGGCTACATCACCGGCCAGAATCTGCGCGTCGACGGCGGGATTACGCGCGGGGTTTAGCGCGCGCCGAGCAGTTCCACGTCGAACACCAGCGTCGCATTGGGCGGGATCACGTTGCCGGCACCGCGCGCACCGTAGCCGAGCTCGGGCGGGATCACGAGCGTGCGTTTGCCGCCGATTTTCATCGTCGCGACACCTTCGTCCCAGCCGCGGATGACGCGGCCCTGGCCGAGCGGAAATTCGAACGGCTGGCCGCGATCGACCGAGGAGTCGAATTTCGCACCCCGTTTGCCGTCTTGCAGCAGCCAGCCCGTGTAGTGCACGCGCGCGGTTTGGCCCGCCGTGGGGGCGGCACCGGTCCCTTCGACCGTGTCGAGGATGCCGAGGCCCGAGCGTGTGCGCGTGGCTGTCGCAAGATCGGGGGTTTGGGCGTCCGAAGGGTCGATCGCGGTCATGGCGAGGAGACTTCCCAGCAAAAGGCGGCGGGTGAGGGCGGGCTTTTTCATGCGCCGCACTCTAGCGGCGCGGGGCCGGCATTGCCACTGTTCCGGCGCGCGCAAAGACCAGCTCCAGGCGGCCATAGGGCGGGGTCGCGTCGGGCGGCAATGGGATGCGCGCGCGCGACTCGATTTGGGCGGCACCGCCGCCGCTAAGCCAGCCGAGCGGGACGGATATCCCGATACCGGGATCGATGCCCGAGCTTGAGCCGCCCGACGCACCTACCCCGA
Source organism: Telmatospirillum sp. (assembly GCA_020248985.1). Lineage (GTDB taxonomy): Bacteria > Pseudomonadota > Alphaproteobacteria > CACIAM-22H2 > CACIAM-22H2 > Tagaea. Next base: position 223,497 of record JADCGL010000022.1, on the reverse strand, counting down.
TGCGCGGGCGTTCGGACGCCGCCGCGATTGCCGGCGCGATTTCGGCTGCGATGCGGGCACCGTCGGGGGCGATTAAAGTCGCGCGCAGCAGGCGTTCGGCCCCGTTCGCGACGATCTCGATGGTCCGGCCGCCGTCGGCAAGCTGCGTGCGGATCTGCGGGGCGGGGGCGGTGCAGGCCCCTGCAAGCAGGGCCGCCAGAAGGGCCATAAAGAGGACAAAAACAGGGCGCAAAGATCGAACTCCCGGCGACGCGAGAAGGCACTATATACTCGGGGCATGGAAACGGCCGAAATCATCGACGAGCTGCCTGCAGCTCCGTCCAAGGAAGTTCCGAACCAGCGCGCCATTTTGGATCGGCGCACGGTCGATGCGGAGCTTGAAGCGCTTGCCCAGCGCTTGGCGCGCGAGCCCGAGCAGCGGCGTGCGGCGATGCGCGACGTGCTCAAGGCTGCGTTGCAGGCGGGCCGCGCGGAAATTCGCCGTCGCTTCGAGGGTCGCGAAGCGAGCGGCGGCCAGACCGTGCGCGCGGGCTCGTTCCTGATCGACCAGATCGTGCGGCTCGTCTACGACTTCGCCGACCGCCATGTCTACCCGTTGCCCAATCCGACCACGGCCGAGCGCGTGACGATCGCGGCCGTCGGCGGCTATGGGCGCGCCGAGCTTGCCCCGCAATCCGACATCGATCTTCTGTTTGTGCGGCCCTACAAATCCAATCCGCGCATCGAGCAGCTCGTCGAATTCGTGCTCTATCTGCTGTGGGATTTGGGCCTCAAGGTCGGGCACGCGACGCGCTCGATCGAGGAATGCCTGCGTCTCGCGCGCGAGGACCACACGATCCGCACGGCCCTGCTCGAGAGCCGCTATCTGTGGGGCGACGACAAGCTGTTTCTGGAACTGAAGAAGCGCTTCTTCGCCGAAATCGCCAAATCGACGGCGGCCGACTTCGTGGAAGCCAAGCTCGACGAGCGCAACAAGCGCCACCAGCGCACCGGCGATTCGCGCTACGTGCTCGAGCCCAACGTCAAGGACGGCAAAGGCGGCCTGCGCGATCTCCACACGCTGTTCTGGATCGGCAAATACGTGCACCGCGTCGACCAGGTGGCCGATCTCGTCTTGAAGGGCGTCTTCACGTCCGACGAGGCGGCCAAATTCGACAAGTGCCAGGAGTTCCTCACCAGCGTGCGCTGCCATCTGCACTATGTCGCGGGCCGGCCCGAAGACCGGCTCACTTTCGACGTGCAGGGCGAGATCGGCCGGCGCATGGGCTACACCGACCATCGCGGGACGCGCGGCGTCGAGCGTTTCATGAAGCACTATTTCCTCGTCGCCAAGGACGTCGGCGACTTGACGCGCATCTTCTGCTCGGCCCTCGAGATCGAAGAGGGCAAGCGCGCCACGCTCGGCGTGGGCGGCTGGAAATCGGTGTTCAAGAGCCGCGCCAAGAAGCTCGGCGACGGGCGTTTTGCGGTCGAAAGCGGGCGCTTGACGGTGGCGCGCGCCGACGTGTTCGAAAAAGATCCGGTCAATTTCCTGCGCCTGTTCCGCGTGGCGCAGGAAAGCGAGATCGACATCCACCCCTATGCGCTGCGCCTCGTGCGCCAGTCGCTGCGGCGCGTGGACGGGGCCCTGCGCGCCGATCCGGAAGCCAACAAGCTGTTCCTCGACATGCTGACCGACAGCCGGGCGGAGACCACGCTGCGGCGCTTGAACGAGGCCGGCGTGTTCGGCCGCTTCGTGCCCGATTTCGGCCGCGTCGTGGCCCAGATGCAGCACGACATGTACCATGTGTACACGGTCGACGAGCACACGATCTTCGCGATCGGCATCCTGCACCGCATCGAAGCGGGCGAACTTGTCGCCGACCATCCGCTTGCGAGCGAGGTGATCCATCAGGTCGCCTCGCGTCGCGCGCTTTATCTCGCCGTGCTTTTGCACGACATCGCCAAAGGCCGCGGCGGCGACCATTCGATCCTGGGCGCCGAGATCGCGCTGAAGCTCGGGCCGCGCCTGGGCCTCACGGAAGAAGAAACCGAGACCTGTGCTTGGCTCGTGCGTTGGCATTTGGCCATGTCGGCGACCGCCTTCAAGCGCGACATCCAGGACCCGCAGGCGATCCGCGCGTTTGCCGAGCATGTGCAGAGCCCCGAGCGCCTGCGCCTCTTGCTGTGCCTGACGGTCGCGGACATTCGCGCGGTCGGTCCCGGCGTGTGGAACAATTGGAAGGCGACTTTGCTGCGCGAGCTTTATGCGCGCACGGCCGAAGCGCTCGCCGGCAATTACGGCGAGACGGGCACCTTGCAGCGCGTGGCGGTCGCGCAAGCGCGCCTGCGCGAGGAATTGCGCGATTGGAACGACGCCGATTTCGCGTGGTTCTCGGGTCTCGCCTATCCGGCCTACTGGCTGTCGCTCGATGCGGGCTCGCAAGCCCGCCATGCCCGCTTCGTGCGCGAAGCCGAGCAGGCGCATCTGCCGCTCGCCATCGACACGCGCATCGACCGTGCGCGCTCGATCACCGAGATCACGATCTATACCGACGACCATCCGGGCCTGTTCTCGCGCATCGCAGGGGCCATCGCCTATGGCGGGGCCAACATCGTGGCGGCCAACGTGTTCACGCTGTCGAACGGCCGCGCGCTCGACACGTTTTCGATCCAGGAAGCGGCGGGCGATCTCGACGCGCAGCCGGCCGCCTATGCGCGGCCCGAGAAGCTCGCGCGCCTCGCAACGCACATCGAGGGCGCACTGGGCGGGCGCCTGCGCCTGCGCGAGCAGCTGCGCAAGCGGCCCGCGATCCCGAGCCGCATGCAGGTCTTCACCGTGCCGCCGCGCGTGCTGATCGACAATCTTGCGTCCAAGTACCACACGCTTGTGGAAGTGAATGGCCGGGACCGCGTGGGATTCCTCTACGACGTCACGGCCGCGATCACGGCCTTGGGCCTGTCGATCCGCATGGCCAAGATCACGACCTACGGCGAGCGCGCGGTCGACGTGTTCTACGTCGTCGACGTGTTCGGCCAGAAGATCGTCGAAGACGACAAGCTCGAGCGCATCCGCGAGACGCTGCTGCAAGCGCTCGTCGATCCCGAGGCGGCGGATCCCGCCAAACCGCGCAAACGCGCAGGCTCCGAAGCGGCGGAATAGCAAGATGGCGTCCTCTTTTCCCGAAGAACTGCGCGCGCGCGCCAAGCTGCCGGGCATGACGCTCGAGATTCTGCACCGTCCGGCGCGCGCAGATTCGCCCGAGACGATGGGCATCGTGCTGACGGGCGAGCCGCATCTTCCCGCCCTGGCCTTCGATCCGATGGGGCTGTGGTACGAGACGCAGCGCCAGATCTGGGCGCCGTGGCTGGCTTTGTGGGGGATCGCCCTCCCCGAGAAACGCTAGCCATCGTCGCGATGTCGCTTGCGCGCCCCATCGCGACGGTCGGCGCCTACACGCTGCTGAGCCGCGTGCTGGGCTTCGTGCGCGACATGCTGATCGCGGCCTATCTCGGGGCCGGGCCCGTCGCCGACGCGTTTTTCGTCGCGTTCAAGTTTCCGAACTTTTTCCGCCGCCTGTTCGCCGAGGGTGCGTTCGCCGCCGCCTTCGTGCCGATGTTCGCGGGCACGGTCGCGACCAAGAGCAAGGCGGCGGCGCGCGAATTCGCCGAGGAAGCGCTTGCCGTGCTTCTCGTGGCGCTGTTCGCTCTCGTGGTCGCGTGCGAATTCGGCATGCCGTATGTTCTGCGCATCGTCGCGCCGGGTTTTGCCGACGAGCCGACGCGTTTCGGCCTTGCGGTCGAATTCACGCGCATCACGTTTCCGTATCTGCTGTTCATCAGCCTCGTGTCGCTGCAAGGGGGCGTGCTCAACTCGCTCGACAAATTCGCGGCCGTGGCGGCGACGCCGATCCTGCTCAATCTGTGCATGATCGGCGCGTTGCTGGGCCTTGTGGGCCGCGTGCCCACGGCCGGCCACGCCGCCTCGTGGGGCGTGCTTGCGGCGGGCCTCGCACAATTTTTGTTCCTTGCCTATGCGTGCAGCCGGGCCGACATGTCCTTGCGCCTGCGCTGGCCGCGCTTGAGCGGCAACGCAAAAACGCTCTTGAAGCGCATGGCGCCGGTGGCGCTCGGTTCGGGGGCCGTGCAGATCAATCTTGTGGTCGACGTGATGCTGGCCTCGCTGCTCGCGGCCGGCTCGATCAGCTGGCTCTACTACGCCGACCGCGTCTACGAACTGCCGCTTGCCGTGATCGGTATTGCGATCGGCACGGCCTTGCTGCCGCTGATGTCCAAACAGGTGCGCAGCGGCGACGAAGCCGCCGCCCTTGCCACGCAGAACCGCGCGCTCGAAGCCGCCGGCCTGCTCACGCTGCCCGCAACGGCCGCCCTCGTGGTGCTGGCCGAGCCCATCGTCGCGGGCCTGTTCGAGCGCGGTGCATTTGCCGCAGCCGACGTTGCCGCCACGGCCGCGGCCCTCATTGCGTACACGGCGGGCCTGCCGGCCTATGTGGCGGTGAAGGTGCTGGCTCCCGCCTTCTATGCGCGCGAAGACACCAAAACGCCGGTCAAGATCGCTGTCTTCTGTGTGGCCCTGAACAGCGTTGTCGGCTTCGTTTCGATGCAGTTCGTCGGCCATGTCGGCCTGGCGCTCGCGACCGCCTTGTCGGCCACGCTCAACGCGCTGCTGCTGCTGCGCGCGCTTGCCGCCCGCGGGCAATTTGTCGCCAGTGCCAGACTCCGCCAACGCCTGCCGCGCCAAGCGGCGGCGACGGCGGCGATGGCGCTGGGCCTGTGGCTCGCCTTGCAAGCCGCAGCCCCCTTCATGGCCGAGCCCGGCATTTTGCGCTTGGCCGTGCTCGCCGCCCTGATCGCGTTGGGGCTGGCGCTCTACGCCGTCGCTGCCTGGGCTTGCGGGGCGGCCGACCGCGCGGATCTGCGCGCACTCCTGTCGCGTCGAACGCCGTGAGGCCGCACTTGATTAACGCCGAAAAGGCCGCCATAAGCTGCGCCCCATGAACCGCATTTTCTCGGGCATTCAGCCCACCGGCAACCTGCATCTCGGCAACTATCTCGGTGCGATCCGCAACTGGGTGAAGCTGCAGCGCGACTACGAATGCATTTTCTGCATCGTCGATCTGCACGCGATCACGATGCCGCAGGATCCGGCCGCCTTGCGCAAAGCCACGCGCGAAGTGACGGCCGCCTACATCGCCTGCGGCATCGATCCCGTCGCCTGCACGATCTTTAACCAGTCGACCGTGTCGGGCCATGCGGAACTCGGCTGGACGCTCGGCTGCTATGCGCCGCTCGGCTGGCTCAACCGCATGACCCAGTTCAAGGAGAAGGCCGGCAAGCAGCGCGACAATGCGGGCCTCGGCCTCTACGCCTATCCGGTGCTGATGGCGGCCGACATTCTGCTCTACAAAGCGACGCACGTGCCGGTCGGCGAGGATCAGAAGCAGCATCTCGAACTCGCGCGCGACATTGCGGGGGCGTTCAACCACCGCTACGGCGTCGAGTTTTTCCCGCTGCCCGAGCCACAGATTTTCGGCGCGGCCACGCGCGTGATGAGCCTGCGCGACGGCACCAAGAAGATGAGCAAGTCCGAGCCGTCGGAGCAGAGCCGCATCAACTTGACCGACGACGCGGACACGATCGCGTCCAAGATCCGCAAGGCCAAGACCGACCCGCATGCGCTGCCCGACAGCGTGGCGGGCCTCGAAGGCCGGCCGGAAGCCGAAAACCTGCTCGGCATCTACGCGGCCTTGACCGACAAGACGCTCGAAGCCGTCGTGACGGAATTCGCGGGCGCGCAGTTCTCGACCTTCAAGGGCGCTTTGGCCGACATGGCCGTGGCCGTGCTGTCGCCGATCACGGCCGAGATGAACCGGCTGATGGCCGATCCGGGGGCCATCGACGCGATCCTCAAACGGGGGGCCGAGAAGGCCAACGCGATTGCCAAGCCCAATCTGCGCCAAGTCTACGAGCTGATCGGCTTTCTGGCGCCCTAAAAACCGGCCCCGGCGCTTGCCCCAAAGCGCTTGCCCGTTCGGGGTTTGCGGGCGCATTCTGGCGCTCGCGTGCTGATCTATCTGCCCCTTGCCGAAGTTTCGGTCGACGTGTTTTTGCTGCTGCTGCTGGGCGGCGGCGTCGGGTTTCTGTCGGGTTTGTTCGGCGTCGGCGGCGGCTTCTTGATGACGCCGCTATTGATTTTCGTCGGCATTCCGCCGGCCGTGGCCGTGGGCTCGGAAGCGGCCCAGATCGTGGCGGCTTCCGTTTCGGGCGTGCTCGCCCATATGCGGCGCGGCAATGTCGATTTCCGCATGGGCGGCGTGCTGCTGGCGGGCGGTCTCGTCGGCTCCACGCTCGGCGTGCAGATTTTCAAAGTGCTGCAGGGCCTCGGCCAGATCGACCTGTTCGTGTCGCTGGCGTTTGTGGCCGTTCTGGGCGCCATCGGCCTTCTGATGCTGGTCGAGTCGGCGCGGGCTTTGCGTCGGCGCAGCAGCGGCCGGCGGGCCGCCCCCGTCAAACGCCACCAGCATCTGTGGATCCACGGGCTGCCGCTCAAAATGCGCTTCCCGCATTCGATGCTCTATATCAGCGCCATCGCCCCCTTCGCGATCGGGCTCGGCGTGGGCATGCTCGCCGCCCTCATGGGGGTTGGCGGCGGCTTCATCATGGTGCCGGCCATGATCTATCTCTTGGGCATGCCGACTTCCGTCGTGGTCGGCACGTCGCTTTTCCAGATTGTGTTCGTCACCGCCAACGTCACCTTCCTGCAGGCGTGGCAGAACCAGACGGTCGATATCGTGCTGGCCTTGCTGCTGCTCGTGGGCGGCGTGGTGGGGGCGCAGTTCGGCGTGCGCGCAGGGGCCAAACTGCGCGGCGAACAATTGCGCGGCCTGCTGGCGCTGATGGTGCTGGCGGTCGCGGGCAAGCTGCTCGTCGATCTCGTCTCGATGCCGGACGATCTCTATTCGCTCGGCACGCTCGGCAAGGCGGGGGTCTGAGCCATGGCGCTGCTGCCTGTCTACCTGCCGCTGGCCGAAACCGCGATCGACGGGCTCATGCTCGTCGCGATCGGGGCGGGCGTGGGGTTGATGTCGGGCATGTTCGGCGTGGGCGGCGGGTTTCTGATCACGCCGATGCTGATCTTTTTGGGCGTCCCGCCGCCGATCGCGGCGGCGACGGGCGCCAACACGGTCGTGGCTTCGTCGGCCGCAGGGGCGATCGCGCATTGGCGGCGCGGCACGCTCGACCTCAAAATGGGGGTGCTGCTGGTCGGCGGCGGATTTGCGGGCTCGGGTGCGAGCGTGTGGGTGTTCGGCTGGCTCACGCGGCTCGGCCAAATCGATCTCGTGGTGGCGCTGTGCTATGTGCTGCTGCTGGGCGGCGTCGGCATTTTGATGTTCGCCGAAAGCCTGCGCGCGATGCTGGCCCCATCCGCAAAGGCAGGGCCCGCCAAGGCAGCGTCCGGAAAGACCGCCCTGTCCAAACCGCGCGGGCGCTGGCTGCGCGGGTTGCCGTGGCAGATGCAGTTCCCGAAATCCGGCATCGAGACGAGCGTGCTCGCCCCGCTCCTGCTCGGCATATTCATCGGCGTGCTCACCGGCCTCATGGGTGTGGGCGGCGGTTTTCTGCTCGTCCCTGCGATGATCTATCTGTTGGCCATGCCGACCTCCGTCGTCGTCGGCACGTCCTTGTTCCAGATCGTGTTCGTGTCGGCCAATGTCACGTTCCTGCAGGCGGTCTCGCACCAGACAGTCGATATCGTTCTGGCGGGCCTGCTGATCGCTGGCAGCGTCGTGGCCGCGCCGTTGGGTGCGAGGCTGGGTGCCAAACTGGGTGCGGCCCGCTTGCGCGTGCTGCTTGCTCTGCTTGTGCTCGCCGTTGCGGGCCAGCTCGGCTACGGCCTTGTCGAACGGCCGGACGATCTTTATTCGATCCGCTTCGATCTCGCCCCGCCGCCGCAGGGGGAAACGCCGTAATGCGCGCGTTTCTCGCATTGCTGGCGCTGCTGGCCTTTATGCCGACGGCCAAGGCGCAGCCGTTGGTGGCCGATCTTTCGAGCCATCTGATCGCGATCACCACGGGTTTTGCCGGCACCGAGCTGTTGCTGTTCGGGGCGACCGAAGGCGAGGGCGACGTGGTCGTCATCGTGCGCGGGCCCGACAGCGAAACCAGCGTACGGCGCAAGGCGCGCGTGGCGGGCTTGTGGATCAACCGCGACGAGATGCGCTTTGCGGGCGCACCCGCCTTCTATCGCGTGGCGGCCTCGAAGCCGCTTGCCGAGTTCGTACCGCCCGCTCTGCGCCAGCGCTACCAGATCGGCACCGAGTATCTGCGCCTGCAAGCCCCTGCCGACGCGAACCCGGACGAGGTCGCCGCGTTCCGCGCAGGCCTCCTGCGCAACAAGGAAGCGCAGGCTCTCTACGATGCGGAGATCGGCCGCGTGTCGTTCCTGGGCCCGCGCCTGTTCCGCACGCGCATCGTGTTTCCGGCCAACGTGCCGACGGGAGCCTATTCGGTCGAAGTGCTGCTCGTGCGCGGCGGCCAGGTGATCGGGGCGCAGACCACGCCGATGTTCGTGAACAAAGTCGGCGTGGGTGCGGACATCTATGACTTCGCGCATGATTGGGCGGCGATCTACGGCCTCCTCGCCGTGCTGATTGCCGTCTTCGCCGGCTGGGCCGCCGGCGCCATCTTCAGGAAGTAACCCGCAAGCCGGAGACGGGGGGACAAATGCCGACACGTCAGCCGCATACGCAGCGCATCTTTCTGGTCGTCGTCGACCAGACGCCGGAGCTCAAAATCGCGCTGCGCTTCGCGTGTCGCCGCGCCTTCCATTCGGGCGGGCGCGTGGCGATGCTGTTCGTGACCGAGCCCGCCGAGGGCGTGGAATGGATGGGCGTGGGCGAACTGATGCGCGAGGAGCGCCGCCAGGAAGCCGAAGCGCGCCTGCAGGAACTCTCGAGCCTCGTGCAGGAACTCTCGGGCCAGATGCCGATGCTGCATGTGCGCGAAGGCGACGTGCGCGACGAGCTTTTGAAACTTCTCGAAGAAGAACCCTCGATCTCGATCCTGGTGCTGGGGGCGGGCACGTCGGCCAAGGGCCCGGGCCCGCTCGTGTCGGCATTGACCGGCAAATACGCCAACAAACTGCGCGTCCCGCTGACCATCGTGCCCGGCAGCTTGGCCGAAGACGAGATCGACGCGATTACGTGAGGGCCGGCGACGAACTTTAATGCGCTGTCTGACGCAAACCGAAGGGCTGACGGCAAAGGAAATCGCAGCCCCGCGCGAAGCCGTCAAAGCAGCGCCAGCTTGCGCCGCTCGCCCTTGGTAGGCGCCGATCTCGATTTCACGCGCGTGTGCACGACCGGCCGCAAAATCCGGTTATGATGCGCGAGCTGTGCGACACAGAAATTGCTGGCGCTTTCAATCCGAAGCCGGCTGTGGCTTAGGCGTTGGTATAGAAATTCGTCGCACATGGCCCCGCATCAACCGACCGCGCGCTGAAGCCTTTGCAACTGGTGTTTGATGTTGAATTCGGCCGTCGCGAGCGACACGTCGATTTTTTCCGGGGTCAACGCGCCGGAGTTGATCTGCTGCAGCCAGGGCTCCACCTCAGCGAGGCGCCATTTGGGGTCATTGCCGAGCACGACCGGCGGCGGAAACGCGACGACGGACACTTTGATCGCATTGGTCGCGTATTTCTGCAGATTCTGCCGCGTCATGTCGGCGAGTTTCGCAATATCCGCAAGGCCGGCAAGATCCGGATCGGCCGCAATGAAGGCACCATTCGGGATCGCGCGTTTGACGTCGGCAATGGCGGACGCAACGGTTTTCAGCGGTGGGGTCGATTCGCGGGCCACCCGCATGCGGCTGAAAATCTCGCAAAGCGAGTTTGCGCCCGCCCATTGCCTGAACGCCTGCACTCTTCAGGAGCGGGAGCGCTGGGCGCGGCAGCCCGACATCAATACTCTTCAAGATGCAGCAGTGCCCATGCCGATGCCAATATCGACGGTCCAACCACCAGACCGACTAGAACTGCAATCGGTGCTGGAAAGTCGAACCAATGCGACAAGCTCGCTCGCCAAGAATGCAAGCCCAAACCGAAATCGAATATTCCAAAGGCAAGAAAGAACAGACCTAGAAGAATGTGTCCAACGGCCAAACTGCGGACGGGCTTTTCCTTGCCGCGAAACGCAATGATCTCCGCTGCTTGCTCAAGATACCTCCGCCATCTGACGGCCTGAACGGCCAAAATTGCACAGGCGATAGCGACGCACGCGGCATACTTCAGGCGAAGAACTTCGAGGTGTTGCGAAAAGCTCGAGGCAATATACGAATCTGCGGCGCGACGAAAACGCGGCAGCCAATCGATGCTCCAATCGACCCAGGGAGGCAGAACAAACGAAAAATAGTAGAGGTCGATCAGGACTCCAAGAACCATCGAACTAAGCGCGCCGACAAAAAGCAGGATCGCGAAGAAGCGATGCTGCGCTCGTCCCGCAGCGGGTGCGATCCAACTTTCGAGCAAAATCACAAATGCAATGGCGAAAGCCAGACTATCTTGGGTGATTCTATATGACATCGTATACGGCGTACCTAAAACGCAATAGACAACGATTCGCAAACAACCCGCATTCTTGCGGTTCTCGTCGAACTCCGACATACGCGTCCAGAATATCAAGGGCTCGATCCCTTCACAATTTGGCTACAATCTTTACTGTCACTGCATGACCGTCGATGGCGTTTCGAGATTCCCTCAATCCGATGCGTGGCGGCGCATGACGGTCGGCGCACGTGTGCGCCGCAAATCAACCGACCGCGCGCTGAAGCCTTTGCGCTTGGTTCTTAATGTTGAGTTCGGCCGTCGCGATCGACACCCGATTTTTTCCGGCGTCAAGGCGCCGGGTTTCACCTGCTGCAGCCAGGGCTCGATCTCGGCGAGACGCCATTTGGCGTCGTTGCCGAGCACAACCGGCGGCGGAAACGCGACTGCCGGCGCCTTGATGGCGTTGGTCGCAAATTTCTGCAGATTTTGCCGCGTCATGCCGACGAGGGCCGCAATGTCGGCAAGGCCGACAAGATCCGGATCGGCCGCAATGAAGGCACCCTTCGGGATCGCGCGTTCGACGTCGGCGATGGCCGACGCTACGGCCTTGCGCGCCGTGGTCGCGTCGCGCGCGAAGTCGAGCGCGATTTGGCCCAAACGCCCGACACCGACCGTCGCGTCGTCGCACCCCGCTTCGAAGAGCGCATCGAGCCATGATTTTGGATCAGGGCGCTCCGGCGGCAGCTTGAAGTGGAGCGTGAATTCGAAGTTCTTCATTTTCGGCCCTTGCAGTTGCCGACCGCTTTGCCGCTGCTTGGCGCTTCGCTACTTAAAGGAGTGTCGTCGATTGCCGTCGGTTGTCAATCGTCAATTCACGAAGCTTGCGGAGTCAATTGCTGCAAATTCTTATTGAAAACAAAAAACGAACATACTATGCTAACCTCAATGCCCGTCCAGGCAGGCGCTGTTTGAAGAGTGAATAAAGATGCTTCGTGCCGTAGCGCCGAAATTTCGGCGAAACTGCGCGTAGAATCTAGCTATTTCAATGGCTTGATCTAAAAAATGTCGCGTCTATGTCGCGTGCGTGTTGCGTCGATGTCGCACGGATGTTGCGCAGAGGTCGCGCAAATGTCGCGTCAGGCGGGCGCCATCGTCGGGCAGGTGAAGACCTCGACCGGTTCGGCGACACCCTTCAATTGGTGGCTGCCGAGCGAGGCGAGTTTTTCCGAGCTGATCGCGGCGAAGGCGGCCGACACGATCAATTCGCGGTCGAGCGACTTGACGAGTTGCTCGAGGCGCGAAACCACATTGACCGACGGGCCGATCGCCGTGAAATCGAGCCGGTCGGGGGCGCCGATATTGCCGAGGAAAATCTCGCCCGTGTGGAGGGCGGCCACGGCGCGCAAGGGGAGTGCATCGGCAAAAGCCGGGTCGGCGTTCATCGCGTGTGCCGCCTTGATCGCGTCGCGGGCCGCACCGAGTGCGTCGCGTGCGGCCATGCGGGAAAGTTCGATATCGGCGATCGGGAAGATCGCGAGCATGCCGTCGCCGATGAATTTGATCACCTCGCCGCCATGCGCGTGCACCGCCCCCACTTGGCGCTCGAACCAGCCATTGACGATTTCGACCATGCGTTCGGCCGGCAGTCGGTCGCTCAAGGTCGTGAAGCCGCGCATGTCGGTCGCCAGGATCGCGGCGCGCAAAGGCTCGCCGGCCCCGCGCTTGATCTCGCCCGCCAGCACGCGCGGGCCTGTCGAGCGGCCGAGATAGATCGACAAGAGATCGCGCGCAATCCGCCGTTCGGTCACGAGCGTGAGCGGGGCGGCGAGCTCGGCCAGCACATGGGCGAGGTATGCCACGTCCGCATCTTCGAAACCGCCGTCGCGTTTGGTCGCCCAATTGACCGCCTGGAACGGCCGTTCGAACGTGGACGGCAGAAAACCATAGAGCGACAAAGGCTGCGTCAGGTAGTCGGTGAAGCCCTGCACGCGCAATTCGGCGATCACCGGATAGGGATCGCTGTTCTGAAGCGGGCCGATCTTGAGGCGCACTGTCTCGCCGCGCTCGACCACGGCCGGGAACGGGCTGTTGCGGTAGGCGTCGCTGTCGCGCACGCTGTGCTCGATCAGCGACTCTTCCGCCTCGCCGCTGTCGCGCCGCCAGCGAATGCCGTAGCCCGCGAATTGCGGATGCAGCAGCGACACCGAAACGACGGACCTGTCGATGGGCACGCCCGCGGCGACCAGCCGCCAGCACAGACCGTCGATCAGTTTAAGCGGACTGCCGACGGCGTGGGCGGGCCCGCGCAGCCACAACAGCACCGAATCGCGCGTGGCGTGTTTGGGCCGCTGGCCGACCGGGCGCACATAGCGGCGATGGCCGTGCACGCCGGCCGGGCGCGCATTGATCCGATTCGGCAACGTTGTGCTCAATTTAACTCTTTCTGTTTCAATATGTTGCAGTGCAAGGCTTGACAGGGTCGGCGTTCGGCGCCAAGTGACAGCATAACCCAGCTGCCCCCCTTCAGTTCATAGCGCTGCTCTTAGCGCTGCGCATGACCGGAGTAAATCGAATGTTCATCCAGACGGAAACCACGCCGAATCCGGCGACGCTGAAATTCCTGCCCGGCCGCGAAGTGCTGGCCGCGGGCTCCGCCGATTTCGCCAGTGCCGACGATGCCGCCGCCCGCTCGCCGCTCGCCGCCAAATTGTTCGGCGTCGAGGGTGTCACGGGCGTGTTCCTGGGCTCGGACTTCGTGACCGTGACCAAGACCGACGACAAAGACTGGCACCTGATGAAGCCCGCTTTGCTGGGTGCGATCATGGAGCATTTCACGTCCGGTGCGGCCACGCTGGCGGCGGGCGGGGAAACGGCGCACGGGGCGGCCGAAGGCGCGGACGGCGAGCTTGTGCAGCAGATCATCGAACTGCTCGACACGCGCGTGCGCCCGGCCGTGGCGCAGGACGGCGGCGACATTCTGTTCCACAAATACGAAGACGGCGTGGTCTATCTCACCATGCAGGGTTCGTGCTCGGGCTGCCCGTCTTCGACGGCGACGCTCAAAATGGGCATCGAAAACATGCTGCGCCACTACATCCCCGAAATCGTCGAGGTTCGCGCAGTCGCCTGATAGGCGCTGCCGCGACATCTTCGAAAGGCATTTCCATCGATATGGCATACGACACCGCACTTCGTGCGGCGCCGTCGGGCAGCTTTCGCGCCGGCGGCACCGTTCTTGTCGCCGCGATTCTGGTCCCGATCGCGCTCGCCCTTGCTCTCGTGCCGCCGAGCGCGCGCGCGCCGGGGCTCACGCATGCGTTCGTCGAACAGCTGCCGGACACGCAAGCCGCCCTCGTGCCCGACATGCCGCGCTTTGCGCGCATGGCGGCGGGCGATCTCTACGCGCTGTTCGTCGAACGCGGCTACGAGCTCGGCGCCTTGCGGCGCGGCGGCGAGCCCGTGCCGCGGCTCGTGGTCGAACAGCTGCCCGGCGATTTGGCCGAGCTCGACTCGATCGATCTGCGCAAATCGGTGTTCATCAAATCGCTGCTGCCGCTGCTGCTGCTCGAAAACGAGCGCATCTCGACCGAGCGCGAAAAGCTCTTGGCCGTCGTTGAAAAAGCCGGTCCGCCGGACGCAAAAGACGCCGCCTTCCTCGAAGAGCTTGCCGAGCGCTACGACACCGCCCCCGGCAATCTGCGCGAATTGCTGCGGCGGGTCGACGTGGTGCCGGTGTCGCTGGCGCTGGCGCAGGCCGCGCTCGAAAGCGGCTGGGGCACGAGCCGCGGGGCCAAGGACGGGCATTCGGTGTTTGGCCATATGCGCTTCGGCGTCGACGACGAAGGCCGCGTGCGGCATTTCGCCGATCTGCCGACCGCGGTCGAGGCCTACGCGCTCAATCTCAACACGCACCGCGCCTATGCCGAATTCCGCCGCGCGCGGGCGGCCTTGCGGGCCGAGGGCAAGCCGCTCGACGGCCACAGCCTCGCCCAGCATCTGCACCGCTATTCCGAGCGGCGCATGGACTATGTGCGCGACGTGCGCAGCGTGATGCGCGCCAACGCGTTGCGCAGCCTCGATCAGGCGAAGCTCGACCTCGACGGTTAGGCGCTGCGGCGGATTTCCGTTTCGCCGGCTTCTGCGAGCAGGGCCGCGAGCTTGTCGCGCATCAGCAAGCCCGGCTTGTCCGACGGCATGTGGAATTCTTCGCCCGACATGCGCTGCAGCGGCACGTCCCAGTCGCACGCTTCGAGCACGGCGCGGTCCTCTTGCGTGACCTGCCGGTCGAACGCCACGACGGAAGCGGCCGGCGTGTCGGCCTCGGTGTCGTTGCGGTAGACGAACTGCACGAGCTGGCTCGTGCGGTCGTCGATGGGTGTCGCTCCCGTCAGGATCGCGTGCACCAGGCCGTTTGGATATTTGATGCGCAGCTTGCGGAAGAACGGCATGTACCAGGTGCGCGTATTGTCGCGCACGGTCATCTCGTCGGCGAGGCCGAGATTCTTCTTCTGCAGAGCCGGATTCTTGACGTGCACGATCGAGTGCGTCTCGAAGCCCCACGGATAGTCGGTGTAGGTCATCTCCGAAGGCGAAGGATCGGGATCGCCGAAGCTCGATTTGTGCACGAAAGTGAAATGCGCGTTGTCGAACGAGTTTTCGAGCACGCGCAAAGCGCCCGCATTCCAGGTTTCGTAGAATTCGGGGATGTGGCGGAAGGAAGGATCGTCGGCCTCGGGGATCGCCGGGATGTCGAACAACGGTTCGTCCAGCGCCACCCACACATAGCCGTAGCGCGCCTGGGTGCGATAGCTGTCGATCTTGAATTTGGGCGTGCGCGTCGGGTCTTTGTGCTGCGGGATGCGCACGCACGCCCCGGTGCTGTCGAATTCCCAGCCGTGATAGCCGCACACAAGGCGGCCCTGCTGGCAGAAACCTTTCGAAAGCTTGGCCGTGCGATGGCAGCAGCGGTCGATGGCGGCGGCCGGTTCGCCGGCCTCGTTTCGCCACAGCACGATCGCCTCGCCCAGCAGCATAAAGGGCACCGGCTCCTGCCCAAGCCGATCCAGCGGCAAAACCGGGTACCAGAAGCGGCGCAGGACTTTCTGTTGGGTCACGAGCATGGCAAAGCCTTGGCGAAAGGAAACAAGCTTGCATGATCGTTGCAAGCTTCCGGCCAATCGGGCAAGGACAGAAAATGACGTTCGAAGTTGCCAAACCGCAAACGATTTCAATGACCACGCCGGATGGCGTGCGCCTGGATGCCGATCTGTGGCGCCCGGCTGCACCCGGGCCGTTCCCGGTGCTGCTGATGCGCCAGCCTTACGGGCGGGCAATCGCCTCGACCGTGGTCTGGGCACATCCGGCCTGGTACGCCGCCCAGGGCTATACTGTGGTGATCCAGGACGTGCGCGGCCGCGGCAGCTCGGGCGGCGATTTTCGACTTTGGCAAGACGAAGTGGCCGACGGCAAAGCGACATTCGACTGGATCGCGACTTTGCCCGACACGACCGGCAAGGTCGGCATGTACGGGTTTTCGTACCAGGCCAGCACGCAGTTGCTCGCCGCTGCCGCGGGCGCCACGGGCCTTGCGTGCCTGTCGCCCGCCATGCCGGCCTTCGATGTCTATGCCGACATGGCCTACGAGGGCGGGGCCTTCCGCCTGCACCAAGCGCTGCTGTGGGGCGTGCAAATGGCCGCCGACAATGCGCGGCGTGCCGGCGACTGCGACGCCTTTGCCGCTTTCATCGCGGCGTCGCGCGGTTTGCCGTTGAGTGCGGCCATCCCGGAACGCCCGCCGGTTCTGGCTCTGCTTGAGAAGTACGGCCATTACGCAAATTGGCTGAAGCATCCCAAGCCCGGGCCGTATTGGGCGGCGATGTCCGCGTCGGCGCAGCTTGGAAAATGCGATCTGCCGATGCTGCATATCGGCGGCTGGTTCGATTCTCTGCTGACCGGCACGCTCGGCCTGTGGAAGCACATGGCCGAAAGCGGCGCGCCGCAGCGCCTCAAGATCGGGCCGTGGACGCACCTGCCCTGGGGCCGCAAAGTCGGCGAGCGCGATTTCGGCCAATCCGCCGCACGCGGCATGGACCGCGTGCAGCTGGCCTGGTTCGACCATTGGCTCAAAGGCGCACCGCTTCCCGACGAACCGGCCGTCGAACTGTTCGAGATGGGCGGCGATCGCTGGCGCGGCTTTTCGGCGTGGCCCGAACCCCAGCCTACGCGCCATTTTTTGGCGAGCGACGGGCTTGCCGCGAGCGACATCGCAGCGGGCATACTTGGCGCCTCGCCCGGTTCTGCGACCGCGATCGACCGGGTCGTGTTCGATCCGTGGCGCCCGACGCCGAGCCATGGCGGCCATACAGGCCCCGTCTCGGGGGCCTATGACCGTGCTGCCATCGATGCGCGCACGGATGTCGCGACCTATACCGGCCCGGTGCTCGAACGCGCTTTGCATCTGGCGGGCGATGTCGCCGCTGAAATCCATGTGACGGCCGACGCACCCTGCTTCGATCTGTTCGCGGTGCTGTCGGACGTCGCCCCCGACGGCAAGGTGTGGAACCTCACGCAAGGCATTGTGCGCGTCGAGACTGCACAATCACCGGTGCGGGTTGCGATGCGCGCCACCTGTGCGGTATTGAAACCGGGCCATCGCCTGCGCCTGTCGCTGTCGGCCGGCGCGTTTCCGGCCTTCGCGGTCAATCCGGGGACGGGCAACATGCCCGGCACGGAGACGGTCGATGCCCAGCGCATCCTCTGTCTCTCCATCGCCAGCGGTGCGGCTGCCCCCTCCGCGATCCTTTTGCCGGTCGTGCCCGAATGAAAATCCTCGTCGTCTACTGCCATCCGGTCGAAACCAGCTTCAATGCCGAGATCCATCGCACTGCCGTTGCCGCCTTGCGCGAAGGCGGACACGACGTGGAAGACGTCGATCTCTATGCCGAAGGTTTCGATCCTGTGCTGTCGCGCGAAGACCGGCTCAGCTATCACGACCAAAGCGTCAACCGGCTGAAGGTGCAGCGCTATGTCGACCTGCTGCAATGGGCCGAGGGGCTAGTCTTCGTGTTCCCGACCTGGTGCTACGGCCTGCCGGCAATGCTCAAAGGCTGGTTCGACCGCGTGCTGCTGCCCGGCGTGTCGTTCGAATTGACGGACGAAGGTATTGCCGTACCCGCCTTGCGCAACATCAAAAGCATTGTCGGCATTTCCACCTACGGGCGGCCCTGGTGGGTGGCGACGTTCGTGATCAGCAATCTTCCTAAGCGCCACATCCTGCGCTATTTCAAGCTGCTTTCGGGCGGGCGTGCACGCACCAAGTGGTTGGCGCATTACGACATGAACCGCTCCACGCCCGCGAGCCGCGGCAAATTCCTGGCGCGCGTCGCAACCGAGATGAAGTCGTTCCGATGAACGTTCTTGTCGTCTATTGCCATCCGCGCACCGATTCCTTTGTGCATGCGCTCAAAGAAACGGTCGTGGCCGCACTCGGCAAGGCGGGCCACAAGGTGGCGCTCGCCGATCTTTATGCCGAGAATTTCCAGCCCGTGCTGACGGCCGAGGAGCGCCTGAACTACCACGACCTCGAAAAAAACCGCGTCGGCATCGAAAGCGAAATCGAACGGCTGCAGCAGGCGCAGGCCCTGGTCTTCGTCTATCCGACCTGGTGGTACGGGCTGCCGGCCATGCTCAAAGGCTGGTTCGACCGCGTCTGGGCGCCCGGTGTGGCGTTCGACATCAATGGCGGCGTGATCCGTCCCTTGATGGGCAATATCGAGACCGTCGCGGTCGTCACCACGATGGGCGCACCCTGGTGGTTCTCCTGGTACATGGCCCATCCGGGCCGCATGTTCCTGTCGCGCGGCGTGCGCGCCATGTGCAAACCCGGCTGCCGCTTCCTGTGGCGCGGGCTCGGGCGCATGGACAGCCGCACGCACGAACAGCGTACGGCCTTCCTCGAAAAAGTACGACGGACGTTCGAGAAGTTTTAGGTCCAGCCCGTCGTTTCGAGCGCGTCCGCCCCGCCGCCCAGCTTGTTGAGGGCGGGGCCCGTCGGCCAACCGGCCATCTTGCCGGGATTCATGAGGCCCTTGGGATCGTGGCGGCGGCGGAATTCGATTTGCGCTTCGTCGATGCGCTTCATGCCGCCATTCTGCAGCAGCCATGTGTGCGGATTGGCGATGCGAATGCCGAGCTCTTCGTGCGCGCGCACGAGCCGGTCGAGCTGCGCGCGGTCCTGCCATTTGAAGACCGGC
This sequence comes from Telmatospirillum sp., assembly GCA_020248985.1. Taxonomy (GTDB): domain Bacteria; phylum Pseudomonadota; class Alphaproteobacteria; order CACIAM-22H2; family CACIAM-22H2; genus Tagaea. Next base: position 204,702 of record JADCGL010000022.1, on the reverse strand, counting down.
ACGCCCTGGCACGTGACCGCCCCGTTGAAGCGCACGCATTCGTAATGGTGCATCATCTCGGAGCCCGTCGCGGCTTCGAGGGCGAGGGCCCGCGCCACCGTGTCGCCGGGCGGCAGCATGCTCTGCAGATAGGTCACGCTGCGGTCCTTGCGGATCGTGTGCAAGGTCGTGTGGCCCCACGAATACTCGTAGAGCGGCGGCTCGCCGGGCGCTTCGCCCGCAAGCCGGTCGAGCGTGATCTCCCCGCCGCATTCGCGCACAAGATCCTGCCAGCCCATGTGCGCGGACTCGGCGACCATCGTCAGCACGACCCAGCGCCCGGCCGGGCATGCCTCGCGAATGGGCCCGAAATTCGCGGCAAGGGCGGGATGCACCACACTCGCAAGCTTCTTGGAAATGCCGTCGGATGCTGCAAGGGCCAATCCGAAGCGCAAGGCACTTTCGAAGCCGGAAAACGCGACGATCCCTTCGCGCCAATCGATCGCGTTTTGCGTCGGCATATCGACCGAAAGAATAAGCCCGTTGGTGCCGTAGGCGTGGTTCGCCTGCTGCACCGCGTCGCCTTCGAGATCGACGATCTGCGGGCTCGGCCCCAACGTCGCCACGCGCAAACCCAAAACGTTGCCGCGGTCGCGCAGCATGCCCCATTGGATCGAACCGATCCCGCCCGAGCCGCCGGCGATGTAGCCGCCGAGCGTTGCCGTGCGCGCGGTCGAAGGATGCAGGCGCAGCTCTGCCCCGTGCTGCAGCCGCAGCTCGAAATCGAGCGCCATGATCTTGGTGCCGGCGCCTGCGCGCACGCGGCCCGGCGTGACCGCGCGAATGCCCTCGAGGGCCGAGAGATCGACGATGGCCCCGCCTGCCAGCGGCATGGCCTGGCCGTAATTGCCGGTCCCGCCGCCGCGCGGCGTGAGCGGCATGTCGGTCGCGGCGGCTGCCTGCAATATGGCGAGAACGTCGGTCTCGTTTCGCGGCATCACAACAAGATCGGCCGAGAGGGCGCCGAGCTCTTCGCGCAGGATCGGCGAGAACCAGAAGAAATCGCGGCTTTTGAGGCGCAGGCTCGCCGCGTCGTCGCGCACCGGCACGTCGCCGAGCCGGTCGCGAAAACCGGCGAGATCGCTCACAGATTGACCTCGGCCCACTTGCCTTCGGTCGGCGTGCGTTCGTCCCAGGCGCGCATTTTGAACTTGTTCAGAAGCCCGTGCGGATCGGCGGCGCGCTTGAATTCGTACTGCGCCTCGTCGACCACGCGCATGCCGCCGTCTTCGAGCAGATAGGTGTGCGGATCGAAGATCGGCGCACCCGCCGCTTCGTGCGCTGCAATGATTTCGGCCAGGCGCTCTTGCGTGGTGTAGCGCACGAGCTGCAGCCCGAAACACGCGACCTGGCCGCCCAATCGCACGAATTCCAGATGCATCGGCACCTCGTCGCCGAACTCCTTGTACAGCTTCTCGACCAACGCCACGTGCTGCGGCGGCGGGAACAAGGTCTGCAGATAGGTGATGGTCTTGTCGACTTTGAGGGCCTGCAGCGTCGTATGGTTCCACGTGAATTCGTAGAGCGGGGGAATCTCGCCCGCCTCGTCGGCAAGTTCGCGGCTGTAGACGAGGCTGCCGCCATGCTCGGCCAGCAGATCCTTGAAGGCCTCGAGGCTCGGATCGGCGATCATGCAGACCACGATATGCTCGCCCTCTTTGAGATGGCCCAAGAGCGGCTTGAAATATTTGGCCGCACCCCAGGCGATGGGCGCCACCTCTTTCTTCACGATCGCGTCGGCTTCGCACAAAGCCTGCGCAAAGCGCACGCTCGCCATGAAATCGGGGAAGCTGGCGACGCAATCGGTCCAAGGCCACGCGCGCGCCATCGCGATTTCGAGCTCGGTCACGATGCCGTTGGTGCCGTAGGCATGCACGACCTTCTGCGCGTCGTCGCCCACGAGGGTGACGATGCGCGGACTTTCCTCGACCGTCACCACGCGCAAGGATTTCACGTTGCCGCGGTCGCGCAGCACGCCGAAATTGATCGAGCCAATACCGCCCGAGCCGCCGGCGATGAAGCCGCCGATGGTGGCGGTGCGGCGCGTCGAGGGATGGAAGCGCATTTCCCAGCCTTGCGGCACGGTCTCGGCTTCGAGATCGATGAGCTTCATGCCGGGCTGGACCTTGAGGGTGCCCTTGTCGAGCGACACGATTTTGTCCATCGCCGTCATGTCGAGGACCACGCCGCCCGCGAGCGGCATCGCCTGGCCGTAATTGCCGGTCCCCGCCCCGCGCACGGTCAGCGGAATGCGGCGCTTGGCGCATTCGGATGCGACCGTGATCACTTCGGCTTCGCTCTTTGGGATCACGACGAGATCGCCGAAATGCTTGCCGAGCTGGCGTTTCAGCACCGGCGAGTACCAGTAGAAATCGCGTGATTTCTGTTTGACGAGGGCGGGCTCGTCGATCGTCTCGACGGGGGCGATCGCGGCCTTGAAAGCGTCCCAGTCCGCCTTGTGCGAAACCGGGGCGGGCGGGTCTTTCCATTCGTTCGTCATGCGGTCCACCGCGTCATTTTGCCGGGATTGAGCAGGCCGTAGGGATCGGATTGTTTCTTGAACGCAAGCTGGGCGTCGCCGGCGATCACCTTCGGGCCTTTGTCTTCGAGAATGTAGGTGTGCGGATTGGGCACGATGCAGCCCGCCGCCTCGTGGTCGCGAATGATGTCGTAGAGGCGCTCTTGCGTCGTCCAGCGAACCACCTGCAGCGCCGAATTGTTGACGCGCCCGAAGCGGCGCTGGAATTCGAGATGCAGCATCACCTCGTCGCCGTAGCGCTTGTACATCGTCTCGACGGTTTCGAGATTGCGCCCGATCGGGAACACGGTCTGGAGATACGTGACGCCCTTGTCGAGTTTCAGCACCTGCAAAGTCGTGTGGTTCCAGCAATATTCGTAGAGCGGCACGTCGTTGCCGACGGTTTCGTCGGGCGTGTCTTTCCACAGCGTGACCGTGCCGCGATGCTCGGCCGCCAGCGTCTCGAACGCGGCGCGCTCGCTGTCGGCGATCATGCAGAACGCAAAATGTTTGCCCTCGGGGCAATGGGCTTTGAGCGCCTTGAAATAGACGGCGATCGAACCCGCGATGACCGCGATCTCTTTTTTGACGATGCCGTCGGCTTCGCCGAGCGCTTGTCCGAAGCGAGCCGCATCCATGAAATCGTCGAAGGCGACGATCGCGTCGCGCCACGGATAGACGGGCGAAAGTGCGATCTCGACTTCGAGCAGCACGCCCGTGGTGCCGTAGGCATGCGTGGCGGCGGCGACGTCGCGGCCGCGGAAATCGAACACGCGCGGCACGTTCTCGCATGTGGCGACGCGCACGGCCGGGATGCTGCCCCAATCGCGCAACTGGCCCAACATCGCCGAGCCCACGCCCGCGGCCCCGCCGGCGACGAAGCCGCCGAGGGCGGACTGGCGCTTGGTCGAGGGATGCATGCGCAGTTCCCAGCCGATCTTTCGCGTCTCGGCATCGATCGCCACGAGATTGGCGCCGGCTTCGAAGCGGGCGACACCGGGTTTCACGAACAGCGTGCGGTCGAGCTTTTCGGTGTCGAGTACGATGCCGCCTTTGAGGGGCACGAGCTGGCCGTAATTGCCGGTCGCCCCGCCGCGGGCCACGAGCGGAATGCGGAACTGCGCGCAGGCACCCAAGATGCGCAAAGCTTCGTCTTGGTCCTTCGGCAGGACCACGAGATCGGCCGATTTGCGGTTGAGCTCGGCCTTCAGGATCGGGCTGTACCAGAAAAAATCGCGGCTGCGCTGGCGCACGAGCTGCGGGTCGTCGATCAACGCAATGCCGGCGACCGCTTTGCGAAAACCGGCAAGATCGTAGCCGTGGCCGCCCGCATCCATGTTCAGGCTCCTACGATCGTGTCGAGTTCGCGATAGTCCGGCAGGCTCGTGTCGATGGCGCGACCGTTGCGGATCACCACGCGGTCGTGCTGCTGGCGGGACAGCAATTCGGAGAAGCTGCGCGCCTGCAGCACCACGAGGTCGGCGGGCAAGCCTGCCGCAATGCGGCCCGTCTCGGGCAGTTTCATGATGTCGGCGGGGGTCGTCGTCACGGTCTTGACCCAGTCGCCGAGCGGATGGTCGAGCTGGGCGATGCGCACCGACTGCACGAAGGTTTCGAGCATGTCGTGGTCGCCGTAGGCGTAGAAAGGATCGCGCACATTGTCGCCGGCCACGGCCACACGCAGGCCCGCCGCGCGCGCCTCGTGCAGCACGGTCACGCCGCGCCAGCGCGGCGTGCGCGCCGGTGTGCGGCCCTGCAGATACATGTTGCACATCGGCAGGCTCACCATGTCGATGCGCGCGTCGGCGCAGAGTTTCAGCGTTTCTTCGACCGCTTCGTCGGGCTGCACCGACAGCGAGCAGCAATGGCCGACCAGGATCGGGCGCTTGAAGCCGCGCTTGGCGGCCATGCGCGCGATGCGGATCAAGGTGCGTGCCGTCGGATCGCCCGTCTCGTCGACATGCAGATCGAGATTGAGGCCGCGCTCTTCGGCAAGCTCGAACACGCGCTGCATGTAGTCGTCGAAATTGGCGGGCACGCCCACGTGATCTTGGCCGGTGAGGCGCGTGACCACGCCGAGTTGGCCGCCGGTCTTGGCGACGAGATCGGCGAGCTTGGGGCCGTCGTCGGTCGCGATCGGATCCATCGCCACGATCGAGGAGGCTTGCAGCGTGATGCGCCCGGCCCAGCGGTCGCGCAGCTTGGCGAACACGGGCCACGAAATTTCGGCCTGCGGCGAAAAACTGTCGAGATGCGTGCGGATCGCCGACACGCCGTGCGCATAGGCGCAGCGCAGCGCGAATTCGAAACGCGGCTCGATGTCGGCGGCGAGCCAGTTTCTCTTGCGGTCGGCGGCGACGGCGGCAAAAGCGCCCGCAAACGAGCCGTCCGGATTGGGCGAGCGCGGCCAGATATGGCCCTTGTCGAGATGCGTGTGCAGATCGGCGAAGGTCGGCCACACGCTCGCTTGGCGCAGATCGGGGCCCGCACCCGCATCCATGCTGCCCGCAGGCGCCAAGCCCGCGATGCGCCCGTCGGCGACCGCGATGTCGAGTTCGAGATGGCCGTCGGCGGTCTGCGGCGCTGCGACGCCCGACACCAAAGCCGCAGGAACGCGCACTTGGCGCAGCGCATAGCGTGCGCCCGCTGGCGGCACGAAGAATCCGGTTCGCATGTCAGTTTTCCCGCTTGAGCGCGCTCTCGTGCCAGCGCCGCAGCGTCAGGTGCGACAGCAGCGACAGGCACATGAAAATCACGATGCCCGAAATCGAAATCATGAACAGGGCCGCGAACATGCGCGGGATGCGCAGCTGGTAGCCCGATTCGAGAATGCGATAGGCAAGGCCCGATTGGCTGCCGCCGGTCCCGGCCACGAATTCGGCAACGACGGCGCCGATCAGCGCAAGCCCGCCCGAAATCTTGAGCCCGCCCAGGAAATAGGGCAGGGCCGAGGGCAGACGTAGATTCATCAGCGTCTGGAAGCGCGTGGCTTTGTAGAGCTGGAACAGATTGAGCAGATTGTGGTCGGCCGAATTGAGGCCCAGCGTGGTGTTCGACAGGATCGGGAAAAACGCGACGATCCAAGCGCAGATCAGCAGCGACAATTTGACGTCGTTGACCCAGATGATGATCAAGGGCGCGATCGCCACGATGGGCGTCACCTGCAGGATGACCGCATAGGGGAAAAACGAAAGCTCGACCCATTTGGATTGCGCGAAAAGCACCGACAGGCTCACGCCGAGCACCACGGCAGCACTCAAGGCGGCCAAGCTGATCGACAGCGTGATCCACAAAGAGCCCGAGAGCGTGCCCCAATCCGCCACCATGGTTTTGGCGATCAGGATCGGGCCCGGCAGGATATAGACGGGAATGCCCTGCAGGCGCACGGCGAGTTCCCAGCCCGCGAGCGCCAGAATGCCGACGGCCATCGGCATCAGAATCTTGGGCCAGGTCGCGACCGACACGCCGAGCACGCGCTTGTGCTGCAGGATGACGGGCGGGGCGTCGTCGCCGATCGTGATGGCGGGGCGGGCGGCTTCGGCCATTTTCAATGCGCTCCCAGCGCGTGGCCCATCGCGACTTCGAGCGCTTGCGAAGCACGGCGGCAATGGTCGTTGTAGAGCGGCGAGGTGCGATAGTCGGAGGCGCGCGGATAGGGCGCTGTCGTGTCGAGATCGGCGATGATGCGCCCGGGCCGGGCCGCCATCACCACGATGCGCTGCGAGAGATACACGCTTTCGAACACCGAGTGCGTCACGAACACGACCGTGAAGTTCGAGGCGTGCCACAATTCGAGCAGGTCGTTGTTGAGCTTGAAGCGCGTGATTTCGTCCAAAGCCGCGAACGGCTCGTCCATCAGCAGCACGTCGGGTTTGGTCACCATGCCGCGCGCGATCGACACGCGCATCTTCATGCCGCCCGAAAGCTCGCGCGGATACGCGTTTTCGAACGCGCCCAGGCCCACCATGGCGAGCGCTTCGGCCGCGCGCGCGCGGCGTTCTTCTTTGGGCACGCCCGCGAGTTTCAAAGGCAGCATCACGTTTTTGATAGCGGTCGCCCACGGCATCAGCGTGGGTTCCTGGAACACGAAGGAGAGGCGCGGTAGGGCCGCCCCTTGCGCGTCGTGGTCGGCTTCGGGCCAGTCGATGGTGCCGGCCGAAGCCGAACCGAGGCCTGCGATCATGCGAAGCAAGGTCGATTTGCCGCAGCCAGACGGGCCGAGCAGCGACATGAACTGGTGCCGCCCGATATCGAGATCGACGTTCTGGAGCGCCAAGGTGCCGTTGGAAAACAGCTTGGCGACGCCGCGAACGGCAACGACCGGCCGGGCGGAAAGCCCGGCCGGTCGCGCTTGCGCGGCCGCGTTGTCGGCAGCGATCAAGTTCAGCCCATCCCGACGCGCTTGTTGACGAAGCGCAGCGTGTAGGCCTTCGAGAGATCGAGCCCGGCCTTGACGGCGCCGGCTGCGACCATCGCGTCGTAGAAGCTCTTCCAGCGCGCGTCGGTCATCGCACCCACGCCCAGCGTGGCAGCGTCGCCAGACTGCACGATGCCGTTTTCCTTCATGGCCTTGATCGCGTAGGCGATCTTCACGTCGTCCATGTCGGGGTTGTCGCGCTTGATCAGCGCATTGGCCGGGGCCGGATCGCTGTTCAGGTACGAAACCCAGCCCTCGATCGAAGCGCTCACGAAGCGCTGCAGCAGGTCGGGCTTCTCGTTCACGAGCTTCCACGAGGTGTTGATCGTGGTCTGGTAGTTGTCGAAGCCGTAATTGGCCATCAGATGCACGACCGGCTTCACGCCCGCCTGTTCGATCGCGAACGGTTCGCTCGACAGGAAGCCCTGCTGCGAGAGCGTCTTGTCGGCCAGGAACGGCGCCATGTTGAAGGTGTAGGGGCGCGCCTGCTCGTCGGTGAAGCCGAATTTCGACTTGAGCCACGGCCAGTACGAGGTGCGCCCGCCGGCACCGATCAGGATCGGCTTGCCCTTGAGGGCCGGCAGCGTGTCGTTGCCCATGCCAGGGTGCGAGATCAGCACCTGCGGGTCTTTCTGCATGACGGCCGCGACCACCACGAAGGGCAGGTTCTCGGACGCGTAATTGAAGCCCGCAAACGAGTTCGACATGATCGCATCGACCCGGCCGCCGACCAGCAGCGTGTTGGGATCCTGCTGCGGGCCGCCCATGCGGATTTCGGCGTCGATGCCGTATTTGCGGTAGATGCCGGTCGCGACCGCTTGGTAGAAGCCGCCATGCTCGGCCTGGGCGCGCCAGTTGGTCTGGTACGAAAACTTGTCGAGCGTCTGGGCGCGCAAGGCGGGGGCCGCCAAGGTGCCGAAGGCCGCAGCGGCGCCAAACAAACCAAGCGAATGGCGGCGCGAAATTTTTGTTTCGCTCATTGCGATGCTCCTGTTCGGGGAGGGGGGTAAAACACGGTTTCGGGCAGTCTTTTCCGGTCCATGAAAGCAGCAAAACCCGTACCATTGCCGCCCGACAAAGAGCCGGTCGGTCGTTCCGCCATCATCCTAGCAAGCTGCCGCAAATATAGGCAATGCGCCAGCTATTGCGGCAGATGTCAGCGCGAGACGATGTTGGACAGGGGATAGCGGTCGATCTCCTGCAGGGCTTTGACGAAGCGCGCCGCAAAATGCTCGACCAGGATTTTGCCCCGCGCGGCATCCGCGTCGGCGGCATTGCCGCACGCCCCCATCGGATGCAGGTCCTGGGTTTCCCAGCCGAAGCCGATGCGTCCCTCCGGGGCCAGAATTTCGTAGTCTTTTTCCATGCGCACCGACAAAGGCTCGAAATTGCGGCATTCGGCGGTCTTCACGAGGTCGCCGCGCAGATGCATCATCATCGAGGTTTCGCCCGACCCGCCATGGATGCCGTGTTTGAGTTCGCCCTCTGGGAACAGATTGGGCGGTTTGCCGAGCGCGTAGTAGTTGATCGCGACGGCAAACATTTTGTGGCGAACGCGCAGCTCGCGGCACACGATGTCGGAGACCTGCGGCTGGCCGCCATGGCTGTTGAAGATCACGAATTTGCGAATGCCCGCGCGCGCCACGGACTCGCCGATTTCGGTCCACAGCCGGATCAGCGTTTCGGCCGAGAGCGTCAGCGTGCCCGGATACGAGATGTGTTCGTTCGATTTGCCGACCGGCATCGGCGGCAGGAACGTGACCGGCAAGTCGGCCGGCATCGTTTCGATGGCTTTGGCGATCACGCCCGCATTGATGCAGGCATCGACATAGACGGGCAGATGCGGCCCGTGCTGCTCGATGGCACCCACCGGCAGCACGGCGATCGCGCGTTCCGCATCGAGGGCCGCAAAATCCGGCCACGTCATTTCGTGCCAGTGGCGTTTCGGCAGTTTCGACATTTGGGGCACCGCCTCGGTTGCGTCGGGAGAATTCCAGACTCGCGGCGCAGGTTACGCAAGCGGCGTGCCGCTTACGCCATCGCCACTTTCTGCCATCGGAGATCCGACATGCCCTTGCCGCGCAGCGAGGCCACGAGATTGGGCGCGCCCAGATAGACGGGCTTGCGCATCAGATCGACGTACATCAGCACCACGTGCTTGCCGAGCAGGCGCGCTTGGAAAAACTTCATCGAGCGCGTCTGCATTTCCGGCGTCGAGCACGAGGCGGCATCGACATGGACGACCACGATCTCGAGGCCGCCGACGGGCACCACGGCGACATTGTAGGTCTGGCCGGCCACGGTCGGGCTTTTCGTTACGGCAGCGCTGCCGGGCTGTCCGACAGCGTGCGCATATAGGCGATCAGATTGGCGCGGTCTTCGGCACGACGAATGCCGGCGAACGCCATGCGCGTGCCGGTAAGATAGCCGCGCGGATTGGCAAGGAAGCCGTTGAGCTGTTCGTAGCCCCACTGGCCGTCTTCGCCCGCGCGGCCGGCAGCGGCCGTCAGCGCCTGCGAATAGTTGAAGCCGTCGATATGCGCCTTCTTCTTGGCGACGACGTCCCACAGATTGGGACCCACCCCGTTGCGGCCGCCCTTCTCGAAAGTGTGGCACGAGGTGCAGTTGCGCGTGGCGGCCTTGCCTGCCTCGATGTCGGCCGAAGCCAGCAGCGGGGCGATCGGGGGGAGTGCGACGGCCGGTTCAGTCGGGGCAGCGGCGACGGCGGTCTCCGGCAGCTTGATGTCGAGCACGGATTTTTCGAGCTGGTGCGGATGCACCAGCATGTTGGCGATGAACCCAAGGACCGTCACGACGAGTACCGAACCGACAACGGCGCCGAAAATCTTGTTGAGTTCGTAGGAGTTCATGGTCGTGGGCCCCGACTCGTGCTGAATTGGCGATTGAGAAGTGTGCGGCAATTTAGAGGCCCGGTCGGGCCTGCGCAACTCAAACCAACGCCGTCCAAGCCGCGGCACGCACCGCCGGCCTGCGACAGTCTGCCGCAGGTGCGCTGTTGACGTCGGCCCGCTTGGCCCCGGATACTCCGCGCCCTTTTCCCCGTGAGCCGAATTGGTCGCCATGCCCAAGTCCAAAAAGTCGCCCCGCCCCGCCATTCCTCGCATTGCGTTTCAAGGCGTGCCGGGCGCCTATTCGCACCTCGCCTGCAAGGCCGCGCGCCCCGATTTCGAGCCGCTGCCGTGCCCGAGTTTCGAGGAGGCGTTCGAGGCCGTGCGCAGCGGCCGGGCGGAACTCGGCATGATCCCGATCGAAAACTCGCTCGCGGGCCGCGTGGCCGAAATCCATCATCTCATCCCGAGTGCGGGCCTCCATATCGTGGGCGAGCATTTCCAGCGCGTGAACCACCATCTGCTGGCCCCACGTGGGGCAACGCTCGCCACGCTGCGCACGGTGCAGAGCCACATCCAAGCGCTCGATCAGTGCCGCGAGACGACGAAGAAGCTCGGGCTGAAGCGCGTGGTGGGTGCCGACACGGCCGGTTCGGCCGCCGAAATCGCCAAGGCGAACGACCCCACGCGGGCGGCCATCGCCTCGTCGCTGGCGGGCGAAATCTACGGCCTCAAATCGCTCAAAAAAGATCTCGAAGACGTCGCGCACAACACCACGCGCTTCGTGGTTCTGTCCAAAAAGCCGCAAGAGGCCGATCCCAAAAAGGGCCCGGCTGTCACCACCTTCGTGTTCCGCGTGAAGAACCGCCCGGCCGCGCTCTACAAGGCGATGGGCGGATTTGCCACCAACGGCGTGAACATGACCAAGCTCGAGAGCTACATGCTCGGCGGCGTGTTCACGGCCACGCAGTTCTACGCCGACGTCGAAGGCCATCCGAGCGAAACCAATTTCGCGCATGCGCTCGAAGAGCTCGGCTTCTTCTCGGATTTCGTGAAGATCATCGGCGTCTATCCGGCCCACCCGTATCGCTTCAAGGGGCGCTAGAAAAACGCGAGCTGGTCGCCCTTCTGCGGCGGCGGTTTGAACTGGGTGAGGTCGGTCGACCAGTCGTTGCGGTCGAGGCCCAGGCGCGCGCGCGCTTTTTTGAAACGCTGGTTGAGCAAGGCCGCATAAGGCCCGTTGCCCACGAAGCGCGTGCCGAATTCGGCCGAATTGAGCGCCCCGCCGCGCGTGTCGCGCACCAGCGACAGCACGTGCTTCTTTTTGAGGGGCGCGTGCGCTTCGAGCCATTCGTCGAAGATTTCTTTGAGCTCCAACGGCAGGCGCAGCAGCGTGTAGCCGGCACTGGTCGCGCCCGCATCGCGCGATGCTTCGAGGATCGCTTCGAGTTCGGCATCGTTGAGCGCCGGGATCATCGGGGCTGCCATCACGCCGACTTTGCAGCCGGCATCGGCGAGCGCGCGGATCGCGGCCAAGCGTTTGGCCGGCGTGGGGGCGCGCGGCTCGAGCGTGCGCGCCAAGTCGCGGTCGAGCGTGGTGACCGACACGAACACATGGGCAAGATTGCGCTGCGCCATCGGACCGATAATGTCGCGGTCGCGCGCCACGAGATCGGATTTGGTGACGATCGAAAACGGATGCGAAAACGCCGCCAGCGTCTCGAGAATGCGGCGCGTGATTTTGAGATCGCGTTCGATCGGCTGGTAGGGATCGGTGTTGGTGCCGAGCGCGATCGCCATCGGCTTGTAGCCGGGTTTTCGAAGTTCGGCCGCGAGCAATTCCGGCGCGTCGTGTTTGGCGAAGAGTTTGGTCTCGAAATCGAGCCCTGGCGACAGGCCCAAATAAGCGTGCGTGGGCCGCGCATAGCAATAGACGCAGCCATGCTCGCAGCCGCGATAGGGGTTGATCGACTGCGCAAACGGGATGTCCGGCGATTCGTTGCGCGCGATGACCGTGCGGCTCGCATCGCGCGTTACGTGGGTGCGTAAAGGCGGCAGATCGTCCTCGGCGTCGCGGTGCCAACCGTCGTCGATGCGCTGGCTGCCGTGCCGCTCGAAGCGCCCCGCCGCATTCGAAACCGCCCCGCGCCCTTTGCGCGCCATATCCGGAATCGCATCGTCCATGGCTTCGGAAACTAGCGACGCCAACGGAACATTTCAAGAACTAATTGGCTTGTTCGCCGTCTACGACCACGCTTTGCGCTGGGCGACGATCGTGGCGATGTCCAGTGCCGCGTCGATGGCTTTTTGCGCGTGGTCGGCCGCACGTTGCTCGAGCGCTTTGTGCGTTCCCTCGGCTTTGAAGCGCACGAACACGGCCGTCGTGCGCAGCCAGATGAGGCGCCGGAACGGGCGGAACAGGCCCACCGTTTCGCGCGCGATGGGATCGCCCACGCGCGTGGCCCATACGCGCATGAACGCATCGACCTGGCTCGCATTGAGCGTGCACGCGCAGTCGGGATCCCAGCTTGTGGCCGGCAGCGAGCAGGCATGGGCGAGATCGAAGCCCGGCAGCGTGTAGGCGCAGCGCTCGAGATCGACCGCATAGGCGCGCCCGCCGGGGGCGACCACGAAATTGCCGGGGTGCGCGTCGCCCAAACACAAAGCGCGCGTGAGCTGGGCAAAGCGCTTGGCGTTGGTCGTCGAAAACTCGCGCGCCCAGGCAAGCTCGTGGCCCAAAGCGAGTTCGACCTTGGGATCGAGGCTTGCGCGCGGCGCTATTTTGATGTTCTCGGCAATGCCCGCCACGGTCTCGCCGAGCGGGTCGGCGGCCCAGGGGATGGGTGCGCGTGCGGCTGCATCGGGCAGCCGCAATTTGTGCAAGGCCGCAAGGGCCGTCGCGAGTGCGGGCAATTCGGTCGGCAGATTGGGGGCGGTGCCCGGAATGTCGTCGACGACCAAAGCGCCGAACGGCACGCCCTCGCGCGGGGCGATGGCCGCCAGCACGCGCGGGGTTGCGTCCGACAATTGCGCCCGCGCAAAACACGCTTCCTGGCGCGCGAGGCTTTCCGCCGCATCGAGCCCGCCGAAAGCCGCCAGCGGAACGCGCACCAGCGTGCGTCCGCCCGGCATGCGGTAATGCATATGCGCAAGACCTTTGCGCGGCATTTCGACCAGGGCGTTTGCCGGCATGTCGGCAAAGCGCGGGATTTCGATCAAGGCGGCGGCCAAAGCCGAGAGCGTGGGCAGCGTCATAAGAACGATTTTTAGACCATTTTCGCACCCCTTGGCGAACGGGAATTGCTGCGGCAGACTCCGAAAAATGCACGGAATCGCAAAAACCGATCCTGGCCGAACGATCGATTGGAGCCAGACAAGCGGCGACTATGCGCGCTATCGCCCAGGTCCGCCCGAAGCGCTCTACGCGCGCTTGTCGGCATTGGGTATTGGCCGGCAAGGTCAGCGCATCGTCGATTTGGGAACCGGCACCGGCGTCGTAGCGCACGCGCTGGCAGCGCGCGGCGCCGACGTCGTGGGTCTCGACATTGCGCCAGGCCAGATTGCGGCCGCCAGATCGGCGGCTTCGGCGGCGCAATTCATAGTCGCGTCGGCCGAGGCGATTCCGCTGCCAATGGCATCGTACGATGCAGCCATTGCAAGCCAGTGTTGGCTCTATTTCGATGCGGATCGCGCCTTGGCCGAGCTTCGCCGCGTGCTGCGTCCCGGCGGTCTTTTGTGTACCTGCCATTTTTCGTGGTTGCCGCGCGAAGATGCGGTCGCGCGCGCAAGCGAGGCCCTCATCCTTGCGCACAATCCGGCTTGGCGCGGCGGCGATTGGGCCGGCGACATTCCGCCGATCCCGCTCTGGGCGGCCGAGCGTGGCCTTCGGCTGCAGGCCATGTTCTGGTTCGATGCCGAAATTCCTTTCTCGCAAGAGGCTTGGCGCGGGCGCATGCGCGCCTGTCGCGGCGTTGCAGCCACGCTGCCGCCCGACGCTGTCGCGGCCTTCGATGCGGAACATGCCGCCTTGCTCGCACGCATCGCGCCAGCCCAATTCACGATCCGGCACCGGGTCGACGCGCACATTCTGTCGCTCGCGTGAAAATTTCAGTCGTCCTGCCCGTGCTGGATGCAGGGGCCGAACTCGCGGCGACGCTGGCGACCTTGGACACCGATTGCGAAATCCTCGTCGTCGATGGCGGCTCGAAAACGCCGCCGCAACCGCGCCCCGGCATGCGTGTGCTGTCGGCCCCGCGCGGACGCGGGATGCAGCTTGCCGCCGGGGCCGAGGCGGCGCACGGCGATTGGCTGCTGTTTTTGCACGCCGACACCACGCTATTGGCCGATTGGCGCGCCGCCGTCGCGGCCTTTGCGGCCGATCCGGCGAACGCCGAAAAGGCCGGCTATTTCAGGCTCGCCTTTGCTACCACCGATCCGCGCGGGGCCCGCGTTGCCGCCCTTGCCAATTGGCGCGCGCGCGTTTTCGGGTTGCCCTACGGCGACCAGGGGCTGCTGATGGCGCGCAGCTTCTACACAAAGATCGGCGGCTATCGGTCGATCCCGCTGATGGAAGACGTCGATTTCGTGCGTCGTATCGGCAGGAAGAACCTCGTCGCACTGGCCGCGACGGCCGTGACCTCGGCGCGGCGCTACGAACGCGACGGCTGGTGGCTGCGGCCGCTGCGCAATCTCTTTTGCCTTGCTCTCTATTTCGCGGGCGTGTCGCCGCAGGCGATCGCAAGGCTCTATCGATGAAACGCACGCTGATCGTGTTTGCCAAATTCCCGCAGATCGGCCGCGTCAAAACGCGGCTCGCCAAAGGGCTCGGGGCGGCGGCGGCCTTGGCCTTCTATCGCCGCACGCTAGCGGCCACGCTCGCCAAAATGCGCGGCGGACCGTGGCAAACGGTGCTGTGCGTTTCGCCCGATGCCGCGCGGCGCGTCTCGCGCGTCTGGCCGTCCGGCGTGCCCCGAGTGGGCCAAGGGCGCGGCGATCTGGGCCAGCGCATGGCGCGCAGCCTGGCATCCAGCAAGAGCTCCGCCGTGATCGTCGGCGGCGACATACCCGAGATGGAGAGCGGCGACATCGCTACCGCATTCGCGGCCCTTGGGGCCGCCGACATCGTCGTGGGCCCGGCGGCGGACGGGGGCTATTGGCTCGTGGGCGTGCGCAGCGCGCGATTTGCGCGCCATCTGTTCGACCGCGTGCGCTGGTCGAGCGAATATGCGCTGGCCGACACGCTCGCCAATGCCAAGCGCGCCCGCGTGGCAAAACTGCGCACGCTCGCCGACATCGACACGGCAGAAGATTGGCGCGGCTGGCAGCGCCGCGCGAAAGGCTAGACCGTCGCTTTGGGCTTTTTGGGCAGATGTTCGAGCAGGCGCGGCATCAGCTCGACCAGGTTGCACGGGCGATGGCGCACGTCGAGCTGCCATTTCAGGATCTCGTCCCAGCCGTCGCGGCAGGCGGACGGCGAGCCCGGCAAGGCGAACAGATACGTGCCGCCGGCAACGCCGCCGACCGCACGGCTTTGCAGCGCCGACGTGCCGACTTTCTGGAAGCTGATCATGCGGAACATTTCGCCGAAGCCGTCGATTTTCTTGTCGAACAAAGGCTCGAAGGCTTCGGGCGTCACGTCGCGGCCCGTGACACCCGTGCCGCCGGTCGAGATCGCGACGTCGATCGCGGGATCGGCGATCCAGGCGCGCAGCTGGGCTTGGATCTGGTCTTTGTCGTCGCGCACGATGGCGCGGGCGGCAACCTTGTGGCCGTCGCGCGCGATCATTTCGGCCAGCGCATTGCCCGAGCGGTCGCTCGCCGCATCGCGCGTGTCCGAAACGGTCAGGATGGCGATGTTGCACGCCAGAAACGGCTGCGTTTCGTCGATCTTCGGCATGTTCGGTTAGCGGCGCACGACCGTGCGGCTGGGGGCTGGCGCAGGCTCCGGCATCAACAGGTTTGCGATGCGCGGGCTCGGGCTCGGCGGCGGCGGTACGGCCGCAGAAACGGCGACTGCAGGCGCTGCGACCGCGGGCGCTGCAACGGCGGCCGGGGCCGCTGCGGCGACGGGAACGGCAACGGGGGCTGCGACGGCGGCAAGCTCGACCGCTACGCGCGGGCCCGGGGCCGGCGGCGGCGGGGGCGGCTGCAGCGACACGAGCGGGCTTGCGGGCCGATTGGCCAGTGCGGCCGGCGGCGCGTAGAACGGCCATTCGCCTTGCGCGATCTGGTCGAGGCTCGCGGTCGGCTGGCCCAGACGCTCGGAATACATCCAGTAGGAATAGAGCAGGCGCGCGATGAAATGGCGCGTCTCGGCGGCGGGCAGGCTCTCGAGGAACAGCAGCGCGTCTTCGCGCTTCTCGCCGCGATTGTCCTGCAGCCGCTTCCAGCGCGTGAGATTGCCGATGCCGCCATTGTAGGCGGCGGCCAGGCGCACAAGCTCGCCGCCGATCAGCGGCTCGTCGATGAGATGGCGCAGATAGCGCTGGCCGAGCGTCACGTTGATTTCGGGATCGAGCAGCAGATCGCCGCGGCCGCGGAAGCTGCGCGTATCCATGGCGGCGGCCGTGGCCGGCATCAGCTGCATAAGGCCGCGCGCACCTGCCGGGCTCACGGCCGACGGGTTGAACGCCGACTCCAGACGCATGAACGCGAAGACGAGTGCCGGATCGACGTCGTAGCCGCCGACCGGCTGCCAATGCGGGATCGGGTAGAAGGCGCCGTCGTAGCGCCGCCCGTCGATGTCGGCGATTTCGCGCGCCAGGCGCATCGACAGGCCCGGCATGTTGGCGCGCATCGACACGGCCAGAATGGCGCGGTTGGCCGCCCCCGCGCTTTGCGCCGAGATGCGCCGCAATTCGGCTTCCGCGCGGCGGTCCTGGCCCACCTGCAGCAACGCGAACACGCGGCCCGCGCTGCCGAAGCGCTGCAACTGGTCGAGTTCGACCTGGCTCAAAGCCGGCGGGTTCCAATTGACGCCGGGCTCCACGCCCAACACTCGCGCCGCCATCAGCCCGTAGAAGGTGCGCGGATGCTCGGCCGCCAGAGCCATCCATTCGTTGTAGCGTTCGGGCCGCGCATTGCGCAGATGCGTGCGCGCCGCCCAAAAGGCGCCGGCCGCCATGTCCCAAGGCTGGCCCTGCGGCAGGCGGGCCAAAGCTTCGAAATGCCCGGCAGCTTGCGCGTAGTTTTCCTGCCGGAAGCGGGCCAGCCCCGCGATCCAATAGGCGCGCGGGACCGCCGCCCCCGAGCGCTTCAACGCCGGCTCGGCCAAAGCAAGGGCGCGCGCATCGTCGCCGCGCGCGAACCAGCCGGCCGCCAGCATGGCGCGCAGATGGTCGATCTCGCCCGCATTGAGGGCGGCTTGCGTTTCGCGCGACGCCAAGCTGCGCTCGACCGCGTCGAAATGCCCGTCGCCGATCTGGTCGCGCAGCCGGGCGCGCAAGCCCGCCGCCGCCGGGTTGCCCGGCGGCATCGGCCGGGTCAGCGACGGGCCCAGATCGTCGGCCGCCGCTTTTTCCAGGAACGAGGCTTCGTCGCGCGGGCGCGTCAGCGCATTGGCGCGCACGCCCGGGCGCCGGAGCGCCAAATTGTAGATCGCGCGCGCATCCGGATGGGCAGCGTTGTCTTTGAGCCAGGCGGCCAGCTCGTCGCCGGTGGAGCGGTAGTGGCGACCCAAATAGCGGTCGGCGAGCACGTGGCCCACCAAGGTGCGGTCGCGCAGCTTGGCCAAAAGCTGGTCCGCGGCCGGGATGGCGCCGCGCGCCTGGAGCTGGAAAATCTCGCGATAGAGGGCCGCATCGGCGGCCGTCAAAGGCTGCGGCAGCTCGGTCGCGCGGTCGACCAGCGCATCGAATCGCGGCAGCGACGCCGTCTGGACCCGGCGGTCGGTCGGCTCGGTGGCTCGCGTTTGACTCGAAACAAAAGACGTAAGTCCAACTGTCAGCACACAAAAGCTGCTGACAGCTAATACTGCGACCCGCGAAATATAGTTGGCTGGCTGGCGCATGGCGGCAAAGTCATAGTGCAATACATCCTGCTGCAGCAAGCAGAATTATAAAGTTTTCCACATATTTAGACTAAAGATAAGAAGCTTTATTCATGAAGTTCTATATTTATAGTTCAGCGATCTTTTGTTTGATTGACAATAAATCGCTCCACGAATCCCGTTTTTGCAGCGGCTGCTTCAACAAATACCAGGGATGATATGTTGCCAGGACCGGAATCGGGGCCGGCAGCGCCGGGTCCTCGTAGCTTTTCCAGCGGCCGCGCAGCTTGATGATGCCTTCGCCGGTGCCAAGCAGGCTGCGCGCGGCAAGTTCGCCGAACAGCACCAGCATTTTGGGCTGGGCAAGGGCGATGTGGCGGCGGGCAAAGGGCAGGCAGGCGGCAATCTCGGCCGCCGTCGGCTGACGGTCGGCGGGCGGGCGCCACGGGATCAGATTGGCGATATAGACGCTGTCGCGCCCGCGCCCGATCGCCGCGAGCATCCGGTCCAGCAGCACGCCCATGTCGCCGGCGAACGGCGTGCCGGCGCGGTCGTCGTCGGCGCGGGGCGCATCGCCCATCAGCATCAGCGGGGCGGCGGGGTTGCCGTCGGCAAAAACCAGGTTGGTCGCCGTGGCTTTGAGCGCGCAGCCCTCGAACGCGGCCACGGCCGCCTGCAATTCGGCCAAGGTCCGCGCGGCGGTTGCGGCTGCCCGCGCCGCGAGTTCGGCTTGTGCGGCCGGCTGCGGGGCGGCCAAGGTCGGCGGCGCTGCGGCGGGTGCCGGCGGAACGAGAGAAGCGGTGCGTGCCGGCGCTTTCGCCGCCGGTGCGGCAACCGGCGGCGGCGGGGGCAGGGCTGCAAACCGGTCGAGCGGGGTTTCGCCGATCGCTTCGTCGGCCCCGGCCTCGACCAGCCAGCGCAAGGCGGCAAGATCGTCCATCGGCCGGGACCCTATCACGACCGGCCCCGGATCGGGTAAGAGGGGAGTCTTGGCACAACCCACCCGACGAGATTTCGATATGACCGCCCGCACCGACCGCGAACGCATGGATTACGACGTCGTTATCGTCGGCGCTGGCCCGGCGGGGCTCGCCTGCGCCATTCGCCTGAAGCAGCTGGCGACGCAAAGCGGGCGCGATCTTTCGGTCTGCGTGCTCGAAAAAGGCTCCGAGGTGGGCGCGCATATTCTGTCGGGTGCCGTGATGGAGCCGCGCGCCCTCGACGAATTGCTGCCGGACTGGAAAAATCTCGGCGCACCTTTGAACACGCCGGTCGTCGAAGACCGGTTTTTGTATCTGACGGCGTCGCGCGCCATCCGGCTGCCCACGCCGCCGCAGATGCACAATGACGGCAACTACATCGTCAGCCTCGGCAATGTGGCGCGCTGGCTGTCCCAGCAGGCCGAGGGCTTGGGCGTGGAAGTGTTCGCAGGATTTGCTGCGGCCGAAGTGCTCTATGCCGAGGACGGCGCGGTCGCGGGTGTTGCGACCGGCGACATGGGGATCGGCAAAGACGGCAACCGCACCGCCAATTTCACGCCAGGCGTGGAGATCTACGGGCGCGCGACCGTGTTCGCCGAGGGCGTGCGCGGCTCGCTTGCCAAGACGCTGTTCGCGCGCTTCGACCTGCGCAAAGCGGCGAGCCCGCAGACGTTCGGCATCGGCATAAAGGAATTGTGGGAGGTCGAGCCCGCCAAACACAAGCCCGGCCATGTGGTGCACACGATCGGCTGGCCGCTCGATTGGGAAACCTATGGCGGCTCGTTCCTCTACCATCTCGAGAACAACCAGGTCGCCGTCGGCTACGTGGTCGGGCTCGACTACAAGAATCCGTATCTGTCGCCGTTCGAAGAATTCCAGCGCTTCAAAACGCATCCCAAAATCCGCGACCTGTTCGAAGGCGGGCGGCGCATCGCCTACGGGGCCCGCGCCATCAACGAGGGCGGGCTGCAGGCGATCCCCGAACTCGTGTTTCCGGGCGGCGCCTTGATCGGCTGTTCGGCGGGATTCGTGAACGTGCCGAAGATCAAAGGCAGCCACACGGCGATGAAGTCGGGCATGGTGTGCGCCGAGGCGCTGTTCGATGCACTCCCGACGGAGGGCCGCATCGGCACGCTCGCGGCCTATCCGGCTGCCCTCAAGAAATCCTGGGTCTACGAAGAACTCGCTTCCGTGCGCAATATCCGCCCGGCCTTCACCAAAGGGCTTGCGGTGGGCCTCGCCTATTCGGCCCTCGAAACCTATGTGCTGCGCGGGCGCGCACCCTGGACGTTCAAGCACCACCCCGACAACGAAAGCTTGCGCCCTGCGGCGGCGTCGACGCCGATCGACTATCCCAAGCCCGACGGCAAGATCAGCTTCGACCGGCTTTCTTCCGTGTTCTTGTCGAACACGAACCACGAAGAGAACCAGCCGGCGCATCTCACGCTCAAGGACGCGGCCGTGCCGGTCGCGTACAATCTCGCGCGCTACGATTCGCCCGAGCAGCGCTACTGCCCGGCCGGCGTGTACGAAATCGTGCGCGACACGAGCGGCGCCAATCCGCGCCTGCAGATCAACGCGCAGAACTGCGTGCACTGCAAAACATGCGACATCAAGGACCCGACCCAGAACATCAACTGGGTCGTGCCCGAAGGCGGCGGCGGCCCGAATTATCCGAATATGTAAGGGCCGCGCCGCTCACTCGAACGCGAGCGGCCTGAGGCTTAGCAAGCGGAAGCGGTGCACACTGAGGGCGCCGTCTTGGGCCGCGAACGGGATCTGCACGGTGGGCGCACCCCCGTTGTTGGGATCGTTGCGCGCGAGGAACGCCAGCGCGATTTTGAGCAAGGCTGCGTTGCGCACGTCGATCGTGCCGCTTTGCGCCAATGCGTCGAGCGTTTCGCCCGCACCCGCAATGCGCAACGTGCCGGCCCCCAAGGGCCGGTTCTGTTCGTCGAGGGCGAGGGTCGCGTCGCCATTGAGGCGCAAATTGCCCCATTCGACGGCGAGGGCCGTCACCTGCACGGCTCCGCCTGCGTCGCGCCACGCAAGCAGCGCCTGGGCGAGGCTTGCGCCGCGCACCGGGCCTTCGAGGCGGCCTGCGATGTCGAAGCGCTTTATGTCGCGGCCCAGCACGGCGACGGCGGCGACGGGTTCCGGCAGGCGCAGCGCATCGATGCTGGCTTTGACGTCGAGCATGTCGCTCGATGGCGTGGGCGCATCGGGGCGGTGCGGCGCGAGGGTGGCGGCAACGCGCCGGGCGGACCACGGCGCGTTGCCGCCCACCTGCAGTTCGACGGTCTCGAATTCGAGCTTGAGTTCGGCGATGCGGCCCTGGTCGTCGAAGCGCAAAGACCCAAGCGGCGAGCCCGCGCGCAGATCGGCGGCAACGGCAAGGTCGCCGCTGCCGAGATTGAGTTTCGTTTCGCCCGGCAGGCGGAACGCCACGTGGGCGAGATCGCGCGGATCGAGGCGCGCCACCAGCCGGTCGCCCGACCAGCGCCAGCCGGCAGGCCCAGCCCCTGCGGCTTGCGGTCGCTCGAGTTCGAGCCGCCAGCCGAACGGCCAGCCTTTGAGCGTGCCCGCCTGCCAATCGAGCGTCACGCCGGCGGCGGCTTGGTCTTGCTGCCATTGGGCGAGCCGCGTTTCGATCTGGCGTGCGGCGTAGAGCCACACGCCGGTCCATAGCGCAACGGCCACGACGCCGACGCCGCCTGCAATCCACAGAATTTTTCTCATCGCTGGGTTTATAGCGCAGCCTCGGCTATTGTCGGCGTCCGATCTTGATGATGCCCCAATCGACCTCGCCCAGCGCTTTGTGGATTGCCGCCGCCCCTGCCGTTTTTGTGCTGCTGTGGTCGACGGGGTTCATCTTTTCCAAACTCGGCATGCCCTATACGCAGCCGCTGACCTTTCTGGTCGTGCGCTTTGCGATCGTCGTGGCCTTTTTCGGCGCGCTGTGCGTGATCGTGCGCGTTCCGTTTCCGCCGATCGCGCAATGGCCGCATGTGGCGATCGTCGGCATTGCGTTGCACGGGCTCTATCTCGGCGGCGTGTTCGTGTCGATCGATTGGGGTTTGCCCGCCGGCATTTCGGCCCTCGTCGTGGGTCTGCAGCCGCTTTTGACCGGTGCTGTCGTCGGCCGTCTGCTCGGCGAGCGCGTGGGTGCGCGCCAATGGCTCGGCCTGTGGCTGGGGCTGGCGGGCGTGCTCGCCGTGCTGTGGGAGAAGCTCGCCCTCGAGGGCGTGGCGCTTGCCGCCGTGTGGCCGTCGGTGGTCGGGCTTTTCGGCATCACGGTCGGCACGCTCTACCAGAAGCGCTTCTGTCCGAACGTGGATGTGCGCAGCGGGGCCGTGCTGCAATACGGGGCCGCTTTGGCCGTGCTGCTGCCCGCGGCTTTGATTTTCGAGCCGATGACGGTAGTCTGGAGCGTCAACATGGTAATTGCGATGGGATGGCTCGTCGTCGTCCTGTCGGTGGGAGCGGTAAGCCTGCTGATGGTTCTCGTGCGCCAAGGGGCCGCTGCGAAGCTGGCCAGCCTGTTCTATCTGGTGCCGCCCACGACGGCCGTTCTCGCATGGCTGCTGTTCGGCGAAACGCTGGGCACGCTTGCGTTGGTCGGCATGGCCGTGGCGGCTGCGGGCGTTGCCCTGGTGCAAAAAGGCTAGGCCCGGCAGATGCCCGATTCGAGCAAGCCCGATCTCAAACTCGAAACCGGCCGCCTCGCGCCGTGCGAGGGCTGCCCGCCGCCGCCCGAAGCGCGCGAATTCTGGGTCTTCGCCTACGGCTCGCTGATTTGGGATCCGGGCTTCCCCTACGAAGAGGCGCGGCCGGCACGGCTTATGGGCTTCCATCGCGCGTTCTGCGTGCGCTCGACGCGCTATCGCGGCACGCCCGAGCGCCCGGGCTTGGTGCTGGGGCTCGACAAAGGCGGGTCGTGCCGCGGCATCGCCTATCGCGTGGCCCCGCGCGAGGGCACGCGCACGATGGAATATCTGTGGGAGCGCGAGATGCTGAACCGCTCCTACCATTGCATGGATCTGCGCGTGACCTTGATGGACGGGCGCGACATCGTCGCGCGCACCTTCGTGGTCGACCGCACGCAGCCCGGCTATGTGGGCAAGCTCGATTTGGGCGAAACGGCGGACCGCATTCGCCATTCGGCCGGCCAGCGCGGCGCGAACCGCACCTATCTCGAAAACACGGTCGAGCATCTCGACCGGCTCGGCATCCGCGACCGCGGCTTGTCGCAGCTGCTCGCGGCGGTCAAGGCCGCGCCATGAAGCTGCTCGAATCCTACCGCGCGCCCAGCGAAGACGAGCTTGCGAAATTCTCGTTGGCCGAGGCCGAAACGCTCGACGCGCTCAACAAAGAGATCCATCTGCGCAATCGCCTGCTCGTGCACAATGCGCGCGCGATCCTGCAGGAAATCGAGCCGGCGGCGAAATTGCTGCGCGAGATCGAGGCACCCGCCCCGCCGCTCGTCTATACGCGCGTGGTCCATTTGCTGGGCCAGCGCGGCGCGGCGGGCGCCACGGCTTTTGCGGCCGCCTCCGGCAAAAAACCGGTGCCATGACGCTGGACCCTGCGGCCCGCGCGCGCCTGGTCGACAACATCCACCAGCTGCGTGGGTCGGTCGTGGGCAGCGTGATGGCGCGCGGGCGCGAGGAAGATCTCGCCGAGTTCGGCCTGTCGCTGATGCGCTCGGGCCTGCTGAGCGAAGCGCTCGATTTGCCGACCCACGCCTATGCCCTCGATCCGGCGGCCCTGCCGCCGCCCAAACGCAAATTCGGAAGGAAATCGCCAATGCCGAGCCAAGAATGGGCGCCGCCGGAAGACGTCGTGAAGATGCTGGCCTATCTCGAAAAGTCGGTGCGGCTCGTCAATCGCGAGATCATCCATGCGCAGATCCCGGGCCTCACGCGCGAGCGCTTCATCGAATTCGCGGCGGCCGTGGCCAAATTGCGCGCCGACTATCTCAATTCGGCGATGGCCTGTTTCCTCGACGATGCCAGCGAGGCTGCCGACTTGGCCGCCTTGCGCCAGAAGCGCGCTTTGTTCGAGGAGGGCGTTAAGGCCTACGAGGCGCTGCACCGCGCCCTCGAGCGCGGCTATATCGACCCGCAGGAAACCGGCAAGGCGTGACGCAGTCCTAGCTCTTCTTTGTGAGCGTCGTCAGGCGCGCTTGCATTTCTTCGAGCTGGCGGCGCAGTTCGTCGAGCGATTCGTCGCCCTTGACGTTCGCACCCGGCTCGGGCGCGGCGGCCGGCGCGGCATGCGCGCCCGCACCGCCTTCGAAGCCGAAGGGCGACCACATTTTGAGCGCGTTCTGCATCAGCGCCATGTTCTGCTTGCCGATCTCCTCGATCGAACCCAAAGGCGAGCCGAGCGGCGCGCCGCCCAGCGTGGAGGCGAACGGGAAAATGCCGCCGAAGGCCTGCTGCATGGCCGTGCGCATCTGTTCTTGGTTGCGCGCGAAGGCGGCCATCGAGCTTTCGAGATAGCGCGGCACGAGGGCCTGCAGATTGTCGCCGTAGAACGAGATGAGCTGGCGCAGGAACGCCACCGGCAGCATGTTCTGGCCGCCTTTGCTCTCTTCTTCGACGATGATCTGGGTCAGCACGCTGCGCGTGATGTCTTCGCCGGTTTTGGCGTCGTGCACGACGAAATCGGTGTTCTGCTTCACCATCTGGCACAGATGCTCGAGCGTGACGTAGCTCGACGTCGCCGTGTTGTAGAGGCGCCGATTGGCGTACTTCTTGATCTTGACGGGCTCTTTGCCGGACTCGGCACCTGCCGCGTTCGATGCGGCGGCGTTCGGGGCGGCGGTGGCGCCGGGCGGGGGCGGAGGATTTGTCGTATCGTTCATGGGGATAGCCTTGCATGTGCGGTGCGATTTCGCAAGCGCACGTGTGCAATGCGGCAAGCCCCTGCCGCCCGGCCTTCGCGTCTGCTAAACTTGACGTTATGAGCGACGATCCGCCCTCCCTCGACGAGCTCGCCAAGCGCTATCTCGATCTCTGGCAAGACCAGATCGCGGCGGTTGCCGCCGATCCGGACATTGCGCACACGATGGGCCGGTACGCGCAGATTTGGGCGGGTCTCGGGCCTGCCGGGCTCGCGGGCCTTTGGGCCGCCGCCGCCGACGGCCTCAAGGGCGGCAACTTGAACGAAGCGGGTCAAGCTGCGAATGTCTTCGCGCATGGCGCCTTCAAGGACTTCTTCGGCCAAAAACCCGCCCCCGCCCCAGCCGCCGCGCGTGGGCCCGCGCCCGCTGGCGCTGCACGCGACGATCGCGGCGACGAGCTGGCTCAGCTGCGCCGCCGCGTTGCCGAGCTCGAAGCAAGACTTGCCGCAGAAGCTGCCGCTCCAGTGGCACAAAAGCCTCGCGAGCCGCGCAAGCGAACTGGAAAGCGAACGCCTAAAACACCCTGAAGCGGCGTTTCGCACGGCCCTGGGGCGCGAGATCAAGCGGCGCTTGGCCGAATTCCACGACGGGCTCGTGCGCTACCGCAAGGCCGCCTATCGGCGCGACGTGCCGGCCGCTGCAATCGCGTGGCAGGAAGGGACGACCACGCTTTACGACTATGCGCCCGACGCCCCCAGCCACGCGCGGCCCGTGCTGCTGGTGCCCTCGCTGATCAACCGCGCCTATATTCTCGATTTGGCGAGCGACAATTCGCTGGTGCGGTTTTTGGCAGCGCAAGGTTTCCGGCCGTTTCTGGTCGATTGGGCCGCGCCCGACGAGGTCGAGCGCGGCTTCGGTTTGACGCATTACATCGACCGCCGCTTGGCGGCGATGCTGGCTTGCGTCGAAGAAACGGCGGGCATGCGCGGCGGCAAACCCGCCGTGATCGGCTATTGCATGGGCGGCCTGCTGGCCTTGGGGCTGGCGATGCGCTGCCAAGCGCGCTTGAGCGGGCTTGGCCTGTTGGCCACACCTTGGGACTTCCACACCGAGCGCGTCGATTTGGCGCAAGGGATCGGCGAAGCGTTCGAGCCGTGGTGGCCGTGGATCGACAAGGTCGGCGAATTGCCGGTCGATGTGCTGCAGGGGCTGTTCACGGCGCTCGACCCGTTTCTGGCAGCGCGCAAATTCCGCGCGTTGGCGGGCGTGTCGGAAAGCAACCCAAAATTTCAGGCGTTTGTGGCCCTCGAAGACTGGCTCAACGACGGCGTGGCGCTGGCCGCCCCCGTCGCGCGCGAAACCTTGGTCGGCTGGTACGGCGAGAACAACCCGATGCGCGGGCGCTGGACATTGGGCGGGCGCGCGGTTTTGCCGCAGGCGATCGACCTGCCGAGCCTGTGCGTGATCCCGGCCCAGGACCGCATCGTGCCGCCGGCGAGTGCGACCGCGCTCGCCGACCGGCTCGCGCAATCCGAGCGCCTCACGCCGCCCTTGGGCCATATCGGCATGGTGGTGGGCGGGCGCGGGCGCGCGGAATTGTGGGCGCCGCTGGCCGCCTGGCTGGCGCGCTTGCCCGCGACCAAGCCGGGCAGGTAGAGTGCGCGCCAAGATCGTTTCAAAAACCGGGAGAAAACCATGACCGATATCGTGATCGCCGCCGCCGCCCGCACGCCGGTCGGCAGCTTCAACGGCGCCCTGTCCGGTGTGTCGGCGCACTATCTTGGCCAGATCGCGATCATCGAAGCCATGAAGCGCGCGGGCGTGGCCCCGGCGGAAGTCGACGAAGCCATCATGGGCCAGATCCTCACGGCCGCCCAAGGGCAGAACCCGGCCCGCCAGGCGGCCGTCGCGGCCGGTATTCCGGTCGAAAAAACCGCCTACGGCATCAACCAGCTGTGCGGCTCCGGCTTGCGCGCGGTGGCGTTGGGCTTCCAGGCAATCCGCAACGGCGACAGCAACATCGTGGTCGCCGGCGGCCAGGAAAGCATGAGCCAAGCGCCGCACGCGATGAACCTGCGCAACGGCACCAAGATGGGTTCGGCCGAAATGGTCGACACGATGCTCAAAGACGGTCTGTGGGACGCGTTCCACGGCTACCACATGGGCAACACGGCCGAGAACGTTGCGCAGAAATGGCAGATCACGCGCGAAGAGCAGGACAAGTTCGCGATGGCCTCGCAGAACAAGGCCGAGGCAGCGCAAAAGGCCGGCAAGTTCAAAGACGAAATCGCGCCCGTCACGATCAAGGGCCGCAAGGGCGACGTGGTCGTCGCCGACGACGAATACCCGAAGCACGGCACCACGCTCGACACGCTCGGCAAGCTGCGCCCGGCCTTCGACAAAAACGGCACGGTCACCGCCGGCAACGCCTCGGGCATCAACGATGGGGCCGCCGTGCTCGTGCTGATGACCGCCAAGGAAGCCGCGCGCCGCGGCCTGACGCCGCTCGCGCGCATCGCGTCGTGGGCAACGGCGGGTGTGGAACCCGCTTTGATGGGCTCGGGCCCGATCCCGGCCTCGCGCCTGGCTTTGTCGAAAGCCGGCTGGACGAAAGACGATCTCGATCTCGTCGAAGCCAACGAGGCGTTCGCCGCCCAGGCGATCGCGGTCAACAAGGATCTCGGCTGGGACACGTCCAAGGTCAACGTCAATGGCGGGGCGATCGCGATCGGCCATCCGGTGGGTGCTTCGGGTGCGCGCGTGCTGACCACGCTGCTCTACGAAATGGGCCGCCGCAACGCCAAGAAGGGTCTCGCCACTTTGTGCATCGGCGGCGGCATGGGCATTGCCATGTGCGTGGAGCGATAACGGGCAAACGGAAAAAAAACGAACTTCAAAAAACACAAAACGGGAGGCGAGCATGACGGGACGGGTAGCGATCGTGACGGGCGGAACGCGCGGCATCGGCGAGGCGATTTGCGTCGGCCTCAAGGACGCGGGCTACAAGGTTGCGGCCAACTACGGCGGCAACGACGATGCGGCGAAGGACTTCACCGCGCGCACGGGCATCCCGGCCTTCAAGTGGGACGTCTCGAAATACGAGGCGTGCGTGGCGGGCGTCAAGCAAGTGGCCGAAACGCTCGGCCCCGTCGACGTGCTCGTGAACAATGCCGGCATCACGCGCGACGGCACCATGCACAAGATGACGTTCGAACAGTGGGACGCCGTGATCCAGACCAATCTCGGCTCGTGCTTCAACATGAGCCGCGCGGTCATCGAAGGCATGCGCGCGCGCAAGTTCGGCAGGATCGTGAATATCGGGTCCGTGAACGGCCAGGCCGGCCAGTACGGCCAGGTCAATTACGCGGCGGCGAAGTCGGGCATCCACGGCTTCACCAAAGCGCTCGCCCAAGAGGGCGCTTCGGCCGGCATCACCGTGAACGCGATCGCACCGGGCTATATCGACACCGACATGGTGCGCGCCGTCCCCGCCAACGTGCTCGAAAAGATCGTCGCGCGCATTCCGGTCGGGCGTCTGGGCAAAGCCTCTGAAATCGCGCGCGGCGTGCTGTTCCTCGTCGCCGACGAAGGCGGCTTCGTCACGGGCTCGACCATGTCGATCAATGGCGGCCAGCATATGTACTGAGCCGCCGCACGCGTCTCTTCTGCCAATCCCAAGGCTCCCGGCCGCAAGGCCGGGGGCTTTTTTCTTCGCGAAGTTTTCCGGAGTCTCCGCCATGCCGCACGTCAAACCCGTCGAATACGAAGATGCCAGCCCCGAAGTGAAAGCCGTCTACGACGACATCAAAGCCTCGCGCAAAATCAGCTGGATCAACAATTTCTGGAAGACGCTCGCAAGCCATCCGCCGACCTTGAAGCGCACCTGGGAGGCCTTGCGCGACGTGATGCGGCCCGGAGCCCTCGACGTCAAAACCAAAGAGATGCTGTTCCTGGCCGTGTCGGTCGCCAACAACTGCGAATACTGCATCGCAAGCCACATGGCCTCGGCGCGCGCGCACGGCATGAGCGAGGCGGAGCTGGGCGAACTCATGGCCGTGATCTCGATGGCGGCCCAGACCAACCGCTTCGCGCAAGGCTACCAGCCCGCCCTCGATCCGCAGTTCAAGCCCCGAGGCGGCTGATTTGGCTGGGGCGTCGAATGCCGCAACGCGCGCCGCAACCCTCGTCGGGTTCGGCGCCATTCTGCTGTGGAGCAGCCTTGCCTTGCTGACCACCATCGCCGAGCCGCCGCCGTTTCTCGGCGTGGCGGTGGCGTTCAGCGTGGCGGCGGTATTGGGAATGGGCAAACGCCTCTATGCGCGCGAGCCCCTCTTCGCCGCGTGGCGCCAGCCGCGTGCCGCGTGGGCATTGGGGCTTGCCGGGCTGTTCGGCTACCACGCCTGCTATTTTGCGGCGCTGTCGTTGGCCCCGCCGGTCGAAGCAACCTTGGTCAATTATCTATGGCCGCTGCTGATCGTGCTGTTCGCCGGGCTGCTGCCGGGCGAGCGCTTGCGCTGGTTCCATCTGGGCGGTGCGGCGCTGGGGCTCATCGGCTGCGTTCTGATCGTCGCACCGGCACTTGATGCGCCCGCTTCGGCTGCCCGCAATCCGCTTGCGGGCTATGCGTTTGCGGCGGCTGCGGCACTTTTGTGGGCCGGCTATTCGGTCTTGTCGCGCCGCCTGGCGAACGTGCCGAGCGATGCGGTGGCGGGCTTTTGCGCAGGCACGGCGGCACTCGCCTGGGCGTGCCATTTTCTGTTCGAGCCGTCTTTCGCGGGCGACGCTGCCGCTTGGGCCATCATGGCCGCGATGGGGCTCGGGCCCGTGGGGCTCGCCTTCTATCTGTGGGACATCGGCATGAAGCGCGGCGACATCAAAGCGCTGGGGGCGGCCTCGTATCTCACGCCGCTGCTGTCGACCGGCTTGCTCCTGCTGGCCGGCCGCGGCACGCCCAGCCTCGCCCTCGCCCTTGCCGCCGCACTGATCGTCGGCGGTGCGGTGCTGGCGTCCAAAGACATGCTGCGGCGTTAGCGCAAGGCCGCCGTCAGCCGACGGCTTGGGTCGCGGCCGCGGGCAGGCTCGCGGCGTTGGCGCACAGCCTGGCGATGCCGTCGGCGTTGCGCGGACGGTCGAACAGATAGCCCTGGCCGTAGCGGCAGCCCAGTTGGCGCAGCAGCACGGCCTGGGATTCGCGCTCGATGCCTTCGGCCACCGTCACCATGCCGAGCGCGTTGGCGAGGCTCACGATGATGCGCACGATCTCGAAACATTCGCTTTCGCTGTCCATGCGGCCGACGAAGGCGCGGTCGATCTTGATCTTGCTGATCGGCAGGCGCGGCAGCTGCGACAGCGACGACTGGCCGGTGCCGAAATCGTCGATCGACAGGGCGACCCCTTGGCCGACGACCGCGCGCAGCACGTCGCGCCCGGCATCGGCATTCTGCACGACCGTCGATTCGGTGAGTTCGAGTTCGAGATCGCTTGCGGCAAGGCCCGTCTCGGCCAGAACGGTGCCGACCAAGGCCGGCACGTCGTCGCGGTCGAGCTGGCGGGCCGAGAGATTGACCGACACGTAGCCCGGGGCGGCCGCACCGAACTCGCGGCGCCATTGCGCCATCTGCGCGCAGGCCCGGCGCAGCACGAAAGCGCCGATCTCGACGATGAGGCCCGATTCCTCCGCGATCGGAATGAAGACCGACGGCGATATGTCGATGCCGTCGCGGCGCCAGCGCAGCAAGGCTTCCACGCCGCACAGGCGGCCATTGGCAAGGGCGACGATCGGCTGATAGACGACTTCGAATTCGTTCGCCTGCAACGCGTCGCGCATGGCCAATTCGATCTCGAGCAGGCCCAACGCTTCGCCGTGGCGGCTGGGCTCGAAAATCTCGATGCGTCGGCCGCCGGTGCGTTTGGCGCGCAGCATCGCAATGTCGGCGTTCGACAGCAGGCGCTGCGCGGAATCCGGTTTTTGCGCGTCCGCGCCGGCGAAGGCCAGCCCGACCGAAGCGCTTGCCGACACTTCGCGCCCGCCGAGCGCGAAGTGTGCGGAAAACACGCCGAGGGCGCGTTCGGCGACGACCGCGATGTCCGCCTCGCGCGGCGCGTCGGCGATCAGCAGGCCGAACTCGTCGCCGCCCAGGCGTGCCAGCGACACTTCGGCGCCGAACTCGACGGCGAGGCGTGCGGCGACCTGCTGCAGCAGCGTGTCGCCCGCGAGAAAGCCCAGCGAATCGTTCACGGATTTGAAGCGGTCGAGGCCGAGGCACGCGACGGCAAGGGCCCTGCCGGATGCCCGTTGCGCCAAGGCCGTGCCGATCTGCTCGAGGAACAGGGCGCGCGCCGCAAGGCCGGTCAGCGGATCGCGCAGCCCCTGCGCTGCGATGCGGCGCTCGGTTTCAAGCTGCTCGCTTTGGTCGCGGACCGTCACGATGTGCCAGGGTGCCGCCGTGTCGCCGCAGCGCGCGACCGTCAGCTGCACGGGGAACATCCGCCCGTCGCACGCATTCGCATCGGTCGCGAACGTGCCGACGGCGATGCCGCCGCGCCAGCGTTCGGCGAGGGCCGGCACCAAGCGCGCCATGTCCGTGTCGTCGAGCGTTTTGTCGTCGGCGGCAAACATTTCGCGCGCGGCGCGGTTGGCGAACGCGACCGTGCCGTACGAATCGACTGCAAGCACCGCGTGCGCGACCGCATCCATCAATGCGAGCGAGTCGACGGCGATCGACAGCGGTGCGGCAACCTTCCCCATGCAGCCTTTATCGGTCGCGACTGGTTTAGATTGGGTTAACCGCGTACCGCTTGCGGTTCAGGTATTGCCGCGCAGGGCCGCGAGCCCGATTTGTTCGACGAGGCGGCCGAGGGCGGGTGCGTCGGCGGTTTCGGGCCGCTTGGTCCAGCCGTGGATGCCCACAACCGGCCCGTTGGGGCCGCACAGCACCGCGTAAACATTGACGTCTTTGGTCTGGGGATGCTGCGCTTGCGGCGTGCCGGCGCAGAGCTGGGCGAAGTTCGGACGGGTATCGGACGGGCCGTCGAACAGGAAGGTCAGCACGAACGCATTCTGCGTTTTGGCCGCATCGGTTTCCAGGCGCAGCCACGGCTCGGCGATGCCGGCGCGCAACTTCGCAACGACGCGCGCATTGAGCGCTTCGGCGCTTTCGCCCAAAGCGCCGCCGAGCGTGCGCACCAGCACGGCCCCGTCGCGCGAGGCGGCTTGCAGCAGCTGGCGCGCATCGATGGGCGTGCCGAACACGAGCTGGCTCTTGGCGAAACGGTCGTAGCCGAGATAGCCGAGGATGGCGGCGATCAGTCCCATGGCGATGGCCAGAAGTTTGAGGTTCGCGGTCAAAATACGGGTGCTTCCGGCCGTCAGCCGAGTTTGACGGCCGTGCCGTTGGCCGCGACCATCAGCAGGGTTTTGCTGTCGCCGCCGACGGTCTGGTAGTCGAGATCGATGCCGATGACCGCATCGGCGCCCAGCGCGGCCGCGCGCTTCTCAAGCTCCGCCAGCGCTTCGGCCTTGGCGTCGGCAAAAACCTTTTCGTAGCTGCCCACGCGCCCGCCGACCCAGTCGCGCACGGATGCGAAGAAATCGCGGAACATGTTCGAGCCCAGCACCACGTCGGCCGAAACGATGCCGAGATATGCGGTCGCTTGCCGCCCTTGGATGCTGTCGGTCGTGGTCATGATCATGGCAACGCTAAGGCTCCGGCTGGGGGAAGGAAGGGAACGGCCCGAAACCTATCAGGGGGTCCGGGTTTTGTCGCGCACGTTGCGCAGGATCGTGGCGAACAGATCGAACTTGCGATAGGGCTTGGCGAGAAAATCGTTCATGCCTGCGGCCAAGCATTCGGCCGAATGCGACTCGAACGCGTTGGCCGTGACCGCGACGATCGGCGTCTGCGCATTGAAGTTGCCCGATCTGCGGATCGCGCGCGTGGCGGCAAGCCCGTCCATTTCGGGCATCTGTACGTCCATGAGGATGAGGTCGTAGCGCTGCATGCTGGCCGCTGCCAGCGCTTGCGCACCGTCTTCGGCGATGTGCGGGACCAGCCCGGCACTTTCCAGCATGGCGACGGCGACCATGCGGTTGGTCGGATTGTCCTCGGCCAGCAGCAGGCTGAGATCGGCGGGAAGTTCGGGCGTGGGCGCCTGCGCCTGCGGTGCCGCCGGTGCGGCGACCGCCGCAACCGGCAGCTCGAGCGTGAACACGCTGCCCTTGCCCGGCGCGCTCGCAAGCGAAATGCGCCCGCCCATGCGCTCGGCCAGGCGCCGGCAGATCGCAAGGCCCAAGCCCGTGCCGCCGTAGCGGCGCGTGTTCGAGCCGTCGAGCTGGGCGAAGTCCTGGAACAGCTCGCCGTGCCGCTCGGGCGGAATGCCGATGCCGGTGTCGGCGACGGCAAAACGCAGCACGAGCGGATTCGCTGCGGCAATCTCCACCGCGAGCGTCACCTCGCCGCGATCGGTGAATTTGAGCGCGTTGCCCACGAGATTGAGCAGGATCTGGCGCACATGGCCGCCGTCGCCGACCACGCTGGCCGGCAAATTCGCCGCCGGCGCCAGCCGCAGCCCGAGCTGCTTTGCGGCGGCACGCGGCCCCAGCAGATCGACCACCCCTTGCGCCACGTCGCGCGGGCCGAACGGCGCGTTTTCCACCGTCATGCGCCCGGCATCGAGCTTGGTGAGGTCGAGCACGTCGTTGATGATCTGCAGCAGCAACTCGCCCGATTGGCGGATCGTTTCCAGCGCCCGGCGCTGGCCCGGATCGAGATCGGCTTCGAGCAGCACGCTCGTCATGCCGATCACGCCGTTCATCGGCGTGCGGATCTCGTGGCTCATCGCGGCCAGAAAGTCGGATTTGGCGCGGCTGGCGCGCTCGGCCGCTTCGCGCGCGGCCTGCGCCTCTTCGAGCGCTGCCGCCAGGCGCGCACGCGCGCGCACGCGCTCGGTCGCCATGCGCCCGGCCCCGCGATAGCCGATGAAAGCGCCGGTCTCGTCGAACAGCGGAATGCCGGAAATCTCGAGCCAGTCGATGCTGCCGTCGGGCCGCGCATAGGCGAACAGATAGTCGCGGAACGAGCGCCGCAATTCGAGATCGTGGCGATGGACTTCGGGATCGCCCGCGTCGCTGCCGTCGCCGCGCGGCTCGGCGCGGCGCTCGGGCGACGCCAATTCCAGATGCGTGCGCCCGATCAGCGCGTCGAAATCGATGTTGAGCTTGCCGCGCGGGTCGGCGACGAACGTCAGGCGATGGGCGGCGTCGGTCTCCCACAGCCAGTCGCTCGTGACTTGCGCGAAGTCGCGGAAGCGGATTTCGCTGTCCGCGAGCCGCGCGAGATTGCGCCGCTCCTCGGTCACGTCGCGGAACACGCCGAGTCGCGCGCCGTCTGCCGTAATGCGCACATGCGCCGACACGAGATCGCCCGACGGCTTCAGAATCTCGAAGTCGCTGGCGTTCGCAGCCGTGTGGCGGCGCCATGCGACGGTCCAGCGCGTGTCCGGCGCGTTCGCGTCGCGCAAGCCCGCCGCCTCGCCCAGTTCGGCGATTTCGGTGCGCGCCATTCCGACGCGCAGCTTGCCCGCAAGGTGCGGCAGCAGCACTTCGAGCTGCGCGTTCCACAGCACGAGCCGGTCGTCGCTGTCGTAGAGGGCAAGGCCTTCGGTCATGGCGGCAATGCCGTCGCGCAGGCGCTGGTCGCTCACCGCCAGCGCCTCGCGCGCCGCGCGTTCGGCCGTCACGTCGCGCATCAGCGAAATGCGCCCGCCGTCGGCCGTCACCCGTTCCACGCCTTCGATGGTGCGCTTGTTGGGCAGTTCGAGCACGAAGATCGCGCCGGGCGTTCTGTGCCCTGTCACGCTCGCGCACACGAAAGCCTCGCGCAGCCGGTCGTGCCCGTTCCAGATCGGATCGCGCGCCAGCATTTCGAGGACTTTCTCGAGCGTCATGCCGACCGCGATATGTTTGTAGGCGTCGCGGAACGCCCCCACATAGCGCGCGTTCCACGCCACCAGGCCGCCGGCGGCGTCGTAGAGGGCAAAGCCCTCTTCGAGCGCGTCGAGCCCTTCGCGAAAGCGCCGTTCGGCGGCGTCGGCCGCCGCGCGGGCGGCGTGTTCGGCGCTCACGTCGCGCGCCACGACCACGATGCCGCCGTCGCGGGTCGGCGATTCCAGTATCTGGTAGACGCGCCCGTCGGCCAGGCGCCGTTCGATGCGCTGGCCGATCCGGTCGCGACGCCGGGCGCGTTCGGCCAGGAAGGATTCCTGCTGGGCCGCATCGAAGCCGTGGCCGGGCCATGCGGCAACATGCGCGATGATTTTGCGGAACGGCGTGCCCGGCCGCAGCAAGGCGGCCGGAATGTCGAACATTTCGCCGTAGCGCCGATTGTGCGCGACGAGCCGGTCTTGCGCGTCGT
Organism: Telmatospirillum sp.; assembly: GCA_020248985.1. Classification (GTDB taxonomy): domain Bacteria; phylum Pseudomonadota; class Alphaproteobacteria; order CACIAM-22H2; family CACIAM-22H2; genus Tagaea. Next base: position 169,652 of record JADCGL010000022.1, on the reverse strand, counting down.
AGAGCGCGAAACCGTCGATCATGCCTTCGATCGCGTCGGCGAACAGCGTTGGCGAGGTCTGCAGCGGGTCGTCTTGCGCGGGATTCTGTTCGGTCATTCTGGCTTACCTTAGCCCGTTTGCGGCCGCGGCCAAACGTTCGATCGCGGCATGGCGTGCCGCAATTTTTGCGTCGCGTTGACGCGCGTGCCTGCAAACCCGTATCGTACAGTTTGGGGAGGACATGCAATGGCGACGACGATGCGCACGATGCGCGAAATTCTGGCGCGTGGGCCGGTCATGCCGATCTTGACGATCGCCGACGCAAGCGTCGCAGGCGATCTTGCGCGTGCGCTGGTCGCGGGCGGCGTTTCGACCTTCGAGGTGGTGCTGCGCACGCAAGGCGCTCTCGACGCGTTGAAGGCGATGGTGGCGGCCGCCCCCGAAGCCAGCATCGGCGTGGGCACGCTGCTCACCGCTGCCGACGTGTCGCGCGCGCAGGATGCAGGTGCGGCTTTCGGCGTGTCGCCGGGCCTCACGCGCGATTTGGCGCAGGCCGTGCGCAGCTGCGGCCTGCCTTTCATACCGGGGGTTGCAACGGCGAGCGAGATCATGCAGGCGCGCGAATTCGGGTTCCGCGAGATGAAGCTGTTTCCGGCGAACGTTTCGGGCGGCGTCGCATGGCTGCAGGCGATGGGGCCGGTTTTCCCGGACGTCGTGTTTTGTCCCACGGGCGGCATCAAGCCTGCCGATATTCCGGCGTTTCTGGCCGAACCCAACTGCACGACCGTCGGCGGCTCGTGGGTAGTGCCGAAGGACAAGCTTGCGGCCAAAGACTGGGCCGGCATCGAAAAGCTCGCTCGCCAGGCGGCCGCATTCGCACGGGCGTAGGCACTGGGGCACGGGGCGCGCACGCGGGTTACCTAAGCGGAAGCGCTATTATTCTATCACAAGAAAAAATACCAAGTTCTTGAAGTTTTCTGTATTTTATGCTCAAATTTGCGATCGTCGCCGGCTTCCCTCCTGGCGGCAGGCGCTGTTTGAAAAGTGAAGAATGTTGCGCGGGATTCCGCCCGAAAGCCGCCTTTGCAACATGTAACCGCGATTCGCCGCCGTGGTTACATTTGTGGAAAATCAACGGGTTAAATTAGCGACGGTCGCTGTTTGTCGCGCTTGGTAACCTATTTCCAGGGTGCGCGCGTGGCCGCGAATCCAAAAAAGATGGCACGCAAGCTTTGAATGCGCGAAAGTCGGCGCCGTGAAGACCCTCCGCCGAACAGCGTCAACCCCGGTTTCGACCGCCAAAGCTCGCAGCCTTGGCGCTGCCAAGCGCTCCTCCGCCCGCGCGCCGGGGGCGGAACGCGGCCCCGATATTTCGGCCGCCTTGCGCCAAGTCATGGCCCTGTGCGGCGATCCCACATGCGCCAAGCCGCAGCCAGCCGGCCGCAGCAAGCGCCTCGATGCGCTGTTTCGCGATCTTCTGAAGGACGCCCCGCCGCGCGATGCCGAGGAAACCGGCGATCTGATATGGGCGCTGTGGACCAACCACGACGATGCCGCGGCAACCGACGCCATGCAGAAAGCGATCGGCCTCATCGTCGCGAAGGAAACCACACCGGCGCGCGCCGCCCTCGATGCGCTGTGCGACGCGTATCCCGAATGGGCCGAGGTGTGGAACAAGCGCGCCACGCTGGCCTTCATCGAATTGCGCGATGCCGATGCGGTGGCCGACATCATCGAAACTTTGGCGCGCGAGCCGCGCCATTTCGGCGCACTTGCCGGTTTCGGCCAGATCGCGCTGCGCAACGGCCATCCGGCGGCGGCCCTCGCGGCCTACGAAACCGCATTGGCCCTCAATCCGCATCTCGAAGAACTCGCCTGTGCTGCCGACGATCTGCGCGGGCTCTACGCGTCCCGGCCCAACTGAGCGCCCAAAACGAAAAAAAGCCTCCGACAAATCCAAGCCTCTAGAAACCAGGGAGTCCGAAGCATGAAATCCAAATTTCTGGCCGCCGCCTTGGCGGGTCTGGTCGCCGCAGCGAGCCTGCCCTTCGCGGCAGCGCCCGTGGCCGCGCAGGGCAAGCCCTTCAAATGGGCCAACGACGGCGACGTCAATTCGATGGATCCCTATGCCCGCAACGAAACCTTTCTGCTGACCTTCACGCAGAACATCTACGAGCCGCTGGTGCGCCGCGACGCGAACCTGAAGCTCGAAGCGGCGCTGGCCACCGAATGGAGCCAGCCCTCGCCGGAAGTCTGGCGCTTCCGCCTGCGCCAGGGCGTGCGTTTCCACGACGGCACGCCGTTCACCGCCGACGATGTCGTGTTTTCGTACACGCGCGTCACCACGGGCGGCTCGAACCTCAAGGGCAATTTCGTTTCGGCCAAGGGGATCCGCAAGATCGACGATTTCACCGTCGAGTTCGACACCAACGGCGTCGATCCGATCTTCCCCGACCAGCTCACGACCTGGGGCATCATGTCCAAGGCGTGGGCGGAGAAGAACAACGCCGTCGTCGCCGCCGACCTCACCAAGAACGAAGAAAGCTTCGCCACGCGCAACGCCAACGGCACCGGGCCCTTCGTCCTGCGCCTGCGCGAGCCCGACGTGCGCACCGTGCTGGTCCCCAATCCCAACTGGTGGGACAAGGCCGCGCACAACATTTCGGAAGCCACGTTCTTCCGCATCGGCAACGACGCCACGCGCATCGCGGCCCTGCTGTCGGGCGAGGTGGACTTCGTCTACACCGTGCCGCCGCAGGACCAGCCGCGCCTGGCGGCCACGCCCGGCCTCAAGCTCGTGCAAGGGCCGGAGCTGCGTATCATTTATCTGTCGTTCGACCAGCTGCGCGCCGAGCTCACGGAATCGCCGGTGAAGGGGACCAACCCCTTCAAGGACAAGCGCGTGCGCCAGGCCTTCTATCAGGCGATCGACGTCGAGGCGATCAAGAGCCGCGTCATGCGCAACCAGTCCGTCCCCACGGGCTCGCTGATCGCGCCGGGCGTGAACGGCTTCACGCCGGAAATGGCGCGCCGGGCGGCCCCCTACGATCCCGACGCCGCCAAGCGGCTGCTTGCCGAAGCCGGATATCCCAACGGCTTCGAAGTCACGCTCGACTGCCCGAACGACCGCTACGTCAACGACGAAGCGATCTGCACGGCGGTCGTGGCGATGCTCGCGCGCGCAGGCATGAAGGTGAATTTGAACGCCCAGACGCGCGCGCGCTTCTTCGCCAAGGTCAACACGCCGGTGTTCAACACCTCGTTCTATCTGCTCGGGTGGACGCCTTCGACCTACGACGCGCACAACGTGCTGATCAGCCTGATGCACAGCCGCGACATGGCCCGCTCGCGCGGCCTGTTCAACAACGGCGGCTATTCGAACCCCGAGGTCGACAAGCTCACCGACCTCGTGGCCTCGGAAAGCGACAGGTCCAAGCGCCAGGAAATGATCAGCCGCGCCTTCAAGCATCTTGCCGACGATTTCGGCTACATCCCGCTCCACCAGCAGACGATCGTGTGGGCGATGAAGCAGAATGTCGACGTGGTGCAGATGGCCGACAACTACTTCCCCTTGCGTCTCGTCAACATCAAGTAGGCGCGCATTGAACGGGGGCTGCGGCGTTCCTAGATATCGAGGCGCGCCGCAGCCTTCGTTTTTTCTCGAGGACCGACATGAGCCAAATTCCCGTCACCGTGCTGACCGGCTATCTGGGCGCCGGCAAGACCACGCTTCTGAACCGCATCCTCACCGAGGACCACGGCAAGAAATACGCCGTCATCATCAACGAGTTCGGCGAGTCGAATATCGACAACGATCTCGTGGTCGGGGCCGACGAAGAAATTTTCGAGATGAACAACGGCTGCATCTGCTGCACCGTGCGCGGCGATCTCGTGCGCATCATCGCAGGGCTGATGAAGCGCGCCGACAAGCTCGACGGCATCATCGTCGAAACGACCGGCCTCGCCAATCCCGCACCCGTGGCGCAGACCTTTTTCGTGGACGACGAGGTGCGCGCCAAGACAGCACTGGATGCGATCGTCACCGTCGTCGACGCGCGCTTTTTCCTCGATCGCCTGGCCGACAGCCACGAAGCCGAAGACCAGGTCGCGTTCGCCGACGTGGTGCTCGTGAACAAGACCGATCTCGTGAGCCCCGAACAGCTCAAGGCCGTCGAGGCCAAGGTGCGCGCGATCAATCCCTACGCCAAGCAGCACCGCACGCAGAACAGCAAGATCGCGCTCGACGCGATCCTCGACAAAGGGGCGTTCGATCTGCAGCGCATCCTCAATCTCGAGCCCGCGTTCTTGAAGCATCACGACCACGACCACCACGATCCCGACCATGTGCACGGGCCCGACTGCGATCACGATCATCACGACCACCATGGACACGACCATCACGCGCACGACCATCACGACCATGCTGCACCGCACGAATCGCACGACGTCACGGTGACTTCGATTTCGCTCGGCATCGACGGCGAAATCGACCCGGAAAAATTCCAGCAATGGATCGGCCAGGTGTTGGCCCAGTCGGGGGCCGACATTCTGCGCTCGAAAGGCATTCTGTCGGTCAAAGACGCGCGCCAGCGCTTCGTGTTCCAGGCCGTCCACATGATCGCCGATTCGACGTGGGGCCACGAATGGAAGGCCGGCGACAAGCGCGCCTCGAAACTCGTTTTCATCGGCCGCAAGCTCGACCGCGAGAAACTCAGCGCCGGCTTCGAAAGCTGCCGCGCCTAGTCGGCGACGGCTTCGGCGGCGGCGGCCAGGTAGGCCTCGAGCGCGCGGACCCAGCGTTTCGACGGCTGCAGATAGCGCAGTGCCGTGCCCGCTGCCGACTGGCCGACCACGATCGCGGCCAGGTCGAAGCGGTGCGGCGGGCGGTCGGCGCGCGCGCGCGGCAGGCGCAGCACGACGGAAACGACGCTGCCCGGCGCAAGCCCCTCCCACACGCCGTTTGTGTGCATGCCCATGACCGACAGGTCGGTGAGGGCCGCGATGCGCCCGAGAATCTCGACGCTCGCGTCCCGCGGCCGGTAGCGCACGGCCCGCCGGCGTTCGCCCGGGACGGCGGTCACGACGCCGCTCCGGCCCGCGCTTTCTCCATGCGCGCCTGGAGTTCGGTGTCGACCGAGCCGTCGATCCAGTTGGTGAACTGTCGCACCATTTTGCTGCGCTGGAAGGTGAGGCCGTTCCATACTTTTTCGTTCTCGCTGCTGGTCGCGTTCGCGGGCATCGTCGGCAGGTACAGCAGAATGTGCTGGATCGCCAGATCGAGGGCGTAGGCGTCCTGCGTGCTCTCGTATTTGCGCACGCCCTCGTCCCACACGTCGATGAGGGTATCCCAGCCGTCCATCGAAAAGGCGATTTCGCGCGAACAGGCTTTGATGGTGCTCGCGACGTCGTCGAAGTCGCGGATGACGGCCACGAAAAAGCTCAGGCGCTGCTCGATGTCGCTGAGCTTCTGGCGCACGAGTTCGACGAACTGGCGCGCGCTGAACACGACCAGAAGGGCGCGGTTGGCCGCTTCGTCGCGCGCGTTCTTTTCGTAGGCGGCGACGTCTTCGGCGAATTTTTCGAGCCGCGCGAAAGACAGGGACAGATGCCCCTCCTGCTTGGCGCCGGGATCGGCATCGAGGTTGATGGCGCCGATGGGGGCGAGAATGTCGGCAAGGCTTTCGATGCGCTTGGGCACTTCGCGCTGCGGGACCTTGGCCTGTTCGGACAGATGCGCGAACACCTTGCCCGACAGGCTCGCCATGGCGCCGTCCGCAAGTTCCGTCGGTGCGGATTGGATCGCCTGCATGAGGACCGTGCTGTTGGCGCGCGCCATGAACGCGTCGCCGCGCGCAATGCCGCATTCGCGCGTCGCCTGGGCGAGCAAGCTCACATAGGCTGTCAGCGCGTCGCGGCGGGTTCCGTCGATGCGCTGTTTTGCCGCCGCGCGCCGCGCCTCGTCTTCCGCGTGCTTGTGCTCGACCTGCAGCACGATCGTGCGCAGCGTCAGCGGATCGACGCCCGCACCCTCGAAGCTCCGGCCGATCTGGTCGAACAATTCGCGGTCGCGCGTCGCCATCTGCGTCCAGTTGGGCAGATGGATCCACTGCATGATGAGATTCTGCCGCCCCGAATCGCCGGCGTAGTTCTCGAACACCGCCTCCCATTCCTTGAGGCGCTGGTCGGGGCCCGCGCGCAAACGCACGGGCCGCAGCTTGGGGTTCTCGAACGGAACCAGCAAGCCGCGCGCTTCGAAGCTTGTCGGAAGCAGCGTCCTCTTCATAAGGCCATATAGACGCGAGAGAGTTAACATTGCATTTATACAATGCAGTTCGGCACAATGGCGACCGTAAATTCTTGTGCAAAAAAGGACGAAAGCGACATGGCGGACGCGCAGGGTTTCGACATCGGGCTCACCAACTACGGCGACCGGGATTTCGCGCGCTTTCTGCGCCGGTCGTTCGCGCGTTCGACCGGCCTGTCCGCGGCGTCGCTCGCCAAACCCATCGTCGGCGTTGCGGCCACCCCGTCCGACTTCAACAATTGCCACCGCACGATGGACGAGCTCGTCGCGGCGGTCGTGCGCGGGATCACGGCGGCGGGTGCATTGGCGCGCGTGTTCCCGACCGTGTCGCTGGGCGAGGTGTTTCTCGAACCCACCAGCCTCGTCTACCGCAACCTTATGGCGATGGACACCGAGGAGATGGTGCGCGCCCAGCCGATGGACGCGGTCGTGCTGATCGGCGGCTGCGACAAAACCGTGCCCGCCCAGCTCATGGGGGCCGTGTCGGCCGACCGGCCCGCGATTCAGCTCGTCACGGGGCCGATGATGACCGGCCGCCATCGCGGCCAGCGCTTGGGGGCGTGCACCGATTGCCGCAGCTTCTGGGGCAAGTATCGGGCGGGCAGCATCGACAAGGCCGAAATCGACACGGTCGAGGGCCGCCTTGCCGTCACGGCCGGCACCTGTGCGGTGATGGGGACGGCCAGCACGATGGCGTGTATTGCCGAAACGCTCGGCATGTCGTTGCCGGGGACGGCCGCCATTCCGGCCGTGCATGCGGCCCGGTTGGTCGCGGCCGAGGAAACCGGCCGGGCCGCCGTCGGCCTCATCGCCAGCGGCTTGCGGCCCAGCCAGATCGTGACGCAGAAATCGATCGAGAACGCGCTGCGCGTGCTGATGGCGCTCGGCGGTTCGACCAATGCAGTCGTACATCTCACGGCTATCGCCGGGCGCTGCGGCGTGGCGATCGATTTCGATCGGCTCAATCGTATTTCCGACGAAACGCCCGTCCTCGTCGATCTGAAGCCCGTCGGCGAAGGCTATATGGAAGATTTCTACGCCGCCGGCGGCGTGGGTGCGGTCTTGCGCGAACTGAAGCCGCTTCTGCATCTCGACACGATCGATGTCGAAGGCCGCAGCTTGGGCGAGCGGCTCGCCGAGCCCATCGATTGGGTCGATCGCAATGTCGTGAAACCGTTCGACGCCCCCGTCTCGCCGGTCGGCGGCCTGGTCGCCCTGCGCGGCAGCCTTGCACCCGCGGGTGCGATCTTCAAACGTGCGGCCGCCACGCCCGCTTTGTTCGAAACGGAAGGTCGTGCGATCGTGTTCGAGGATCTGGCCGATCTTGCCGCGCGCATCGACGATGCCGACCTCGACGTCGTGGCGGAGGATTTTCTGGTCCTCAAAAACGCAGGCCCGCATGCGGCCGGCATGCCGGAAGCCGGCTATCTGCCGATCCCGAAAAAGCTCGCGCGCCAGGGCGTGAAAGACATGGTGCGCATCTCGGATGCGCGCATGTCGGGCACGGCCTTCGGCACGATCGTGCTGCATGTGGCGCCTGAATCCGCGATCGGCGGGCCCTTGGCGGCCGTGCGCAACGGCGATCGCATTCGCCTGTCGGTTTCGGCCAAGACGATCGATCTGTTGGTCGAACCGGCCGAGATCGCGCGGCGCCTGGAAGGCCTTGCGCCGCCGCCGATCCCGAAGCGCGGCTACCGCAATCTCTATCGCCGCAGCGTGCTGCAAGCCCCGCAAGGCTGCGATTTCGACTTCCTCGCGGGCGCGCCTTAGCGAAACGCGGCCAGTTCGCGTTTCTGCCAGCCTTTGGAATCGAAGTTTTCGGGCGCCAGCCACGCTTCGAACGCGGCTTTTATCTGCGGCCAATCGCGGTCGATCATCGCGAACCACGCCGTGTCGCGGCTGCGGCCTTTGACGATCATGTGCTGGCGAAACAACCCTTCGTAGGAAAAGCCCAGGCGCAGTGCGGCCCGTTTCGAGGGCTCGTTCAGATCGTTGCATTTCCACTCGAAGCGCCGGTAGCCCAGCGTTTCGAACACATGCCGCGCGATCAGATACTGCGCTTCCGTAGCCGCGACCGTGCGCTGCAGGGCAGGCGTATAGAGGATCGAGCCGACCTCTATCACGCGATGTATGCGGTCGATGCGCATCAGCGAAAGCCAGCCGACCGCGCGGTCGTTTTTGTCCGCCACGGCCCAATAGATCGGATCGCCCGTCCCGGCCGCGATCTTCTGCACATGCTCGGCGAACGAGGCTTTGTCCGCATAGGGCCCCGTGAACAGATAGGCCCATTGCTGCTCTTTCGACACGCCGTGCGAGAGCGCATAGAGCCCGTCCGTATCGCGGGCCGGATCGAGCGGGCGCAAGCGGCAGGTGCGTCCCTCGAGCACGCAATGTACGGGCGGCGGTGCCGGGTGGGGAGATATCTCGGGTCCCAACGGAATTTCCATGCTTATCGGCCTTTCGCGAGGACGGGCATTGTGGCAGAGCGCGCACGATGGCAGAAGAAAAAGCATGAATGCTTCGCTCGATTCGGCGCGCCAGAAACTCAAGTCGATTTTCGGGTTCGACGATTTCCGCCCCGGCCAGGAAGCGGTGATCGCGGCCGTCCTGGCGGGCGAAAACGTGCTCGCCGTGATGCCGACGGGGGCGGGCAAATCTTTGTGCTACCAGCTGCCGGCCCTGGTGCGCGGCGGCCTCACGGTCGTGGTATCGCCGCTCATCGCGCTGATGCGCGATCAGGTGGGTCAGCTGCGCGAATACGGCATTGAAGCCGCGAGCCTCAACTCCTCCAACGACGCCGCCGACAATGCGGCCGTGCGCCGCGCGATCCGAGAAGACCGGCTGCGTCTGCTCTATGTGGCGCCCGAGCGCCTCGTGCGCGACTACATGCGCGAATTGCTGGCCGAAGCGCATACGACCTTGCTCGCGATCGACGAGGCGCATTGCGTGTCGCAATGGGGCCACGATTTCCGCCCCGAATATCTGGCGATCGGGCGCATCCGGCGCGAGCTCGGCGACGTGCCGACGGTGGCCCTCACGGCGACGGCCGATGCGCCCACGCGCGCCGACATCGAGAGCAAACTTTTTTCGACGCCGCCGCGTCTGTTCGTGCGTTCGTTCGACCGGCCGAATCTGCGGCTCGCCATGCGCCCCAAACAGCAGGCGCGCCAGCAGATCGCTGCGTTCCTGGCCGAGCGCAAGGGCCAGAGCGGCATCGTCTATTGCGCCTCGCGCAAGCGCACCGAGGAGCTTGCCGAAGCGCTGTCGAAATCCGGCATTCGCGCCGTGCCCTACCATGCGGGGCTCGACGTGCGCGTACGCAATGCCAACCAGGATCTGTTCTTGCAGGAAGACGGCATCGTCGTGTGCGCGACCGTGGCCTTCGGCATGGGCATCGACAAACCCGACGTGCGCTTCGTGGTCCACGCCGATCTGCCGTCGAACGTGGAGAGCTACTACCAGGAAATCGGCCGTGCGGGTCGCGACGGGTTGCCGGCCGATACGCTGACCTTGTTCGGACTCGACGACATGCGCCTCAGGCGCATGCAGATCGAACAGAGCGATGCGCCCGACGAGCGCAAGCGCATCGAGCGCCAGCGCTTCAACGCGCTGGTGGCGTTGTGCGAAGCACCCAGCTGCCGCCGCCAGTCGCTGCTCGCCTATTTCGGCGAAGCCTCGCAGCCTTGCGGTAATTGCGATCTGTGCCAGGACGGTGTCGAGACCGCCGACGCGACGATCGATGCGCAGAAGGCCATGTCGGCGATCCTGCGCACGGGCGAACGCTTCGGCACCGAACATCTGGTGCTCATTCTGACGGGGGCTGGCGGGGCCGCGATCGAACGCTACGGCCATGCGTCTTTGCCGACATACGGCGTGGGCAAAGACCGCAGCGCGGGGGAATGGCGTTCGATCTTTCGGCAGATGTCGGCGGCCGGCCTCATCGCACTCGACATTGCCGGGCACGGCTCGTGGTCGGTGACCGAGATGGGCCGTGCCGTGCTGCGCGGGGCCGAGAAATTCGCCGTGCGCAAGGATGCGCTGTGGGCCGGCAAGGCCGAGAAGAAAGCTTCCAAGGGGACGCCCGCGCATGCGCCCGCCGACGGCGAATTGCTGGCGGCCCTCAAGGCGCTGCGCACACGGCTTGCCAAAGAATTGCGCCAGCCGGCCTACGTGGTGTTCGCCGACCGCAGCTTGATCGAGATGGCGGCGATACGGCCGCAGAGCCTCGACGACATGCGCCTCGTGCACGGCGTGGGGGCGGCCAAGCTCGAGCGCTACGGCAAGCCGTTTCTGGACGTCGTGCGCGCGCATCCGCGCTGAAGCGGTTTGCTTCTTAAGATTGCAATGCGGTGCGCGCGCGAGCGCCATCTGATTTTGCGGGCTCCTCAGTTCATCGTGGCGCCGAAGGACGAAGCGCGCGGCCGGTAGAGCCCGTTCTTGGGGCCCTCGAAGGCGCGCTTGACGTCCGGGTGTTCGACCGGTCCGCGCTCGGCGTCGGGCAGCAGATTCTGCTCGCTGACATAGGCCTGGTAGGCGCCCTGCTGGTCGTTGATCGCGTAGAGATGGTAGAAGGGCTGGTCCTTGCGCGGGCGCAGATCGGCCGGGATCGCGTCGTACCATTCCTGGGTATTGGCGAAGACCGGATCGACGTCGAACACCACGCCGCGGAAGTCGTAGACGCGGTGGCGCACGATTTCGCCGATCCGGAACTTCGCCTCGCGCATCGCCATGTCAGCCGCCCGCGAAATTCGACTTGGAAAGATTGCGCAACGCGAGATTCATCGACGAGCGCATCGCCCCTTCGTCGGCCGGTTTGCACCAGCTGCGCAGCAGCACGGTGACGCTGTCCTTGGCGTATTTGACGATGATCGCCTCAGGGGCCGGATTGGCAAGGCAGCGCGGATCGCCGGCGGCCAGTTTCACCAAACGCGCGCATGCGCTTTCGACGTCCGCTTCGTCGGGCACCGTCACTTCGAAATCCAGGCGCTTGGACTGGTACTTCGAATGGTTCACGACCTTGTCGCCCCAGATCTTGCCGTTCGGGATCAGCACTTGGACATTGTCGTCGGTGCGGATGTCGGTCACGAACAGGTCGATCGCTTCGACCATACCCTGCACGCCGCCGGCATCGATGCGATCGCCGACCCGGTAGGGGCGAAACGCGAGCAGCATCACGCCGGCCGCAACGTTGGACAACGTGCCCTGCAGCGCCAAGCCCACGGCCAAACCGGCCGCACCGAACACGGCGATGAGGCTTGCGGTCTGGATGCCGAATTGCGACAGCGCCGCCAGCACCACGACGACGAGGATGAGATAGCGCGAGAGGCTCGCGAGGAAGCGTGCCAGCGTAAGCTCGACCTTGCCCACGCGCTCGAGCGTGGTGGCCACACCGCGCTGCACGATGCCGGCAACCCAGCTGCCGACCACGAGGATCGCAATGCCGGCGACGAAAGGCGGGCCGTAGGTCAGCAGGAAAGTCTGGCCCTGCACGATCAGATCCATCGCGAATTCTCCCTGTTTTGGCGAAATTGGCTTAAGATAACGGTATGGCTGCACCCGCTCGCACGAACCTGCCGCCCAAAGGCCCTGTTTCCAAAGGCCCGCCCGGCAAAGGCCCGCAAGGCAAGGGTATGGCCGGCAAGCAAGGCATGGGCAAACGACCGGTCGATCCGGAAGACGTTCCGCCCGCCGCCCCGCCGCTCAGCAATCGCGCGCGCTATCTGAGGCTGGCGCTGATCGGGATAGGCGTTCTGACGGTTCTGCTCGTGGGCGGGGTGGGGCTTTATATCGGTCTCAGCGGCGAACCGGCCCCGGCACCGTTGACCGTGGACGATGTGAGCCCGCCCACGCCCGCCCCGCGCCCCGCCGCGATCGGCCCTGTGCGCCAGGGCGACCTCAACGACGAATTGTGGCGCCGCATGGGCGTGCGGCCCGATACGCAGTAAAGCGGCTGTCATTGCGCAGTCCAGCCGCCGTCGATCGAGAGGCTCGCCCCGCGGATCTGGTCGGCCGCCGGCGAGCACAAAAACGCGGCGAGGCCGCCGATCTGCTCGGGCGTGGCGAATTCCTGCGACGGCTGTTTTTCGGCCAACAATTCGATCTTGGCCGCCTCGCCCGAAATGCCTTTGCGCGCGGCGAGCGCGTCGATCTGCTTTTGCACGAGCGGTGTCAGCACCCAGCCCGGGCAGATCGCGTTGGCCGTGATGCCGCTCTTGGCCGTTTCGAGCGCCACGACCTTTGTGAGGCCGATGAGCCCGTGCTTGGCCGCGACATAGGCGGATTTTTCGGCCGAGGCGACGAGCCCGTGCGCCGAAGCGATATTCACGATGCGGCCCCAATTGCGCTTTTTCATTTCCGGCAGGGCCGCGCGGATCGCCTGGAAGCATGAGGTGAGATTGAGCTGGATGACCTTGTCCCACATTTCGAGCGGGAAGGCATCGACCGGCGCCACGTGCTGCATGCCGGCATTGTTGACGAGGATATCGACCGAACCCAATTCGCGCACCGTGTCGGCCACGAGGCCCGCGACCTGATCGGGCTTGGTCATGTCGGCCCCCGAATAGGCGATTTTGGCGCCGCCCTTGCCGAGTTCGGCTTGCAAGGCCGAAATCGCGGCTGCCTCGCCGAAGCCGTTCAGCATCACGTTGGCCCCTTGGGCCACGAGGGCGCGCGCAATGCCAAGGCCGATGCCGCTGGTCGAACCCGTCACGATCGCCGATTTGCCCTTGAGCATGTGCCGATATCCTTTCCCGTGCGTGCGCGTTTGTGCCAAACAGTTCTAGCGCTTGGACGACGCCCAAGCCAGACCGATCCAACCGCCGATTTTGCCCATGACCCAAACCCAAGCCTTGATCGTCGTGCTGTGCGGCTGGGGCCTGCCGCTCCTGCATGTGCTGTTCGCCCCCGGAATCGGCGGCTGGCGCCCGCCGCCGGGCTCGGGCTGCCCGATTGGCCATCGCTTCGGCTGGCTGGTGCTGGTCTTGCTGCTGGGGCCGGTCGGCTGGCTGATGTTCGCCACGCGCAAGCGGCGCCGTGCGCCGCCTACTTCTTAAAAAAAGCGTCGGCGGCGGAGCGGTGTTTGCCCTTGGCGTCGATGGCGGCTTGGGCGCGCGCGATTTCGCCTTGGAGCCGTGCGATATAGGCTTCAAGCTCGGCAATGCCCCAGGACGACAAATCCTTGGGCTTGGCGAGTTTGTTTTTGGGTTCCAGATCTTCGAATTCCACGGTTTTTCTCCCCAGCACACAAGACCGCAAGCGAGGCTGCAATGACTCTCCCTCAAACCATGGCTGCCGTCGAGATGTCCGGCCCCGGCGGGCCGGATGTGCTGCGCCTGGCCACCACCAAGCTGCCGACCCTCAAAGACGGCGAGGTGCTGATCGAAGTGGCGGCTGCCGGAGTCAACCGGCCCGACGTGCTGCAGCGGACCGGCAAATATCCGCCGCCGCCGGGCGCGCCCGACACGCTGGGCCTCGAAGTGGCCGGCACCGTGGTGGCGGTTTCCGCTGGCGTGGCGTGGCCGAAAATGGGCGAACGCGTATGCGCGCTCGTGGCAGGCGGCGGCTATGCGCAATATGCAGCTGCCCCAGCCCTTCAATGCCTGCCGATCCCGGGGGCGTTCGGCGACGTCGAAGCGGCCGCGATCCCGGAGACGTATTTTACCGTTTGGACGAACGTGTTCGAACGCGGCGGGCTCAAAGCCGGCGAATATTTCATGGTGCATGGCGGGGCGTCGGGCATTGGCACAACGGCCATCCAGCTTGCCAAAGCGTTCGGCGCCCATGTGCTCGCCACCGTCGGCTCGGCCGAAAAATGCGCTGCCGTGGCGAAGCTCGGTGCCGACCGCGCGGTCGACTACAAGCGCGAAGATTTCGTCCAAGCGGCCAAGGAATTCACCGGCGGCCACGGCATCGATCTCACGCTCGACATGGTCGGCGGCGACTATTTCATGCGCAATGTCGAAGCCGCCGCCATCGAAGGCCGCATCGTGCAGATCGCGTTTTTGCGCGGCTCCAAGATCGAGGTGGCCCTCGATCCGATCATGCGCAAGCGCCTGACCTATACGGGTTCGACCCTGCGGCCGCGCAGCGTGGCGCAGAAGGGCGAGATCGCCGCCGCCTTGCGCGAAAAAGTCTGGCCGCTGCTGGCCACAGGCCAAGTGCGGCCGCTGATCTACAAAACTTTCCCGCTGGCGGAAGCGGCGGCCGCGCACGCGCTGATGGAGGCCGATACGCATATCGGCAAGATCGTGCTGACGGTGGGGAAATAGGTTACCAAACGCGACAAAAGGCAACCGAAACCTGTTTATCCCATTGAAATCGCTGAGATGTCGCCTCTGCGACGATTTTGGGTTACGTGTTGCCGGGACCCCGCGTTGCCGGTTTCGAGGCGGCAAAGCGGGGTTTGCGACAAATGCGGGGCTGGACGTCCACATATGACAAATATATCCTAATAAGGATAATTTATCAATTTGGACGGAGACGATTACAGAAGCGTCAGCTCGAACGGCACATTGCCGCGCGTGGCATTCGTGTAGGCGCACACGCGCTTGGCCTCGGCGATGACCTTGTCGCGGGCGTCGCCCGACAGGCCCGGCACTTTGGCGGCGAGCTGCACTTTGAGGCCGAACGACCCGTCGTCGTTGGCCAGCAGCACGGCTTTGCCGTCGACCTCGACGCGACCGGCATCGAGCTTCATGCCCTGCGCGCTGAATTTGATCGAGCTTGCAAAGCAGCCGGCAAAACCGGCGGCAAAAAGCTGCTCGGGGTTGGTGGCCTTGCCGGGGCCGCCAAGCGCGGTCGGCATCGCCATCGCAACGTCGAGCAGCCCGTCGTCGGCCACCGCACGGCCCTCGCGGCCGCCGACGACATGAACCGAGGCCGTGTAGAGATCTTTGGGCATGGCAGAATCCTTCGGCTGGAGAGGAGGAGAAGACTCGCCGAAATTGCCTTTAATTGATCAATTAGTCAATTATTATTTTTGATCGTTTGATTTGATATTGCGAGGCGTGCGACGGCGCTGGCCGCAACGTGGGCAATCATTTGCGAATCCGCCCCGGCACGCCCCAGCGCCATGATCGCGACGACTGCCCCGGTCAACGCATCGGCTTCGATTTCGCCGCTGAGGGTCGGTGCAAGCGCGCCCTTGGCCTTGGCGATCGCGAGATGGCGGGTGAAAAAATCGCGGATCTCCTGCAGCCGGCCGGTCGCCAGCGCTTTGGTTGCCTCCGAATGCTGGTCGCGCTCGGCGATCGTGTTGACGATCAGGCAACCCTTGCGTTCCGGGTCTTCCGAGGCCAGGCGCACCTGCAGTTCGAGCCAGGCCGCGATCGCGTCGAGCCCGTCGCGGTCGCGCGGCAGCGTGCCGCGGAAATGCCCGGCATAGACCTCGAAACAGCGGCGAAACAGCGTCTCTTTGTCGGTGAAGGCCGCGTAGAGGCTGCCGGGTTTGAGGCCGGTCGCGGCATAGATGTCGGCCATCGACGTGGCGGCATAACCGTGTTTCCAGAACACGCCCATCGCCTGGGTCAGAACCTGGTCCATGTCGAATTCGCGTGTGCGCGCCATGGACCCAATATGCGGATCGACCGATCCACGCGCAAGAGGCCTCGCAGAACATTTTCTTTATCGAACGATCATTTATATATTGACTGATCAATCAAGAACTCTTAAGTAGGCGCTGTTATCCTCCCACCCCTGACCCAAAATAGGAGAAAACGATGAAGCGTCGTTTTGCTGCTCTGCTGCTTGCCGCGAGTTTCTTTGCTGCTGCGGCAGCCCACGCCCAGACCTTCACCGAGCCGACCGCGCGGCCCGGTACGGTTGCCTACAACACCTGGCTGGGGCGCACTTTCAGCGAGGTGTTGCTCAATACGAAATCGCAGGAAGAGCGCGTGCGGATTCTGAACCGCATCGTCGCGACCGACTATATCCAGCACAATCCGCTGGTCCCGCAGGGCCGCCAGGGCCTCATCGATTTCATCCCCGTGATTTTCCAGGCGATGCCCGATGCGCGTTTCATCCTGCACGACGTGTTCGCGACCGAAACGCGCGTGGTCACGCGCTGGACCTGGACCGGCACATTGACGGGTCCCGGCTTCCTCGGCATTGCGCCCACGGGGCAGAAGCTCGAATTCGACGTCATCGACCTTTGGACCGTGCGCGACGGCCAGCTTTACGAGCATTGGGACCAGTTCGATTGGCCGCGCGCCTTGATCCAGGCCGGCGTGCAAGGCTTGCCGCAGCCCTTTGTCGATATCGCAGCGCGGCCCTATAGCCGTTAGCGGACTGGCCGGCCTGCTGCGGCAAGCGCTTCGTCGACCACGTCGATGTCGCCGATATGGTTCGCCAGCAGCAGCACCAGCTTGGCGTTGAGTTTGGCCGAGGCGGCGTCGTCGAGATCGCGATGCGCCTCGACCAGCTTGGCGTAGAACGCATCCGCATCGGCAAAACCGGACTCGTCGCGAAGTTTTGCCATTCTCACATCTCCTTGCCGCACGCGCGCGCATAGGCGGACCTGATCGCCGTCGCGTCGAACCGCTTCAAGCGGCAGCACACATATTGGTCGGGCCGGAACAGATAGACCGTGCCGGGTGCGGCATCGTAGCGCTGGTGCGCCAGCCTTTGCGGATCGTCGGCCTCCGAAATCGCGGCAATCGCGATCGGCAGATCGGGCAGTTCGGGTGCCGTCTCGCCGAACGCCAGCAATGTGAAGCCGCCTTTGAGAAGGTCGAGCAGCCAGCCGTCTTTCAAAGGCGCATCGAGAGCGGGCGAACCCGGTGCGGGGCCGCCTTTGAAAACATCGATGTCCGGCGTCGACAAGGGCGAAGCCGAATAGTGCGTGGCTTGGCTCAAGCGCCCGGAATTGACGAGGCGGCGCGCAAACGCGTGATGCGGGGCAAGTTCGAGCACGGCGTCGCGGAACAATCTGGCGGCGGCGTTTTTGGGCGTGATGAAATCGGTCGCGCGCGTCGAATGGCCGATATTCTCGTCGGCAGCGGCCCCGCGTTCCGCATCGTAGCTGTCGAGCAACGCGGCGGGTGCGTGGCCGTCGAGCACGGCGCAGAGTTTCCACACGAGATTGTCGGCATCCTGCACGCCGGAATTGGCGCCGCGTGCACCAAACGGGCTCACCTGATGGGCGGCATCGCCCGCAAACAGCACGCGCCCGTGGCGCAAGCGTTCGAGCCGCCGGCATTGGAACGTATAGACGCTGACCCATTCGAGTTCGAACGCGACGTCCGGCCCCAGCATCGCCTGGACGCGCGGGATCACGCGTGCGGGCTCTTTCTCGGTTTGCGGATCGGCGTTGGCCCCGAGCTGGAAATCGATGCGCCACAGATCGTCGGGCTGTTTGTGCAGGAGGGTCGATTCGCCTTCGTGGAACGGCGGCTCGAACCAGAACCAGCGCTCGGTCGGGAATTCCGCCTGCATGCGCACATCGGCAATCAGAAACCGGTCTTCGAACACGCGGCCTTTGAAATCGAGCCCGAGCATTTTGCGCGCGGGGCTGCGGGCGCCGTCGCACGCCACGACCCATTCGGCCTCGATGCGGTATTTGCCCGCAGGCGTTTCGACATCAAGCCCGACATGGTCGGCGTGCGGTTCAAGGGCGGAAACTCTGCTGGCAAACCGCAGATCGAGATTGGGCAGTGACAAAGCGCGATCGACGAGAAATTTCTCGAGCCAATATTGCTGCAGATTCACAAACGCCGGAAAGCGATGGCCGCCCTCGGGCAGCAGATCGAACGCGTAGATCTGCTTGGGCCCGTGGAACACTTTGCCGACCTGCCAGGTCACGCCCTTCGCGACGATGGGGGCCGCACAGCCGAGCCGGTCGAAGATTTCGAGCGTGCGCTTGGCGTAGCAAAGCCCGCGCGAGCCGTGCGACACGCTTGTGTCGTCGTCGAGCAGCACCACGCGTCGCCCGCTTTGTGCAAGATCGATGGCGGTCGCGAGCCCGACGGGGCCTGCGCCGATCACCACGACCGCATGGCGCACGGGTTGTGCGGCCGCACTGTCGGCGCTCGGGCGAAATTCGTACTGCGGATAGACGAAGCCCATCGCGTGCGCTGCCTTCAAGAGAACGCGTGCCGCCGAACGACCGTCAGCGCGCGTGCGCGCGGATCATGGTCTCGACGGCACCGTCGACGACCCGGTCGATGTCGGCAGTCGTCTCGGCGAGATCGACGACTAGCATGTGCGGCCAGAATATAACGTCGTTTATCATGCCGAGGAACTGGCGCACGGCGAGATCGAGATCGGCGATCGCGAGCGTGCCGGCCGCGACCTCGGCCTCGAGATAGGTGCGCAAGCGGTCGAGATAGGGCCGCTTGCCTTTCTCGTAGAGCTCCTGCCCGAGTTCGGGGAAACGCGGCACTTCGGCGATCATCACGCGGAACAGCGCGCGGATCTTGGGATCGGTGACGGTCGCGGCATAGTCGTGGCCGATGGCAGTCAGGCCCGCGCGCGGGTTGCCGGGCTCGAGTTCCGGCGGCAGGCTTTCTTCTTCGTTGCCCCAGACGCGCCGCATGATGGCGCCGAAAATCTCGGCCTTGGTCCGGAAATGCTTGAAGACGGTCGCGGTCGAGACATTGGCGCGCTCGGCGATCATGGCGAGCGTTGCGGCGGCATAGCCCTTTTCGAGGATTTCCTCGACGGCGGCATCGAGCACCTCGCTGCGCTTGGGCCGGCGCCCGCGTTTTGCGGGCCCGGCCTGGTGCTTGTCGGTCTCGGCGGTGGCGGTGTTTTCGGTGTCGCGCATCTCGATTGTCCTTTGATCGATAGATAATCCGAGGCGTTACACTTGCCAATCTTAAAAAGTGAGTTGACCCACTTGAAATATAAACAAGGTTCCTTAAATAAGCGAGTGCACTCACTCTTTAATACCTTCAAAGGAGCCAAACATGTCTGTTTTTCGTTCCGCCGCCGGCCGCTTGCGGCTCGGCGCCACAGCCCTTGCCGGCGCCGTTACCTTGGCGGTCGCTGCGCAATCGCCCGCCTTCGCCACGGATGCGGCCTCGGCCGACATTTCGCGCCTCTCGACGGTTTTCAACACGCCCGCATCGCTGCAGGGCTGGAGCCAGCACGCCGTACCGGGCTTCTCCGAAAAATGGCGCGCCCCGCGCATCGAGAATGGCCGCCTCGTGCTCGAGCCCACCTCGTCGGGTTGGTTCGAGGATATGCAGGCGGGCCATCTCTATCGCACGGTCGAGGGCAATTTCGTGGTGACCGTGAAGCTGCGC
Organism: Telmatospirillum sp.; assembly: GCA_020248985.1. Lineage (GTDB taxonomy): Bacteria > Pseudomonadota > Alphaproteobacteria > CACIAM-22H2 > CACIAM-22H2 > Tagaea. The sequence continues at coordinate 150,127 of JADCGL010000022.1, read as the reverse complement.
GTCGAGGGCACGCGCGCGCAATTGCCGCAGACTTTGTTCTCGCTCGCGGGCGTGTTCTTGCGTGTACCTCGCGAGGGGCTGACGGCCGCGACCTGGCAGCCGGGCCGCGAGAACTGGATGTTCTTCTCGGTCGGCACGGCTTACCCTGCCGGCACGCCGCAATTCGAGGTGAAGACGACTTTCAACTCGCTCTCGACGCTGAAGATCTCGTCGGCGGCACCGATCTATGACGGCGGTCGCACGCGCGACGTGGAGCTGCGTATTGCGCGCCAGGGCGAATTGTTCTCGCTGCTGCATCGCGTCGAAGGGCAGGCCGAATTCACGCTGCTCGAGCAGTTCATCCGCCCCGATCTGCCGCAGCGTCTCAATGTCGGCCTCACGGCCTATGCCGACTGGGGCTCGGCCGCCCCGATCTATCCGGACTTCCCGCGCTACAACACCCAAGCGCCGGCGATGAACGGCGATCTCGTGGCGCGCATCGAGCGCATCGATTTTCGCCGCCTGACCGTCGATCGCTTCCCGGTCGCGAGTTTCGACGTGTCGTCTTCGTTCATGCCGGAGGTCAGCCAGCGCCGCGTCGACGATCTGATCCGCCGCTGAACGGCGAAGGGGCGGGCGGCCAAACATCGGCCGCTCGCGCTTCGCTCACGCGCGCTCAAGCGCGAGGGCGATCCCTTGGCCGACGCCGATGCACATCGTGGCGAGGGCGCGCTTCTTGCCGGTGTTGACGAGTTCGCGTGCGGCGGTGAGTGCGAGGCGCGCGCCTGACATGCCGAGCGGATGGCCAAGCGCAATGGCGCCGCCATTCGGGTTCACGTGTGCGGCATCGTCGGCGATGCCCAACTCGCGCAGGACGGCGAGCGCTTGCGCGGCGAATGCTTCGTTGAGTTCGATCACGTCGAGATCGGCGACTGTCCAGCCGAGATGTTTCAGTAACTTCTGCGTGGCGGGGGCGGGGCCGATGCCCATGATGCGCGGCGGCACACCCGCCGTTGATGCGCCCACCACGCGCGCAAGCGGGGTAAGACCGAAGCGCTTGACCATTGTTTCGCTCGCGACGAGCAAGGCGGCCGCCCCGTCGTTCACGCCCGACGCGTTGCCGGCCGTAACACTGCCGCCCGCGCGAAACGGCGCTTTGAGCTTGGCGAGTGCTTCGAGCGAGGTGGCGCGCGGATGCTCGTCCGCTTCGACGCGCACGACGTCTTTGCCTTTGCGCGTGTCGATGCCGATTATTTCCTGCGCCAAGCGTCCGCTTGCTTGCGCGGCCAAAGCGCGCTGCTGGCTGCGCAGCGCAAAGGCGTCTTGGTCTGCGCGCGCGATGCCGAAATCGGCGGCGACGTTTTCGGCCGTTTCGGGCATCGAGTCGATGCCGTGCATTTGTTTCATCAGCGGATTGACGAAGCGCCAGCCGATCGTGGTGTCGTAGATCGCAGGCTCGCGCCCGAACGCGGTTTCCGATTTCGGCATTGTGAAGGGGGCGCGGCTCATGCTTTCGACCCCGCCTGCAACGACCAGCTCGCATTCGCCGGCGCGGATGGCGCGTGCGGCGTAGGCGAGCGCGTCGAGGCCCGAGCCGCACAGCCGGTTGATCGTGGTGCCCGAAATCTCGACCGGCAGACCTGCGAGCAGCAGCGCCATGCGCGCGACGTTGCGATTGTCTTCGCCGGCTTGGTTCGCACAGCCATAGACGACGTCGTCGACGCGCGCCCAATCCACGCCCGCATTGCGCCGCACAAGCTCGCGCAACGGGGCGGCGGCGAGATCGTCGGTGCGCACGCCCGAGAGGGCGCCGCCGTAGCGGCCGATCGGCGTGCGGATTCCGTCGACGATATAGGCTTCGCTCATGGTGCGGTTTCCCTGGCGACGAGGCGGTTGAGGCGCGGGCTGGCGCGGTAGCGGTCTTCGCCGTAATGGCGTTTGAGATTGTCGAGCACGGTCTTGACGAGGTCGAGGCCGATCTCGCTGCCCCAGGCGAACGGCCCTTTGGGGTAGTTCACGCCGAGCGTCATCGCAAGATCGATGTCCTCGGGGCTCGCCACACCGTGCTGCGCCATGTCGAGCGCTTCGTTGACGAGCATCGCCACCGTGCGCAGCACCACAAGGCCGGGCGCGTCGTCGATCAGCGAGACGGCAATGCCCATCGCCTGGAAGAAACCGGCGGCCGACGCAGCCGCTTGGCCCGTCGCTTGGTCCGCGACCGAAATCGCGATGCGCGTGGCTGTCGTATAGTCGAGTGCGAGGTCGAACAGAGCCAACTCGTTTTCGCCCGTGTCGCGCGCGCGTCGGGTCGCACTGCGTCCGTCGGAGAGATGCAGCACCGTGCCGTCCACGAGCAGGCGCGGGCCTGCCTCGGTCGCGAGGCGGCGATGCACGAACAGGCCCGCTTCTTTGGCGCGTGCCAGCAACGGCTCGAGCCGTTCGTCGTCGCCCTCGCGCGTGACTTGGGCGGGCTTCGGCGCTTCAGGTTCGCTCGAGACCGGCGGCTTTTCGGCCCCGGCACCGTAGGCGAAAAACCCGCGCCCGCTTTTGCGCCCGAAATGGCCGGCGGCGACCATCTCGCTCTGCAGGTGCGCCGGCAGATAGCGCGGATCGTTGAAGGTGGCGGCATAGACCGCGTTCGTGACGGCAAAGTTGATGTCGTGGCCGATCAGATCCATCAGCGCGCACGGCCCCATTTTGAAGCCGCCCGCCTCGCACATCACCGCGTCGAGCGTGGCCGCATCGACTGCGCGCTCGCCGAGCAGGCGCAACGCTTCGCCGTAGAAGGGGCGCGCGCAGCGATTGACGACGAAGCCCGGCGTGGAAATCGCGCGCACCGGCGTTTTGCCCCAGGCGCGCGCGGTGTCGCACAAGGTTGCGGCCGTCGCTTCGTCGGTGCCGAGACCGGAGACGATCTCGACGAGTTTCATGAGCGGGGCGGGATTGAAGAAGTGGAAGCCTGCAACGCGGCCCGGATATTCGAGATCGCGCGCGAGGGCCGAGATCGACAAAGACGAGGTGTTGCTCGCCAAGATGCAGTCGGGTGCGACGATCGCTTCGAGATCGGCGAAGAGATTGCGCTTGGCGCCGACATCTTCGACGATGGCCTCGATCGCGAGCGCACACACGTCGAAATCGGCGAGATTCTCGGCGGGCTCGATGCGGCCGAGCGTGGCCTCGGCCTTGTCGGCCGCAAGCTTGCCCTTGGCCACGAGCCCGTCGAAAGTCTTCGCCATCGCGGCAATGGCGCTGTCGACCGCCCCGTCGCGCTGGTCGAACAGCCGCACGCGATGGCCTGCGAGGGCCGCCACCTGCGCAATGCCGGCCCCCATGGCGCCGGCCCCCACAATGCCGATCGTGCGGTCCGGTGCGATGGCGGGCATTTGCGTTTCCTTTCGAGAAGGCGCACCATGCCAAAGCTATCTCCTGATCGCAACGGCCAGAAGGGGACCATGCCAGACCAAAATATCGAGTCGCTGTTGAGCGACATGCTGCAATGGCTCGCGCGCGAGCCGCACAGCTACCGCGAATCCATCGAAGTTTGGCGCACGAGCTGCCCGCGCCTGCAAGTGTGGGAGGAAGCCTTCGAGCGCGGCTTCGTGGCCCGCAGCGTGCGGGCCGACGGTTTGGAAGCCGTCAGCGTCACGCGAAGCGGCCAAAGCTTCCTCGACACGCGCTGCGCGGCAGCCTAGCTCTGCCCCGCACATCTTTCCTCAAGCGTCGCGCACGTTCGCGATGACGCCGCTTGTGCTTGCGGGCTTTGCGGTCCTTGTCGTGGCCACGTCGATCCTGTCGGGGATCTTCGGCATGGCGGGTGGGGTCATTCTGATCGGCGTGCTGCTGAGTTTCATGCCGGTCCCCGCCGCGATGGCTTTGCACGGTGCCACGCAGATCGCGGCGAACCTGTCGCGCGCTTTCATGTGGCGGCGCCATATCCGCATCGCGACGGCTTTGTTCTATGTCGCGGGCGCGCTTGGCGCCGTTCTTTTGTGGTCGCTCTTTCTGTACGTGCCCGAGCGCGCGCACGCGTTCGTGCTGCTGGGCCTCATTCCGTTTGCGGTGCGCCTCGTGCCCGATGCGTGGCAGGGGCGGCCCGAAAACCGGCGCGATGCCGTGCTCTACGGCGCGATCTGCATGACCGCCATTCTGATGACGGGCGTCGCCGGCCCCATGCTCGATGCGTTTTTCCTGCGCGGAAAATTCGACCGGCGCGAGATCGTGGCGACCAAGTCGGCCGTGCAGAGTTTCGGCCATCTCGCCAAGCTCGTCTATTTCGGTGCTTTGATCGACACGGTCGTGTTCGAAGAGCCGCACGTGCTGGCCGTCGCGATCGCGATGGCGGTGCTGGGCACCAGCCTCGGCGGCCTCGTGCTCGCGCGCATGAAAGACGTCGCCTTCCGCCGTTGGGCCGACGGCATCGTCAATGCGGTGAGCCTTTGGTATCTCGGCTACGGGCTCTATCTGCTGTTCGGTAAGCCTTAAGCGCCCGCACGCCGCGCAAACAGCCCGGCGAGCTTGCGCAGCAGGAAGCCGACGAATTTCGCCAGATACCAAAGGGCGACGGCCATCGCGGCGATGAGGGCGGCAAGGGCGATCAAAAACAGCGTCGGGTTTGCGGCCGCAAGATAGAGGCCGCCGAACAAGGTTGCGTCTTCCGCGAGCGAAGCACCCGTCGTGCCGACCACGGGCGCGTGCGCATTCACGAACAGTCGCCCGCTTGCTTTGGTCGCATGCGTGCCGAGCGCCAACGCTCCGCCGCCGAGCAGGGCCGCGAGATGCAACGCCGGATCGGTCTGGCCCACGGCAGCGGCCGCGAGAAACGCGCCCGCCGGAATGCGGATGAAGGTGTGCACCGTGTCCCACAACGTATCGACGCCCGGGATCTTGTCGGCAACGAACTGCACCGCATAGAGCAGCCCTGCCACGAGCATCACTTCGGGCCGGGCGACCAGCCCGAGTTCGCCCGGCAAATCGACGACGCCGAACCATTGCATGGCGCCCAGCGCCAGCACGGCGCCGTAGAGATTGAGGCCGCTCGCCCAGGCGACCGCCGAGGCGAGGGCCAGAACCGCGTGGCTGCCGCCGTCTTCGAGCATGGCGGCGTTGCGGGCCGGCGCCTAGCGGCCGACCGCGTAGGCTTGCTGCTGGCGCGGCGTGGCCGCGGCCTTCAGCAATTTGCCTTCGCGCTTGGCGGCGGCGTTGCGGCCCAGCGACCAGTCGCCGCCGATTTCGATGTCGTGGCCCTTTGCCTTGAGCGCATCGACCGTTTCCTTGGAGAAGCGCGCTTCGAGCTGCACCTTGCCGGGCCGTGCTTCGCGCGGGAAAAACGAATTCGGCCAATGGTCGGTCTGCAGCATCGGCTGGTCCATCGCGGCCTGCATGTTGAGGCCGTGATCGACATGGCGGATGAAAAACTGCGCGATCCATTGGTCCTGGTTGTCGCCGCCGGGCGAACCGAAGGCGAGCCACGGCTTGCCGTCCTTCATCGCCATCGACGGCGTGAGCGTCGTGCGCGGGCGCATGTTGGGTTTGAGGCTCGAAGGCAGGCCTTCTTGCAGCCAGAACATCTGCGCGCGCGTGCCCAGGCAAAAGCCGAGTTCCGGCACGGTCGGCGAGGATTGCAGCCAGCCGCCCGACGGCGTGCAGGCCACGACATTGCCCCAGCGGTCGACCACGTCGAGATGGCACGTGTCGCCCTCGGCGGGCCCGCGTGCGGCTTTGCCTTCGCGCGCAAAGGCCGACGCGCCGCCGTCGCGATAGGCGTCTTGCTTCTGCTGGTCGCTTTCCACGCGTGCGGGTTCGCCGAAGCCGCCCATGCCCGGGATCGCGCGCTTGGTGCCGACGACGTTGAACTGCGGCAATTTCGGCGTGCGGCCCAAGGGCGAACCGGGGCGCAGATCGAACGAGGCTTTGTCGCCGATCAGCTTGCGCCGCTCGGCGTTGTAGGCATCCGACAGCAAGGCTGCGAGCGGCACGTCGGTGCAATTGGGATCGGCATACCAGGCCTCGCGGTCGGCATAGGCAAGTTTGGAGGCTTCGACGAGCAGATGCACGAACTCAGGCCCATTCGTGTCCATCGCGGCAACGTCGTAGCCCTGCAGCAGCGCCAGCACTTGCAGCAGCACGGGCCCCTGGCTCCAGGGGCCGGCCTTGCACACGGTCACGCCGCGATAGTCGTAGGTCGCGGGCGCTTCGAACGTCGCCTGCCACGCGGCCATGTCGGCCCCATTCAGCACGCCCTTGTGCGGGCGGCCCGAGACGTCCATCACGTCCGTCGTGCGGCTGAAACGGTCGATCGCTTCGGCGACAAAGCCTTTGTAGTAGGCCGCGCGCGCTTTTTCGATCTGCGCTTCGCGGTCGGGGCCGGCCGAAGCGCCCTCGGCCAAGATCCGTTCGAGGGTCGCCGCCAATTTCGGTGTCGTGAACAACGTGCCGGCGGTCGGCACGGCCCCGCCCGGCATCCAAGTTGCGGCCGAACTCGTCCAATGGTTCTTGAAAATCTCGGCAACCGACGAGATGGCCCCAGCCACGCCGGGCAGGAGGGGGAATCCGTTTTTGGCGTAGCCGATGGCGGGGGCGAGCGCTTCGGCGAGCGTGATGGTGCCGTAGTCGCGCAGCATCAACATCCAGGCATCGAAGGCGCCGGGTACGGTCGCGGCGAGCAGGCCTGTGCCCGGCACGAGATCGAGCCCTTCGCTTTTGTAGTGCGCGATCGTGGCGCCGGCGGGCGAGGTGCCCTGGCCGCAGATCACTTTGGGCGTGCCGTCGGCGGTGCAGGCGATCAGCACCGCATCGCCGCCGAGGCCGTTCATGTGCGGCTCGACGACCTGCAGCGTGAAGCCCGCCGCCACGGCCGCGTCGAACGCGTTGCCGCCCTTTTCGAGGATCGACATGCCGACCTGGCTCGCGATCCAGTGGGTCGAAGAAACGACGCCGAACGTGCCGACGATTTCGGGACGGGTGGTGAAGGTCGATTGTGCGGCAGGCGGCATTTCTGTTGCTCCGGCTAAGGTCGATGTCTTGCGACCATAGCGCCTCGCACGCGCGCTGGCGACACCCTAGCCGAAGACCTTGCGCAAGAGCTCGGTCGTGCGCGCGGCGGGGTTCGCGCGGATGTCGGCTTCTTCGCGCGCGACATAGTGGAAAATGCCGTCGAGGCCCTTGTCGCGCGTCCAGTCGGCGAGGTCGGCCGAAACGTTCGGTACGCCCGGCAGATTGCGGTAGCTGCCCATCATACGGTCGTAGGCGGCCACGGCACCGGCGTTTTTGAGCGCCGTTTCGATGGGCGGGCGCAGCTTGGCGCCGAGTTCGCTGCCCGTGGTGCGGCGCAAATACTGGGTCGCGGCGTCGGCCGGGCCGTTCAGGATGCCGGTTGCGTCCGACACGGTCATGGCGCGGACCGCGCGCACGAAAATGTCTTTGGCGGCCGTCATGGCTTGTTCGGCCGCGCGGTTCATGCGCGTTTCGAGATCGTCGGCGATACCCGACTGGCCGATGCTGCGCAAAGCGGACTGCACGCGCGCCAGCTGCTCGGGCAGCGGAATGCGCACGGCCGTATCGCCGAGAAAGCCGTCAGGTCGGCCGAGCCGCGATACGGCTGCCGTGCTTCCTTTTTCGAGCGCGTCTTTGAGGCCTTGCGCAATCTCGCCGGCCGACAGGCCGCGCCCGCGCGTGCCGCCGGCGCTGCTGCCGGGGACGGCGACGCCGCCCTGGTTCAACAGATTGCGCCCTTGGTCGAGCAGGCTTTGGGCGGCAAGCGGCGAAGCCGCGACGGTCGCCGCACTTGCACCCAGCAAAAACACGCGACGCTGCATCGGCCTGCCCCTTGTTTTTCGATTGTGCGCGCAAGCCTAGCAAATCGCGCGCAGGCGCCAAAGGCTTGAATTAGCAGTTCTGATCGGGCAGTTTGGTTTTCGTCAAAAGGCGGCGCGATGCTTTCGACCCAGTCCTCGAAGATCCAGCGCAAAAAATATTCGCATTCGGAACTTGCGAATGCGATCGCGCTGCACGAGCGGTTTCGCACCGGCAAACCCGGCGGCGTGCGCGCCCAGCTTGCGTTCGCCGATCTGTCGGGCATGGCGATGGCGGGCGCCAATCTGTCTGAGGCCGACTGCACGGGGGCCTCGTTCCGCGGCGCCATGCTGTCGGACTGCGTGTTCGACCGTGCCGCCCTGTTCGCCTGCGATTTTCGCGAGGCCGATCTCGAAGGGGCGAGCCTCGTGCGCGCCGATCTGCGCGGGGCGTGTTTGCGCGGCGCCAATCTCACGCGCGCAAATCTGATCCAGGCCGATCTGCGCGAAGGCTCGATCACGCAGAAAGACAAAGCCGGCAATCTGCATGCGCTGCGGCTGGGCAAAGTGGGGCCGGCCGAATTGCAGGGCGCCAATCTGGCCGCGGCCAACCTCTCGGAAGCGTCGATGGAAGGCATGTCGGCGGGCCAGGCCGATTTCACCGACGCGATCATGCGCGACTGCAAATTGGCGCGCGCCAATCTGCAGAAGGCACAGTTCGTCGGCGCCAATCTCGCCGGCGCCGATCTGCGCGGGGCGAACTGCACGGGTGCTTCGCTCGACGGGGCCGTGATGACGGGGGCGAAGCTCGCCAACGCCGTGATGGACGGCGCCTCGCTCGTCGACGTGGTCAACGACAATCTCGCCGGCAAGGCGCTGGCCGAGCAGGGTGTCGCTCCCGAGGAACTGCTGCGCTTGCATGCGCTGTGGGCGCAATCGGGCGGGGCGCAAGGCAAAGCCGCCGATCTCTCGGGCTACGATTGCCGCAGCTTGCCGCCTTTGGCGGGGTTGGTGCTTGTGGGCCTGCGCGCGGAAAAAGCGATCCTCGTCGGGCTCGATCTCAGCGCTTGCCAATTGCAGGGCGCGCGCCTGATGGGGGCGGATCTGCGCGACTGCAAACTTGCCGGGGCGGACTTACGCGGCGTCAATCTTACGGGTGCCAAACTCACGCGCGCGGATCTGCGCGACTGCGATTTTTCGCCGCTCGTGATCGGGGCCGACCGCAGCTTCGCCGCCAAACTCGACCAGGCGGCCTTGCGCGCGGTCGATCTGCGCGGCGCCAAACTTGCCGGGGCAAGCCTCGACCGCATCGATCTGCGCGACGCGATTGCCGACGACGACCAGCTCAAAGGCCTGCCGCTCGACACGGCCCTGCTCGACGCGCGCGCCAAAGCGCGGCTTGCCGGCGAATAAGCCTTCTGCTGCATTGCAAAATAGTTTTGTTTCAGCGGAATATGAAATACTCATGCTGCTTATTGCGCTGCAGCATTACTTGTGAGAGGCTCCTGATCTGGGAGGTGGCGTCCGATTCTCCGAAGGAGGGACATTGGATGACCTATCTCGACCGCACACAGCCCGTTTCCGCATCGAAGATCGATGCTCCGCCCGCCGACACGCGCCAGCCGCGCGGCGAGTTGGCGTCGCGCACTTTGGCGATGCCGGCCGACACCAATCCGCGCGGCGACGTGTTCGGCGGCTGGATCATGTCGCTGATGGATCTTGCCGGCAAAATGAGCGCGACGCGCTACGCGCACGGGCGTGTGGCGACCGTCGCGGTGTCGAACATCGTGTTCCACCGGCCGGTCGACGTGGGCGACACGGTGTGCTGCTACACGGCTTTGAGCAAGATCGGCCGCACCTCGATCTCGTTCGACGTGGAAGTGTGGGTGCTGCGCCAGGGCCACGGCGAACGCGTGATGGTGACGGACGCGAATTTCACCTATGTGGCGCTCGACGACGCCGGCCGCCCGCAGCCGCTGGGGACGGCGGCCGCCAGCGCTACGTGACTTCGGGGATCTTGTAGGGCAGCGCTTCGGCCTCGAAGCCGGCAAGGTCCTGCGGCTGCAGGCCGACCACGATCGGGTCGGCCTCTTCGCGCTGCACGAGCAGGCGCGTGTTGAACAGATCGTGGTTGTAGCCGTGTTTGTCGACGATGCGGTGCACGACGAGCGGCAGCGCCGTGTCGCCGACCTTGCCGCCGGTGATTTGGCTGCGGATGCGCGCGATCGCGTGGCCGCCCACGGTGAGGCCCTGCAATTTGTCCACGAGCTTCTCGGCGCGCGCCAGAAACAGAATCGTGTCGAGCTGGCGCACGACCGGCGGCTCGGTCGGGCGCACAAAACTGCCCACGCAGACTTGGTTCGCCTGCGCCTTGCCGATCAGGCGCGCCAACTGGATGGTCACTTCGCCCACGAGATATTCGAAGCCGCGCGGGCGCGTGCCCTCGATCTGGTGGTAGGCGTAGTGCGCACCCACCGAAAAACACGTGCGCAAGGTCGGCACGAAATCGGCTTGGCCGCGCAGGCGCGCCACCGCATTGTCGGCGAGGATCAGCACGAGGGCCGCATAGGTGCGCAGATCGGCCTCGAAGCCGCGCGCGCGGTTCCACACATAGAACCCGTCGCCGACGGTCGAGCGGGCGAGCTCGATGTCGAGGCCGACCTCGGCCATCTTTTTGGCGGCGTTGTTGATCGAAAATTCGAGGCTCGCGAGCTGCGCCATCTGCGCTAGCGGATCGACCTTCGAGAAGCCGACGATGTCGAACAGCATCACGGCGCGATGCTCGGTGCGCGACACGCCGTAGCGGCGCACGACCTGGTCGATGACCTGCGGATCGACGTCGCCTTTGTTGTCGCCGACCGTGAAGGGCAGCTCGACGCGGATCGGGCGCGCTTGCAGCGCCTTGGCGACCTCGCCGAACGTCTGCGGCCCCATCTGGCGGCTGCCCGACAGGATGCGCGGCGCCTTGGGCGCTTCGGCCAGCACGCGCCAAACGGGTGCGGCACAGATCGACACGACATTGCCCGCCGCCGTCCAGCCCGCAATCATGTGCTGGCCGAGCTTCCAGGCTGCTTGCAGCGCGAAATCGAGTTCGCGCACGCCGTCGCGGATTTCGTCCGGTGTCGCCATGGCGCGATCCTAAGGCTAAACCACCTCGGAAACATAGTGGTGGCGGTGGGTGGCACAGCGCGACACGCGCCATTCGCAGGCGCGCCCATCGAGTGCGAACGCGATGCGGTCGATCTCGAGCAAGGGTGCCCCGCTGCGCAAACCAAGATGGGCGGCGTCTTCGGGGCTTGCCGCCACGGCCTTGAGCCGTTCGGCGGCGCGCGCCACCGACACGCCGAACCGGTCCTGGTAGAGCTTGTAGAGCTCGTTGGGCAGGTCCGCGCGGTCGCGCACGTCGAGCCCCTGGAATAGTGCTGCGGGGACGACGATGCGTTCGACGATCGCGGCTGCTCCGTCGAGCAGGCGCAGGCGCTGCAGCCGCACCACGCGCGCGGCCGCCGCAAGGCCCAAGCGGCTTGCCTCTTCGCGCGTCGCGGGCCCGGCTTTGAGCGACAGCACGCGGCTGCCCGGCAAAGCGCGCCTGCCGTCGTCGCCGACGAGATGGAAAAAATGGAACAACGCGCGCGCCTGCGTGTGCTCGGCCACGTACGTGCCGCGGCCCTGGCGGCGCACGATCAGATTGGCTTTGGCGATGTCGTCGAGGGCGCGGCGCACGGTGCCCTGGCTCACGCCGAGGCTCGCGGCAAGGGCGGGTTCGGGCGGCAGTTTTTCGCCCGCCCGCCACACGCCGCTGCCGAGCTTCTGCATCAAGGCCTGTTTGGCGCGCGCATAGAGCGGCAAGGGGCGGGCGAGTTTGGCACGCATAGTCTTCTATAAGATAGAAGATACGATTGACGCAAGAACGCCCGACGCCCTAGCGTTCGCGACCAGTTTCGGAAAACCAAAAGCAACAGCATCAAGGGGAGGGACATGGCGACCCAATTCATCGTCCACGACAAGAAGGACACGGTCGGCGTGATCGTCGTCGAAGACGTCAAGCCCGGCGCCACGCTCGAAGGCTGGCTCATGGAAGGCGACGGCACGGTCAAGCTCAAGGCGCTCAAAGCCATTCCGCTCGGCCACAAGATCGCGCTCGTCGATCTCAAGAAGGGCGATACGGTCCTCAAATACGGGCACGACATCGGCCGCATCGTGGCGGACGCCAAAAAAGGCGACCACGTCCACGTCCACAACATGAAGACCAAGCGCTGGTAAGCGTGCCCTTAAGAGAATCGGCGAACCAAAAGGAGCGGCCCATGGCCAAAGCCCCAGCAGTTATCAAAAAGCGCACGCGTTCGGTCGGCAAACTGCCCTTCATGGGCTATCGCCGCGAGAACGGCCGCGTCGGCATTCGCAACCACGTCATCGTGCTGCCGCTCGACGATCTGTCGAACGCCGCCGCCGAGGCGGTCGCCAACAACATCAAGGGCACGATGGCGCTGCCGCACGCCTACGGGCGTCTGCAGTTCGGCGAAGATCTTGCCCTGCATTTCCGCACGCTCATTGGCACCGGCTGCAACGCCAACGTGGCGGCCGTGGTCGTGATCGGCATCGAGCCCGGCTGGACCGCGCGCGTCGTGGACGGCATCGCCAAGACCGGCAAGCCCGTGCAGGGCTTCGCGATCGAAGGCAACGGCGATCTCAGAACCATCGAAGCCGCGAGCCGCGTTGCCCAGCAATTCGTGATGTGGGCGACCGAAAAGCAACGCGAAGAGTGCACCATCGACGAACTTTGGGTCTCGACCAAGTGCGGCGAATCCGACACCACGTCGGGCCTCGCCTCGTGCCCGACGGTCGGCAATCTCATCGACAAGATCGATCCGATGGGGGCCACCACGTGCTTCGGCGAAACGTCCGAGCTCACGGGCGCGGAGACCGAAATGGTCAAGCGCGCGCTGAACAAGAACGTCGCCGACAAGTTCATGGGCGTGTTCAACGCGTACCAGGGCATGATCGAGCGCTACAAGACCGACGATCTGTCGGACTCGCAGCCGACCAAGGGCAACATCGCGGGCGGCCTCACGACGATCGAGGAAAAGGCCTTCGGCAATTTCCAGAAGATCGGCCACAAGACGAAATACGTCGACGTGCTGGGCCCGGCCGAAATGCCGGCCAAGGGCAAGGGGCTCTACTTCATGGACACGTCGTCGGCGGCCGCCGAATGCGTGACCCTGCAGGCGGCGGCGGGCTTCGTCGTGCACCTGTTCCCGACGGGCCAGGGCAACGTGATCGGCAACCCGATCGAGCCCGTGATCAAGCTCACGGCCAATCCCAAGACCGCGCGCCTGATGCCCGAGCATATCGATCTCGACGTGTCGGGCATCCTGCGCCGCGAGATGGATCTCGACGAGGCGGGCGACCGCCTCATCGACGTGATGATCCGCGTGTGCAACGGCCGCTACACCTGCGCCGAAGCTTTGGGCCATCGCGAATTCGTGATGACCAAGCTCTACCAAAGCGCCTGAAGCCAGGCGCCGGCGGTTGGGCACGATCGAAGTCCGCGTTTGGCGGGGTACGGCGGAGGGCAGCTACCAGTCCTTCGCCGTTCCCCGCCGTGCGAACCAGACCGTGCTCGATCTCGTCACCTACATCCAGCGCACGCTCGACCCCACGCTCGCCTATCGTTTTGCGTGCCGGGTCGGCATGTGCGGCAGCTGTGCCATGACCGTGAACGGCAAGCCGCGCTGGACCTGCCGCACGCATGTCGCACGGCTTGACGGCGACGTCATGACGATCGAGCCGCTCAAGAATCTGCCCGTCGTCAAAGATCTCGTCGCCGACCTTGCGCCCTTTTTCGACAAATGGGCCAAGGCCGAAGGCAGCTTCAAGCCGACGGCCGCACCCGGCAGCGATTTTGTCGTCGTGAAGCCCGATACGGCCGCGCGCGTTGCTGCCGATGCGGGCATCGAGTGCATCGGCTGTGCCGTGTGCTACTCGGCCTGCGACGTCGCGGCGTGGAACCCGGACTATCTGGGGCCGGCCGCCCTCAACCGCGCCTGGACCTTGCAGAACGATGTGCGCGACGGCGGCAAAGCCGCACGCCTATCCGCCGTGGCGGGCGATGCGGGCTGCCATGCCTGCCACACGCAGCAATCCTGCCGCGCCCATTGCCCCAAAGGGCTCAATCCGAGTGCCGCGATCGCGGGCCTCAAGCGCGCGGCGTTGGGCGCTTTGCTGAAGGGCGAATTGTGAGGCGCACGCGTTTCGAGGTCGCCCTGTGGGCGCTGCAGCGCGCCAGTGCAGCCGTTCTCGCACTGTGCGTGACCGCGCACCTCGCGACGAACATCTATGCCGTGCAAGGCGGACTCAGTGCGGCCGAAATTCTCGGCCGCACGCGCGGCTCGGTCGGCTTGGCGCTTTTCTACGGCCTGTTCGTGGCGGCGGTGGCCGTGCACGCACCCATCGGCCTGCGCACGGTGCTGCGCGAAACGCTCGGCTGGCACGGGCGCGCGACCGATGCGGCGCTTGCGGCGTTTGCGCTTTTCCTCGCGTGGTTCGGCTGGCGTGCTGTTGCGGGCCTCGTCGCATGAGCCGTACTGCCTATCGCAACCATCCGACTTGGTGGGCCTTCGCGATCCATCGCGTCTCGGGCGTGGCGTTGGCGGCGTTTCTGCCGGCACATTTTTGGGCTTTGGGTCTGGCGCTCGAGAGCGAAGCCGCCTTCGACGGCCTGCTGAGATGGACGGCCCATCCGGTGCTGAAACTCGTCGAGACGGGTTTGGTCGTGCTGCTTGCGGCACATCTCGCTGGCGGGTTGCGCGTGATGACGATCGAGTTTTTCGCCTGGAATGCGGGCCAGAAAAACGCCGTCGCCTTGTCGGCGTTTTTTGCGCTCGCGGCAGGCCTGCTGTTTTTGCTGAACGCCGTCGCCTGAATGGAGAGCGTCGGCGATCTGTGGCTAGTCGCGGGCGCCTTCGTCGCCGCCTTCGCCTCCGGCCTTGCAGGCTTTGCGTTCGCACTGGTTGCGTCGGCGACGTTCCTGCATTTTCGCGCCCCCGTGGACGCAACGCCGCTGGTGCTGGCGGCAAGCCTGCTGGCCCAGTGTTTCTCGATCTGGTCGCTGCGCGCAGGCTTCGATTGGCGCCGCCTTGCCCCGTTTTTGGTCGGCGGTGTGCTCGGCATTCCGCTTGGGGTGGCGCTGCTGAAGCTCGTCCCGGCCGAACCGCTCAAACAGGCGATCGGCGTTTTTCTGATCGCCTATGCGAGCCTGCGCCTGTTGGCGGGCGAGCTGCGCCCGATCGCCGCGGGCGGGCGCTTCCTCGACGGGTTCGTCGGTTTTGTTGGCGGCGCCATGGGCGGGCTTGCCGGGCTGTCGGGAGCCGTGCCCACAATTTGGGCGGGCTTGCGCGGCTGGTCCAAAGACGCGCAGCGCGCCGTCTACCAGCCCTATATTCTCGCGATGCAGGCGGCGGCCCTGCTCGCCCTTTTGAGCCAGGATGCGATCGGCCCGCAGGCAGTCGCCGATTTCTGGCTCTGCCTGCCGGCCGTGGCGTTCGGCGTGTGGCTCGGCCTTAAATTTTATCGCAAGATCGACGACAAACAATTCAGCCGTATCGTGCTTGCCTTGCTGCTAGCGTCGGGCGTGGGTTTGGTGCTGTAATCGGCGCCATAAGAAGACTTCGCTTCGCCACAGGGGGAGACAAACGCCATGAAGCCGATCATGCCTGCTCGCCGTGCCATACTCCTGGGTGCCGCTTCGCTCGTCGCCGCACCCGCCATCCTGCGCGCGCAAAGCGAAGTGCGCGAGGTGCGCATCGCCAAACAATTCGGCATTTCCTATCTGCCGCTGATGGTGATGGAAGACCAGAACCTGATCGAAAAACACGCGCGCGCCGCAGGGCTCGACGTCAAAACCAACTGGCTGCAGTTTTCGGGCGGCGCTCCCATCAACGACGCGCTGATCGCCGGCAGCCTCGAATTCGCGGGCGGCGGCGTGGGGCCCATGATCGTCTTGTGGGCGCGCACCAAGGGCAGCCTCAACGTCAAAGGCGTGGGTGCCCTCAATTCGCTGCCGCTTTATCTGAACACGGTCAACCCGGCCGTGAAGACGATCCGCGACTTCACCGACAAGGACCGCATCGGCCTGCCGGCCGTGCGCGTGTCGATCCAGGCGATCACGCTGCAGATGGAATGCGAGCGCGTGTTCGGGATGGGCCAGCACGCCAAGCTCGACAACATCACCGTCTCGATGTCGCACCCCGACGCGATGAACGCGATGATGTCGGGCCGCAGCGAGATCACGGCGCATTTCGGCTCGCCGCCGTTCCAGAACCAGCAGCTGCAGGATGCGCGCGTCACGCGCGTGCTGACCAACTACGAAGTGCTGGGCGGGCCCGCATCGTTCAATTTCATGTGGACGACCGCGCGCGTGCGCGAGCAGAATCCGCGCGTCTATGCGGCGTTCGTGGCGGCGTTGGCCGAGGCGCAAGCGCTCATCAACCGCGACAAGAGCCTCGCCGCCGACATCTACGCGCGCGTCGAGCGGGGTGCGCCGCCCAAGGAATTCGTGATGCAGCTTCTGAACGACCCGCAGCACAATTTCACGACCGTGCCGAACAACACGATGAAATACGCGAGTTTCATGGCGCGCACGGGCACCATCCGCGAAGCGCCCGCGGACTGGAAAGAAATGTTCTTCCCCGAACTGCACGCAACGCAAGGGTCCTGATCTCCGATGGCCGAACCGCTTCTGCAAGTCGACGGCGTCACGCTGCAGTACAAGACGACCGAACATCTCGTGACGGCGACGTGGCGCGTGAGCTTCGCGGTCGAGCGCGGCGACCGCTTCGTGCTGCTGGGGCCGTCGGGCTGCGGCAAATCCACGCTGCTCAAGGGTGTCGCTGGCTTCATGCAGCCGGTCGAAGGGCGCATCGCGCTCAACGGCCGCGAGGTGAAGGCGCCGGGCCCGGACCGCATGATGGTGTTCCAGGAATTCGACCAGCTGCTGCCCTGGAAGACCGTGCACCAGAACGTGATGTTCCCGATGCTCTGCGCCGGCAAATGGAGCCGCGCGCAAGCGGCCGAGCGCGCGCGCGACTTCATCGCCAAGGTCAATCTCTCGAAATTCATCGACGTCTATCCGCACATGCTGTCGGGCGGCATGAAGCAGCGCGTGGCGATCGCGCGCGCGATGGCGATGGAGCCAGACATTTTGCTGATGGACGAGCCCTACGCGGCCCTGGACGCGCTCACGCGGCGCAAGATGCAGGAAGAGTTGCTCGAATTGTGGGACGACGTGCGCTTCACGGTGCTGTTCGTCACGCACTCGATCGAAGAGGCCATCGTCGTCGGCAGCCGCATCCTCGTGCTGTCGCCGCATCCGGGGCGCGTCAAGGCCGAGCTCAATTGCCACCAGTTCGACCATACGGCGCAAGGCGGGGCGGAATTCCAAGCGCTGCAGCGCCGCATCCACGACATGCTTTTTGCCGAAGCCGTCGAACCCGTGGAGGCGGACGCCCATGGGTAAGGTCGACAAGATCCAGCCGCAGGTACGCCCCGAATACGAGGTGACGGACGTCGCCGCCGCGCAGTTCGGCGAGGTGCAGCGCCCGCTTTCGGCGTTCGAGCGCATTTGGAACGTGACCGGCGTGAGGCGCTTCGTGGTCGTCGCGAGCTTGGCGATCGCGTGGGAGCTCTATGCGCGCTATCTCGACAATGCGTTGATGTTCCCGCCTTTCAGCGAAGTGGTCGAGGCGTTTTACCTCGCCTTCGCCAAAGGCCCGCTCTTCGGGCGCATGCTCACCACCTTGCAGGTGCTGCTGATCGGCTACGGGTGCGGCTTGGCGCTGGCGGCCGTGTTCACCACGCTCGCGGTCTCCACGCGCTTCGGCAACGATCTGCTCTCCACGCTCACAGCCATGTTCAACCCGCTGCCGGCCATCGCGCTGCTGCCGCTCGCCTTGCTGTGGTTCGGGCTCGGCATTCCTTCGCTCGTGTTCGTGATCGTGCATTCGGTTCTGTGGGCGGTCGCCCTCAACACGCACACGGGCTTCAAATCGGTTTCCGACACGCTGCGCATGGCGGGGCAGAATTACGGCCTTACCGGCGTGCGCTACGTGATGGCGATCCTGATCCCGGCGGCGTTTCCGTCGATCCTTGCCGGCCTCAAGATCGGCTGGGCGTTCGCGTGGCGCACGCTGATCGCGGCCGAGCTCGTGTTCGGCGTGTCGGCGCGCTCGGGCGGGCTCGGCTGGTACATTTTCGAGAACCGCAATCTGCTCGAAACCGCCAACGTGTTCGCAGGGCTGCTCACCGTCATCGTGATCGGCCTGTTCGTCGAGGGCGTGATCTTCCGCGCCATCGAAGCGCGCACGGTGCGCCGCTGGGGCATGCAGCGGTGAGCGCGTTCGCGGTCGAGATCGCCGCCATCGAGGAGGCGGCGAAGTACCTCTATATCCGCGCCCTCAAAGTGCTGCCCGACGACATCAAGGCGGGCTTCACGAAGCTCGACGCGGCCGAGACCGGCCGCACGGCCAAAGCCGTGCTCGCGACGATGATCGAGAATATCGGCGTGGCCGAGCGCACCGACAATCTCCTGTGCCAAGACACCGGCATACCGATCTTCAATGTCGAGATCGGCCAGGGCGTCGCGATCGACGGCTTCGCCCTCAAAGAAGCGATCGGGCGGGGCGTGGCCCGCGCCACGCGCGAATATCCGCTGCGCTCGTCGGTCGTGCACCCGCTCACGCGCGCCAATCTGCACACTTCGTCGGGAATTCGCGTGCCGGTGATCAACATCGACTTCGTCGATCGGCCGCGCACGCTGCGCCTCGAGATGATCCCGAAGGGTTCCGGCTCGGAGAACGGCTCGTTCCTCAAAATGCTGATTCCGGCCGACGGCATCGACGGCATCAAGACGTTTGTGATCGACCGCGTGATGGAAGCGGGCGGCAAGGTCTGTCCGCCGACGATCGTGGGCGTCGGCATCGGCGGCACGTCGGATCTGTGCATGCACATCGCCAAGGTCGCGGCCACGCGCCCGCTTGGCTCCGTGTGCAGCGACCCCGAGGGCGCCAAACTCGAACAGCTCTTGTCGGCGGCCGTCAATACGCTCGGCATCGGGCCGCAAGGGCTCGGCGGCGATTCGACCGCGTTCGCCGTGCATGTCGAAACGGCGGCCACGCACATCACGATGAATCCCGTAGCCGTGAACATCCAATGCCATTCCGCGCGCCGGGCGAGTGCGACCTTCTCGCCCGACGGGCTTGCGATCGGGTTCTAGAGCCATGGCGCACCACGTGCTCAACATGCCGGTCGACGAGGCGGCAATCCGCAAGCTTCGCGCGGGCGATACGGTCACGCTCGAAAACGACCTGTTCGGCATTCGCGACGCGACGCAGATCCACATGTTCGATCGCGGCCGGCGCACGCGCTTCGACCTCCGCGGCCATGCCGTGATCCACACCGCCCCCAATGTGCGCAAAGTGCCGATCTCGAACGAAGCGCCCGCGGGCTACGCGCCCGTGTGCGTGGGCACCACCACGTCCGACCGCATGGAGCGTTTCACGCGGCCTTTGATGGCCGAATACGGCGTGCGCATCGTCGTGGGCAAAGGCGGCTTGCGCGAAGCGTCGCTTGCCGCGTTTGCCGAGCTTGGCGGCGTCTATCTTGCGATCATCGGCGGGACCGCAGCGCTCGAGACGACATGGATCGAGCGCATCGTCGACGTCGATCTCGACGATCTCAATCCCGAGAGCCTGTGGCATTTCAAGATCAAGGGATTCGGGCCGCTCCTGGTCGCGATAGACAGCCACGGCAACTCGCTCTACGACACGGTGCGCGCCACCGCCGAAGACCGGCGGGCAGCGGCGCTCGCATCGCTCGGGGTGAAAGCGTGAAGCGCATCGACACCGACATTCTGATCCTGGGGGCGGGCGGGGCCGGGCTGTTTGCGGCGCTGCATGCGCACAAAGCCGACCCTGCGCTCAAGATCACGATCGCGGTCAAAGGCCTGCTCGGCAAGAGCGGCTGCACGCGCATGGTCCAGGGCGGCTACAACGTCGCACTCGCCAAAGGCGACAGTGCCGTTCGCCATTTCATGGACACGATCGAGGGCGGCAAGTGGCTCAACGACCAGGACCTTGCCTGGCTGCTCGTGCACGAGGCGCAAGTGCGCATCCGCGAGCTCGAAAACGAGCTCGGCTGCTTTTTCGACCGCAATCCCGACGGTACGGTGCACCAGAAGGCCTTTGCCGGCCAAACCTTCGACCGCACGGTGCACAAGGGCGATCTGACCGGCATCGAGATCGTCAATCGCCTGGCCGAGCAGGTCTGGGCCCGCGGCATCGCGCGGCTCGAAGAACATCGCGCCCTGGCGCTCGTCAAAACGCCGGACGGGTCGGCCTTGTCCGGCGTGTTGATGCTGGATATGCGTGCCGGCAATTTCGTGTTCGTGCGCGCCAAGGCCGTCCTTCTCGCCACCGGCGGCGGCCCGACCATGTACAAATACCACACACCCTCGGGCGACAAAGCCTGCGACGGCATGGCGATGGCGCTGCGCGCGGGCCTGCCTTTGCGCGACATGGAGATGGTGCAGTTCCACCCTACGGGCCTGCTCGCCGGACCCGACACGCGCATGACCGGCACCGTGCTCGAAGAAGGTTTGCGCGGGGCGGGCGGCTGGCTCGTCGACCGCGACGGCAAGCGCTTCATGGCCGAGTACGACCCCAAGGCCGAGCGCGCCACGCGCGACGTGGTGAGCCGTGCCATCTTTGACACGATCGCCAAAGGGCGCGGCACGGATCTGGGCGGGGTCTATCTCGAGATGCGCCATCTCGGGCCCGAAAACGTGCGCCGCCAGTTCAAAGGCATGGTCGAGCGCTGCGCCGATTGCGGCTTCGATCTCGCCGGTGACCGCGTCGAAGTCGTGCCGACAGCGCACTACATGATGGGCGGTCTGCCCTTTGCACCCGACTGCACGACCGCTTTGCCGGGCCTGTTCGCGGCCGGCGAAGACACCGGCGGCGTCCATGGTGCCAACCGCCTCGGCGGCAACGGCGTTGCCAACTCGACCGTGTTCGGCGGGCTTGCCGGGGCGAGCATGGCGAAATACGTGGGCGCAGGAGCCGCCTTGCGCGCCGCCGACGAGACCGCGATCGCGCAGGCGATCGCGCAGGCAGAAGCCCCGTTCGGCCGTAAACCGACCGATCTCGAAGCGATCCGCGAAAAACTGTTCGAGACGATGTGGAACGATGTCGGCATCGTGCGCGATGCGAGCTGCCTTAAGCGCGCCGAAGCATCTCTCGAAGAACTCGACGCAAGCCTCGATGCGGCCGGTGTTGCCGACGGCGACCGCGCCTTCAATCTCACCTGGGCCGATTGGCTCAATCTCAAGAATCTCGTCGCCGTGTCGAAAACGATCCGGGCTGCCGCCGTCGCGCGCGACGACAGCCGCGGGGCGCATTTCCGCGCCGACCATCCGGAAGCGGGCGATCTCGCGGCTTCGCGCTACACGCTGGCCACGCTTGTGGACGGCCGCGCGCAGGTGACGAGTGCCCCCGTTGCTTTCACGCGCGTGCGGCCGGGCCAAACTCTTCTCGAAGCCGAAGCTGCCGAATGAAAGAGCCTGCCGAATGAAAGTCGCCGACCGTCTTGCCCGCACGCTGAAAGCGTGGGGTGCATCGTTTGCGTTCGGCATTCCCGGCAACGACGTGCTCGAAACCGTGCGCGCGTGCGAAGAGGCGGGCATCCGCTTCGTGTTGGCGAAATCGGAACCCGCCGCCGCCTTCATGGCGGATGCCGCTGCCCAGATCACCGGCAAGCCGCAAGTGCTGATCCCGGCCCTCGGGCCCGGCATTGCGAACGCAACGGCGGGGCTTGCGGGCGCTTTGATGGAGCGCTCGCCCATCGCCGTTTTGACCGGCGAAATGGCGACGGCGAACGCGCAGATCTACAACCACCAGGCGTTCGACCATGTGGCGTTGGCGACACCGGTCGTCAAATACGCCGCCCATCTCAATGCCGCACGCCCGGCCCAGCATCTGGCGCGCGCCCTCGACATCGCGACAAGCTATCCGGCCGGCCCCGTGATGCTGAACGTGCCCGCCGATCTCGGCCGCCAGGACAGCAAAGAGACGGCCGAGCCGCAGCCGGCCCAGATCGCGCGCACGGGCCTTGCCGAAACGGCCGTCGCCGAATTGCGCTTGAGGCTCGCCGCAGCCAAGCGCCCGCTGGCGCTCATTGGCCGCGGCGCATTGGCCGAGCGCGTGCCGCAAGCGCTGCAAGCCTTCCTCGAATCGCGCCACATGCCCTTCTTCGCGACCTACAAGGCCAAGGGTGTCGTCAGCGACAGACATGCGCTGTGCTTGGGGGCGGTCGGTCTGTCGCCGATCGTCGATGCCGCCAATCTCAAACTGCTGGCCGCCGCCGATCTGATCGTGTGCGTCGGCTTCGATCCGATCGAGCTGCGCGACGCCTGGGTCGATGCGTGGGGCGCTGCGGTCCAGGGGATCGCCCTCGATTGGGGGCCGCTCAACCACCGCATCTTCCCGCTCGGCCAGGAATGCTACGGCGATCTGCCGACGATGCTGGCGCAATTGACCGCACCCAGCACGACTGCGTGGTCCGCGGAAATGCTGGCCGCGTGCCGCGCGGAAGTCGCGCACATCGTGCGCCCGCGCGCTCCGGCCGCGGGCATTTCGCCGGCGGCTTTGTTCAAGGCCGTGTCGGATCGCGTGACGCCGAAATGGCGCATGACGGTCGACGTGGGTGCCCATCGCATTCTTGCGAGCCATGCGATCGCAGCCCAAGCGCCGGGCCAGCTCATGCAGTCGAACGGTTTGTGCTGCATGGGCTATGCCGTGCCCGCCGCCATCGGCGCGCAATTGGCGGACCCGCAGGCGCCGGTCGTGGCCTTGGTCGGCGACGGCTGCATGCTGATGACGCTGGGCGAGCTGCCGCTGGCGGCCGAACTCGATCTGCCGATCGTCGTCGTCGTGCTGAACGACGGTGCGCTGTCGCTGATCAAGCTCAAGCAAGCCAAGATGCAGATGGCGCAGCGGGCCGTCGATTTCGCGGGCCCGCGATTCGATCAGGTCGCGCAGGCTTGCGGCGCCGTCGGCGTGCGGGTCGAAAGCCTTGCCGCGTTCGAAGCGGCGTTCGACCAAGCGCTCAAAGTGCGCAAATTCACGGTCATCGACGCGGTCGTCGATCCGGCCGAATATATGGAGCAGATGTGACATGAACGACATTGTGGTCAGCGAATTCGTGGACCAGTGGGCGGTGGACGATCTCGCCCGGGACTATTCCGTGCATTACGATCCCAAGCTCGTCGACAATCTCGAGGAGCTTGCGCGGCTGGCGTCCGACAGCCCTGCCATCATCGTGCGCAACCGCACGCAAGTGCGCGGGGCCGTGCTCGCCGCAATGAAGAATCTGAAGGTCATCGGCCGCTTGGGCGTGGGCCTCGACAATATCGACATGGACGAGTGCGCGCGCCGCGGCATCCAGGTTTTCCCGGCGACGGGG
Source organism: Telmatospirillum sp. (assembly GCA_020248985.1). Lineage (GTDB taxonomy): Bacteria > Pseudomonadota > Alphaproteobacteria > CACIAM-22H2 > CACIAM-22H2 > Tagaea. The sequence goes on along the minus strand of JADCGL010000022.1, from coordinate 126,845 downwards.
GCCAACACCGTGTCTGTCGCCGAATACGTGATCGCGGCAATCTTCGTGGGCTTGCGCGACGTATGGAAGGCGAACGACGCCGTGCTCGCCGGCAAATGGCCGCGCAACGATCTGATGCTCGGCGAGGCGATGGGCAAGCGCCTGGGCCTCGTCGGCTTCGGCGGCATTGCGCGCGCGGTTGCAACGCGCGCCAAAGCGCTCGCCATGGAGATCGTCGCCTACGATCCGATGCTGAAGCCCGACGATCCGGCTTGGGCGCAGTACGGCGTGGCGCGCGTGGCCGACATCGACACGCTGTGCGCTTCGAGCGACGTCGTGTCGCTGCACGTGCCGTTGACGCCGCAGACGCGCAATCTGCTCGATGCCAAGCGCCTCGCCGCGATGAAGCCGACGGCACTCGTGATCAACACCGCGCGCGGCGGCATCATCGACGAGGCGGCATTGGCCGCTGCCCTCAAATCGGGCGCTTTGGGCGGCGCGTTGCTCGACGTGTTCGACCAGGAGCCGCTCAAGGCAGGGTCCGTGCTCGAGGGCGTGCCGCGCCTGTGGCTCACGCCGCATATTGCGGGCGTTACGGCCGAGGGCAATGTCCGCGTGTCGTCGGTGACCGTCGCCAATGTGCGGGGTGCCTTGCAGAAACTTGGGATCAAGGGCAGCAAATGAGCGAAACCATCGCCTTGGCCGAAGCGCATCGGCTGGCTGTGGCGGCACTCGTTGCCGCGAACACGTCGCCCGCCAATGCCGCATCGGTCGCCGATGCGTTGATCGCGGCCGAAGCCGACGGGCTCGCAAGCCACGGCCTGTCGCGCGTCGCGGCGTATGCCGACCAAGCCAAAGTCGGGAAGGTGGACGGCCAGGCCGTTCCGACCTTGACGGCGACCGCACCCGGCACGTTGCTGGTCGATGCCAAAGACGGGTTTGCGTATCCGGCACTCGCCGCGGGCATCGCGCGTGCGGCCGAAATGGCGAAGTCTGCCGGCACGGTTGCGGTCGGCATTGCCAACTCGCATCATTTCGGGGCGGCGGGTCTGCATGTCGAAGCCGCCGCCAAGCACGGGCTTGTGGCGCTGCTGTTCGGCAATTCGCCCGCGGCCATCGCACCGTGGGGCGGATCGAAGCCGTTGTTCGGCACCAATCCGATTGCGTTTGCGTGTCCGCGTGCGGGGAAACCGCCGCTCGTGATCGACCTCTCTTTGTCCAAAGTCGCGCGCGGCAAGATCATGGTCGCGGCGCAAAAGGGCGAAGCGATTCCGGAAGGCTGGGCGCTCGATCCTTCCGGTGCGCCCACGACCGACGCCAAACAAGCGCTCGCCGGCACGATGTTGCCGCTCGGCGACGCCAAGGGTGCCGCGTTGGTGCTGATGGTCGAATTGCTGTCGGCGGCGTTGACCGCCTCGCATTTCGGTTTCGAGGCGAGTTCTTTCTTCGACGCAAAGGGCCCGCCGCCGCGTGTGGGCCAATTGCTGCTGCTGATCGATCCGGCCCGACTTGCGGGCGACGCGTTCGCAGCGCGCGTCGAGACCTTGCTGGGGGCCGTGCTCGGCCAAGCGGGCACGCGTCTGCCCGGTGCGCGCCGCCTTGCCTTGCGCGACAAGGCCGCCAAAGACGGCATCAAGGTGCCGGCCGATCTGTTGGCCGATCTGCGCAAACGGGCGGCGGGATGATCGCGCGCCACGCGGAAATCCGCGCCAGCGTCCAAGCGCTGTGCCGCGAATTTCCCGGCAGCTATTGGCGCGCGCGCGACCGCGCGCGCGAATATCCGACGGCATTCGTGAAAGCGCTCACCGACAGCGGCATGCTGGCGGCCCTCATTCCGGAAGAATACGGGGGTGCGGGGCTTCCGCTGTCGGCCGCCGCCGCGATCCTCGAAGAGATCCACGCGAGCGGGGCCAATGGGGCCGCGTGCCACGCGCAGATGTACACGATGGGCACCATTCTGCGGCACGGCTCGCCAGCACAGAAGCAGCTTTACCTGCCCGGCATTGCTTCGGGAGCGCTGCGCCTGCAGGCCTTCGGCGTGACCGAGCCCGATGCGGGCAGCGACACCTCGGCCATCCGCACCACGGCCGAGCGGCGCGGCGACGTGTATGTCGTGAACGGCCAAAAAGTGTGGACGAGCCGGGCCGAACATTCGGATCTGATGCTGCTGCTCGCGCGCACGGCACCCAAGGATACGACTGCCAAAAAGACCGACGGGCTTTCCGTCTTCGTGCTCGACATGCGCGGCGCCAAGGGTCTCGCCATAAGGCCGCTGCGCGCGATGCTGAACCATGCGACGACGGAAGTGTTTTTCGACAATGTCGAAATCCCGGCCGAGAATCGCATCGGCGAGGAAGGAAAAGGCTTTCGCTACATTCTGGACGGCATGAATGCCGAGCGCATTCTGATCGCCGCCGAATGTATCGGCGATGCGCGCTGGTTCGTCGAGACGGCTTCGGCCTACGCCAAATCGCGCCGCGTGTTCGGCCGCCCGATCGGCCAGAACCAGGGCGTGCAGTTCCCGATCGCCAAAGCCTACGCCGCGATGCGCAGTGCGGAATTGATGGTGCACGAAGCGATCCGGCTCTACGAGGCGGGTGAACCCTGCGGGGCCGAGGCCAACATGGCCAAGATGCTGGCGGCCGACGCGTCGTGGCAGGCGGGCGAAGCGTGCCTGCAGACGCATGGCGGCTTCGGCTTTGCCGAGGAATACGACGTCGAGCGCAAATTCCGCGAGACGCGGCTCTACCAAGTCGCGCCCATCTCGACCAATCTCGTTCTGTCCTACATCGCCGAGCATGTGCTGGGCTTGCCGAGGTCGTTCTGATGGCGGGTGCGCTTGAAGGGATGTTCGTTCTCGCCCTCGAACAGGCGGTGGCAGCGCCCTATTGCACGTCGCGCTTGGCCGATGCGGGTGCGCGCGTGGTCAAGATCGAGCGGCCCGAAGGCGATTTCGCGCGCGGCTACGATGCGGCCGTCAAAGGCCAGGCGAGCTATTTCGTGTGGCTCAATCGCGGCAAGGAATCGCTCGTCGCCGACATCAAGAACGTGGACGACGCGGCCCTCCTGCATCGCATGTTGGCCAAGGCCGACGTGTTCGTGCAGAACCTAATGCCCGGGGCGGCTGCGCGCGCCGGTTTCGGCAGCGCGGAGTTGCGCAAGCTCTATCCGAAACTGATCTGCGTCGACATCTCCGGCTACGGGGCCGACGGGCCGTATGCGCAGCGCAAGAGCTACGACATGCTCGTGCAGGCCGAAACCGGTTTGGCGTCGATCACCGGCAGTGCCGATGCGCCCGCGCGCGTCGGCGTGTCGGTGTGCGACATTGCGGCCGGCATGTATGCGCATCAAGCCGTGCTCGAAGCGTTGATTCGGCGCGGGCGCACCGGCGAAGGTGCTACGATCGAAGTGTCGCTGTTCGACGGCATGGCCGATTGGATGGCGGTCCCGCTGCTGCATTTCGACTATGCCGGCAAAGCACCGACGCGCGTGGGGCTCAAACATCCGTCCGTCGCCCCCTACAGCGCGTTTGCCAGTGCGGACGGAGCGGCGATTCTGATCTCGATCCAGAACGACCGCGAATGGCGGGATTTCTGCGCGGGCGTTTTGGGCGAAACGTCGTTGCCGCAGTTCGCCACGAATATTCTGCGCGTGACGAATCGCACAGCGCTCGATGCGCACATCGCCGCTTTTTTCGCCAAACACACGCGCGCCGATCTTGTTTCCTTGCTCGACAGCGCGAAGATCGCGTTCGGCGAGGTCAACGACGTGGCACGCTTCTCGGCCCATCCGCAATTGCGGCGCGTGGCGGTCGAAACGCCGGCGGGGCCTGTGGCACTCCCGGCCCCGCCGCCGATCGTGGACGGTGTGCGCGACCGGCCGTTGCGGCCTGTCCCCGCCTTGGGCCAGCACAATGCCGCTTTGCGCGCGGAGTTTGGATGAACGAAGCCGATTGGATCGGCCGTACGGAAACGCGCGAAACGCGGATCGACGCAACGCGCGTGGCCGAACTTGCTGCCTGTCTCGACCGCGACCCGCCCGCCGATTTTCTGCCGCCGGGCTGGCATTGGGCGTTTTTCAATCCGGCCGCCAAGGCCTCGATGCTGGGGCCCGACGGGCATCCGGCACGCGGCGGTTTTCTGCCGCCGGTGGCCTTGCAGCGGCGCATGTGGGCGGGCGGGGATCTGCGCTTCCATGCACCCATCCCGATCGGGGCGGCCGCCACGCGCCGCTCGACGATCCGCAGCGTGGTGCGTAAACGCGGGCGAACGGGCGATCTGGTTTTCGTGGCGGTCGATCACGCGATCGACGTCGATGGCACGCTGTGCCTCGAAGAAACGCACGACATTGTCTATCGCGATATCGGGCCGGCGGCGGCATCGGTGCCCGCCCCGTGCGACGAAGACTGGTCGCAGAATATGCGCGCCGATGCCGTGCTGCTGTTCCGCTATTCGGCCGTCACGTTCAACGGCCATCGCATCCATTACGACCGTGCTTACGCCACGCAAGTCGAGGCCTATCCGGGCCTCGTCGTGCACGGACCGCTTTTGGCGACTTTGCTGCAGGGATTTGCCGAACGTGCGGGCGGGGCCACGCTCAAACGTTTCGCCTTTCGCGGTGCCGCCCCGTTGTTCGACGGCGAAGATTTTGCGCTGTGCGGCAAGGCCGGCGGAAATTTCTGGGTGCGCGCTTCCGACGGGCGGCTGATCCAGCAGGCGCAGGCGGTCTTCGCGGCTTAGGCCGCGGCCGTCGCGACGATTTTGCCGGTATATTCGACCGCGATGGCGGCTTCGGCGGGCGTGCCCTTGGTGCGGATCAGCATGCACAGCCGGTCGGCCACCACGCGCATTTCCTTCGACGATTTGGCCGGCAGCGGAATTTTGCGCTCTTTGCAGAACATGATCAGGGCCGCAGCGATCGAGGGCGTGTCGAACGTGACCTGCTCCGTCGCCCCACCCTTGTCGGGATCGACCTGGATCGTGACGGTGAGCGCACTGCGGCCGATCACCACCTTGCGCAAATTGCCCGGCGGAAACGGCGTGCGACGCTGCCTGTTGTATTCGATCAAGGCGCGGCACAATTCATTCTGATCGAAGAAAATCAAGCGATACTCGCTTGCCATTTTCGCTGCAGCCTCAAGAAATTCACGCTTCTACGAAATATGATTGTAGTGCCAATAGGCCAAATTGGCCAGAGATGCCGACGTTTTATTGAAATATTGTCGAACTTGCTTTGGATCGGGCTTGGGGCCCGAATTTTGCCGCCCTGTTCTTGTTGAACCGGCAATCGTCGGCCATACTCCCTGGTTATGGCACGCGCGCGCACCCGCCCCTACGACAGGCCCCAGACCGATCCACGATCGGCGCCGCGCGTTTGCGACCATTCTGGCTGTGCCGAACAGGGCGCTTATCGCGCGCCCAAAGACCGCAAAAAACTCAACGATTTCTATTGGTTCTGCCTTGCGCATGTGCGCGAATACAATGCCTCCTGGGACTTCTACAAAGGGGTCGATGCCGACACGTTGGAGCGCGAGCGTCGGGCGGACGTGATCGGCCGCCGCCCGACCTGGCCGATGGGGGTCGGCAAGCGTGCCCGGGCACCGCTCGGACGCACCGAGGCCCTCGAAGAGGCCATGCGGCGCTGGTTTGCCGACGGCGAAATCCCGGGTTTCGAGGCGCATGCCAAACCCGAGCCGCGCAAACAGCGCCCGGTCGGGCCGGTCGAGGAGGCTCTGGCCCTGCTCGAGCTCGATTGGGACGCTACGTTCGACCAGATAAAGTCTCGATACAAGTCGCTCGTCAAACGCCATCATCCGGACGCGAACGGGGGCGACAAGGCGGCGGAAGAACGTCTAAAATCCATCAATCAGGCCTACACCGTCCTGAAGGCGCAGATCGCAAAACAGACGGCCCGCTCGTAACCCAAGCGGCCCGCTCTATCTTGCTTCGCACGCCGCCCGAATTCGCCCTGTCCGGAGTTGCCAACCACATGTCCCCTGCGATCGCGTCTGCCCCGCTGCATGCCGACCTCCACACCCGCGTGCCCGACATCAAGGTCAAAGTCCGGGAGGTCTTCGGCATCGATTCCGACCTCGAAGTGCCCGCCTTTTCGACCGCGCCGACCGACCATGTTCCGGACCGCGACGACAATTACCGTTTCGACAAGGAAACCACGCTCGCGATCCTGGCCGGCTTCGCCTTCAACCGCCGCGTGATGGTGCAGGGCTATCACGGCACGGGCAAATCGACGCATATCGAGCAGGTTGCCGCCCGCCTCAACTGGCCGTGCATCCGCATCAATCTCGACAGCCATATCAGCCGCATCGATCTCGTCGGCCGCGACGCCATCGTCGTGCGCGACGGCAAGCAGATCACCGAGTTCCGCGAAGGTCTGCTGCCCTGGGCGCTGCAGCATCCCGTGGCCCTCGTGTTCGACGAATACGACGCCGGCCGCGCCGACGTGATGTTCGTGATCCAGCGCGTGCTCGAACTCGACGGCAAGCTCACGCTGCTCGACCAGAACCGCGTGCTGCGCCCGCATCCGGCGTTCCGTCTGTTCGCGACGGCCAACACCGTCGGCCTCGGCGACACGACCGGCCTCTATCACGGCACCCAGCAGATCAACCAGGGCCAGATGGACCGCTGGAACATCGTGACGACGCTGAACTATCTGCCGCACGACGAAGAGACGCGCATCGTGCTCGCCAAGAGCCAAGGCTACGACAGCAAGGAAGGCCGCGACATCGTGGCCGCCATGGTGGCTCTCGCCGACCTCACGCGCGCCGGCTTCATGGCCGGCGACATCTCGACCGTGATGAGCCCGCGCACGGTCATCACCTGGGCCGAGAATGCGCGCATCTTCGGCGACGTCGCGTTCGCGTTCCGGGTGACCTTCCTCAACAAATGCGACGAAGTCGAGCGCCAGACCGTGGCCGAATACTACCAGCGCTGCTTCGGCGTCGAGTTGCCGGGCGGTGCGGGGCTTGCCGTGCGCAAGGCCGGCTAAGCTTGCAGCTGGTCGCCTGATGGCCCAACGCAACAACGAAGGTCCGGTCGAGCGCTTTCGCCAGGCGACGGCGGCGGCGGTGCGCGCGATCGCGGGCGTGCCGGAGCTTACCGTCGCATTTTCGGCCGAGCCCGCCAATCTGCGCGGCACCGAAGCGCTGCTGCCGCAGCCCGCGCGCGACCTGCCGCCGGGCGAAGTCGCGATCGTACGCGGCGAGGCGGATGCGATTGCGCTCAAGCAGCGCCACCACAATGCCGCCGTGCATGCCAAGCGCCAGCCGCAAGGGGCGATGGGCCGTGCCATCTACGACGCGGTCGAACAGGCGCGCTGCGAAGCCCTCGGTGCGCGCCATATGGCCGGTGTCGCCGACAATCTGGGGGCCGCGTTGGACGAGCGCTGCCGCCAGGCGGGCTATGCGCGCATTGCCGACCGCGAATCGGCCCCGCTCGTCGATGCGCTGTCGCTGCTGGCGCGCGAGGCCTTCACGGGCCGCCAGCCGCCGGAAGCCGCCCGGCGCATGGTCGATCTGTGGCGCCCGTGGATCGAGACCAAGACCGGCGCCGATCTCGTCGATCTGGCGCGCAGTCTCGACGACCAGGCGGCCTTCGCCGAAACCGCGCGCAAGCTGATCGCCGATCTCGAACTCGGCGAAGAAGAAGGCCAGTCGACCGAGGCCGACGACGACCAGAGCCAAGAGGGCGAGAAGGACGACGACGGCCAGAAGTCGGGCGAAGCCGAAGACAGCGGCGACACCTCGCAGGCCGAAGCCATGCAAGGCTCCGAAACCCGCGAGGCGGCCGGTGAAGACGGCGGCGAAGGCGAGGGCGAGGAGCAGGAAGGCGACGACAGCGACGGCATGGGCGAGGACGGGCCCGAGCGGCCCGGCAAGCGCGCACGGCCGCCGCAGGACGGGCGCAATTCGACCGACCAGCCGATGTACCGCGCCTACACGACCGAGTTCGACGAGATCGTCGAGGCCGACGCTTTGTGCGACGCCGACGAGCTCACGCGCTTACGCGCCCATCTCGACCAGCAATTGAGCCATCTGCAGGGCGTCATCGCGCGCCTTGCCAACCGGCTGCAGCGCCGCCTGCTCGCGCGCCAGAACCGGGCGTGGGAGTTCGATCTCGAAGAAGGCATGCTCGATGCCGCACGGCTGGCGCGCGTCGTCGCCAATCCGGCCTATTCGCTGTCCTACAAGCGCGAGCTCGACACCAAATTCCGCGACACGGTCGTGTCGCTGCTGATCGACAATTCGGGTTCTATGCGCGGCCGGCCGATCACGGTCGCGGCCATGTCGGCCGACATTCTGGCGCGCACGCTCGAGCGCTGTGCGGTCAAGGTCGAGATCCTCGGCTTCACCACGCGCGCCTGGAAGGGCGGGCAGAGCCGCGAGCGCTGGCTGCAGGGTGGCAAGTCGGCCAATCCCGGCCGCCTCAACGATCTGCGCCACATCGTCTACAAGGGGGCTGATGCGCCCTGGCGCCGTGCGCGCAAATCGCTCGGCCTCATGCTGCGCGAGGGTCTGCTCAAAGAGAATATCGACGGCGAAGCGCTCTTGTGGGCGCATAGCCGCCTCATCGCACGTCCCGAGCAGCGCAAGATCCTGATGGTGATTTCGGACGGGGCGCCCGTCGACGATTCGACGTTGTCGGTCAATCCCGGCAACTATCTCGAGCGCCATCTGCGCGAAGCCATCGAATACGTGGAGAACCGCTCGCCGGTCGAACTGCTGGCCATCGGCATCGGCCACGACGTGACGCGCTACTACAAGCGCGCGGTCACGATCGTGGATGCCGAGCAGCTCGGTGGCACGGTGATGGAAAAACTGGCCGAACTGTTCGAAGAAGACGCAGCCCCGCAGGGTCGGCGTCGCGCTTAATCTCGGGGGAAGAGTTCCATGCGCAAGATCCTGTTTGCAGCCCTGACGGCATTGGGCCTTGCGGCCTGCGCGGGCGAACCGCCGGCCCCGCTCAAGCTCACCATCCTGCACAACAACGACATCCATTCGCGTCTGCAGCCGGTCAATGCGCAGAGCAGCACGTGTTCGGCGCAGGACGCGGCGCAGAACCGCTGCTTCGGCGGCATGGCGCGCGTGGCGACCACGCTGCAGACCCAGAAGACGGCGGCCGAAGTGGCCGGCCGCCAGGTCCTCACGCTCGATGCGGGCGACCAGTTCCAGGGCTCTCTGTTCTACAGCCACTATAAAGGCTCGGCTGAACTCGAAGTGATGAGCCAGGTCGGCTACGATGCGATGGCCATCGGCAACCACGAATTCGACGACGGCCCGGAGAACTTCGCGCGCTTCCTGCGCGCTGCACGCTTTCCCGTGCTGTCGGCCAATATCGACGCCGGCACCGAGCCCGTGCTGCGGGACCTGTTCAAAAGCCATATCGTGCTGACGCGCGCCGGCGTGAAGATCGCGGTCGTGGGCGCCACGACCGAAGACACGCCCGAAATCGCGTCGCCGGGGCCGCGTCTGCGCTTCGCAAAGGCCGAGGACGTGCTGCGCCCGCTGGTCGCCAAGCTCAAGGCCGACGGCGTTTCGCACATTGTGCTGCTCTCGCATCTGGGCTTGCCGCGCGACCGCGAGGTTGCGGCTGCAGTGGACGGCATCGACGCCATCGTCGGCGGCCACTCGCACACGCTGCTCGGCAACGGCATCGAGGGTGCGGAAGGCCCCTATCCCACGCTCGTCAAGAGCCCCTCGGGCCGCGACGTGCCGATCGTGCAGGCGGGTGCCTATTCGCGCCATGTCGGTCGCTTGGATCTCGATTTCGATGCGGCCGGCAATGTCGTGGCGGCGACGGGCAACACGATCCTGATCCCGCAATCGGTCGTGCCGCATGCGGCCATCCAGGCGACGATCGACCGGCTCGACGGGCCGCTTGCCCAAGTGCGCGAAACGCTTGTCGGCCAGGGCGCCATCGCCTACACGCTCGATGGCTGCCGGGCCCGCGAATGCGCGCTCGGCAATCTTGTGGCCGAAGCGATGCTCGCCGCCACGCGCGGCCAGGGCACGCAGATCGCACTCCAGAACGGCGGCGGCCTGCGTGCCGGCATTGCGGCCGGCGAAATCCGTTTGGGGGCCGTGCTCACCACGTTGCCGTTCCAGAACTCGGTCGCCACGCTGAAGCTCAAGGGCAGCGATTTCGTGGCAGCACTCGAAAACGGCGTGTCGCAGGTGGCCCAAGGCGGCGGACGTTTCCCGCAGGTCGCGGGCGTGCGCTACACGTGGGACGTTTCGCGGCCTGTCGGCAGCCGCATCGTCTTGGTCGAATTGCGCCGAGCCGACGGCAGCTACGGTGCTTTCGATCCGAACGCGACCTATGTAATTGCCACGAACGACTTCATGCGCCGCGGCGGCGACGGCTACACCGTGCTGCGCGACCGCGCCATCGACCCCTACGATTTCGGCCCGGGCCTCGACGATGCCCTGGCCGCCTTTGTCCGCGCCAATTCGCCGGTGCGGGTGCCGACCGACGGACGTATCGTGACGCGCTGAAAATTCCACCCCCCCCTAACGCTGGAAGGATCGAAAATGCCCGACGACATTCGCCCCACCGATCTGCTTGATGCCCAGAAAACCTCGCTGCAGCCGCCCGCCATGCCGGTCGGCCGCCGCGGCTTCATGGCAGGTGCCGGCATTGCGACCGGCTTTGCCATTGCCGCCGGCCCCGTGCAGGCCCAGACCATGATCACGACGGATACGGTCGGCCTCGCCGCCGGCATGGTCACTGTGCCCACGGCGAGCGGCGGCATGCCCGCCTACTATGCCCGTCCCGCGCAAGGCGACCATTTCGCTGTCGTGATCGTGGTCCAGGAAATCTTCGGCGTGCACGAGCACATCAAGGACGTGTGCCGCCGTCTTGCCAAGGCTGGCTACCTTGCCGTCGCTCCCGAACTCTATTTCCGCTACGGCAATCCCGCGACGGCACCCGACGTGCAGACGGTGCTGCGCGACATCGTGTCGAAGGTGCCGGACGCCGAAGTCATGACCGACATCGACGCGACCGTGCGTTGGGCCGGCCGCGACGTCGGCAAGGGCGACACGAGCAAGCTCGGCATCACCGGCTTCTGCTGGGGCGGTCGCGTGGTGTGGCTCTATGCTGCGCACAATCCGGGCGTCAAGTCGGGCGTTGCGTGGTACGGCGTCGTGGAAGGCGAAACCAACGCCATGCGCACGCAGCATCCGATCCAGCAGGTCGCGCGCATCAAAGCGCCGATCCTGGGCCTTTACGGCGGCGCCGACGCCGGCATTCCGAACGACGGCGTGGACCGCATGCGCGCGGCCTTGCGCGCCTCGGGCAATACGGCGTCGGAAATCGTGACCTATCCGGACACGCCGCATGCCTTCCACGCCGACTACCGGCCGAGCTACCGGCCCGAGCAGGCGCGCGACGGTTGGCGTCGTCTGGAAGCCTGGTTCGCGCGCACGCTCGCCTAAGAAACGCGCAGCGTAACCGATGCACGCAACGCGGCGCAGCGTACTCGCCCTTGGGGGCGGTGCGCTCGCCGCGTTGTCGTTTTCGGGCCTTGCACATGCGGCCGAGCCGATCGAACTCGGCGCGCACAAAATGCCGCTCGACGAGCGCGCTCCCGAGCTGGACCGTGTCGGCGCTCTCGCTTGGCGCGGCGGGTTGTGGCTCGATTCGCCGGACAAGCGTTTCGGCGGCTGGTCCGATCTGTGGATCGCGCCTGACAATAGGCGCCTGCTTGCCATCTCCGACCGCGGTTGGACGCTCGACGCAGCCGTCCTGTTCGACGGACATTTGCAGGGGCTGCGCAACGCGCGTCTGGGCCGCCTGACGGCGCCGGACGGCAAGGTCCTGCTGCGCGCCGACAGCGATGCCGAAGGGCTCGCACGTCTGCCCGACGGCGGCTTTGCCGTGAGTTTCGAGCAGCGCCATCGCATCCTCGTCTATCCGCCGGCCGAGCCGGCTTTTTCGCGCCCGCCGCGCCCGATTGCGGGTCCGAATTTGGGCGACACGCCGCGCAATGGCGGCATGGAAGCGCTCGCCTGTTTGCCGGGCGGCGCCTTGCTCGCCCTCGCCGAAGAAGGGCTCGAAGCGGGCCTGCATCGCGGCTTCGTGCAGACGCCGACCGGCTGGGCCAAGCTCAATTATCGGGCAGCGGCCAATTTCGCGCCCGTCGGCCTGTGCGTGCTGGGCGACGGATCCAGCATCGTGCTCGAGCGCAGTTTTTCGGTGTTCTTCGGCGGCTTTGCCGCCCGCCTCGTGCGCGTGGCGGCAGGTGCGTGGGGGGCGGGTGCGGCCGTCGAAGGCGTTGAACTCGCCCGTCTGCGTCCGCCGCTGTTGGTCGACAATTACGAAGGCATTGCCGCCACGCGCGGGCCCGACGGCACGACGCTGCTGTGGTTCATCGCGGACGACAATTACATGTCGCTTCAGCGCACGCTGCTGGCGGTGTTCGCGCTGTAGAGATAGTCGCGCGTCGTCGGCAGTGTATCGACTCGGGCCGAGAGCTGGATTTGCGCCACGACCTGGCCTTGGAAGCGAAACGCGCATTCGCTGGCCGCAAGATAGAACTCGAACATGCGGCAGAAGCGTTCGTCGTAGAGCTGCTTGATCGCGTCGCGATTTTTCATGAAGCGCGTGCGCCAGTGGCGCAGCGTCTCGGCGTAATGCAGGCGCCAAATCTCGATGTCGGTCGCGAAGAGCTGGCTGCGCTCGACATGCGGCAGCATTTCGGACAAAGCCGGCGCGTAGCCGCCGGGGAAGATGTATTTGCGGATCCAGGCGTTGGTGACACCCGGCCCGTCGCTGCGCGCGATCGTGTGAACGAGGGCCACGCCATCGTCGGCCAGCAACCGGCGTAGCGTGCCGAAATAGGCGGCATAGTGCGGCCGGCCGACATGTTCGAACATGCCGACCGAGACGATGCGATCGAACCTTCCTTCGAGGCTGCGATAGTCGGCAAGTTCGAAGCGCACGCGGTCGCCGAGGCCGGCTTCGGCTGCCCGATCTCGCGCGACCTCGAGCTGTTCTTTGGACAGCGTGATGCCGAGCACTTCGACCTTGGCGGCTTGTGCGATCGATAGCGCCAATCCGCCCCAGCCGCAGCCGATATCGAGCACGCGCTGGCCGTCGGCCAAGGCAAGCTTGGTGACGATATGGCGTTTCTTTGCGGCTTGCGCTTCTTCGAGGCTGGCGTCCGCATGCCGGAAATAGGCGCAGGAATACTGCATGTCGGCATCGAGGAAGAGCGCGTAGAGCTCGCGCGACAGATCGTAATGGTGGGCGACGTTGCGCTGCGCGCGGGCCAGCGGATTGATCTGCTGGGCGTAGCGCAAAGCGGCAGCGAGCCGGTCTTCCCACACGCTCGCAAGCCCGCGCGGCGGGCTTAAGGCCGCATTGCGCAGCACGAGGGCGAGAAAATCGTAGAGCGTGCCCTGTTCGATCACGAGATCGCCGTCCATGAAGGCTTCGCCGGCCTTGAGGCCGGGATGCAGGGCGATGGCGAGTTCGGCTGCTTCGCTTGCCGTGCGCACGACGACATGCGGCTCGCCCGGCGGCGTTTGATCGTCGATGCGGCCGAGTTCGACCGCACGGCCTTTGGCGTCGACGAGTGTCAGTCGGCCCGAGCGGACATGGCGCGACAAGAAGCGTGCAAGCAGCATGGCCCTTTCCGGTGGCGATCGGTCGGACAAACGCGCTGGAGACGTCCAATTAAGCCATGGGCGGAAGGCAAAAAAAAGCCCGCCGGTGCATGGGCGGGCTTTTGAGGTCTTGTATCGGAAACAAGGATGATCGTGTTTTTGGTTATCCCTTCGGCAACCGTTTGAAGCGGCTCAGGCGGCGCGCTTCACGAGCGCTTCCTTGACCTGTTCCTTCAAGCGGCGCATCTGCTTGTCGAGCTTGGCGGCGGGCGTCTTCACGAGCCACGCATCGAGGCCGCCCGAATGTTCGACGGTCTTGAGACCGTTGGTCGACAGGCGCACGCGCACCGAGCGGCCGAGCACGTCCGACAGCAGCGTCGTGTCCTGCAGGTTGGGCAGGAAGCGGCGCTTCGTCTTGTTGTTGGCGTGCGACACATTGTTGCCGACCAGCGGACCTTTTCCGCTTACCATGCAGCGACGCGACATAATACGAACCCTCATCCAAAACGCCCCTGACAGCCCGGGGCACAGCAAAGAGGGGGCGGTTTTAGGGTCTGGCGCGCGTGGCGTCAACCGCTGCCTTTGGCAGTACCTCCGCGCAATGCCGCCAAAATCGCGGATGCGGCCTGGTATGGGCTCTTAAAGCCCTGAAATACTTTGATTTCCTCGGATTCGACGAGATTTTTGAGGCTGGGTTCGCTGGTCAGGATTTCGACAAGCCCGTCCTCGATTTCGCGCCACAGAGTGGTTTTGGCCTGGGCCGTGCGTTTGGCGGCCAAACCCGCAGCACCCAGGGCCGCGCGGTGGGCGAGGATGGCCGCCCAAATCTCGGCAATGCCGGTTCCCTGCAGCGACGACACGCGCAAGACCGGCGGATGCCAGGCCGCATGCGATGGCCGCAGCATGTGCAAAGCGGCCGTGTAGTCGGAGGCCGTGCGGCCCGCGGCCGCTTCGAGATCGCCGTCGGATTTGTTGATGGCGACGAGATCGGCCAGTTCGACGATGCCCTTCTTGATGCCCTGCAATTCGTCGCCGCCGGCCGGCGGCAGCAGCAGCATGAAGAGATCGACCATTTGGGCGACGGCCGTCTCGGACTGGCCCACGCCCACGGTCTCGATGAGGATCGTGTCGAAGCCGGCTGCTTCGCACAGCAGCGATGCCTCGCGCGTGCGGCGTGCAACCCCGCCGAGATTTCCGCCCGAGGGCGACGGGCGAATGAAAGCGCGCGCGTCGCGCGCCAGCATTTCCATGCGCGTTTTGTCGCCGAGGATCGAACCGCCCGACACGGGCGAGGACGGATCGACCGCGAGCACGGCGGGCTTTCGCCCTTGCGCCAAAAGATAGAGCCCGAAAGCCTCGATGAAAGTCGATTTGCCGGCCCCCGGCGGGCCCGAAATGCCGACGCGCACGACGGACGACGTGGCTTGCGGGCGCAGCAGAGCCAGCAATTCGTCGGCGCGGGCGCGGTCGTGGGCGGCGGTCGATTCGACGAGGGTGATGGCGCGGGCCAGCGCCCGCCTTTCGCCGCCGCGGATCGCCGCCAGCAACGTCGCGGGATCGCCCAGCTCGCTCAAAGGCCCCGGCGACCCATATCGAGGAATTTCTCGCGCCGGCGCGCGCGCAAAACGCCGCCGTCGATGCCCTTCATCTCGGCAAGGGACGCCGCGATCGCGTCGCCCAAGGCGGCGATCGTCTCTTCCTTGCCACGATGGGCCCCGCCCAAAGGCTCGGCCACAATGCCGTCGATCACGCCGAGCTTCAGCAGATCCTGTGCTGTGAGCTTCAGCGCTTCGGCCGCGACCTGCGCTTGGTCGGCCGCGCGCCACAGGATCGAGGCACAGCCTTCGGGCGAGATCACGGAATAGACCGCATGTTCGAGCATCAGCACTTTGTTGGCCGACGCGATCGCGATAGCCCCACCCGAGCCGCCCTCGCCGAGCACGGCCGCCACGAACGGCACTTTGATGCGCAAGCCCGCTTCAATCGTCTTGGCGATGGCTTCGGCCTGGCCGCGCGCTTCGGCATCAATGCCTGGATAGGCGCCGGCTGTGTCGATCAGCGAGATGACGGGCAGCGAAAACCGGTCGGCCAAGGCCATCAAGCGCTGGGCTTTGCGGTAGCCCTCGGGCTTGGCCATGCCGAAATTGTGCTTGATGCGGCTTTCGGTGTCCGAGCCTTTTTCCTGGCCGATCACGACGACCGATTGGCCGCGAAAACGCCCGATGCCGCCGATGATGGCCGCATCGTCGGCAAACAAACGGTCGCCGGCGAGCGGCGTGAAACCGTCGATGAGGCCGGCGACGAATTCCTTGCAGTGCGGACGCTCGGGATGGCGGGCAACCTGCACCTTTTGCCAGGCCGAGAGCTTGCCGTAGACCGTGCGGATCTGGCGGTCAACTTTGGCCTGCAGCTTGGCGACCTCGTCGGCAATATTGAGGGTGCCGTCGCCGGTCAGGCGCTTCAGCTCCTCGATCTTGCCTTCAAGCTCGGCGATCGGCTTTTCGAATTCCAGGTAGTGGGCCATGGTGGCCGCGTCTATAGCATGGAAAAAGCGGGCGTCCAGACCCCTTTTGGGCGCTTGCTGGCCCGGTCATTCGTGGCCGCGAATCTGCCCATGTTTTGCCACGATCGCGCGCGCCTGGCGGATCGACGCGATGTCGATGAGGCGGCCCTCGAAAGTGGCGGCCCCTTGGCCCTCGTCGGCGGCGGCGTCCATGGCGAGCAGAATGGCGCGCGCGCGCTCGACCTCCATCGGGTCGGGCGTGAACACGTCGTTGACGGTCGCGATCTGCGAGGGATGGATCACCATCTTGCCCTCGCAGCCCAAAGCCGCCGCCCGGTAGGCCGATTCCTTCATGCCGAGCGGATCGTTGAAATCGGCATAAGGCCCGTCGACCGGCCGTTTGCCGGCCGCACGTGCGGCCACCACGATGCGCGCGAGCGCGTAGTGCCAAATGTCGGCCTGCTTGCCGTCCACCGCATATTGCGCCGACAGCCCGCCGATATTGGTCGTGCGCATGCCCGTCGAGGCGGCAAAGTCGCCGACGCCGAAAATCAGCGATTCCACGCGCGGCGCTGCGCACGCGATCGCTTCGACGTTCGCGAGGCCCTGCGCGGTTTCGATCAAAAGCTCGAGCCCGATGCGCCGCTCGAGCTTCTTGGCGCGCTCGATTTGCGTAAGCCACATGTCGACCGCGAGCACGTCTTCGACGCGGTTCACTTTGGGCAGCATCAGCAGATCGAGGCGGTTGCCTGCCTTTTCGACGAGATCGACGAGATCGCGATACATCCATTCGGTGTCGGCCCCGTTGACGCGCACCGAAATCGTCTTGCCGACGGCCCCCCAGTCGATGTCGTTGAGCGCTTCGACCGCATTTTTGCGCGCCTTGACCTTGTCGGACGGGGCGACCGCATCTTCGAGGTCGAGAAACACGACGTCGGCACCCGAGCGTGCGGCTTTGGCGAAAAGCTCGGGGCGGCTTGCCGGCACGGCAAGTTCGGTGCGGTTGAGGCGCAGCGGGATCGAATTGGGCATGGTCGCCTCGGCGCTTTAGCCGAGCTTGGCTTCGTTGGCGACGAGCCAGTCGTAGGCGGGCAGCGTCAGGAATTCGGGGAAGGTTTCGGCTTCCACGAGTTCGAGGAACATCTTGGCTGCTTCCTTGTACCGTCCCTTGGCGTAGCGCTCGGCGCCCACGCTCTTCTTGAGCTTTTCGAGTTCCTCGTCGACGATTTTGCGCACGAAGGCTTTTTCGACCGCGCGCCCGTCGTCGAGATGCGCTTCGTGGTGCAACTGCTGCCACACTTGCGCGCGGCTGATCTCGGCGGTCGCAGCGTCTTCCATCAGATTGTAGAGCGGCACGCAGCCCTGGCCGCGCAGCCAGGCTTCGAGATAACCGATGCCGACCGCACAATTCTGGCGCAGGCCAGCTTCGGTCGCGGTCCCTGCCGGCACTTGCAGGAGGTCGGCCGCCGTCACGTGCACATCCTGGCGTTTGCGCGCGATCTGGTTGGCGTCCTTCATCTTGTCGTCGAACGCGGTCTTGGCGATCGCCACGAGGCCCGGGTGCGCCACCCACGTGCCGTCGTGGCCGTCGGCCGCTTCGCGCTCCTTGTCGGCGCGTACCTTGTCCATGGCGGCGGCGTTGGCGGCCGCGTCGTCCTTGATCGGGATCTGCGCCGCCATGCCGCCCATCGCATGCACGTTGCGCTTGTGGCAGGTCTTGATCGCGAGCTGGCTGTAGGCCCGCATGAAATGCGAGACCATCGTGACTTGGCCGCGATCGGGCATCAGGCAGGCGGGGCGGGCCGCAAATTTCTTGATGAAGCTGAAAATGTAGTCCCAGCGCCCGCAATTGAGCCCGGCCGAATGCTCGCGTAGCTCGTACAGGATCTCGTCCATCTCGAAGGCGGCGAGGATCGTCTCGATCAGCACCGTCGCCTTGATGGAGCCGGTCTTGATCCCGAGGGCCGTCTGCGCGTGCACGAAAATGTCGTTCCACAGCCGCGCTTCGAGATGGCTTTCGAGCTTGGGCAGGTAGAAATACGGGCCCGAGCCGTTTTTGAGCAGCGCTTTGGCGTTGTGGAAGAAATAGAGGCCGAAATCGAAGAAGGCGCCCGCCATCGGTTTGCCGTCGACGAGCAGATGCTTCTCGGGCAGCGCCAGCCCGCGCGGGCGCACGAACAGCACGGCGTGCTTCGGGTTGAGCTTGTAGCTTTTGCCCGAGGCGGGATCGCTGTAGGCGATGGTGCCGGCGACTGCGTCGCGCAGATTGATCTGGCCGTCGACGAGGTTGTTCCAACTCGGCGCCGAGGCGTCCTCGAAATCGGCCATGAACACGTTGGCGCCGCTGTTGAGCGCGTTGATGACCATCTTGCGGTCGACGGGCCCCGTGATTTCGACGCGGCGGTCGAGGATGTCTTTGGGCAGCGGGGCGACCGTCCAGTCGCCCTCGCGTACGCTGCGCGTCATCGGCGAAAAATCGGGTTTTTCGCCGGCATCGAGGCGCACCTGGCGGGCGGCACGCGCGGCCAAAAGGTCGCGCCGACGGGCACCGAATTTGCGCTCGAGCGCGACCACGAAGGCGATCGCCTCGGGGGTCAGAAGCGCCAGCTGGGCGGGCAGCACTTTGGCGTCGAGCTTCACACCGTCGTCGGGCAGCACGGTGCCGCCGGGGCCCTTCACGGGCAGTTTGGGCGGCGGCGGGGGCGGGACAACGGCGACGGGCTTGGCCGGCGGAATCTTGGCCGGGGCCGGTTTGGCGGCCGGGGCTGCCGCAACGGGTTTGACTGGGGCTGATTTTGCGGGAGCCGACTTCGCCGGGCCAGGCGCTGGCGCAGCCGGCGACTTTACGGGCGATTTTGCAACGGGCTTCGGCGCCGATTTGGGGGCAGGAGCGGACTTTTTGGCCGCCGGGGCCGGTTTTTTGGCCGCGAGCGTCGGCTTTTTCGGGGCGGGGGCCGGTTTTTTGGCCGCGACCGCCTTCTTGGCAGGGGGGGCAGGCTTCTTTGCCGCCATCGGCTTCTTGGCCGGAGCAGGCTTTTTGGCCGCAAGTGGTTTCTTTTGCGTCGCTTTTTTGCTGTTTGCCGGTTTGGCGACCGGCTTTTTCGCAGCGGATTTCTTGGCGGGCTTCTTTTTGGCAGCCATCGGCAGGATTCCTTGCAGCGCCGGGCGACTCCGGCAAAATCTTCGTCTTGCTGGTGTAACCTTTGAATTTGCGCGTTACAAGCGCAAGACGCCCGTTTTGGGCGGTTCTCAGCGTCGCCGCGCCAGCGGATGGTGCTTGGCCACGACCTGTTTCAGGCGCTCGCCGCCGACATGCGTGTAGATCTGCGTCGTGGCGATGTCGGCATGGCCCAGCATCTGCTGGACCGCGCGCAGATCGGCCCCGCGATCGACGAGATGGCTGGCAAACGCATGCCGCAGCACGTGCGGCGACAGGCGTTGGGGCGCGATCCCGGCGCGCGGCGCCAGCGCCTTCAGCAGCTGGGCAATGCGCGCGGGCGTAAGGTGCCCCGCTTCGGCCGCACTCGGGAACAGAAATGGCGATTTGGCGGCTTTGGGACTGCGTTTGTCGCGCGCCTGCCGCCAGGCTGCGATCGCGGCGAGGGCCGGGGCGGCAAGCGGGATCAGACGCTCTTTGTCGCCCTTGCCGCGCACGATCAGGAACGAGCCGTCGCGCGCGAGGGCCGACAATTTGAGCCCGGCCAATTCGGATACGCGCAGGCCGCTCGAATAGAGCACTTCGAGGAAACACACGAGCCGCCCGCCGTCCTTGGCCGCGTGCCGGCGGGCCGCTTCGATAAGGCGGGCGACCTCGTCTTCGGCGAGGACCTTCGGCAGCGGCCGGCCGATGCGCGGCGCCTCGAGGCTCGTCAGCGGATCGTCGGCGCGATAGTTTTCGGCCAGCAGAAAACGATGCAGCTGGCGCATCGCCGAAAGCCGGCGTGCCGCACTGCGCGGGCTCAAGGCACGCGCTGCAAGCTTGGCCATGTAGGCGCGGGCAAGGGCCGCGTCGCAGGCCATCACGCTGCTGCCCCGTGCGGCAAGGAAGGCTTCGTAGTCCGAAAGATCGACCGAATAGGCGCGCTCGGTATGCGCCGAGGCGTTGCGCTCGGCGCGCATCATCTCGAGAAACAGCGTCGCTTGGCGCGACAATTCGGGTTTGGGTGCGGGCGGTCTGCCGCGCGCCATGGCGTTCGCGCCTACAGCCCCGACGCGATCGCGGATTCGAGCGCCAGCAGGCGCGCATTCTCCTCGAGCCCGACCGCGCGCAGACCGTCGAGCACCGAGAGCAGCACGTAGACGGGCGCACCCGCCGCCCCGTCGCCGCCGAGCATGTGCACGACGAGCAGCGCGCATTCGGCCGGCCGGCCGCCGATGCCGGCCTCGTGCAGCGCCGTGACGAGGGCCGGATGCGGCAAGGTTGCGGTCTGCCGCTCGAAGGCCGCTTGCGGCAAGGCGACGGCAGCACCGCCGCCGGGCAAGTGCCCGAGGCCGCTCAGCAAGGCAACGCCGAGCGACGCGCGGGATGGGGCCGTGCGGACATCGGTTGCGTCGAGCGCTTGGCGCCACGCGCCAAGGCGCGCGGAATTGCGTGCTTCGCCGGTTTCGATGCCGGCCAAGGTCGCGAGCAGCCAAATGCGGGCGGCCTCGTTGGCGGCCGCGGTATCGCCGCCGATCTGGGCTGCGCGCACAAGCCGTATCCAGCCCGTGGCCGCCTCGCGCTCGCCCGCCATCAGCAAGGCACGGGCGGCATCGGCAGCCGCAAAACGATAATCGGGCGAGGGCGGAGTCTGCCCCAGCAACGCCACGCTCGCGCGCGCCAACGTGGCATAGCCGCCGCGCTCGCGGCCGTGGTTCCACAAAGCCTGCAGCGCCGCAAGGCGCGCCGGGCCGATTGCAGCCGAATCGGCCGCCTTGAACAAGGCCGCACGCCCGCGCGGGCCGCCGTCGCCGCGCGCGAACGCGGCCGGATCGGCCGATTGCGCGGCGGTGAGTTCGATCGCACGGTAGAAATCGGCAAGCTCGCCGGCCGGCATTGCGCCGAAAGCTTCGGCGCGCTCGGCGGCGGCCAAACGAAATTCCGGCGTTCCCCAATCGCCGCGCGCGAGGGCGGCAAGCACGGCGGGGTCGTTGCTCTGCACGCTGTCGGCAGGCGGCGCGACTTTGGCCGCGCGCAGCATGGCAAGCGACAGCGGATCGGCATTGCGCAGCGTGTCCACGCGCACGCCGCGCCCGTCGCCGCCGATCGCCAACAGCAGAGTCACGAAAGCGGGGTCTTCGGGCGCACCTTGGTCGCGCAGCATGGCAAGGCCAAGCTGCGCGCGGTCGCCGTCGCCGGCCAGAGCCTGGCAGAACATCAGTGCCTTTTGCAGCGCCACGTCGCGCGCGCGCGCGAGCGCCTCGCGCACCAGCGCACAGGCGCGCTCGTCGGCTTGGGCGAGAAACGCCGCATCGATCAGCAAGCGCGCGAGGGCGGGATCCCCCATGCGGTCGGGAATGCGGCGGGCAAGCTCGGCCGCCGATTCGATGTCGCCAAGGGCGCGCAGCCGCGCGGCGCGCAAGCCCGCGAAATTCGGCTGCGCGTTCGCGCCTGGGGCAGCAAGCGATGTCGCCACGAGCGGGCCGGCGGCGGTCGAGGCAAGCGTGCGCCACGCCAATTCGCGCAAGGGCTGCGAGGCGAGCGGCGCCGGCAGATCGCGCACGAGGCGCTCGGCGAGGGCGCGGCTGCTGGCCGCCCATGCATCGGGCGGAAAGCCGCCGCGCGCCGTGTCGATGAGACCGATCGCCTCGGGGTCGAGCGGGCGGGCCGCTTCGACCTCGATCCCGGCCGGTGCTTGCAATTGCGGCGTCGCACGTGGAGAAGCATCGCCCGCAGGCTCGGGTACCGTAGCCGGCGGCGGCTCGGCCCGTACCGGCGGCGGGCGCAGCAGGTTCGAGCCCGGATTTTGAGCGAAGCCGGGCGCTGCGGCAGTGGCGGCCAGCAGCAGGGCGATCAGAAATGCACGCAAGGTGCGGTCAGCGCGGCAGGCGGTCATTGGGGATGGTCTTCTCGATTCGGGCGGTCGGTGCCGGGATATCCCAGCTCGCCAGGAACGACACCCCGGCGGCAAGTGCTGCCGCAACGACCACAAGAACGATCAGGAAGGGGCGTCGCATCTTCAGTCAAACCCTTGCAAAGATTTGTATAAATCAGGTTTTTGCGAGCCTCGTGCAGGAGGCGGCGTGGTTTGCTACACTCGCGCGCTATGAGGCAGTTGCGCAAGAGGAAAGGCGAGGTTCGCGCACGCACCGACGCGTCGGGTGCGGTGCGGCATTTTCGCGTTCCCAAGTCCTGACAACGATGACCTTGTCGTTTTCGTCCCCGATGCCGCCTGAGGCGGTTGGCGTGCCGCTTGCGCTGGCCCAGCGTTCGATCGTGATGGTCGGATTGATGGGGGCTGGCAAGAGTGCGATCGGCAAGCGATTGGCGATGCGCTTGGGCTTGCCCTTCGTGGATACCGACCGCGAGGTCGAAACGGCGGCCGGTTGCTCGATCGCCGAGATCTTCGAGCTTTACGGCGAGACGGCGTTCCGCGACGTCGAGCGGCGCGTGATACTGCGCTTGCTCGAGGGTGCGCGCGGCGTGATGGCGACCGGCGGCGGAGCCTTCATGGATCCGCAGACACGCGAGGCGATCAAGCTGCGCGGGCTGTCTGTCTGGCTGCAGGCCGATCTCGACACGCTCGTGCGGCGCACGGCAAAGCGCACGCACCGCCCGCTGCTCAACAGCGGCGATCCGCGCGAAGTTCTGGCGCGTCTGATGGCCGCGCGCGAGCCGGTCTATGCACTGGCCGATCTGCATGTGCAGTCGAGCGAAGCGTCGCCCGAAGAAACCACCCAGCGCGTGGCGGCCGCGATCTCCGCGCGTTGCGCCGAGCCAGCCGCCGAGCCGGGCACGCCATGAGTGCCGCCGTCGACACCGTGCGCGTCGCCCTCGACCAGCGCAGCTACGACGTCAGAATCGGCGCGCACCTGCTTGAGACGGCCGGGACTGCGATCCTTGCGGTGCGGCCGGCCAAGCGCGTGTTCGTCGTGACAGACAGCACGGTTGCGGCGCTGCATCTGGCGCGTCTTGAGGCGGGCCTCGATGCGGTCGGGCTCCGTCGCGAAGTTTTTGTGCAGCCGCCCGGCGAAACCAGCAAGGATTGGGCGCATCTGGGCACGCTGCTGGACGCCATCCTCGCGCACCGGCCCGAGCGCGGCGACATTCTGCTGGCCTTGGGCGGCGGCGTGATCGGCGACATGACGGGCGTTGCGGCTGCGTTGCTGTTGCGCGGCGTGGATTTCGTGCAATGCCCGACCACGCTGCTTGCCCAAGTCGACAGCTCGGTCGGCGGCAAAACGGCCGTGAATACGCGTCACGGCAAAAATCTCGTCGGCGCCTTCCACCAGCCGCGTCTTGTGCTGTGCGACCTCGGCACGCTCGACACGCTGCCGCCGCGCGAACTGCGCGCAGGCTATGCCGAGACGGTCAAATACGGCCTCATCGACGATCCGGCTTTCTTTGCGTGGTGCGAAGCCAATGCGGCTGCCGTACTCGCCGGAACGGGCGATGCGCGCCGCACGGCCGTGCGCGCGGCCGTTGCCGCCAAGGCGCGCATCGTGGCCGCCGACGAGCGCGAATCGGGCGTGCGCGCACTCCTCAATCTCGGCCATACATTCGGCCATGCGCTGGAGGCCGAGACCGGCTTCGGCCCCGATCTGCTGCATGGCGAAGCCGTGGCGATCGGCATGCGCCAGGCGTTCGATTTTTCGGCCAAGCTTGGACTGTGCGCGGCTCCTGACGCGGCGCGCGTGGCCGCCCATCTCGACGCAACCGGCCTGCCCACGCGCCTCGATACGCAGCGCGGCTTTGCCGCACAGACTCTGATCGACCACATGGGACACGACAAAAAAGTGCGCGACGGCAAACTCACTTTCATCTTGGCGCGCGGCATCGGCAAAGCCTTCGTGGCGAGCGATGTCGACGGGGCGGCTTTGCACGGCTTCATGACGGCCGAGGCCGGGCGATGAATTTCGACGGCTTTGAATTTCCGGCTATGCCGGACCTGCCCGAATGGTTCGTGGTGGTCGCCGTCGTCGTGCTGCTCGTCGTTGCAGCGCTGCTGTCGGCGGTCGAAACCTCGATCACGGCCGCCTCGCGCCCGCGCTTGGCCGAGATGGAGCGCCAAGGCTCGCGCCGGGCGGGTCTCGTCAACCGCCTGCGTGATCAGCGCGACCAGTTCATCAGTGCCGTGCTGCTCGGCAACAATCTCGTCAATATTCTGGGCTCGGCTTTGACCACGAGCGCCTTGATCGCGCTGTTCGGCGATGCGGGCGTGCTCTACGCCACGGTCATCATGACGGTGCTGGTCGTGGTGTTCGGCGAGGTGATGCCGAAAATGTGGGCGCTCGCCAATGCCGACCGCGTGGCGCTGATGCTCGCCCCGTTCGCGCGCGCGATGATGGCGTTTCTGTCGCCGCTTGCGACGGCGACGCGCGTGGCCGCCAAGACCATGCTGAGCCTGCTCGGCGTGCGCTACAACGCGCCCACGGCCGAGGCTGCGGCCGAGGAGCTGCGCGGGGCCATCGAACTGCATGGCTCGGGCGAGGCGAGCGGGGCTGCGACCGTGCGCAAAGAGCGCCAGATGCTGCGCTCGATTCTCGATCTTGCCGATGTCGCGGTGTCGGACATCATGATCCATCGCCGCCAGGTCGTGGCGATCGACGCCGACCAGCCGCCGGCGGCCATCCTCGAACAAGCGCTGTCGAGCCCGCACACGCGCATTCCCTTGTGGCGCGGCACGCAAGACAACGTGATCGGCGTCTTGCACGCCAAAGCGCTGCTCGCGGCCTTGCGCGCCAATGGCGGCGATCCCACAACGATCGACATCGCCCAGATCGCCGGCCGCGCCTGGTTCATTCCCGATTCGACGAGCCTGCTCGACCAGCTCGAGGCCTTCCGCCGCCGGCGCGAGCATTTTGCGCTCGTGGTCGACGAATATGGCGGCCTCATGGGGGTCGTGACGCTCGAAGACATTCTCGAAGAGATCGTCGGCGACATTGCCGAGAAGCACGAGTTCAAAGTGCCCGGCGTGCGCCCGCAGGCCGACGGCAGTTTCATCGTCGACGGATCGGTCACGATCCGCGATTTGAACCGCCAATTCGACTGGCGCCTGCCCGACGAAGACGCCGCCACGATCGCGGGTCTGGTGCTGTACGAGGCGCGCCGCATTCCCGATGTCGGCCAGATTCTGACCTTCCACGGCTTGCGTTTCGAAATTTTGCGCCGCAAACGCAATCAGATCGCAACCTTGCGAATCCTGGCGATCGGCGATGCGGCAGCGCAAAAGGCTCCGACCGACGGCGTGGCCGCCTGACGATCGGCCTTGCCAAACAAGGGCGAGGCGGCGCTATCATTTGGGCAGCGCGAGCCACACAAACAATCAAGCGCCGCAAAAGGGAGGGTATCGATGAACCGCAAAATCGTTCCCGACGTTATTTCGGGCGTTCAGAATATTGCCACGGCCAGCACCGGCATGAGCGTGCGCGATGCCGCGATCACGATGGCAAATCGGCGTATCGGCGCGCTTGTGGTGCTCGATGCGGCCGGCCGCATGGCGGGCATCTTCACCGAGCGCGACGTGATGACGAAAGTTGTGGCCGCGCGCCGCGATCCGGATGCCACTTTGCTCGCTGAAGTCATGACCGCCAACCCCGACACGATCGGTCCCGACGATGCCGCGTCCGAAGCGCTCGACATGATGCGCAAGCACAATTACCGGCATTTGCCGGTCGTGGACGGCACGCGCTTGATCGGCATGGTGTCGGTCCGCGATCTCTACGCGACGGCGCTTGGCGAACTCGAGCAGGGTTTGCAGGAGCGCGACGCGTTCATTTCGGGATCGGCCGGCTACGGGCTTACCTAAAGGCAGGGCAGCTGCCCGCATTTGTTTTTGTGCGCGCGGCGAATTTCTGGGAACATCGGGCATGCCTTTGCCCGAACCCGAAATCGCCCGCGAACCCATCCACACACGTCGCATCGAATGCAACGGCTACCGGCGCAGCGACGGGCTGTGGGACATAGAAGGCCATCTCGTCGATACAAAAGCCTATGGCTTCGACAATCAATGGCGCGGGCATTTGGCACCCGGCACGCCGCTGCACGAAATGCGGCTGCGCTTGACGATCGACGATGCCTATCTCGTGCACGCGGTCGCGGCATGCACGGACGCGAGCCCATTCGAGATGTGCCCGGCCATCGTGCCGAATTTCCAGGCGCTGGTGGGCCTGCGCATCGGCAAGGGCTGGCGCCGCCAAGTGCAGGAGCGCCTGGGCGGGGTCAATGGCTGCACGCATCTGGTGGAATTGGCGTTGGGCGCCATGGCGACGGCCGCGATCCAGACGATCGTGCCGCTTCGCGCCAAGGAAAAGCCGTCTGAAGACGGCCGCGCGGGCTTTCTCGACACCTGCCATGCGCTTGCCGCCGACAGCCCTGTCGTCGCCGCACACTGGCCGCAGCACTACACAGGCAAACGCTAGGCGGCGCTCAGCTTTCTGCGGGGGCCCGCAACGAAAGGGCGAGCGCGTGCACGGGGCCGGCCAATTCCTCGGCGAGAATGCCGTGCACGAGACGCTGGCGGTCGACGCGCGATTTGCCGGCAAACGCCGCACTGACGATGCGCATGTTGAAATGCGATTCCCCCCCCGCCCGCGCCCCGACATGGCCGGCATGTTTGGCGGAATCGTCGTCGATCTCGAGGACGAGCGGTGCGAGGGCCGCTTCGAGTTTGCGGCGCATGGCTTGGGCAACGGGACGATTTTCCATGGAACGATTCCTGCGGCGCGAAGAAGACGCCTTGAAACAGGCGCCTTGAAACAGACGGGGCCGCACTGTCGCGCCAACGCTGGTCTTGACGCAAGTGCGGCGCCGGGGCACCTATCGCGCCATGGAACGCACCCCCGCCCTCGTCGCGGCCGCCGAGCGCGGCGACGCGGCCGAAATCGCGCGCATCCTCGACCGCACGCCCGACATCGAGATTCGCGGCTCGGGCGGATTGACGGCGCTGATGCGCGCGGCTGCCCGCGGCAGCCTGCCTGCCCTTGAGCTGCTGCTCGCCCGCGGCGCCAAGCCCGATACGACCGACGATTTCGGCAACACGGCTTTCATGTATGCCTGCGCGCGCGGCCAGGCGGTGTGCGCCGCACGCCTGGCAGCCGCAGGGGCGAACCGCGCGCATGCCAACAAATACGGGCTCAGCGCTGCCGATTGGCTCAAATGGGCCAAAGACGGCGAAGCGATCGAAGCTTTGGTCGTCCGCTGAGGCTTAGGCGCGGCGCGGCTCGGCGGTGCGCAAAGTCCATTCGACGACGCGGCGCATGGCGGTGCCCAAAGCTTCGTCGAAGGCCAGCACGATGTTGTGGATGTCGCTGTTGACGGACGGCTGCCGGGCTTCGTGCGCGAAGCTTGCGACGACCGTGCGCTCGGGCAGGCGCACGAGGCGCACGGCAAGCCGCACGCGCGCCGCGGGCGGTGCGCCTGCGCGCAGTTCGGCCTGGAACTCGCGCAAATCCACTTTCAGCAGATAGTCGGGCCTGAGGCTCGAAGATTCGCGCCCGACTGCGACGATGCGTCCGGTGTTTTCGAAACTCTCGACGAGCAGCGTTTGCACCATGCGCGGGGCGGTGTCGGTCCAGTTGGCGCGCGCAAAATAGTCGAGCGTCACGGGCGAGCGGGCGAGCGCGATGCGCGAAGTGTCGATGCCGCCCGAGGCCACCGGCATTTCGACGGCAAGCTGCCAGTCGGCGCGCGGCAGATCGCCCGCAAAGGTCGATTTCGGCGTGAGGGTGAAAAGCTGCGGCGGCTCGCCCGAGCCCGGGAGCTGGCAGCCCGCCGCCGTGCCGATGGCGGCGAGGCTCGCGAGTTTCAGGAATTTGCGGCGCGTGGTGGTGTGCGGCAGGACGCTCATCGCGCTTCGACCCCTTTTTGCTGGTCGCCGAACAGGAAGCGTGCCGGATCGCGCTCGAACGTTGCGATCACGCGGTTGAGTGTCGCCATCAATGCGCGTCCTTCGGTCATGAATTGCTGCAGCTCGTAGACGCCGTGCTGGCCGAAATCCTGCACGCCGGGGCGGGCCGCCTGCACGGTCTGTTCGAGGACGTCGGCAACGCGCCCGAAGCTGCCGGCCGTGCGTTTGAGCTCGTCGAGCGTGCCGGCCGCCTGGGGGGCGACGTCGCCCACGTCGCGCAGCGCGCGGCGGCCGTCGGCGATGAGGCTGCGCGCGTCGCCAGCGGCCGAGTCGGCCGACGTCAGCAGGCGGTCGACTCGTTTGAGCGTCGCGTTGGCGTCGAAGACGAGGGTTTCGATGCCGAGCATGGCGCTCGCGAGACTGCCGGCCGCGTCGGCCGAACTGTCGATCAGGCGATCGACGTTTTTCATGTTGTCTTCGTTGAGCAGGGCCGCGATGCGCTCGGCAAGCTCGGCGATGCGTGCCACGGCAAGCGGCGCGTCCGACATGATCTGTTCGAGGGCCGAAGGCCGCGACGGGATCACGGCGCGCCGTTTGCCTTCGCGCGGCAACAGCGGCGGCGCGCTCTGGGTGCCGCCGCTCAGCTGCACGAAGGCAAGGCCAGTGATGCCCTGCGGCTGCAGGCCCGCGACAGTGTCTGTCTTGATCGGCGTGCCGGGGCGCAAGGCAAGCGTGACTTCGACGAGTTCGACGTTGCCTGTGTCGAGCGCGATGTTCGACACGGTGCCCACCGGAACGCCGCGATAGCGCACGATCGAGCCTTCCGAAAGGCCGGTCACCGAACCTTTGAAGTAGGTGTAGTAGTAGGTGCTTTCCTCGCCCAAATTGGCGCGCGCGAACCAGATGCCGGCGAAGAAGATGCCGGCCATCAAGGCCAGCACGAAGCAGCCGACGAGGAAGTAGTTGGCGCGCGTTTCCACGATCTAGATTCCTTCCGAAACTGCGCGGCCGGCCGAAACGGCAAGGCCGGTGCGTGCGGCCCGCCCGCGCGGCCCGTCGAAATAGGCCTGAATCCAAGGATGCGGGTGCGCGCGAATTTCGTCCAGCGTTCCGACGATGATTTTGCTGTCGACCAGCACGGCCACGCGGTCCGCGATCGCGCACAGCGTGTCCACGTCGTGCGTGACCATCACGACGGTCAGCGCCAGCGCTTGCTGCAGGTCGCGAATGAGGCTGTCGAAATTCGCAGCGCCGATCGGGTCGAGCCCGGCCGTCGGTTCGTCGAGGAACAGAATGTCCGGGTCGAGCGCGATCGCGCGCGCAAGGCCAGCGCGTTTGCGCATGCCGCCCGACAATTCGGACGGCAGCTTGGCACCGGCCGATTGCGGCAGCCCGACCATCGAGAGTTTTACGCGGATCAGCTGCGTGACCAGGCGGTGATCGACGTCGGTATGCTCGAGGAAGGGCAGGCGCGCATTCTGGGCGACCGTGCGTGCGCTGAACAGAGCGCCGTCCTGGAACAGCACGCCGATGCGCTTCAGAACCGGGCGGCGGGCCTCCTCGTCGAGCGCTTCGAGAGTGGCTCCCAGCAGCTCGACCGAGCCGCCGTCGGGCGATTTGAGGCCGAGGATCGTGCGCAGCAGCACCGATTTGCCGGTACCCGAGCCGCCGACGATCGCGAGGATTTCGCCGCGACGCACGTCGAGATCGAGCCCGTTATGCACCGTTTGCGTGCCGAAGCGCGTGACAAGACCCCGCACACGGATGACGCTGTCGGATTCGCTGCCGGTCATAGGCCGATCCGCGAAAAGAAGATCGAAAACGCAGCGTCGAACACGATCACCAGGAAGATCGATTTGACGACCGACTGGGTCGTGTGCAGGCCCACGCTTTCGGCCGAGCCCGAGACTTTGAGGCCCTCGTAGCACGACACGATACCGATCAGCACCGCAAAGACCGGGGCTTTGATGAGGCCGACCGCCAGCGTATTGAGCTGCACGGCGTTCTCGAGCTGCTCGACGAACTGCTCGAACGACAGGTCGAGCCCCAGCATCACCATCACGGCCCCGCCCGCCAGCGCCATCGTATTGGCGAAAAACACCAGGAGCGGCAGCGTTATCGCGAGGGCCAGCAGGCGCGGCAGCACCAGCGTTTCCATCGGGTCGAGCCCGATCGTGCGCATGGCGTCCACTTCCTGGTTCACCTTCATCGTGCCGATTTCGGCGGCAAAGGCGCTGCCCGTGCGCCCGGCGACCATGATCGCCGTGATCAGCACGCCGATCTCGCGCAGGATCGACACGCCCAAAAGATTGATCGTGAAGACTTCGGCGCCGTACGCGCGCAGCTGGTCCGCCCCCTGGAAGGCCAGCACCACGCCGATCAGGAACGCGAGCAATCCAAGGATCGGCAAGGCGTCGATGCCGATGCGCTCGATATGGTGGACCGTGCTCACGAAACGCACGCGCCCCGGGCGCCGGATCGCGCGCAGCGCGCACACGGTCGTCGCGCCGACAAATGCGATGAGCGCTTTGGCTTCGCCGGCGACCTCCGTTGCCGCCATGCCGGCGCGGATCGCGAGTTCGGCAAGTGCGCCGCCGCTTTGGCGCAGCAGCGGCACGCGCTCTTCGTCGGCCACGCCCATGCGCTCGAGCAGCGAGGCTTGCGCATCGCTGGTGCTGACGAGTTCGATCTGCGCGCCGCGCTCCTGCCAGCGCCGCAGCTGACGGTGCAGGATCCATGCGCCGCACGTGTCGATCGCGTCCACGGCCGCCAGATCGATATGCAGCAGTTCGGCTCCTTGCGTATCGAGCGATTGCATGGCCGCTTCGAGGATGGCGGAATTCGCAAGCGTCCACCGCCCGCCGAGTGCGACGCGCGTCGCCGACCCGTCGAACTGGGTCTTGGCCCACGCCGCGCGCGCGTTCGGAAGCTGTGTCGTATCTGCCATTGCGGCGGCGGCCCTTTTTTGCGTCCCGCGGCATTCTGGTCATTGGACCGCCGCCAGGGCAAGGGGCGCCGCCGGGGGCTCGCCAGAAGGCGGTGTTATGGTGCGTTGCGGTATTCTGACACGGTCTGTCAGAAATAAATGTCCAGCAAAGTCAGGCAGATACTGCGGAAATGCACCTTAGTCTCTGATTTTTAACAATCTTGCTTGGATTAGGCCTTGATTTTTGCGGCGCAACAATTAAATTGTGCATTGCGACATTGATTGTCGCAGCTCGAAATGGCCTTTGCGCCGTTTCGTGGGCGTTTCCTCCCTAAACTTGGGCCGTGCCTTCGGGCGCGGCCCTTTCTTTTTTTAGGGGTCCGAGAAGACAGACGCGCCATCGCATTGTAGGCTTGCTGCCTGTATGCGATCTTGGGCCTTGCCGATGATCCCCCCGCCGCAATCCGATTTTTCCGAAGCCGATTTGGTCAGCGAGTATTTGCGCCGGTTTTATGCGCAATGGTTGTCCAAGCGCGGGCAGCGCGACATGCCGGGTACTGCGGCGCTGAATGCCAATTCGCTGCGCTGGGCGCTGGGCAAGTACACGTTGGTGGATGTCGAGGGATCGGCCGCGATGCCGCGGTTTCGCTATTCCTATTGCTGCTGGGAACATGTCCAGCAATTCGGCAACGATCTGACCGGCACCATGGTCGAGGACAATCCCAATCTTGAAATCCGCGCCCTTGCGCTTGCCGCCTATCGGCTGTGCGTGGCGCAACGCAAAGCCGTACTGAGTTTCCGGCATGTGCGCGATGCGTCGCTAATCCATTTCGACCAGGCTTTGGTGCTGCCCCATTGCGGTGCCGAAGGCGAAGTCGCGCGCATGCTGGTGGCGATCGATTTCGACACCTGACCGTCAGCTGGCGTAGTCGGGCTCCTCGCGCGCCAGCATGCGTTTGAGCGCGTCGAAATGGACGCGCGCATAGGCGGCCCGCCCGTCTTCCATTTGGCGCGACGTGCGTGCGGCAAGTTGGCCCGGCACCAGCTTCAACGGCCGGCCGGTCGACATTGCGAGCACCTGGGCCTGTGCCGCGCGCTCGAGATAGTAAAGCTCGTCGAACGCTTCGCCGACCGTGGGGCCCGTTACGATCACGCCGTGATTGGCAAGGAACAGCACCGGTTTGCCGTCCATCTTGGCCGCCATGCGTGCCCCTTCTTCGGGACCGTCGGCAAGGCCGTTATAGTCGTCGTCGTAGGCGACGCGGCCGTAGAAGCGCAGCGCCGTCTGCACGCACGGTTCGATGCGGCCGCCTTCGACCGCGCACAAGGCGGTCGCGTAGGGCATATGCGTGTGCAGCACGGCCGTCGCCGTCGGATGGCGCAAATGGATCTGCGAATGGATGTGCAGGGCCGTTTCTTCGATGGGCCATTTCCCCTCGAGAATGCGGCCCGCGGCATCGACAAGCAGCAGGTCGCTCGCGCGCATCTCGGCCCAATGCGGGCCCCAGGGATTGACCAGAAAACGGTCGGGGGCCACCTGAAAGCTGAAATGGTTGCAGGTCCCTTCGTTGAGGCCTAGGCGCGCGGCCCAGCGGAACGCGGCGGCAAGGTCGATGCGGACGGCGGCAAGATCGGTCATCGGGCTCTCGTCGGAATCTGGGGGATGGGCGGAAAGCAGCGGCACCCACTCTATTGCACGCTTGCGGCCCTGTGCTAGGTTTGTGCTCAATTGCAAACGACGGTCGCCGAACTCCACAATGGCAGGCCGCAAAACCGAGAGGAACCCCCGCCGATGAAACCCCCGATTCCGACTCTCAATCGTCGCGCCGTGCTCGCATCTGGCTTGGCGGTCCTCGCCGCGCCGGCGATCGTGCGTCCGGCGCACGCCCAAGCCGTGACGTTGCGCCTGCACCATTTCCTGCCCGCCGTTTCGAACGTGCACGCCAAGGTGCTGCAGCCGTGGGCCGACCGCATTGCGGCGGCCAGCAACAATGCGCTGAAGATCGAGCTGTTCCCGTCGATGCAGCTCGGCGGCACGCCGCCGCAGCTCTACAACCAGGCGCGCGACGGGGTCGCCGACATCGTGTGGACGCTGCCCGGCAGCACGGCGGGTCGTTTCCCGCGCACGGAAGTGTTCGAACTGCCGTTCCTCGCCTCGCAGCGTGGATCGGTCAATGCGCGCGCGGCCCAGGAATTCGCCGACACGCATCTGGCCGAAGAAACGCGCGACGTGAAACTGCTGGCCTACTGGGCGCATGATGCCGGCGTGATCCACGCCAACAAGCAGATCCAGTCGCTCGACGACCTGCGCGGGCTCAAGCTGCGCAACCCGACGCGTCTGGCCGGCGAAGCGCTGAAGGCGCTGGGGGCCGTCTCGGTCGGCATGCCGGTGCCGCAGGTGCCCGAATCGCTTGCCCAGCGCGTCATCGACGGGGCGGTCATCCCGTGGGAAGTGGTGCCCTCGGTGCGCGTGCACGAGCTCGTGCGCTTCCATACCGAAATCCCGGGCTCGCCTGCGCTCTATACGGCGAGCTTCTTCCTCGCCATGAACCCGGCCAAGTTCGCTGGTCTGCCGGCCGAGTTGCGCGCTGTGATCGACCGCCAGTCGGGCATGGCCTTCTCGAGCGTGGCCGGCCAAATGTGGGATGCCGAAGCCAAGACCGTGTCGGACATGGTGCGCGCGCGCGGCAACACGATCTCGGTCTTGAGCGCTGCTGAAAAAGCGCGCTGGGTCGCGGCGACCGAAAGCGTCGCGCCGGCCTGGGTTGCCCAGATGCGCGAGCGCAACATCGACGGCAACGCGCTGATCGCGGCGGCCAAAGCTTTGGTTGCCAAATACGAAAGCGCGTAAGTAAATAGCGCGACGACTGCGGCGGCGCCGGGATCGGCGCCGCCGTTTTCTTTTCAAATCCAGGTCTCGCCCGCAATGGATGCCCAGCCCCCCCTTCCCGACCGGCCGGACTTGCTCGAGCGCGCGACCGGCGCTTTGGCGATGCTGGGCGGCATCGTGGCGGTCGGCATTGCCGTGCTCGTGTGCACGAGCGTGCTCGGCCGCTGGCTGTTCTTGAAGCCCATCGAGGGCGATTTCGAATTCGTGCGCATGGCGACAGCCGTCGCCGTTTTTGCGTTCATCCCCTACACGCAAGCGCGCCGCGGCCACATCATGGTCGATACGTTCACGAGCTGGCTGCCGCCCGGAGCGCTCGCAGCGATCGACGCATTCTGGGATCTGTGTTTTGCCGCCGCCATGGGGTTCCTAGCGTGGGGACTCTATGTCGGCTCGCGCGAGGCGCGCGAGAATTTCGAAACGACCATGCAGCTGCAGCTGCAGATCTGGCCCGTCATCCTGCTGTGTGCGGCTTTGTGCGCGATCTTGAGTCTGACCGCGTTTCTGACAGCCGTGCGCTTGGCGTGGGGCAAGCCCAAGTGAGCGGTGCTGCGATCGCGTTGCTGGGCTTCGGCGCGATGCTGATGCTGATCGCGTTGCGTCTGCCCATCGGCCTCTCGATGCTGCTCGTGGGGGCGATTGGCTACATCCAATTCACGAGCTGGCCCGCCTTCTTCGGCTACATGAAGACGAACACCTACCACCAGTTCGCCAACTACACGCTCTCGGTCATTCCGCTGTTCATTCTGATGGGGGCTCTTGCCGAGCGGGCCGGCATTGCGCAGTCGCTGTTCCTGGCGGCCGAGCGCGGCCTGCGCAACCGGCGCGGCGGCCTTGCCATGGCGGTGATCGGGGCGTGCACCGCGTTCGGGGCCATCTGCGGCTCGTCGGTCGCCACGACCGCGACATTCGGGCGAGCGGCAATGCCGGAGCTGCGCAAATACGGCTACGACGGCGGCTTTTCCGCCGCCACCATTGCGGTCGGCGGCACGCTCGGCATTCTCATTCCGCCGTCGGTGATCCTTGTCGTCTACGCCATCACGACCGAGCAGAACATCGCCAAGCTGTTCCAGGCGGCTTTAATCCCGGGCCTCATGGCGGCGGTCTTCTATTGCGTCACGATCGCTTTGATGGTCTGGCGCAATCCCGGCCTCGCGCCCTTTTCGGAACTGCCGCTCGAGTCGGCCCGCAAGCAGCCCAAATGGTCGAAGCTTCTGGCGGCCCTCGCGGTGGCGGCGGTCTGCGTGCAATGGCTGCGCGGCGCGCTCGATTCGGAAGATGCGGGCCTTGCGGCAGGCTTGGCCCTGCTCGTGGGCTTCGTCGACGTTGCGATCATGCCGGCGATCGCGGTGGCGGCGATCGTCGTGGGCGGCATCTATGGCGGCATCTTTACCCCGACCGAAGGGGCCGCCGTAGGTGCGCTTGCAATGCTCGTCATCGGCGTTCTGCAGCGCCGCTTGGGTTTTCGCGAAATTCGCGAGGCCTTGCGCCAGACGGCCGAAACCTCGGGCATGATTTTCATGATTCTGCTGGGGGCCGAAGTGTTCGGCGCGTTCCTGGCGCTGACGCGTCTGCCCACGACCGCAGCCGAGTGGATCGGCCATGCGGGCTTCGCCCCGCTTGTCGTAGTTGCGGCCATGATGGCGACTTACGTGCTGCTGGGTGCGGTGATGGACGAGCTTGCGATGATCCTGCTCACCTTGCCGGTGTTCTTCCCGGTCGTGGTCGCGCTGGATTTCGGCCTCACGCCCGACGAGGTCGCGATCTGGTTCGGCATTCTGGTGCTGATCGTGGTCGGCATCGGCCTTACGGCGCCGCCGATCGGGCTCAACGTGTTCGTGATTTCCTCGATCGCGCGCGACGTGCCGATGACGCAGACCTATCGGCGTGTGCTGCCGTTCATAGCTGCCGACATTCTACGCTTGTGTCTGGTGCTGGCGTTCCCAGGCCTTGCCCTGTGGCTCGTGCGGCTGTTTGCTTAGCCGGGCGGGCCGAATGCCAGCGGTTCGATCGCGCGCTCAAGTCGCGCGCGCAAGGCAGCTTCGCCGACAGGTTTGACAAGGTATCCAGATACGCCCAATTCCATCGCACGGCGTACAAGGGCTGCGTGCGCATGGGCCGTCACCATCACGACCGGCGTCTTGCGCATTTGCCCCATTGGTTGCGCGCGCAGCCAAGCCACGAAATCGAGCCCGTTTTCGGGTTTCATATCGACGTCGCACAGCACGATGTTCGGCCATTGCTCGGGCGGGGTCTGGAAGGCGAGCTTGGCGCCATCGACGCTGGCAGCCGTATCCACCGCCGCAAATTCGAGCGTTTCAAGCATGCGGCGCAGCATCAGGCGCGTCGCATTGTCGTCTTCCACGGCCAGAACACGGAATTTTCCGAACAAAATCCAACTCCTTGCGACTTTTTTACAACCCTCTTGCCGCGTTCGGCAAGCGATCCGGTGCAACAATGTGTTTCGTGCGGGCGGTCGGCGGCAAAAAGCGGCATAATGACGGTTCGTCCGTTGTGATCGGAAAGCCGGAACCCATGCCGAAAGCCGCCCCGCCCGGCAAAATGCCAGGCAAAACCCCCGCGAAAATCTACAATACGCGCCTTTTCGTCGGCAATGTGCCGTTCGATTTGGATGTCGAGGGGCTCGCCGATCTGTTCGACGCGCACGGCATCGTCATCCAAAGCCAAATTCCAGCCGACCCGAAAACCGGCAAAGCCATCGGCTATGCGTTCGTCACGATGGCGACAGAGTCGCATTGTAAGCAGGCGATCGCGGCGCTTGACGGCACCAAGGTCAAAGACCGCAAAATCGAAGTGCGGTTTGCCGACGTGAAGGAAAAGCCCAAGAAACCGCCGCGCGCGCCGCGCGCGCCACGCCGGCCTGCCGGCGGCGACTATGCGGGCCCGAATGCCGGCCCCGTGCCGGCCCATCTGCGCCCCGATGCCGACCGTCTCGGTTTGACCCAGCCGATCGTGAGCCGGCCCACCTCGACCGCGCGTACCTTCACGGTCGAAAAACGCCGCCTGGGCCCGACAATCCGCCGACCCTAGCGGACGCGCCCGTTAGCGAACACCCATAGCGCCGCGTAGATCGGCGTCGGTCATTACCGCGTCGCGCAAATCGGCACCTGCGAGATCGCAGTCGACGAGTTTGGCGCCAGAAAGATTGGCGCCGCGAAAATCGACGTCGCGCAAGCTCGCCTCCGTCATGTCGACGTTGCTCAGGTCGGCGCCGCGGAAATCGGCCTTCTGGGCGCGGCAGCCGCGCATGCGCGCGGGCCATTTGGTGCCTTGCATGCCGGCGAGCGGCAGGGGCGAGAACACGGCATCGCGGAAAATCGCGCCGTCGAGCGTGCATTTGTCGAGATTGGCGCCCCGCAAAGAGGCCGACGAAAAATCGACTTCGGCCAGCATCGCCCCTTCGAACGTCGCCATGTCGAAGCGGCCCGACGGCATTTTGGCGCGGACCATGGTCACGCGCAGCATCTTGGCAGCCGACAGCGTGATTCCCGGCCATTCGATGGGCCCGAGATCCACCCCTTCGAATTTGGCCTGCGTGCCCGCAGCCCCACCCGTGCGCAGCCAATCGTTGTGCGACACGACGATGTCGCCGAACGAGATGCCGAGATCGGCGAGCGATTTGGGCAGGATGGCGCGGCTCATGTCGCATTTTTCCATCTCGGCCATGATGAAGTAGCTCGCACAAAGGTCGGCGCCATCGAGATTGGTGCCCGACATCTGGGCCCCCACCAGCACAGCACCGTTGAGCTTGCAGCCCGACATGTTCGTGTCGGTAAGGTCGGCGCCCGCCAGCACCACCCCCGAGAGGTTGGCGTTCGAAAGATCGGCGCCCGCGAGATTGGCGCCGCGCAGATTGCAGTTCGTCATGTCGGTGCGTTGGGCCGTCGTGCGCGACAGGCGCGCCTCGCCCAAATTGGCGCCGGCGAATTTCGCGTCGTCCATGTTGGCTTTGTGCGTGGTCATGACCGAGTAGTCGAGATCGCCCGTCTCGTTCGCGGTCACGATGAAGCCGTCGCGAATGTCGGCTTTGCTGAGATTGGCGCCTTCGAGGATCGCGCCCTTGAGGATCGAGCCGCGCAGATCGGCGCGCGTCATGACGGCGTCGGTGAACACCGCAAAGCTCAGATTGGCGCCGAAGAAATTGGCGCGGTCGAGATTGGCGCGCGTGAAATCGCATTCGGTCAAGTCCGCACCGACGAACTCAGCCTCGGCCAGCGCGCGGCCGACAAAATCGTTGCGCGGTATCTGCGCGAAATGGATCTGCATGCGCGCACCGCCCGACGCGCGTTTGACGAAACGCTCGTGCGCCTCCATGCGCTTGAGAAGGTCGAGCTTGCTCAGCTTCTTGCGCTCGACCTGCTTGACGTTGCCCATCTTGCGCGCCCCTCGTCTTTGGACCTTCAAAGGTTTACATTAGAATCCCAAATTTCGCATCACGCGTGTTTCAGGGCCGATGGAAGTCGTCGTCGAACCCGATCGCCGCTTGTGGGAAGAGGCCGCCCAGCGATCGGATTTCTGGCCGTTGCAGCAAGATTGGGACTATGGTCTTGCGGTCCGCTGGCAGGCCCAGCCGGTGCTGCGTCTGCTTGCGCGCGACGATGCGGGGCCGGTTGCAGCAGTGCAATTGGTCGGGCGGCGCTGGTTTGGCCTGGCCGAATTGTGGCTCGGGTTGCGTGGGCCTGTTGCCCTCAAGGGTTCCGCAACCGTGCCGTCCGAACTGCTGGCGGCCTTGCCGCACGGGCTTTTGCGTGCGGTCCTGCTCGCACCCGAGATTCCGGACGATGCCGCGACGCGGCGGGTTTGGCTCGGGCGCCGCCGCATCTATACGGGGCACAGCTGCGCCATCGTCGAGCTGGCGCAGTACGGGCGCCAGAGTTTGCGCCAGAAATGGCGAAATCGGCTCAACGCCGCCCAGGCGCGCGGGCTCCGCATCGAGCTTGCCGAGCGCGGCAAGTGGCTCGATTGGGTCGTCGCCCAATACGACCGCGTGCGCGCGGCGAAAGATTTTGCCGGCCCTTCGGCCGATTTCGTGGCCCAGCTTGTGCGCCTCAAAAGTCCGCGCCAGACCCTGGCGGCAATCGCGCTCGACGGGCGCGAGCCCGTGGCAGGGGCCCTGTTTTTGCGCCACGGCCCCGATGCGAGCTACTATGTCGCGGCGTCGGACGCGCAAGGGCGGGCCACCAACGCCGCCAATCTCGTGCTGTGGCGCGGGCTCATGGCGCTTAAAGAACGGGGCGTGCGCAAGGTCGATCTCGGCACGATCGACACCGACAAAAGCCCCGGCCTCGCGCGCTTCAAGCTCGGGGCGGGCGGCCGGCCGACCACGCTGGCGGGGACGTATTTGTGACCGACAAACACACAGTCTACGGCCTCCGCATCGCCGCGCCGCGCCGTACATGGGCGCTGGTGCCGTTGCTGCTGTGGCGCTTTGCCGTGCCGATTCTGGCCGCGTTGATCGTGCTCGATCTTGCGGTCTTCGCCGTGCTGAACGGCCTGTTCGACGCGTGCTACGGCGCTTTCGCCTGGTTCGGCGTCTGCTGAATTGGGGCCGGCAGATCGGCGCGCGTGGCAACCTCGCCGCGAATGCGCGCGATCACCTCGTCGACCGTCATCGCCCCCAGATCCTGGCCGGAGCGCAAGCGCACGGCGACCTTGCCTTCGGCGGCTTCTTTGTCGCCCGCCACGAGCATGTAGGGGATCTGCTCGAGCTGCGCATTGCGGATCTTCTTTTGCATGCGCTCGGTCGAATCGTCCACATCGACGCGAATGCCGCCGTCCGTCTGCGGCAGTTCGGCAGCCATCAGGCGGCGGGCGACGTCGCGCGCGAAATCCACATGCCGATCGGCGATGGGCACCATGCGCGCCTGGATCGGCGACAGCCACGTCGGCAGGCGGCCCGCGTAGTTCTCGATCAGAATGCCGATGAAACGCTCGAACGAGCCCAGGATCGCGCGGTGCAGCATCACCGGGCGATGTTTGGCGCCGTCTTCGCCGATATAGCTCGCATCGAGCCGCTCGGGCAGCACGAAATCGACCTGCAGCGTGCCGCACTGCCAGTCGCGGCCGATCGCGTCGCGCAGCACGAATTCGAGCTTCGGCCCGTAGAAGGCGCCTTCGCCCGGGTTGCGCGTCGTCGTGAGGCCGGCCGCTGCCGAACCTTTCTCGAGGGCCGATTCCGCCTTGTCCCAAATGTCGTCTGCACCCGCGCGTTTTTCCGGTCGGTCCGAGAATTTGACGAGCAGATCCTGGAAGCCGAAATCCGCGTAGATCGAGCGCAGCAAATCGCAGAAGCGCTTCGATTCCTCGGGGATCTGGTCTTCGGTGCAGAAAATGTGGGCATCGTCCTGCGTAAACGCGCGCACGCGCATGATGCCGTGCAAAGCGCCCGACGGCTCGTAGCGATGGCAGGCCCCGAACTCGGCCAAGCGCAGCGGCAATTCGCGGTAGCTGCGCTGGCCCTGGCGGAAAATCTGCACCGCACCGGGGCAATTCATCGGCTTGATCGCGTAGAGCCGATCGACTTCTTCGCCCTCTTTGCCGGGTGTCGCCACGAACATCGCGTCGCGGTAGTTCTCCCAGTGGCCGGATTTCTCCCAGAACACGCGGTCGACGAGCTGCGGCGTTTTGACTTCGACATAGCCGTCGGCGTCGAGGCGCGTGCGCATATAGCGCTCGATCGTGCGGAACAGCGTCCAGCCTTTCGGGTGCCAGAAGATAGCGCCGGGGGCCTCTTCCTGCAGATGGAAAAGCTGCATGGCGGCCCCGAGCTTGCGATGGTCGCGCTTCTCGGCTTCTTCGAGCCGGTGCAGATAGGCTTTGAGATCGTTCTCGTTCGCCCAGCACGTGCCGTAGACGCGCGTGAGCTGCGGATTGCGCGAATCGCCGCGCCAATAGGCACCGGCGAGTTTCATCAGGCGGAACGCGCCGACTTGGCCCGAATGCTCGACATGCGGGCCCCGGCACAGGTCGGTGAAATCGCCGAGCTGGTAGAGCGACACGGACGAAACGCCGGAAGCGCCCGCCTCGACGAGGTTGGGATCTTCCAGGCCCTTGGCCGCCGTCGAGCCGCGCGTGCGCAGCATCTCGAGCAGCTCCACCTTGTAGCTCTGCTTCGTCGATTCCATGAACGCGACCGCTTCGCCGATCGGCACCTCGCGGCGCGTGAACGGCACTTTGCGCTCGCGGAT
The DNA here is from genome assembly GCA_020248985.1 of Telmatospirillum sp. Taxonomy (GTDB): domain Bacteria; phylum Pseudomonadota; class Alphaproteobacteria; order CACIAM-22H2; family CACIAM-22H2; genus Tagaea. The sequence continues at coordinate 85,731 of JADCGL010000022.1, read as the reverse complement.
CTTGCGCATTTCGGCTTCGATCTTGGGCAGGTCCTCGGTCGTGAGCGGAACCGGCGTTTCGATGTCGTAATAGAAGCCCGAATCGGTCGCCGGCCCCACGCCGAGCTTGGCGTCCGGATAGAGTTTCAGCACGGCAGCCGCGAGCACGTGCGAGCACGAGTGCCGCATGCGGTCGAGATCGGGGGCGTGAGATGCGTCCATGGCGAAGGCTTCCAAAAGCAAAAGGGAGCGCGAAGATAAGGGGTTCCCCCCGCCAAGGCAATCGATAGCGCCGCCCGGCCATTCGCGCTAAGGGTTTGACCTATGAAACGCTTTCCGCCCCGCAACCCGAACCGACCCGGCGGTCCCCGCAAGCCCGGCGACCGCAGGCAAGGCGCACACAAACAAGGTGCCCACGGCCAAGAGCCCGAGCGCCAGCATCGGCGCGAAATTCTGCGCATCGCCGGTCTGCCGAGTGTGGCGGCGTTGTTTGCGCGCGCCCCCGAGGCGGTGCAGCGCTTGCTCGTAACGCCAGGCATGGCGCAGGCGGCAAGCGACCTGCTGCGCGAGGCGACCGCACGCAACATCGCACATCGCATCGTGCCGGACGAAGCGTTGGCCAAGATCGCGGGCACGCCGCTCAATGGCGGCATCGTCGCCGAGACGGCCCCGCGGCCGGTCCGCCAATTCGATCTCGGCCAAGCGCAGGAATGGGCCAAGCGCTGGCAGCCGCTCGTGATCCTCGACGGGATCGGCAACCCGCACAATCTGGGAGCGATTGCGCGCACGGCCGCTTTTTTCGGTTTGCCGCATCTGGCGATCAGCGACCATCCGGCGCAGGCGGCCCCGTCCGAGGCCGCCTATCGCGTCTCCGAAGGCGGGCTCGTGTGGCTCGACGTGTATCGCCTGCATCGCCTGCCCGACGTGCTGCGCCGCTTGAGCGCCTTCTACACCGTCGTCGGCACGGCTTTGGGTGCCGGTGCGCCGATGCCGATGCAGAAACTCGCGACCGGCCCCAAGCCTGTGTGCCTGGTGCTCGGCAACGAGGAGGAGGGGTTGAGTGCGGCGACCTTGGCCGTGTGCGCGCATGTCGCCACCTTGCCGCCCGCAGGCCCGATCCAATCCTTGAACGTGGCCGCCACGGCCGCCATCCTGATCCACGCCATCACCGGCGGCTTCCGCACGCGCTGAAGGAGCAGCGACGACATGTCGGACCCTGCACGATCCCCGTTGCCCGGCGAAATTCCCGTGATCGCGATCGGCGCGTTGCGCGATCGCTCGGCCAGTGCGGCCGTTGCAGCCGCGATTGGCGCGGCATGCCGCCAGACCGGATTCTTCTATATCTCCGAACATGGCGTGCCCGACGCGTTGCTGCGGAACTTGCGCGCACAGGCGGAATCGTTTTTTGCGTTGCCCGACGTGGAAAAGAAGCGCGTGTCGATCGAGCATTCGCGGCACAATCGCGGCTATGTGCCGTTCGAGGCCGAGAAACTCGATCCTTCGCGCAAGGGCGATCTCAAAGAAGGCTTCAATATGGGCCGCGAATTGGCGGCGGACGATCCCGATCTTGTCGCCGGGCGTCCGTTCTGCGGCCCCAACCAATGGCCGCCCGCGATGCCGGCGTTTCAAGCGGCTTTGTGCGCTTATTTCGATGCGATGCTGGCTTTGTGCCAGGATTTGCATCGCGCCTTTGCGCTCGATCTCGGCATGCCCGAGCGCTTCTTCGAAGAGCTGATCGACAAGCCCCTCGCCACCTTGCGGCTGCTGCATTACCCGCCGCATCCCGGCACGTTTGTGCCCGACCAGTACGGGGCCGCCCCGCATACCGACTACGGCAATGTCACGGTGCTTTGGCAGGACATGGTGGGCGGGCTCGAGGTGCAGGCGCGCAACGGCGACTGGATTGCGGCCACGCCGCTGCCCGGCACCTTTGTGTGCAATATCGGCGACTGCCTGATGCGCTGGTCGAACGACGTTTACGTCTCCACGCCGCATCGCGTGGTCAATCGTTCGGGCCGCCAGCGCTGGTCGGTACCGTTTTTCCTCGATCCCAATGGCGATGCCCCCGTCGCGTGCCTGCCGACCTGCACGGGGCCTGGCCGGGCGCCGCTCTATCCGCCCACGACCGGGGCCGCTTACTTGCGCGAACGGCTCGACGCGACCTATGCGTTTCGCCGGTCTTGAGCGGTTTTGCCGCTTGGCAGCGGCGGGCAAATGCCTTTACTTTGCGACAAGCCTGCGGTTGGCAGGGGACCCAAGAGAAGCGACGGAAAACAGGCGATGACGGCGACACCAGACGAAAAACGCAAACAGGCCCGAGCCGGCGTGCTGCGCGGCACCTTGCTGGTCGACGGCGACGGCCATGCGATCGTCGATTGGAGCCGCAACGGCTGGCGCGTGCGCGCCGAGAAGCCGTGGTCGCCGGTCGGTGCCGCGTTCGATCTGGTGCTCGGGATCCGCTCGGACGTGGGTTCGGTCGAAGTGCGTGGGCGCGGCACCATCGTGCGCACCGGCGACGGCCATGTGGCCGGCACGTGGGATCTGCGCACGCCGTCCGACCCCGCGACGGAATCGCTGCTCGCGGTGTTTCTGTCGAACGGCACCGGGGCGGCGTAGCGCGCCTTACCGGTACGTTTTCAATCGTATTTGCGCGCGTCTTCGATGACCTTGCCATCGTTGGCAAGGCTGCCGGGGCTTGCGAACGCGACGGCGCCGCGCAGCTTGGTCGCGGCTTGCAAGGCTTCGACGAGACGCGCTTCGAGGCCCGCATCTGCGGGCGCTTCCACTTGCAGCGTCATCGCGTCGTTGTCGCCGACGCGCGACACGACGAGGCGATAGCGCGCGATGCCGCAGCGTCTGGCGGCCTCGGCCACTTGGCCCGGATGCACGAACATGCCCTTGACCTTGGTGGTCTGGTCGGCACGGCCCATCCAGCCGCGCAAACGCCGGCCGGTGCGCCCGCAAGACGACATGCCGGGCACGAACATCGACAGATCGCCGGTCGCAAAGCGGATCAGCGGATAGTCGGGGTTGAGCGTGGTCACCACGACCTCGCCGACCTCGCCGTCGGCGACCGGCGTGCCGGTCCCTGCGCGCACGATTTCGACGACGATCCATTCGTCGAGGACCAACCCTTCGTCGGGCGTCGTCTCGTAGCCGATGAGGCCCAAATCGGCCGAGGCGTAGCATTGCCGCACATCGATGCCCAAAGCCGCCATCTCGCCGCGCAAGGCTTTGGGCACGGCCTCACCCGAGACGAGCGCAAGTTTGAGGCTCGCCAGATCGGCGCCAAGCTCCTTGCCCTTTTCGAGCAGGATTTTGAGGAAGGACGGCGTGCCGGCATAACCGTCGGGCTTGATGTCGGCGATCGCGCGCACTTGCTGCTCGGTGTTGCCAACGCCGGCCGGGACAACCGCACAGCCGATCGCATGGGCACCTGTTTCGAACATCGAGCCCGCCGGCGTCAGGTGGTAGCTGAACGTATTGTGGATGACCTGGCCGCGCCGGAAGCCGGCCGCCCACAAAGCGCGCGCGAGGCGCCAATAGTCGGGCCGCATCGCCTCGGGATCGAAGATTGGCCCCGGCGACATGTAGATGCGCGCAAGTCGGCCGGGTTTTTCGGCCGCCAGCCCTCCGAACGGGTCGCGCTCGGCAAAGGTCTTTTTCTGGAGCTCGATGAGATCGCTTTTGCGCACCACGGGCAAAGCCGCCAGGGCTGCGCGGTCGATGATCTGGCCGGGGTCGATATCGGCCAACGACTCGGCAAAATAGGGCGCTTTGGCTTTGGCATGCTCGATCTGCAGCCGCAATTCCTCGAACTGGCGCGCTTCGCGCAGGCCGGGATCGCGAGTTTCAAGCTCGTCGAAATAGGGGGCGTCCATCTTTTGCGTCTCGCGAAGCCAGTGGATCGAATCGAACGACCTCAAGACTGGCGAAGAGGTCCCGCGCACGCAAGCGCTCCGTCGCCAGCCTTCAATCGCCAGCCTTCAATCGAGCGCGAAGAAATGCCGGATGCGCACGAGCAGCTCGGCCGCCTGGCCGCGCGTTGCCGCACGCCGTTCGCGCGGCGGCATGGCGCGCAAGACTGCGTCGTTGGCAAGTTTGCGGCCGATCACGATGTCGCCCAGGCGCTTGGCGAGATCGGGATGGCTCTGCAGGATGGGCCCCAGCGCGTCCTTGCCGATTTCGAGCGCTGCCGTGTCGCACAGCGCCATCACGCTGGCGCTGCGCGGGCTGCCGGTCAGCAGCGACATCTCGCCGAAGAAATCGCCCGTCCCCAGGCGTGCGACAGGCACACGCTCGCCGTCGCGCTCGAGGCTCACCTCGAACACGCCGCGCGCCACGACGAAAAGCGAATTGTCCGTGTCGCCCGCGCGCATCACCTCGTCGCCGGCGTGGAACGACACGGGTTCGGCGGCCTCGGCGATGCGCGCGCGCAAGGCAGGTTCCAGTTCGCGGAAAAGATCGACATGGTCGAGGACCCGCACCGCCATCGGCGGTTCGGCCGCGCGCGGCTGGCCTAGCGCAATGCCCGCCGCGTCGAGCGCGTACCAGATCGAAGTCGCGACCTCGTCGTGCACGCGCGCATCGTCGTCGAACGTGTCGACCCAGTACGCGACCTCGTAGAGGATCGTCGTGTCGCGGATCTCCTGGGTCGCCACGGTCGGCGGCGGCTCCATGCACACGCGCATCGCTTTGAGAGCTGCGGCCGAGAGCGCTTCTTTGGCGAGACCCGGCGGGATGCGCGCGTCGAGCGGCACGTTGAGGCTCGCGCGATAGCGCGCAACGGGCATGTCGTAATTGACGATCTGGGCGGCGGCAAGTTTGGAATTGGGCAGCACCACCGTGTTGCCGTCGCTCGAGCGCAGGCGCGTGGCGCGCCAGTTGATCTCGACGACCTGGCCCGCCAAAGCGCCGTCGATGCGCAGCCAATTGCCGACGCGGTAGGGCCGCTCGAGATTGAGCGCGATGCCGCTGAAAAGATCGGCCAAGGTCGACTGCATGGCAAAGCCGATGACGACCGCCAGCACGCCCGAGGCCGCCAGCACGCCCGTGAAGGACTGGTCGAACGCCGCCGACACGATGCCGAACATCGCCACGATCAGCACGAGCGCGCGCACCACGTCTTTCAGCAGTTTGGGTGCGCCCACCTCGCGGCTTTCGAGAATGCGCCAGACGAAGCGTTCGAGCAGGACGAGTGCGAACAGCGCGAAGATGATCCACCACGCCACGCCGAACAGCCGCCCGGCATCGCCGAGCAGGCCTTGCACGATCGGCGATTCGAGATGGGCCGCCAGCAGCGGCAGCCCGAGCCAGGCCCCGGTCGCCGCCAGCAAGGCCACGCCGATCAACGACAGGCGGCGGCTCGCAGGATCAGGCGAGCGAAGGCCTGCAATCGCGAACCCGACGGTGGCGAGTGCGATGATCGCGGCGTAGATCCAGTAATGGGCCGGCGTTTCGGGCATGATGTGCCGACGCTAGCCCGGATCCGCACGACTGCGCTACAGTCGCGGCACAAGGCGAAAAATCGGGAGAAAACGACATGCGGCTGGCTGCAAAAATCGCGATCGTCACGGGTGCGGGATCGGGCTTCGGCGAGGGGATTGCGCTGCGCTTTGCGAGCGAGGAAGCTGCCGTGGCGGTCGTCGATCTCAATGCCGAGGCGGCGGCGCGCGTCGCAAAAGCGATTACCGATGCAGGCGGCAAAGCGCTCGCAATTTCTGCGGACGTCGCCAGCAGCACCGACACCGAGCGCATGGTCGAAAAGACGCTGGCGGCGTTCGGGCGGCTCGACATTGTCGTCAACAATGCCGGCATCAGCCATGTGAACGGGCCGATGCTGTCGGTCGACGAAGCCACGTTCGACCGCATCTTCGCGGTCAACGTCAAATCGATCTATCTCGCAGCCCAGGCTTGCGTGCCCGTGTTCCGTCGGCAGGGCGGGGGCGGGGTGTTTCTCAATACGGCATCGACGGCGGGCCTGCGCCCGCGTCCCGGCCTTGCCTGGTACAACGGCTCGAAGGGCGCTGCGATCACGCTGACCAAGAGCATGGCGGTGGAGCTGGCACCCGAAAAAATCCGCGTCAATTGCCTGTGCCCGGTGGCGGGCGAAACGCCGCTGCTGCCGACCTTCATGGGTCAGGACACGCCCGAGAAGCGCGCGCAGTTCAAAGCGTCGATCCCGCTCGGGCGCCTGTCGACGCCGCTCGATATCGCGAACGCGGCCCTTTATCTGTGCTCGGACGAAGCCGAATTCATCACCGGCGTGGCCTTCGAGGTCGATGGCGGCCGCTGCATCTGAGCGGCCGCCCCCGAACCTCTTTGTCCTAGGACAGCGTCGTCAGGTCCTGGAACCAGTGCTGCGCCTGGATGTAGCCGCGCGCGTTGCGGCCCAGCACGCGCGGGTTGGTGTCGTGCACGACCCAGATCAGCAGCGCTTCGTCCACCACGCGCTCATGCACCTTGGCCATCAGCGCATCCTGCTCGGCCGGGTTGAACGAGTTCGTCGCCTTGTCGATCAGCGCGTCGATTTCCGCATCGCGCAGATGGCTCCAATTCACGCCCGTGGGCGCGATCTGGCTCGAGTGGAAGAAGCGGATGAACGCGTAGAGCGGATCGGACGTGACGTAGGCCACGTTATTGGCCGTGATGTCGCGCAGCGATTCGTGGGCTGCCCCCTGGCGCCAGGCGACGTAGAGCGGCTCGAGTTCGACCACGCGAAAATCGAGCGCAATGCCGATTTCAGCAAAGCTCTGCTGCACGAACTCGTTCATCGGCACCGACAGCATCTGGCCCGTACCGCCGCTCGCGATCAGGAACTTCGTGCGCAAGGGATTGCTGCGCGAATAGCCCGCCTCGGCCATCAGCTTGCGCGCGGCATCCACGTCGTAGCGGATCTTGAAGCTCGGATTTCCGAACCACGGGCTGGTCGGATCGACCTGGCCGACGGCCGGCTTGGCCAAGCCGCCCAGAAGCTGGCAGACCGCGTTGCGGTCGATCGCGAGATTGGCCGCCATTCGCACGCGCTTGTCGGTCCAGGGCGAGCCCGGCAGCAGCGAGGGATGGTAGTTCCACACGTGCGGCGTCACGTTTTCGATGATCCGCATATTGGCCTGGCGCAGGCGCGGCACCGCGTCGGGGGCCGGCGCTTCGATGACGTCCACCTGGCCCGACAGAATCGCGTTGGTGCGCGACAGCGCCTCGGGAACGCAGACGAGAATCAGCCGATCGAGCTTGGCGATGCGCGTCTTGTCCCAATAGTCGGCATTGCGCACCATCTCGGCACTTTCGCGGGGCACAAGCCGAGTCAGCTTGAACGGCCCCGTACCCGACGGTTCCATCGCAAAGCGCTCCCAGCTACGGCCGAGCTTTTCGTATTGGGCGGGGCTCGAAACCAAGAACCAAAGCATCTGGTACGGGAACAGCGAGTCGACGGCCTTGGTCGTCACTTCGACCGTCATCGCATCGACCTTGCGGTAGCTCGCGACCGACGGCAGGCGCGGACGCACCTGCGCCGACTGGCGCTGGTCGAAATGCGGTGCTTGATTGTTGAGCACTTTTTCGAAGTTCCAGATCACGGCGTCGGCGTCGAAGGCCGAGCCGTCGTGGAACTTCACGCCCGGGCGCAGCTTGAACAGCCATTTTTTGCTGTCGGCCGGATCGACGGTCCATTCGGTCGCCAAGCCCGGCACGAGCTTGCCGGGGCGCTCGGCGACGTTCATTTCCCACGCGACGAGCGGGTCGTAGAGCGTGTAGCCGGTGAATTGGTAGGCGCCCGCGCCGCGGTCGGGCTGGCCGGTCGTCTGCGGGATGTCGGCCAGCGAAATGCCGTAGCGCAAGGTACGGTCGGCGGTTTGGGCGCGCGCAAAATCGGTCAGGCCGAGCGTGCCGATGGCTGCACCAGCACCGATGCCTTTGAGCAGCGTGCGGCGGGAATGGGAAGAACGAGACATAAGGGCTCCTGGCGCAAAAGTGGGGGGAGCGCTCTCACAGCAACCCTTATGCCAAAGAAAAACCCCGGATCGGTTGCCCGATCCGGGGTTCGTTCGTGCCAGGAAAGTCGATTTTGGCCGACTATTCGTTCTTGTCGCCGATCAGCGACACGAGCGCCTGGAAGATGTTCACGAAGTTCAGGTACAGCGACAGGGCACCCATGATCGCGACCTTGTCCTGCATCTCCGTGCCGTAGGTTTCGCCGTACGTGTCCTTCAGGCGCTGCGTGTCCCACGCCGTGAGGCCGGTGAACACGATCACCGAAGCGACCGAGATGATGAACTGCATCATCGACGACTGCAGGAAGATGTTGACGAGGCCCGCGATGATCACGCCGATCAGGCCCATGATCAGGAAGGTGCCCATCTTCGAAAGGTCGGCCTTGGTGGTGTAGCCGTAGATGCTGATGCCCGCGAACATCGCGGCGGCCACGAAGAAGGCGCGCGCGACCGACGTGCCCGTGAACACGAGCAGGATCGAGGCGAGCGAAGCCCCCATCAGTGTCGCGAACACCCAGAAGCAAACCATCAGCGCCGACTTCGACATCTTTTCGAAGCGGAACGACATCAGCATCACGAAGCCGATGGGGGCCAGCATGACCACCCACTTCAGCGGCGTGCCGAAGATCGCCTGGGTCAGCATCGGCGACCCGGCAACCAACAGTGCTACGATGCCCGACAGCGCCACGGCCGAGGCCATGTAGTTGTAGATGCCCAGCATATAGCTGCGCAGCCCTTGGTCGAATGCCGCTGCATCGACGCCAGCGCGTGGCATATAGCGTTCTTGGGTCTCGTACATCGTGTTCCAGCTCCTTTTGGGTGGCGCCGCAAAGCCGGGGGCAGTGCAGCGGAACCTTGATTACCGTGAAATTATGGTCAGGTTTGTGCGGGAATTCAATATCCCATGCGTTAAAATTGGACGATCTTTATGGCAAAACAGTGGCTTATATAACGATTTGCCGGTGTAGAACGCCAATGATCCAGCGTTGCCGGGCAGTTAGCGATCACGCATTGCGCAGCAAGGGCGCCGCCTTTTGCCCGAGGGCGCGCCATGTGCCGGCGAGCCCTAGTATTGCGACGCTTGCCGATGCGCCCAGCACGGTCATCGCCAGCGCACCCGGCAGAATCACGAACTCGACTTTCATGTAAAGGGCCACCAGCAGCCACGCGCAGAACGTGCCGACCAGGGCCGCAACGATCGCGGCGGCGGCACCCGAAAGGGCGAACTCGGCAACGAGGGCCCGCATCACGTCGCTGCGTTTGGCGCCCAGCACTTTGAGCATCACGGCATCGTAGGTACGCCGGCGCTGCGTGGCGAGGATGGCCCCTGCCAGCACGAGCGTGCCTGCGATCAACGTCAAGCCGGCCGTCACGCGCGCGGCAGCCGCAATGCCCTCGACCGTGTTGCGCGCGGTTGCGAGTGCGCGCTTCACGCGGATCGAGGAGATATTCGGGAAAGCGGCCGTGACGGCGCGCTCGAGGGCGTCTTCCTGGCCGTCGGCGACCTGCGCGGTCGCGATCCAAGTCTGCGGCGCACCCTCGAGGGCGCCGGGGGCGAAGGTCAGCGTGAAATTGATGCCGAGGCTCGTCCAGTCGATCGCGCGCAGATTGGCGATGCGCGCTTCCATCTCGCGGCCGAGCACGTTGATCGTGATCGTGTCGCCGACATTGAGCCCCATGCCGCGCGCGATCTGCGCATCGAACGACACAAGCGGCGGCCCGGCATAGTCGGCGGGCCACCATTCGCCGGCTACAAGCCGCGTGCCTTTCGGCATCGGCCCCGTATAGGTAAGGCCGCGATCCGAGCCGAGGGCCCATTGCGCATCGGCCGCCACGACAGCCTGCTCGATCGGCACGCCATTGAGCTTGGCAATGCGCCCACGCAACGAGGGCACCTGGCGCACTTCGCCCACGCCCGGATGGTTTTCGAGCAACCGGTCGAACGCTTCGAGCTGGTCGCGCTGGATGTCGATGAAAAAGAAGGACGGCGCCATCTGCGGCAATTGCTCGGCCAATTGGCGCGCGAAATTGCCCTGCACCTGTGCGATCAGCACCAGCACGGTGAGGCCGAGCCCCAGCGACAGCACAATACCCGGCGTTGGGCTGCCGGGCCGGTGCATGTTGGCAAGTGCGAGCCGCAGGCCCGGATGGCGCACATGGCCAAGGCGTTTGGCGAGCCATGCAACGCCAACGGCGGCCACGCGGAACAGCACGAAGGTAAGAAGGGCTGCGAGGCAGAACCCAGCGCCCAAGCGCTGATCGAGCGAGGCGACGATCGCAAGGGCGGCAAGCGCGCACACGGCGGCTCCCGTATAAAGAATGTAAATGCCGCGCGGCCAGCGCCGCACGGGGGCGACCAGATCGCGGAACAAAGCGGCCGCCGGCACGTCGCGCGCGCGCGCCAACGGCCACAGCGAGAAGGCAAGAGCCGTCAACAAGCCGAACAGACCCGCGACAAGCAGCGGCAGCGGATAGATCCCGCCGCGCGCCGACACGCCAAGCCGCTCGGCCAGAAGCGGCCCGAGCACGCCCGGAACAACCGCACCGACGATCAGCCCAGCAACGATACCGGCCATTGCGAGCGCCAATATCTGCATCAGGTAAAGCCGCAACACCAGGCGGCCGGGTGCGCCCAAACATTTGATCGTCGCGATCGAGGCGACGCGGCTTTCGAGATAGCTGCGCACGGCGTTGGCCACACCCACGCCGCCGACGAGCAAGGCGGTGAGGCCCACGAGCGTCAAAAACATCGCGATACGGTCGACCCAGCGCTGCAGGCCGGGGGCCGCTTCGCTCACGCCGCGGATGCGCCAACCGGCGTCGGGAAAGCGCGTCTTCAGTTCGTCGATCCACGCGGTTGCGTCGCGCCCCGGTGCAAGGGCGATGCGATACTGGTTGCGGATCAAAGCCCCCGGCTGTTCGAGGCCGGTGGCCGCCAAAGCGTCTTGCCCGATCATCACGCGCGGACCCAGCGTAAACACGTTGGCCGAACGGTCGGGCTCGTTGTCGATGATTGCGGCCACGACAAAGCGCCCGTCGCCGACTTCGATTTCGTCGCCGAGTTTAAGATTGAGCCTGGACAGCGTCGCAGGCTCCAAGGCTGCGCCAAAGCGGCCGTCGGGGCGCTTTGCTAGCGCAGCCGCCAGATCGCCGCCTTCCTGCAAACGCAGCGCGCCGACGAGCGGATAGAGCGCGTCGATCGCCTTCAGCTCCACGAGCGTGCGCTCGTTTTCGGTGCGCGCCATCGCGCGCATCTCCTGGATCGCCGACACGCGGCCCGCGGTTTCGAGAAAGGCCTGCTGGTCAGCGGTCGTGCGCCGATGCGTAAACGAAAGTTCCACGTCGCCGCCGAGCAGCAGGCGCGCATCCTGGCGCAGGGCTTCGCGTACACCTTCGGCAAGCGAGCCCACGCCCGCAATCGCCGCTACGCCGAGCATCAGGCACGCCATGAACACGCGAAAACCTTTGATGCCGCCGCGCAATTCGCGCCTGGCAAGGGCAAAGGCCAGCGAATAGCGGTCCGCCGCGAGTTTGATCATTGGGCCGCCGCCAGTACCGTGTCGGCGGCGGTCAAGCGGCCGTCGAGCATGCGCACCGCGCGGTCGCAGCGCCGAGCCAGCGCCGCGTCGTGCGTGATCAGCAGCAGACCCGTGCCGATGCGCTTGCGCAGATCGAACATCAAATCGACGATCGAATGCCCGGTCCCGGCATCGAGATTGCCGGTGGGCTCGTCGGCCAGCAGCAAGGCAGGCTCGGCCACGAAGGCGCGTGCGAGCGCCGTGCGCTGCTGTTCGCCGCCGGACATCTGGCCGGGATAGTGCGTCGTGCGATGGCCGAGGCCGACCGACTTCAGCACCTCGCGCGCTTTGTCCCACGCATCCTTGTCGCCGGCGAATTCGAGCGGGATCGCGACGTTTTCGAGCGCCGTCATGGTCGGGATCAAATGGAATGCCTGGAAAACGATGCCGACATTGCGGCGCCGGAACAGCGCAAGACCGTCTTCGTCCAGTGCTGCCAAATTCTGGCCCAAGACCGAAACGCTGCCGGAGGTCGGCCGCTCGAGTCCGGCCACGATCATCATCATCGTCGATTTGCCGGAGCCCGACGGGCCGATCACGGCCAAGCTCTCGCCTTGCGCCAATGTCATGTCGACGCCGCGCAGGATATTGACCTCGCCCGCCTGGCTCGCCAATTTCAAATGGACATCGCTGAGTTCGATCAGAGGGGCATTCGATTTGTTCGACATTTTCAAGTCCTGGCCAGCATCAAACGGCTCCCCCAGATATGGGCGTCGCCGCTTCCTTTTCAACGCAACTGCGGCAAGTCTTTGCGGCCTCGCCCCTTTTGGGGCAAAAGCGCAAGCCCCGCAGAAGCGCTTGCTGTTGCTGGGCGACAGTCTCACGGCGGGTTACGGCTTGCCGGCTGCCCAAGCTTTTCCGGCCCGGCTCGATGCGGCGTTGCGCGCGGCCGGCATTGCGCTTGGCATCGTCAATGCGGGCGTATCGGGCGATACCTCGGCAGGCGGCTTGGCGCGCCTCGATTGGGCGCTCGGCAGTCCGCCATTTCCCGAGTATGCACTGGTAATTCTGGGTGCCAACGACGGTTTGCGCGGGCTCGACGTGGCTGCGATGGAGCGCAATCTCGACCAGATCGTCGAGCGCCTCAAAGCGCGCGGCGTGCGCACGATGCTCTCGGGCATGCGCGCACCCCCCAATATGGGCAGCGCCTATACGCAAGCCTTTGCGCAGAGCTATGCGAATGTCGCGAAAAAACACGGGGTCCCGTTGGATCCGTTTTTCCTCGAAGGGGTTGCCGCCGTGCCGGCGCTGAACCAGCAAGACGGCATCCACCCGAATGCTGCGGGTGTGGATGCCGTCGTGGCACGTTTGCTGCCCGCCTTGCGCGCGTTTTTGGCGGCCGCTTGATCTGGCGTCAGATGCCGAAAACCAAGCTGCCCAACAGGCGGCTTGGCAGCAGCGTAAAGGCGCCCGCGATCGCAAGGCCCACGTAAAGGCCGATCATCCAGCCGCGATGGGCCGGGATATTGCCGCGCCGCGCGTTGCGCACAGCCATCACAAGCCCGAACAACGTCCAGGCCGACAGAAGATGGATCCAGCTGAAGTGGCCGCTGCTTTGGATCCAGAACGAGCCGAACGCGGTCGCGGCCATGCTCGCAACCCAAATGCGTCCGATCAATCGGTGGCTCGGCGTACCCTTGGGCCGCGCGAACATCGCCGCCCCCAGGCCCAAAGCCAGCAAAGCTGACGAAATATGGAAGGCGATCAGCGGCGTCAGACGGTCCATCGCGATTCTGCTTCGCAGGCGGCCTCGAATCGGGTCAGGATAGGTCGGTTATGAGCACGCCGCACCCAAGAACTGCATCGCCGCGCATCGCCTCGGCCGAAGCCCACGGCGCTTCGGCCGCCGCGTGGGGCCGCATGGCGGTCAGCGTCGGCGAGGCGTTGTCGCGCGATCTGCCGGGTGCGCGCCTCGGCATTCTCTACGCCACCGAATCGATGGCCGGCAAACTCGAGGAAGCGCTTGCCGTCGTACGGCGCGTGTCGGGCATTCCCGATTGGGTGGGCGCTGTCGGCCACGGCATTGTCGGCCATCGCGAATATTTCAATTCCGCTGCGTTGACGGCCCTGGCGATCGATTTGCCGAGCGACGCCTATCGCGTTCTTCCGCATCTGACCGACGATCTGTCGCCGTTGGGCGCGCATGCCGGCTGGATCGCGGCCCACCGACCCGGCTTCGGTATCGTGCATGCAGATCCGCGCGGCCCCGACCCTGCCGATCTCATCGCCGGCATCGCCGATGCAAGCGACGCGTTTCTGGTGGGCGGGCTTACGGCGGCGGTCGAGGAAACCTCGCAGATCGCCGGGCGCGCGGTCGCGAGCGGCGTGTCGGGCGTGTTGTTCGCCGGCTCGGTTGCGGTCGCAACCGGCATTACGCAAGGCTGCATGCCGTCAGGACCCGTGCATCGCATTACGGCGGCCGACGGCAATGTCGTGATCGGACTCGACGGCGAGCGGGCCCTCGACGTGTTCAAGCGCGATCTCGATATCGAGAGTGCCGCCCAGCTGCGCGGCTATGCCGCCGAAATGCAGATTGCGCTGCCGATTCCGGGCTCGGACATGGGCGACTATCTGGTGCGCGATTTCACCGGCATCGATCCGTCCGAGGGGCTGATCGGGGTGGCGGCTTTGGTCGAGCCCGGCGATCGGCTGTTCTTCGCACGCCGCGACCGCGCGGCGGCCGTCGACGACATGGCGCGCATGTGCGAGGGCCTCAAGCGCCGCGCGCCGCGCGCCACCGGCGGGCTTTATTTCAGCTGCATTGCGCGCGGGCCGCGGCTGTTCGGCACGGACGGTTACGAGCGCGGTCTGCTGCGCGAGACGTTCGGCGCCTTGCCCGTCGCGGGATTTTTCTGCAACGGCGAGATTTCGAACGCGCGGCTTTACGGCTATACCGGCGTTCTCGCGCTGTTTTCGTAAGCGCCTCGCGAACGGCCGGGAAGGCAACGCACAAGATGGAATACCGCAGACTTGGGATGACCGAACTGTCGGTCTCAGCCCTGTGCTTGGGCACGATGACGTGGGGCGAGCAGAACAGCGAAGCCGACGCGCATGCGCAGCTCGACATGGCTGTTGCGGCCGGCGTCAATTTTTTCGACGCGGCAGAGATGTACCCGGTTCCGCCGCGCGCCGAAACCTTCGGGCGCACGGAGGCCTGTCTCGGCTCGTGGCTTGCCAAAAACAAAGCGCAGCGCGGCAAATTCGTCGTTGCGACCAAGGTCACCGGGCGCGGCAATGCGCTGCCGCATGTGCGCGGCGGTGCGGGGCTCGACCGCGCCAATATCCTGACGGCGATCGATGCGTCGCTAAAACGGCTGCAGACCGACTATATCGATCTCTACCAGACCCATTCGCCGGACCGCCCCGCCAATCGCTTCGGCCAGATCGACTACGTCCACAAGCCCGACGAGCCGCAAGGCGCGCCGTTCGAGGAAACGCTCGCCACGCTGGCTGATCTGGTGAAGGCCGGAAAGATCCGCCATTTCGGCGTATCGAACGAAACGCCGTGGGGCCTGATGCGCCAGCTTGGCTTGGCAGCGACCGGTGCGGGTCCGCGGCCGCAAGCGATCCAGAATCCCTACAGCCTGCTCAATCGAAGCTTCGATGTGGGGCTGGCGGAGGTGGCGTTGCGCGAGAAAGTCGGCTTGCTCGCCTATAGCCCGCTCGCCATGGGCGTGCTTGCCGGCAAATATCTCGGCGGGGCGCGGCCCGAGGGCGCGCGCCTTACGCGCTTCGACCGGTTCAAACGCTATTCCACGCCGCGCGCCGAACCGGCAGCGGCGGCCTATGTTCGCATCGCGCGCGAGGCGGGTCTCGATCCTGCGCAGATGGCGCTCGCGTTTGTGACCGGTCGGCCCTTCGTGACGTCGAACATTTTCGGCGCCACGACGCTCGCACAGCTTGCCAACAATCTCGCCTCCGCCGAATTGCGGCTCTCGGCCGACGTTCTGGACGCAATCGACCGCGTGCACGCCGAAAACCCGAACCCCTGCCCTTAACATGTACCGCCTGTTTGCGGCCCTGGCTTTGCCCGAGGATATCGTGCTGCGCCTGCAGGGCATGTGCGGCGGGGTGCCGGGGGCGTTTTGGGAGACGCCGGAGAATCTGCATCTGACCTTGCGCTTCATCGGCGATGTGCCTGGCGACGTTGCCGAAGACATCGCCTATGCGCTTGCATCGGTGCGCCACGAACCGTTCGAGCTTGAGCTTGCCGGCGTCGGGCATTTTTCGACCGGGCCGGTCGTGCGCGTGCTGTGGGCGGGGTTGCGCAAGTCCGAAGCGCTGCTTGCCTTGCGCGCGCGCATTGAAGCGGCCTTGCGCCGCATCGACTTGGCCGCCGACGGGCGGCGTTTTGTCCCCCACGTCACGCTCGCCAAGCTTGCCGATCCGTCGGTGCCCAAAGTGCAGGAATGGCTCGCAACGCACGCGCTGTTCAAAGCGGGACCGTTCGGCGTGGAACGCTTTGCGCTCTATTCGAGCGTGCGCGCCGGGGCTGCGCGCGTCTACGAGCGCGAAGCAGACTTTCTGTTGCGCGCATGAAAAACAAGGAATCCAAGCCAGACGATCGTTTGCGCGTTGAGGTCAAATCGCGCGCCGAGCTGCGACGATGGTTGGCGAAGAATCACGCGCGCAAAGACGCGATCTGGCTCGTGACCTGGAAGAAGGGCGGCTCGGTGCCGAATTTGCCGTGGCCGGAGATCGTGGACGAGGCGCTGTGCTTCGGCTGGATCGACAGCCTGCCGCGCAAGCTCGACCAAGCGCGCACGATGCTGCTGCTGTCGCCGCGCCGCGTGGGCAGCGGCTGGTCCGCCATCAACAAGAAAAAAGCCGAAGCGCTGATCGCGGCCGGTCGCATGGCGCCGCCCGGCTTGGCCGCGATCGCGCGCGCCAAAGCAGACGGCAGCTGGTCAAAACTCGATGCCGCCCACGCGCTCGAAATGCCGGCCGATCTTGCAGCTTCATTGGCCGCCGCTGCACCGGCCGCCGCGAATTTCGCGGCATTCAGCGCGTCTTCGCGGCGCGCCATTCTGGAATGGATCGGGGCTGCCAAAAAGTCGGAGACCCGCGCCAAGCGCGTCGCCGAAACTGCGCGTCTGGCGCAGCGCAACATCAAGGCAAACCATCCGGCGGGGCGCCAAGCGCCTTGATCCGCGCCGCCTTTTGGATAGGGTGGCATCTGCATGCAAGGTTCGATCGTGGTGCTGACCGGGGCGGGTATATCCAAAGAATCGGGGTTGGCGACCTTCCGCGATCCCGACGGTATTTGGGCGAGCGTGCGCATCGAAGACGTCGCGACCCCGCAGGCCTTCGTGCGCGACGAAGCGCGGGTGCACGCCTTCTACAACGCGCGCCGCCAGGCGTTGCGCGATCCGGCGCTGCAGCCCAATGACGCGCACATGGCGCTCGCCATCCTCGAGGCCAACTGGACGGGCGAGATGCTACTGGTGACGCAGAATGTCGACGATCTGCACGAGCGCGCGGGCTCGCAGAATGTGCGCCACATGCATGGCGAACTCGGCAAAGCGCGCTGCATGGCCTGCGCCATCGTGGCCGAGGTGGATGGCGATCTCGGCGTCAATTCGGTGTGCCCGGCCTGTGCCGCCAAGGGGGGCTTGCGCCCGCATATCGTGTGGTTCGGCGAAGTGCCGTTCCACATGGAAGAGATCGAAGAAAAGCTCGCGAACTGCGCGCTGTTCGTTTCGATCGGCACGTCGGGCAATGTCTATCCGGCGGCGGGCTTCGTCGAAATCGCGGCGGCACATGGGGCGCGCACGGTCGAGCTCAATCTCGAGCCGTCGGCGACGAGCAGCGCCTTTGCCGAGCGGCGCTTGGGCCCCGCGACGCAGATCGTGCCGCAATTCGTGGCCGAGTTGCTCGGCGTGGTGCCGCCCGCATGACCGCCCTGCTCGAAGCCTATCGCGCCAAACTGGCGGCGGGCGAGATCAAGCCCGACCCAGCGCAAGCCTTTGCGGTCGAAAAACTCGAAACGCTGTCGCGCGCGTTGCTCGCCTACAAGCCCGATCCGCGCCCCGGCTTCTGGCGCGCGTCGCTCGGATTTGCACGCAAATTCGGCGCCGAGCAGCGGGGTGCCCCGCCCACCGGCCTCTATTTCTTCGGCGGCGTGGGGCGCGGCAAATCCATGCTGATGGATCTGTTCTTCGCGCATGCCGCCAGCGAGAAAAAGCGCCGCGTGCATTTCCATGCCTTCATGCTGGAAGTGCATGCGCGCATCCATGCGTGGCGCCAGACGCCGGAGGCAAAAAAGGGCGACGGCGATCCGATCCCGCCTTTGGCGGCGGCTTTCGCCGAAGAAGCCTTCCTGCTGTGTTTCGACGAGTTCCAGATCACCAACATCGCCGACGCGATGATCCTCGGCCGTCTGTTCGAGGCTTTGTTCGCCAAGGGCGTGGTCGTGGTGGCGACGTCGAACATCGAGCCCGACGATCTCTATCTGAACGGGCTGCAGCGCGAGCGGTTTTTGCCGGCGATCGAGCTCCTCAAGCAAAAGCTCGACGTGCTCGCACTCGACGGCGGCATCGACTATCGGCGCATCCGCATTCGCGGCCTGCCGGTCTACCACGCCCCGCTCGGCGAAGCGGCGACGGCCGAACTCGAAAAGGCCTTTGCGACCCTGACCGAGGGGGCGATCGTAGGGCCGGCGACGCTCGATGTCGGCGGGCGCGATCTCGAATTGGCGCGTGCCGGCGGCGGCGTCGTGTTCGCGTCGTTCGCCGATCTGTGCATGAAGGCGCTGGGCTCGGGCGATTACCTGGCACTCGCGCGCAATTTCCACACGCTAGTGCTCGACGGCGTGCCCGTGCTCGATCCCGAAAAGCGCAACGAAGCGCGCCGTTTCGTCAATCTGATCGATGCGCTCTACGAGCACCGCGCCAAACTCGTCATGGCTGCCGACGCCGCCCCCGAGGAGCTGCACGCCAAAGGCGATCACGCGTTCGAATTCCAGCGCACGGCGAGCCGCCTTTTCGAAATGCAGAGCCAGGACTATCTCGCCGCCCCGCATCTGGGCGGTTGAGGCTCGCCGGGCGGCACAGCGCGCCCTATATCGCGGGTATGAAGCTTTTTTCGACGTTTGTAACGGCGATTTTTGCCGCATTGGTTTGGGCCGTACCCGCAACGGCGGTTGAGCCGATCGCAACGGCAGCCCTTGCGCAACCGGGCCATGTGCTGCTGTTGCGACACGCGATTGCACCTGGCACGGGCGATCCGGCCGGCATGCGGCTTGGCGATTGCGCGACCCAGCGCAATCTCGACGCGGCGGGCCGCGCCCAGGCACAGGCGATCGGGGCGGGTTTGCGCCAAGCCGGGATCGGCCAAGCGCGGGTCTTTACAAGCCAATGGTGCCGCACGCGCGAAACCGCCGAAATTCTTTCCTTCGGTCCCGTCGTCGAACGTCCCGCCGAGCTCAATTCGTTCTTCGACGAGCGTTCGGCGCAGCCTGCGGCAACCGCCGCTTTGCGGGCATTCTTGCGCTCGCTGCCCAGCGACGGCGGCTTGGTCGTGCTGGTCACGCACCAGGTCAATATCACGGCCCTGACCGGTATTGTCCCGGCCTCGGGCGAGGGTGTGGTGCTTCGTTTGGCCCCGGCCGGCGAATTTGCGGTAGCCGGTCGCCTGCCGCCGCCGCGCCTCTAGGAAACAGGCCTGCCGACTGCCCCACTTGCCCGGGGGCGGCGGACCGCGTAAAACCCGTGCCGGTATTTTCGCATCGCAGCGACCGGACCTGTTCGGGGCGGTCGAAAAAGGGGAAAATCGCATGGCGCGCAACAAGATCGCTCTCGTTGGGGCAGGGCAAATCGGCGGCACTTTGGCGCTTCTGGCCGGGCTCAAGGAATTGGGCGATGTGGTGCTGATCGATATCGCCGAAGGGATCCCGCAGGGGAAGGCGCTCGATCTCGCAGAAGCAGCTCCCGTCGATGGGTTCGACGTGGCGCTGTCCGGCTCCAACGATTTTGCCGCCATGAAGGGTGCCGACGTCGTGATCGTCACGGCGGGCGTGCCGCGCAAGCCCGGCATGACGCGCGACGATCTGATCGGCATCAACGTAAAGGTCATGGCGACGGTCGGCGAAGCGCTGAAGAACCACGCCCCCGACGCTTTCGTGATCTGCGTCACCAACCCGCTCGACGTGATGGTGTGGGTGCTGCAGGTGCTGTCGGGCCTGCCGACCAACAAGGTCGTCGGCATGGCGGGCGTTCTCGACAGCGCGCGCTTCCGCTATTTCCTCGCCGACGAATTCAAGGTCTCGGTCGAAGACGTTACGGCTTTCGTGCTCGGCGGCCACGGCGATACGATGGTGCCGTCGGTGCGCTATTCGACGGTCGCCGGCATTCCGCTGCCCGACCTTATCAAGATGGGTTGGACCACGCAGGAGCGCCTCGACAAGATCGTGCAGCGCACGCGCGACGGCGGGGCCGAAATCGTCAATCTGCTCAAGACGGGCTCGGCCTTCTACGCGCCTGCCATGTCGGCGATCGAAATGGCCGCGAGCTATCTGCGCGACAAGCGCCGCCTGCTGCCCTGCGCCGCCTGGCTCGACGGCCAGTACGGCCAGAAGGGTCTTTACGTGGGTGTGCCGGTCATCATTGGCAAGAACGGCGTGGAAAAGATCGTCGAAATCACGCTCGACGAGGGCGAAAAGGCCGGATTTGCCAAGTCCGTCGCGGCCGTCAAGGACCTCTGTGCTATCGCCGAAAAGCTCCTCAAGGCCGACGGCAAACTGTAACTTGCGAGCTAGGCCGGGGCAGGTACCGTTGCAAGCGGACCCTGCCCCGGACTAACCTAGCGGCCTACCGCGATTTTTTGCGACTGCAAGGCCGCCCGCTCTCGAGCCGCCTTCGGCCACCGCCAACCGACTGGATCGCACAATGAATATCCACGAATACCAAGCCAAGACCCTGCTGGCGCGCTACGGCGTCGCGGTTCCCAAGGGCGGGGTTGCCTACACGCCCGACGAAGCCGAAAAAGTCGCCCGCGAACTCGGCGGCCCGGTCTGGGTCGTCAAATCGCAGATCCATGCGGGCGGGCGCGGGGCGGGCCGCTTCAAGGACGATCCCAACGGCAAAGGCGGCGTGCGCGTCGTCAAGTCGATCGACGAGGTCAAGAAAAACGCCTCGGCCATGATCGGCAAGACGCTGATCACGAAGCAGACCGGCCCCAAGGGCAAAGAGGTCAAGCGCATCTATGTCGAGGAAGGCTGCGACATCAAGCGCGAACTCTATCTCGGCATGCTGGTCGATCGCGGCAGCCAGCGTATCACCGTGATGGCATCGACCGAAGGCGGCATGGACATCGAAGACGTCGCCCACAACACGCCCGAGAAGATCGTCAAAATCGCGATCGACCCCACGCAGGGCCTGCAGCCCTACTACGCGCGGAAGGTCGCCTTTGCCTTGGGCCTCGAAGGCAAGCAGATCGGCGCTTGCGTGAAGTTCCTGACCGCGATGTACGAAGCGTTCACCGGCCTCGACGCCTCGATCGTCGAGATTAATCCGCTGGTCGTGACGGGTGCGGGCGAAGTGCTCGCCCTCGATGCCAAGATGAATTTCGACGATAACGCGCTGTTCCGCCACAAGGACGTGGCCGATCTGCGCGACGAAGACGAAGAAGATCCGATGGAGCTCGAAGCCTCCAAGCACGAGCTCAACTACGTGAAGCTCGACGGCTCGATCGGCTGCATGGTCAACGGTGCGGGCCTCGCCATGGCGACCATGGACATCATCAAGCTCTATGGCGGCGAGCCTGCTAACTTTCTCGATGTCGGCGGCGGGGCGACGCGCGAGCGCGTGACGCAAGCTTTCAAGCTGATCCTGTCCGACCCCAACGTCGAAGGCATTCTTGTCAATATTTTCGGCGGCATCATGCGCTGCGACGTGATCGCCGAAGGTGTCGTGGCCGCCGCGCGCGAAGTGGCGCTGAACGTGCCTCTGGTGGTGCGCCTCGAAGGGACGAACGTCGATCTCGGCAAGAAGATCCTCAAAAATTCGGGCCTCAAGATCGTCTCGGCCGACAATCTCGCCGATGCCGCGCAAAAGATCGTCACGGCCGTGAAGGAGGCCGCATAACATGGCCGTTCTCGTCGACAAGAACACCAAAGTCATCTGCCAGGGCTTCACGGGCGCCCAGGGCACGTTCCATTCCGAACAGGCCGTCGCCTACGGTACCAAGATGGTTGGCGGCGTCACGCCGGGCAAAGGCGGGTCCCGCCATCTCGACCTGCCGGTCTTCAACACGGTCGACGAAGCCGTGCATGCGACCGGTGCCGACGCTTCCGTCATCTACGTGCCGCCGCCGTTTGCGGCCGACGCGATCCTCGAGGCGGTCGATGCCAAGCTGCGCCTCGTCGTGTGCATCACCGAAGGCATTCCGGTTCTCGACATGGTGCGTGTGAAGCGCGCGATGTCGGGCAGCAAGACGCGGCTCATCGGGCCGAACTGCCCCGGCGTCATCACGCCGGGCGAATGCAAGATCGGCATCATGCCGGGCCACATCCATACGCGCGGCAAGATCGGCATCGTCTCGCGATCGGGAACGCTCACCTACGAGGCGGTGGCGCAGACCACCGCCGCCGGGCTCGGCCAGACGACCTGCATCGGCATTGGCGGCGATCCGGTCAACGGCACCAACTTCATCGACGCGCTCGAGCTGTTCGTGGCCGATCCCGAAACGCAAGGCATCATCATGATCGGCGAAATCGGCGGCTCGGCCGAAGAGGACGCGGCTGAATTCTACCGCTCGACCGGCTGCAAGAAGCCGATCGTCGGCTTCATCGCGGGCGTGACCGCCCCGCCGGGCCGTCGCATGGGCCATGCCGGTGCGATCATCTCCGGCGGCAAGGGCACGGCCGGCGACAAGTTCGAAGCGATGAAATCGGCCGGCTTCCACATCGCCGATTCGCCCGCTTCGCTGGGCTCGACCATGCTCAAGGCGATGAGCTGAGGGCGGCGAGCGAAACGACCACGTCCCAAAAGGCATAAAAATGGCGACGCATCCCGATCTCGATTCGATGTTCAATGGCGCCAACGCGGTCTATCTGGCCGAACTGTTGGACCAGTATCGCGCCGATCCGGCCAGCGTGGATCCAAGCTGGCACGGCATTCTGCGCGAGATGGAATCCGACGGGGTGGGTACTTACCAGCCCAAATGGGGCCGCGAAAAAACCCGCGTGATCGGCGTCGCCGAAGCGCCCGCAGCGCCGCCCAAGGGCAAGGGGGCCGCCGCCCCTGCCGCTGTCGCAGCGCCGGCGCCGGGTTCGGTTACGGCCGAACAGGCGCGCGCCGCAACGCTCGATTCGATCCGCGCCATCATGATGGTGCGCGCCTATCGCGTGCGCGGGCATCTTGCCGCCCATCTCGATCCCTTGGGGCTCACGAACCGCGAGCAGCATCCCGAGCTCGATCCGGCGAGCTACGGCTTCACCGAAGCCGACATGGACCGCAAGATCTTCATCGACAACGTGCTCGGCATGCATTCGGCAAGCCTGCGCGAGATCATTGCCGCACTCAAGACCACCTATTGCGGCTCGATCGGCGTCGAGTTCATGCACATCACGGATCCCGAGCAGAAAAGCTGGATCCAGCAGCGCATCGAGGGCCCGCGCAACCACACCGATTTTACCGAACGCGGCAAGCGCGCGATCCTCGAGCGCCTGACGGCGGCCGAAGGCTTCGAGCGCTATCTCGACAAGAAATTCGTCGGCACCAAGCGCTTCGGTCTCGACGGCGCAGAATCGATGGTTCCGGCCCTTGAGCAGATCATCAAACGCGGCGGCCAGTTGGGCGTGCGCGAAATCGTGGTCGGCATGCCGCATCGCGGCCGCCTCAACGTGCTCGCCAACGTAATGGGCAAGCCGTACGTGGCGATCTTCTCGGAATTCCAGGGCGTGTCCTCACAGCCCGACGACGTGCAAGGCTCGGGCGACGTCAAATACCATCTCGGCACCTCGTCCGACCGCGAGTTCGACGGCAACAGGGTGCATCTGTCGCTGACCGCCAACCCGTCGCATCTCGAGGCGGTCAATCCCGTGGTGCTCGGCAAGGCGCGCGCCAAGAGCGTGCAACTCGGCGACAACGACCGCACGCAGGTGATGCCGCTGCTGCTGCACGGCGACGCCGCGTTCGCGGGCCAGGGTATCGTGCCCGAGACGATGAGCTTCGTGGACATTCTGGGCTACCGCACCGGCGGCACGATCCATTTCGTCGTCAACAACCAGATCGGCTTCACGACCGCGCCGGCCTATTCGCGCTCGGGTGCGTACTGCACCGACATCGCCAAGGGCCTCGGCTTCCCGGTGTTCCACGTCAATGGCGACGATCCCGAAGCGGTCGTGCACGTGGCGCGCATCGCGGTGGAATTCCGCCAGCGTTTCCATCGCGACGTCGTGATCGACATGATCTGCTATCGCCGCCACGGCCACAACGAGGCGGACGAGCCGTCCTTCACGCAGCCCATCATGTACCGCAAGATCGCGGCGCAGATGACCACGCGCACGCTCTATGCCGAGCAGCTGGTGCGCGAGAAGTCGATGACGGCCGACGAGGCGCAGAAGATCTACGACGATTTCGCGGCTCATCTCGAATCGCAGTTCGAGGCTTCCAAGAACTACAAGCCCAACAAGGCCGACTGGCTCGAGGGCAAGTGGGCGGGCATCGAGCTTGCCAAGAAAGAGGACAATCGCGGCAACACGGCCGTTCCGACCGAGTTGCTGCGCGAGGTCGGCAAGGCGATCTGCACCGTGCCGGACGGGCACAATATCCATCGCACGATCCGCCGCCAGCTCGACAACAAGGCCAAGATCCTCGATGTCGGAGCCGGCATCGACTGGGCGACCGCCGAAGCGCTTGCCTTCGGCACGCTCGCGGCCGAGGGCACGCCCGTGCGCCTGTCGGGCCAGGATTGCGGCCGCGGCACTTTCTCGCAGCGCCATTCGGTGCTGGTCGACCAAGAAACCGAAAAGCGCTACGTGCCGCTCAACAATATCCGAAAAGGCCAGGCGACGTTCGAAGTGCACGACAGCCCCTTGTCGGAATTCGGCGTGCTCGGCTTCGAGTACGGCTATTCGCTGGCCGAGCCCAATGCGCTCGTGCTGTGGGAAGCGCAGTTCGGCGACTTCGCCAACGGTGCGCAGACCATGTTCGACCAGTTCATTTCGTCGGGCGAGGCCAAGTGGCTGCGCATGTCGGGCCTTACGATCCTGCTGCCGCACGGCTACGAAGGGCAGGGGCCCGAGCACTCTTCGGCGCGGCTCGAGCGCTATCTGCAGATGTGCGCGGAAGACAATTGGCAGGTCTGCAATCTCACGACGCCCGCCAACTATTTCCACGCATTGCGTCGCCAGGTGCGCCGCACGATCCGCAAACCGCTGCTGATCATGACGCCCAAATCGCTGCTGCGGCACAAGCTCGCGGTTTCGAACTTGGCCGACTTTGGTCCGGGTACGAGCTTCCACCGCATCCTGCCCGAGGCCGAAAAGCTCGTCGCCGACGACAAGATCAAGCGCGTCGTGCTGTGCTCGGGCAAGGTCTATTACGATCTTCTGGAGGAGCGCACCAAGCGCGGGCTCAAGGACGTGGCGCTGATCCGCATCGAGCAGCTCTATCCGTTCCCGCTCGCCACGACGGAGCGCGAACTCGGACGCTACAAAAATGCCGAGATCGTCTGGTGCCAGGAAGAGCCGCAGAACATGGGCGCTTGGACGTTTGTCGACCACCGGCTCGAAGCGCTGCTGACCAATCTCAAGCATCCGGCCAAGCGTCCGCGCTATGTCGGCCGCTCGGAGATGGCCGCGACCGCTACGGGCCTCTACAAGCGCCACAACAAAGAGCAGGCCGACCTCGTCAACGCCGCGTTGAGCGGCTGACGCGTCCTTTTACCCGCCAAACAAGAAACGGAAAACGCAATGGCCGTCGAAATCAAAGTGCCGACTTTGGGCGAATCCGTCACCGAAGCGACCATCGCCAAATGGTTCAAGAATGTGGGCGACGCCGTGAAGGCGGACGAGCCGCTGTGCGAACTCGAAACCGACAAGGTCACGGTCGAAGTGCCTGCACCCGCGGCCGGCATGCTCTCGGCGATCACGGCCCCGGCGGGTACGACCGTCGCGGTCGGCGCCAAACTGGGCGAACTTGAAGCAGGGGCCGCCGGCAAAGCCGCCGCACCCGCCCCCGCGAAGGCAGCACCCGCTGCCGCACCGGCACCCGCCGTTGCCAGCGACAAGCAGCCCGGCCCTGCCGCGCGCAAGGCGCTGTCCGAAGCGGGGCTCGACGCTTCGGCCGTCGCAGGCTCCGGCAAAGACGGGCGCGTGACGAAGCCCGACGTGGCCGCCGCCGCAGCAGCGCCCAAGCCGGCTGCACCCGCAGCGCCGGCCGCCCCGCGCGCGCTTGCGCCGCGCGAGGAGCGCGTGAAGATGACGCGCCTGCGCAGCCGCATCGCCGAGCGCCTCAAGCATGCGCAGAACACGGCCGCGATGCTGACGACCTTCAACGAGGTCGACATGACGGCGGCGATGGCGATGCGCAGCAAATACAACGAGACCTTCGAGAAGCGCCACGGCATCAAGCTCGGCTTCATGTCGATCTTCGCCAAGGCGTGTGTCGTGGCCTTGAAGGAACTGCCGGCCGTCAATGCCGAGATCGACGCGGGCGACATCGTCTACAAGAACCACTACGACATCGGCATTGCGGTGGGCACGCCGCAGGGCCTCGTGGTACCGGTCGTGCGCGACTGCGACGTTCTGTCGTTCGCCGACATCGAAAAGAAGATCGGCGATTTCGGCCGGCGTGCGCGCGACGGCAAGCTCACCGTCGACGAAATGTCGGGCGGCACCTTCACGATCACCAATGGCGGCATCTACGGGTCGCTGATGTCCACGCCGATCTTGAACCCGCCGCAATCGGGCATTCTCGGCATGCACAAGATCCAGCCGCGCCCGATCGCGGTCGGCGACAAGATCGAAATCCGCCCGATGATGTATCTGGCGCTCAGCTACGACCACCGCATTATCGACGGGCGCGAAGCCGTGACGTTCCTCGTGCGCGTCAAGGAATGCATCGAAGATCCCGCCCGCCTCATCCTGGACATGTGAACGATATGAGCGAAGCCAGCTATGATCTCGTCGTCATTGGCTCCGGCCCGGGCGGCTATGTGTGCGCCATTCGGGCGGCGCAATTGGGCATGAAGGTGGCGTGCGTGGAGAAGCGCGACACGCTCGGCGGCACCTGCCTCAATGTCGGCTGCATTCCGTCGAAGGCGTTGTTGCAGGCGTCCGAGAAATTCGAGGAGGCATCGCACGGCCTCGCGGCCTTCGGCGTCAAGACCGGCAAGGTCGAGCTCGACCTCAAAGCCATGATGGCGCACAAGGACAAGACGGTTAAGTCGAACGTCGACGGTGTGGCGTTCCTGTTCAAGAAGAACAAGATCGACTGGATCAAGGGTGCCGGCAGAATCGCGGCCGCAGGCAAGGTCGAAGTCGCCCTCAACGCCGGCGGCACGCAAACGCTCGCCGCCAAAGCAATCGTGATCGCCACGGGCTCGGAAGTCGTGTCGCTGCCCAGCCTGCCGATCGACGAAAAGAAGATCGTGTCTTCGACGGGCGCATTGACGCTCGCGGAAGTGCCGAAGACCATGGTGCTCGTCGGCGGCGGCGTGATCGGGCTCGAGATGGGCTCGGTCTGGCAGCGTCTGGGTGCCAAAGTCACGGTCGTCGAATTCCTCGACCGCATCATGCCCGGCATGGACGGCGAAATTTCCAAGAGCATGCAGCGCATCCTTGCCAAGCAAGGCATGGCGTTCAAGCTCTCGACGAAGGTCACGGGTGCGAAGGTCGGCGCCAAGAGCGTGGCCTTGACGGTGGAGCCCGCCGCCGGCGGTGCGGCCGAAACGCTCGAAGCCGATATCGTGCTCGTCGCGGTCGGCCGCCGCCCCTACACGGACGGGCTCGGCCTCAAAGAAGCGGGCGTTGCCCTCGACGAAAAAGGCCGCGTCGCCATCGATGCGCACTTCCAGACGAACGTGCCCGGCATCTACGCGATCGGCGACGCGATCGCGGGTCCGATGCTCGCGCACAAGGCCGAAGACGAAGGCATGGCGGTCGCCGAAATTCTCGCAGGCCAGCACGGCCACGTGAATTACGACGCGATACCGTCCGTCGTCTATACGTGGCCGGAAGTGGCTTCCGTCGGCAAAACCGAGGAGCAGCTGAAGGCCGAGGGTGTCGCGATCCGCATCGGCAAATTCCCGTTCACGGCCAACGGCCGCGCGCGCGCGCAGAACAACACCGACGGCTTCGTGAAGATCCTGGCCGATGCCGCGACCGACCGCGTGCTGGGCGTGCACATGATCGGCCCGTCGGTCGGCGAACTCGTCGGCGAAATGGCGCTCGCGATCGAATTCGGCGCCTCGTCCGAAGACATCGCGCGCACCTGCCATGCGCACCCGACTTTGACCGAAGCCGTGCGTGAAGCCGCCCTTGCCGTGGACGGCCGCCCGATCCACATGTGAATTCTGCTGCTCAGCCGAGGACGAGGCGCGGCAGCCACAGCGTCAGCGCCGGAATGTACGTGACGAGGCCGAGCACGATGAGCATCGGCACGTAGAACACCATGATCGAGCGCGACACCTGTTCCATGGTGACTTTGCCGATGGCACAGCCGACGGCAAGCGTGGGCCCGACCGGCGGCGTCAGCAGGCCGATGCCGAGATTGAAAATCATCACGATTCCGAAGTGGACCGGATCGATGCCGAATTGGCCGATGATCGGCATGAAAATCGGCGTGCATATCAGCAGCATTGGCGCCAGGTCCATGAACGTGCCGAGCAGCAGCAGCAGGATGTTGGTGTAGAGCAGGAACATGTATTTGTCGGTGGCGATCGCAAGGAACATCTCCGTGACTTTTGCCGGTATCCGCATCAGCGTCATCATGTAGGCGAACGCAACGGAGAAGCCGATCATGATCATCACCATGCCGACCGTGCGCACGACGCGCGCGAGCAGCTTCGGGAGATCGCGCAGACTGTAGTCGCGGTAGACGAACACGGTCACCAGCAATGCCCAGACGCTTGCGACCGCCGCACTTTCGGTCGGCGTAAAAACGCCGGACAGAATGCCGCCCAGGATGATGAACACGGTCACCAGACCCCACACCGCCTCGTAGGCGATGCGTCCGGCCTGGCGCAGCGAAATCGCTTCGCCTTTCGGGAGTTTGTCGCGATACGCGATGTACACGCAAAGCAGCATCAAGGCCGCACCAAGCAGCAATCCCGGCAGGATGCCGGCCACGAACAGGTGCGCCACCGAGACGGTGCCCCCGGCCGCGAGCGAATAGATCACCATGTTGTGCGAGGGCGGGATCAGCAGCGGCTGCAGCGACCCCGATATCGTCACGTTGACGGCGAACAGCCGCGGATAGCCGCTTTTGATCATCTGGGGAATCATCACGCTGCCGATCGAAGCCGTATCGGCGACCGACGAACCCGAGATGCAGCCGAACATGGTCGAGGCGAGGATGTTGACCAGCGCCAGCCCGCCGCGGATGAAGCCGACGAACAGCTTGGCAAGGTTGATGATCCGCGTCGCCATCCCGCCTTCGGCCATGATGGCGCCGGCAAGGATGAAATAGGGAATTGCGAGCAGCGGGAAGTCGTCCATCCCGTCGGACGTTTTCAGCGCGATCGCCTCGAGCGGTATGTCCAGCCAGAGCGCCGCGCAGATGGCGGCAAGGCCCAGCGCATAGGCGACGGGCACGCCCATCGCGCAGAAGGCGAAAAAGCCGCCAAGCAAAACCAGTGCGTCCATGATTCTGTGATCCCGTTTCCGCTATTCGCTCGAGATGGTTGCGTGCGGATCGAGTTCGGCGGGCGGCGGCAGAAGGTCGCCCTTGAGCAGGCGCTCGATCACGAACAAGGCGGTCAGCGCGCCGCCGATCGGCACCGGCAAGTACGACATGCCGACCGAGAAGGCCGGAAACTCGGCGATGCTTTGGTGCCAGGTGACTTGAACGAGGTTCGTGCCGAACCAAAGCAGAAATAGGTTCGCCGAAAGCATGCACAGTTCGACCGCAAAGCCCAAAACCTTGCGCGCGCGCGGCGCCAATGCGTTGGGCAGCATCTCGACCGCGATGTGCAGACGCTCGCGATAGCAGACAACCGCAGAAAGGAACGACAGCCAGATCATGAGCAGGACTGCGAGCGGTTCCGGCCACGAAGAGGCGCTTTCGAGCACGTAGCGCGTGAACACGCCCCACGGAATGATCAGCGTGATCACCGCGAGGGCTGCGGATGCCGCAAAAACGCACGCATTATGCAGCGCATCCATAGCGCGGGCGTATGCTTCAAGCATGGTTCTGCCGTTGGTTTCTCGAATACGCCGCAGGTCGCCGCTTGATGCGCAGCAACCTGCGGCGGATCGTGTTCAGTTGATGGCTTGGATGCGCGCGATCAGCGCCTGATGCTGGGCGCCGTATTTGTCCCAGACCGGCCTGACAGCGTCCTGGAACTCCCGCTTGTTTCCGACTTCGTTCACGATGGCGCCGGCCGCAATCATCTTTCTGAGGGCTTCCGCCTCCTCGGCCTGCCAGAGTTGGCGCTGCTCTTTCTGCGCTTCCTTGGCCATATTCGCGATCAGCGTCCGGTCGCTCGCCGAAAGCGCGTTCCAGCTGCGTTTCGAGAAGACGAGGATCTCGGGGATGATCAGATGTCCCGTCCGCGAGTAGTATTTCGCGTAGCGATAGTGCTGGCCGCCGGCGTAGCTGGGTTCGTTGTTCTCGGCGCCGTCGACGACGCCGGTTTGCATCGCGCTGATGAGCTGGTCGAAGCCCATCGCTACGCCGTTGCCGCCCAGCGTATTCATCGTATCGACGAAAAGCGGATTGCCCATCATGCGGATCTTGAGGCCCCTCAGATCGGCGACCGACGTGATCGGCCGCCGCGCATTGTAGACGTGGCGCGTGCCGCCGCTCATCCAGCATAGGCCGATCAGATTGGCCGTCGGATGGTCCGACAGCTTCTTCAGGATCTCGTCGCCGACTTCGCCGTCGACGACCTTCTCCATATGCGCGGAGTCGCGGAACATGAAGGGCAGGTTGAAGACGTTCATCTCGGGCACCAGCGGCCCCATCGGTCCGACGGAGATGCGCGCGATCTGCACGGCGCCGAGTTGCGCCTGCTCGATCATCTCCTTCTCGCCGCCCAGCTGCATGGACGGGAACATCTGAATGGAGATGCGGCCGCCGGTCGCTTGTTCGAGTTTGGTCCCCATGCGCACCACGGCCTCGACGGTCGGGTAGCCAAGCGGGTGCACGTCGGTCGCTTTGAGGATCATTTTGGCTTGCGCGGCGACCGGGGCGACGGTTGCGGCAGGCACGAGCGTTGCGGCTGCCGTAGCAGCCAAGAAATTGCGGCGTTTCATTTTGTGTTTCCTCCCTTGTCCGACGGTTTTTCTTAGATTTATTCCTGAAATCCGGCGCCGGTTTGTATTATTGCGCGACGTCCAAGGATCAGTGTAGAAAGTTGTACGATGACCAGACAACAAAAGTCCAGATCGGATTTAGAGCTCGCCGAGCGAGCGCCCGCCGACATGACGGATGTGTTCGGGAACATTCGCAAAAGCCGCTCGCTCGTCGGCGAAATCGCCGAACGGCTTTCGGCGGAAATCGCGAGCGGGCGCTATGCTGCGGGCCAACGACTGCCGACCGAGCAAGCGATGGCCTTGTCCGGCAAAGTCAGTCGGACGGTCGTTCGCGAGGCGATCAGCGTGCTGAAAGCGCAAGGCCTCGTTACCACGCGCCAAGGCTCCGGTGCATTTGTCGCCGACCGGCCGCGGCGACAGGATTTTCGGATCGACCCTGAATTGTTGCGTTCGCTCGATTCGGTCATCGACGTGCTGGAACTGCGGCAGGCCGTCGAAACGGAAGCTGCGGGGCTCGCGGCCGCGCGCGCCACGCCGCAAATGCTGGCCGCGATCCAATCCGCGCACAGGGCAATGCTCGCCGCCGTCTCGCGGGACGAATCGGGCGCCGACGAGGATTTTGCCACGCATCAAGCGATCGCGGCCGCGACCGGAAACCCTCAGTTTCCGGCATTTCTCAACTTTCTCGGCACGATCGTGATCCCCCGGCACAATCGACGGGTCTGGAGCATGACGAGCGACCACAAGGCGGCCTATCTCGCGCGGATCGAAGCCGAACACGGCGCCATCGTCGATGCGATCTCGGCCGGCAATGCGGACGGCGCGCGGCATGCGATGCGCGAGCATCTCGTGCTGGCTGCCGCCCGCTATCGCAGCTTCGCCAATGCCGCCGCGCGCGGCGCAGTCGATCCGCAATCCAAGGAGAATTGAGAGTGCGCCGAATTTTGCTTACCGGAGCCGCCGGCGGTGTCGGCCGCGCGATCACGCCGCTGCTGAAGTCGCTCTATCCAGGGCTTGTCCTGTCGGATCTGAATCCGCCCGAGAATAAGCACGGCCTGCCGTTCGTTCGCGCCGATCTTGCCGACATGGCGGCAATTCAAGCCGCCATTGCGGGTGCCGACGGCATCATCCATCTCGGCGGGTACTCGATCGAAGGCCCGTGGGAGACAATTCTGTCGGCGAACATCGTGGGCTGCCGGAACATGTTCGAAGCCGCGCGCCTTGCCGGCGTCAGGCGGATCGTTTTTGCGTCGTCGAACCACGTGGTCGGCTTCTATCCGCGTTCCGAAAAGATCGCGCACGACGTGACGGTGCTGCCCGACACGCGCTACGGCGTGTCCAAAGCCTTCGGCGAGGCGCTGGGCGCTATGTACGCCATAAAGCACGGAATCGGCGTTGCGTGTCTGCGCATCGGAAATGTCGGCGAGACGCCGCTCGACATGCGCCGCATGTCGATATTGCTGCACCCCGAGGACCTTGTGCAACTCATCGCCATCGGCCTCGATCACCCCGACATCGTCTTCGAGATATTCTACGGAGCGTCGGACAATGCGCGCGGCTGGTGGGACAATTCGCGCGCGCATGCTTTCGGCTACAAGCCGAAACACGGCTCGGAACCGATGCTGGAAATTGCGATGCGGGAGCAGGCGAAGCTGGCGCCGGACCCGATCGGGGATCGCTTTCAGGGCGGCAGCTTCTGTTCGATCGAATACACCAACGCCGATTCGGGCCGCAAACCGACCTAGCTCTTACGCCTCCGCGATCGCCTGTTTTTCCATCATGCGGCGCGTGGCGGGCGAAACACGCACGGCGTCTGTCGTGCGCTTTATTGCCGGGTACGCGTAGGCGGGAGTTACCAGATAGCGGCTCCAGCGCGCGGTCATGTGCAGGAAATAGTCGACGATCGTGAGGTGGGCGCCCAGGCAATAGGGGTTCGATGCGGCGGCAAGTTTCGCGTCGATGAGTTCGAAGCAGATGCCGATGCGTTTTTCGGCCCCGGCTTTGACGGCGTCTTGCGCATCGGCATCGCGCGTGAGCCACACCGGGTGCCACCAATCGATCAACGCCACCTGCAGCGTGTTCGAGAGATAAAAAAGCCATTCGTAGGTCCGCGTGCGCTCGAGCGTGCCCGGGGCGGGCAGCAGGCCCGCCTGCGGAAACCGCTCGGCCAGATGCAGGCAGATCGCGGCCGACTCGGTCAGTGTCATCGTGCCGTCGATCAGCACCGGCACGCGGCCCTTGGGGTTGAGGGCGAGAAATTCGGGTTGCAGATGCTCGCCCGCATCGAGATCGACGCGCACCCAGTCGTAAGCAGCACCCACATGTTCGAGCACGGCCATCGGCGCCATCGCCGCACTGCCAGGCGATCCGTAGAGTTTCATGGCATTCACCCCAAAACGAAATTCGTGACGGCAAACCAGATCA
Source organism: Telmatospirillum sp. (assembly GCA_020248985.1). Lineage (GTDB taxonomy): Bacteria > Pseudomonadota > Alphaproteobacteria > CACIAM-22H2 > CACIAM-22H2 > Tagaea. The sequence continues at coordinate 52,339 of JADCGL010000022.1, read as the reverse complement.
CGGCCGCCCCGCCGAGCACCACGAGGCTTGCGATCGCGACGGCGCCGACGCCCATCACGCAGCCTACGGCCACGAACACGCCGTCGCGCGCGGTGAGCCCCAAGGCGACCACCGCCATCGCCACGGCCGGCGGTTGGTTGCCGAGCGGGATCGGCAACGACACGACGGCCGCGAGCACGAGGAAAACCAAACCCATCAGACGTTCGACGAGCGGCCCGGTTAGGGCGGCCGCACGCGGCTTCAGATAGCGCTCGACGCGGATCAGGATCGGCAAGCCCTTGTCGATCATGCGTTCGAAATCCGCGCGCGCGATCGATTTTTCGAGCAGCCACGCAGGAAGCCACGGCCGCTCGAATCCTGCGAGCATCTGGAGCGCCAGGATGATCTGCGGCACGCCGAACAAGGTCGAAATGCCCGGGATCACGCCGATGCCGACGGCGTTGGGCAGCGAGAACAGCAGCATCGCGACACCGAAGGCGCGCTCGCCGAGTTCGGCCACGATGTCGGCCAGCTTCACGCGCTCGTTTGCGGACGCGCGCATCGCGGCCAGAATCTCCGAAACCTTGCGCGTGTCGTCGTTCATTTGCCGGCCCTGGGATGGGCGGCCGAATAGACTTCGATCAGGCGCTTGGCGTCGACCGCCGTATAGCGCTGCGTGGTCGACAGCGACGCATGGCCGAGCAGTTCCTGGATCGCGCGCAGATCCGCCCCTTCGCCGAGCAGATGCGTTGCAAATGAATGGCGCAGCGCATGCGGCGTGGTCTTCTCGGGCAGGCCCAGCGTGTTGCGCAGATTGCGCAGGCGCAACTGCACCATGCCCGCTTTGAGCCTTCTGCCGCGCACGCCCACGAACAGCGGATCGGCGGGGCTCAAGCGATGCGGGCACAATGCAAGATACGCATCGACCGCCGCGCGGCAGGCGGGCAGCATCGGCACATCGCGCGCTTTGCGGCCCTTGCCGACCACGCGCAGCATGTCGCCCAAGGGGGCCGCTTTGCGCGGCAGGTCGAGCGCTTCGCCGATTCGCAAGCCTGCTCCGTAGAGCAGCGTGAAGATGGCGCGGTCGCGCGCCGCAACCCACGGCCGGTCTTCGATCGCATCGACCGATTCGAGGACGGCGTCCGCATCGACGGCGTTGAGGGCCTTCGGAAGATTGCGCGACAATTTGGGACCGCGCAGGGCTGCCACGTGCGGGTTGTCGCACAGGCCGCTGCGCGCGAGATGGCGGAAAAAGCCGCGCAAGGTGGAAAGCGTACGCGCATTGGAGGCGGGCTTCAAGCCCGCGGCTGCGCGCTTGGCCAAAAAGCCGCGAAAATCGGCGGGACGCAAAGCGGCGAGATCGGCCAAGCTGGGCGGGCCGCCGAGATGGTCCTGCAGATAAGCGAGAAATGCGGCTAGATCGCGCGCGTAGTTCGAAAGCGTGTTGGCTGCCGCCCGCCGCTCGTTCTGGAGACGCGCCCTCCATGCGGCGATTGCGGCCTGGACGTCGGCAGCGGCCGCAAAACTCAGCGCTGGCGCGTCAACCATCCGCACAAAGCGGCTTCGACCGCGCGGCCGAGGAAATTGAGCAGCTCGGTGCCTTGACCCGAATGGAATTTCGAGGGCACGCGCGCACCGAAGGCAAGGATGCCGGGCGGCATGTCGCGTTTGAGCTGCAGGCGCAGCAGCGCTTGGCTGTGCACGAGCGTGGCCGCCCCGCCATAGATGGTCGAATCGCCGGGCTCGTCGGCCAGCAGCAGAATGTCGCGCCGTTCGCCCATCAGGCGATCGACCGTTCCGCGCGGCAGGATGCGCAGATTCTGCGCAGTCTCGCCGGCCGGCACATGCTCGAGCGATTCGAAGCCGAGGCCGATCGCGTCCACCTCGAGATGCATCGGCAGATCGACCGCGATCGTGTCGATGCAGTGCGGCAGCGACTTTGCCGTCAGCACTGCCAGCACGGCAGCATGGATGCGCCCTTGCGTGGCGAGATTGCCTCGGCTTGTCGCGATGAGTTCGGCCTGTGCGGCAGTGATCTTGGCAAGGTCGGTGCGCATGCGCTCGACCAAGTAGCGCTGCATGTCGACCACGCCGTCCTGGCTGCGCTGGGCGGGCGGCGTCAGCACCCACACGAGATCCGGATGCTCGATCAGGAAATCGGGGTGCTTGCGCAGATAGTCGGCAACGGCGGCACTGGTAACCGGTGCGGCACCCGCGAGGGCGTTTGCTGTGTCGCTGTCGGCCATGTCGTGCGGGCTTTCCCTGTTGCGGCGCGTTTGCGAGGACGGCTCTAGGCAAGTGCGACTCGAACGGCCAGAGTCTAGCCGATGGTCGAGTCGTCTGCCAGCATGCGCGTGCGCGTGGCCCTGCCGCTGCCGCTCGGGCCGTACGATTATCGCGTGCCGGCGCATCTGTCCGTCGCACCGGGCGATTTCGTGCGTGTGCCGCTCGGGCGCAACTACGTGGTCGGCGTCGTGTGGGACGAAGCTGCCGACGCAGAGCTGCCGGAAGCCAAACTCAAAGACATCGAAGCGCGTTTGGAAGCCCCGCCAATGGCAGCGCCGTTGCGCAAGCTCGTCGCCTGGGTTGCGGCCTATACGCTTGCCCCACTCGGCAATGTGTTGCGCATGGCGATGAGCGTGCCCGAGGCACTTGCCCCACCGCGCCTGATCGCATTCTATCGCTTGGCTTCCGATGCGCCCGATCCGCATTCGCCCGAACCCGGCATTCTCACGGCCGCACGCCGCCGCTTGCTGCTCGAGGCAAGTGCGGGCGCGCGGCCGTTGGCCGAGTTGGCGCGCGCGGCCCAAGTCTCGCCCGCCGTCGCCAAGGGTGTAGCCGACAAAGGCTGGCTTGCACGGTTCGAAGCCGAACCCGACGCCGATCCCGCCCCCGACGCAAGCCGCCCGCGCGCTGTGCTTTCGGAGGCGCAAGACGACGCGGCGCGCGTTCTGGCGGCAGCCGTCGGCAACGGTTTCAGCGTGACATTGCTCGACGGCGTGACGGGTTCGGGCAAAACGGAAGTCTATTTCGAAGCCGTTGCTGCCGCCCTTGCCGCCGGACGGCAAGTGCTCGTGCTGCTGCCCGAAATCGCGATGAGTGCGCAGTGGCTCGCCCGCTTTGCGTCCCGCTTCGGCGTCGCCCCTGCCGCGTGGCATTCGGAATTGGGCCGCACGGCGCGCGCGCGCGTGTGGCGCGATGTGGCCGTGGGCCGCGTGCGCGTGCTGGTGGGGGCGCGCTCGGCGCTGTTTTTGCCGTTCTGCGAACTCGGCCTCATCGTCGTCGACGAAGAGCACGAGCAGGCCTTCAAACAGGAAGACGGGGCGATCTACCATGCGCGCGACATGGCCGTGGTGCGCGCACGGCTCGAAGCCTGCCCGATCGTGCTGGCCTCGGCGACACCGTCGCTCGAGACGCTCGAGAATGTCGCGCGCGGCCGTTATGCGTGCGTCGCTTTGCCGGCCCGCCATGGCGGGGCGGCCTTGCCGGACGTGTCGCTCGTCGATCTGCGCCGCCATCCGCCGCCGCGCCAATCGTTTTTGAGCCCGCCCTTGCGCGAAGCTTTGACGCAGACTTTGGCGGCCGGCGAGCAGGCGATGCTGTTCTTGAACCGGCGCGGTTATGCGCCGCTCACCTTGTGCCGGGCTTGCGGCCATCGGCTGCAATGCCCGCGCTGTACGGCCTGGCTGGTCGAGCATCGGCTTTATGGGCGCTTGCAATGCCACCATTGCGGCTACGCCGCCCCGTTGCCGAAAACCTGCCCGGCGTGTTTGGCCGAGGACAGTTTTGTCGCCTGCGGTCCCGGTGTGGAGCGCGTGGCCGAAGAGGCGCGCGCACTCTTTCCCGATGCGCGCATCGAATTGATGACGTCGGACACGGTCACGGGCCCGGCGGCGGCCGAAGAATTCGTACGCCGCATGACCGCGCGCGAGATCGATATTCTGATCGGCACGCAAATCGTGGCCAAGGGCCACCATTTTCCGCTGCTGACCTTGGTTGGCATCGTCGATGCGGATTTGGGGCTCGCGGGCGGCGATCTGCGCGCGGGCGAGCGCAGCTGGCAGCTCTTGCATCAGGTTGCGGGCCGGGCAGGGCGGGCGGCACATGCGGGCCGCGTGCTCTTGCAAACGCATATGCCCGACCATGCGGTCATGAAGGCGCTGGCGGCGGGCGATCGCGACAAGTTCCTCGCAGCCGAGCGCGCCGATCGCGAGCGCCATGGCTGGCCGCCTTTTGGGCGCTTGGCAGCGATCGTTTTGTCGGGCGAAGACGAGGCTTTGGTCGATCGTGTGGCGCGCCGCTTGGGGGCGACGGCACCACAGGGGCCGAATGTAAAAGTTTTAGGGCCGGCACCCGCCGCCATGGCGATTCTGCGCGGCCGCCATCGCCGCCGTTTGCTCGTCAAAACGCGGCGCGACGCCAATTTGCAAGCAATCGTCGCCGATTGGCTCGCGCAGACGAAACTGCCCAATAACGTGCGCCTGCAGCTCGATATCGACCCCTATAGTTTCCTTTAGCGATTTTCCCCAGCCTCGCACCCCGAGGGGATATTGCATCGCGCAAAAGCCTGTGGTAGCTACTCGCCCGCACGCGCAAGAGACGTCTCTTTCGTGTGGGCTTTTTTGTTGTTTTTCGCGGCTTTGGCACGGATTCGTGCCGCTGCCGGGGTCGCCGAAAAACAGACCGCTGATCATAGGAACCGCGCGTGGCCGCCAAGAACGCCTCTTCCGCCGGAATCGCCCAACGCTATGCGGGCGCATTGTACGAACTCGCCAACCCGCAATTTCTCGACGCGGTGGCAGCCGACCTCAAAACCGTCGAAGCAGCGCTGGCGTCGAGTGCGGATCTGAAGCGCGTGATGCGCAGCCCGTTGCTCGCGCGCGCCGCCCAGGAAAAAGCCGTACTCGCCGTATGCGCCAAGCTCGGCGTGGGCGATCTCGTGCGCCGCTTCGTGGGTACGCTCGCGCGCAATCGCCGCCTCGCCAACTTCGCCGAAATCGCAGCACAGTATCGCGCCCAGCTCGCCGAAGCGCGCGGCGAAACGGTCGCCGAAGTGACGTCGGCTTCGACGCTGTCGGCGCCGCGCCTGGCCGAGCTCGAAGCCAAGCTGCGCGCGGCCGCGGGCCGCAAAGTCACGCTCGACCTCAAAATCGATCCAGCCCTGCTGGGCGGCCTCAAGATCAAGGTGGGTTCCCGCCTGATCGACGCCTCGCTGCAAGGCCAACTCAAGCGTCTTCACCTGGCCCTGGCGGGCCGGGCCTGAACTCGATCGGAGAACAGAACGATGGGCATTAGTGCGGCCGAAATTTCCGCGATCCTCAAGGACCAGATCGCCAAGTTCGATGTGTCGGCCGAAATGGCCGAAGTGGGCCAGGTCATCTCCGTCGGCGACGGCATTGCGCGCGTCTACGGGCTCGACAACGTCCAGGCCGGCGAAATGGTCGAATTCCCGGGCGGCATCAAGGGCATGGCGCTGAACCTCGAAACCGACAATGTCGGCATCGTGATCTTCGGCGACGACCGCGACATCAAGGAAGGCGACGTCGTCAAGCGCACGGGTGCGATCGTCGAAGTGCCGATCGGCAAGGCGCTGCTCGGCCGCGTCGTGGACGGTCTCGGCAATCCGATCGACGGCAAGGGCCCGCTCACGGGTGCGAAGATGACGCGCGTCGAAGTGAAGGCGCCGGGCATCATCGCGCGCAAGTCGGTGCACGAGCCGATGCAGACGGGCCTGAAGGCGATCGACGCCCTGGTGCCGGTCGGCCGCGGCCAGCGCGAACTCATCATCGGCGACCGCCAAACCGGCAAGACCGCCGTGGCGATCGACACGTTCCTCAACCAGAAGACGATCAACGCCGGCAACGACGAATCGAAAAAGCTCTACTGCATCTATGTGTGCATCGGGCAGAAGCGTTCGACCGTCGCGCGCATCGTGAAGACGCTCGAAGACTACGGCGCGCTCGACTACACGATCGTCGTCGCCGCGACCGCGTCGGATCCGGCCCCCTTGCAGTTCCTCGCCCCCTACACGGGCTGTGCGATGGGCGAATATTTCCGCGACAACGGCATGCATGCCGTCATCGTGTACGACGACTTGTCCAAGCAAGCCGTGTCGTACCGCCAGATGTCGCTGCTGCTGCGCCGCCCGCCGGGCCGCGAAGCGTATCCCGGCGACGTGTTCTATCTGCACTCGCGCCTGCTCGAGCGTGCGGCCAAGATGTCGGACGACATGAAGGCGGGCTCGCTGACGGCACTGCCGATCATCGAAACGCAGGCCGGCGACGTGTCGGCCTACATTCCGACCAACGTGATCTCGATCACCGACGGCCAGATCTTCCTCGAAACCGACCTGTTCTATAAGGGCATTCGCCCCGCCATCAACGTCGGTCTGTCGGTGAGCCGCGTCGGTTCCGCCGCGCAGATCAAGGCGATGAAGCAGGTCGCCGGCAAGATCAAGCTCGAGCTCGCCCAGTACCGCGAAATGGCGGCGTTCGCGCAGTTCGCCTCCGACCTCGACGCGTCGACGCAGAAGCTGCTGGCGCGCGGTGCGCGCCTCACCGAGCTTCTGAAGCAGCCGCAATATTCGCCGATGCCGGTCGAAGAGCAGGTTGTGTCGATCTTCGCGGGCGTGAACGGCTATCTCGACGGGATCGAAGTCAAGAACGTGGGCAAGTTCGAAGCCCAGTTCATGTCCGCGATCAAGGCCAAGCACGCCGACATTCTCGACGCCGTGCGCACCGACCGCGAGATCAAGCCCGATACGGACAAGAAGCTCCGCGGCGTGCTCGAAGCCTTCGCCAAGACGTTCGCCGCCTGATCCGACTGGGCTAGAAGAGCAAGCAATGGCCACTCTCAAAGCACTTCGGATGCGGATCGCGTCGGTCAAATCGACGCAGAAGATCACGTCCGCCATGAAGATGGTGGCGGCGGCCAAGCTGCGCCGCGCGCAGGAGCAGGCAGAAGCGGCTCGCCCCTACGCGCTGCGCATGGGCCGCATGCTGGGCTCGCTAGCGGGCTCGATGACGGCGGGTGCGGGTGCGCCCAAGCTGCTGGCAGGTACGGGCGCCGACAAGGTGCATCTGCTCGTCGTCGCCACGTCCGACCGCGGCCTGTGCGGCGGCTTCAACTCGACGATCGTGCGCCTTGTGCGCAGCGACATCCGCAAGCTCCAGGCCGAAGGCAAGACCGTGAAGCTGCTGTGCGTGGGTCGCAAGGGCCGCGAGCAGCTGCGCCGCGACTACGCCAATCTGATCGTCGGCTCGATCGACGAACTCAACCGCAAGCGCCTCTCCTTCGCCGACGCCACGCGCGTGTCGGACAAGGTTTTGGCGATGTTCGATGCCAACGAGTTCGACGTGTGCGCCTTCTACTATGCGCGCTTCAAGTCGGCGATTTCGCAGATCCCCACGCGCCTGCAGCTCGTCCCCTTCGTGCCGAGCGAAGCGCCCGCCAACGACACGGGTGCGTCCTACGAATACGAGCCCGAAGAAGGCGAAATCCTCGCCGCCCTGCTGCCGCGCAATCTCGCGGTCCAGATCTATGGCGGGCTTTTGGAAAACGGCGCCTCCGAACAGGGCGCGCGCATGTCGGCCATGGACAGCGCCACGCGCAATGCCGGCGACATGATCAAGAAACTCACGCTCAACTACAACCGCTCGCGCCAGGCCTCGATCACCAAGGAATTGATCGAGATCATCTCCGGCGCCGAAGCCGTCTGATTCACCAGGAGCAGCAACAATGGCGAACAACAATGTCGGCCGCATCGTCCAGATCACGGGTGCCGTCGTCGACGTGCGCTTCGAAGGGGAACTCCCCAAGATTCTGAACGCGCTCGAAGTGCAGAACCAGGGCAAGAAGCTGGTTCTCGAAGTGGCCCAGCATCTCGGCGAACAGACCGTCCGCACGATCGCGATGGACACGACCGACGGCCTCGTGCGCGGCAACGAAGCCGTCGACACCGGCAACGCCATCGCGATGCCCGTGGGCCCCGAGACGCTCGGCCGCATCATCAACGTGATCGGCGAGCCGATCGACGAGCGCGGCCCGATCGGCAACAAGCGCACGCTGCCGATCCACCGCCAGGCCCCGGCCTTCATCGACCAGTCGACGGAAGCCGAAATTCTCGTCACGGGCATCAAGGTCATCGACCTGCTCGCCCCCTACGCCAAGGGCGGCAAGATCGGCCTGTTCGGCGGTGCGGGCGTGGGCAAGACCGTGACGATCATGGAGCTCATCAACAACGTCGCGAAGGCCCATGGCGGCGTGTCGGTGTTCGCAGGCGTGGGCGAGCGCACGCGCGAAGGCAACGACCTCTACCACGAAATGATGGAATCGGGCGTCATCAAGACCGACGGCCCGGGCTCGAAAGTGGCCCTCGTGTACGGCCAGATGAACGAGCCGCCGGGTGCCCGCGCGCGCGTCGCGCTGTCGGGCCTCACGGTCGCCGAATATTTCCGCGACGAAGAAGGCCAGGACGTGCTGTTCTTCGTCGACAACATCTTCCGCTTCACTCAGGCCGGTGCCGAAGTGTCGGCGCTCCTCGGCCGCATCCCGTCGGCCGTCGGCTACCAGCCGACGCTGTCGACCGACATGGGTGCGCTCCAAGAGCGCATCACCTCGACCAAGAAGGGCTCGATCACCTCGGTGCAGGCCATCTACGTGCCCGCCGACGACTTGACCGACCCGGCCCCGGCCACCTCGTTCTCGCACTTGGACGCCACGACCGTTCTGTCGCGCCAGATCGCCGAGCTCGGGATTTTCCCGGCCGTCGACCCGCTCGACTCCACCTCGCGCATGCTCGACCCGCGCGTCATCGGCGAAGAGCACTACCAGACCGCCCGCGACGTGCAGAAGGTGCTGCAGAGCTACAAGTCGCTGCAGGACATCATCGCCATTCTGGGCATGGACGAATTGTCGGAAGAAGACAAACTCGTCGTTGCGCGCGCGCGCAAGATCCAGCGCTTCCTGTCGCAGCCCTTCCACGTGGCCGAAGTCTTCACCGGCACACCGGGCGTGCTCGTGAAGCTCGAAGACACGATCAAGGGCTTCAAGGAAATCGTCCAGGGCAATTGCGACGACATGCCGGAAGCGTCCTTCTACATGGTCGGCACGATCGACGAAGCCCGCGCCAAGGCGCGCAAGATGGCCGCCGAAGCGGCCTAACCGGAAGAGGCGTCGCCGCTATGGCCGACAAGACGAAGTTCGAACTGGTCGCACCCGAACGCCTGCTCGCGTCGCTGGACGTGGACATGGTCGTAGTTCCGGGCACGGAAGGCGATTTCGGTGTGATGGCAGGCCATGCGCCAGTCATCTCGACCTTGCGCATCGGCACGATCGACGTGTGGAACGGCGGCGCCATTACTGACCGCATCTTCGTGGCCGGCGGCTTTGCCGAAGCCTCGGCCGAGCGCGTGACGGTGCTGGCCGACGAGGCCACGCGCATCGCCGATATCGACAAGACGGCGGTAACCAAGGAAATCGAAGGCTTGCGCGGGAAGCTCGGTGCTGCCACCGAGGACGGCGAGCGCCGTTCGATCGCCGCGCGCATCGAGATCGCATCCGCGAAGCTCGCGGCCGCCTAACACCCCGTCTCGCGTTTCTCGAGGGGCTGCCGCATCGTCGGTGGCATTCCATTCCCGCGCCGTTTGGCGCGTGATTTGCTTGCCGATACGTGTGAGTGTTTCGATTTTCGCTACACGCGGGCTCTTGCGAGGAAGGGTTATGGCCGAACCGGAACGTATTGTTACGCTGTCGCAGAATGTGGGAAAGATCGCCGCCGCAAAAATCGGCGAGATCAACAAAATCACGGCGAGCGTCAAGATTCTCGCGCTGAACGCAATGATCGAGGCGGCGCGCGCCGGCGAAGCCGGACGCGGCTTTGCCGTCGTCGCAAACGAGGTCAAAGAAGTTTCAGCGGCGGTTTCCCGAATTTCCCAGGCACTGTCGCACGATTTAGCCGCTGCGACCGACGAGTTGGTCACGCTGGGCTCGCGCATGGTCGCCAATATGCGCGGCCAGCGTCTGGCCGATCTGTCGCTCGCAATGATCGACGTCATCGACAGGAATCTCTACGAACGGTCGTGCGACGTGCGCTGGTGGGCAACCGATCCGGCGCTCGTGGCCGCCCTCGAAACGGCGACGCCCGAGGCAACCGCGTTCGCAAGCCGGCGCCTGGGCGTCATTCTCGACGCCTACACGGTCTATCTCGATCTGTGGGTGGCGGATGCCAACGGCAACGTCGTGGCCTCGGGCCGCCCAGGTCGTTTCCGCGCAATGGGCGCAAATGTGGCAGGCGAGAGCTGGTTCCGCCAGGCGATGGCCACGCACAGCGGCAACGATTATGTGGCTCTCGACGTGGCGCGCAACGCGATGCTCGACCGTCGCGCCATTGCGACTTATGCCACGGCCATCCGCGCGAATGGCCAAGCCGACGGCAAGACTCTGGGTGCCATCGGGATTTTCTTCGATTGGGAGCCACAGGCCAAAGCCGTCGTCGACGGCGTGCGCGTGGCGCCGGAAGAACGCGCGCGCACGCGCTGCCTGCTTGTCGATTCGCGCGGTCGCATCATTGCGGCGTCGGAAGGGCGCGGCGTTCTGGAAGAAACGTTCGAACTGAAGACCGAAGGCAAACCCAGCGGTGCCTATCAAATGCCGGACGGCACGATGGTCGGGTTCGCACTGACGCCGGGCTACGAGACGTACAAGGGCCTCGGCTGGTACGGCGTCATTCTGCAGGCCCCGCTCGCCGAATAGATCCGGCGCCGAACGAAGCGGCTGCTCCCCGTTCAGTCCGCTGCATTCTCGGCGTGGCGGCTGCCCAGTTCGAGGGCGGCGCGCAATGCGCCCATTTTGATCGGTTTGGTGACGACCGCGTCCATGCCGGCAGCCAAATATTCGGCGCGCTCGCTGTCCATCGCGTGGGCGGTTAGCGCCACGATTGGGATGCGCGCTTTGGCGCCGGCCGCAGCGCGGATATGGCGGGTGGCAGTGACCCCGTCCACTTCCGGCATCTGGATGTCCATCAAGATCAGGTCGAAATCGTGCTGGCGCCAAAGCACCAGGGCCTCCGCGCCGTTGGCCGCGAATGTCACCGTATGGCCGAGACTAGAGAGCAGATACTTTATGACCGTGCGGTTCACTTCGTTGTCTTCGGCCGCCAACACGTCGAGTTTCGGTCCCGGCGCCGGGCCCGCCAGCAGATCGGTCGTCGCAGCCGGCACGTCGAACTGCCCTTCTGCCGCCGGCTGGCGTATCGGATCGACGGGGAGGCGCAGCGTGAAGGTCGAGCCAACGCCTTGCGTCGAGACGACCTCGATGTCGCCGCCCATCGTGCGCGCGAGCTGGCGTGCGATCGCGAGGCCGAGCCCCGAGCCGCCGTAGCGGCGCGTGATCGAGCCGTCGGCCTGGCTGAAGCGGTTGAACAGCGACGGCAGAAGTTCGGTCGGAATGCCGATCCCGGTATCGGCGACCGCGATCGTAAGCTCAAAGCGCCCGTTCTCGATGGGTTTTGCATCGACCGCGATCGTGATGGCGCCGTGGTCGGTGAATTTCACCGCGTTGCCGAGCAGGTTCAGCAGGATCTGGCGCATGCGGGCGGGATCGCTGCGCACCGTCTGCGGCAGGTCGGGCGCGAAGGTCGCGGCAACGCCGATATTCTTTCCAGCCGCTGCCCCGCTCATTAGCGCCACGAGCTGTTCGACGATCTGCCGCAGGTCGCAAGCGACTGATTCGACGCGCATGGCGCCGGCCTCGAGCTTGGAGTAGTCGAGCACGTCGTTGACGACGGCGAGCAGAATGTCGGCCGACCGGCTCACGATTTCGACATACCGCTTCTGGACGGCGTCGAGTTGGGTTTTGGCAAGCAGATCGATCATCGCGACGACGCCGTTCATCGGCGTGCGGATCTCGTGGCTCATCGTCGCCAAGAACGAGGATTTCGCCTGGCTCGCCGCTTCGGCCTGGGACTTGGCATGGCCAAGTTCAGCCAGCAGCGCTTCCTTGCTGCGGTTCGCGGCGACAAGTTCGTGCTGCTCCTGGCTCAGCCGCTCGGCGATGGCGCGGCGCTGTTCGGCCAGCGCGGCCAGTTCGGCCGTGTGGCGGCGTTGCACGCGGTCGGCGCGCCAGACGAGGATGCACAAGGCCCCGTAGAGCACGAGCAGGATCGGCGTCAATGCTGCGGCCAGCAGCAGCAGCCGCTCGCGCGATTCCGCGACGACCCCGGTTTGGTCGGAGTAGAATTCGAGCACGCCATCGATCGTGCCGTCGACGGCCTTGATCGGCACGTAGGTGCCGAGAATGTAGACGTTCCGGCGCGGCCCGTCATAGCCGTTCATCTCGTCGCGATAGGTAAGCGCGCTGCCGACTATGCCGAGGCGCGCGTTCTCGTAGGGTGGCTGGGCTGTTTTGTCCTGGCCAATGTCGGCGAACTCCGACGAGTAGATCGCACGCCCGCGCAGATCGTAGAGTTTGACTTTGATCAGATCCGTCCCTGCCAGAAATCCGCGCAGGAAACCGTCGATCCTGCGCGTCTGCGGCCGTGTGCGGAGCGTTTCGGCACTCAAATCAACTTGGCCCAGGACGTCGTCGCGGATCTGCGGCCATACGGAATTGGTGAATGCTTGTGCCACGACTTCGGCTGAATGTGTGCCGGCGCGCACGACTGCCGATTCGGCAAAACGATTGGCCGCTAGGACGATCGCGCCGAGCGCCAGTGCAATCAAGACAAATGCTATAGCCGCGAAGCGCCGAACCATTGAACCAACCTGTTTTCGCAGTGGAGCGGAAACTCCTTTTTTTAGCGGTTTTTGACGCATACGCCTATGGCTTTGTCTTCAAATCGATACACAGGCAAAATGCCGCCGATCTGGAGGGAAATGCGATGGGGCAAAAGGCGGGATCGCAGGTTGCGCTTTCGACCGGCTTTGCGCCGCTCGCGCGAGCGGATGCGCGGCTGCTGATCTTGGGCACATTGCCCGGCCGGGCATCGCTTGTTGCCCAGCGCTACTACGCGCATCCGCACAATGCGTTCTGGCCTATTCTTGCGGCGTGTCTGGGGTTCGACGCGGACGCCCCTTACGCGGCGCGCGTTGCGGCGCTGCTGGCAGCGCGCATCGCCGTCTGGGACGTGTGCGATGCCGCAGAACGCGCCGGCAGCCTCGACAGCGCGCTCGTGCGTCCATCGATTCGGCCGAATGACTTTTCCGCATTTTTTGCGGACTATGGTGGCATCGCTCGCGTGGCCTTCAACGGGGCTACGGCAGGGGCGCTTTATCGCAGCCTCGTCGCGCCGAAACTGCCGCCCGAATGGGCCGGCTTGGCGCAGATCCGTCTGCCCTCGACGAGCCCGGCGCATGCGCGGATGACGCGCGCTGAAAAGCAGCGTCTATGGGCCGCAGCGCTGGCCGCAATTTAATGCGTCAAGCCTTCAAAGCGTTTCGCCGCGCATCAGCCGCGGCAATTTGCCGAGAATGCCCATTGCGTCGCGCATGAAAACGCGTTTGAGCGGCCCGATGCGATCGACCAGAGCAAGACCGAGCCCGCGCGCAAGCTTCAGTGGTGCTATGTCGTTGGAGAACAGCCGCAACAGCCCGTCGGTCACGACCGAGAGGCCGACCGTGTCCACGCCGCGCCAGCGCGCATAGCGGTCGAGCGTGTCCGCCGCGCCGAAATCGAGGCCGAGTCGATTTGCATCGGCCAGAATTTCGGCAAGGGCGGCCACGTCGCGCAAACCGAGATTGAGGCCCTGGCCGGCGATCGGGTGGATACCGTGCAGCGCGTCGCCAGCCAAAGCAAGGCGCGGTGCAGTGGCGCGCTCGGCCTGCACGAAGGTCAAAGGATAACGCCAGCGCTGGGCAACGGGAGCGATCGCGCCCAAGCCCCAGCCGAAACGTTCGTGGATTTCGTCGGCGAATTCGTCGTCCGGCAGGCCGATCAGATGGTCGGCAAGTTCGGCGCGCTCCGTCCACACGATCGAGCTGCGATGGCTGCCGTCCGGCCCGTCGGGCAGCGGCAGCATTGCAAACGGCCCGCTCGGCAAAAACCGCTCATGCGCGATGCCGTCGTGCGGGCGCTCGTGGCGGATAGCGCAGACAATGGCGGCTTGCGCATAGTCCCAGCGCAGGGCCCGAATGCCGGCGCCTTTGCGCAAAGGCGACGGGCGTCCGTCGCACGCCACGACAAGGCGGGCAGCGATCTGGGCGCCGTCGTCAAGCGTCAAGGTTGCTTGTGCTGCGTCGGTTGTCGTCGCGGTTGCGCGGGCAGGTGCCCGCAAATCGACTGCGGTGCCGCGCAAGGCGGCATAGAGGGCGCGGCGCGTGAAGCGGTTTTCGACGATGTAGCCGAACGGGTCGGCGCCGAGCTCGCGATGGTCGTAGTGCAAAAACAGCGACGAATCGCCGTCCGAAACGCGGATGTCGCGGATCGGCTCGGCATGCGGGGCGATCAGCGGCCATACACCCAAGCCCTGCAGCACGCGCGCCGAGCCGGTCGCGATCGCCGCGGCCCGACCGTCGAATTCGTCGCGCGCCAGCAGGCTCGGCGCATCTGCATCGACCAGGACCACGCGCAAGCCCGCACGGTCGAGGCCAACGGCAAGCGTGAGGCCAACAAGGCCACCGCCGACAATGGCAACGTCGCAGTCTGTCTGGGAATTAGACACCATGATTCAAACCTAGGGCACGGCGGTGCGGCGGTCCAGATTGGGCTTTTTGCCGCTATGGGCGATTCTTGTTGCCCTGTCCTTCCGCAGTGCGGCATTCTCCGCGTGCGGCATGTTTCTTGAAAAGAAAGCCCTGTTTTGGGCGCTTTGTCGCGCGTCGTTCAGTCGGAGGGTACGGGTCATGAAGATGGTGATGGCGATTATCAAGCCGTTCAAACTCGACGAAGTGCGCGAGGCGCTCACGGCCCTCGGCGTGCAGGGGCTGACCGTTACCGAGGTCAAGGGTTTCGGGCGCCAAAAGGGGCAGACCGAAATCTATCGCGGCGCCGAATATTCGGTGAATTTCCTGCCCAAAGTGAAAATCGAAGTCGCGGTCGCCGACCCGCTGGTCGAGCGCGTGGTCGAGGCGATCCAAAAGGCCGCAAATACCGGCAAGATCGGCGACGGCAAGATTTTTGTGCTCGATGTGAGCCATGCTGTGCGCATCCGCACTGGCGAGACCAACGTCGAAGCGCTTTGAGCCGGCCGCCTAAATTTTGATCACTGATTTGGCCTAAAAAAGCGGCGGCCTCCTTGGGGGCCGCCGTTCGAGCTAGGCATTGTGGTTCCAATTAGAGTCTGGAATTCACGAAATTCATAATCGAATCAATGTATTTTGCACCGCAGCATAAGGCTGGCCGTGTGGCACGATTTTTGACTATTACAAGACGATCCAGCGGGCCCCCGGTCCGTCGGCGTAAACATCCCGGCATCGTGCTGGGGCAGCCAGGAGACGACGAAAAATGAGCAAAATCGATAAGCTGGCGCGCATCGGGGCGCTTGCAACGGTCGCGATGCTGGGCGCTCTGTCCCCCGCCTTCGCAGAAGACACGCCGAAGGTCGATACCGGCGATGCCGCGTGGATGCTCACATCCACCGCTCTCGTGCTGATGATGACCATTCCGGGCCTCGCCCTGTTCTATGCCGGCATGGTGCGCAAGAAGAACGTGCTTGCGACCATGATGCAGTCCTTCGCGATCACGGCCCTCGTTACGGTGCTGTGGATGATCGTCGGCTACTCGCTCGCCTTCGGCGAAGGCAACGCCTATGTCGGCGACTTCTCGCGCTTCTTCCTCGCCAACATGGCGTGGGATACGCCCTTCACGCTGGGCTCGGGCGACAGCGCCATCGCCTTCACGATTCCGGAACCCATCTTCATGATGTTCCAGATGACCTTCGCGATCATCACGCCCGCCCTCATCTGCGGCGCGTTCGCTGACCGCATGAAGTTCTCTGCGATGCTGTGGTTCGTGGGTCTGTGGTCGGTGCTGATTTACTCGCCGATCGCGCACTGGGTCTGGCATCCGAACGGTTTCATCTTCGTGATGGGCGCGCTCGACTTCGCGGGCGGCACGGTCGTGCACATCAACGCCGGCATTGCGGGTCTCGTTGCGGCCCTGGTGCTCGGCAAGCGCAAGGGCTACGGCACCGAGAATTTCTCGCCGTATAACCTCGTGCTGGCCGTGATCGGCGCCTCCCTGCTGTGGGTGGGCTGGTTCGGCTTCAACGCGGGCTCGGCGGGTGCCGCCGGTGCGCGCGCGGGCATGGCGATGGCGGTCACGCAGATCGCCACGGCAGCGGCTGCACTCGCGTGGATGTTCGCCGAGTGGGCGACGCGCGGCAAGCCGTCGGTTCTCGGGATCATCTCGGGTGCGGTTGCGGGTCTCGTTGCGATCACGCCGGCTTCGGGCTTCGTGTTCCCGGGCGGCGCGCTTGCGATCGGCCTCGTGGCCGGCATCGTGTGCTTCTGGGCCTCGACGAGCCTCAAGCGCATGCTCGGCTACGACGACTCGCTCGACGTGTTCGGCGTGCACTGCGTGGGCGGCATCGTCGGCGCGCTGCTGACGGGCATCTTCGCGGTGGGCGTGCTCTCGGCTTCGGCCTCGACGCCGGACGGCTATAGCGGCCTGCTCGACGGCAACGCCGAACAGCTGATGCTGCAGTTCTACGCCGTGATCGTCACGCTGCTCTACTCGGGCATCGGCTCGTTCATCCTGCTCAAGGTCGTCGATCTGATCGTCGGCCTGCGAGTCTCGGAAGAAGCCGAACGCGACGGTCTCGACCTGTCGCTGCACGGCGAAAGCGTCCAGTAACGCCTCTGCCCTTTCAAGGGTACGGCAAACGCGCGGGCCGGGTTTTCGAACCCGGCCCGTTTCGTTTTTATGAGCTCTCGGAAGCGCCGCTTTCCGGGGCTTCGATCTGCAGCGCATGCAGGCGCGCATAGACGCCGCCCGCGGCCGCGAGCTCGGCGTGCGAGCCGCTCTCCACCACCCGCCCGCCTTCGATCACGTAGATGATGTCGGCATCGACGATCGTCGACAGGCGATGCGCGACGACGACTGTCGTGCGCCCACGCATCAGCAGGCCGAGCGAGGCTTGCACGACGCGCTCGGACTCGTTGTCGAGCGCACTTGTGGCTTCGTCGAGCAGCAGAATGGGTGCGTCTTTTAAAAAGGCGCGCGCGATCGCTATGCGCTGTCGCTGGCCGCCCGAGAGCTTGACACCGCGGTCGCCGACGACCGTGTCGAACCCCTCGGGCAGGGCTTCGATGAAGTCGAGTGCGCCAGCAGCGCGTGCTGCACTGCGCAGTTGGGCGTCGTCGGCCTCGGGCTTGCCGTAGGCGATGTTGGCCCGGATCGTGTCGTGGAACAGGTTGGTTTCCTGCGTCACTAGGGCGATGTGGCTGCGCAGCGAATCGATGCGGATGTCGCGAATGTCGTAGCCGTCGATGCGGATGCTGCCGCTGTCGATGTCGTAGAAGCGCGGCAGCAGATTGAGGATGGTCGTCTTGCCGCCGCCCGAGGGGCCGACAAGCGCCACGGTCTTGCCGGCGGGCACGAACAAATCGATGCCGTCGAGCGTGCGCCGCTCCGGTCGATAGCCGAAGCCGACATTCTGGAAGCGCAGTTCGCCGCGCACGCTCGGCAGCGCCACTGCCCCCGGCCGGTCGACGATCTGCGGCTGCATGTCTTCGAGTGCGAAGACGCGCGCGGCCGCCGCAAGCCCCTCCTGCAGGGCGGTGTTGAGGTTGGCGAGACTCTTGACCGGTTGGTAGGCCAAGAGCAGCGCCGTGATGAACGAAAAAAACGTGCCCGGCGTGGTCGCCCCTTCGATCACGCGAAAGCCGCCGTAGAAGATCACGAGGGCGATCGCCACCGAGCCCAGCGTTTCCATGATCGGCGAGGCGGCGGAGCGCGTGCGCGCCCCCTTGTGCGTGAGTTCGAAAATGCGCTCGGTCGCCAGTCGCGCCTTGGCCGTTTCGGCGGCCTCCATGCCGTAGGCTTTGACGTGGCGAATGCCCTGGAAGGCTTCGTCGATCAGCGATACGAAGCCGCCGAGTTCGCCCTGCATCGAGGTCGAGACTTTGCGCATGCGCTTGCCTAGGCGCACGATCGGCAGGATCGCGATCGGGAACACCACGAACGCGACCAGCGCCATCTGCCAATCCTGGTAGAACATCAGCGCCACGAGAAACACGACGGTAAGCGTGTCTTTGGTGATGCCGGTGATCGCTTGCGTGATCGCTTGGCGCATGAGGCCCACATCGTGCGACAGGCGCATGGCGAGCTTCGAGGCCGAGTTTTCGTTGAAGAACGCAAGATCCGCGCGCACTGTCTGGGCGAACAGCTTGAGCTGCAGGTCGGCAATGATGCGCTGGCCGACCTGGTTGAGCAGCACGCCCTGTCCGTAGCTCGACAGGCCCTTGACCAACGCCGCCAGCACGACGGCGGCCGGAATGAGATAGAGCATGCCCGTGTTGCGCTCGACGAACACCTTGTCGAGCACCGGTTCCATCATCCAGGCGTTGAAAGCAGTGGCCGCTGCCGTCAGCGCCATGCAGGTCGCGGCCAACGCCAGCCGCCGCCAATGTTGGCGCACATGGCGCTGCAGCAGGCGCCCGACAAGCGCTTTGGTCGACTGGTCGGCGAGCAGCGGGAAAGCCATGTTACCTCGTGCGGGGCGCTGTATCGGTGGCTTCGGCCCGCCGCAGGGCCGCTTCGATCGCCTGGGCGAATTGCTCGGCACCGTAGTGCTGGCTCGCCCATTGCCGTGCGGCGGCGCCGAGGCCTGCCGCATATTGCGGACTTGCGATCAGATGTTCGATCGCTTCGGCGAGCGCCGCCGCATCGCCGGGCGGATAGAGGATGCCCTTGCGTCCATTCTCGATGAGCTCGGGGATGCCCCCCGCATCGGTCGCCACGATCGGCACGCCCGAGCGCATCGCTTCGATCGTGATGCGACCGAGCCCTTCGCAGCGGGAGGTAATCAGGATCGCATTGGCCTTTCGCAAGCGTGCGGCAACACCCTCGACATGGCCGTGGAAATGCACTTGTTCGTTGAGGCCCAGCGTTTCGGCGCGCGCGCGCAGCCGCGCGGCATAGCCGCGCCCGCCGGTGCCGAAAAGATGCAGATGCACATTGCGCGTATGCAGCCGCCCCATTGCGTCGATCGCGTCCATCTGGCCTTTTTGCGGGTTGAGCGAGCCCGCCAGCACCAGATGGAAGGCGCCCGCCGGATTGAAGGCCGGTGCTTCGGCGAAACGCGGCTGGTCTTTGATGTGGTAGTCGATCCGCACTTGTTTGTGCGGCCCGATATAGGGCGCCCATTTGTCCGCGATCGCTTTGGACGGGACCAAGGCCAGCACGCTGCGCTGGTCCATCAGCCAGCCCGTCAGCTTCCATCCGAAATCGAAGGCGAGCTGGTGGTCCTCCCACACGAATTCCTGCAGCCACCAGACATGCCGGATGCCGAGATGGGCGGCGGCCATGCTGCCGAGCCCGATCGTCGCGGAATTGGACAGCACGAGATCAGGGGCGATCGCGCGCACAGCATTGACGACGGCGGGGATTGCCTTCCAGCTGTCCCAGATATTGCGAAAGCGCCGCCGCCCTTTGGTCGACGTCCAGAGCGGCAAGGGCAGCGCTTTCCACGGCACGCCGCGCTGGGTCAGGGCGGCCGACACGCTTCCCGGCTGCGGCACGAGGGCGGCAAACGAAAAATCTTTGCCCGCCAGCGCATCGATCGTTTCAAGCACAGGCGTCGTCGCCCCGCCGAGGTCGCCGTCATGCAATACGAACAGAATTTTCATGCCGGTCTTTTCCCACAAATTGCCGCCAATTTCTCGACAATCCTGACCCCCTAGAATTAGTGCTCTGCGGCACTGCACAAAAAATTGGCAAAGATGGCCAATTTCAATCCGTTGCCACGATTTGTTCTGTCTACGTTTTCAGCTTGCCTAACGAATCGAGGCGACTCGGGTATTTCGTGGGGAACATCGAAACGAGCCGCTAGGACGAGTAGGTCGCAGTCTCTTAATCTTGTGCTTTAAGAGTCGCCGGGTTATTGTTGTTTCATCTTTGTACCTGCATCTTTGCGGGTGCTTATGTACGGCCTGTTGCGCAAAATCTTGTAGGTTCCCTCAAATAACTGGTTTGCAATGCTGAACGAACGGCTGGCCCAACTCAACGACTACCCCTTTACGCGCCTGGCGGGCCTGATTGCTGATGTGAACCCGCGCGCCAATGAAGCACCTTTGGCGATGTCGATCGGCGATCCGCAGCACCAGCCGCCGGCCTTTGCCGCCGAAATCGTCGCCCAGCATGCCGACAGGTGGAATGCCTATCCCTCGCAGCCCGGCATCCCGGAGCTGCGCGAGGCGCTCGCTGCCTGGCTCGAACGACGCTACAAGCTTGCCCCCCAGACCATCGATCGTGCGTCGCAAGTGACCTCGATCGCCGGTGCGCGCGAAGGCCTGTTCGTGGTTGCGCTTATGGCCGTCGGCCGCCACAAAAGCGGAAAGACGCCCGTCGCCTTGATGCCCAATCCGCTTTATCAGGTCTATTACGGCGCTGCCGTGATGGCCGGGGCCGAACCCGTCTATCTGCCGGCCACGCGCGAAACGGGCTTCCTGCCGGATCTCGACGCGATTCCGGCCGACACGCTGGCGCGCACGGCGATCTTCTATCTGTGCTCGCCGAGCAATCCCGAAGGGGCGGTTGCGTCGACGGCCTATATCGAAAAAGCCATCGGCCTTGCGCGCGAGCACGACTTCCTGCTCGTTATGGACGAGTGCTACAGCGAGCTCTATTACGGCGATGCAGCTCCGCCGGGCGGCGTCGAAGTCGCCTACGCGCTGGGGCGCGGGCCCAAGGGCCATGCGCTCGACAATGTCATGTGCTTCCACACGCTGTCGAAGCGCAGCTCGGCGGCCGGCATGCGCTCGGGCTTTGCCGTCGGTACGCCTGGCGACATCGCAACGCTCAATCGCCTGCGCAGCTATTCGTGTGCCGCAACGCCCGTACCCATGCAGCTGGCGTCCGCCGCTCTGTGGCGCGATGAAGCGCACGTGGTCGAAAACCGCGCGCGCTACAAAGCCAAGTTCGATGCGGCCGCCCGCTTGCTCGGCGGCCATAAAGGCTTCTACGCGCCGCAGGCCGGCATGTTCTTGTGGATCGAGGTCGGCGACGGCGAAGCCGCCACGCGCCGTTTGTGGAGCGAGGCGGCGATTAAAGTGCTGCCCGGCCGCTACATCGCCAAAAACGAACCCGACGGGCGCAATATCGGCGCCCCCTTCATTCGAATTGCGCTCGTGCACGATCTCGACACGGTCGAGCGCGCATTGAGCCGCATTGCGACTTTGCTCTAGAGGAATCCTGCCATGGCGATCGCGTCGCGCATTTCCACAGGCCTTTTCCCCGACGGTGCGGGCGCATTCGTGCGCAAGCGCCTTGCTGAAATCGCCGGGTTTGCCCTCGTCGCTGTCGGCGTTTTGCTGGCTGCCGCGATGGTGACCTATGCGCCAGGCGATCCGAGCCTGAGCAATGCCAACGATCTGCGCCCGGCCAATCTGCTCGGGATGCCGGGCGCCATCGCCGCCGACCTGATGCTGCAAACCTTGGGCATTGCGGCAGCGCTGCTGCCTGTGTCGCTGGCCGCGTGGGGCTGGCGCTTGATGCGCGCGCGCAATCTGCCGCTCTGGTGGCTGCGCATCGCGCTGCTGCCCGCATGCGTGCTGTTGGCTGCCATGGCCCTGTCGACCTGGACAGCGCCGGCGGGCTGGCAGCATCCGCTCGATCTGGGGTTGGGCGGTGTGGTCGGGCGCCTGTTCCTGGCGGCGATGCTCGATCTGGGTGCGGATTTCGGCCGCGGCGCCGACATGTTGGCCATGATGGTCGCCGGCGTTGCGATGCTCGCTTTCGTTTTCGTGCTCGCCATCACCTGGGGCGAGTATCGCACGGCCGCGATCGCCAGTGCGTGGGTTGCGCGCATGGCCGCCAAAACGACGGCCGCCTTCTACATTGCGACGGCGGCTTTGGTCGCCAAGCTGCGTCGTGGCGATCCCGCCAAGGCGCGCGCGCGCGAAAAAGAAGAGCTCAAACGCGACCGGTTCGAGCCCTCGCTCGACGGCAGCCCGGATCCCGAACCCGAATTGGCGCCGGTCGTGCCTGAGAAGCCGCGCCCCACGCCCGCCGAACTCGTCGAGCGCGCAGTGCTGCCCGAAAAAGCGAAGCCCGAAGCCAAGAAAAAGCCCAAACAAGCCAATCTCGATCTGGCCGTGCAGGGCGAATACCAAGCGCCGTCGATCGAACTCTTGGCCAAGCCCAAAGCGATGAAGCTGATCGCGATCGACGAAAGCGCTTTGGCGCAGAATGCGCGCCTGCTCGAAGGCGTGCTCGACGATTACGGCGTCAAAGGACAAATTGTGAAGGTGCGTCCGGGGCCGGTCGTCACCCTCTACGAACTCGAACCTGCCCCCGGCACCAAGGCCGCGCGCGTGGTGGGCTTGGCCGACGACATTGCGCGCTCGATGTCGGCGCTTGCCGTGCGCGTGGCGGTGGTGCCTGGGCGCAACGTGATCGGCATCGAACTCCCCAATGCCGAGCGCCAGACCGTGTTCCTGCGCGACCTTCTGGAACAGACCTTTGAGGACAAGCAGCCGGGCTTGAGCCTCGTGCTGGGTCGCGACATCGGCGGCGGGCCGATCATCGTCGATCTCGCGCGCATGCCGCATCTCTTGATCGCGGGCACGACGGGCTCGGGCAAGTCGGTCGCGATCAACACGATGATCCTGTCGCTGCTCTACAAAATGTCGCCCGCCGAATGCCGCTTCATCATGATCGATCCCAAGATGATCGAACTTTCGGTCTATGACGGCATCCCGCATCTTCTGTCGCCGGTCGTGACCGATCCCAAAAAGGCGGTCGTCGCGCTCAAATGGACCGTGCGCGAGATGGAAACGCGCTACCGCGCCATGTCGAAGCTCGGCGTGCGCAATATTGCCGGCTACAACCAGCGCCTCGCAGATGCCAAGAAAAACGGCGAGTCGCTCACGCGCAAAGTGCAGACCGGCTTCGACGAGGCGGGCAAGCCCGTGTTCGAAGACCAGCCGCTTGATACGACTCCGTTGCCGTTCATCGTCGTGGTCGTCGACGAAATGGCGGACCTCATGCTCGTCGCGGGCAAAGAGGTCGAATGGGCCGTGCAGCGCTTGGCCCAGATGGCGCGCGCAGCCGGCATCCATATCCTGATGGCGACGCAGCGCCCGTCAGTCGATGTCATTACCGGCACCATCAAAGCGAACTTCCCGACGCGCATCTCGTTCCAGGTTACGAGCAAGATCGACAGCCGCACGATCCTGGGCGAGCAGGGGGCCGAGCAACTGCTGGGCCAGGGCGACATGCTCTATATGGCCGGCGGCGGGCGCATCACGCGCGTGCACGGGCCGTTCGTGTCGGACCGCGAGGTCGAGCACGTGGTGCAGCATCTGAAGGCGCAAGGCGAACCCGCCTATATCGAAGAAGTGACCGAAGACGCCGAAGGCGACATGGCGGCGGCCTTGGGCGAAGGCGGGGCCAGCGGCGGCGAAGGCGGGGAGGGCAGCGGCGACGCGCTCTACGACCAGGCCATCGCCCTTGTCGCACGCGAGCGCAAATGCTCGACGAGCTTCATCCAGCGCCATCTGCAGATCGGCTACAACCGGGCCGCCCGCATCGTCGAACGCATGGAGGCGGACGGCGTGGTCAGTGCCGCCAACCATGTCGGCAAGCGCGAAGTGCTCGCGCCAAAGGGCGAATATGCCGGGTGACGGCTCGGCGCCGTTTCGCCTAAACTAATCCCATCTAGGTCCAGCAGGCGAACCAACGCCTTTGCGGACCTGTCTGTCTTTTCGAGGAGAACGCCCCCCATGGAAATGTCGCGTCGTCATGTTCTGGCCGCCGTTGCGGCTGCTGCGTTGCTGCCGTCTGCCGCTTTTGCGCAGAGCTTCCCCAACCGGCCGATCCGCTTTGTCGTGCCGTTCCCGCCGGGCGGTTCGCTCGACGTTTCGGCGCGCGCGGTTGCCGATCGCATGACCGTGTTGCTGAGCCAGCCGGTTGTGGTCGAGAACCGCCCCGGCGCCGGCGGCAATGTCGGCGCCGATCTCGTGGCCAAGTCAGCACCTGACGGCTACACCATGGTGATGGGAGCGCTCTCGACGCACGCGGTCAATCCGCATCTCTATGCGCGCATGCCGTTCGACCCGCTTAAAGACCTGGCGCCGATTACGCAGATCGGCGACGTGCCGAACATTCTGATCGTCGGCCCGTCGGTGAAGGCGACAAACGTGCAGGAACTCGCGCGCGACATTCGCGCCAATCCAAAAGCCTTCAATTACGGCTCGGGCGGCAACGGCAGTGGCGGGCATCTCGCCGGCGCTTTGTTCGCAGACCGCATCGGCGTGCCGATCGAGCACATCCCGTATCAGGGCGGTGCCCCGCAATTGAACGCGCTGCTGTCGGGCGAGACGCAATTCACGTTCGACAATCTCGCCAACGCCTTTCCGCAGATCGAGGCGGGCCGCGTGCGCGCCCTTGCCGTCACCACGCCGCAGCGAAATTCCCAAGTCCCCAACGTGCCGACGATGGCCGAGGCCGGCATTCCTGGCTTCGACATCAGCACGTGGTTCGGCATTTTCGTGCCGGCGGGCGTGCCGGCCGAAATCGTAACCCGTCTTGCGGACGCCGCCATCGCCGCGCTCAAAGATCCAGCCACAGTCGAGCGGCTCGCACGCCTTGCGGTCGTGCCGGTCGGCAACACGCCCGCCGAGTTCGGCCGCTTCGTTGCGGCCGAGCACGCCAAATATCGTGAAATTGTCCGCTTGTCGGGTGCGCGGATCGATTGAGTGTTTGACCGCCTGAACCGCGCCGAAACGCTGGCCGGACTGCTGTTCGCCGCGTTCGGTGCGGCCGCGATTTGGCTGGCGGCCGACTATCCCTACGGCACGCCGACGCGCATGGGTGCCGGCTTCGTGCCGACAGGCTTGGGCTGGGGCCTTGTCGCGTTGGGCGCTGCGATCGCAGTGGCGGGCTTTTTTGCGCGCGACGCCGACGCCCTGCCGCAAAGCGACGCGCGCCCGCTGCTGTTCCTACTGCTCGGCGTTGCGGCATTTGCGCTGCTGCTCGAGCGCGGCGGGCTTGTGGTCGCGATTGCGGCATGCGTTGCGGTTGCACGCCTGGCCGAGCGGCCCTATCGCTGGCGCGAGGTGATCTTGCTCGGCGGCGGGTTGGCGGCGGCGGGGGCCTGCATCTTCGTGCTTGGGCTGGGATTGCCGATCCCGCTGGTTCCGCGATGAGCGAACTGTTCGATCCGCTGCTGCTGGGTTTCTCGGTGGCGCTTACGCCCGCCAATCTGTTTTGGTGCCTGCTCGGCGCGTTGCTCGGCACGTTGATCGGTGTGCTGCCCGGCATTGGGCCGGTTGCCACGATTGCGATGCTGCTGCCGATCACGTTCCAGCTCGAGCCGGTCGGCGCCCTCATCATGCTCGCCGGCATCTATTACGGTGCTCAGTATGGCGGCTCGACGACGGCGATCCTCGTCAACATGCCGGGCGAATCTTCGTCGGTCGTCACGTGCCTCGACGGGTTCGCGATGGCGCGGCGCGGGCGCGCCGGGGCCGCCCTTGCGATCGCGGCGTTGGCGTCGTTTTTTGCGGGCACGGTCGCAACCTTGATCGTGGCGGTCGCAAGCCCGGCGATGGTCAAGTTCGCGATGCTGTTCGGAGCGGCCGAGTATTTCTCGCTGATGGCCTTCGGGCTTGTGGCCGCGATCGTGCTCGCCCACGGCTCGGTCGCCAAAGCGATCGCGATGACGGTGCTGGGCCTGCTGCTCGGCCTGTGCGGCACCGACGTCAATTCCGGCACGCAGCGTTTCACCTTCGGCATTCCCGAACTCTCGGACGGCATCGGCTTTGTGCCTTTGGCGATGGGCCTGTTCGCGATCGCCGAAATCGCCGTCCAGCTCGAAAAACATTTCGTGCGAGACGCGATGGCCAAGATGGGCAGCCTGTGGCCGACGCGCGACGAAGCCCGCGAAGCCGTCCCGGCCGTGCTGCGCGGGACGGCCGTGGGTTCCGTGCTGGGCGTGCTGCCGGGCGGGGGCGCATTGCTCGCGGCCTTTGCCGCCTACACGCTCGAAAAGCGCCTTGCCAAAGATCCGTCGCGTTTCGGCAAAGGGGCGGTGGCCGGCGTTGCCGCGCCTGAGTCCGCCAACAACGCGGGTGCGCAGACCTCGTTCATTCCGATGCTGGCACTCGGCATTCCGCCCAACGCCGTAATGGCGCTGATGATCGGGGCGATGGCGATCCACGGCATCGTGCCGGGCCCGCAAGTGATGACGCGCGAGCCCGCGCTGTTCTGGGGCCTCGTTGCCAGCATGTGGGTCGGCAATCTGATGCTGGTCGTGATCAATCTGCCGCTCGTCGGCATTTGGGTGCGGCTGCTGCGCGTGCCCTACCGGCTGCTCTATCCGGCGATCCTCGTGTTCTGCTGCATCGGCGTTTATGCGCTGAACAACTCGGTTTTCGAGGTTTATCTCACGCTCGGCTTCGGCGTGCTCGGCTATCTGTTCGTGAAGCTCGGCTGCGAGCCCGCACCGCTGCTGCTGGGTTTCATTCTCGGGCCGATGATGGAAGAAAATCTGCGCCGTGCGATGCGCCTGTCGCGCGGCGATCCGGCGATCTTCATCGAGCGCCCGATCAGTGCGGCCTTGCTTGCGCTGGCGGTGGTCTTGCTTGTCGCCGTGCTCGCCCCGTCGCTGCGGCGCTTGCGCGAAAAAGCCTTCGCCGAATAGCGACGCTCAGCCGCCGAGATGGCGGATTTGCTGGCGGATGGCGGTGGCTTCGATCGCGACACCATGGTCGGCGAAATCGGCCGCGATTTTTGCGACCACGTCTTCCGTGCCCGGCAACGCATAGTCGGCCGTGATGACCTCCTGCACATAGGCCTCGAGCCACGGCTCGACGAAGCCGAGCTGGCGGCCGGCCCATAGAGCGAGGCGGCGATTGCGGGCTTGGGCGCGCGGGCAGGTGAATTCGCGAAGATCGACCATGGCCGAACGATGCCCGGCGATTTCGGCTTTCCTGGGGCGCCAATGTGAAAATTCCGAGTCACAGCCGCCCCCAATCAACAGATGGAAGTCGTTGAATCTGGTGCCTTTTTGCCCTTGCAGCACGGGTCGGCGTTGCCCAAATGGCTGGCGAACCGTTCGCCGCCGAAAGGGCCGCCATGTTTGTCGATTTGATTGCCTGGATTTTTGCGATTTTCTTTGTCGAGCCGTTCGAGGCCGTTGCGCGCGAAAAGCTCGCAGCGGCCCGCGCACCGCAGGAAATCGTGCGCCAAGTCGGCGATTGCGCGCGGCGCGGCGGGCCGATCCTTGCGGAAAAAGGCCTTGCAGATCCGGGCTGGATTGTCACGACCGTTGCCCGGATCTGGATGGGCACGACCCGAATCGAAGCGGTTTTGGCCGATCTTGATCCGAACTGTGCGGAGGCCGTCCAGGCCGCGCGCCCGTTTCTGCAGCAATAGCGCCGAAAACAAAGCCTTATCGGCCGTCTGAATCGTTCGCCGCCCCTCTTGCATTGGGCGGCTGGCATCCCCACTTGTTGCACTGCAACAGTCCGGGCTCCTCTGGCGGCGCGTTTTCCGGTCTTACCTTTTGTCCCGATGGGAAGGTGAGGTCCGCTGGCGCCGTGATGTCGGACTTCCATGGGACATGGTGGAATGCGCAAACGGCGTCCGGGACATCCGGCGGCCGCAGCGCCTTTTGAGGATGGAGCAAATGGACTTTCTCGTCGCAAATGAATTTTTGGGCAAACCCATCTGGATGTGGGCGGGCTTCTTGACCATTGTCGTCGCCCTGCTGGTCTTCGACCTCGGCGTGTTGCACAAAGAAAACAAAGAAATCGAAGTCGCCGAGAGCTTGAAGCTTTCGGGCTTTTATTTCGCCCTCGCAATGGCGTTCGGCGGCTGGGTGTGGTGGTACATGGGCCAGCAGTCGGCGCTCGAGTACTACACGGGCTTCTTCGTCGAATGGTCGCTGTCGCTCGACAACGTGTTCGCCATTTCGATGATCTTCACCTACTTCGCGGTGCCCCGCAAATACCAGCACCGCGTGCTGTTCTGGGGCATCATCGGCGTGATCTTCATGCGCGGCACGATGATCGCGTTGGGCGCTGCCCTCGTATCGGAATTCAGCTGGGTGCTCTACATCTTCGGCGCGTTCCTTGTCTTCACGGGCGTGAAGATGCTGATCATGGCCGACAAGGAAGAGAATATCGGCGAAAATCCGGTACTGAACTTCCTCAAGAAGCGCATGCGCGTGACCGAAGAACTGCATGGCCAGGATTTCTTCGTGCAGAAGCCCGATCCCGTCACAGGCAAGATGGTGCGCTGGGCCACACCGCTGTTCTTGTGCTTGATGCTGGTCGAAGCGGTCGATCTGATCTTCGCAGTCGATTCGGTGCCCGCGATCTTCGCGATCACGACCGACCCGTTCATCGTCTACACGTCCAACATCTTCGCGATTCTGGGCTTGCGTTCGCTTTATTTTGCCCTCGCCGCGATGATCCACCGCTTCCGCTATCTCAAATACGCGCTGGCGGGCGTGCTTGTGTTCATCGGCTGCAAAATCTTCCTGGTCGGCATCATCGGCAAGTTCCCGGCCTGGTTGTCGCTGTCGGTGACCGTGACGATGATCACGTCGGGCATCCTCTACTCGCTCTACAAGACGCGCGGCGAAAGCCAAGTCGCCCACGCCAAGTAAGGGCGGCGCGAAACGACAAGGGCCGACACGGGGAAACCCCGTGTCGGCCCTTTCTATTTAGGACCGTTCAGGCGCGCTGCGGCGTCGTGCGGTCGATGATTTTGAAGTGCTTGCGTGCCATCGCGACGATTTCGCCGTCGCTCGGATGGTCGCTCGACGTTGTTTCGACGATGCGTTTGGCAAGGGCGGGATTGTGGTCGGCGAGGTACTTCCCGAACACGGTTTTGGCGTTGCCGGGGCCGGTCACGAGGATTTCTTGCGCGTCGGCAAGTGCCGTTGCCACGCTCGCATAGTATTTGGGATCCTCGGCGGCGTGGCCGGCGCCGACAGCCCCCGACTTGTGATGCAGATGTGCGTCCGCATGCGTGGATTTGACGTTCTTGGCTTCGAATGCATGCGCATCGAAATGGAAGATCTTGGCGTGCGCATGGTCGAGCCAGACGGCCGCGTGGAAATGATTCATGGATCGATGCCCCCTGTTCGATTGAGAAGGGCAATCTACCAGAGCGGCCAAGGCCGATGCTTTGCGCAGGATCAATCGGCGTTTTTGCGCGAATCCGGGCGGTATGCTAGCGGTTGGAACCATGAAGAAACCTCCCGTCATCGGTATCAGTGCCTGCCTGCAGCAGGGACCGCGCGGCCTGCAGCACATCGTGCGCGCGCAGTATGTCGAGGCGGTGGTCGCCGGCATCGGGGCTGTGCCGGTGCTGTTGCCCGCCATCGGCCCCGCCCAGAACATCGCGGCCCTCTTGCAGCGCCTCGACGGGCTGGTGATGACCGGCAGCCCCTCCAACGTGGAGCCCGGCGAATATGGCGGCCGGTCGCGCCCCGGCACGCTGCACGACCCGGCGCGCGACGCGACCACCTTGCCGCTGCTGCGTATGGCCGTGGCGCGCGGGCTGCCCGTGCTGGGCCTATGCCGCGGCCACCAGGAACTCAACGTCGCGCTGGGCGGCAGCCTGCACCAGCATGTCCAGGAACTGCCTGGCCGTGTCGACCATCGCGCCCCCGACAGCGACGACATGGACGCGCGCTATGCGCACCGCCATTGGGTCGATCTCGCACCCGGCGGCTTCCTGCATCGATTGAACGGCGGCGACGGGCGGGCGTTCGTGAACTCGCTGCACGGCCAGGCGATCGACCGGCTGGCGGACGGATTGGCCGTCGAAGCCACGCACGAAGACGGAACGATCGAGGCCGTGCGCTGGACCGGCGGCCCCGGATTTGCCCTCGGCCTGCAATGGCATCCCGAATGGCATGTCAAAACTGATCCGTTTTCGGCCGCTATTTTCGCCGAATTCGGCCGAATCGTCGAAAACGGTGTTTGAATACCGTGTTTTGACAATTATTTCAGCACCGCCCTCTTGTTGAATCGAAGGGGCGGGGCCATTTGCAAAGAGTGACGATCCGCCCCCGGGTCGTCGTCTGGGCCGTCTCCCCTGGCGGCCCGACACGCTCCTTCCCCTAGGAGCCTGACGCCCGAATGGACCCCCTCCATTCGGGCGTCTCCCTTTTTGAGCCCGAATTTTTCGAATCTCGGCTATAGGGGGCGGATGAGCGAAGCACCTTCCCCGTACGTCGAAACCGACCCGTTGCCGAAGCCCGCGCGCGGCGCCTTGCGGCTGGTCACCTGGAACATCAACTCGGTGCGTTTGCGCTTGGCCCTCGTCGCCAAGCTGGTGGCGCAAGCGCGGCCGGACATTCTGTGCCTGCAGGAAACCAAGTGTCCGGACGACCAGTTCCCGCATGACGGGCTTGCCGAACTCGGTTTCACCCATCGCTACGCGCACGGCATGAAGAGCTACAACGGGGTGGCGATCCTGTCGCGCGTTCCGATCGCCGAGCCCGCCCCGTTGCACCATTGCGGGCGCGAGGATTGCCGCCACGCCTCGGCCGAACTGCCGGGCGGCATTGCGCTCCACAATGTCTATGTGCCGGCCGGCGGCGACGTGCCCGATCCGGCCGCCAACGACAAGTTCAAGCACAAGCTCGATTTCGTCGCCGCCCAGACGGCCGTTTGGAAAAAGCGCGGCCGCAAGGGCCCCGCGATCCTCGTGGGCGATCTCAACATCGCCCCGTGCGAAACCGATGTGTGGAGCCACAAGCAGCTTCTCGACGTGGTGAGCCACACGCCGGTCGAAGTCGCAGCGCTCGGCGGCATGCGCGAGGCGGGCGGCTGGGTCGATGTGGCGCGCGCACGCCATCCCGAGCCGCAGCGCCTCTATACGTGGTGGAGCTATCGCAACGGCGACTGGCGCAAGTCTGATCGCGGCCGCCGTCTCGACCATATCTGGGTCACGCTGGATCTCGCGCCCAAGATCAAAGCGTTCCACATTCTGCGCGGCGCCCGCGACTGGACGCAGCCGTCCGACCACGTTCCCGTCGCGATCGATTTTGCGCCCTAGCGCAGACGATAGAAAAAGTAGCGCCCCGGATTGATGCCCGCCGGCGGCGGCAATTCGGCAAGCGCGTCGCTCGGCATCGGCTGGTCGGCGACCACGAGCCCGTTCGGCGCCAAGATCGCAGGCAGATGGCGTGCAATGAAGGCGGCAAGCGCCGCCGTTTCGGTCGCAACGCCTGAGCCGGCATCGGAATGCACGAGCGCCGTGCGGTGCGGATACCTGTCGGCGAATTCCGGCAGCGTATTCCGAATGTCGCCCAGATGCAGATGGTCGGCCGGCGGTACGCAATCCGGGTGGGCTGCGACCGCGCGGTCGAAGGCATGGATTTCGCGTGCACTCCCCAGCCGGCTGCGCAGATGGTCGTAGGTGCGCCCATTGCCGAGCCCGAGTTCGAGCACAAAGCCGGGCCCAAGCTCCGCACAGGCCCAGTCGAGGCCGATACGCTGCGCCTGCAGGCGGCGGATGAAACTGTCGAGACGGCTCATTGTTCAGCCTTTGGCGGCAACAGCCTGGCGCAGCTGCTGGTTCGTATTGACGATGCGGCGTGCCAGTTCGCGCATGATTTCGACCGCCATGTTCGGAAACTCGGTCAGCATGCCGATGAAGTCGTTCTTTTCGATTTTGAGGCAGATAAGCGGCTTGTCGCCGGCCGCCGTCACGTGCGCGGTGCGCGGCACGTCGCACAGGATCGCGATTTCGCCCACGATTTCGTTGCGCGCAAGCCGTGCGATGTCGATGCGCGCATTGGGCGTGTCGATCGAAACGACCGCTTCGCCCTCGAGTACGATATAGGCGGCGTCGCCCGGATCGCCTTGCGCGAACACCGCTTGGCCCGGCTCGAAGGTCAGGCGTTGGCTCATGAAGGCCAGCAGCTTGAGCTTCGCCGGGTCCAGATTCTGGAACAGCGGAATGCGCCGCAGGGCCTCGGTTTCTTCTTTGAGCGACATCGTTTCGTTCCTTGTGCGGGCGGCCTGAGCTAGGCGGCCACCAACTCCTTGAGCGTGCCGTCGCGCGCGACGAGATCGGCGTAAGTACCGTCCTGGACGAGACGGCCTTCGGCAAACACCATCACGCGAGCGAAGCGCGCGGCACTTGCCGTATCTTGCGTGGCCCACACGAGCGTGGTTCCGTCGGCGGCGGCAACCAAGCTCTCGAGCAGGCGCGCTTGCCCGGTGCGGTCGAGCACCGCGACCGCGTCGTTGAGCACCAGCAATTCCGGCCGTTTTGCGAGAGCGCGTGCGATCGCGAGCTTCTGGCGCTGCGGCGCCGAAAGGCGCCCGCCCGCCACGCCGACCTGGAAATCGAGGCCGATTTCGAACACGCGCTCGCGCAAGCCCAAAGCTTCGAGCACCTCGCGGATGGCTGCCCCGACGCTTGCCTGCGCTTTGGCCTGGCCGTAGGCGATGCGCCCGAACAGGATGTTGTCCTGGATCGAGGCGGCCGCGTTGTAGATGTCGGGGTCGAAAAACGCGATTTTCGCGCGAAGTTTTTCGGGCAGTTTTTCGCGCAGAGCCTTGCGTGCCACGAGGGCGCGCTCTTTGAACGCTTTGTCGATCAAGCCCAAGCGATGGCGCGCATCGACGAGCTTCAGCGGCAGGCTCGCGAGGCGTGCGCGGTCCTCGGTGCTGATGTCGGCGGGCAGGCTGCCGTCGGCAAGCGGCACCGTGCGCGCGAGCACCGTCTGGAAAGCCGGCAGATCGTCGGCGGCGATGAAGCTGAAACGGTCGAAAAACTCATGTCCCGCCGGCAGATCGGCGAAGAGTTCGACCATGGTTTCGGCGACTTTGCGGCCCATGATCGGCAACTCGGCCCCAAGGCCCGTTTCGTCCAAAATGCGCCGGAAATCGGGTTGGGCCGCCAGCGCATCGCCGGCAAGGCTTGCGTCCAGCGCCGTGCCGAACAGCAGATTCTCGCCCAAGGTGGCGTTGTCGTTGTAGCGCTCGGGATCGAATGTTTCGACGAGACCTTTCAAGGCAGGGTCCGCTTGCGCACCCGTCAGGCGCTGACGGAATGCAGCGCGCGCGGTCAAGATTGCATCGGCCACGTTCTTGCGGCGCACAGGATCGATCTGTCCGCGCAAGCCCAGCAGAAACACGTCTTCGGCAAGATCGACCTTGGCCAAAACCTCAGTCGCAACACGGTCGAAGTCGGCCGCGTCGGCAGCGCCTGCCGCTGCGTAGTCGATCCATTGCGCTTCCACATCGAGCGGCAGATTGCCCGCCCGAGCAGCTTCGACGAGCAGCCTCTCGCGTGCGGCGTCTTCGTGCGGTGCGAGCACGCGCTGGCGCAGCCCGTAGGCGAGATTGTCGCGCAAGCTTGCCGAGAACACGTAGGCGTTGGGACCGACATAGCCCATGCGCGCACCGAGATCGGCGTCCGATATCTGCGCCATGTCGCGACTGCCGATGCGCAAGCTACCGCTGGTGGGTTGGTACAGGCGCGCGAGCGTCATCGCCAGAGCTTCGCGTCCGCCGCCCGACGGTCCGACCAGGGCCACATGCGTGCCGAGCGGGAGCTCGAAACTCACCCCCTCGAGGAGCTTG
The DNA here is from genome assembly GCA_020248985.1 of Telmatospirillum sp. Classification (GTDB taxonomy): domain Bacteria; phylum Pseudomonadota; class Alphaproteobacteria; order CACIAM-22H2; family CACIAM-22H2; genus Tagaea. The sequence goes on along the minus strand of JADCGL010000022.1, from coordinate 18,644 downwards.
GTCTGGGCGTCTTCCTGCACGGTAAGGGCGTTCGCCACGATCGGCCCGTCGAAGGGCTTTGCCGGCGCTTCGGCAGGTGCATGCAGGCCTGCGGGCAGCAGATTGTCGGGTTGGAACTGCTCGACGACCTGCTCGTATTTCTGCTGCGCGTCCTGCGCCTGCTGGTAGTAGTCGAGCAGCTCTTTCCACGGAGCCGTCATGTCTTTGTGCGCGGACAGGGCTGCCACGAGCGCACCCACGCTGAGCGAGCCGTGAATCACGAGATAGCCGCCGATCGCGTAGAACATCAGCGGCGCGCATTGGTTCAGCGTGTTGTTGATGAATTTGACCAGCGACTTGCGCTGGTAGATCGCAAAACGGATGCGGTAGACGGTCCCGAAACGCTCGGTATAGTCCGCACGTTCCCATGCGGCCGTGCCGAGCGTGCGCACTTCCTGGATGCCGCCGACCGTTTCTCCGATGCGCTCCGAGATCTTGCGCACCGTCTTGACGCGCTCCTTGCCGAGTTCTTTGACGCGCTTCTGCAGCACCGGCACGATGTAGGCCTGGATCGGAAACAGCGAGATCGCGGCAAATCCCATGATCGGATTCTGGGCGAACAGGAAGATCGCGATCGTCAGCAGCATGCCCGCCTGCATCAAAGGCTGCACGAACGCATCGCCCATGAAGCCGCCGATCTGCTCGACCTCGGCCGTCAGCATGGGGATCAGCTCGCCCGACGAAGTCTTGCGAAAATGCGCCACGGGAAAGCGCAGGATGCGCGCCATCAGAAGATAGCGCAGGCGGCGCAGCAGCCGTTCGCCGAGTTTGCCTTTGAGCGAGTTGACGAACTGCTTGAGGCCCCCATTGACTAGGACGGCGAGCAAGAACAGAAAACACAACCACATCAGATAGCCGACTTGGTCGAGCGACAGCAGGCCGAGACCCGCAATGTCGACCGGGAAGGCAACGCCTTTGCCCTGGATGCCCTGGTTCATGATGTTTTTGGGCAGGTCGAGCGAGATGTAGTAGAAGACCTGCGCAAGGGCGACGAGTGCGCAGATGAAGATCGTGTCCTTCAGCGAAAATCGCACGACGAAGCGATAGATCGAACGCTCGAGCCCATCTCCGGAACGTGTCGGCATTCTTTCGGCCTTTTCGTCAGTCCTGCGCGTGCTGCGCCCGTCCGAGACTATATGGAGCGTGCTGCCGGGGGCAAGAAATCAAGGGATTGCCATCGGGCGGACCCGACAGTGTCACGAAGCCGAAATGTGAAGGTATTTACGGGCCTTATCCTGAGGACTGCGCCGCAATATGCATGTTGGCAGCGGCCTTCGATCTCGCATAAGGTGCCAACGATTGGGTATGCCGAAGCGGTTATGCGCGCCTGTTGCGCGGGGGGCTGAAATGGCGAGCGATACGGAGAATGCGACGCGCCGGCTGTTTCGCAAAGACCGGCGCGTGCTCATCTACAGCCACGACACGATGGGCCTCGGCCATCTGCGGCGCTGTCGTGCCATCGCGCATGCGATGGTGCAGGCGGACAAGGATCTTTCGGTTCTGATCCTGTCGGGCTCGCCGATCATCGGGTCGTTCGATTTCAAGGCCCGCGTCGATTTCGTGCGCATCCCCGGCGTGATTAAGCTGCGCAACGGCGAATACACTTCGTTGAACTTGCATATCGACATCGCGCAAACCTTGTCGATCCGCGGCTCGATCATCCGCCACACGGCCGAGGCATTCGACCCCGATCTTTTTCTCGTCGACAAGGAGCCGCTGGGCCTGCGCGGCGAAGTTTCCGAGACGCTGCAGTTCCTCAAGCGGCGCGGCGTGCCGCTGGTTCTGGGCTTGCGCGACGTGATGGACGACCCGGCCCTGCTGGGGCCCGAATGGAAGCGCAAGAAGGCCGTACCTGCCTTGCGCGACCTCTACGACGACATATGGATATACGGCCTGCCGCAGATCTGCGATCCGCTTGCGGGCCTTGCGATTCCGCAGAGCGTGCGCCGCAAGATCAGCTACACGGGCTATCTGCACCGCATGATGCCGCAGGGCAACCCGCGTTCGACCATCGAGATGGCCGAAGCGCGCGAGCAGCCCTATGTGCTCGTGACCACGGGCGGCGGCGGCGACGGCGATGCGCTGATCGACTGGGTCTTGCGCGCTTACGAAAGCGGGGCTTCGTTGCCGCACCGAGCCTTGCTGGTGCTGGGCCCGTTCATGCAGTCCGAAAAACAGTCGGAGTTTCTCGATCGTGCGGCGCGCTTGTCCTCGCGGGTCGAGGCGATCACGTTCGACGCGCATCTCGAGCAGCTCATCACGCGTGCGGCCGGGATCGTCGCGATGGGCGGCTACAACACGTTCTGCGAAATTCTGTCCTTCGACAAACCGGCCGTGATCGTGCCGCGCGTGGCCCCGCGCCTCGAGCAGTTCATCCGCGCCGAGCGGGCCGAGAGCGTGGGCCTCACGCGCATGCTGCCCGACGACGGCGTGCGCGATGCCGGCGCGATGGTGGAAGCTTTGCGCGCCCTTGCGCACCAAGCGCCGCCGTCGGCGGCCGTCATTCCGGGGCTGCTCGACGGGCTCGAGAATATCGAGCGGCTGATGGCGCGCTGGCTGCCGCGTCGGGCTTCTATCGCGCTCGCACCGCTGCCGGTGGCCGGAAAACTCGAGGCGTTTTAGCGCCCGATCTTGCGGATCGTGGCGGTGGTGCTCTGGCCTTCGACGAGCTTGGCCAGCACCACCTTGCCGCCCCAGCCTTCGACCTCGCGCGCCCCCACCACTTTGTCTTTGGTGTAGTCGGCCCCTTTGACGAGGATCTCGGGCTTCAGCGCCTTGATAAGTTTGATCGGCGTGTCTTCGGCGAACACGACCACGAGATCGACTTGGCCGAGCGACGCAAGCACGGCCGCCCGCGCGGCTTCGCCCTGCACAGGGCGGCTCTCGCCCTTGAGGCGCTTGATCGACGCATCCGAATTGAGGCCGACCACGAGCCGGTCGCAAGCGCTGCGCGCCTGTGCGATCAGCGAGACATGGCCCGGGTGCAGGAGGTCGAAGCAGCCGTTCGTGAAGCCGACGCGCAAGCCCTGGCGGCGCCAAATGGCGACCTGATCGACCGCCTGCGCATCGGTGACGAATTTGTTTTCGCTGACCGCGATGTCGTCGTGGCGGAGTGCGCGCACGAGATCGGCCGAGTAGGCGACGGCCGTGCCGAGCTTGGCCACCACCACGCTCGCCGCGACCGAGGCGAGCCGTGCGGCATCGAGCAGTTTGAGTCCGCCCGCGAGTGCGGTCGCGAGCGTTGCGATGACCGTATCGCCCGCCCCGGACACGTCGAACACTTCGCGCGCAAGGGCGGGCAGATGTTCGACCTTGCCTTTGGCGGGCACGATGCTCATGCCTTCGGCCCCGCGCGTGACGACGATGGCTTCCGCACCCGTGGTTTTGAGAAGGCGGCGGGCGGCAAGCTCGACGCCCTTGTCCCCTTCGGCCGGCAGGCCGGTCGCTTCGGCCAGTTCGCGCCGATTGGGCGTAAGGATCGTGGCCCCCTTGTAGCGCGCATAGTCGCGGCCCTTGGGATCGACGATCACGATGCGCTTGGCGGCTTTCGCGGCCTTGACGATCGCGGCGATCTGCTCGGGCAGCAGCACGCCTTTGGCGTAGTCCGACAGCACGACGACGCCGCAATCTTTCATGGCTTGGGCCACGAGGCGCGATGCGTCTTCGGCGGTCGAGGCGGCGATGGGGGCGCTGGTTTCGCTGTCCGCGCGCAGCATCTGCTGGTGGCCGGCCACGAAGCGCGTTTTGATCGTCGTCGGCCGATCGCGCTCGACCAACAGATGCGGCTCCACGCCCTCGAGGCCCGCCACGAGGCCCAGCACTTCGCGGCCCGCCGCGTCCTGGCCCACGACCGAAACGAATTCCACGTGGCCGCCGAGACCGACGATGTTGCGCACCACGTTGCCCGCCCCGCCCAGCATCGATTCTTCGCGGTCGATGCGCAGGACCGGGATCGGCGCTTCGGGCGAGATGCGCTCGGCGCGGCCGTAGACGAAACGGTCGAGCATCAGATCGCCGATGCACACGATGCGCGCGCCTGCGAGCTTGGGAACCAAAGCCACGAGATCGGCATTCACGGTCATTGCGGGCGTTCCCGGGATTCTAGGGGCTGTAGGGATCGGGGCCGTCGGCGATGCCGAGCGCATGCTCGATGCCGCCGCACATCATCTGGCCCAGCGTGATGTGCATTTCCTGGATGCGCGACGTGGTGTTGGACGGCACGATCAGCGCGATGTCGGCGAGGTCCTTGGCTTTGCCGCCGTCCTTGCCGGTGAGGCAGGCGACGACGAGGCCCATCTTGCGCGCCACGCGAAACGCTTCGAGCACGTTGGGCGAAGCGCCCGACGTGGTGATGCCGATCGCAAGATCGCCCGGCCGGCCCAGCGCTTCGATCTGGCGCGAGAACAGCCGCTCGAAGCCGATATCGTTGCCGATCGCGGTCAGCGCCGAGCTGTCGGTCGTGAGCGCGATCGCGGCGAGAGCGCGGCGATTCTTGATGTAGCGAACCGTGAGTTCGGTTGCCAAATGCTGGGCATCGGCGGCCGAGCCCCCGTTGCCGAACAGCAGGATCTTGCCGCCGTTCTGGAGCGTCGCGACGGCTTGGGCCAGCAGCTGCTTGAAGGCGGCTTTGAGCGCGCGGTGCGTGGCTTCCGCGACCGCGCGATGCTCGACGAATTCCGCCTCGTAGAAACGGTCGCTGTCGAAGGAGTCGCTCATCTTTTTCGCGTCCGCATCGCTTGTTCGAGAATCGCCTCGAATCGCCGGGCGATCGCCGCAATATCGAAGGTCTTCGCGGCGTAGTCCAGCGCCTTGGCACCCATGGCGGCGCGCATTGCCGGATCGGCCGCGAGCCTTGCGGCCGCTGCCAGAAACGCCGCGCGATCGCCGGGTGCGGCCGCGAAGCCCGCACCCTCGCGCAAGACCAAGCGCGCGGCCAGATTCTCGGGCGGGATCGCGACGAGCAGCGGCCGGCCGGCGCACAGATAGGTGAGCACTTTGGACGGCACCGAGAACACGCCCGCATCGGGCTCGAGGATCGCGACCAGGATGTCGGCGGATGCCAGCACTTCGCCCAAACGCTCGAAGGGCTGGAACGGCAGGATGCGCAGGTTGGGCGCTTCGCTCCCGCGTGCGCGCAGCCAGTCCGCGCCCAACCCTTCGGAATTCACGACGAGGGAAGCATCGGGCTGCGATTTCGCGAGATCGAGCAGCAGGCTCGGATCGTGCTTGAGGCCGAGCGTGCCCGAATAGAGAAAAACCGTGCGGCCGACGAGGCCGTGCTCGCGCGCCCACGCATTGTCGCGCGGTGCTGGCGCCACTTCTTCGCGCGCCGCCCAGTTTTCGACGATATGCAGGCGGTCGGCTTCGACGTTCCAGCCGGCGAGCAGCGGGCGGAAATCGTCGGTGATCGCGACGACCGCATCGGATCTGCACAGCAGGCGGCGTTCTTTGGCTTCGTAGGCCATGCCCACGAGCGTGCCGGGCAGGCCGAGCTTGCGCCCCAAAATCTTGCGCATCGCGAAGCCGACCAGATCCTGCAGCCAATACACAAAGGCCGCATCGGCCGCGCGCGCGCCGCGATAGCTGGCGGCTTGCACATCGAGCGGGGCATTGCCCGCGAGTACCGCATCCGGCGCGAAGCTTGCGATCGCGACTTCCGTGCGCTTCGCGAGTTCGCGCTCCTGGCGCCAGCGTTTGACGAAGCTGTGCTTCTCGAAGGGGGCGTCGAGTTCGAGGAAGGCCACGTCGAAATTCGCGGGATCGTCGGCGCGGCGCGCGAGCGGCCCTTTGGGCGCTTGGAAGGCCGGGAAGCAGAGATGGCGCACATTGTGTCCGCGATGCGCCAAAGCCCGCGACAGCTGCACCGGGAAGGCATGGCCCGGAAAATCGTGCACGAGAATACGCATCAGCGTTTGCGCGCCCGCACGACGAGGCAGTCGCCGCGCCCGCCGGCATTCCAGGCCCACAGCAGCGGGAAGAACAGGCCGCGCGCGATCGCCATGAGGCCAGCGACCAAGGGTGCTTTGCGCTGCAGGCGAATGGCGGCTTGCGCATCGCGCCGCCAGGTCCAAGCGATCAGCGACTGTGCCACCCACAAAGAAGGCGTGACATTGCGCGCCGCCACGATTTCGAAACCCGCTTCGGCCAGAAGTTTTTCGAGGCGCGCGCGGCTGAAATGCACGATGTGGAAAGGCACATGCCAGTTGACCCAATCGCGGCCGCAGATTTTGGCCATCGCAGATTCGACATTGGGCAGGCTGATCCACACTTGCCCGCCGGGGGCGAGGATGCGCGAAACGTCCGCCAGCATCGCGCGCGGATCGGGCGCATGCTCGAGCACGTTCGACAGCACGGCGACGTCGTAGGGCTGGGCGGGCACGAAATCTGCGATGAGTTTTTCGTGCACCGCGAAGCCGTGCGCGCGCGCGGCGGCCGCCGCATGCGCATTGAGCTCGAGCCCTTCGGCGGCGAAGCCGTTGGCCTTGTAGAGCCGCAAGCCGCGCCCTTCGTTGCAGCCGATATCGAGAAGGCGGCCTGTGCCCTTCTGGAGATGGAAGGATACATCCCCATCGACCGCCAGCATCAGCCGATAGAAGGGCGAGAACAGGAATTTCTCGCGCAAGGAAGCGTAGGCCCCGTCGGTCTTGCCGCCGTAATTGTAATAGCGCTCATAGAGCGCCTTGAGCGCTGCCTGGTCGGGGCGCGGGAAGGTCTGGCGGCCGCCGCAGGCGGTGCACGCATGGATCGCATAATGGCCCGGCGAGCCGAAACGATTGTCGACGATGTCGGGGAACGCCATGTGCGTGGCCGCCCCGCAGAACAGGCACGGATCGCTCATTTGCGGGCCTCGAGCTGCTTGCGCCGCTCGTAGAGCTTGGCATCGACGAGGAAGCGGAACCATAGGGTCTGCAGCACGTAGAAGATAAGCCCTTCCTTGCCGTCGAGGAAACCGAGCTTCACGACGTAGCGGTAGAAAAACAGCATGAAAGCGCGCCAGAACAAGGGGGCTTTGTAGTACCAGCCGCGCGCGCGGCGCTTTTCGGCGACCGGATCGCCCGTGCCCGCCTGGATCACGCCGTCCCCGCCGGGATTGAGGATCTCGTCGACTTCCGCATCGGCCCAGCGATTGTGCCGCGCGGTCCATTCGCCGAAGCTCAGGCGAATGTCGTCGATCATCGGATGCTGCAATTTTTCGCTGCGGCCTTGGGCGTGGAAATGCTGGTCGTATTTGCGCGCCTCGCAGCGCCCGCGCCCCGCGCGGAACAGGCGCATATGGTAGATCGGATACATGCCGCCGTGCTTGAGCGCTTGCCCATGGAAATGCACGAGACGCGGGATGTAGAAGCCGCCGATATCGGCGGCCACATCGCCCGCCAGCAGCATCGCGATCTCGGCTTTGAGCGCCGGCGTGACGCGCTCGTCGGCGTCGAGATGGAGCTGCCACGCGTGCTGCAAGGGCAGATTGTCGATGGCCCAGTTGCGCTGGGCGCCGTAGTTTTCGAACGGGTGCGACGCGAGCTTGGCCCCCTTGGCCGCGATGATCGCAAGCGTGCCGTCGGTCGAGCCTGAATCGACGACATGCACGTCGTCGCTGAGGCCCGCGACCGAATCGAGCGTGGCGCCGATCGTGGCTTCGGAATTGAACGTCAGCACGACGACAGAAACCGGACTCATTGCGCCGCCAGTCGGGCATAGACCCGTTCGAGTTCGACTGCGATCGTGGTCCAGTCGTATTTGGCCGCCGCAAGCTTGCGCCCGGCTTCGCCCATGCGCCGGCCGCGTGCGGGATCGCCGGCCAGCAGCAGAATGTGCGCCGCGACTGCATCCACTTCGGGCGGCGAGACGAGGCCGGCCCCCGCCGCTTCGATCTCGCGCCAGATATTCACCCGGTCCGACACGATGACGGGCGCTTCGCACGCCATTGCCTCGACGATCGCGATGCCGAAATTCTCGCTCCAGGACGGCAAGGCGAACGCCGTGCAGTCGGCGAAGGCGGCCTTCTTGGCTTCGCCCGACAGCATGCCGAGCCACAGCACCTTGTCGGCCACGCCCGCCGTTTCGGCAAAACCCTTGGCGGCGGCGAGATAGCCGTCGTCGGGGCCTGCAACCACCAGGCGCAATGCCGGATCCGCCGCGTAAGCCTTCGCGAAAGCCGGGATCAGCACGTCGAGCCCCTTCTTGAAATTGATGCGGCTCAAAAACAGGATCGGCTTGGTGCCGGCCAATTCGGGGTGGGCCGCAAAAAAGGCGCCGCGCGCGGGCACGGTTGCATAGTCGCGCATGTCGAGGCCGTTGGGCACCACCACGCCTTGCGCCCCGTGCACGTAGGGCGCGGCAAGCCGCATTTCTTCTTCGGCCGTGTAGTGCAGGGCGGCGGCATCGCGGATCACGCGATCCTGGAAGGCGAGCTCGACGAGTTTTTTGCGCGCGCGATGGCGGCGCCACAAAAACGGATCGAGCGTGCCGTGCGGGCGCAGGAGATACGGCACCTTCGCCTTGCGGCACACCGACGCCGCTTTCCACACATGGTAGAGATAGAGCGAGTGCAGATGCACGATGTCGGCCTTCGGGATCGCGTCTTCGAGGGCCGCCCCGAGTTCGAAGCTCGCGGCGAAGGTGCGCGGCCAGTGCTGCTTGAAAACGTGGCGCGCCACGCCGTCGGCGGGCGGCGCGCCGATCGCGGCCCGTTCGGCGTCCGACATTTCGCGGTCGGTCGTGTAGATCGACACCGCGTGGCCGCGGGCCGCGACCGCCGCCGCCATATCGACCACGGCCTTGGCCGGCCCCCCGGTGCGTTGGGCGATCGACGCGATGACATGCAGGACGCGAATGGGCGTGGCTCCGGGGCGGCGTGTACGGTGCAGGACGGGCATTGTCACAAAACGGGCCGCAAACTCGCAAATTCCGCGGCCCTGGGCAATGTCGCTTGTGGCGATCCCGGCAGCGGTGCGAAGATTCGCAAGATCGCAGGGGGGACCAATGGCCCGACCCGACCCAAACCGACCCGACATGAGCCGCCGCACCTTCCTGGCCGGCGGCCTTGCCGCCGCGGCATCGCCCGCGTTCGCCGATCCGCGCACCGCGAACACCGACCCGATCCGGCCGTTCGGCGCCCCCGCGGCCGATCTTGCCTTGGTGCTGGCGGTCGATTGCTCGCGCTCGATCGACGCGCAGGAGTACCGGCTGCAGGCCGAGGGCTATGCGGCGGCCTTCCGCCATGCGCGTGTGCGCCGGGCGATCTTGGGCGGGCCCACGCGCCGCATTGCGGTCGCGATGACGCAATGGGGCGGCCAATTTGCGCAGACCCAAGCGCTGGGCTGGACGCTGCTCGACGCCGATGCCGCCATCGACGCGTTTGCCGCCCGCCTCGAAGGCCAGTCGCGCCTCGTGGACGACGACGCGACGGCGATCGGGGCGGCCATCGACCATGCCGTGCGCGTGCTGGCCGACTGCCCGTTTGCAGCACCCCGCCGCACGATCGACGTGTCCGGCGACGGGCGCAGCAACCAGGGCCGCTTCCCGCGCTTTGCCCGCGACGACGCGGTGGCGGCCGGGGTCGGCATCAACGGCCTGCCGATCCTGACCGACGAGACGAACCTTGCCGCAGTCTATCGCAGCGAGGTGATCGGCGGCCCCGGCGCGTTTGTGGTGCCGGCGCGCAGTTTTTCGAGTTTTGCCGACGCGATCGTGCAGAAACTCGCCGCCGAGATCGCCTGAAATAGGTTACCAAAGGCGACGAATCGCGACCGCAACCGTTTTAAGCCGCTGATTTTGCTCAAATGTAACCACGACGACGATTCGCGGTTACATGTTGCAGCGGTCGGTTTTCGAGCCGCCTGCGGTTCTTCTTTCTTCACATTTCAAACAGCGCACCCCGTCGGGGCGAACCCGACGACGATGGTTGATTCAAGCATAAAGGTGAGTTTATATCAAGAACTATGCTAATTTTCTTTATCAAAAATATAAACCTTAAAATTCAAATGAGATTTACGAGGGCAAAATTCCAACCTTTCCGAATTCGCGGACGAACGCATCTCAATGGCGATGCGAGAGGCTTCAAGCAGGTTTGGAATCAACTATGATTTTTCGGCACAAATGATTACATAAAAATACAATCTTAACCGCGAGAATGCCACGTGAGTGATCCTCAGTCCATGTTCGACGATAGGCCAATCTCTGACGCAAGTCAGGATCGGTTTGGCTTCGCAGTTCCGGCCAAGCATCTCGCAAAATCGCTACTAGCAATGGCTTCATCCGATGGATCCGTTCTTGGGGTGGAAGGCGATTGGGGCACGGGTAAGTCGAGTTTCGTAAATCTTGTGGCAAGCGCATTAAGGAACCAAAAGTCGCCGCCTGAGATCGTGCATTTCAGGCCCTGGATGATCGACTCGCGCGACGGTTTACTTGACGAGCTATTTCGAGAAATCGAAAACGCCGTCGCAAAGATTGAGCCAAAGGAGTTGACCCATGCTGAGCGACTTGAATATGTCGGAGTCTTTGGCCGCATAAAAAAGAGTATCCACAATAGGCGTCGAAAGGGCCTAAATCCAAAACTGCGCAAGAGTCTCGCACTGTTTCGTTTGACATTGGGCGCTGCCGGGAAAGTCGCCGAGATCGGCGCTGCTTTAGACGTCCCGCTCACTAGACAAGCGGAAAAACTGTTTAAGGTGAGCGAGAAGGCAATCTCCGGAAACAAACAACTCCCGTCACTCGACAAACAAAAAGAAACTTTGACGGCGAGTTTGAGAAAGCTTTCGCGACCCATTGTCGTTTTTATCGATGATCTCGATCGACTGGAGCCGGCGGAGGCAGCGCTCGTGATGCGATTGATTCGAGCAATCGCCGACTTTCCGAACATAGTCTATGTCTTGTCGTATGCACGGCCATTGCTCGTCAGCCGAATCAAAGAAGCCTTGAAAATTGACGATGGTGAAGAATTCTTAGAAAAAATCCTCCAAGTTTTCTACACGGTACCACGTCCCGAAGACTTCGATTTGAGACGATTGTTTCAAGAGAAGATCGTTGAGGCACTTCCTACCGAATTTGAATCTCTAAGCAACGCGGAAAGGCGCGCTGCCCAAAGTCGGGTTTTGCTGGCAATAGATCAGGCTGGAGGCCGAGTATTAAAAACCCCACGCGACGTATTCCGCGCCCTCAATCTCGTCAAGTTGAATATAACTCCAGTGATTGGAGATATTGATCTTGGCGACATGATTTGGCTTCAACTTGTATCGCTCAAAAATCGAGAAATTTATTCATGGATTGAGAGCTATATGACCGTCGTCGCATCTCTTGTTTCGGGAGGTATGTTGGCTCCAGGTGAGGAGCGTTTACACATGCAAAACCTGGAGAAGGCCTTAGAACAAGATGCTTTGATTCGTGATGTGCTGTTGGCGGAGATGCGTACGATCATTCCAGGTATCAGCCGAGGGCTCGGCGATGACTCCGAAGACGGAAATACTTCTTGGCAGCTATTCAATGAGGTTAAGCAACGCGATCTCCATTCTCGCAGCATTTCGGAAAAACGACTTGGAAGTCCCCAACATTATAAAATCTATTTTGCATTCTCCAGGCCAGCCAATTCGGTTAGCGACAACGAATTCACCCAATTCCTTCGGCTCCTCAACGAGAATCACGTAATCGCCGCAGAAATGTTCGATCAGTTTGTTGCAGCAACAAGACCGCAAGGTGGGTTGAAAGTTGAAGCGCTTATGGATCGATTTTCGGGCGAAGTCGTTTCGACGCTGAATCCGAAGTCAGCACGTGGACTAGCGATCTGTCTTTCCAATTCTATGGACAAAGCAGTTCGTTTGACTGGCGTTCAAGATTTTGGAATCAATTTCTTTGCCGCGCGAATGGCGAAGCTCCTCCCAACCATCTTGCGACGTATTCACGAGCCCGAGCGCAACGAAGCAATCATTGCGATCTTCAAGAATGGCGCTGCAATTGGGTGGCTGTCGCAGTTGTTGAGGGACGAGATACTTGAGGAGGGAAGCAGGAAAACGCCGCAGGCTGATGGATCAGTTTTGACCTATGCCGAAGATCTACGCCAAGCAGTAAAGGATGTGATGCGGGCGCGGTACAATGCTGCTCCAGTGCAAGAGCTTCTATGTGCCCCTGAGTTTCCGCGTCTTTTGATTGCTTGGTACGAAATCGATGTCGAAAGTAAAGCGGAGACGCGCATGTGGGCTGCTCGGCTTGTCGCGAGCGACGCGGGCTTCATCGACTTCATGGAAAAAATGCGAACTTGGAGTGCGACCAACGAGATTGTGCGCTGGATCTTGAGAAGAGATACAATCGGAATGTTTCTCGATTTTGAAGAGGCAAAATCACGACTTCAATCGATAGCATCCGACACTAAAAATCCAATGAATGAGCGAGCTGTACGATTGATAGAAGAATCGGTTCGAACGCGCGAATGAGCCTGCTATGGCAACAAATCTACTCCTTAGGTTTGCGCCACGTCGCTTTCATGTCGCCTTCTTCGCCCTTGGATCGCGGCTCAGGCCCTTGGCGGCCAGCGCCGCGAGATACTCGGCATAGAGTTTTTCTTGGTTGGCGCCGAGTTCGTAGAGATAGTCCCACGAGAAAATGCCGGTGTCGTGCAGATCGTCGAACTTGATGCGGATCGCGTAGTTGCCGACCTGCTCGAGGCCGAGAATGCCCACTTCCGCCCGGCCCGCCACGATCTGCTTCTGGCCGGGCCCGTGGCCCATCACTTCGGCAGACGGGCTTTCCACGCGCAGCAATTCGGCGGGCAGGGCAAAGGTCGTGCCGTCGTCGTAGTCGATCTCGAGGCGCTTTTCGGCCTTTTTGAGCCGGATTTCGAGCGGGCGGTGTTGGACCGAAAAACTCAAATGCCGTCTCGCGTCACAACGGGCTGCCGTGGGCGGAATCGATGCGGCGCGCTTCGTCGACGAGCATGATCGGAATGCCGTCGCGGATCGGGTAGGCAAGGCCCGCCGCTTCGCTGACGAGCTCGCCCGCCGCCGCATCGTAGCGCAGCGTGCTTTTGGTCACGGGGCAGACCAGGATTTCGAGCAGCTTGGGATCGACCGCATTGGTGCCGGGCATGTTCGTCTCTCCTCAGTGCAGCTTGCCGCCCGACGGGTCGGACGAACCCGAGGCGGCGGCACGCGCTTCGCAGAAGCCCGTCATCGCCTTGGCGCGTTCGGCGAGCGTCGTGCATTCGAGCAGGCTCTGTTTTTCTTCGGCCGTGAAGGGGCACAGCATGGCCAGCGTACTGACGATGCGCTCGTCGGGCGCTTGGCTGATCGAATTCCAATCGCCTTCGAGGCCCTCGGCCGCGAAATAGGCTTTGAGGCCGGCGAGCAGGCGCTTGCGGTCGAAGCCGCCGCGTTCGGGCTCGCGGAAATCGGCCTCGAAGCGCGAAAAATCCGGACGGATGCGCCGATAGCCGCGCATCGTGGAAATCTCGTCGCCGACCTCGAAGCGCGCAATGCCGGCAAGCTGGATCAAGTAGCGGCCGTCGTCGGTTTCCGACCAGCTCACGAGGCGGCCCGCGCAACCGACCGGATAGAGCGCTTGCGGGCGGCCGCTCGGCTCTTTTTCGGTCGGCTGGATGATGCCGATCAGCTTGTCGTGGCTTGCGAGCGCGTCTTCGACCATCGCCAAATAGCGCGGCTCGAATATGTTCAGCGGCAACCGGCCGCGCGGCAGCAGCAGCACGCCCGACAGCGGGAAGATCGGCAAGGTCGCCGGCATGTCGCCAAGACCGGTGCGGGCGAGGGTCACGGCCACCGCGACGCGGCGCTCAAGCGAACATCAGCGACGAGAGGCGACGGCGCCCCTGGATCGTCGCCGGATGCGTGTTGCCGAGCGCTTCGAAGAATTTGACGAGCTGGGCGCGCGCGGCCCCTTCGTTCCAGTTGCGGTCGCGCTTGTAGAGATCGAGCATCTGGTCGATCGCCTCTTCGGCCGCCCCGCCCGCAAACAATGCCAGGGCGAAAGCAACGCGCGTTTCGTGGTCGGCCGGATTGGCCTCGAGCTTGGCGCGCAAGGGGGCGACGTCGCCGGCCTTCTCGCCCTGGCGGGCCACGTCGAGGGCGGTTTTGGCGGCGGCGATCTCGGCGTCTTTGGCAAGCTCGGGCGGCAGATCGGCGAGCATGGCGGCGGCCGCATCGAGTTCGCCCGCGGCAATCTGGCACTTCACGAGGCCCGCAACGGCTTTGGCGTTGGCGGGCTCGTGCTGCAGGATCTGCGCATAGAGGGCGGCGGCGGTGGGCGCATCGCCCGCATCGAACGCTTCCTTGGCCTGTTCGAGCGCTTGTTCGATCGGCGACGGGCCCTTGTCGCCCAGAAGTTTTTTCACGAATTTGCGGATGTCGCCTTCCGGCAGCGCGCCCAAAAACGCGTCGACCGGGCGGCCCGCCTTGAAGGCGAACACGGCCGGGATCGACTGCACGCGCAGCTGCTGGGCAAAATACGGATGCTCGTCGATATTGATTTTGACGAGCTTGACGGCCCCTTTTGCCTCGCGCACGACCTTCTCGATGGCCGGGCCCAATTGTTTGCACGGCCCGCACCACGGCGCCCAGAAATCGACGATGACCGGCACTTTGGCCGACGCCGCGAGCACGTCTTTTTCGAAGGCTTCGTCGGTCGAGTCGACGACAAGGTCGCCGCCGGCCGCATTGGCCTTGGCGGCCCCGATCAGTTGGTCCATGGGGGTTCTGTCCGTGCTTGGTTTGGCGAGATGAGGGGAAAATGGCGCGTTTCGGCGGCCAAAACAACCCCCCTGGCCGGGGGGGCGACCCCGTCACGTTTTTGTCTTGCAATTGCAGCGACCCGGCCTATTATCGCGCCGCTTTCGCTAAGGGCGCGCGGGCGGGAATAGCTCAGTGGTAGAGCATCACGTTGCCAACGTGAGGGTCGAGGGTTCGAATCCCTTTTCCCGCTCCAGCCGCCCTTCGGTGCTTTTTGCACTGCGCACGGCATCGATACACGACGAAGCGGTCGAGATCGCTGAAGGGTGCAACGGCGCGCAGCTCATGCAGTCAATTGCATCCTATTTGTCGAGCGGCCGGTCGCGCCGATGAAACGTCTTCTGTCCCTGTTCGGAACGGTGCTGGCGATCTTCGCGATCGCGTGGTGGGTCGGGCTCGACAAGATCGTGGCGGGCTATGCCGATCTCGATTGGCGCTGGACGGCCGCCGTGCTGGCCTTGATGGCCGTCAATCTCGTGGTCGTGATTTTCCGTCTGCATCGCGTGCTGGCGCATTTCGGCTGCGCCGTGCCTTGGGCCGTCACGGTGCGGGCGAGCGTGTCGGGCTTCGTGTCGAGCCTGTTCGTCTTCAATCTGTTCGGCTCGATCCTGGGGCGTCAATTGGTGCTGCGCCGCCACGACGTGCCGGCCCCGGCCCTTGTGGTCGCCTCGGGCTACGAGCGGTTCGTGATGGCGCTCGTGGGTTTGGCGGCAGCTGCCGGCGGGTTCGTCGCCGTGTTCGGCAGCCACACGGTGGTCGAAGCATTGGCGCGCACGCCTTTGGTGCAGGCGGCAATCGTGGTGCCGTTAGCTGTCGCCTTGAGCCTCGCCATGGCGGGGGGGCGCCACGAAGCGGTGCTGCTGCGCACACTGCTTTCGGGCCCGGCCCTGGCGCGTTTTGCCGCCGTTGCCGGCATCAGCGCTGGCGCCAATCTGCTTGTGTTCGGGGCTTATGTGGCGGCCCTCGATGCGGTCGGCGTGAGCCTGCCTTTCTGGCAGGCGATGGGGGCGGCGGCGATCGTGACCTTCGCCGCGAGCCTGCCGATCAGCGTCAATGGCTGGGGCGTGCGCGAGCTTGCCGCGATCTACGCGTTCGGAGCGCTCGGCGTTTCCTCGCACGATGCAGTTGCGGCGTCGGTCCTGGTCGGTTTGTGCGCGACCGTCGTGGTGCTGGCGGCTGCCCCGCTTCTGGCGCGCCGCGAACCTGCAGCGACGGCGATCGTGCGCACGGTGGAGACCGATGCGGGCTTGCCCGATTTCGACCGACTGGCGGGCTTGCTGCTCGCCCATCTGGCCGCCTTTTTTCTGTTCTTCCAAATCCAGGCCTCGGTTGCGGGCGGCTGGATCTCGCTGAACTTGGCCGACCCGTTGGCGGTGTTGGCGCTGTGTTTGGTGCTGGTGCAATTCGCCTTCACCCGGCGCGCGCCGGTCGCTTTGGCCAAGCCCTTTGCGCTGTGGCTTGCGGCATTGAGCGTGCTGTTCGTGTTTGCGTTCGCGCGCGGCTATATTCTGTTCGGGTTTTCGAGCTGGGCGTTCGGCAATCGGCTGGTCGGCTGGCTCGTGCTGCTGGGCTATTCCGCGTGCGGCGCGTTGATCGTCGCGTCGTTCGGCGGGCAGGGGCGGCGGCGGCTGGCCGTATCGCTGATCGCCACGGCCGTTGTCGTGATCGTCGTTTACTCGATTGAGCGCACGATGCTGAGTTTCGGGGTGATCAACTATTTCATGGCCGCCAACTTCCAGGGCTATTCGGGTAATCGCAACACGCTGTCGTTCCAGCTGCTCGTCTGCATCTCGCTGGCGCTCGCTTACACAGGTGTGCAGCTGCGTGCCAAAGCCGGCGCATGCCGGGCCGTTCTGATGGGGGTGCTCGTGTTGGGCGTTTGGCAGGCGGGTTCGATCGCGGGGCTTGCCGCGACGACGGCGCTGTTGGCATTCGCGCTGTGGCGCTGGCCCGAACGCCGCAGCTTCGTCTTGTCTGCGATCGCGGTTGCGCTCGTATTGGCGTTCGTCTGGTGGGCGATCCCGAACTGGCTGTCGCCGCCGGTCGCGCGCCTGCTTTCCGAAAACAGCGCCGTCTTCGATCCGAGCGAAATTCTGGCAGGCTCGTCGACCGCCGAGCGCTGGAGCAGCATTGTCGGCGGGCTGTCGATGTGGCGCGAAAATCCGCTGTTCGGCGGCGGCCTCGGGGCGGTCGTGCGGCTCAATTTGGGCGCGACCGGCGCCCCGTTGGTGACCCACTCGACGCCGGTCTGGGTTCTTGCCGAATTCGGTCTGGTCGGCGCGATCGCCTTCGCCAGCCTGCCGGCGTGGCTGCTGTGGCGCTACCGCATGCGACTTGCGTCTCTGGCGCTGCCGCAGCATGTCGCGATACAGCTGCTGCTGCTGTTTTTCGCGGTGTTCTCGATGGTGCACGACGTCGCGTTTCAGCGCATCTGGTGGCTGGCGCTGGGCGCGCTCGCGGCCGGCGTTCTGAAAACCTCTTCCAGGCCTGCACCATGAAGGATCGCTTTCTGCGATTCGGAAAAGACATCGCGCTCGGGCTCGCGGTCGCGTCGTTCGTCATGCTGCTGATGGCGGGTGCTGCCGAGATCGTGCTGCGCTTTCTTCCGGTGCGCTCTGACATGCTGCCCGAGCCGGTCGACGCCGCGCAGCCGATTTTCCGTTTTGCGCCCGACCGCGACTATGTCTATTCGCTTGGCGGCGATTTCTCTAACGCCAATCGCGGCCGCGTCAACAAAGCGGGCTTCGTCAACGATCTCGAATACGCGGAAAACGATCCGCGCCGGCTGCTGGCCGTCGTCGGCGATTCGTTCGTCGAGGCGCTGATGGTGCCCTACGCCGAAACGATCCAAGGGCGGCTTCAAGCAAGATATCCCGACGGTCGGGTCTACTCGTTCGGCGCGTCGGGCGCGCCGCTGTCGCAGTATTTGATTTGGGCCGAGTTTGCGGCCCGCAAATACAAAGCGGACGGGCTTGTCGTCGTCGTCGTCGGCAACGATTTTGCCGAGAGCCTGACCAGTTTCGGTATAAAACCCGGAATGGCGCAGTACCGGGCGGACGCGAACGGGACGCTTGCGTTGGATCGCGCCGACTATGCACCCAAGCTTGCCAAGCGCGCCTGGGCCGCACGCTCGGCGCTGATCCGGTATCTGCTGCTCAATTTGCAGGTTATGGATCGTTTGACGGCCTTGCGTCGCCTCGGCGAGCCGCAGGAATTTGCGGGCTTTACGCCGGTCCGATTGCCGGAATCGGTGGTTCGAGACTCGCTCGCCGCGATCGATGCCTTCCTGGCCGATCTGCCGGTCCGAACCGGGCTTGCCCCCGACCGCATCATGTTTGTGGTCGACGGGTTCCGCGATCCGCAGGCGGCGCGTGCGCAAGCCGACACTTACTTCGCAATGATGCGCAGCAGCTTCATGGCGCGCGCCGTGGCGGCCGGTTATTCGGCGATCGACATGGACGTGCCGTTCTTCGAGGCCTACGCCCAGCGGCCCCAACGATTCGACCTCGATTCGGACGGCCATTGGTCCGGTGCGGGCCATGAAATTGCCGCCAAATCATTGATTGAAAAAGGCTTTCCGGCGCGTGTGCTTGCTTCGCCACAGGCGCGGTAATTTCGGGGGGGAGGTCTTTTCTTGGGCGAAGCCGCGCGCCACGTATTTCGCAGTTATCTGTGGAAATATAACCCTCGAATCGGCAAAGTCCGCCCATGACATCAGCACTTCAGGCACCCGTCCCGGATTTCGCGCCCAAAATCCTGCCGACGATGCTCGAGCAGTTCCACCGGTCGATCACGCTGGTGATCCCGCCGTCGTCGTTCCTGCTGGACGAGCGCGTGTTCGTGAGCCTTGGTGTTCTCAAAGTGGCGGCGGCGCTGGAG